>JBMZBJ010000003.1:0-351363 GCA_049612225.1 Porticoccaceae bacterium | reverse complement strand
CAGCTCTTGAGTGAATACAGTATCTGCAGAATACTGCGTAAGACCGACCAAATCTATACCACTCATATCACCATCTGGTGCGGCAAGGGATTCCCAGTCGCGGTAGGAGCTGATACTGGTAAAGTTATTGCCACCAATATCTAAGTTATACTCAGCCGATACACCCCATTCGTCAATATCATTGGTGGGGGTAATGTTAGAGCTGATCTGGAGATCGTCAATATCGGTACTACCATATGCTGGCACACCGGCAACCATGGTATATAAGCCGACAGCTGTTGGAGTGCCAACAACATCTAATGTCGCACCACAACAGATAGATTGATCTTCACCCCAGTCGGCGATTAGACGCAGACTGCTGTCCTCACCTTCGTAAGTCAGCTGGCCACGCACCATACGGCGATCGGCACTATTGACATCGGTCTCAGAGAGGATATTGTCCAAGAATCCATCGCGCTGGCGATCTTTGGCATCAATACGCCCAGTCCACTGCTCGTTGATAGGCATGTTAACCGCCGCCTGAACGGATCTGGCGTTGTAGTTACCCACCGAAAATTCGACAAAGCCGCCACCCTCAGGATTGGGCTTGGCGGTATTAATATTGATCACACCACCACTAGTGTTGCGGCCAAACAGCGTGCCCTGGGGTCCGCGCAAGACCTCCATGCTAACCAATTCAGGTAGCTCGGAGAGTGCAATACCAGTACGGGCTCGCGGCACACCATCAATGCTTACACCCACAGCGGCTTCAAAGCCAACATTATTGGCGGGGGTGGTTAAACCACGCATACCAATACGGGTTGATGAAGTACTTTGTGTTGAGATTGAGTTTAAGCTGGGATCAATATTGGTCAAGTCTGTCATGGACTGAACTCTACCGTTCTTTATCTCCTCTGCACCGTAGACAGAGATGGAAGCGGCCAGATCTTGGACCTCAACGCCTTGTCGCTTGGTTGCAGTAACGGTGATTTCTTCTATTTCATTGGCACTGGCAAGCGCGGGCGCACCAATGGATGAGATCATAATGGCCGTAGCCAGTGGATGTTTAATTCTCATTAAGATAACTCCCCTTGTAGATTATTTGATCTAAAAAATAGCCGATTAACAAAGGCTTTGCTAAACGATTTATTTGTGATCATTAGTTTTATAATAAAACGCCACAATATATGGCATTAACTATGCTATCAGTACAAGATCCCCAAATCAACAACATACTAATACTTAATATTTAATAAAACTGGCAGTTTTAGCTAGGGGTACTGCCGTCTTATTGCGTTTCATGCATGGACCCTAATTGACAAGACTGCGGTTTCAATATTGGAAACTACTTACTGACTCCGCCTATAAACCCCGCTCTGAAGTCAGTTGCCGTTTGCCAATCTCTCAGTACTGCGGGAGGTATTTACAAAATAGCAAGATATGGCATAAGGTATGTAACCTTTTGTTTTGTACATCACAATAGTCTGTGGCGGGCCATGGAGTTACGAGGAGTAGAAATTGAATAAGCTTGCAATAACCTTAACCCTAGTTGTATTAGTTAGTTTGGTCGCCTACAGCCAGCGGACTACAATTTTAACTACCGTTTTTGAAACTGGCCTTGAGCGCCAAATGGCAGCCAATACCCTTGATGATTTAGAGGACGGTCTCCACTTGGCACTCTGTGGCGCAGGTGGGCCGATGCCGGCACCCAACGCCTCTGGTCCCTGTGTGGCGGTGATTGCCGGGGATCGGTTGTTTGTGGTCGACGCAGGTACCGATGGTCTGCGCAATCTGGCTCGTATGGGTTATGTGCCGGGCGATATCGAGGCAGTATTCTTAACCCATTTCCACTCTGATCATTTGGATGGTCTCGGGGAGATGGCAACTATTCGCTGGGTGAATATTGCGAATACCCAGCCGCTAACAGTGTACGGACCCGAGGGGGTGCAACAGATTGTCGAGGGCTTCAATCAAGCCTATGCCCAAGATTTTATCTATCGCCATGAACACCACGGCGATACAGTAGCGCCACTGAGTGGCGCCGGTATGGTGGCCGACAGCTTTGTCAAACCTGCAGCTGGGGAACTGCTCACTTTAATTGACGATCATGACCTCAAAATTGAAGTCATGGCCGTTGATCACTCTCCAGTTGATCCTGCAGTGGCCTATAGGTTTATCTACAAAGATCGCTCGCTGTTAATATCTGGCGATACTATCAAGTCGGCTACTATCGAAAGATTTGCTCAGGGAGTGGATTTGTTGGTACATGAAGCACTGTCGCCCAACCTGGTAAATTTGATGAATAAAGTCGCCAACAAAGTAGGCAATCAGCCATTGGCGAAAGTCACCTATGATATTCTGGACTATCACGCCAGTCCGGTTGAGGCCGCTGAAACCGCGCGGGATGCCGGCGTCGGCCACCTGCTCTACTATCATATAGTGCCGCCACTGGTATTTCCGGGTCAGGCCTCTCTGTACCTCAACGGTGCTGAGGATATCTTCCCCGACTACACCGTTGGCCAAGATGGGGTATCTTTCAGCATGCCGGCGGGATCTGACAAAATTATCCGCACCCGTGATGGGCTCTAGTGCGCAACTGGCTATGGTTAAACCAGGCGTTTAGTCCAGACCCACAATAACTCCCATAGCTAACCCCTGCAACCAGACTTCGCAACCAATTACTACTAAGAAAACGGGCGACAAAACTGGCACAGGGGGTGGTGTTCCTGACCTGCTGGATTGGGCTCAATCAAAACCCAGATAGCGAACAAAGTCACTGTTATCAGCACGCACTGAGCGCACATGATTGGCGGGGAAGCTATCGTCGGGGTAACCCATGGCAATACAGATCATAATGCTCTCGGTGTCGGGAATCTGCGCGTATTTATGCACCACATCGGACTGCATAATACCCTGGCCGTTAATGACACAGCCCAGACCGCGCTCCCAGGCGGCAAGCACAATACCATAGGCCAGTGAACCCAGGGAAAACTGAGTAATGGCCGCCGGCTCCAAAGATTTGTCATAGGTCAGGGCCAGGGATACCGGCGCATCAAATTGACGGAAACCGCGCAGCATCCAGTCCATGCGTTGTTTTTCGTCATCGCGACCGATTCCCATGGCTTCAAACAGCTGAACTGCTACATCGATGCGTCGCTGGCGATGCACGCCCTCGTACTCTTCCTTGTAGGGAAAGTCCCGCACATGGGGTTTGCCAGCCAGCGTATTTTTGGTGTTGCCCTCGCGTATCTTGTCCAGCACATCGCCGCTCAGTGCGTGAATCTTCCAAGTCTGAGTGTTATACGAAGAGGGTGCCCACTTTGCCGTATCGATAATTTCTTCAACCACCTCTCGGGGAACGGGTTTATCCAAGAATCCTCGGACACTCTTTCTCGATTTAGCAAAAGTTGTAAAGTCCATACTATTTACTCCAAATTATTAGTATTGAAAATTAGTTTGCGCCCTTATTCGGGACAGCGTAGTTAAATTTTACCATCAACTGCCAGGGTCAATTCACTAGCCCTGCAACGCCTCTAGGCAGTTGTGCCTGTGCAACAGCGGCTGCAGCTCTACTCGAGCGCTGTCGGATAGGTTGCTGTAGGCCTGGCGCAATTGCTGTAGGCATTTGACCTGATATTTAAACGGCGTCTGCCGGTAATCAAACCCGCTTACCGAGAGCTCAACGCTGTCGGCGCCACTGGCAATAGCTGCTTCATTGGCCAACAAAAAGGGTAAATACTGCTCGCCGATAAGCGCCAGCAGCGCCTCCACGGCTGCTGGGTAGGTCTCTGCGGGCTGACGCCACTGCCCCTCGCAACCGGATAGGTCATCCATATGGTGCAGCCAACGCATGGTATAGGGTGCGCGCTGTTGACTGGGTTCAATTGCCGCTAAGTCGATAATAAATTGACTAATCTGCCCATAGATGCCGAAATCGGCTATCGAGGGTCGCGAGCCAAACAAAAAAGGGTGATCAACTACATGGCGCTCCATTATATCCAATACCTGATCACCAATATGCTGAATAAGCGGCATATTGTCTTGGGTACAGCCGACCAGTGCATTGCGGGTCACTTGGCGGTGAGCAAATTCTGCACCCAATTTCTCTATATTGGGGAGACTCAAGTCACCACAGAACAGATGATCAAAGGCGATTAACTTTCCCGTCCACTGGGTGTGCGCGGGATGAGCCCAGCGGTAAGCGTACATGCTCTTGGACAGCCATTCATCGGCCATATCCTCAATCAGCAGTGCGAGAAATGCATCGGCCTCTAACTGGGGGATCACCGAGCGCTCAGTGTGAGATTGCTCCAGACTGTAGATTAATACGGTGGAATCATTCTGCAGCTTCCCATCCGGATATTCCAGTATAGGAATCACTTTGACCTTGACCTGTTGATACGGATATTCCCAGTCAATTCTTCTGGATTTAAACTGAAAAGGTATTTGGCGATAGCGCATCAGCGAGCGCATTTTAATACTGTAAGGCGAGCCTAAATGGCCATAAAGTTTATACATTGCTCAAAATCTCTAACAACTTTTATTTTTCTACTGTCCAGTGCTGCCATTTGACCATCGGCGGTTTATGCACTGCAACTGGGTAGTGCAACAACCCAGCCCACACTGCTGCCACAACAGCTGCGGCAAACGAGACAGGGCCGGCCAATTTATTGGCATATTCAATGTCAGTATATACGATTACGAACGCCTGTCCACAGCGGAAACTCTGCCATAACCCTGAGAACTAAATTAGGCCAAAAATGCTAGCCGCTGGAGACTCGATATGGGCATCAGGCCGAGTAGCGCCAACCGTAGATTCTTGCCTCTAATCCTCGGGAAAGTGACGGAAATTGGTGGTGCCATCGCGCTGTATTTGCTCCACCAGGGCAACCTCCCAAGATAGGTATTCACGCATATTTTGCTCGGCACTTTTACCGGTGACAGGATCGGGCAAGAAGGGTATTTGCCACCTATCATCTGGCTCTAGACTGCGGTTACCCTGACCGCAAACCAAAGTATTTCCAGCAGCTTCCCAGCCACGATTGCCGCAGGCTAGCACTTTGACCGGCACCTCGGTCAATGCTGTCAACTCGGCAGCCGTCAAGCTTGCAGTGATGCCATCACTGGATGTCAGCACATAGAGATCAGCTGGGGGTATATGTTTAACTGCCATAGCCAATCGGGCGCGGGGCACAAACCAGGCGCCCTCAATATGACCCTTTTGGTAATCCTCACTTAGGTTGACATCCAGTATCTGCACGCCGGAGTCCTGCAATGCGCTTTGCAGATCGGCGGCGGTGATCTGATCGCAATTCAACTGTTCTAGCCCCAGAACGGGTTTTTCACGCTCTCCGCTGATGCTTTGACTCTGCTGCCAGCCCTGCTCGAGAACAAAGATATTATCCTTGCCCATCTGCATCAGCCACGAGGCGGCAAATACCGCACGCACCATTTCAGAATCCACTAACACCAGGCGCGCATTGCGCACCCCCACATAGAGATCAGTATTCTGAACCAGCTGGCCGCCGGGCGCATGCACTGCATCAACCAGGCGCTGCTGTTCAAATTCCTCTAGGGTCCGCACATCGAGGATATAGAGACTGTTGGTGTCGCGCTCGGTGCGCCATTGATTGAGGGTTTGCAGGCTGACGGTTTGCACGGCAAAGCGCTCAATAAGCCGGCGTGCCGATTGCTGAGCCCTTTGCAGGGCTTGGGGACTGGGGGGTGATACCTTATCGGTACATCCATGCGCCACCTGGTAGCCGGCTAAATGCCAACCCATCACGCCATTGCGCAACGCCACAACCCTATTGGGAATGCTGGCGTTAATCAGGGATTGGCAACCAATAATACTGCGGGTGCGACCAGCACAGTTAACCACCACAGTGGTGTCCTCAGAGGGCACTATGTCATGCACGCGATAGGCCAGTTCACCGCCGGGACAGCAGATACCGCCGGGCACCGAGAGCATCTGAAACTCCTCTTCAGGGCGGCTGTCGAGAAGCACCATATCCGCCCCCTGATCCTGCATTGCTTTTAACTCTTGCGGACTAATTGACGGGGTTTGCTCGCGCTCTTCAATAAATTCACCAAACGCTTTGCTGGGCACATTGACACCTTCAAATAACTCATAGCCCGCCGCCTGCCAGCCACAGATACCGTCCTCAAGCAGTTGGATATTGGTGTAACCCAACTCAGCTAGACGCCGAGCAGCTCGCATACCTAGGTGCAAATTATCTGTATCCGCCGACCCGCCGTCGCAGATCACTATGGCAGCGGCCCTGCAGGGTATAAGATCAGCCACCATCAACTCCAGCCTGGCCAGCGGCAGCGGTATGGCAAACAGCAGGTGTCCCTGTGAGTAGGGACGAATCTCACGAACATCAATCAGTGCCAGCTGCTGATTGCCAATCAGCTGATGATATAGCTCGGTTGGTGTCACAACCTCTACGGGCTGTTGAGAACTCATTGCAGCTAAACCCTAGAGCACTCGGCGAGATTCATCGATGGGTATCATATCTGCAGGCACCTCAATCCAGGCGTCGTTTACCCAGGCAATCTTACCGGTCTGCTCAGAAAATCCTTTGCCATACCAGTGCAGATGACGCGTCGGACCACCCACAGCTCTGATACTGTGAACCTCTTCCGGCATCAGGGAGAGGGTATCACCAGCCTTGATAGTAAGCTTGGCAGATACCTCTGCAGCATCGCCCACGGGATTGTAGATTGTATTCTCCTCCTCGCCAGATAGACCGCCAATCGCCGCCCAGGTTTTATGATCGTGAGGCGGGACCTGAGCTTTGCCGTTGGCACAGACTAGATACAGGGAATTTTGATGCCCCTCATCTTCGGCAATTAAATAGACATGCCCTGGCGACTCCGAGGGTGGATTGGGATAGTGCTGCTCTGAAAAAAGCTCAGGCTGTGCTATCAATGCGCCCAGTTGCGTCTCGATCAAATTGAGCTCCTCGCGACTTGGACTGCCTTCTTTGGATAATTTTCGAACGGCTTGCATCGCATTGGTAACTGCCTGTTTGCGGTCCGCTGTAGTATTAGACATTTTGATGCCTCCTGTGTATTGGTAGCGTTGACTGAGAATCGAGACGGCGGACTCGATTCGATCCATAAGTTGTTTCAAAGTAGCCCTGGTGCAGGCAAAGTTAATTCGCAAATAATCGGGATCGCCCATCACAGAACCATCTGACAGAGCTACTCCATGAGCGAGAAAATAACTGACCGGATTGTCCAGATCCAATTCGGCTACATTAATCCATGCGAGAAAAGTCGCCTCTACAGGGGTCATGGATAATCCGGGGATCGCGGCAATGCGCGCCTGCAAGTAGTCCCGATTGGCGCGCAGGTAGACCACCAGAGAACTCAACCAGTCCTCACTGTCGCGGTAGGCTGCCAGTGCCGCTGCATAGGCCAGCGCTCCGGGATGAACCGTTAGGCCGTGGATTTGCCGCTCAAAGGCTTTGCGAATCTCGGGATTGGGAATAACTGCCAGAGCAAAGCCACCGATACCCGGTAGATTGAATGATTTGCTCGGTGATATCAGGGTGATGGTCTGCTGTTCAATCTCGGGAGAAAGGGTTGCTATAGGTATATGAGACTTGTCTTTATCCAGCAAAACATCGGCGTGAATTTCATCGGAACAGATAACGATTTGTTGCTGTAAACAGATGTCAGCAATTCGCTGGAGTTCCTCGCGGTCCAGTATTCTTCCCAGAGGGTTGTGGGGGTTGCACAACATAAAACTGCTGGCTCCCTGTCTGGCCAAATCCTCTAACTGTTCAAAATCCATCTGCCAACGACCGTTGACAATCTGACTATCAAGGGGTGACAACTGGCGCTCAGAGAACTCTGGCGCCTCTAAAAAGTGATGGTAGCTGGGATTGGGGACAATCACTGCACTGCCGGGATCGCCGCAGGCGCGAACTGTGGCGTACAGACCGGGAACCACGCCCGGCAATGCCACCAGCCAGGTGGGGTGAACTGTCCAACCGTAGAGCCTCTCAAGTCGATCTAATATCACAGTGACCAACTCACGGGGTGGCTCGGAATAACCCAGAGCAGGTCCCTGCAGGCGCTTGCCCACTGCCTCAACTACTGCTGGCGGTACCTGAAAATCCATATCGGCGACCCAGGCAGGAATCACATCGGCTCCGACTTTGGCATATTTATTCCACTTATGACTATCGCCATGGCGCCGGTCTAGACTGCTGTCGAAATCGAACTCACGCTTCATGATTTTAACTTTTCCCTATTTTGTGGGTGATCAGTAATGGGTTGACTTGCCCGGCTTGCCAAGATAGTCGCTTGAATTTGTTGTAGCTGGGCCTTGCTCATCGAGACCTTTAAGGTAAAGCGCCAAGCCATAAACATCAACGGTAGCGCGCCCAAAAGCATCGCCCAGATCAGCGAATCCAAGACTGGTTGGGCAATAGTGCCGGGCATCATACCCTCCTGGAGACCGATAAAGTCAAGTACCAAACCTGCATACAACGGCCCCAATCCAGACGCCAACTTAGTCGTAAACGCCATAGTCGAGTAGAACCCTGCCTCTTGACGCTTGCCACAGTTTGACTCGTGCTCATCGGTCAGATCTGCAGTGATTGAATAGGCGGCGATATTGCGCAATACAAACAGATAAACAAAGATAAAATTTTGCAAAAAGACCAATACCATAACCAGCCAGTGCCCATTTGCCGGCAGTATATCGAGGAACCGCAATGGGTAAATCCATACCAAATCGACCAACATCAGAAAAATGGCGTATTTTAGAATTTTGTGTTTTGGCCAATACTTGCCCAGTTTTGCGGTGGTAAAAAGCGCCAGGGGAACTGCTGTGAATACCGGCAACCCCATCAGTAGCGCCATGGTAGTGGCATCGAATTCCCAAAAATAGGTCCATACCAAGATATTGAGGGCAATGATAATTCCATAGGAGGCTGAAGCGCCCAGATCGTAACACAGCAAGTGTCGAAAGCTGCGATTGCCGATGGTGGCCATAAAATCTCTCGCTATGCCACGCACCCCTTGCCCCGATGGCATCCTGTCGGCGTGGATTCGGGTGGTGGCAATAAAGCCCCGGGTTCCGTAGATGCAGACACTGGCAGTCACCAGGATCACCACAGCCGATAGCCATCCAAAGCTCGCATAGTTATCAGCTATAAAACGGCCATCTTGTCCATCGACCTCATTAAATAGCCAGTACATACTTAACGCCGACAGTAGAATCGACGTGAAGAACAGAAAACCGATACGCTGACCAAGCAGGCTACTGCGCTGATGATAATCTTGGGTTATCTCGGCAGCCAAGGCTAAGTGCGGCAGGGCAAAAACAGTTACCCAGGTGCGTATCCACAGTGAGCAAACCAGCAGCCAAATTGCCAACGCAGTGGAATTTGTCTGCACCCATTGTGGTGGATAGAAAAGTGCAACATGACCCAGTGCCAGTGGAATGGCACTGACTGCCATAAATGGATGACGCCGCCCCCATCGACTTTTAAAGCGGTCTGTCCACGCCCCCATCAATGGATCGGAAATGGCATCCCATACCAAGCTGATAAATAGAACCACGCCAGTTACCGTACCACTTAGCCCTAGCACCTGCGTGTAGAACAGCAGTGCAAACTGGGTAAAAGCAGATTCTTTCACTGCGTAGGGGGCGCCACCTATCCCGTAGGAAAAACTCGCTCGCCTTGTCAGCTTCATGACCTCACCCCTAAACCATAACTCAAAAACCTATCCATCAGGCCAAAAAATAACGACATTAAATGCTTAATTTGGCGCAGATGGTAGCCCTTTATCTGTTTGGCTACTTGTATATTTATGCACTATTGTTACCAGAGGGGTTTGGGATAAAACTCTAGGCCCTTCTAGTTCGGAATCTTTAGCTGGGAGAATCAACTGCTGTCATTTTTTACTATTTATTTAAACAGTGTCGCGGATCGGCTTACCCCGCCGAAAATAGCTAAAGGGCCCTTGCTGCTCTGGGCTGTGACCTTGCAGTAAGCGCTTTTCGACCTCGTCTAGTACAATGCGGGTAATGCGCGGTAACTCCAGCTCGCGCGCTTCTGACAGGCTCACCCAGTGAATCTCCAACAACTCGCCAGAGCCACCCAGCGCATCGATATCTTTTGTGTCAATTAGACCCTCTGTCTCAGCCATAAAAAACCGGTTGTCAAAGCGGCGGCTGCGATAGGGCGGCGTGATCGCTCGGGCAATATAGTGCAGGGTATCCAACCGCGGATTGATGCCATGCTGGAGAAACTGCCGCCACTGAGGCGATCTAGTCTTGATGGGCGCTGTAGCGTTTTCACCCAATATCAGTCCGGTTTCCTCATAGGTCTCACGAATCGCCGCCAGCCCCAGCGCCCGAGCACGGCTTTCAGAGCAGTCTCTCGTCAAGCGCGCCATGACCGCTGGATGGAGATCGCGGGGCGGCAATAGCCGACTGTCGCAACGGTCTACTCGGCCACCGGGAAATACAAATTTATTGGGCATAAAGCTGTGTTTAGCGGAGCGCTTACCCATTAATATTTTCGCCTGATTGCGCTGTCGAGCTACCAGAATCAAAGTCGATGAATCTACAGGTCGCACCGCTCTGGGTCGAGGTTGCTCGCCCTCGACAGAGCCCGCCTGATCCAGTGCTGGAGATTGGGTTTGAGATTGGCGCTGCTGCGTCAGCTCGCTCATAGAGATAGCCCCTAGGAATATATTTTTTTAAATGCACAGTACCTAACTTGAAAGCTATCATCAATAACATTCTCGGATACAGGGTGGTCAATGGGAGAAGTTCTTGGGACTTTTCCCAGTCGGGGGTGGTATCTACTGTCTACTCGACACTGAGCTGAGCCGAAATCTGACAGTGCGTATCCCCGCAAAAATCTTAGTCGTATAATCTACCGGGGGTTCACATCGCTATCGGCAAGTACTATAGTCAAATGTCACTGCCCACCTGAGATATCCATTTGCACTGGGAGACAATGTTTTCTTGGCTAAGCGCAATAATCAAACACCGTACTTGCGGTTAGATTTTTTACAGCCCCTACAGGAACTGCTGATAGAGAAATCGGTGGATCCCCGAGAGCTGTTGGCACGACCTGAATTTCGGGATGTGCTGCATGGCGATAGTAAGCTTTCCAACCCCAGAGTCCAACTGCAGGTACTGGAGATGGTAAGCAAAATCATCAATGATCCCAGTTTTGCCCTGCAACTGGGACAGCGCATTCAAATTGCCAGTTTTGGCACCGTCGGATTCGCTCTAATGAGCTGCACTGATCTGCGGGAAGTGATTAAACTGTTGATTCGCTATCACGCCATTATCAATTCTGGGTCAGCATTTGAATTGCTACACACTGACCAAGGGGCGTTACTGCGCCTGCAGATTACCGAGGATAACCACCTCCTCAGACAACTGGCCATGGAACTGTCTTTTTCCTCGCTGTGCTCCATGGGAGAATTTCTAATCAACCGACGGATTGAAGGCGCCGAGTTACATTTCGATTATCCACCCCCTGCCCACGCTGAAACCTACAGCAGGGTTTTTTCTATGCCCCTCAAGTTCAACCAGCCCCACTGTCAGTTGGCGATTCCTGACAAAACTCTGTCAACCGCCATCAGAACGGCAAATCCTGGGGCACAGGTTATTTTCCTGCAACAGTGCGATGAAATGCTGCGCAGTTTAAATCGGGTTGAAAACACCTCAGCCCGAGTGCGCCGCCTGTTGATTCAGTCCGGCAGTGTGTTCCCCGACATTCAGCAGGTAGCAGCTAAATTTCATATCACTGAGCGCACCCTGCGGCGTCGACTCAGCAGTGAGTCAACTAATTTTCGCACTATCTGTGATGAGGTTAGGAATGTACTGGCTTGCCAGTATCTGCTGCAGACTGAGTTTACCGTAGCAGAAATCGCCAACCTGTTGGATTATTCAGAGACTGTGAGTTTTCGTCGCGCCTTTGTGCGCTGGAATGGCGTTACACCGAGCCAGTTTCGCCAGCGATAATCCCCAGGGTCCATTATCATAGGCGCCATTGGCAACTGCGCTGATTCTGTTTTGCGCTGCGGACAGCAGCTATTTAACTACACCGCATCCAGAATTTCGATTTCCGGCGGTGCACCCAGCAACTGAGCCATTTTTTTGTTGGCCTCGCGGAAGTAGTCTGTCTGCCCATGGGCCTTCAAATCCTCTTTAGTGGCGTACTGCTCCAGCACCTTGTAGGTTTGGGGATCTGATTTGCTGCGGTGCAGCGCATAGAACAGGGTCCCGGGTTCATTGGCCTTCACCTGCCCCGTGAGCTCGGTAAACAGCTGTTCGAACTCGGCATTTTTGCCCTCTTGGATAGTCATTGTGGCTATAAGTCCAATGGCCATGGTTAATTTCCTCTAGATGTTATTGTATAAGTTTACGGGTCTTATGCGGCTGTTTTATAACCATTTCTGGGTAGCCAATCCTATGCACCTTCTGTGCGGTTAAGCATTCTAAAAGTCAGGGAGTGACACTGGTCCCTGAAAACTGCGCATTCCCCCAGCAAAGTGCCACAGCGTTTTGGTCGGGGTTGGCAGGGTTACGATAAGAGGCTGTTGCAGCTCAATCTCGCGCAGTGTTGCCTCCGGCGGCAGCGGCAGTTGCTGATCGCAACTGCGATCTCCGACCACTTCGATAAAATCACCCTCGGGAAGACTCAGTACCGCCAGTTTTCGCCCGGCTTTATAGCCTAGTACATGGGCCTTGTTAACGGGTATTTCTGTCATTCCACCGGGTAGTTTGACACTCTCCCCCGGCTTGGCCACGTTGATAAAGCGGTAGCCATCGATCTCCCGTTGCCGCATCGGCTGGCCCTGGGCATCTGGCGAATGCTTAAACAGTGCCATATCCATAGCCGCAGCACCCAAACCGACGGGTTTTAGGGTATCGCCCAACGCAAGATTTTCGAAGTCCTCCGGGGTTGCCACTTCGAGACTCATCCATACCAGACCGGTCTGAATATCGATAACCTCCATGTGACAATCTCTGCCTCCGGGTACAGCGACACCACCTGAGGGCAACTGTTCCTGCATTAAACTAGCTAGTGTTGTCATGTTTTATCTCCTGTTCAATTGTCAATTGGGGTTGTAGATATATTCATCACCATCGACAAATTTTTCAGCCAATGTTTTATCAATCATCACTGGCGCGTCGGTAATTGGCTCATACAGCGGATCCCTAGACAGGGCTTGATGCTGACTGAGCAGAAGGCTGAGCTGTTCAAGTTTTTCGGGATGGCTATCCACTAAATTGGTCTGTTCCGTGGGGTCATCCGCCAGATTGTACAGCCATTTTTGCAGGCCGTCGGTCCGGCGGTTATTAACCTGTAATTTCCAATCGCCATGGCGCACCACTTGGTAGTGATCACTCTGCCAGAACAGCGTCTGCCGATCCCAATTGTCAGCACCCTCGCCGGTGGCAAGAGGCAGCAGGTCGACGCCATCAATTTCAATATCCTGGGGCATTGGCGCACCGGCGGCAGCGGCCAGTGTCGGCATCACATCGATATGGGCAACTGGCTTATCCACACTGGTGCCAGGGGCAATTTTGGCCGGCCATTTAACCAACATGGGAACTCGAATCCCGCCCTCAAACATGGTGAGCTTCCAACCGCGGAAGGGACTGTTGACCTCGGGGAGACCTATATAACCGGCACCGCCATTATCACTGGTAAACATTATCAGTGTATTGTCGGCAAGGCCCTCGGCCTCGAGGGTTTGCACAATGCGCTCCACACTGCGGTCCACTGCGCGAATCATAGCGGCGTAGACACGCTTGCGATGAGGCTTAATGTCGCCCACTGCCTCGTAATCCTCGCGGGTTGCTTGAAGCGGCGTGTGGGGACCCCAGTGGGCCAAGTAGAGAAAAAATGGACGGTTTTTATTGGCCTTGATCACATTGATCGATTCATTGGTCCAGTAATCTGTCATGTAGCCCTTGGGCTCAAATCTATCGTAATCGCCAGTGTTAAAGGAATTTGCATAGTTGAGCCGTGCCCAGAGAAATCTATCGATGGGATCAAAGGACAGCTTGGCATTCACCACATTGGGATCGTCCTCTGGTAGGTACAGACCACTGGCCATTAGCAGGCTGTCATCAAAGCCCTGCTCATGGGGCGCCATACCATTGGCTCGCCCTAAGTGCCATTTGCCTATATGGGCGGTGTAGTAACCTCTTTCCTTGAGCACCTCGGCGATAGTCACCTCGGAAGGGGGCAGCCCCTTGAGCTCATAGGGCGGCTGATTGGCCTCTTTTGATCCATCGTAAAAGCCCGGCGGCAGATTGGAATCCATATCATTAGTGAGTAGATTAACCATACTTCCCATGCCCGAAGGTGTGGGGGTAAACTCAAATCCGGTGCGCGCTGGATAGCGGCCGCTCATAATCATTGCCCGCGAGGGCGCACAGCTGCTGGCTCCAGAATAGGACTGAGCAAATACGGCACCCTCTGCAGCCAAACGGTCGATAGCGGGGGTTTTGAAGCTGGGGTCAACACCACCCCCAAAGGTGGAAATATCGTTATAACCTAGGTCATCGGCAACAATCAAAATGATATTCGGCGGTTGTTCGCCAGCCGTCGCGGCGCGCTGTTGGGGGCCCTGGGGCCAGGGTATTTCGCGGTTTTCAGCGACCTCGAATTCTGTAGCCGCTAGATATTTAGTCGCCGCTAAAAGCACCAGATCAAAATTGTACCAGGCGGTTACACCACCAATTCCCAGAATGGCCAGTAGCGAATAGACAAACTTTTTCATAAATCCCCATATAACAAGTTGTTGTTTTGGCACTAGCGGTAACGTTTAATCGCAATGATACCGCCTATCTATTGTCAGTAATTGTGCCATTATCTTGTAAGCCAGTCCACTGTCCAGCAATGTTTGACCTTTGACAAGCCAATGGGCATCCAATATATTGACATTAAATATGTCAGCATATTGCCTGTGCTTACTATCACTCGGTCTGGCCCCAGTTTCTTCAAAGATAAAACTAATTTAAGGATAGAGAATGTTAATTTTACACGGTATTTCAGCTTCACCTTTTGTTAGAAAAGTATTGACTGTTCTACACCTTAAGGGCCTAGCATTTGAGCAGCGTCCACAGATGCCATTTACCCAGGATGCGGCGTATCGAAAAATTAATCCTCTGGGAAAGATACCTAGTTTGCAAGATGGCGATTTCACAGCTTGTGACTCTTCAGTTATCTGTGAATACTTGGATGACGCCTATCCGGATACCCCGGTCTACCCGACTTCGGCAACAGAAAAAGCCCATGCACGGTGGCTGGAGGAGTTGTCGGACAATCAGGTGACAGAATATGCCACGGGGATTTTCTTCCAGCGCTTTATGCGCCCAAGGGTTTTCAAGCAACCACCCGATGAAGCGCTGATCGAAAAGCTTATCACTGTGAAGCTACCGCCTTTATTAGATTATCTAGAATCCCAGGTGCCCGCCCAGGATTTCCTATTTGGCAGCGCACTGGGAGCTACTGATATTGCCGTAGTCAGTCCATTTATTAACGCCAGTTATGCAGGCTACCTGGTGGATGCAAATCAATGGCCGGGTCTAGCCAGCTTTATTGATCGAGTGAGATCCCACCCGGTGGTGGCATCGCTACTGGAGAAAGAAGCTGCAATGCTACCTAAAGCATAATTACTAAAGTCGATAATCTTATGATCCAGCCCCTAATAAGACAGCAACAAGACGCAGTGGCGATTGTTTCCATTAACACACCCCCCTACAACCAGATGTCACTTGAGTTTATCGATCAACTGGAAGCAGTGGTGGATGAAATTGCCAGCGACGATAGCACTCGAGCCGTGGTACTCACTGCCGAGGGTCTGGAAAATTTTTCTGTGGGCATGAACCTCAAGCAATTGCCCGAGGGTATTGCGCGGGAAGGCAGTGCCGATGCGCTACTCGATCAGCGATTACGGGTTATCGCCGCCATTGAAAATATGGGCAAGCCCTGGGTCGCGACGCTGTTTGGCTACTGCCTCGGCGGTGGTCTTGAAGTGCCTCTGGGCTGCCATTTTCGCCTGGCGGCTGCCGATGGCGCTCAGATCGGCCTGCCTGAATTGGATTTGGGTACGGTGCCGGCCTGGGGTGGCAGTGCCAGACTCAGTCAGTGTGTCGGCCGCGATCATGCACTGGATATGATCTTGCGCAGTAAGAAAATATCCGGTCCAGATGCACTGCGCATAGGCTTGGTTCATGAAGTCTGGCCGCTCACTGAACTCAAGCAGCGCGCTATAGACCTAGCCCAACAGTTGGCTGCACAACCGGTTAAATCGGTTAGGAGCATGCTACAGACCATTGTCGGCTGTGAAGATAAATCACTGACGACGCTGCTTGAGGACGAGCGGCAGGCGGTACGCAATACACTAGACAGCGATGATGCCCGGGAGGGAATGAACGCCTTTCTAGAAAAACGCCCCGCTGTTTTTAATCGATCTACCGAAAATTAACCCCGAGTAAAATACTCAGAACCCAAGGGTCTCAGCTTTGGCACTCTGCAGTATCCCAGTAGAGATACAATGGTAAAATGCCCTTTTCAGAGCACAGCAATTTTTGACTTTAACGCTGAAAAAACATATATTGGCACACTTTGTGCCACTAAGATAAATTAAAAAAAGTTATACAACTGAGGACACCACTATGGCTGCCAAAACTGTCACCAAAGAAGAGTTCATCAATGCCGCTGGAACCAAGCTTGATTCCAGCCCCTGGTACGAACTGACCCAAGATCGAATCAATACTTTCGCCGACTGTACTGAAGATCACCAATTTATTCATATTGACCAAGAAAAAGCCAAACATACACCCTTTGGCGGCACTATTGCTCACGGGTTTTTAACCCTATCAATGATGGCCAAAATGGCGGAGGACTGCCTGATGATGCCTGAAAATACGGTAATGGGCATGAACTACGGGTTTGATAAAATTCGTTTTCTATCCCCAGTCCGCGCAGGCAAACGCGTTCGCATGCACGCTGAAATTGTCAGTGTCGACGCCAAAGATGACAAACGCTTCCTGACTAAGATGGCCGTATCAGTAGAAATTGAGGGTGAAGAGACTCCCGCCCTAATTGCCGAATGGCTCAATATGTCTTTTATCGGTTAATTCTAATACTCTTAATTAAAGGAGAAAAATATGTCAATTCGCTTTGATGATCGAGTCGCAATTGTCACTGGAGCAGGTGGCGGCCTAGGTCGCTGTCATGCACTGGAACTGGCTCGCCGCGGCGCCAAAGTAGTTATCAACGATCTGGGTGGAGGCGTCGATGGCTCGGGCGGCTCATCGGCTGCAGCCCAAGCTGTGGTAGCAGAAATCGAAGCCCTCGGCGGCGAGGCCATAGCCAATGGCGCCAATGTTGCCAATTACGCTGAAGTAGAAGCCATGGTGCAACAGACCATGGATAAGTGGGGACGCGTCGATATACTGATCAACAACGCGGGCATACTGCGAGATAAATCCTTTGCCAAAGGCACCCTTGAAGATTTTAAACTAGTTTTAGATGTACATCTGATGGGTTCGGTCAACTGCACCAAGGCGGTGTGGGGAATCATGCGCGAGCAGAACTATGGGCGCGTGCTGATGACCAGCTCTGGCTCCGGCGTCTACGGCAATTTCGGCCAATCTAATTACGGATCAGCAAAAACCGGTGTGGTTGGATTGATGAATACCCTAGTTTTAGAGAGCAGCAAAAACGACATCAAGGTCAACACGTTGGTACCCACTGCCGGTACCCGCATGACTGAGGGGCTGCTCCCACCGGAAGTCTTTGCCTTGATGACACCGGAGTCTGTGACACCGGCGGCCATTTATCTGGTCAGTGATGAGGCGCCAAATAAGACTATGCTCTCAGCTGGCGTCGGTGGCTATGCGCTGGTTAAAATTGTGGAAACTGATGGCATTTGGCTACCTGCGGAGCAACAGACTGTCGAGGCCATCGCTGATAACTGGGATAAAATTACTGATCCCACTGGTGAGAAGGTACCCTGGGAAGGCAGCGATCAACCGATGAAATTTCTCGCCAAGGCACAGCAAGCCCTGAGCAACAAATAATTATTCGATAAATACTGGCTCTCACGAGCCCCAAATGGAGAAACCCTATGAAAGAAGCAGTTATTGTATCCACCGCACGAACCCCGATTGGCCGCGCCTATCGCGGTGGTTTTAACAACCTAGCTGGAGCCACGCTGGGCGCCGCAGCGGTTGAAGAAGCTGTTAAGCGCGCAGGCATTGATCCCGGTTCCGTAGAAGATGTAATTATGGGCTGTGCCCTAACCCAAGGCTCCACCGGTGGCAATATTGCGCGTCAGATTGCCCTGCGTGCGGGACTGCCAGTCACTGTATCTGGCATGACTATAGATCGCCAGTGCTCCTCCGGCTTGATGGCAGTTGCCACTGCAGCCAAACAGGTTATTCACGACGGTATGGATGTAGTAGTTGGCGGTGGACTAGACTCTATCTCGCTGGTGCAGAACGATAAAATGAATATGCACCGCGCTGCAGATCCAGAGCTGTTAGCCATGCACCCGCATATTTATATGCCGATGTTGCAAACTGCTGAGACCGTAGCCAAGCGTTACAATATCTCTCGCGATGTAATGGATGAGTATGGTCTGCAATCTCAGCAACGCACTGCAGCCGGTTATGAAGCTGGCAAGTTTGCCGATGAACTGGTAGCGGTTAACTGTACCAAACTGGTGATGAACAAAGAGACTGGTGAAACCTCAGAACAGCAGGTTACCGTATCCGCTGATGAGGGCTTGCGGCCGACAACTGCCGAGGGCCTGGCTGGACTCAAAACAGTAATCGAAGGCGGCACAATCACTGCCGGCAACGCCTCTCAACTGTCCGATGGCGCATCCGCCCAAGTGGTTATGGATGCCAAGCTGGCCGAGCAACAGGGTCTGCAGCCTCTGGGGATCTACCGCGGTATCGCGGTGGCTGGTCTAGAGCCCGATGAGATGGGTATCGGACCCATCTATGCCATACCCAAATTGCTCAAGCAACACGGCCTTAGCATTGACGATATTGGTCTTTGGGAATTGAATGAAGCGTTCGCAGTTCAAGTCCTCTACTGCCGCGATTACCTGGGTATCGACAATGACAAACTCAATGTCAATGGTGGTGCCATCTCGGTTGGACATCCCTACGGTATGAGTGGTTCGCGCATGATTGGCCACGCGCTGATCGAAGGCAAACGCCGCGGCGTCAAGTATGTGGTTGTTACCATGTGCGTAGGTGGCGGAATGGGTGCAGCTGGCCTGTTCGAAGTTGCCTAACACTCCAGGCTAGTCAAGGGGGAGCAGCGCTCCCCCTTTTTTATCACCACTAATTACAATACCCCTAACGCCAATACCCCTATTCCAATGCCCATCCTGCGCGTCCCCAAACACCAACTGAGCGATAAAATTGGCTACCAATTTAAACCCAGCGCCTGGGTCACCCTGAGTCAGGAGCGGATAAACGCCTTTGCTGACTGCACCGAAGACCATCAGTTTATTCATATCGATAAGAAAAAGGCAGCATCCACACCTCTGGGAGGCACTATAGCCCATGGCTTTTTAACCCTGTCTCTGTTGGCGGAAATGTCTAAAGACTGCGGCCTAGAGCCCATAAATATGCGTATGGCGCTCAACTATGGTCTGGACAGGGTACGCTTTCTAGCTCCAGTTAGAGCGGGTAAAAGAGTGCGCGCTCACTATCAGGTCACAGATGTCAGGGATAAAGGCGATAATCGCTATTTAATCAAATACCAAGTCAGGGTGGAGATTGAAGGTGAGGAGACACCGGCACTGGTAGCCGAATCACTATTGATGACATATGCAGACTAACCGCCTCTGCCAGAGAGCCTGACTTACTGTTTCAGAAGAGCCTTAAAATAACTCACTAGCGACCAAACCTAGAGATGTTTGGCCGCCAGTTCGCAGGCACAACTTGGTTTAGCGTTATTAGCTACCAGTAAACTGTGCCGGCCGCTTTTGGGCAAAGGCGGTCATCGCCTCTTTGAGATCATTGGAATTTAGGGATGTGGTCATTGTCCACAGGCCGTTAAGTAACAGACTCTGCTCTGTAGTCATCTCCTCACTCTGCTGCAGAATAAATTTGCTGCCACGTACAGCCAGAGGTGCATTGGCGGCAATTTCCTGGGCGATTTTGTGCGCTGCATCATAGGTGGCCTGGGCATCGGGGTATACGTCGGTGACTAAACCCACTTTCAGGGCGTATTCCGCACCAAAATCTCTGCCGGTGTAAACCAGCTCCGCCACATGACCGGGATTGATAATTTTAGGTAAGCGCTGGAGAGTGCCCACATCAGCAACTATACCAATCTTGGTTTCACGCACGCCAAACAAGGTATTGGCGGTGGCAAGGCGGATATCACAGGCGGTAATTAAATCCACACCAGCACCGAGACAGTAGCCCTGGGTAGCGACAATCACAGGCACCGGACAGTTGGCAATTGCCGTGATCGCATCCTGACATATCTTGGTGGTCTCAAATTGACTGAGGCAGCCGGTTGCCGTTGCAGTATCCGGCGCACTGCCCAGAGATTTAAGGTCTATACCGACACAAAAATTATCACCGCGGGCAGCAATAATCAGCGCCCTTACCTCTTTATCAGCGGCTACGGCATTGATGGCTCTGGGGAAATCTAGCCACATCTCATAGGAAATGGCGTTGTGTTTTTCCGGTCTATCCAACCACAGTGTGGCTATATTATCGTTGATTTCTAGACTTAATACCGATGATGTAAAACTCATAATTTCTCCTTGTAGGCTCTGTTATAGAGCGATCTATGGCATTAACCATAGTGCATTTGTGTCAATAGCGCAGTTGTATCAATAGTGCAGTTATATTAGTAATGCTTGTTTACGCCAAACCTTTGGCAATAGGACCAAAGTAGGTCTGTTTGATACTCTTAAAAATACCCGGCTCTTTGGTAGCCAAATTGGCAGCCAACTCTTTAGCTGTGGCTAGCAAATTGTCTGCCGACGCTTTACCGTCAGCAAAACCTGCCGCAATCGCCTCATCTGCTGCATAGCGCTTACCGGTCAGCACCGCATCACGCACTGTGGGGGGTGGCAACTTACCGCGCAGTATATCAATCATTGGATCGGGCAGTTTTACCCCGGCATCTACTTCGGATATGCATATCCATCCGCGGTCTTCACGCATAACCCGATAATCACAGGATAGGGCTAAAAATGCACCTCCGGCAAAGGCATGGCCATTGACAGCTGCCACGGTGGGGTATGGCAGTATCAGCATACGGCGGTGAATTTCACTCATTTTTTCACCAAATTGCACCCAGCCATCTTGATCCAACTTACTGAGCACCTCCAAATTCAAGCCATTGCTAAAGAATTTTTCTTGGCCAATCATTACCATCGCGGTACCTGCTCCGCAATCACTCTCCAGCGTATCGAGAACTTCCAACATTTTATCCTGCCACTCTGGACAGATTCTGTTCTCATTGTTGTTCATGGTGACAATATGAAGATTGCCGTCTTTTTCAAGTTCTAACACAGTTCCACTCCCGATATCTCATTAGCTTAAACAGGTGTTATTGGGTAAATAGGGTTTTTGCAGAAGCGACTTGCACTTTTATTTGCATTATTTTGACATAATATATGCCATTTTAAAACCCTCGGGCAATTGGCGTCGCTGCTAGCAACGGCTACTGGTCGGTAACCGAAGTTTTACTGGCGTTTTTCCAGCTGGCGCTGTATCTCTCTGGCAAACAACCAGAGTCGATCCTGCCCCCACAGGGCGAGAATTTGTTCGCCGTGCTCATTCAGTAATCTGAAGGCGGGAACGCCCCAGAGTCCAGCTTGATACAGCTCTATACGGTTGGCCTCCAGCTCCTCCTGCCAGTCGCTGTTTCCAACAATTTGCTCTGCCTGATGCCAATCCATTCCAGCCCTCTCGACCACTTTTTTCAGCCCGCGGTCATTGTTGGTATTGATGCCATCGGCGAAGGCACAGCTGAGAAAACTGGAGATTAATGCAACTTCCTTCCCCTGTTCACGCGCCCAGGGGAACAGCGAGTAGGTGCGTCGAACTGGGTCGCCAATGGGATCGTAGATATTGCCAAAGGACATGCCTAGAGCAGGTGCCTCGCGGGCCACATCAGCAAAGATATACAGACCTTTCTCGCGGGTAGCGGGAACCCCGCGCATCACCATGGGCAACACCGGCTTGATCACCAAATTCACGCCCGTTTCGCGCGCCAGCTTAACCGCGGGATCAAAACCAATCGCTGTATAGGGACTGCGCAGCGAGGGGTAGATCTCCAGTGTCAGTTGGCCATTATCCTTGTGTGGACCAGACTCCACAGTCGGCCTGGGAACCAGTAAAGGGCTGTCAGGGCGGTTATCTGCACCCAGCTGAGCCAACCGCTGCTCCAGATGATAGAGCCGATCTACACCCCAGTACCACTCGCCGGCATAGTAGAACATGGCGCCAGAGTAATGATTTAGTTGTTTGCGACGGGCATTGCCCGCTGTCAGCTTATCGGCCACAAGCTGTTCTGATGCACCGCCATATTGTTCTACTAGCGATTGCATAGCCTGTTGATTGTCACCCCACAGCGCATCACCAACCTCAGCGGCGCACTGGATAAAGGTCGCTGAATCCTGAGATGCCAGAATCGCTGTGGCTCGATCAGCTAGTGCCGCTTGGGGTTCTTCACTGTGCTCAGGAAAATTCAATCCGTAGTCCGGCGCCACATGGTAGGCATCGTAGCGCGATAGCTGCTGTAGCAGCTCCGGTTCCGGCGCATTGTCGTCTTTCTGATCACTCACCAGATGACAGACCAACTCAATATCATAGCGCTCAGCCAGGGCTGGCAGTAGCTGCGCTGCCAGATGGCTATACCCGTCATCCACTTGATGAAAATACTCCACAATATGGCCGGCTGCAGATTTTTGCCGCGCCCGCTCCTGTTTAATGCGTTTTTGTGCCAGTTGCTTGGGATCACTCACAGCACATAAAAACTTTGAAGTCGCCCAGCGAACTAGGGGATTGGGATCGGAATTTGATACCCCACCCTGATTGGAAAACTGTTCACTCATAGCACTTCCCCCTCTATTTATTTAAATATAATTTGAACCCTGGGGTTCAGTTACACTGCACCCGGTTAAAGGCATGGCACAAAATATCCGACATCAAATGATGAGCGCGCTTGGAGACTCGGGCCTCGGGCGCGATAAATTCAAAACCGTGGAAAGCCCCGGGAAATACATGCAGTTCAGTGCTGACTTGAGCTTCCATTAAACGCCGCGCATAGGCTAAGTCCTCATCCAAGAACAGATCTAGCCCCCCCACTGCGATGTAAGTCGGGGGAAGGGCTGAGAGATCAGAGGCGCGCGCCGGAACCGCCCAAGCTGGCAGTGATTCGGGACATTGCCCACCCAAATAGGCATCCCAACCACTGCGGTTGTCCTCCCGCGACCAGCTAACACCCTGCAGCTCAAAGTGGGTGGATGGCTGCTGATTGCGATCATCCAACATTGGACACAGCAGCAGTTGGAACAGCGGTTTATATTCAGCGCGCTCACGGGCCATTAGCGCCAAGGCTGCCGCCAATCCCCCTCCTGCACTGATGCCGGCAATGGCTATGCGCTGGGGATCAATCTGCAGTTGCGATGCCTGTTCAAACATCCATGCCAGCGCGGCATAACAGTCATTTAATGGAGTTGGAAATGGGTGTTCAGGTGCCAGGCGGTATTCCACGGCGACAATGGTGCAGCCGGCAGCGCTTGCCAGGCGCTGCGTCATTGGCACTTCAATATCGATACTACCCAGCACGTAGCCACCGCCGTGGATCCACAACATCGCCGGGGCGGAGCTGTCTAGTTCTGTGGGTCGGTAGACCCGCACCCGCACCTGGGTATCATCATCACAGCTTGGGATCAGATGATCAGCGAAGGGCACCTGCTCCAGCAAAGGCACATGCTGAGTTTTGGCGAGAATCCCCTGTTGGTAGAGAATTCGCGTGGTGGCTATATCTGCCCAAATATCAAAAGAAGGCCGCTGTTCAACGGCACTTCGCAACTCGGGATCTATAAACTGTCTAACCATAAAATTGGCTAGAACCACGCATCCTGCATGTCATAGCACACCGGATTGATGGCCGTTAGAATTTGCGCCTGGGCTTGAATCTCAGGCAGTTCCCACTGGATATAGTAGCGAGCCGCCTGGAGCTTACCGCGATAAAAATTGCTCTCCTGCTCTGGCAGCTCATCTTTGGCAAGGGCAGTAGCGGCAATAACCGCCTGTTTTAACCACAGCCAGCTGACCGCCACACGGCCAAACAGATCCAAATGCAGCGTGGCATTGGCCAGACCGAGTTCCACATCGTCCGCCAATTTGGACAGCAGTGTGTGATTGACCTGATTGAGACAGTCGAGTCCCTTTTGTAGTTCCCCGGCGAGTTCGGCAAGAGACTCTAGGGCCGCTGCAGAGGCAATGGTTTCGCTAACATTCGACGTAAATTGTTGGTAACCCAAACCTCCTCGCTGAGTCAGCTTGCGACCCAGCAGGTCAATCGCCTGAATGCCCTCGGTGCCCTCATGGATGGGGTTGAGGCGGTTGTCTCGGTAGTACTGCTCCACTGGATATTCGCGGATATAACCAGAGCCACCCAATACCTGAATCGCGTAGTCATTGGCCTTGGGACCGTATTTTGACGGCCAAGATTTTACCACTGGCGTCAGCAGATCCAGTAGTTCAAATGCCTGTTCACGCTGCTGTTGGGTCTCTGCAGTGCGGCTGTCCTCAAATAGACTGCTGGCATAGAAGCACAGCGCCATACCGCCTTCGGCATAGGCCTTTTGTGCCAATAGCATGCGCCGCACATCGGCGTGCTCGATAATATTGACCTGCTTGGCGTCCATTTGCTTGTTGGAGGGCAGGCGTCCCTGGGGGCGTTGGCGGGCGAAGTTGAGCGAGTAGTTATAACCCTGATAGGCGAGTACAGCGGCGCCGGCGGCCACCCCAATACGCGCCTCATTCATCATCTGAAACATATAGAACAAGCCCTTGTTGGCCTCGCCCACCAGATAGGCGTTGGCACCACCTTTTTCACCAAAGCTCAGCACCGTCGACGTGGTGTTGCGATTGCCCATTTTATGCAGTAGACCGGCCAGCTGCACGTCATTGCGCTCAGCAACTGAACCATCTTCATTGACATTGTATTTAGGGCAGATAAATAAGCTGATCCCTTTCACACCAGCCGGCGCGCCTTTAATTCTCGCCAGCACCATATGCACAATATTTTCTGTCAGCTCGTGATCACCACCAGAGATATACATTTTCTGACCCGTGATTTTGTAGCTGCCATCCGCCTGTGGTGCTGCACTGGTAGTGATATCGGCTAGGGCTGAGCCCTGATTGGGTTCAGTGAGCGCCATGGTACCGGAGAAACGCCCCTCGCGCATAGCGGGCAGGAATTGTTGTTTCTGCGCCTCTGAACCAAAGGAGCGAATTAGATTGGCGGCGCCAATGGATAAAAAGCCATAGCCAGCAGAACTCACATTGGCGGCACTGGGATAGGCCATAGCGGCGCGCAGCACAACCTCTGGGAGTTGCATGCCACCCTCTTCAAAGTCGTCGTGCGCACAGAGGAAACCCGCCTCAGCCCAGGTATCCCAGGACGCTTTAGTCTCATCAATCAGAGTGACCTTTTCACCATCAAAAGTGGGCTCATTGGCATCACCTTTGTGGTTGTGATCGGCAAATTTATCCTCTGCGATGGTTTTGGCAGTTTTCAGAACCGCATCAAAGACCTCGCGGGAGTGCTCATTGTAGCGCGGCCGTTGAAGCAGCGCTTCAGTATTCAAAAATTCGTAGAGCAGAAACTCCATATCGCGATCATTGAGTAAATCAGTAGACATAGTAACTCCATAAGAAAAAAAATTAGCACTCAAACCATGGCGCTTTAGCAATTGCGCGGTGATTCAAACATTGCGCATAGTAAACTCAAAATATGCGCTAAATCCATAACAAACCCGAATGGCTTAGGGCGTAATCACAACCTTACCCGCCACTTTGCGGCTCATTACTTTCTTTAATGCATCGACAGCATTATCTAGGGGAAATGCCTGATCTACTACCACTTTGACTTTGCCCTCGCTGTACCATTGAATCAGCTCCTGCATATTCTGCATAAAGCCCTGTGGATCTCTCTGCGTCCAGGCACCCCAAAAGACCCCCACCAAGCTGAATCCTTTGACCAGTGCCAAGTTAGCCGGCAGAGAGGGGATTGTTCCACCGGCAAAGCCAATCACCAGTAAACGGCCATTCCAGGCCATATTGCGCACACAGGCATCGAAGGTTTCGCCGCCAACACATTCATAGACCACATCCACACCGCGACCCTCAGTGATCGCTTTGAGCTCTGACTTTAGATCTTTTTCACTGTAGTTGATCAACACATCGGCACCGTTGGCTTTGGCTATATCCAGTTTCTCCTGGGTAGAGCAGACGGCGATAACTTTGGCGCCAATCGCCTTGCCAATCTGCACTGCGGCCAAACCGGTACCGCCGGCGGCACCAGTTACCAACAGGGTTTCACCGGGCTGCAGATTAGCGCGCTGACGCAGTGCATGGTGAGCAGTAGCATGGGCCACCAACAATCCGGCAGCCTCTTGATCGGAGATTACATCGGGACAGGGAAAGGCCAGGCGGGCATCGACTGCCACTTTTTCGGCAAAGCCATTGAGCCCGGGCATAGCAATAACCCGATCACCACGTTTTAAGTGCTTGACGCCCTCTCCCACCTCAGCAACCCGACCGCAGATTTCAGTACCTGGCGTGAAGGGCAGTGGCGGTTTGGACTGGTAGAGACCCTGTACAGTGAGTCCATCTGGAAAATTGACACCGGCGGCAGCTATATCGACTACAACCTGTCCCGGTGCGGCCACAGGATCAGCCACCTGTGCCACTTTCAGTTGGTCCAATCCTGCGAACTGTTCACAAATCAACGCCTTCACTATTTACCCTCCTGTTTAACAAATATTCTGTGTGCTATATTATGGCATAGCTTAGGTCATAATACATCAGAACGCACAAACAAACTCTGCCGGCAGCAACCCTAGGAAATCTGACACCATGTCTCCAGAACTTCAAAAATTTCTCGATTACCTAGAGGTCAAAGATATCGGCCCCAACCAGTTTGTCGCCACTAGCCCCGGGTATCCAAAACGGGTATTTGGCGGCCAGGTATTGGCTCAAAGCCTTAGCGCCGCATCCAAGACGCTAAGCTCGGAGATGGTCGCTCATTCCCAGCACGCCTACTTTTTAAGAGCTGGGGATCACTCTCAGGAAATTCTCTATGAAGTGGATCCGATCCGCGATGGTCGCACCTTTGCAACCCGACGGGTAGTTGCATCACAGGGGGGTAAGGCAATTTTTAATACCTCAATCTCCTTCCAAATACCTGAACAGGGGCTGGAGCATCAGCAGCCACCGCCGGAGACGGTACCCCCAGAAAACTTGATCTCGGAGCGAGACTTCTGGACAAAACTGCACCGGCAGAATCCGGAAAAATATCCCGAGTACCCTGCGATGACAACGCTATTCGAACGTTTTTTGGCCGTCAACCGCGATTTCCATGATCCACAGCCGACAGATGCGCAACAATATATCTGGTTGAGACCCAAATATAAAATAACCACCGGTCTCCTCCAAAAACAGATGCTTCTGGCCTATCAATCCGATATGGGAATGATAGGCACCTGCCTGCTGCCCCACCCCTACACACTTTTCAATCCACAGATTCAGGCAGCTAGCCTGGATCACACCATCTGGTTCCATCGCGCGTTCGATATGAATGAAGATCTACTCTATGTGCTGGACAGCCCCAGCGGGTCGGGAGGGCGCGGGTTTATACGCGGCAGTTTCTACACGCGCAACGGGGAGTTGATTGCCTCAACAGCCCAAGAGGCATTAATTCGCAAACGCTCGGATTGAAATGCCCAACTGGCCAGCTAGCTACTGCAACGCCTCAGCAGGATTATATTTTTGCCAAGTCACTGTCTGACTGATAAATCCGACTTTGACCCGAATCTCCAACACCGAAGTGTCAGCTAATTTGAGATCGGCATTTCGGTACTCACCCAGTCTCTCAACCCAGATACGACCTCGCCATTGATTAGTAGCGGACTGTTGTTGTTCAAGCTGCTTGATCAATAGGTGGCCAACCGTTTCCGGCTTGTGATCATTGCGACTTATAACCGCCTCAGGCGTTTCATTTTGGTTGAGCTGAATGGTCATCCACACTGGCTGTTGCTCTAGCTTCCATACACCCAACAGCGGATTTGCCCAGACAGCTGCTGTAAACAGCACTGTACAGAGCACAGTGGAGAGTACAATAGATAGCTTGGCAACTGCTGCGCTCATAGACTACTCAGGCGCTAATAGCCCGATGCACTATCCATGATCTGCTGATAAAACTCGGTATCCAGAGGTTCATATCCGGTGCCGCGCGGTTTTCGCACATACAGGGTATCACCATTGACTTGATCCGGATGATAGGCCTGTTCGCGCAGATCGGTTTTCAGCAATTTGAAGGTTGAAGTAGTTGCCACCGAGCGCATAACCCGGATAAACACCGGCTGGGCATAACTGGGCAGTTGGGCTTCTGCCAGGGCCTCAAATGCATCGAGATCCAGGTCTTGCCCCTGTTCCAGCTCAAAAGCCACCATTCCTGCTCGCCCCTCAATACCGGGAACCTCGACACCATAGACATTGGCCATGTTGATCTGAGGATGGGTGTTGAGCACTTCGGCCACTTCATTGGTGGAGACATTTTCGGCGCGCCAGCGGAAGGTATCACCGACCCGATCCACAAACTGGAAATGCTTTAGCCCCAGGGCGAAGCCGACATCGATCTGGCGCACCATATCACCGGTGTTAAACCAGCGGTCGCCCTCTTCAAACACATCTGCGACCACTTTCTTGGCCGTAGCCTGTGGATTGGTGTAGCCATCAAATTCTGTTCTGGCACTGATCTCACCTAGCAGTAACCCCGGTTCGCCAGAAGGCACTTCAATGCAGCGCCCCTGGCTATCGCGAATAATTTCATCGGTTTCTAGGTCATATTTAACCAGAGTCACTTTGGTAGTGGCGGCTCCGATGGTCTTATCTTTGTTAAGCAGATTTAAAAATGCGACATTGCCTTCGCTGGATCCGTAGATTTCACTGATACGCTGGATTCCAAAGCGCGCTTTAAACTGATCCCACACATCGGGGCGCAATCCATTGCCGAGCATTTTTTCCAGGGGATTATCGCTCTCCTCAGGGGTCTGAGGTTGATTGATCAAATAGCGACAGAGTTCACCCACATAGATAAAACTATTGGTTTGGTAGCGCTGGACCTCTGGCCAAAAATTTGAGGCAGAGAAGTTGCGGCGCAGAAATATCGATGCCCCAGCGCTGATAAAACCGCAAAAACCCGGACCCAACCCAGTAATATGGTAGATCGGCAGACACAGGTAGAGGCGATCCGTGGGTTTAAGGCGAAAACCTATTTTCCCCATTACTTGGCCTGCAGCGAGAATCTTGCGGTGCAATTGTACCGCGGCTTTGGGCAGTCCAGTGGTGCCGGACGTAAAGATATACAGCGCCGTCTCCCCTGCGGTAATACTGCCAGTGACTGGCAAATTATCTACCGGCATACCACTGACGGCTTCGGTGATGTCCTCTGCCCAATCCGGACAGATCTCGTCACCCCTATCCGGAATCCACAGGTAGTCTTCAACTGGTTCAAGGTTGAGTTGGTCCCTGACATGGTCCAGTACCTCAGCGCGCTCTGCGCCAACGATACATTTTTTAGCACCAGTCTCGCGCAGGCAGTGAACCAGCGCACTGCCACTGAGACCATGATTGATGAGACTGGCAGGTGCGCCCAATTTGGCCAGAGCCAGCATACCCATCAAGAATTCGGCGCGGTTTTCCAAAAACAGCGCCACACAGTCGCCGCGATTGACACCGCGGGACTGCAATAGATGGGCCAGCTGATTGACCTCTCGATTAAACTCAGCATAGGTCCACTGCCGCCCCTCAAATACCAGCATGCTGTTATCTGGATAGTCAGCGACAGTCTGTTCAAACATCGAGCCTAGAGATTTACACTCATCGGACTCAGGCATTTTAAATTTGAGTACCGGGAGTATTTGTCTAAATTCTGAGAGAACTCGAGCGATCTCAGACAATTGGGACATCAGGCTCATTTCAGTCTACCAGATCCCTAATCGTCAATTTGGCCAACTGAGACATATGCACCTCATCGGGGCCATCGGCGATACGGCAGAAGCGCGCATGGGTAAATACTTCAGGGATTAGGGTATCCTGACAGACTCCCATTCCACCGAACACCTGCATGGCGCGATCGGCGACATTTTGCGCCATTTGCGGCCCGACAATCTTAACCATGGAAATATACGGCATAGCGGCTTTCACCCCATGCTTGTCCATCACCTCAGCAGCTTGCAATACCAGCAGTCGGCACTGTTCAATTTCACAGCGGCAGCGGGCTATCTCATGCTGCACACTGGTTTTTTTGCTGAGCTTCTCACCAAATGCCACCCGCTCCTCAGCGCGGGCACACATCAGTTCCAGACATCGCTGGGCCAGACCCACTAGAGTCATGGCATACTGGAAACGGCCGGGACCCAGTCGACCCTGAGCGATCTCAAAACCACAGCCCTCGCCTTTAATAATATTGGTGACTGGTACACGCACATTTTCAAAGCGGAATTCGGCCTCACCACCGGGCGAATGGAGATTATCAAATACCCGTAGCGGCCTCACCAGTTTGACGCCCGGGGTATTGCGCGGCACCAGAATGGTGGAGTGACGCTGATGGCGGGGGGCATCTGGATTTGACAATCCCATAACCAACATGATTTTGCAGCGCTCGCCCACTGCATTGGTGGTCCACCACTTGCGCCCATTGAGCACATACTCGTCGCCATCACGGACAATCTCCAACTCCATATTGGTGGCATCCGAGGATGCTACCTGAGGCTCTGTCATTGCATAGGCAGAGCGAATTTCGCCGGCCAACAGGGGTTCCAACCACTGCTTCTGCTGCTCGGGCGTGCCGTATTTTGCCAACACTTCCATATTGCCGCGATCTGGGGCGTTACAGTTAAATACCGACTGTGCCCAGCCCACCTTGCTCATGGTCTCAAACAGCGGCGCGATCTCAACATTGGTAAAACCGGGGCTCCAGGGTTTGTATTCATGGGGTAAAAACAGATTCCACAAGCCCGCTTCTTTGGCTTTTTCTCTAATCTCGTCAAACCAGGGCGGAACCTGCCACAGATTATCCTGATCCAGCGTGTATTCCTGCCAATCATGCTCGCGAGGATATATATGTTCCTGCATAAAGGCTTCTAGCTTGGCATTAAGCGCCTGTACTTTCTCACTGACTTCAAATCCCATATGGATTCTCCTAGTTTTTACCTATTAAATATTAAAGCTATCAACGCGACTAGTCACTCAGTCATATCTAGTTGATACAGAATAATCTGTGGCCAACTGGGACATCAACAGTTGCGCAGTTTATATCGGTTATTTCAACAGCAGGGCTTCGCAACCGGTTCCAGCCAAAATACTGTCCACTCGCTGGCGACTGAGTGCATCCAGGGACTGATATTGCTGATTGATCCAAGTCAAACATTTTCCCTGGTAGGGGAATGTCTGCTGCGTCCAGGGGGCGCCGTCTATCTCGGCTTCCCAGGTTTTCTCTCCAGCCTGCAGGGCGCGGGCATTTGCCAACAGCGCTGGAACATAAACTCTACCCATTTCGTTAAGAATACCGCGCAGAGTTTCAGGCATCGCATCCGCACTATTCCAATCATCGTCCCCAGGCTCCAAGCCACTCAGGTCTTCCATAAGGGTCGTCCAAGCGACAGTGCGCGGGGATATTTCATGTGCAATCGCCCGCGGGGTGGGATCAAAGCCCACCAATTGGGTCAGCTGACCATAAATACCAAAGTCACCGGCACCTGGGCGCTGTCCCAACAGATAGGGCTGGACACTCAGGTGGGATTCTAAAGCCTGCAAAAAGCGCCGGTAACTGGCATCAATGATTGGCGCAGTGGTGTCATTTGAGCCGACTACATAAAGGCGGCCGACTTGGCGCTGAGTAAAGTAGCCCTTCAATTGCTGATGCTGTTGGGATGAAAGGCTAACATTGTAACCCAGTGGCAACATGGTCCCACCGTTATCAGCATCTTGTTCGTAATACCAACGGTAGTGAAACATATACTTGGTGACCCATTCATCACCAAAATCCTCAAGTAGATAATCTATAAAGGCCACTGCGGGGTCGACTGGGAATACTGAGCGCTCAGGGCTGATCGCCTCCAAGCGACGAATAATGGGGGTCGAATCAGTGACAGCCTGAGTCTCCCCACTGTTATCATCGAACAAAAATACTGGGAGAAGTACGGGTTTGGGAACAGCTATCCCCATCTCTGGCAGGACTTGCTCGGGCTGCCCCCAGACCACATTGTAGGGTATCCTGCGATAGCGCAACAGCGCCGTCATCTTGCGGGTGTAGGGTGAGGGAGGAGCGCCAATTAATTGGATTGTTTTAGTCATGGACTTTCCTAACCTTGCAAATTAATGACAAATCTAAACAGAGAAAAAATTAAATAATCGCAGTGTAATATTTTGGCACATTATGTGACATAATGACAGTAGTAAAATAGTTTCCTAGTCATAATTGATGCAAAATCATGTAGAAAAACCCCAGGAGATAATTCGCCATGTCTGACACTAATTTGCAACTACGCTCTACCATAACCGAAAATAACCAGCTGCAATTGGCCCTAGTTGAAGGCAAAATACCGCAGCCGGGTGAAAACGAGGTGGTGGTACGAATTGAGGCAGCTCCGATCAATCCTTCGGATCTCGCTGTTCTGCTGGGTCCTGCAGATATTTCTACGATCCGTCAAGTTGGCAGTAACGACCAACCTGTGCTTGCCGCGGATGTCCCGGAAAACCTTATGGCCTCGGTGGCAGCTCGCGTTGGCAAGGCCATACCGCTAGGCAATGAGGGCGCCGGTACTGTGGTAGCGGCGGGCAGCTCAGACCAGGCTCAGGCACTTATGGGCAAAACTGTCGGGGTATTTGGCGGCGCGGCCTTCCAACAATATGCCAAATTCAATGTGGCCCAGTGCCTTGAATTGGCACCGGGCACTAGCGCTGTGGAAGGTGCTTCCAGCACCGTAAATCCGATGACAGCTCTGGCTATGACCGAAACCCTGGTTATGGAGGGGCACAGTGCGCTGGTTCATACTGCGGCTGCCTCTAATTTGGGACAGATGCTCAATCGCATCTGTCTCGCCGACGGTATAGACCTAGTAAATATTGTGCGCAGACCTGAGCAGGAGAACCTGCTTAGAGAGCTGGGGGCAAAATATGTAGTGGATTCCAGCAGCCCCAGTTTTCGAGCCGATCTCACCCAGGCAATTGCAGAGACCGGTGCAACTCTGGCCTTTGATGCCACAGGCGGTGGTCGCTTGGCCAGCGATGTAATGGGCTGTATGGAGACTGCAGCCAGTCGCAATATGACCCAGCACAGCGTCTACGGCTCAGATGTCCACAAGCAATTGTATATCTATGGTTTTCTCGATCAGAATCTAACCGCTCTAAATACCCGAAGCTTTGGCTTTACCTGGGGTATAGGCGGTTTTCTGCTGACCCCCTTCCTGCAGAAAGCAGGCAGAGAGAGGATTGTGGCTATGCGCACGCGAATCGCCAATGAGATCAACACAACCTTTGCCAGCCACTATTGCGATGAAATTACCCTGCGCGGCGCTGTGCAACTGGATGCCCTGTCCCGCTATGCCAAACAGTCTACCGGCGAGAAGTTTTTAGTCAGACCCAATGAGGGTATCAACTAAAACTTGGAACTGCCGGCTACTGTTGTATTGATGATGCTGAGGGAAATTTCTACCAGCGGCTGTACAGTTGCTATTTAATTTTATGGCACTTATTATGCCATTTAATTACTTGAGGTTTACCCTCAGTCAGAATAAAGGGAAAAATAATGTATCCTGGTGAATATCAACTGGTGGGTTCCGAGCTCAGCTTTTTTACCCGTAAGCTGGAAGCCCAATTGCGCTTCCAACGCCTTCCCTGGCGCTGGCACTTTAAAACTCATGAGCGCACTGCTGAACTTGAAAGCCGCGCTGGCACACACTTTGTTCCCCTGCTGATTACCCCGGAGAACTGGGTAATTCACGACACTATCGCCCTCGGCCCAATGTTGAATGATCGCCGCAGCGATTATTCAGTGTTGCCGCAAACCCCGCTGCAACGGGCAAGTGCATTTATTCTTGAAGATACCTTCAATCACTGGCTGGGTCGCTCCTGTATCCACAGCCGCTGGTGCTATCCGAAAAATGTGGAATGGGTGGGACTTCGATTTGCCGCTAACACTATGCTCGGTCGCTCTATTGAACAACCATTGAGTGACGAGGAGCTCCAGCAGTATGCTAATTTCGGTGCCACCATACATCAAAACTTCGGCAAAAACGTCTGCGAGTACAATGGCGTCGGACCGGATCAAGCAGATGCAGTCAAAGCGGATTTCCTGTTGATGCTCGAAGCGCTTAGTCAGCATTTCAAACAGCACAAATTCCTTCTCGGCCCACGCCCCTGTCCAGCGGATTTCGCCCTAGCTGGCGCCAGCAAAGCCCACTTTATCTGCGATCCAGAGCCCATCAGCTGGCTGGGTGACTACCGTGAGATGCTGTTTGATTACACCGAGCGTTTTTATGCCAATGAACCGATTGAAGCTGAGAGCTGGCTGGCCAACGACCAGGTGCCGGAATCACTGACTGTTATCCTCGATTATATCCAGCGCAGTTACCTGCAGTTCGCCACCGCCAACATAGCCGCAGGCAGCGCCGGAAGTAAATACTACGAGTACGACTTTGGGTTTGGCCCCACCAAGGCGCGGACTCAGCGGCGCCTCAACAAGGCGCGACTACATGTGCGCGATGAATTGAATCGCCTGGGTGCCGATAAGCACACAGCTATTATGCAGCTCTATGGATCGCGGGGCATTTTGCAACACTATTTAAACGATTAATCAGCGAAATTTGAGACTGCGCATTATGAACTCACGAATTAAGTTATGGCTGTTTTCAGCAGCGATCTATGCCCTATTTGTTTTCTGGTACACCGATTTGGGTGGACCTATGAGTACCACCGAAGTAGATAATTGGGTGGAAAAGATGAATGCTAAAGGCTCTGATCCAGAACTGATCAATTACTTGGAGGGCTTTTTACGCAACGACACCGGCCGTCAATTTTTGATGCTAAATGCCGTTGAAATGAACCCAAACCCACCTCATGTAGAGGGTGCAGAGCCCGGCGAAACTGCCGATCAGCTGATGAATCGCTATCTGGCACATATCCTGCCTGAACTGCTGCAGCGCGCCAGCCATCCAGCTTTTTTGGGGGATGCCGTATTCTCGGCAGTTGACATAGTGGGTATTGAAAATGCGGAGAGCTGGGATAGCGGCGCGCTGTTTCGCTACCGCAGTCGCCGCTCTTTTTCCGAGATCCTAGCCCACCCCAACTTAGGCGCTAGTCACGATTTTAAGATTGCCGCACTCAATAAGACCATCGCCTACCCTATTGAAACCAGTTTTTACCTGGGTGATCCGCGCCTAATTCTGGGACTGTTACTGCTAGCGATCACCGCCCTGTTGGATGCATTGGTTATTTCACCCAAACTTTCTAAGCGAGAATCAAAATGACTACATTAATTATCTGGAGTACTGCCGCCATCATTTACGGCATCTTCTGGCTCTGGTATGTCGGCTTGCGCACCAAGGTAACCCCAGCTGAAGCCGATCAGGCGATGGCCGCCTTAATAGAAAATGGTGTTGAAGATGCCCGGGCAAAATCTCTGCGGGATTTCTTTGCCAGCGACAATGGCAAAGATTTTGTGATGGTCAATTTACTGGATCTCAAAGCACCCAAAGCGGAATCTGGGAAAAAATTAGCGGCCTACAGTAAAGTGTTTACTGGGGAACTACTGCGCAAGGGCGGTCATCCCGTGGCCTCCGCTGGCACCAGAGTTGGCACTATAGAGAATATTGCCTGTGAAGATTTCGATAACTGGGACCTAGCCGTACTGATGCGCTACCGCAGCCGCAGAGACCTGATGGAAATGATGATTTTCACCGCGGGCACTGAACATCGCACTTGGAAATTGGAAGCCCTGGAAAAAACGATCGCCTTCCCATCCACCGGCTGGTCTATTGTCGGCGGCCCAAGGGTTTTGGTTCCTGTAGCTGTGGCACTGGTTGCCGCACTGACTCAGATTATTCTGGGGTAAGTCAACGGGAATGGCGCGAATTGGAATACATTAGCGCAAACTGCAAACGGCTTATATCCTATTCCAGCTTCTCAAGCAGCTGATGCGCAAATCACTGATAACTGCCCCACTTAGGACAGTTATCAGCAGCAGATGTGGCGGGAATTAGGCGATCAGCTCCATTGCCATCGCCGCTGTAGGTTGAACCGTGGCACCTATCTCGTGAGCCGTTTTGCTAGATGCATTGCCCTGAGTAGCACGCTTGGCAACACCCTGGGCAATGGCTGCCATCCGAAAGATGCTAAACGCCATGTAGAAATTCCAATTGTCGATTTTGTCGATGCCCACTCGCTGGCAATAGCTGGCAATATACTGTTGCTCTGAGGGGATACCCAGCGCAGCGGCATCTACCCCCCCCAAACCAGACATCGCATTCTTAATTGAGCTGGCCGGAGAGCGCATGCACATACACTGGTAGGCAAGGTCGGCATAGGGATGTCCCAATGTCGACAGCTCCCAGTCTAGTACCGCTATAATCCGCTGATTATCGGGAGAGAACATCAAATTATCGAGCTTGAAATCACCGTGTACCAGGGAGACTTTGCCATCGTCTTCTGGGAGATTGTCACCCAGCCAACTGATCAGCGCATTCATTTCTGGTATTGGCTGCAATTCTGACGCCCAGTACTGTTTTGACCAGCGATCATATTGGCGCTGGAAGTAGTTGCCTGGCCGGCCGTAATCAGTCAGGCCTACCGCGGACAGGTCTACACAGTGAATAGCCGCCAGCACCCGATTTATCTCATCGTACATCTGGCTGCGCAATTGATTACTCTCAATATCCTGCAGCGAAAAACCCCAGTGGATATTGCCCTGACAAAACTCCATCAGATAAAACATCGAGCCAATCACTTCGCGGTCTTCACACAGATGATAAACCTTGGCTACTGGCACCTCAGTGGTAGATAGCGCCTTGAGAACACGGTACTCACGGTCCACCGCGTGGGCGGATTTTAGCAACTCACCAGGGGGCTGCCGGCGCAATACATAGCTACCAGAGGCAGCGTCGATCCGAAAGGTGGGATTCGACTGTCCACCAGAAAACTTGCTGGCTTTTAGTGGACCTCGAAAGCCCTCGACATGGCTCTCTAGATAAGCGGCCAATCGCTGCTCATTGAGGGTGTCAACTTGCGACATGGTTTATCTCCATTCAATTGCTTATCAATTAATTGCCAGTGAATCCTGCCAAACGCTGACTGATAATGCTGTCAGCCTCTGCCATAATGCCATCTATCAACTCTTTCACTGTGGGAATGTCGTTGATAAGACCTGCAACCATGCCACAGGACCAAGCGCCGGCATCCATGTCGCCGTCGGTCATCACTTTCGGATAGACACCGGCAACTTCATTGATAATATCTTCGAACTTGAGGTCTGCTCCCAGCGCCTTTTCCTTTTCTAGCAGTCGCTCAACCGCATCATTGGTCAATACGCGCTCAGTGTTGCGCAATGGACGCATCACCAGACGGGTATCCAACTCCGTGGCAGCTACAATTGCCTTTTTGACATTGTCATGCACTGGCGCTTCGCGGGTGGCGATAAAACGCGTACCCATATTCATACCCTCAGCACCCATCGCCATAGCAGCTACTAGACTGCGGGCATCCGCCATTCCCCCCGAGGCGATAAATGGAATCTCCAGTTCATCCGCCGCACGGGGCAATAGAATAAAGTTGGGGATATCATCTTCGCCGGGGTGGCCGCCGCATTCAAACCCATCTACAGAGACTGCATCACAGCCTATTCTCTGAGCCTTGAGCGCGTGCCGCACAGCGGTACACTTATGAATAACCTTAATGCCCGCCTCTTTGAACTGCGGCATATATTCGGCCGGATTATTACCTGCAGTCTCTATCACCTTTACCCCACTATCGATAATCACTTTGATCAGTCCAGGGTAATCAGGTTTGTTGACCATCGGCAAAAAGGTCAGGTTGACACCAAATGGTTTGTCGGTCATCGCTTGGCAGCGGGCAATCTCGTTGGCTAACTTCTCTGGTGTGCCCTGCGTGAGTCCAGTAATAATACCTAGGCCACCGGCGTTGGATACCGCAGCGGCCATTTCAGCAAGCCCTACATAGTGCATACCACCCTGTACAATTGGATGTTCGATACCCAGCATTTCAGTCATTCTTGTTTTCATAACTTTATTCTCTCGTTTATGTTTATTGACAAATGGCGCCATTCAATGACGCCATTCTCTATCGCAACTGAGTCCTACTTAAAGCTTTCTCCCTGTTCAGCCAATTTGACCAAATAGGGACTTGGCGTCCAAAAATCATCTCCCGTGAGCTGGTGGTAGTGACGGATTTTTTCCAATACCTTGTCCAGACCCAGGCTGTTGGCGTAATGCATGGGGCCGCCGCGGTAAACCGGCCACCCATAGCCATATACATAGACCACATCGATATCACTGGCTCGCTGGGCAATTCCCTCATCGAGAACTTTGGCGCCTTCGTTAATCATCGACAACAGCAGACGATCGAGAATCTCCTCATCGGAGATATCCCGCTGCTCAACTCCCAGAGCCTTTGAAGTCTCAAGATAGAAGTCGGTAGTCTGCTGGCGGGGAACGGGTCGACGCTTCTCATCGTAGTCATAGTAACCACGGCCCGTTTTCTGGCCCAATTCACCCATTTCACAGAGGCGATCTTTAACAAACAGATCAGGCTTGGAGGTCTCCTTTAACCAACCTATATCCAGCCCGGCGAGATCCGCCATCTGAAAGGGTCCCATGGGAAAACCAAAATCGTAGAGCAATTTGTCAACCCGAGCGTAATTAGCACCCTCAAGGGCCAACTTATCCGACTGATATTGGCGGCTAAACAGAATACGATTACCCACGAATCCAAAGCATACACCAACCAATACCGCGACCTTTTTAATTCGCTTGGCGAACGACATACCGGTTTTGATCACATCGTCGGCGGTCTTGTCACCACGCACCACTTCCAACAGCTTCATCACATTGGCTGGAGAGAAGAAATGCAGGCCGATCACATCTTCAGGTCGACTGGTAACTGCGGCGATTTCATTGAGATCTAGCGCTGAAGTGTTGGAGGCCAGGATTGCACCCGGCTTTGCCAGCTTGTCCAGATTGGTGAATATCTGCTTTTTCACTGCCATATTCTCAAACACCGCCTCAATGATTAAATCGCAATCGGCAAGGTCGTCCAATGCTAGGCTGCCCTGAATCAGACCACAGCGCTGCTCCACCTGCTCGGCACTGAGTCGACCTTTTTTAGCCGTATTTTCGTAGTTCTTGCGAATAACCCCCAAGCCGCGATCCAGGGCTTCCTGTTTGGTTTCCACAATGGTCACGGGAATGCCGACATTGGCCATATTCATGGCAATCCCGCCGCCCATAAGACCAGCACCGATAACCCCGACCTTATTAATGGGACGCTCAGCTACCTCTTTGCCAATGCCAGCAATTTTACTGGCCTCCCGCTCAGCGAAGAAGAAATGCTGTTGAGAGCGCGCCTGCGGCCCGCTCATCAGTTCCATAAACAGCTTGCCTTCAGTCTGTAAACCCTCATCAAAAGGTTGATTGACAGCTGCTTCAACACAGCGAATATTGTATTCAGGTGCCAGAAAACCCCGCGCCCGCTTGGCAATCATCTGCCGCGCCATAGCGAAGATCTCTGGATTGTCACGGGCAGGCTGCAATTTATCTTCTCGGTCGCGCACCCTGGGATGCTCACCGCCCTCAGCTGCTTTCTGTTTGGCAAATGCCAGCGCTTCAGCCCGCAAATCACCTTCGACCAGGGCATCGATAAGACCCAACTGGTGAGCTTCTGCAGCGCCAATCGGCGCACCGGTGGTGATCATCTGCAGCGCCTTCTCCACACCCACAACGCGCGGCAGACGCTGGGTTCCACCGGCTCCAGGCAAGATGCCCAGATTTACTTCGGGCAGACCACACTTGGCGGTGGATACTGCAACCCGGTAGTTACAGCTGAGGGCAGTTTCCAGACCGCCGCCCAAGGCTGTGCCATGAATGGCCGCCACTGTGGGTTTGGCACTGCTGTCAATGGCAGTTAGCACTTGATGGAGGCCCGGCTCCTTCATGCCAGAGGAGAATTCCGTAATATCAGCACCAGCAATAAACGTGCGTCCCTCACAGTAAATTAGCACCGCACTCACTGCTTCATCCTGCTGAGCTTTTTCAATACCTTGCAAAAGTCCCGCGCGAACGCCATGACTGAGGGCGTTGACTGGGGGATTGTTTAATGTAAGAACCGCTACACCGTCTTCTACGGCATAGTCCACCATATTTGTTATTGCAACCACACTGTTTCTCCTTTTATATACTGGGTTTTTGGATTAAATATCCCTGATTTTCTTCGACTGCACATATTTTGACATGTAGTGTGCCATTTTGTATAGTCATTGCGCTATTTTAATCGTTGCAGCCGCAACCGCCAACCGCCAACTTGTCCAACTATAAAAGAACTATCGCCATGCCCCTTTTTGATCTGACGCCGACTGATGAACAACAGATGACCCGCGATGTGATCCAGCGTTTCGCCAGAGATGAAATCGCGCCTATTACGCGCGCAACCGATGAAGCGGCTGCACTGCCAGAGGATTTTTTAGCTAAGACTGTAGATCTGGGTCTAAATTTTATGCCGGTTCCCGAGTCGATGGGCGGCGTTGGCGGCTCAAGAAGCCCTATTTCCAATGTATTGACTATTGAAGACTTAGCTCAGGGCGATATGGCCATGGCTGCCGCCGCAATGGCGCCTCTGTCGGTGATTAACACCGTATTGGATTCCGGCACCGAGGAACAACAAGCTTCGGTTGCTGCCACGCTATTGGCGGATGAATTCGTGCCCGCCGCACTGGCACTGATGGAACCGGGACTCAATTTTGACATCAATCAATTGAAAACCACCGCAACCGAACAGGCCGATGGCAGTTACCTACTGCATGGCGCCAAGAGCATGGTGGCCTTTGGCGCCAGTGCCAAGGTGATTGTGGTGTTTGCTTCACTGACTTCTAAAACGGGTGAGAGTCTGGGCACTCAGGGCTTTTTGATCGATGGACAGACCGAGGGTCTCAACTTTGAAAAAGAGGATTATATGGGCCTGCGGCCTCTGCCGCTGTTCAGCATGCAGTTAGATGGGGTAAGCCTCCCAGCCAATGCCAAACTGCGCGATGACTTAGATGTCAAAAACTTCCATAACCACAGCAAAATCGCGATTGCCGCCCTGGCTGTCGGCACCTGCCAGTCAGTGCTTGATTATGTTGTCCCCTATGTGAATGATCGGGTGGCGTTTGGCGAGCCAATCTCCAACCGTCAGTCGGTGGCCTTTATGGTGGCCGATATGGCCACTGAGTTAGAGGGGATGCGACTGATGGTATACCGCGCTGCATCACAGGCCGAACAGGGTATTGACTGCACGCGAATGGCATACCTCGCCCATCGCCAAGCAATTAAATACGGTATGAAAATAGGTACAGATGGCATTCAGTTACTGGGTGGTCACGGCTTTACCCGCGAGTATCCTGTAGAAATGTGGTATCGCAATCTACGCGCCCTGAGCACCCTCGACGGCCTCCTTCTAGCCTGAGCTAGATCACAGATCTATAACCAAATAACTTAGCACCCTATTCAAAAACGGTAATCCAATGATCAATCTTGAACTTCCAGAAAAAATTGAAAATATGCGGCTGATGACCCGCCAGTTTGCCCAACAGGGACTGCGACCTATCTCCAGAAAATACGACCTGTTGGAGCCCAGGGAAATGCCTGAAGAACTGTACTCCCTTGCCGCTATGGTTGCCGGCGCCCAAAAAGCACAGGTCACCGACAACCAACAGAAAGCAGAATCCACACCCGGCGCGATCCGCAACGGCAAAAATATGGAGATGATAATTGGTTGCGAAGAGATGTGTCGGGGCGATGCAGGTCTGTTTTTAGCTTTTCCCGGATTCGGTCTGGGAAATGCCGCTGTCGACGCAGTGGCCTCGGATGAACAAAAAGCTGAATGGGGTGAGCTGTTCGCCTCGATGGCGATCACCGAACCTGGTACCGGCTCAGATTCTGCCGCGATTAAAACCACTGCTCGACTTGAAGGTGATGAGTGGGTAATCAATGGAGAGAAAATTTTTGTTACCGACGGCTATCGCAGCAAACAGGTGGTGGTTTGGGCCTCATTAGATCCCAGTCTTGGCAAAGCGGCCATTAAGTCATTTTTAGTGCCCAAGGGCACGCCGGGTATGACCGTAGCCCGCGTCGAGCACAAGCTGGGCATCCGCGCCTCGGATACCGCGCAGATAATCTTTGATAACTGTCGAATTCCCAAGGCCAATATTCTGGGTAATCCCGAAATCGCCAAAACTGCCGAGCAGCGCAAGAAGGCGTTCGGCGGGGTTATGCAGACATTCGACAACACCCGCCCCGCGGTGGCTGCCCAGGGTTTGGGCGTGGCCAGAGCAGCCCTGGATTTGACCCAAGAATTACTGCAATCCGAAGGTGTTAATTTAAGCTATCAGGGGAGCTATCAGAAATTGAGCGCGGTGGAAAATGACCTCTACGAACTGGAAGCTGAGTACGAGGCGGCGAGATTACTAACCCTCAAAGCCTCATGGATGGCCGATAACAAACAATCCAACTCTAAGAACGCCTCGATGTCAAAAGCCAAAGCCGGACGGATCGCGGTGCAGGTGAGCCTGAAATGTGTCGAGATATGCGGTCAGCTGGGCTACAGCAAGGCACAATTGCTGGAAAAATTTGCTCGCGATTCAAAAATCATCGATATCTACGAGGGCACGCAACAGATTCAGCAATTAATTATTGCCAGACAGGTGCTGGGCAAAAGCTCAAAAGAGTTGAAATAAAATAATATATTTATAACTTTAATAGCGATCTCAATTATGAAAATAAAAGATAAAATTATTGTAGTCACTGGCGCCGGCAGTGGCATTGGCCGCGCCATGGTGGAAGCGTTTGTCGCCCAGGGGGCCAAACAGGTGGTGGCAGTGGATATCAACGCCCAGAATGCCCAACAGACTGCCAGTCAAAATGGCTGTATCGCCATGTCGGCGGATGTTGCCAATGAGGCCGATATTAAGCGGGTTATTGAGGATACGGAAAGCAATGTAGGCCCCATTGACCTGTTCTGCAGCAATGCCGGATTGGGTACGGGACAGAGCGAACAGTCTCCAGATAGCGAGTGGCAGATCAGTTGGGATGTCAATGTGATGGCCCATGTATTGGCCGCCCGTCATCTAATACCTCGCATGATCGCCCGCGGTGGCGGCTACCTGCTGAATACCGCATCTGCCGCTGGACTTCTCAATCAGATCGGCGGCGCTGCTTATGGCGTGACTAAACATGCTGCGATTGGCTTTGGCGAGTGGATTGCCCTTACCTACGCGCACCAGGGTATTAAAGTCTCAATGCTGTGCCCCCAGGCGGTGCGCACCGCAATGATCGATAACTCTGAGGATGGCATGGGTAGCGAAAGTCTCAAAGCCGCCGCCACTGACGGCATTATCGAAGCAGAGCAAGTGGCGCAAACTGTTATAGAGGGTTTGGATCAAGAGTCTTTCCTTATTTTGCCCCATCCCCAGGTGCAGACTTATATAAAACACAAAGCCGATGATTACGACCGCTGGATAAGCGGCATGAATAGGCTACATAGGTCATTGACTGAGGATTGATAAACCTTTTTACTTAGATAACTATAATTAATACCAATTGGGGAAGTAGAAAAAATGCTAGACGTGTTGAATCAAGTCACCGGCTCATTGACCGCAGCCGATCAGATGTTTGCACTCACTGAAACTGAAGTGCGCGGCAATAAAATGAAAGTTTGGGCCAATGCCCCTGCATCCCTGCGCGATGTGTGGCTGAGTACTGCCCAACATGCTGATAAAGAGTATCTAGTCTACGGTGATGAGCGATGGACCTACACCCAGGCCCACAGCGATGTGGCGCGAATTGCCAACTGGCTCACTAGCAATGGTATCCAGCCTGGAGATCGCGTGGCCATTGCTATGCGCAATTACCCAGAGTGGATGCTCTGCTACTGGGCGATTGCCTCTATCGGCGCCGTCGCCGTGGGGATAAATGCCTGGTGGGTGGCCGAGGAACTCAAATACGGGCTCAATGATTCTCAGGTCAAAATAATGATCTGCGATACCGAGCGTCTCACGCGGTTTGCCGAAATTGCTCAAGATTTCCCCGATCTGCAAGTGGTGGCTGTACGCACTGATAAGGTGCCGGAATGGGCTACAGCTTGGGATGTGGTGCTGCAATCAGACCCACAGCTACCCGAGGTGAGCATAGATACCGATGATGATGTATGTATTTTCTACACCTCTGGAACCACGGGGTTTCCCAAGGGCGCTCAACTGACCCATCGCAGCTGTGTCAACCAACTGTTTAGCGCGGTGTTTGCCAGTTTGAGCCAGAACATCGCCAACGCCCTGCTGAAGGGACAACAGCCCCCCAACCCTATGGATCCCAATGCACAGCCACCCTCAGGACTGGTTGCCACGCCGCTGTTCCATGTCACTGCCAATAATGGCACAGCTCAGGGTCTGACCCTCTCTGGCGGCAAGTTGGTGCATATGTACAAGTGGGATGCTGGCGAGGCATTGCGTCTGATCGAGCAGGAGAAGATAACCAGCTTTGCCGGCGTACCCGCCATGAGCCGAGAGATGATCAACCACCCAGATTTTGCGGTGCGCGATCTCTCGTCCCTGACCTCCCTGGGTGGCGGCGGCGCCCCAGTTCAACCAGACCTTATTGAGAAAATTGATAGCAAAGGCGGCCAGGCAGTTCCCGCTCAGGGCTATGGTCTGACCGAGACCTGCGGTATGGTCAGCGGCAGTTATGGCGTTTTCTTGAGCAACAAGCCCAAGAGTGCTGGGCTGGTGGTCCCCGTATGCCAAGTCAAAACCATCAATGAACAGGGCGATGATTTGCCGGTGGGCGAGATGGGCGAAATCTGTGTCTATGGACCGCATATAGTCAAGGGCTATCTCAACCGCCCCGATGCCACCAGTGAGACCATTATCGACGGCTGGCTGCACACTGGCGATATCGGCTATGTGGACGAGGATAACTTTATCTACCTGGTCGATCGCGCCAAAGATATGGTGATTCGCGGCGGGGAAAATGTCTACTGTTCCGAAGTGGAAGCCGCCTGCTACAGATATACCGGCGTTGCCGAGTGCGCCGCCTTTGCAGTGCCAGACGAGCGCCTGGGGGAAGAAATTGGCTGCGCCATCTATGCAGCTACCGATAGCACCATTGATCCAGATCAGTTGCGCGATTTTCTAAAGGACAAATTAGCCGCCTTTAAGATCCCCCGCTATTTCTGGATAGTGGACCAGCCACTGCCGCTCAATGCCAGTGGCAAGTTTTTAAAGCGCGCCCTGCAGGAATCTCTGGATATTGCCGATGCCCGGTAGGTCAAAAGGCATCTAAGCAACAGCTTGATTATCGAAATTCCCAGCTGATACAACACACAACCTAAGCACTGTAGACACAGCAGCCGGTCACTCCAGGTGATCGGTTGTAGTCTGTGTCAATGTACTGCGGACTGGTCAATAAACGCAATCCCTTCACCTTGTTCGCAACAGCACCTGGGATACCAATCTCTGTACCCTGGGAAAAATTCTCACACGAATCAATCGCCTATCAATACCAGATTTTCAAAGGCCTAGCCTCAATCCCCAAATAGCCTGCCCCATTGACGGGAGACACTTTCACATCGCCAATTTAGATGCATAGATTATGCAAGACGGTTTTGTGCGCCTAACGTAAAATAATGAACTATAGTTCACATTCATATTTTTTTATGCTATCGTCATTTCAGTTGCTTTCATAAAGCTATCAATAAAACCGTGAAACAACTTATACACAGCTAAAAATATTCACTCCAGCGCGTAATTTTGGCGGGAGAGGTATTTTTAAATTAACAATAAATTAGGGGAAGCATTATGAAGAAAAAACCATTGTTCCTAAAAACCCGAGTAGCGCAATGCGTGGGCATACTGAGCCTTTTCAGTGCACCTGCCTTTGCCGAGTTAGATGAGATTATCGTAACTGCTCAGAAACGAGCTGAGAATGTCCAGGATATTCCCATCTCTATCACTGCGATTTCCGGTGATCAGTTGGCCGCTCGCGGCTTAAACGACTTCACTGATATTGCCAAGTCAGTGCCCAACTTTGAGCTGCCCTCCTCGAATATGGCGAGAAATGTCTCTGTGCGTATCCGCGGTATCGGCTCCAGCGGCACCAACCCGGGCATTGAGTCCAGTGTCGGGGTATTTTTAGACGGTGTTTACCAACCCTCCGGTGCGCAGATTTTCGGTGAACTAACCGATATCCAGAGCGTTGAAATACTGCGCGGCCCCCAGGGAACTCTCTATGGTAGAAATACCCCTGTGGGTGCCATCAATGCAACCACTCGCGCACCCCAACAGGATTTCGAATCTGAAATTAGACTGGGTGTTGGCAACTATAGCGAACGCTGGGTAAATGCCTATGTAGGTGGAGGCCTCTCGGACACCACTGCCGGCAGACTGTCTGTCTGGTCGCGGGATAGAGATGGTTATGAGCACAACCTGCACACTGGCACGGATATCAATGGCACTGAGACCTCTGGCCTGCGCGGCAAGCTGCTGTTTCAACCCAATGACAATCTGGATATTACTCTGATTGCCAGCCGCAGTGAGACTGAGAGCGAATGCTGTGTTGCCGAGCCAATTAATCCTCAAGGTCCACTGGGTATAGCTACTGATGACTTCCTAGCTGCCCATGCCGCTATCGGTGCGCCCTTTGTTAACTTTGATGACAGCGATCATGTGGTCAATGCAGATGATACGCCCAATGACAAAATCAAAAATACCCTGGTATCGCTGCAGGCAGATTGGTCACTGGCCAGTGGACACGTTGTGTCATCGATAACCAGTTATCAAAAATGGGAAAACGATGTGGAGATTGCATCGGATTCACTGCCCGTCAATGTACTGGACGTGTTTCAACATCAGATCAATGAAACTAAGAGCCAGGAACTGCGCATTGCCTCTCCAACCGGCGATCGCTTTGACTATCTAGCTGGGCTGTTCCTCTATAGGCAAGACACCACATTTAACCAAGATTTCAGCGTAGATGATGTCACTGCCGCCCGAGTATTCCCAAACGGAGCTAGTGCTGCATTAGGCGATAATTTCACCTCACTGTTTGAACAGACTACCGACAGTGTCGCAGTGTTTGCCAATGGTACTTACCATATTTCAGATCGCTGGAATGTTACCGGTGGGCTGCGCTGGAGTCAGGATGAAAAGGACTTTGATGCAATTCATGCCAACGATCCTGACAATTCCATGGTTATCAATGCTTTGGTTTTCCCACCTGCGGATCCCGATGCCGATACACGCAAAGAGGATAAGGTTACCTGGTCAGTTAACTCTCGCTACAATATAAATGATGATGTTATGCTCTTCGGCGCTGTATCTACAGGCTTTAAGTCCGGCGGGTACAACTCTAGAAGACTGCCAGAGGGTCAACCTGTTGAATTTGAGGATGAGGCCTCAATTTCCTATGAGATGGGTGTCAAGGGCTATTTCGCAGACCGCACCCTGATGGTCAATGCAACCGCCTACCACACAACCGTGGAAGACTTTCAAGAGTCTGCTCTGGCACCAACTGGCACCGGATTTATTGTCGGTAATGCCGGGGAACAGCTGGTCAAAGGTGTTGAGGCGGACTTCCGCTACGCCGCAAGCGATAATCTCTCCATCGATGGTAGTATCGCCCATCTCAATGCCGAGTACAGCGACTTTGCCGGTGCACAGTGTGGCCTGGGTGAAACGCCAGATGATGCAGCTACAAAAACCTGTGATCGCACTGGCGAAACTCCCTCCAACTCACCCGAGTGGGCAATGACCCTGGGTGTGCAGTGGGAACAGCCGGTGATGAATGATCTCAACCTGCGACTGCGTGCAGATTACAACTGGCGCGACGAGCAGAGTATTCTGCGCGTAACTCAGGATAGTCCTGCGGATATCGATGCCTACGGCCTGCTAAACCTGCGCGCCGCACTGGGTGCAGCCGATGGTTCATGGGAAGTAGAAGCATTCGTGAAAAATGCCGCCGATGAATCCTACTTTGTACAGGCTGCCAAACAGCCACTCGGCGGGTTAATCACCGGTGGCGGTAATGCAGCAGCCGGTGGCGTTGTAGGCTGGTATGGTGCACCTCGCACCTATGGACTCCAGTTTACCTACCGCCCAGGGCTGTAAACTCTCCCTTGTAGTACTTTATTGCCCCGCTGGTAATCAGTGGGGCATTTTTTTAAGATTTATCAATTTGCATGAAATACTGATATTGTGCAAATATTAATAATTTAAATGGACAGCATAAATATGCCAGCTATTAAGTCTGCGACGCAAAAGCGCAGTAGAGAAAAAAGAGACCTACTTCTCGCCGCTGGGGAAAGGTCCTTTGCCACCGTGGGCTACGAAAAAACTCGAATTGCCGATCTCGCCTCTGAAGTGGGTATCTCGGTGGGTGTTTTTTATCAGCGCTTTGGCAACAAACGGCAGTTTTTTGATGCCCTTGCCGAGGATATGCTACAACACGGTAACAAGCTCTGGGCGGATTTTTTTGAGAATGCATCCGACTACTCAAATGCTGAGGATTTTTTTCAGCGCTTAATCTACCTACTAGCCAAGCATATAAACAACAATATTGGATTTTTGCGCGCTATGATTTTCCTCGGACAGCAGGATAAAGAAGTACCTGCCAGAATGGCCAAATTGGATCACCTGTTAGCCAAACTACTGGAGGACTATTTGACTGACAGAGGCTGGATAACAGCAACTGCGCTGCGGGAACATCAAATGTACTTTGCCTGCTCCATAGTAACTAAAAAGTTATTGGTGATGGAATTCAACCAGGCAGGGCCCACAGGCGTTATGGATCCCAAAACTCATCGCGAGTTGAGTCAGATGTTAATTGCCTATCTGGGTATAGTGCAAGAATAGATCGGCACTGCATACTTCTGCCTTCTGCCTTCTGCCTTCTGCCTTCTGCCTTCTGCCTTCTGTCTTCTGCCTTCTGCCTTCTGCCTTCTGCCTTCTGCCTTCTGCCTTCTGCCTTCTGCAGAGTTATCCACCGCATAGTCTATTAAAGGCCACCCCGTTGTATTTTCATCTGCTATCAAAACCTAGACAGGACCTTTAGATCTGCAACCTGAACTCTCGAATCTCCCATTGACGGTCCCATCAATAATGAAGCGGTGTATATCCAGCTTACCGATCCGAATCCCTCGGCTTTTTTTAAACAAAATTGTATTGACCAGCTCTTTATAAAATATGAATAATGATTTATATTAGAGCCATAATTACATTCATAATAAGAATTCAATATGTACAAGGTTTTAAACGATGTAGTCACATCTATGACGGCGCCCGGGGAGCCCTTCGAAATCACCCATGTCGAGGTGCGCGGTCAAATGCTCAAAAGTTGGGCTAATGCACCGGCCTCGCTGCGAGATGTGTGGTTGAACAGTGCCGAATTTGGCGATCGTGATTACCTGATATTTCAAGATGAGCGAATTTCTTATGCCGAGGCTCATGACCAAGTTGCCCGTATTGCTAACTGGTTGGTGTCTCAGAATATCAAGCAACATGATCGAGTGGCCATTGCCATGCGCAACTATCCTGAGTGGCTTCTGGCCTATTGGGCTATTGTATGTATCGGCGCTGTGCCTGTAGGTGTTAATGCCTGGTGGGTCGCCGAGGAGCTGAAGTATGGTCTCTCAGACAGCGCACCCTCCCTTCTAATCTGTGATACTGAAAGGCTGGCGCTGTTCGCTGAAATTCGCGATAGCTTTCCCCAACTGCCTTTGATCGCGGTGCGTGAGAACAATCTCCCTGACTGGGCTCACCCCTGGGAGGAACTGTTATCCGCCGATCCTGTCATGCCTGAGGCTCAAATTGACCCCGATGATGATGCCTGTATTTTTTACACATCTGGCACTACCGGTTTTCCCAAGGGCGCACAGCTTACCCACCGCGGTTGCACCAATAACATCTTTAGCTATATGTTTATGGTGTTGAGCCAAGCCACTGCGGAGGCCAAGTATAAAGGCCTAGAACCTGCAGATCCGCAAGCGGAAAATGCGCCCCCTCCCGCGGCAATCCTCGCCACTCCACTGTTTCATGTCTCGGCGAACAATGCCACTGCCCAGACCGTGACCCTTGCCGGGGGCAAACTAGTGCATATGTATAAATGGGATGCCGGTGAGGCGCTGCGACTTATCGAGCGCGAGAAAATATCCAATTTTACCGGTGTGCCGATTATGGCTCGAGAGATTATTTCTCATCCGGAGCTTGAAAACTACGATACCAGTTCCCTATCGATGATGGGCGGTGGCGGCGCTGCTGTACAGCCTGACCTGATTCATAAAATCAGCAGTGGCGGTCACTTCTCGCCGGCTCAGGGCTATGGGCTTACCGAGAACTGTGGCATGGCCAGTCTCGGTACAGGAATTTTTCTAGACAACAAACCCAACAGTGCGGGATTAATTGCTCCCGTCTATGAGGCAAAATGCATCGACGAACAGGGAAAAACCCTAGCGCCGGGGGAACTGGGAGAGATCTGTCTCAAGGGCTCACAGATTATTAAAGGCTATTTAAACCATCCACAGGCCACTGCTAAAGCTATTGTCGATGGCTGGTTCCACACCGGCGACATCGGCTACCTGGATGAGGATAATTTTGTTTATATTGTCGATCGCGCCAAGGATATGGTACTGCGGGGCGGTGAAAATATTTATTGTTCCGAGGTGGAAGTGACCCTCTACAAGTGTCAGGGGATCGCTGAATGCGCGGTGTTCGGTGTAGAGGATGAGCGGCTGGGTGAAGAGGTTGGCGCTGCTATTTATCTCGAACCCGGCGCCGAGTTGAACGCCGATACTGTGCGTGAATTTTGCACCAATAAGCTGGCTGCCTTTAAAATACCACGCTACCTATGGATTGTAGATAAGCCGCTACCACGCAATGCCACGGGTAAGTTTTTAAAACAAACACTAAAGAAAACACTGCACAGAGAAACTGCGAACTAGCAGTCGGAAGAAAATCAATAAAAACCGCAGTACTGCAAGACAACTTTTACAAGTCAGCCAGTAGTTTTAAAGATATAATTAGATGAGGGTGAAGCGATGAAAAATACAGCTATAAAAATAAATAAACAAAAGCGTTATCAGGCCCATTCTGGGTTTTCTCACCGCTGCAACAGGCTGGCCCTGGGCGCACTGGTCTGCCTCGTCGGCCTAGTGGGCTGCGAGCGACAGGCGCAAACTTCCGATAACGAAATACAGCCCAATATCCCCATAGTATGGCAACAGGGACCCACGGATTCACAGACTCCGGCTAAAGATCGCAAACCCAATATTATTCTTATTCTGATCGATGACATGGGTATCAATGATATCTCTACATTTGGCGGCGGTGTGGCCGGCGGCGCAGTCCCTACCCCCAACATTGACAAACTGGCGGCAGAGGGGGCTATTTTTAGTCAATCCTACGCTGGCAATGGCACCTGTGCGCCCTCGCGCGCCATGTTGATGACCGGTCGCTACTCGACGCGCACCGGTTTTGAATATACCCCGACTCGACGAGGTTTTAGCGAAATGGTTGCAGATTTTGGCAACGAGCTTGACAACAATATGCCGACCACCTATTTCAATCCTGAACTGGCTGCGCTCAAACCGCCCTACAGTGAACAGGGTCTGCCCACCAGTGAAGTGACCATTGCCGATATGCTTCGCGACCAGGGCTATTACACTGCGCATATAGGCAAGTGGCATCTGGGAACAACCGAGCAGTTTCACCCCATAGCTCGAGGATTCGATGAGAGTCTATTAATGGTAGATTTACTGCATCTACCCGAAGACGATCCCAATGTGGTCAATGCCCGACTAGACTTTGATCCTATCGATAAAACACTGTGGTCATTAGCCAAATACTCAACATCCTTTAACAATGGCAAACGGTTTACCCCCGACGGCTATCTGGCTGACTACTTTACAGATGAAAGTCTGAAGGTTATCGAGGCCAATAAGCATCGACCTTTCTTTTTGTTCCTCGGCCACTGGGGGGTTCACACACCGCTGCAGGCCACCCGCGAAGACTATGAGGCCGTAGGTGATATCAAGCCCCATCGTCTGCGGGTCTACGCCGCTATGATACGCTCTATCGATCGCTCGGTTGGGCGCATTGTCAAAAAACTGGAAGAAGAGGGGCTGGCCGAAAATACCCTTGTTGTATTTTCCTCTGATAATGGCGGTGCCGGCTATCTGGGCTTGCCCGAGGTCAATGCACCCTATCGCGGCTGGAAAATCACCCTGCACGAGGGCGGCATTCGCGCACCGCTGTTTATGAAGTGGCCCAATAAAATCCCAGCGGGCACCTTAATTGATACCCCAGTTGCCCATATAGATGTTATGCCCACCCTGGCCAAGGCGGCGACTGCAGCACTACCGGAAGGCGTAGCGATCGACGGGGAAAACTTGTTACCATTGATATCTGGAGAGAGCGTATTCGAGCGGCAGAATGATGCCCTATTTTGGCAAAGTGGCTATCTCAGGGTGGTCAGAGCTGGCGACTGGAAACTGATCACAGAGGGAAAACGCAATAAAAAATGGCTGTATAATCTAGCTGAAGATCCCTCTGAGCAAAATAACCTTGCGGCAACCAACCCGCAAAAGCTCAGTGAACTCCAGGCATTGCTCACGGCTCATCAAACTAACGCGCGCGCTCCCATCTACCCATCGGTTAGCGATTTACCAATCATGCTCGACAAGACTATGGCTGAGAGATTTGAGGAAGGTGATGAGTTTATCTACTGGGCCAACTGACTAGCATAATAATAACAACTAAAAGGAGAGATTCGTGAAATCCCAATCCCCTATAGAACCGGCAACCCCGTCAGATACTGCCAACAACCCCTACAGTAGCAAAGTCTACCGCTACTACGCTCTGGGTTTGCTGACTCTGACCTATGCAATCAACTTTATCGACCGGCAGATACTGTCTATCTTGCAAGAGCCGATTAAACTGGAACTGGGACTTTCCGATTCCCAGTTGGGACTGATGACCGGCTTCGCCTTTGCTCTGTTCTATGTGGTCTGCGGCATACCCATAGCGCGCTGGGCCGATCGCGGCGTGCGCCGCTCGATTATCTCTCTGGCAATTACTGTCTGGAGTGTGATGACTGGCCTCTGTGGGTTGGCACAGAACTATGTCCAACTGCTGTTAGCGCGTATTGGTGTTGGCGTCGGCGAGGCAGGTGGCAGTCCGCCGGCTCACTCTATGATCTCAGATATATTTCCACCTGCCGAGAGGGCCACGGCACTGAGCACCTATTCCGTGGGTATTAATATAGGTATTTTGGCCGGCTTTCTTATGGGCGGTTGGCTAAATGAATTCTTTGGTTGGCGTGTAGCCTTTTTAGCTGTCTGTGTGCCCGGTTTGTTAGTTGCACTTATTTTGCGGATGACCTTGGCCGAACCTCAGCGTGGACTCTCAGAAAATCATCTAGTCAGCCAAGCAGCGGATGATGCGCCCTCATTTAAGCAAGTGGTTGTAAGACTCTGGTCACTGCGAACCTTTCGCCATCTGGCCTTTGCTAGCGCCTTGGTTGCCACTTCCAGCTATGCACAGATCAACTGGCTGCCCTCCTATTTAATTCGCACCCATGGCATGAGCACAGGAGAAATAGGCACCTGGCTAGCACTACTTGCAGGACTGTTAGGTGGCATCGGGACATTTTTTGGTGGTTACCTGGCCGATCGTCTCGGTAAATTCGATTTGCGCTGGTATGCCTGGATTCCGTCCATAGCTTTCGCATTGGCAATACCCATGGTCGCCTTCACCTTTCTGGCGGACAGCGGCGTAAAGGCTCTCCTATTTCATGCATTGCCGGCTGCTATTGGCTCTATCTTTATCGGCCCGGTTATTGCTGTGACCCACGGCATGGTTTCCAATCAGATGCGCGCGCTGGCCTCAGCTATTTACTTTTTGATACTCAATCTTGTTGGTTTGGGTCTGGGCCCACTAATTGTTGGCGTGCTAAGTGATCTGCTTGCGCCTACCTATGGCGTGGATTCCCTGCGCTATGCGTTGCTGTTTATTGCACCAGCCGTGTTAACCTGGGGCGCTGTGCACTTTTTCTGGGCAAGCTTGCATATCCGCCAGGAATCTCAGCGCTGAGAACAGTCCTGATTAATAGAATGCGTTAAACCACGGGTAAAATCTATGGAAGTAAACAATGCAACCGCCCCCAACTCGGAGCAAATGGCCGAATTTAGGGTGCCCGATGATGGCATTGCAGTGCACATGGTAAACCTGCTCAAATTTAAACCCAAAGCCGAGTATTATGATGGCCGGCAAACTGATCTAACCGGAAAGCAAGCCTATGATTTGTACAGCGCTGAGGTGAGCAAACTTATCCAAAAATTTGGTGGCAGTATCTCTTTTAGCGGGCAAGTGCGCAGGCTGGCACTGGGTGAAGTGGCTGAACTCTGGGATACGGTTGCCATTGCGGTGTATCCAAGCCGCGCCGCTATGTTGAAGATGATGCAGAGCGAGGAGATGAAAAAAATTGGCATCCACCGCCACGCAGGGCTTGCCGGACAACTCAATATTGAAACCATAGTGGACGATGAGTAAAGTGCCGATAACTGAAGTAGCTCGGGTAGTCTTTCGAGCACAATAACCGTGGAAATAGCTTTACTATGAGACTTAAGTTCAGTGCCAGTGAACAGCGCTTTCGCGATGAAGTCAGGGATTTTTTTGAGCGCGAATACCCCAGCGATATCAAACACAAAGTGCTGACCGGCCAAAGCCTCAGCAAGTCCGATTACCAGCGATCAGATGGGGCACTTGCCAAAAAAGGTTGGTCGGCACCGCTATGGCCCGCTGAGTATGGGGGAACCGGTTGGGATTTGACCCAGTGTTATATTTTCGATCAGGAATTTGAGCGAGCTGGTGCCCTCTACCCCAATCCATCTGGACTTATTTATCTCGGGCCGGTGATCTATACCTATGGCACAGCTGTGCAACAACAGCGCTGGTTACCGGGAATTTTGGATGGCAGCACCCAGTGGTGCCAGGGGTACTCGGAACCCAACTCGGGCTCTGACTTAGCTTCGCTGCGCTGCTCAGCAATCCTAGATGGGGATGAATATATTGTCGATGGGGAAAAAATTTGGACCAGTAGCGCACAGCTTGCAGACTGGATCTTCTGCCTAGTGCGCACCGATAGCAAGGGGCCTAAACAACAGGGAATCAGTTTCCTGTGTATCGATTTAAAAACGCCCGGCGTCAGGGTCAATCCAATTTACTCGATTGATGGCAAACATCATCTCAATCAAGTGCTGTTTGATCGGGCTCGTGTCCCCCTTGAGAACCGTATCGGCGAAGAGGGTCAGGGCTGGATGTACTCGACATTTCTACTGGGCAATGAGCGGGTTTCCTATGCCCATATTGGGGCCAAAAAGCGCGATTTGAAATTCCTCAAGGAAATCGCCCTAAACACCCCGGGGCCGGATGGCTCGCTGTACCAGGATCCCAGTTATGCCGCCAAGTTTGCCCGCGCTGATATCAATATTCGCGTGCTTGAATACACGACTTTACGGCTGTTATCAGATAGCCGCAACAGTGGTGAGATGGGTCAAGAGGCTGCCATTATTAAAATTTTGGCTACCGAAATAGCCCAGCAAATCAGCACCCTATCCCTTGAGATTATGGGGCATGATATTTTGCCGCTGTCTCCGGACTGGGTTGGAGAATCCTGGTTTGAACCCGCTGGAATCGCATCTCAGGCACCTGCCGCTACCTCTAAATATCTGACTGATCGCTCCCAATCGATATACGGTGGTACCAATGAAATCCAGCGCAATATCATTGCCAAACGTATTTTGGGGATGTGATCAATGAATCTCTCTTTTACACCGGAGCAAGAACAACTGCGCGCCAGCATTGGCAAAATGTTGCAATATCAAACATCCAATACAGCGCCTGAGCTATCAGCCCAGAGCGTCTATAACGAGCTGGTGGCGATGGGCGTTTTAGCGTTGGCGAAGCGCAGCGGTCAACATGCCACCGAAGATGACCTGACCTCTGTGGTGGCAGTCACCGAAGAATTGGGCCGCAAACGTGTGGCCGAACCTTTTTTGAGCACTTTTCTGGGCGCTAAACTACTGTCGGCGGCCGGAAATAGCTCGGATATTCCCACTGGAGTTGCTATCTTTGAACCGGACTCCAGATATAGCCACAGCAATCCCGCCACTACAGCGCAAAAGCAGGACAATGGCTATCTACTTAACGGCACAAAAGTAGCTGTCACTATGGGGAATACCGCCAGACAATATCTGGTTTACGCCGGCATCACCGACCTCTCGGAACCCAGTACAGGACTGTTTGTTATTGATGGCAACCAAGCCGGCATTGAAATATATAACTATCCAACCATTGATGATGGCAATGGCTGCAGCCTGAAAATTACTAATCTGGAACTTGGGGATGATGCCCTACTCTGTCATGGTGAACCGGCAGCGCAATTGATCACAGAGCATCTACAGGTGGCTGCGCTGCTGCTATCTGCCGAGGCGCTCGGCTTGATGGAACATATACTGCAAGGCTCGGTTGAGTACTGCAATCAGCGAGAGCAATTTAAGCAACCCATTGGCAAATTCCAGATAATCCAGCACCGGCTTGCCGATATGTATATTCACTGCCAGAGCATCCGCTCACTGCTGTATGCCGGAGTTGCCAACCATATTGAGCGCTCAGCAGATGCCGAATCATCCATAGCTGCACTGAAATTTAAAGTCGGCGAGCTGGGTCGGTTGGCGGCAGAGGTGGCAGTTCAGGTGCACGGTGCCACTGGCTTCACCGAGGAGTACTGGCTGGGAAAATATTACCGACGCCTGCTGGTGATTGATGCACTGTATGGCAACACTGACCATCATTTACGCACCTATATTCAGGCAATGTAGAGGCTGTTGCCGCTGTCTCGCCGACCCACTGGCATAATAATGGTTTGTCGACTGCTACCCTGAGACTTAAGCTCGCTGGAACTGGATCCCCACACCAAAACCCTGCTAGTCGGCAAATAGCGCGATCCTAGGGCCACGTGGCTGGGGGTTGATTTGGTCTTCTGGCAGAGTGCAAATCCGGTCCATATAGGTTTTGCTACCATCAGCATACTCCCACACCAACTGGCCGCCCTCTCGATAGCGCCTAACCACCACTGGGCCCCAGCCAAACGCATGGAAATCCAGTATCCCATGGTTCCAAACCATACTCGCCGAACTGCGTGTACAGTGCTCTCTATCGCCAATGGTAAACACTACCGAACCCTCGACATCATTGGTATTCAACCCAGCGGTACTATTGGGGCCGTAATCGTGAATAACACCTGAGCTGGTGACCACCGTGCGATTGCCACACTGCTCTACGCGTTCCACATGACCCACATGGCCACCTGATACACCAATCCATAAACCCCGCAGGTCATCGGCACCCTCGACCAAAGGCTCTGTACACTGCGCGAGAATCGGCAGTGGAAAGTGGTCATAGCCACAACCGGGAGTATTGCCCTTGGGTATATCCCTAGCCATCAAACCACTGCCGTCTAATTTCGGTAATTGGCAGTAATCGAGAACACTGCCATCACCGGCAAGTGTCTCGGGATCGGTAGTCAGTGGCGGGCGGGCGGAGAAATACATCTGCCAGAAAGCCACGAGAAATAAAAGGATTAAAAAAGCGACTATCCGCAGTGACCATGCAAGCATTATTTACCCACCCCGCCGAGGAATTTTTTGAATTATGACCATCGAAATATATTAACACAATGCCTGTTATTATTGGTTAATACCGCCTTGGAACCAGTAAAACCTAATTGATCCCAAAGCTTGTGGAAAAACTGCGCTTAAATCACTTTTAAGTGGCCAAACTAGAGAAGAAAACCTACCTCTGGCCATCAAGGATACTGCGAGCAATGACCTCTTTCATAATTTCCGAAGTGCCTGCATAAATTGTCTGGATACGGGCATCGCGATAAAAACGCGAAATGGGGTATTCATCGGTATAACCATAACCTCCAAACAGCTGTAGGCACTGGTCAATCGTTTTCAGCTGCATTTCGGTGGCAGCCAGTTTTAACATCGCGGCATCCACAACGGTCATTTTCCCCTGGTAAAACTTTGCCATATGTTGCTCGAGCAGGGCTCGGCAGAGTTCCAGTTCAGTTTTTACCTCAGCTAATTTAAAACGGGTGTTCTGAAATGAGGCTACAGATTGACCAAAGGCCTGTCGCTCTTTCACATAGTCTGCCGCTAAATCCAAAGCGCCCTGTGCATGGCCAATAGCCTGTGCGGCACAACCCAGACGCTCTCGCGGCAGCTCGTCCATCATATGAAAGAATCCATGACCCTCAGTTCCCAAAAGTGCGGATGCGGGGACTCTGAGATCGGAGAAAAACAATTCAGCCGTATCGCTGCTGTGCTGGCCCATTTTTTCGATTTTGTTGCCGCGGGAAAACCCCTCTAATGTGGTATCCACTAAAAACAGGGAGATCCCCTTGGCACCGGCATCGGGATCCGTTTTCGCAGCCACCAGCACCATATCGGCATGGATTCCATTAGAGATAAAAATTTTCGAGCCATTGATAATATAACTGTCACCGTCGCGTTTCGCCGAGGTTTTTAGCGCCGCGAGATCACTGCCGGCATTGGGCTCGGTCATCGCCAATGCGGTCACAACTTCACCGGTGATCATCTTTGGCAACCAGTTCTGTTTCTGCTGATCGGTTCCCAGATTGTTGATATAGGGCCCAACAATATTGGCGTGTATATTGTAACCGGTAGCCAGACCGTGATAGCCACGGCGGCACATTTCCACTTGCACCAACTGAGGAATATCAAAACTGGAACCGGCGGCACCGTAGATCTCCGGCATATCAATCAGCAGCAGACCGGCTTCGCCCATGGTGTTCCAAAACTCTCTTGGCATTAGGTGGTTCTGCTCCCAATCCTGGTAGCGCGGCTCAACCTCGTGATCGAGAAATCGATCGATCATTTCTTGAAACAGCGCTGTATCTTGTTGATCTGTAGGTGACATTGTTAGCATTACTCCTCTGGGACAAAGTCAGTTTAAAAGGTGTATAAATTGAATAGTCAGGACAGCAAGCCATCTATTGCTAGTGAGCAGACCGACTGTTACTAAGGTTTAGAAATCTGACAGCCGCTGATTGGTATCTTCAATCAGCGGATACTCCTGCGACAGCTCAGCATCCAGTGCCTCCTGCATACCCAGCCCCTGTTGGGAAAGATCGTAGAGATCCTTAATAGCTGCAACTGCCTGACTAGAATTTGCAGCGATACGCCGCGCATAATCTGAAACCAGTTGGTCAAGGGCAGCCTTATCCGCGACTGCCTCACTGGCAATGCCGTAATTCAGGGCATCGGCGCCGGAAAAGGTTCGCGCAGTAAACGATAGCTCTTTGGCACGGCGCACCCCCACGGCTTGGGCTAGTGTTTGCGACATACCCCAAGTGGGCCGAAGACCGAACTTGGCGTGGGTATCACCGAACTTGGTATCCACAGTGGTCAGTATAAAATCACAGTGAAGGGCCATCTCCAGGGCACCGGTAAAACAGGCGCCATGTACCTTGGCGATAACCGGACAGCTGGCACTGCGAATAGCCTCGTAGGCAGTTCGTGCCGGTTGATCGAAGATATCGCCAATCTTTCCCGCCGCCGGCTCTATGCCCTGAAGCACTTTGAGATCTACCCCGGCAGAGAAGGCCCTGCCCGCTCCCTCTAGCACTATTACCGCTACACTGGGATCGTTGCTGGCGGCATTAACCAACCGGGCAATTTCCTCTAGCATCTCCGGCACAAAGGCATTCAATTGTTGCGGACGGTTAAGGGTTACTGTCAACACCGCGTCGTTGACAGCGGTGTTCAGAAATTCAGTATTGGGCGAGAGAGCTGCGTTACTGGCGTCAATTTTCATCAAAAGTTTTGTCCTGATCTAAATAGGGGAGCGGCAAATCTATAACAACCCTATTATATAGATGCCATGTCAATCACAAAACGATACTTCACCTCGCTGGTTAACATGCGCTCATAGGCTTCATTGATCTGCTGCATAGGGATAACTTCCACATCGGCAACCACATTGTGCTGACCGCAGAAATCCAGCATTTCTTGAGTTTCCCTGATACCGCCGATGGCCGAGCCAGCTATACGCCGACGCTTAGCCATCAGCTGACCACCAAGAAAACCCTCAAGGGGTTCTATAGAGCCAACCACGACAATAGTCGCATCTCGCTTTAACAGCTTTAGGTAAGGATCTAGCGAGTGACCCACAGGAATGGTATCCAGAAGCAGGTCAAAACTATTTATCTGCGCTTTCATCGCCGCTCTGTCTTTTGAGATCAGTACTTCATGAGCACCTAGGCGCGCCGCATCCGCGGCTTTTTCTGGCGAGGTGGTGATCATTACCACCTCTGCACCCATGGCCCGGGCAAATTTAACCCCCATATGACCCAATCCACCCAGGCCTATCACCCCCACTTTCATACCCGGGCCGACATTCCATTGCTTCAGCGGCGACCAAGTGGTAATTCCAGCGCAGAGCAGTGGTGAGGCAGCGGCGGGATCAAGGTTTTCTGGCACCGACAGCACAAAGTTATGATCTACAACAATCGATGTTGAATAGCCACCCATAGTTATCTGTTTCTCATGGCGGTGATCTATGCCATTGTAGGTCATGGTACATCCGCGATCACAATACTGCTCCAACCCCTCATCACAGGATGAGCAGCTGCGACAGGAGTCCACCATACAGCCAACTGCAACCAGATCTCCCGACTTAAAACGACTGACATCGGCGCCCACAGTGGCAACCCTTCCGATGATCTCATGGCCCGGCACACAGGGATAAACTGTGTTGCCCCAGTCATTGCGCGCCTGATGAAGATCGGAGTGACAGACTCCACAGTAGAGAATATCAATGGCGACATCAGTGGGCTCGGGAACTCTTCTGCTAATTTCCAGTGGCCCCAGTGCTTGCGTGGATGATTGCGCGGCGTAGGATTGAATCTGTTTGTTCATGTCGTTTTTACCTAGTTAAGTGATTTTATGGCCTAGTCGATAAGCTTTAAAAGGCGCATATCATCAATACATTTATGTACATAGGTCTCTGTGAGATGGGGAACCTCTGGGCCTATACTAAGATTTTTGAGTAATTTTTTAAAGCCAATACAACCCACTGACCTGTGAGCTACCGGCAGTGGATGGCGGTAGGCATCGAGAATTTCCAAGGCCGATAGTTTTCGCTGCGCCTCCGGCAGGTTGTTGAGTTTGTCTTCAAACCGCACAAGCCACTCAGCATGGTCATTCACTCTGGTCACAGGGTATCCCGCCGACTCTACCCAGTCGACAAAAGCATCCAGAGAACAGTTGTCCTCTACATGGTAGTTACTGATATTGAACACCCGGTATCCAGCGTGGAGTTTTTCCGCCGAACCGATTAAAACCGCGGAGACTACGTCAACGGGAGTACCGTCATAGTGGGCAGATTGCTTTAACTGATTGCTGGACAACTGGTAGAACGAATAGGGAGCCAAGCCGGTTGCAATAACACTGAAGAGCAGGCGAGTGAACATATCGGCAGGGTTTATCTGCCCTTTGTGGGTCTGGTGAGGCAACATCATATCACCGCGAAATACACTCACTGGCAGATTGAATTTTTCGCTGGCCTGCTGCAGTAGCTGTTCCCCTGCCCACTTGCTGACGCCATACCCCATAGCATAGCGGTCTGAAAGTTTGATTTTTCCTAGCAATGGCGCATCTTCAGTAGTGGGACCATCGCCCTCAAGCAGGGGATAAACCGCCTCGGATGATACGAAATCAATAGGCTTTAAGCGCTCTGTCAACGCCAGGCGGATGATTTCCGCAGTACCCACCACATTGGGTCGAAACAGGTGTTCATAGTGAAAGCGGTGATTCACTAGGGCCGCCACATGGCAGATACGGTCAACGCGGCGCACTAACTCTCGGTAATGCTCGGATTTCAGTCCCAAATTGGGTTCACTGATATCACCGGCGAGCACCTGCAAATGATTTTTTGCCAAGGTCAGATAACGAGATTCCAGATCCGGATCCAGATCTTTAAAGGCCTCATCCAAGCGCTGCCTAGCTGTGTGGTCATCTGTTGCACGGATAAGGCAAATTAATGTGCCACCTGTAACCGCCAACTTCTCTAGCCAATCAATACAGGCAATATGTCCCAGAAAGCCATTGGCACCTGTGAGGAGCACTGTTTTGGCATCAGCCACTGGTGACTCGGCAGAGCCGGTTTTTTGCAGATCTTGAAGATCAATAAAGTTTTCCAGTTTTAAGTCTTTAGCACAAACTTGCTGCGCCTGTTTTCCATGAATACTCTGATAACTGGTACGTTGATAGGCATTGTTGGCAGCTCGCTCTATAAATGCCGCCCACTTCTGCAAATTACCCGTGGGGCTCAATATATGGTCGGCGGGCAGGTCCACTGCAAAAACCCCTTCGACCGAGGCAGAGAAAGCCACCGCCGCCAGCGAGTCTCCACCGAGCTCAGCAAAATTTTGGGGTTTCGAGGGATCTATATCCTCAATCTTTAAGTTCATCTGCAGCAGCTCAGTCAACTTCTCCACTGTGCTGAGTGGCGAATCTGGATCTTTGAGGGCACTGAGCACCTGTTGTTGTTGGATTTCCTGAGCGCTGTAAATTGCCTCGAGAGCGGCACTGTACTTTGCCTTTAGCGCAGGGCGCAGTCGCTTGCGCACACTGGATAGCAAGCCATTCTGCTGTGAAAAGGGTTGCCATTCGACAATAAAGTCTCGAGGGACTTCAAAACTCCTGAGATTGTGCTGCTGAGCGACGCGCTGCAACTCATCGCGAATAAGCTTTTTGAGCTTCTTGTCGCTGGGATTTTCACCCAGTGTATGGGTAACCGCCTGCTGATCAGGCACTACCACAGCCAATAGATAGGCACGCTGTGAATTACCATATAGGTAGATTTGCTTAATTATGGCACTGCCGGATTCAAAGCGCGTTCCCAGGGTTCCCAGCGCAACATACTCACCCTGGGAGAGCTTTAACACATCCTTAACTCGATCAATAATCACTATTTGATCCGGGCCGCGCTCTTCTACCACATCACCGGTTCGCGAGTACCCCTGCTCGTCAAGCAACCCTGCTGTTGCCTCTGGTTGCTTGTAGTACTGGGTGATGCCAACACTACTTTTATAACAAAATTCCCCTCGTGGATAGGGTTTATCAGTGGTGTAGTAACCTAACTCTGGCACATCACGGAGCCGGTAATCTATTACCGGAGGACGCAGCACTTTGCCATTTTGTAACAGTGACCCCAGACCAGACTCAGTATTGCCATACATGTCGGTTACCGGAATGCCAAAACAGGCTTCAAAAAAATTCATAATCTCGGGAGAGGTGGTAGCGCCGCCAACTAGAACCGTTTTTAAGCGATCACCCAGATACTGTTCTGCCATCTCGCGACGAACCTGTTCGCGGACCTCAGACTCTGCACCTCCAGCTTGTTGCATTTTGGCACCCACCTGATTCTGATAGTCTTGGTAGATCATCTCGAGGATTCTTGGAAACAGTGACAAATTAACCGGGCGCACCAGGCGTATATCCTCGAGCAATGTGGACATATCTGCTTTGATGGTGAAGTAAGCCGCTCCGCCTACTCGCAATACCGCTATCAGTGAATTTTTCCCCAAGATATGATTTAGCGGGGCAAAGGCCATTGTGAGCATTGGAACCGGCTTGGGCGGCGGCGTCCAAGACAACTTTATCGCCTTTGCAGATATCACTGCACCCTTTGGTGTGCCGGTGCTTCCCGAGGAGTGGATAATCGCCGCCATACGATCAGCTTGGTCTTCAACAGAGGAAACAGGCTGCCATTGATATGATTGCCCAAAATTGACTAGATCTTCAAAAGTGATCAATTTGCTCGCACAATCTGCATCGCCGAGTATTTTTTGGGCTGCCTTATATTTGCCTAGGTCATGGTCATCACGGGGATCGTAATCAAACACCACCAGACTGCGAATGCACTGATATTGCAACACATAGTTTGCACAGACCTCGAGATCATCTATGGTCGAAGCGAGAATCGATGGACTCACAGTGGCGAAAATATCTGATAGATCTGCACTGGATAGAGTACTTTGCAGTGGCACGGTAACCCCATGGGTGTAGAGGCAAGCATAGTCCAGCATCGCATACTGGGCACTGGTAAAGCCCATAATGCAGACCATCTCACCGGGATTGAGCCGATGCTCAGAATGCTGCTGCCAGGCACTGGCCAGGGCCTTTACCGTCGACTGCACCTGCCCGTAGGTGATGGTAGAAAAACGCGGTAGATAGCTTCTAACTGCATTTGATGTCGCCGGATCTCGAACAATTTCATATGCCCTTGTACCCAATGCCGGTCTATTGGCATATGCAGTAAAGACGCATTCCATGGCTCCTACCAGGGTTTGATCTTCAGCCAGTATCGACTCCCTCAGGGAGGGATCGGGCACCAGTGCGGCGATCTCTGGATCAGTTTTCGCAAGATCTAATAGTTCGAGTACTTTTCTTTTAGCAGGGCTTAAAACTTCTTCCTCTAAAGGCTGGCTCACGGTTGTACTCCTTAGACTAAAACTTTTTTGCGAGTGACTGGTTTTTATATGCGGTCTGTAATAGCGTTAATATACACAGTCAGAATAGACAGAACCATGACCTGTGAGGTCATGGGTGAGTAACCCTAAGACAGGGCCTGAGTGCCTATTCCAAATTGATAATAGCGTGCTTAGGGAGTAGGATTTTGACTCTCACAAATGACCCGAGGTCATTGCATTATAGGCTGGCAATACCTCGCGGGATTGTCAGTGACTGATACAACAGGAGATTTAGGCTGAACCGATCACCCGATAAAACGATCTTTGGACGCTTGTTGAAATTTTGGCGGGATATTTTTTCACTCAGCCAGGAGGACTTGGCCCAATATTTGGAATGCTCCCCGCGCCATGTCAGCCGTATGGAAAATGGGCATGTTCACCCCAGTATGGCTTTGGTGCAGAAGATCGCTGAGGTGCTCTCGCTGGGGGACCGAGATTCTAATCAACTGTTAATATCCGCAGGTTATGCCTCCAGACCCCTGAGCATTGATTTTTATGCATCGGAACTTCAATGGTTGCGAACAGCAATGCGCAAAACACTGGGCGCACTGGAGCCCTACCCAACTGTATTGCTGGGTAATTCAGTGGATATCCTAATGGTCAACAAGGCCTGGGCTGCCCTTTTTCAACAGCTGATGAGCTTGGAAAAACTGGAGAGCTATAGCACCTACTATGAATTCCTGTATGACATTGCGGTGCCGGGCACACAACCGGAAAACTACAAAAACATGCTATCGCTAATACTGCTATCTCTGCATCAGCGGCATATTATGTACAACGAGCATGAAGCCAAGGCGAGTCTTGATAAACTAACTGAGCATGCGCAGGTACCCAGTGACTGGAAAGCAAGGGCGTCGAGACTAGAACCGCGGGCAAGTTATCCGCTTCAGATCAGTGTAAATGGCAACCTTAGAAACTTTTTAAGTGTAAGCCAGACGGTTGGACCCATTGGTCCCTCGGCCTATGTATCGGAGCCGCGTCTGGTTATTACCACTTTGCATCCTATGGACGAGGATTTCGTTCTTCCCGAGCTTGTCGATGCAAGCCCGGGGTACACTAAACTTTATTAGCTATAGACGACCGTCAATCATAGCAATCGACTATATCTAAGATAGCCTGCACACATTGTTCAGGCTGATCTTGTTGCGGAAAATGGCCCGCTGGCTCGATAGTTCGATGGGGCATGCCCTGACAGCCCGGTACTTTTTTCAAGAAGTATTCAGCCATCTGATCAGTGACTGGATCATCGTCAGCAAAGGCCAATAAAAAAGGTTTTTCAAACTGTTTGAGAACTTCCCAAGCCGCTATATTTTCAGGCCCCTCCGGCTCGTCGGGAAACAGTGGCAACAAACTGGGGAAGCGTCGCGCACCGGCCAGGTAAGACTCATCGGGCCATGGTGCTTCAAATGCTTTACCCTCCTCTTCTGACAAATCTTTTCCACCACCCATTTGGAGTAAATTGGAACCCAGCTCAATCAATTCTGGGCTCTCAGCGCAATATTTGCGCCAATACAGGAATCCGGGAATCCCAGATTTGTCACGGAATCGTGCTTCCAGTTCAGTAGTCGCAACCACTGGCAAATTTTGATAGGCCTGTTTCAGTGGCGCCACATAGGCCTCGGGCATTTTGCCCACAGGCAATCCACCATTTGACAGCACCACGCCGGCAAAACGCTCTGGAAAAGCCGTCACCAATCGCAGGCCTATTAAGCTGCCCCAATCCTGGCAAAATAGAGTGATACCTTTAAGATCAAGTTGGGTCAACCAGTCGGACATCCAGGCAACATGGCGACCATAGGTGTAATCCTCAATTTTAGTTGGCTTGTCAGAGCGTCCAAATCCCACCAAGTCGGGGACCACAACACGAAAACCACTTTCCACCAGCGGCGTGATCATATGTCGGTATAAGTAAGACCACACCGGCTGGCCGTGCATTAATAACACCACTTTGCCATCGGCTGGCCCTTCATCTAGGTAGTGAACACGCAACTCGCCTCCCTCGGTATCATCGATTTGCAGATAATTGGGAGAGAAAGGGTAGTCGACGAGGTTTTCAAACCTCTCATCTGGGGTACGTTTAAATTCCATGATGGGCTTTACTCGTTTATAAAAGTTAACAGGATAAAGGTGATATTAAAGCTTAAGTAATGTAATGTAGCATAACATATGCCATAATATAAAAAAACAGCGATAAATTGGCTATAGTTCTGACTTGACCACCCGAACAGCATCCAACAGTTTGGAACAAAACAGAATCCCCAAACCCGATCTATCCACAGCAATCTAAGAGAGCAGATGAGTTATGAGTGACAGCTATAAGCCCCCCAAGGTGTGGCAATGGGACCAGCAGAGCGGCGGTCGCTTTGCCAATATTAACCGTCCAATTGCCGGTGCAACCCATGATAAAGAACTGCCTGTGGGTGAGCATCCCCTACAACTCTATTCACTGGGCACGCCCAATGGTGTAAAGGTTACGGTTCTCCTAGAGGAATTACTGGAACTGGGGATCAGCGATGCGGAGTACGACGCCTGGCTGATCGATATCTCCCAAGCACAACAGTTTGGCAGTGGCTTTGTAGCCATCAATCCCAATTCAAAAATCCCTGCACTGGTGGATCACAGTGGCAATTCACCGGTGAGGGTATTTGAGTCTGGTGCAATCCTGCTGTACCTCGCGGAAAAATTTAATCAGTTCGTGCCGGAGGTCAATACCCCCGAGCGTGCTGAATGTCTGTCCTGGCTATTCTGGAATATTGGCAGTGTGCCATTTTTGGGCGGTGGTTTTGGGCATTTCTACGCCTATGCACCAGAGAAGTGGGAATATCCCATTAACCGTTACGCTATGGAAGTGAAACGCCAGTTGGATGTGTTGGATCAGCGCTTAGCTGACAATCAATATTTATGCGGGGACACCTACAGCATCGCGGATATGGCCAATGTTGCCTGGTACGGGGCACTGGCGGCAGGGGTACTGTATGAGGCGGGTGAGTTTTTGGACGTCAAGTCTTACACCCATGTAGGTCGCTGGGCTCAACAAATCCAACAGCGACCCGCAGTCAAGCGCGGTCAGCGGGTCAATCGAGTTTGGGGTGCTAAGGATAAACAACTGGCCGAGCGTCACAGTGCCAGTGATTTTGACAGCACTACTTAAGTTAGACAGCTCTGGCTAGATCAGCTGCGGGTCAATTTCCTACAACCAGATATGCTGGTTCTCTGACCAGCCCAGCTGGCGATCCAATTGAATACTCAGCATGGGTTCCAGTCCGCAGTCTGCAAATAATGTCTGTACGGCGCGCTGTCCATCCTTATCCAGCGCGGCAAATAATCCCTGCATGCGCTGCAACATAGCAAACCTGTAGGTGCCGCAAATACTGCTCAGCGACTGACCTCGAACTTCGAACTGCGCCATACCGTAATTGCCCTGAGCTAGCAGTTCTTGGACCAGAGTGCCGGGTGCCGGCGCATTTTCCGCCAACCAGTGATTGATTACCTCAGCCACAGCGCGAGTTTCCGGCACCAGGTCCTCGGCGATAATTTTCATCACCGCAATCAACGAGTCGGGAATCAAGTCATCGGCCAGATAATCATCCTCGGCGTCAAAAAACTCCGCTGCATCCTGATCAGCGCGATTCATACGCTCCACCCAGCGGAAGACTCTAATAGCATTTTGCTTCATTAAATTCGCCGGCACTGGATCGCGGCCCAGATGCGCGTACATCGGTGCCAACAAACCAAAATCACCTATGCTAGGTTTCCAACCCAGCAGGTATGGAACCGTCTCTAGGTGGTTGTTAAGGGCATCCAGATATTCCCGGTACAGAGATTCTACAAGCGGGATGGTTTTCTCGTTGACACCCCAGAGCTGGGCCGCATTTTGCATTTTGCCCATCATATAGCGGGTTTTCTCTTCGCGGGTTTCAGTATGGCGTTGGGAGTGCAAAAAATGGTAGTGGGAAAACTGCTCATTTTGCTCGAGAAAGTTCCAGCGGTAGTGCATGGCCGGACGCAACAGTCCGTCGGTGCCAATCAGGGCAAACAGGGCGCTGACAATCTGCTGTCGCGGTGTTAACGGCTGGAACGGTCGGCCTCTAGCAGCCTCAAAGTGTTCAATGATATTACCGCCATCGCGAATCACCTCCCCCTCTGGCGTCACCAGGGTGGGGATGGTTGGCAACTTGCTCTTGGGCAAAACCTCCGACTTAAAGCTCTCATGGCCTGTAGAGAACTCTTGAAATGGGATGCCGCTCTTGATCAGATAAGAGCGGGCGCGACCCGAGTAGAGGGAATGGGTAAAAGCGTAGAGTTTGTAATGCTCAGTCACGTGGAGATCCTCGCTGAATTCGATAAAAAATATAAAACGGCAACATAAACAGTAGCCCAAACAGCAGGGTTAAAAGCTGAGGACCGGCTTTATCATGCAGCGCATTTTTAAGCACCTGTGAACCATAGTGATAACCATCGGCAACCGGTTGCACGCCATTTTCGGCTGCAAACTGCTGGTAGGCAGCTTTCATCTGCTCTACACGCTGGGGCATAGTTGACGCCAAATCAAAGCTCTCAGTGGGATCTTTGACAATATCGAAAAGCCGCCACTGATTATCACCCACTGGGGCTCGGTTGCGCACCAGTTTGTAGTTGTCCTGAAATAACACGCTATTACCGGCCAGCTCATAGCCGACCGCATCCTGCTGTCCATACACCCGCTCTACCTCAGCATTGAGCAGTGGCGCAAGATTGCGCCCAATCATAGGTTCAACTGGGCGTCCGCCATAGCGACCCTGGGGCGGTGACACCTGCGCGTAGTGCGCAATGGTAGCGGCGATATCAGTAGCAAAGGTAAATGCGTGATTGAGCACACCTTTGTGCGGCAACATGTCACCGGCAATAATCATCGGAACTCGCATTCCGCCCTCGCCGACATAGAATTTGTAGTAGGCCAAAGGCGAGGCCGCGGCACTGGCAAAACTCGGGCTCAATGTATTGTAGCTGCCCTTTAATCCCAAGCCCTGGTAGTCCACAGAATAGCCATTTTGGCGCGCATTAAAACGATTTACCCAAGTAGTAGGATCAGCCAAGCCGCTGGCTTCAGCGCCATTATCCGAGGTAAAGATAAACAGTGTATTATCGAATTGCCCAGTGCGCTGTAAGTAGTCCACCAGACGGCCCATATGGTAATCCATAGCTTCTACCATACCCGCATAGACCGCCATAGATTTAGACTGATAGCGTCGCTGCTCCTCGTTGAGACTCAGCCAGTCCTGGGTGGTGGACATAGTAACCGCCTCAACACCCTCCGGCACTATACCCAGTTGGGTAGCTCGTGCTTGGCGCTGTTCGCGCAAAACCTGCCAGCCACTGTCGTAGACGCCCAGGTAGCGATCAATAAACTCCTGAGGCGCCTGCACCGGTATATGCACCGCTTGAAAGGGAAGATAGGCAAAAAATGGCTGACCATCCCCTCGGTTGCTATCGATAAACTCAATCATCTTATCGACCAGATAGCGCGAGGAGTAGAAGTCCTCTGGCAACTGCAGTTCTTCCCCATCGGCGTACCAGTTGGCCTTGTCGTAAATGGGCAAGTAGGGTTTCTGCTCCCAGTTGTCAGCCCCGGAATCCATCAATGCAACTGTGCGCTGAAAACCGCGGCGGCTGGGCAACTGATCGGGCTTCTGCCCCAAATGCCACTTGCCGCTCATATAGGTGTGATAACCAGAGTCTTCAAGCAGCGTTGCCACGGTCACCACATTGCGGTTCAAGGCCCCCCTGTACTGGGGATACTCGCGATGCTCGAGGGGTACCGTCTCCGGAATATTAGCTACTCCAGCGCGATGGTTATTGACCCCAGTAAGCAACATAGCGCGGGCTGGGGCGCAGTTGGCGGCGGTATGGTAGTTAGTGAAACTGACACCCCGGCGCGCTAAATCGGCAATCGCAGGGGTGTTGATTTCACTGCCATAGGGAGAGATATCGGTAAACCCCAGATCATCGGCGAGAATCAGCACAATATTGGGTCGTGCCGCGGTATTCTGTTGCTTGGATTTGAGCGTTTCAGGCTGCGCGGCAGTGACAACTGCTGTCACTGCCAACAGCGCAACCAGTAGCGCAGGCTTTAGCACTGAGCCAAACCCAGAGGCATAGACTGGGGCCATAGATTATTACTCTTCTGAGAGTTTGCGCGACGCAAACAACAAAATGCTAGCTACGATCACTTCGAAAGCGATCATATCCGCAGCAAAAGCGGCATCGTGCAACAACCAGGAGAGTGTTCTGGCTACAGCGGCAATGCCCAACAGCATAATCGAGGGATAAAACCAAACCCGATTTCCGGAAATAAGTGCAATAAAAAGACAGGAACTCAGCGTTAGGAAGAAAGCGGTCATATCGCCAATCAGAGAACTGCGACCAACACCCTCGAGAATGGGCATGCCAAGGCCAGCTGCTGCACTAGCTGGATCTACAATCCAATTAATGCCATTTATGGTTAAGAACAGTGCAACTATTGCAACGAAAATCTTCAGTGCTTTATTCATTATCATTTTCCCCAATTAATTAGTTAGCTTATAGGTGTATAAATTCAATTACTGGATAATAAAGCTATTCCTCAAACTTTATTGGCATTTATTATGCCATTTTACCATTTAAGGCGGTACCCCCAGTAGCCTTGTATTGCCATCATTTGGCGTAGTGATTTACTGAGTACAAAATAATTTAAGTGGTTTCTGAGGCAACCCATTCGACCCAGAGCTATTAGCGGTTTGGCTATGCGCTGAGCCAGAAATTACCCTACCACCCTCTTTCAATGTTTTGCTTGTGTTCACTAGGCTACAAAAAATCCAATAATGGCCGAATGTATCTCCTTTAATGTCCGAAAATATCCCTTTTAACAGAAGAAAGTTGCCTATAATTGCTTCATACAAAATATTTATTGGAGTTTACAGTGACTGCATTGAGAAGCGTATCCAACACCCCCGATGGTGTTTCCATCGAGCCCCGAAACATGACCTTTGAGCTGGAACAAGCGCTGGCTACTGACTGGGCGGATAATGATCCATTTTTAACCGCAATATTTAACGCCATGAGCATCAGCTTTCCCTCGGGTGAACGCAACTTTATTGACTCGGTGCGCGCCTATGAGGATCGCATAACCGATGAAAAACTCCTTAAAGAAGTCAAAGGCTTCTACAAGCAAGAGGGAATACACAGCCGCGAGCACCGCAAATATAACAAAATACTCTGCCAACAGCGCGGTTATGATTTAGAAGATCTGGAAAATGTGTACCTCAGAAACCTGGAGAAGTCAAAGAACAATCCTCAGATTACACCTAGAATAATGCTGGCCTCTACGGTGGCCGCTGAGCACTTCACTGCCAGCTTTGGCGAGAACTTTCTTAAGGGACGGCTGGTTAAAAATGCTGAGGGTGTCATAGGTGAACTCTGGCAGTGGCACAGTATGGAGGAGCTTGAGCATAAATCCATTGCTATTGATGTCTTCAATCATATCGGTGGCACCTATAAAATGCGTACCGTCCTGATGCGCATCACCATGTGGTTATTTTTCAGAGATACCTTCAAAGTGGCATTCAAAATGTTGCGTCACGACAAGCAGTTGTGGAAATGGAAAACACTAAAGAGTATGTCCAAGTTTTTGTTTTCCAAGAACGGTTTTATTCGTATTCACATCCCTGCCTACCGAGATTTTTTCCGTGAAGACTTCCACCCCTGGGACGAGGATAACCGCGAGCTACTCAATGAGTGGCAGGAAAAATTAGCACCGCTATCTGCCGCTGCATGATAAAATAGATCCTTTACCTGCAGTAATTCAGAGAGAAAGGTATCTATGAATCATTATCGGCGTTGGGAGTGTTTGGTTTGCGGTCTGATATACGACGAGAAAGAAGGTTGGCCAGAGGATGGTATCGCCCCCGGCACCCAGTGGGAAGATGTACCCGATGACTGGACCTGTCCCGACTGTGGAGTAGGCAAAGAAGACTTTGTACTGCTCGAGGATTCATCAACTGACGCGCAACCCCAGCAGGCGGCCGAAAATGGCCCCGTGGTTATTGTCGGCACCGGCCTAGCCGGTTACGGCCTGGCCAAGGAATTTCGCAAGTTAGATCAGCGTACTCCGCTGTGCTTGATCACCAGTGATGATGGCCAAGTGTACTCCAAGCCCATGCTGTCCACCGCCTTCACCAAAGGCGTGTCTGCCGACGATCTGATACAGATGAAAGCGGATGAAATCAGCAGTCAGCTAGATGTTACTGTCATGACCAATAGCCAAGTTGAGTCCATCGACTCTGCAAATCAATCTGTGAAATTGGCTGATTCCAAGGAGCCCATTAGTTACAGCAAACTAGTGCTTGCGCTGGGCTCTGAAGCCATCCGTCCAACTATTGCTGGCGATGCGCAAGATAAAATCTATTCAGTCAATGATCTGCAAGACTACCAGCGCTTTCGCACCCAATTAACTGAGCATCCCATCCAAAAACTATGCATTATTGGTGGCGGTTTAATTGGCTGTGAATTTACTAATGATCTGATCAATGGTGGCTACCAAACGGTTACCGTCGATCAACTTAACCACTGCCTGCCCACATTGCTTCCAGAACCCGCAGCCAGAGCGGTGCAGTCAGGTCTCGAAGGCAAAAATGCAAAATTTCACTTTAACTCCCGGGTAACTGGGGTCAATCATGTCGAAAATGGCGTTGCCGTCTCCTTGGATAACGGCGAGCTTATCCAAGCTGATCTAGTTTTATCGGCTATTGGTGTGCGCCCCAGAACTGCACTGGCGAAGGCTGCGGGCATTGAGATCAATCGCGGGGTAGTGACCAACAGGTTGCTACAAACCAGCGTCGACAATATCTATGCGATTGGTGACTGCGCTGAAGTCGATGGCCATGTTATGGTCTATGTGGCACCGTTGCTGGCCCAAGTCAAAGCCCTGGCGAAAACACTGGTCGGCGAGCCCACCCAGGTGAGTTATCCCGCTATGCCGGTGACGATTAAAGTTCCTGCCTGCCCCACCGTGGTAGCACCGCCCGCAGCCGGTGCCGAGGGTCAGTGGAGTTTTGAAATAGACGGGCAAAATGTCTCGGGGGAGTTTCGCAATCCCCAGGGAGAGCTGGTAGGCTTCGCACTCACCGGCGATGCCACCAGTCATAAATCGGCTCTACAAAAACAATTGCCCGCGATTCTGTGATCCCAGTTTCGGCCTAGGTTAGGCGGGTTCGCAACACAGCGTCCTGAGAACCTGTCCTCAGGATTCACTGTGCAGTGAAGCAATAATACCCCGCTGACCCGATACCTGATTGTCGAGCGTATCCTGCCAGATTGCTGTACAGGCATCCGCACCCCGATGGTACTCAGTAACTAACTGCCCTTGCAGTTGGATGGCTAGCTCTGCACTGGCGGCATAACCCTTTTGCATCAACACACCGGGGCCCCAGTCGGCATTTCGCTTGTCGATCTGACTTGGGGTGAAGAAGAATACTGGCCGGCAACCCGGCAGGTCTTTATCGACCGGCTTACTTTCCCAATGGGTCATACCCACCGATTGACTGGTCTTTATATTGTCCGCAAGGTGATGATGCAATCTTGAACGCACAGCTAAATCACCTGACATATCCACATAAGCGGAAGGTACATTATCTAGGGTCTCTAGCTGATCGTAGGCAATTACCTGATCGCAGAGACCTAAGTCCTCGACAAACCCCTGATTTCGATCCGAGGTCAAGCCAACAATTTTTCCCTGATAACCATTGGCTCTTACAAAGCGAGCCAAGCCAAAGCCCGTTTTAGAGGAGGCAGAACCAATAATAACCTGCTCAGCCTCGAACCAATTATTGTCCATCAGGAAGTCAGCTATAACAAAACCGGTCATAAACAGCGGGAACAACACACACCGCTGGTCTTCAATGGCCTGCCACTCGGCCGGCTCTGCGCTGGTGCGTGAATACTGATTGTAGAGGGCTGGTAGATCCTGACGCCAAGAGGCCATATCCATAAAGTGCTGATCTTTTACCCGACCTGGCGTCATGACCAAGTGGGTACTCATGGGGAAGAAGCCGTAAAGCCGCTCTCCCACTTGAATATCAGAACATTGACTCTCCACAACATCAGCCATACCCCAAACAGTTACTTTGCCCCAGGGTTCCTCACCGGTTGGGAAATACTTCCAGTAGCCGATCGAATTACCCGTTACCGCATAGCTGACATTATTGGCGGTTATTGCAAACTTATCGATCGCAACGCGCACCTCCCCATCCTTTAGCTCAGTCTGGTTAGACTCAACCACTCGTGTATTTCTAAAATTGCGCTTATCGGTCCATAGCTCTGTTTGTTTCAAGGTGGGAACTCCTTTTGGGATTTTATTATAGTGCCAATCGAATATAATGACATCTATTATGCCAATATACAAGTAGCGGGCTGCATCACATGGCTCTACTGAACGGGTTGGCGTCTGCGCTAACTTGAGCCACCTCTAACCCGGGCAATATACTGGGATGGGGTCTCTCCAAACCAACGCTTAAAGCTGCGTCTAAAACTCGAGACATCACTAAAACCCATCAAATGTCCGATGCTCTCGACAGACAAACTGCCATCGTTTAGATAGCTGATGACCTGTTTTTTTGCCAGCTCATCGCGAACGATCTGGAATTTAGTTCCCTCCGACTGTAATTTTCGAATCAGGGTGCGCGGGCTCATGGATAGCTTTGAGGCGACCTCATTTAGAGTCCACAGCCTGCCGGGATTATCAATCATCAGTGTTGATACCCGATCTGCCATCGATTCAACAGTATTTCCTGCTTCACTGGTTTTAATTTCCCTCAGCTGTCGTTCAAGGGTAGTTAGCGCTTCCCGATGCATAACCGGATCGGCTACGGGAGATGGTATCGACAATATAGATTCTGAGAGGATAATTTCAGTTGCCGGCTGACTGAATTCTATACAGTCGCCAAAGTAGTCATAATACTTCTGCCCATAGTTGGGTCTTGGATAGGAAAGAGAAACTTGCCCCTTAAATTGACCAGCACCAGCAAAAAAATTAATCGCAGAGAAAAAACTACTGAATGCGCTTTCGGTAAAAAATACCCGCAAATCATCCAGATCGAAGGTTTCAGCAAAATTCACTTTTAGTCCCTGTGGATGCTCAGTTAGGGTGATGTGAAAAAAATCTATTCTGGTCTGACTGTATTTAGCCATTAGCGCTACAGCAGTTCTAAGATCGGGACCGCTAAAAGTTGCAACCCCCAAAGGTCCGTGGGTTGACAGGTGTAACTGGGTTCCGACTGATAGCCCCAAATCTTCAATATCGGAGATGGCCAGTGCATTGCGATAAATTTGTATCAAATCGTCGTGGTGAATTGTCCCATCTAAGGTCATCAGCTGTTCATAGGACACATGGGTACCTTGAAAATAGGCCTGACAGTTTTCCTCGCTCAGCCGCAAATGGCGAAATAAGATACGAGCATAGCTAGAAGACGGGTATTTCTGATTCTTCATAGGTTTCTAACCCAGAAATGGGTGCTATTTTTAAAATATTGTCACTATTTGTCCCCCTAATGTCAATTTCTGTTCTATTAAGCTGAGTCGACTTCTTGAAAAATGGTATCCCTAAGTGAGCAACCGTAAATTTGTGAGGTTTAGCAATGAACGCAGAAACCCTATCTGCCGATCAGAATGACGACCCAATTCTCTTTAAGGCGCTTAGCCAGCGACCCAAATTAGCTTGGCCAACAGTTATTCTCTTTGTCGCCGCCGTTACTATCTTTGCGGCATCGACCTATGCTTATCTGGTAGGCGCGTTGCCTCTAGCTTGGGTCATTTTGATTAATTCCATCGCCGCTTATATGTCTTTCACAGTGGTTCATGAGGCATCTCACAACATCATAAGCAGCAACCGCAAACTAAATGACTGGTTGGGTCGAGCCGGCACCGCGATGCTGTCTCCAGTGCCATTTTTTCGCACTTTTCGCTTTATACATATGCAACATCACAGATTTACCAATGACCCGGAAAAAGATCCTGACTTATATGCGGGTACCGGACCCGCCTGGCTTTTGCCATTTAAATGGGCGACCGTAGATTTCAAATATTTTCACTATTACCTGAATCCTAAGATCTTTATGCAGAGGCCTCAAAGTGAGCGCAGAGAACTGTACTTAGCCGTGCTATTTGGCGTAGCTGTACTGGCAGTGGTTCTGGCTATGGGCTGGATGGAGTACTATCTGTGGCTGTACCTGCTGCCGACGCGCATCGCTAACCTATTCCTGATATTCGGGTTCGACTTTTTACCCCACTATCCTCATCAGGCCAAAGCAAAAGACCAACCCTTTCAATGCACATCCAATCGCGTTGGAATGGAGTGGTTGATGACACCGCTATTTCTCTATCAAAACTATCATCTGGTGCACCATCTGTATCCCACCGTGCCCTTCTATCGCAATATCAAGATTTGGAAGGCAAAACAGCAGTATCACGAGGCTCAAAACCCCGCTGTTACCAATGCCTTTTCACTCAAGCCAAGAATGTAAGATTGCAAAATGCACGGATGCATTTATAGTTCATATATACACGTTGAGAAACTAGCTAGCTGACCAGTAGCTCAATAATCAATGAACTAAGGTGATAAAGACTCGTGACGCAATTGCATTTTGATCATGCTGTTGTTTTTGTACCCGACCTCAACAGCGCGATCAGACAATTCTCTGATATGGGCTTTATCGTAATCCCTGGTGGTGAACACCAGCACAGCTGCAACGCATTGGTTGTATTTGCCGATCAAACCTATATTGAAATCCTGGCCTTAAAAGCATCATGGACTCGCCCACTGATAAAGATCGCTGCGAAAATTGGGCTTATTAAGCATTTTGCCAACCGTAAATCTGACACTTCATGGCGATTAATGAACTGGATCACAAGAGAGTATGGCGCTGTAGATTGGTGTATTCGTGTTGATGATATGCAAACTGCCCTCGACCGCTTTGCACCGACCAAACTGCCTATTTTAGACACTGTGGCCTACCAGCGGCGGCGGCCCGATGGCCAAGCTGCCCAGTGGTTGCTGGGTAGCGTGAAGAATCTTGATCTTCCATTCCTAATAGAGGACAAGACACCAATGGATATACGCATACCACTGGGAGACCATACTAAACACCCCAATGGCGCACTGGGCGTCAGGAAAATTAGTCTCTCGCCAGCAGATTCAGCCGGCACCGCCAGCGCTTTAAATACCCTCCTAAGAGGGCCACAAAACCAGAGCCAGCCCACACCCGAAGCAATTGCCCTTGGCGGGACAATCCTCAGCATCAAAGAACAGCAGAACACCGAAAGCCAGTTCAGTTTAGAGTTGAGCTATTCGGGCGATAAACCCAAGCTTCTCGATAGCAATAAAACCTATGGCGCGGCTATTTGGCTGACCCCCAATAGTTAAAGCAGTGGAGTGCTTAGGCCTCAATCGCAATAGAGATCTTCTGCAAGCTGGGGTATGTAAAAAAAAGAATTAAGGCCTTGCTCGCCAATACCTTTATTTAAGCCAGTTGCTCAATGATACAGTGACTGTGATTCTTAAATCAGCTTGGGCTTAAGACCTTAGAAACGCTAGCATGGCTTGATTTATTTCTTGGGGTTTTTCTAGGTGTAAAAAATGACCACAATCATCAAACTCAAGTATTTTTAGACTTTCAAAACTTTCGTCCATACCAGCGGAAAGCTATGCAGCTGACGCCTCAGCAGCCAACCATAAACACAAAGTACATCCCAATCTTTTTATAAAATAAACAAACCCCTAATGTCCTGTGTTGACTGCCGTATTGATCTACCCAACCGAAAGACCTGTAGCAGGACATTCTTCATAAGCATCAGAAACCTCGTGCCTATGTTCTCGGTTCAAAGTCTGCTTAACCCATTCCCGGTGGCCAGATACATCCAAGGTATGTCCTAGTCAACCAAGCTCGAGGTAGCGCTGCGCTCTTGCACCTGTCTTACCACGCGCCTAATAACAGAGACAATCTCAGCGGGAACCTCCTCTTGTAGAAAATGACCTCCAGAGGTTTCGATAACTGGGGCATCAGGAAAGTTTGCTTTCATAGTCGGCAAGCCCTTGGCCAAAATCGGATCGTTCATCCCCCACACAATCTCTGCTGGAATATCGAGACTGACAACATAGTCTTCTATGACACGCATCTTAGATGCGCTAGGATGATCCGGTCCATCCGGCACCATACGCATTAGCCTGAGAGGCGCTTTACTATTGCCGCTTTCCGCTAACGGTCGGCTGTATAACTCAAGCACCTCAGATGGCAGAGAGCCTGGGTCACTCTGCGTGTTGGGCATCATATCAAAGATCGACACCAGCACCTCTAACATCAGCTCACCCAGCACTGGCATTTTAGCCAAAGCGTGAGGGGCTGAGAGATTCTGCGCCTCTGTGGGGGCATTGAGACCTGTGTTTAGAATCACCGCCCCCTTTAGCAATCCAGGATTTAGAGCCAGTGCACCCATGCCAATCGGTCCACCCCAGTCTTGCCCAACATATACCAGATCGGACAATTGCAACTGCTGCAGTACCTTCGCCATCCAGCGCGTATGATTGTCTAATGTGTGATAACTCGTAGGGATCTTGCTGGAAAAGCCTAGACCAACAATAGTTGGCATGATTAATCTTACCTGATCATCCTTGAGTCCGGCTGCAATCTTTCTGTATAGAAAACCAGAGGTGGGATTCCCATGCTGTAGGTAAACGGGAAATCCATTACCCACCTCAAGCACATGGATTTTGATTCCTGGTTCTACCTCGACAAGATAACTCTTGTAGTCATCAGTCACGAATGCGGCCGCATAATCAGGCAAAGGAAACGCTTCAAATGTACCTGCTTCTAGTGAAACCTCTCCCCGCCCATTCGGCGTAAATTGCTCACCATCACGCGTAATTGTGAACGCTGTTATCAACCCGGCGACAACCAGCACGCTGACCAATCCGATAATAAAACTTCTAAATGTCATAAATTCGTCTCTCCTTACACGGGTTTTGCAGTGAGTGACTAAACTGATCGAATCTAGAGGATAGCGTAGATATAGAGGTTCCAGATGAGACAATTAGTGCACATAAAATAAACTTTATCAGAACATTAGCTTATGGACGCCAAATCTGACTTTACAATCCATAAATTCCTTTTGCAAATGTCCCTTTATCAACTTTTTTAATGCTTGGATTAGCAAGCAAATCATCAAATTTAAATACTTTGTCCCGCATAATCTTTGTCTCTACTATCAAGAACCACTTCTACACTTTTTACCACTCAACATCGCTTTAAATAAGCCCAGCTGACTTTGACCTACACCACGACCTGTCCACCAAATCGCATGCTCATGGATACCTCGCTTTTCATCAATGACCAGACCCCACATGGGCGCAATCTGATTGGGGATCATCGAGTAACGCACATCTGTAACAAGATTTTTTTCACCGTCAAAGCCCAAATAATCCTGCGAAAACCAACGAAATCTTTCAATGTCCCTGCTTTGCTGGCTATGTTTTTCAAGATTGGGTAGATGATATTGATAGTCAAATACTCTAACGCTTTCGCCTGAACACCAAGTTGAGGATTGAGCGGTTCGAATGGCATCAACATAAAACCTTTCTTTATGCTGATAAATGGACTTCCATAAAATCAGATTGCCAAATGATGGCTTAAGCGTCAGGCGCTCTGGATTATGCCCCCTTGAATGGGCAAGATCGGTCGCAGCTGATAAGGCTCTATCATATTGCACAAAACCTAAGGACAGATAAAAAGTCATCCATCCAATGGCCAAAAAACTAAATAGCCGTTTTCTGGTTTTTATTGCAGTTACCACAAGGACTAAGATAGGAATAGTAAATAGCGGATCGACAATAGATATATTATTCCAAGTGACCCGCTCATTGGAGAAAGGCCAAAACAGTAGCGTGCCGTAGGATGTGCATGCATCAAGCAAGCCATGGGTTGCATAGCCCAAAAAACTTGCCACATAGACAGTCTTAAGACTTAGGGACCTTCTAACCAGAGGAAATATAACGAGAGCAACAATCAGAGCGCCAAAGGGAATAAAAAAAAGTGAGTGCGTAAACTGCCGGTGATACTCAAGGGACAAAAGTGGATCAGTTGATGACCGAATCAATACATCTAAATCAGGCGCCAATCCTGCCAGAAAACCGATAACACCAATCTTGATAATATTATTCTTGTTAGCTGTTGACTGGGCAAAGGCTGCGCCAACTGTACCTTGAGATATTGGATCCATAATAATTTACCAAATATCGCTATCACTAAATAGTAATGGACATTCTATCTCATCTTTTGTGTTGAGCAACGAAATCGACCAACGGTATAACTTCGTTTGGATAAGTGCTTTGTTTTGCGTGCCGTTACACGCTTACGCCACATACGGAATGAGCTTGGCTTCATCTCTGCCCGCATCAATTTAATGACGTCTTTTTCTGAAAGACCATAGTCTTCGTGAATCGCCTCAAACGGGGTTTGATCTTCCCAGGCCATTTCAATAATGCGACTAACATCATGACTAGCGAGTAATGGCATATATGCACCAAAACAACAGATAAATAAAGCAACCCTAGTTTCTAAAAGCCAAAAGCGACGCTGTCTAAGACGCTAACTTCTTATTCCCACTCAATCGTCGCCGGTGGTTTACTGGATATATCGTAAGTGACGCGAGATACATCGGCGATTTCATTGATAATGCGATTAGAGACCTTTTCCAGTAGCTCATAGGGCAGATGGGCCCAGCGGGCGGTCATAAAGTCGATAGTCTCCACGGCGCGCAGGGCAATCACCCATTCATAGCGGCGGCCATCACCCACCACGCCCACGGATTTAACCGGTAGGAATACGGCAAAGGCTTGGCTGGTTTTATGGTACCAATCAGCGTTATGCAACTCTTCAATAAAGATGGCATCGGCTTCACGCAGAATATCGGCGTATTCTTTTTTGACTTCACCGAGAATACGCACACCCAAACCGGGACCGGGGAAAGGGTGACGGTAGACCATATCGTAGGGCAATCCCAACGCTAGGCCAATTTTACGCACTTCATCTTTAAACAATTCCCGCAGTGGCTCCACCAGTTCCAGCGCCATATCATCAGGCAGTCCGCCCACATTGTGGTGGGATTTAATCACATGGGCTTTACCCGTTTTGGAGGCCGCTGATTCAATCACATCGGGGTAAATCGTGCCCTGTGCCAAGAATTTTACATTGGGAATTTTTTGCGATTCGGCATCAAAAACATCAATAAAAGTATTACCAATGACTTTGCGCTTTTTCTCTGGGTCACTTATACCCTTTAGGCCATCGAGAAACTGCTGTTGGGCATTGGCGCGAATCACCTTAACGCCCATATTCTCGGCAAACATTTCCATCACTAGGTCGCCTTCATTTTTTCGCAGTAGACCGTTGTCCACAAATACACAGGTCAATTGGTCGCCTATGGCTTTATGCAACAGTGCCGCCACCACCGAGGAATCTACACCGCCAGACAAACCCAGTAGCACATGACTATCCCCTACCTGTTCACGCACGCGGTTAATCTGATCATCAATAATCGCCGCAGGGGTCCACAGGCCCTCACATTGACAACTATTTTTCACAAAGTGCTGGAATATGGCTTCGCCCTGCAGGGTGTGAGTCACCTCTGGATGAAATTGGATGCCATAGAGATTTCGGCTGGGATCAAACATACCGGCAATTGGGCATGAGGGGGTGGAGGCCATCAATTCAAAGCCCTCGGGCATGGTCACTACCTTATCACCGTGGCTCATCCAGACATCGAGTAACGCTTCGCCCTTTTCACCGCGATGATCACTCACATCACCCAGTAATTCACAGGGATTTTCGACTTTGATTTGCGCGTAACCAAATTCCCGCAGATCGGAACTTTCCACCTTGCCGCCCAGCTGGCTGGCCATAGTCTGCATACCGTAGCAGATACCCAGCACGGGCAAACCCATAGCAAAGACAGATTCCGGCGCACTGGGTGCGGCCTCTCCCTCGGTCACCGATTCGGGTCCACCGGAAAGGATAATGCCGTTGGGATTAAAGTCGCGAATCTCTTGCTCAGAGATATCCCAGGGACGGATCTCGGAAAACACACCAATTTCCCGCACCCGACGCGCTATCAGCTGGGTGTACTGGGAACCAAAATCGAGAATAAGTATTTTTTGCGACTGTAAATCAGACATTTATGTCCCTTAAGGTAAAGAGGCCGTACCTTCGCACAGCCTCTATAAAATTATCGACCCACCAATAACTGTCTATCGGCCACCGGCAGGATAGTTTGGCGCCTCTTTGGTGATCTGTACATCATGGACATGGCTCTCGCTGGTACCCGCTGAGGTTACGCGAACAAACTCCGGCACCGTGCGCATCTCTTCGATGGTGCGACAGCCGGTGTAACCCATGGAGGAACGCAGTCCGCCGTTCATCTGGTGAATAATGGTCGAAACTGGGCCCTTGTAGGGCACACGCCCTTCGATACCCTCGGGAACCAGCTTTTCAGCGCCGACACTGGCATCTTGGAAATACCGATCGCTAGAGCCCTGACGCTGCGCCATGGCTCCCAGTGAACCCATACCGCGGTAGGATTTGTAGGAGCGGCCCTGATAGATCTCGATCTCTCCCGGTGCCTCTTCAGTACCGGCTAGCATGGAGCCCATCATCACTGAACTAGCGCCGGCAGCAATGGCTTTGGCCATATCGCCAGAGTAGCGAATACCACCATCGGCAATGACTGGAACTCCTGTACCCTCAAGTGCTTCAACCACACTGGCTATAGCAGTGATCTGGGGCACACCGATACCGGTCACAATACGGGTGGTGCAAATTGAACCCGGGCCTATGCCCACTTTAACGCCATCAGCGCCGGCATCAACCAGCGCCTTGGCACCTTCGCCAGTGGCCACATTACCGCCGATCACCTGCACCTCGGGGTAGTTATCTTTAATCCACTTAACGCGATTTAAAACATTTTTTGAGTGGCCGTGGGCGGTATCAACTACTAGCACATCTACATTGGCGTTGATCAGGGCTTCCACTCGGGCATCGGTGTCGTCACCCACACCCACCGAGGCACCTACCCGCAGTCGACCCTGATCATCTTTACAGGCATTGGGGTGTTGCTCGGCCTTGTCTATATCAGTCACGGTGATCAACCCTTTGAGCTCAAATTTATCGTTGATTACCAGTACTTTTTCAATTCTGTGTTTGTGCAAAAGTGCCCGCACTGTATCTGAATCAACGCCCTCTTTTACTGTGACCAATCGCTCTTTTGGCGTCATCACCGAGGTGACCAGGGCATCCATATCTTCGGCAAAGCGCACATCGCGGCGAGTGACGATACCCACTAGATTGCCATTGTCAATCACCGGCAGCCCAGAGATATTATTGGCTACAGTGAGATCGTGGAGCTCTTGCAGTGTCGCTGTAGCTGCAATGGTAAAGGGGTTTTTGACTACGCCGCTCTCGTATTTTTTAACCGCCCAGACCTCTTTGGCCTGCTGCTCGATACTCATGCTTTTATGGATAATTCCCACCCCACCCTCGGCGGCAATGGCAATCGCCAGACGGGACTCGGTGACGGTATCCATAGCAGCTGATACCAGCGGTATATTCATGCTGATATCGCGGGTTAGTTTGGATTGCAGTGAGACATCTTTAGCCGTGACCTCAGAGTAACCCGGCACTAGCAGGACATCATCAAAGGTTAGAGCTTCGTGGGCAATGCGTAACATGGTGGGCGCTTACCTCAGCGGTGTTTTCAAAAGAGTGTTTTTAAAAGTAAGCGGCGCATTATAAATCAGCCCTCAATAGCAGGTAAACAACTATTTAGCACTTACAAACGGGTACCAACCGTTTAAAAACAGTGACTTTTTAGACCTTCTCTCCCTACAATGACCCCATGGAAGATCAGCAAGCACAACGCCAAGTTTTCACTATTAGCGAGCTTAACCGCCGGGTTAGACAGCTGCTGGAAACCCATCTGCCCTCCCTGTGGGTAGAGGGCGAGATCTCCAATTTTGCCTGCCCCGCCTCCGGCCACTGGTATCTCAGCTTAAAGGATCAGTCGGCTCAGGTGCGCTGCGCAATGTTTCGCGGCGCCAATCAGCGGGTGACTTTCCGCCCGCAAAATGGCAATCAGGTTCTGGTGCGCTGTCGTGTCGGTCTCTATGAGGGCCGCGGTGACTATCAGTTGATTATCGAGCATATGGAGGAGGCCGGCTTCGGTGCACTGCAGCGGCAGTTTGAGCAACTTAAAAAACAGCTATCAACAGAGGGGCTATTTGATCAGCACCACAAGCAACCTCTGCCCCAATCCATCAACCATATTGGGTTAATTACCTCAGCCACCGGCGCTGCGGTTCAGGATATATTATCGGTGCTAAACCGCCGCTTTCCAGCGATTAAAGTGAGTCTATTCCCGACTGCCGTGCAGGGCGAGCAGGCGGCTGGGCAGATTGTCGCGGGAATTGACCATGCCAATCACCACGCCCAGTGCGATGTATTAATTGTCGGTCGCGGTGGCGGTTCCCTGGAAGATCTGTGGCCGTTTAATGAGGAGAGCGTAGCGCGCGCTATTTTTGGCAGTGCCATCCCGATTGTCAGTGCAGTGGGCCATGAAGTGGACTTTACCATTGCCGACTTTGTCGCCGATTTGCGAGCCCCTACCCCCTCGGCAGCCGCCGAGCTGGTGAGCCCCGACAGCCAAGAAATACAGGCACGGCTAGCTGGTTATAGCACCCTACTCCAAGAGGCAATGGGTAGAATGATTGCACAACAGCAACAACTGTTGACTCATCTGCACAAGCGCCTGCAACATCCGGGCAACAGGCTACAGCAACAGACTCAGCACCTAGACCATCTGGATATTCGCCTGCGCCGGGCTATGGCCACCAAACTTGAGCGACTGCAGACCCTAGTGCGCGGCGAGAGCCAAAAACTCGGGGTTCAAAACCCCCAGCTGGCTATTACCAGTTATCAACAACAGTTAGCTGAAATGCATCGACAGATGACCCGCAGTCTCAATCAACAGTTGCAACAAAACAAAAATCGCGTCGCTCAGACTATGCACTTATTAGATGCAGTCAGCCCGTTAAAAACGGTGGGTCGGGGCTATGCCATTATTCGAGATCAACAGGGCGCTGTGATTAAAACTGTAGCTGCAGTGGACAGCGGCGATCAACTTAAGGGTCAGTTGGCAGATGGTGAAATTCGGTTTACCGTCAATGAGACCAATAACAAAGGCCTGTAGAGCAAGTCAAAGCGGAAAACTTTATTTAGCTCTCTGAGTACGCTTACTGTATTTAGTGATCTTTTTACCCCGCAGAGAGCGTCCATTGGCCGCCTTTGCACTCTTGCTCTTATAAGGGTTGTCACTGGTGCGATATTCAACGCGGATCGGGGTTCCGTGCAAACCCAGCTGACGGCGAAACACCTTCTCCAAATATCTGCTGTACTGGGCGGGCACCGACTCAGTCTGATTGCCGTGAATAACAATGACCGGAGGATTTCTGCCGCCGGCATGGGCATAGCGCAGCTTGATACGCCGACCCTGAACCATAGGCGGCTGGTGTTCCTCTACCGCGCCCTCGAGAATTTTGGTCAGCTTGGTGGTGCTTAGGGCATCGGTGGCGGCGCGGTGGGCGGCATCGATGGACTTATACAGGTGACCCACCCCAGTGCCGTGCAGCGCAGAGATAAAATGCACATCGGCAAACTCGGCAAAGCGCAGACGGCGCTGGATCTCGGTCTTGATATGCTGACGCTGATCTTCAGTCAAACCATCCCATTTATTGATAGCAATCACCAGACCGCGACCGGCATCGATTACCGACCCCATCAGATGAAGATCCTGCTCCACCAGCCCCTCTTGGGCATCGACTAGCAACACCACCACATTGGCATCATCAATAGCCTGTAGGGTTTTGACGATGGAGAATTTCTCAATTGCCAACTTGATATTTTTGCGCTTTCTAATCCCAGCGGTGTCGATCAGTGTGTACTGTTTTTCATTGCGCTCATAGTCGATGTAGACACTGTCTCTGGTGGTGCCGGGCATATCGTAGACCACCACCCGATCCTCGCCCAACAGGCGGTTGACCAGGGTAGATTTTCCGACATTAGGACGGCCGACCACGCCTATCTTGATACTTTTGTGCCCCGTTTGCTCAATCTCAGCCGCTCGCGGGAAGGGTTCTAACAATTCCTCCATCATCGACTTCACACCGCGACCCTGCGTAGCGGTGGTGGCATACATACCGGGAAAACCCAGCTGATAGAAATCGGCCAGAGCGGCGGCGGGATCCAAGCCATCGATTTTGTTCGCGACCAAATACACTTTGCGGTTCTTCTGCCGCAATTTTTCGGCAATTAAATAGTCAGCAGCCACTAGGCCCGATTTACAGTCCACAACCAACAGGACTATATCGGCCTCATCCATAGCCAACAGCGACTGTTCGGCCATACCGGCATCAATGCCCTGCTCTTCACCGCTGATGCCACCGGTATCTATAACCATAAAGCGGCGGCCAGACAGCTCGCCCTCACCATACTTTCGATCGCGGGTAAGCCCGGAATAGTTGGCCACCAGCGCATCTCGGCTGCGCGTGAGTCGATTAAATAGGGTGGACTTGCCAACATTGGGGCGTCCGACGAGAGCGATTACAGGAATCATTGAATAAAAAAAGCCGCAGTCTGTATCTGCGGCATTTTACTGTAGTTGGGCATATTTATCGCCAATGAATTTTTACCGCGCAATAACCTTGTAGGCATTTAGGATGCCCCCATCGGTTTGAATGATCAATTGATCACCAATCACCAGTAACGGTGCACTGACAGCACCTCCTTTGACTTTAGTGCGGGCCGCAAAGCTCCCATCCTCGGCATTCAATAGATGCAGGTAACCCTGGGCATCGGCGACAGCCACAAAACTAGTAGCAGCATCGGAGATTACAGCAGGCCCAGTGAGCTCACGCCGAGTCAGCTGCTCATTAGTCCAAGCCACTCGGCCACTGCCGGCCTGAAAGGCGCGCACCCAGTCGCTGTCTTCAGTGACAAAGACCGTTCCATTGCCATAGGCTGGACTGTGATGAGAGGAGCTGTCTTGAAACCACAGATTTCTGCCGGTGCCTCGGGTTAGCGCGCCCAGACGTCCCTGATAACTCACCGAGTAGATAATGTCATCTACCAGTAGCGGCTTGCCATCTATATCAATCATCCGCTCTAGCTCTGTGCGCCCCTTGGGCAGGGCCAGACGAGTTTCCCAGATTAATGCTCCATTGTCGGGATTAAAAGCCATCAATTTACCGGAGTCTGCAGCGGCGATTACCATATTATTGAGGGCGACCGCAGTGCTGGTGCCACGCACACTGAGGATAGGCGCATCGCTATCGTGCTGCCACACTACCTCACCACTGGTGGCATCCAGAGCAAACAGGCGGTTATCGATACTCTGAACCACTACAATTTTGCCGTTGGTGGCGGGGCTGGCCACCACTTCTGAACTCACTGTGGAACGCCAGACTAGCGATCCATCGTTAGCATTTAGGGCATAGACCTGCCCCTCAATAGTGCCAAACAAGACCAGTTCGGCGCCATAACCCACCCCACCGGAGATTGGCGTATCAAAGTTCTGGGTCCATTGCGCTCGGCCAGTCGCAACATCAGTGGCTGTCACCTTGCCGTAATGATCTGCAGTAAAGAGGGTCTGATCACTGGCCGCCGGCTCCAAGGTGGCCCAATACTGGCGCGCTTCGGCTCCGACATTGGCCCGCCACTGGGTTTGCAATCTGTAGCTCGCATCGAAGTCCACCAGTTCGGCGGGCTTTAGGTTTTCCTCGTCCTCACTACCCAACCAACTACAGCCGGACGCTAACGCCAGACACAGCAGGCTGGTCAGCAGTGATGTGCGGTTATTCATTTACTCTTCCTCTATTCTTGCTCTGGGATTTCCTCAATCGCTGTTTCATCTTCAGCAACAGCATCCTGGGAAACTGCATCTTCAACAACTGATGGTGGCGCAACTGCCGGGGTGGTTTGACTCAGCTTAAGGCGCAGTATAGCGGTGACGCGGGAGTCTTGAGACTGGTCGCTTAAAAGTGCAGTCTGGTAGGCGGTATGGGCAGAGGCTGTATCCCCTTGCATAACATAGAAATCGCCTTTGGCCTCCTCATAGGCAGATTTCATCGCCCCGGGATCGACTCCCTGAACAGCCTGCAGTGCCAGTTCTACATTGCCACGGGATGCCTCAAGCCTGGCGAGCCGCAGGATAGTTAGCGTTTTAGTACTGGGCTCTGGATCACCGTCCAACACCCACTGCAACTCAGCAGCCGCCTGCTCCAAGTCGCCGTTATCCACCGCCAGCTTGGCCTTTAAAAGCGCGGCAAAATGGCCATAACCGGAACTGCTGTATTCTGCCTTTAACTGATCGGCAAGCTTATTGACCGCCGTCTGGTCGTCTGCATTTAACTGCTCGCCAGGTTGACCCGCAGTGACAATTTCCACTAGCTCCATATAAATTTTCGAGCCCTGCTCAGCTTGCTGCTGCTGACTGTCCTGCCACCACTGCCAGGAGAAGAAACTCCCTGCCAACAACACTGCCGCCGCTGCCAACTGCAGACCATTTTCCGCCCACCAGCGTTTAAATGCCTCTATTTGCTCTTCTTCAGTGATATGATCCGCCAAAATAGTTCCTCAATGTTCAAAATATGCTGTTATAAAATCTGCTAGATTTACCTGTTCAACTGTCTCTTGGGGGCGGGATTCGCGCAGGAACTTGACCCCGACAGTCGCTGTTGCAACCTCATCCTCACCCAGTATCAGCGCCACTCTGGCACCGCTTTTATCGGCCTTTTTCAGCTGTGATTTAAAACTGCCACCACTGCAGTGGAGCTCTAGCCGCAGATCGCCACACTGGTTGCGCAGCTGTTCTGCCAGCTGTAGTGCCTGGGCGTCAATTTCGCCCACCGCTACCAGATACAGATCGACTTGCTGGGCGACACTATCCGGTATGCAGTGCAACTCGTCAAGCAGCATTACCAGGCGCTCAATACCCATAGCAAAACCGATAGCGGGGCAGGGTTTGCCGCCCAATAACTCCACCAAGCCATCATAGCGACCGCCGGCGCATACTGTGCCTTGAGCGCCGAGACTGTCGGTAACCCACTCAAAAACCGTCTGCGAGTAGTAGTCCAGTCCCCGCACTAACCTGGGATTGACTTGATAACTGACACCGGCCTCATCCAACAGTTCGCAGAGCTGCTGAAAGTGCTGTTGAGATTGGGCATCAGTATAGTCCGCCAAGCGTGGCGCACCCTCGAGAAGCTGCTGAATCTGGGGATTTTTGCTGTCCAGAATCCGCAGCGGATTGCTCTGCAGTCGCCGCTGGCTGTCCTCATCGAGATCGGCGGTGTGCTGGCTTAGATAGTCCACCAGCGCATCGCGGTACTCGGCTCGCGACTCAGCAGTGCCAAGGGAGTTGAGTTGCAAGGTCAGAATATGATCAATTTTTAGTTCGCGCCACAATCGGGCAGTAAGTAACAATAGTTCAGCGTCGATATCGGGCCCTGAAAAACCAAAGGCCTCTACACCAATCTGATGGAACTGGCGCAGGCGGCCCTTCTGTGGTCGCTCATGGCGAAACATAGGGCCGGCATACCACAGCCGCTGGGTCTGATTGTGCAACAGACCGTTTTGATTGCAGGCACGCACACAGCCGGCGGTACCCTCCGGGCGCAGGCTCAGATGATCGCCGTTGCGATCCTCGAAGCTGTACATCTCCTTTTCAACAATATCGGTCACTGTGCCCACCGCGCGGGCGAACAGTTCGGTTTGCTCTAGCAGGGGAAAACGGATCTCCCGATACCCATAGCGGCCCAGAACATCACTGATCACTGCCTCAAGATAGCGCCAGTTGGGAGACTGTTCGGGCAGTAGATCATTCATACCCCGAATTGACTGGATTTTCATTTGATAATCTCTAGGACCGAATTTTTTGTTTGGTTTTATCAGCTCTTGGCTATTATATTCTTTTCTGCCCGATCAAGCTCGGCCTGTTTGAGCTTGGCCTTGGCACGGATTTTAGACTCCAATTGCTCCACAAGGTTCTCCTGACCCAACTTGTGGTCTGGTTTACCATCTATATACACCAGATTAGCAGGGGTTCCACCGGTTAATCCAAAATCCGACTCCTTGGCCTCACCGGGACCGTTGACAATACAGCCTATAATCGAGACATCCATAGGCACCGATATATCCTCGAGCCTGGATTCCAGCTGATTGACGGTGCTGATTACATCAAAATTCTGACGCGAACAGCTGGGACAGGCGATAAAGTTGATCCCCTTACTGCGCAACCGGAGACTGCGCAACATATCCCAGGCCACCCGTACTTCCTCAGCTGGGTCAGCGGCTAGGGAGATACGGATGGTATCGCCGATCCCCTCCAGTAAAAGGGCACCCAAGCCAATCGCCGATTTCACAGTACCGGAGCGCAGCCCCCCCGCTTCGGTGATGCCCAGATGCAGGGGCTGTTCAATGCGGGTGGCCAGATCGCGATAGGCGGCCACCGCCATAAAGATATCCGAGGCCTTGACGCTGACTTTAAAATCTTCAAAACCGTGCTTGTCCAGCAGATCCACATTGCGCATCGCCGACTCCACCAGTGCCTCAGCAGTGGGTTCAGAGTATTTGCGCAATAGCTCTTTACCTAGAGAACCGGCATTGACACCGATGCGAATGGGAATATTGAGATCTGTGGCCTTAGCAATCACCTCGCGCAGGCGATCCTTGCGGGTGATATTGCCGGGATTGATGCGCAGACAGTCAACCCCCAGATCGGCCACTCGCAGGGCGATATTGTGATCAAAATGAATGTCGGCAACTAAGGGAATAGTGACCTGTTTGCGAATTTCACCGAAGGCTTCAGCCTCCTCCAAGGATGGCACTGAGACCCGCACAATATCGGCGCCCGCCTGTTGAATCTGTTGGATTTGCGCCACCGTAGCCGCCACATCCGCAGTGCTGGTATTGGTCATACTCTGCACCGAGATCGGCGCGTCGCCGCCGACCGGCACATTGCCAACCATAATCTGTCGCGATTTGCGTCGTACTATAGGCGTTTCGCTAAACACATTTTTTCCCTTGATCGCTCAGCTATTAATCCAGTATTTTTACAGTTTGCGGTGCATTGTCTTGATATGCATTGTCAGCCAGTTTTCTCTGGTATCGCTGCTGACGTTTAGTGCGGTCATTCACCGCACCGGCAAGTTGACCACAGGCGGCGGCTATATCGTCGCCGCGGGTGGTGCGCACTGTGACAGTGTACCCCTCCCCCTGCAAAATGTCTCTAAAGCGGGACAGTGCGGTGTTGGTGACACGGCGGTACTCGGAACCCGGAAATGGATTAAACGGAATTAAATTAATTTTACAGGGTAGATCCCGCAACAATGCCGCCAGCTCCCGCGCGTGCTGAGATCGATCATTGACCTGATCCATCAGCGTGTATTCAACCGTCGCCTTGCGCCGATTATCGGGCATTTTTTCAATATAATTTTTGGCACTGTCGACAAACTGCTGGAGACTGTACTTGCGATTAATCGGCACCAGCTCATCGCGCAACTTATCGTTGGGTGCGTGCAGGGAGATCGCCAGTGAGACATCAGTGACATCCGCCAACTTGTCCAGGGCCGGAACAACACCGGCGGTGCTTAGGGTCACGCGGCGCTTCGACAGCCCGTAGGCATTGTCCTCCAGCATCAGGTTCATGGCATCGACTACATTGTCAAAATTCATCAGCGGCTCGCCCATGCCCATCATCACCACATTGGTCACTCGGCGGGGAGCCTTGGGATCAAATTGACCAAAGGAATCGGCGGCAATCCACAGCTGACCAATAATTTCCGCGGCGGTGAGATCGCGATTAAACCCCTGTTTGCCGGTAGCACAGAAACTGCAATCTAAGGCACAGCCAATTTGGGATGACACACAGAGGGTGCCGCGATCGCGCTCGGGGATATACACCATCTCGATACAGCTGCCGCCCTCCACCCGAATTAACCACTTGCGGGTGCCATCGGCAGAATCCTGACAGCTGACCACCTCGGGCAGACAGACCTCAGCCTGTGCATGGAGTTTTTCCCGCAGATCTTTGGACAGATTGGTCATCTGGCGGAAGTCCCTCTCGCCCATCTGGTGAATCCATTTCACCACCTGGGTGGCACGAAAGCGTTTCTCTCCTAGGGATTCAAAAAAATCCCCCAGCCGCGAGACAGAAAACCCCAGCAGGTTGACTTTATCCTGTTGGGGTTGGCTGTCTTTTGTTACTTCTACGCTTTCTTTTATAGTGCCTTCAGGCATTGATTCTCTCTGTTGTGTTTTTCAACTTAGCGAGGGCAGATCTCCGCGTCCTCAAAGAAATAGGCAACTTCTCGCGCCGCCGATGTTGTAGAGTCCGATCCGTGTACCGCATTGGCATCGATAGAAGAGGCAAAATCAGCGCGAATAGTACCTGCCGCCGCTTCCTGGGGATTAGTAGCACCCATCAAATCGCGATTCTTTAAGATGGCACCTTCGCCCTCTAGTACTTGAACCGTTACCGGGCCAGAAGTCATAAAGGCCACCAGATCCTTAAAGAACGGGCGCTCACTGTGCTCCGCGTAGAATCCCTCAGCTTGCTCCTGAGTCAATTGCAGCATCTTAAGGGCGACAACATTCAGTCCCGCCGCTTCAAAGCGACTGAGAATTTGACCCACAACATTTTTTGCTACGGCGTCGGGTTTGATAATAGAAAGGGTGCGTTCAGTGGCCATATTCGAGGTCTCCAAGTGAGAGGGTGGCTAGGTTCAAATTGTGGGTGCGGATTTTACCTACAGCTCTGGCCAGTCACAATGATTTTATTGCAGTTGCAGGGTTTAAATTTACCTCGACTCAAGGGAGGGAATGCTGATCTTTTGAACACTAATTTTGCTACATTCCTCAGTCAACCAATCATCAGAATCCCATCAATCTCCAAAAATTTTGTGATTCAAGTCACATATTATGGAAGGTTATTCGCAATTAGATTAGTCAAAACGCAATATTTGATCTAGCTTTGTTATGGATGTCATCTAAGACAAAGAAGTCACTGAAAAAAACCACAAGGACTGTGCACTAATGAAGCTAAATACCCTAATTGTAGCAATTTTATCCGCGCTGGCATCAGGGTTGTGCCTCGCTGACTTGCCACTCACCATTGAAGATCTGTTGGCCAAAGACAACCAGTTTCGGTTGACCTTGGATATTGGATACGCCAATGCCGATAGAGATAACGTCAACGCCCAATACGATCTGGTGCAGACTGGGGACAACAATTTTATACAGCTACCCGTAGCTGTCGGGGAACAGCGACAAAATAGTGATACCTTCACCCTAGCATTGGGCGGCCGCTACGGTCTCAGTGCCAAAACAGAACTCTCCACTCGCCTGACTGCAATCAGCAGTGATACCCGACTAAGCCATGGCGCACAACAACACAGCCAGAGTGCCGATCAACTCAGCCAGTGGGCACTGGGCGTCAATCACCAGTTTTCCGAGGACAACGACAGTCCCGCACTGCTGGGCTTTGCAGAAATCGTGCTGGCAGAGAACATGGCCATCGAAGGCTCCGAGTATGTGCATGGTAAAACCGCACAACTGGGCTTTACCACCTACAGATCAATCGACCCGGTGGTGTTATCCCTCACCGGCGGCTACCGCCACAGTTGGAGTCGAGAAACCAACGGCCAACACATCAATCCCGGGGATCTACTGTTTATCAACCCCAGCATCGGATTTGCCATCAATAGCGAGGTCACCCTAACCGGCGGCGTGCAGTTTAAACTCCGCGGCAGAGATCGCGTCAATGACAGCGGTTCCGGCATTCGCACCAGTCAGACCAGCATAGACTTCGGACTCGGCTATGCCAGCAGCGAGAACCGTACCATCAACCTAACCATTCGCAGCGATATCAGCGGCAATAGCGGCGCTCAGGCCAACCTTACCCTATTGCACAAGTTTAAGGATTAATTGAGATAACCAAACCGGGAGGGAAAATGATTATGGACTAGATAAAAGCAACTGTTGTAACAAACTATATTTTTTAACACTTAACTTTATTAATTAAACAATCAGGGAATGAACTATGTTTACTAAAATGAAATCATTATTTATGGTACTAATACTGGCGGGCTTTACTGCGCAATATGCCGCCGCCGAAAGCTTTAATCAGGAAGATATGGCCTTTGCCTTTGGCGATTCGGCAATTGCTGCCTCTGACTTCGGTCAGATGGATTTGCTCTCTAGTCAGGAGATGGTAGCGACTGAGGGAGAAGTTGCTCCAATCTTTTGGGTTGGATACATTGGAGGGGTAGCAGGTCTTGACTTTGCAATGCAAGCCTATTTCTATGGTGTATATGTGCCTTGGTGGATACGTTACCGCTAGTAAGTTCTAGCAATTACTAAGGGGGAACATCGGGTTGTCTTTGTTCCCCCACTTACGGAGGTTAAGTCCCATTAAAGCAAAAATATCTACTAACCAGTTAGGTTGCAAAGCCGAACACTCTGACTTTGAAAATGGCTTTAGCCATCACTACAGTATGTTATTCGGGCCACTAGCAATGACCGCTGCTGTTATTGACACAGCTGTAGCATATACAACGATGATAGTTTATGAGATGGATATTTCAAAGATGGATATTGTGGTCTTGTATAGCTTGTCTATCTGTGTCGCAATCTCAATCAGTTCTTTATATGGTTATTATGGAGTATATCGCGAGTCGCGCATAAATTTGCAGGATGATAAACCCAACTCTTTAAGTAAAAGAAAGAAGCGCTTCGATTTTAACATTCTCTACGAGCGTCACTTAAGTATTCTGCTTGGACCACTACTGGTTATCGCGGTGACTATTGATTCAATCGTAGTTTTATATGTAACCTACCTTTCAAACGCCGTAGTGGTTATTTTGTACAGCTTATCAATCGCTCTAGTCAGCTCAATTAGCTTATTGCTCGGTTATTACAGAGCAAAGCGCAAGTTGGCGGCATATTAAAATGAGCAACTTTGAGTGTCAGTGGATCCCTTACGAATACCCAAAAACTTACTGGGCGGCTCTCTGTAATTCAGAACAGGTTATGAATCTTAAGGTAACTGGTGGTAGAAACAGGGTATGCATTAATAATTTTAGGTGAGTTACCAAACAGCGCAAATCCGACATTTTTTCGACTATACTTTTGAATTGAAGCAATATCTAATCAAGGATGAAATGATATGGGGACTTTTATCAGGGATATATTTGGTCTAATGGCACTAAATGCCAAGAAAATGGATTATTACGGAAAATACTCTGTTGCGATCAGCAGTTTGATTATTCTGGTTATAGGCATAGCTTTTCATCTAACCAAACCCATCCCAGCCACCAGCGCCATCGCCGGCTTCACCTTTTCAATCGCATTCAACTTTCTGATATTTATTATCGCTGTACTATTTTTGCGGCTGTGGTTAAAAATAAAGGCGGTTTCTGTCAGCTTTTCTACCCTGTACAGCCTGACGACACTGGCCTCGGTGGTAGATATTTTGATGCCCGCTATGGACGGGCTGTCAATTTGGCTTGAGCTTCCCATGTTGTCGCTATTGAGTGCCGCGGTGTTTATCTACTCACTGGTTATTATGGTTTCAGCTTTATCTAAAGGCGCCAATATCAGTATCGGCTTTGCGCTATCTGGCCTGCTGTTGGGCACAGTGCTTCTACTGATACTCAGCATGGTGATAATGACATTGGGCGTGGCCGCTGGAATATTACTACCGCCAGATAACTTTGCTGTAGGTATGGGCGGCTTATGAGTCAATTGCTGTTAATCAGCTCACTCTGGGCTGGGATAATCATTGGACTGTTTGCATATGCTGTCCCTGCCCAAGCTGAGGTACATTTGAACTTGCCATCGGCCGTGGGTAGCCTGCCTATCAAGACTTGGAAACAGTTGCGCGATGCCGATTTGGAAAAGCAGGATTTAGACTACTCTTGCGGTTCAGCGGCTACTGCCACCATTCTGCGGTCTTTTTACGGTCGGGATATCTATGAAAAAGATATTTTGGATGAGGTTGTGTTGGTTGGCGATGACGGCACCGCGTCATTTTCTGATCTACAACAGGCGGTGAAGAAATTTGGCTTTAAGGCAATTGGTGTCTCCGCTAACTTTGAGAAACTAAAGACAATTAAGATTCCGGCAATTGTCTATCTGCGCTACCGCGACAAAGACCATTTCTCAGTGATCCGCGGTATTAATGATCAGGGCGTGGTTTGGCTTGGCGATCCCTCCTGGGGCAACCGCAAGTTTACTGAGCACCAGTTTAGAGACATGTGGGAGACCAGAGATAACGAGCAACTGAAGGGCAAGCTGTTATTGATCATCCCTGTAGACAAAACTTTGGCTACCCTCAATCAGGACTTCTTCCACCCCCCTGAGGTCAACGCTACAGCAATTGAGTTGCTGACCCTGACAAGCTACTAGTCGTCGACAACTGATCAATCAGACCCTGAGCTAGACAGCGCTATATCGAATATGTCTGCAAGATTCGACAATCTTGAAAGTCACATAAGACTGTCTATGGGGCTTACAAACCTACTCTAGCCCTTTGTAATGGGCTATCAACTGCTGTGCCGCTACTGTAGGGGGCAGCGTCTCGTCAGTGACCGCCTGTTCCAACTCTGAGATCATTGTCTTGATTGAAGGATGGTCTTTGAGGTCGGCAATTAGCGAAGCAGTGGTCTCTGACCACAGCCAGTCCCGCGCCTGCCGAGAGCGCACTGCGGCCAGTTCGCCGGCGGCCTCCAATGTCTGATGAAATTCATCAATCAGCTCCATGATCTTATCCAGACCGCGTTTTTCCAACGCGGAGCAGCTAACCACCTGAGGTTTCCAGTGTTGATTGCGAGGTTGCATAAACTGCTGTGCGGCGCGGTAGTCAGTGACGGTCTGCTCAGCCACCGCCAGTTGATCGCCATCAGCTTTATTGACCAGTATCAGATCGGTCAGCTCCATAATACCGCGTTTGATACCTTGCAGATCATCGCCGCCGCCGGGGGAGAGCAGCAGCACAAACATATCGGTCATGCCAGCCACCAGGGTTTCCGATTGGCCGACGCCCACGGTCTCCACCAGAATACTGTCAAAACCCGCCGCCTCGCAGAGTAGTATCGCCTCTCGAGTGTAACGGGCTACGCCGCCGAGGGTCTTGCCCGCGGGGGTTGGGCGAACAAAGGCGTCAGGGTTGACTGCCAGTGTCTCCATGCGGGTTTTATCGCCGAGAATCGATCCACCACTGACTGCGGATGTAGGGTCTACCGCCAACACCGCCACCCGCTGCTGGCGCTGGGTGAGCGCATTGCCCAGGGCTTCAATAAAGGTCGACTTACCTACACCAGGGGCACCGGAAATTCCCAGACGGATGGCCTTACCAGTGGCGGGCATAATTTGCTGCAACAGTTCTGTGGCCTGCTGTCTGTGATCAGCGCGGGTCGACTCCACCAGAGTGATGCCTCTGGCCAGTGCCCGGCGATCACCGGCAATAATTTGTTGTGCTAAATGGCTGGTCATGTTGTTCTAGCAGTTCTCAATGCGGTTTAGGGTACGCGCTTTTTAGCGGTTATTTAGTCTCTAATCGTGCAAAACACTTTATTCGAATTCCAGTATAACCTGATCCACCACCAAACTTTCACCCTGATCCGCGGAGATTTTGGCCACAGTGCCGTCATGAACTGCTCTGAGACTGTTCTCCATTTTCATGGCTTCAACCACTGCCAGCTCTTCACCGGCCTTGACCTGATCGCCTTCAGCGACCGCCAACCTCACTAGCAACCCGGGCATCGGCGACAGCAGGTATTTGGACATATCCGGCGGGGTTTTTTCCGGCATCAAACGCTGCAGCTCGGCGCCCCGAGGGGTCACTACCAAGGCATCAATTTCCTGTCCGCGGTAGTACATTTTGTAGCCGATCTGCTGGCGCTCCATTTGCACAGATAGCGGTTGCTGCGCACCGCTGGTATCAGTGACTGTAGCGCGGAACAACGGCTCACCGGCCTGCCACTGACCGGCAATCTGGTAGACCTTATCTCCCAGGCGCACAGACCAACCTTGGTCGCCCTCAGAAATCTGGTACTCATGGTGTTCAGAATTAATGATAGCCACCCAATTGTCAGGCTGCTGATCAGTCTGTTGTGGCAGTTGATCCGAAGACTGGGAGGATAGCGCCGATAGGCGCCGATGCTGCTGTTGATGCACCGCTGCAACGGCGAGCACCGGTATTACCGCATCACCTTGAATAGCCGCACTGGCTTGGAATCCATCGGGAAATTCTTCAGCAATAAAGTTGGTGGTCAGATTGCCGGCAACGAATCTTGGATGCACCATCAGCGCGTTGAGGAAGCTTATATTGTGATTGACGCCGCGGATGTAGTAGCCATCCAGAGCGGTTACCATCCGATCTACCGCCTGCTGCCGGTCTGGTCCATAGGTAATCAGCTTGGCAATCATCGGATCGTAGTGCATTGACACCTCACCGCCCTCGTAGACCCCGCTATCAACTCTAACACCCTCTCCAGTGGGTTCGAGATATCCTGTCAGCCGGCCAATTGATGGCATAAAGTTGCGCAGTGGGTCCTCGGCATAGACCCGGGTCTCCACAGCCCAACCATCGAGCCTTACCTGATCTTGCGACAGAGGTAAGGTCTCGCCAGCGGCGACGCGGATCATCATCTCCACCAAATCCACACCAGTGACCAGCTCAGTGACTGGGTGCTCCACTTGCAGCCGCGTATTCATCTCTAGGAAGTAGAAGTTCATATCTGCATCGGCGATAAACTCTACAGTTCCAGCTGATTGATAGGCCACTGCTTTGGCCAGGGCACAGCTCTGTTGCCCCATCTGTTGACGAGTAGCCTCATCTAGGAATGGAGACGGCGCCTCTTCGATGACTTTTTGGTGGCGACGCTGGATAGAGCACTCTCGTTCGCCCAAATAGACCACATTGCCATGGCCATCGGCCATGATTTGAATTTCAATATGTCGCGGTTGCTCAATAAATTTTTCGATAAAGATGCGTGTGTCGCCAAAACTGGCTCCGGCCTCGTTAGTGGCGCGCTGGAAACCATCGCGACACTCCTCCTCATTGCGGGCGATACGCATGCCTTTACCGCCGCCACCGGCGGAGGCCTTGAGCATCACTGGATAGCCAATCTCGGCACTGATCTCCACCGCATGATCGGCATCGCGCACCACATCGGTATAACCGGGAATGGTATTGACGCCAGCTTTCTCAGCGATGCGCTTGGAGGTGATTTTATCTCCCATCGACTCGATGGCGAGCTTTTCAGGGCCAATAAAAGCAATGCCGGCAGCATCCAGTGCATCGCGAAACTGACTGTTCTCGGAGAGAAATCCATAGCCCGGATGAACTGCATCGGCGCCCGTTTCAACGCAGGCCTGAATAATTTTATCTATGACCAGATAGCTTTCAGCAGAGGCCGCTGGGCCGATCAAAACCGCTTCATCGGCCATCTGCACATGCAGCGCATTGCGATCCGCTTCGGAGTATACCGCCACGGTGGCGATACCCATGTTTTGGGCGGTTGAAAACACTCGACAGGCAATTTCACCGCGGTTAGCTACCAGAATTTTTTTAAACATCTTTCCTTTTTCCTATGAGACCTTTGCTCAAAGCGGGATATTGCCATGCTTACGCCAGGGATTTTCAACCTGCTTGTTGCGCAACATTTTTAGGGATTGGGCAATTCGCTTTCGAGTGCTGTGGGGCATAATAATATCGTCGATATAACCGCGTTTGGCGGCGATAAAGGGATTGGCAAACTTGTCGCGATATTCTTCAGTGCGCGCAGCAATTTTCTGCTCGTCGCCAATGTCTTTGCGAAAGATAATCTCCACTGCACCCTTGGGCCCCATCACTGCTATTTCCGCACTGGGCCAAGCCAAATTGACATCGCCGCGCAAATGCTTGGAGGCCATTACATCGTAGGCGCCACCATAGGCCTTTCGGGTGATGACTGTCACCTTGGGAACGGTGCACTCAGCGTAGGCGTAGAGCAGTTTGGCGCCCTGCTTGATAATCCCGCCGTGCTCCTGACTGGTGCCGGGCATAAATCCGGGCACATCGATAAAGGTCAGCACTGGAATATTGAAGGCATCACAGAAGCGGATAAACCGCGCCGCTTTTTTCGAGGCATCTATATCCAGACAACCGGCCATAACCAATGGCTGATTGGCCACTACCCCAACCGTAGATCCCTCAATGCGAATAAATCCGGTGACAATATTTTTGCCAAAGTTGGTCTGCAATTGAAAAAATTCACCCTCATCTGCCACTTTGAGTATCAGTTCGATCATGTCATAGGGCTTGCTGGAATCATCGGGAATCAATGTATCCAGCGACATCTCAGCTCGGTCTGCGGGATCAGTAGTGGGGAGAACAGGCGCCTTTTCGCGGTTGTTAGCCGGCAGAAAGCTCATAAAGTGGCGCAATTTGAGTAGTGCCTCGAGATCATTTTTAAACGCTAGATCGGCTACTCCAGATACGCTGGAATGGGTTACTGCGCCACCCAGCTGCTCCGCTGTAACCTGTTCATGGGTCACTGTCTTGACTACATCAGGACCAGTGACAAACATATAGGCGCTATCCTCCACCATAAAGATAAAGTCTGTAATCGCCGGTGAGTACACCGCACCCCCTGCACAGGGGCCCATAATCATACTAATCTGCGGCACCACACCCGAAGCCATCACATTGCGCTGAAAAATTTCCGCGTAGCCCCCCAGTGATGCCACTCCCTCCTGAATACGCGCACCCCCAGAGTCGTTGAGACCAATTATCGGTGCTCCAACCTTCATCGCCTGATCCATCAACTTGCAAATCTTTTCCGCATGGGCCTCGGAGAGGGCACCGCCAAACACAGTAAAATCCTGACTGTACACAAACACAAGGCGACCATTGATTGTGCCGTAGCCGGTTACCACACCATCGCCGGGAATGTGCTGTTGATCCATACCAAAATCAACACAGCGATGTTCCACAAACATATCCCACTCTTCAAAACTGCCCTCATCGAGTAGCAGCTCTATGCGCTCGCGAGCGGTTAATTTGCCCTTGGCATGCTGGGCATCAATACGCTTTGGCCCACCGCCCAACTTGGCGGCGGCGCGCTTCTGCGCCAGTTGGTCTAAAATTTCCTGCATGGGTTTCTCCCTACTCAATCAGCTCGAGAACCTGTTGCGCTGCCTCAGGTATATTGGTACCCGGCCCAAAAATCGCAGCAACTCCTTGGTCAATCAGTTGCTGATAGTCCTGGGGCGGAATCACACCGCCGCAAATCACTACAATATCCTCGGCACCCTGTGCTTTTAAATTAGCAAGCAGCTGGGGCACCAGGGTTTTGTGACCAGCTGCTTGAGACGACACACCGACAATATGCACATCGTTTTCTATCGCCTGCTGAGCCACTTCTTGTGGAGTTTGGAACATCGGACCTAGATCTACATCAAAACCCAAATCAGCGAATGCCGTGGCAATCACCTTGGCGCCGCGGTCATGGCCATCTTGACCCATTTTTACCACCAACATACGCGGCCGTCGGCCGTGGTTTTCGGCGAACTGCTCTACTCTTTGTTTAATTTGCATAAACCCTTGATCCCCTTGATAGGCGGAGCCATAGACGCCGCCGATTGATCGCTGCTGTGCTCTGTGCCGACCCCACTGGCTCTCAAGGGCATCGGAAATCTCCCCCACAGTAGCTCTGGCCCTGGCGGCATCTACCGCTAACTCCAACAGGTTAGCATCAGTGTTGGCGCCTTCCTTTAGAGCTTGCAGTGCCCGTTCACAGGCGGCTGAATCGCGCTCGGTGCGAACTTTCTTCAGGCGCTCTATCTGCGCTTCGCGAACCGCCGTGTTGTCTATATTGAGCACATCGACATCGGGTTCAACGTCCAATTGATACTTGTTGACCCCGACAATCACTTCTTCACCGCGATCGATCCCCGCCTGGCGCAGTGCGGCGGCCTCTTCAATGCGCAATTTAGGCATACCGGATTCCACCGCCGCGGTCATGCCACCCATGGCCTCTACTTCGTCGATTAACTCGCGAGCAGCAGCCACTAACTGGTCGGTGAGAGACTCTACATAATAGGAGCCCGCCAGAGGATCTATCACGTTGGAAATACCGGTTTCCTCTTGAATCACCAACTGGGTATTGCGGGCGATTCGCGCCGAGAACTCTGTGGGCAGAGCCAGTGCCTCATCAAATGAATTGGTGTGAAGTGATTGAGTACCACCCAACACTGCTGACATCGCCTCAATGGTGGTGCGCATAATATTGTTGTAGGGGTCGCGGCTGGTCAAGCTGACGCCCGAAGTCTGACAGTGAGTGCGCAGCATCAGTGAGCGCTGATCTTTGGGAGAAAACTTTTCTTCCATCAAGGTGGCCCACAGAATTCTGGCAGCCCGCAGCTTGGCAATTTCCATAAAGAAATTCATGCCAATCGCAAAAAAGAATGACAGGCGCGGCGCGAAACTATCCACCGGCAGGCCGCTGTCAATAGCAGTGCGCACATATTCAATGCCATCGGCGATGGTGAAGGCCAGTTCCTGAACATTGGTGGCACCGGCCTCTTGCATATGGTACCCACTGATGGAGATGGAATTAAACTTGGGCATATGCTTGGCGGTATAGGCGATGATATCGGCCACAATGCGCATCGAGGGTTGGGGTGGGTAGATATAGGTGTTGCGCACCATAAATTCTTTGAGAATATCATTTTGCAGTGTCCCCGCCAGTTGCTCTGGGGTCACTCCCTGTTCCTCGGCGGCAACTATATAGCTGGCCATAACCGGTAACACCGCGCCATTCATCGTCATGGACACCGAAACCTTATCCAGAGGAATACCATCAAACAGTATTTTCATATCCTCTACAGAATCAATCGCCACCCCGGCCTTGCCCACATCACCTTCCACCCGGGGATGATCTGAGTCATAGCCGCGGTGGGTGGGGAGGTCAAAAGCTACTGATAGACCCTGCTGGCCAGCAGCCAAATTTTTGCGGTAAAACGCATTGGATGCCTCAGCGGTTGAAAAGCCGGCATACTGGCGCACTGTCCAGGGACGCCCTGCATACATGGTCGCTTTGGGACCGCGCTTATAGGGCGCAAACCCGGGTAGGCCGTCAGGGTATTTTAGATCGGCTGTGTCCGCTCGGGTGTAAAGCGGTTTAACCTCAATACCCTCTGGGGTCTGCCATACTAAATCCTCCGGAGCGGTGCCCCGAGATTCCTCGGTGGCCAATTGCTGCCAGTCTTTAAGGCTTGGTTGATCCTTATCTGTCACCATGATCTCCAACTTTTACTAGAGGGATGGCACTATGCAGCACTTAGCAAGTTTTGGGTAGGTCTATTTTTAGCAGCTAAAGTCACATTTATTGCCATTTTTATTGGTTATAACTGGGCTATTAGGCTAATATTTGCAAATAAACTCACAATTTAATGCTAAATAGTCAAAACCGAAACCCTTGCACCCTAACAATTCCATTGCGTGGAGCATTTAATGGCTACTATCTGTATGCATCATGTCATCTCCTGTATGCACGGCCTGCGGGTTCGGGGTATTTCACAGCGCCAGGCCCTAAAGCGCGCCGGCATTAATCCGGCAGTATTGGATAAACTGAATCAGCGGGTACATACCGATCAGGTGGCGCGCCTGTTTAAGACGGTGCAAGAAACACTGGATGATGAATTTATGGGCTTTACCCAGAGCAATTGCCGTGTGGGTATTTTCGCCGCGATGGCCGAGCTGGTGAGCCACTGTGGCAATCTCGGCGAACTGCTTGATAAGGCTGTCAACTTCTACAACTTGGTCAGCACTGACATTCCGATGTATCTGCAAAGATCTGGTGAACAGGCCATTCTCGGCTTTCATATGTCTCAGCCACAGCTTGATCCGGTGCACTTTATGACCGAGTTCTGGCTGGTCATCTGGCATCGCTTTCCCAGTTGGTATATCGGCGAACCAATCCCGCTACAAGAGACCCACTTTACCTTTTCAGCACCCAAACATCGCGATGAGTTACAAATTATGTTTCCGTCAAAACTGCAGTTTAATTGCAGTCACAATCAACTTATCTTCGATATTAACTATTTAACTAAACCACTGGTGCGCCAACCTCAGGAACTCGGTATTTTTTTGCAAAATGCACCGGCAGATATTATGACTATCCCCGGCTCCGAGAGCTCACTGGAGGTTCAAATTGAACGCCTTATCGTTCAGCGGCACTCCCAGCGCCTAGTATTCCCTTCAATCCATGAACTAGCTGAAGAGCTCGGTATCAGCGGACAGACCCTGCACCGCCGATTAAAAAACAGTGCCACCAGCTATCAACAGGTCAAGGATAATTTGCGCCGCAGATTGGCGGTGCAGAAGTTGGTTCAAGAAAAATACTCGGTGGAGCAGGTCTCTGAGCTGGTGGGTTTTAGTGAACCCCGCTCTCTCACCCGCGCCTTTAAACAGTGGACTGGGTTGACACCCAGACAGTACTGTAAACAGCAGGGAATACTGCACCGAGAAACGTAGTCGCCACCTGAACATCGACAAATCCCTGCAGCAGCAAAAATTCTGTTCTAAGCTTATAAGGCGTAGTCAGTCTGTTTGCCGTGGGACAAATGATCGACTCAAGGGTATGTGATGGAATACATCTCCCAGTTTTTGCAACAGATCAATTTGGGCGACAACTTTATCTACCGTGGACACTCGGACTGTCGCTGGGTACTCACGCCCTCAGTAGGCCGCTATTATGATGGCCGCTGGGATGATGTTTTGGAGTGGGAGCTTCGGGCATTGGTGGAATTTAAAAATCGCGCCATCCCGCACCTCAAATACAGTCCAAAGACCGATATAGAGTGGCTGTGCTTGATGCAGCATCACGGTCTGTCCACTAGGCTTTTGGATTTCACCACCAATCCTCTTATCGCGCTGTTTTTCGCCTCTGACCCCTCGTTGCTAGAAGACGGTGAATTTATTATTGCCCAGTACGGCAGATCCTACGAAAACGTCAGCGACGACAACCTGTTTAATCGCACCCACAGTTTTGCCTATCATCCACCCCATATCAACGAGCGCATTATTGGTCAGCAGGGCTGTTTTGTTTATGCCAGCGTGCCCAATCAACCGCTTGAGCATCGGCGCATCTCGCGCATTCGGGTTAAACGGGAATACAAGCGCTTTATTCGTCAGGAACTAACCAGCATTGGCATCAGCCATTCGCTATTGTTTCCGGGCATAGATGGGATCTGCAATGACCTCAATGAGCAGCTGATCAGTGATTTGCGCTGGGAGTCAGTGATCAGTTAGATTGATTTGCACTCCCAGCAGAGATTGTCTTATTCTCGCTCAGTGCTAAAAAACAGGTAACACCGCGATGGAATTACTCTTCTCCTACGGCACTTTGCAACAAGCCAGAGTCCAAATTGCTAACTTCGGTCGAAAGCTAAAAGGTAAGCCCGATAGATTACCCAACTACCGAGTTGGCGAAATTGAAATTACTGATCAGCGCGTACTGAGAGAGAGCGGCAAGGCCTTTCATCCGATTCTCGAATATACGGGCAACCCCCAGGATCAAGTGACCGGTACGGTGTTTGAGCTATCTACTCAGGAATTACTGCAGGCCGATGATTACGAAGTGGATGACTACCAGCGAATATCTGCGGTATTGGCTTCAGGTAAGAGATGTTGGATCTATGCGGCAGCACAATAATCCAGCTTATTGTTCGGCCACTGGTTGCACCAAGACAAAGGGCGGCAGCACTAGGGCCCACAGGATACTGTCACTGGAATACCAATTCTGAGCCTGAGTGTCACTGACCTCAGCAATAATTCCATCGGCCAGCCAAGTTTCGATTTGCGCCTTATCGTCTACATGCATAGCGATAGCCACTTTAATTAAATCGGCACCCCGCTGTACCGCCAGCACATTGCCCGCCGCATAGTGCTTTTGCAGTTCATGCCAGGATATTTTGGCGGTCTCGGCATTTAAACGAGCTTTAAGTGACGCTATGTCGGTTGGTGATGACATCTAGGCTTGGCCATCCCAGTGGCAGAAATTGCGCAGTAATTGCAGCCCGGCATCGGCACTTTTCTCTGGGTGAAATTGCACTGCGAACAAATTGTCGCAACTCAGGGCAGCGGCGAACTGGATACCGTAATCGCAGGTAGCCGCTACATTGGGATTATTGCTCTCATCCACATAGTAGCTGTGGACAAAGTAAAACCGACTGTCCTGTTGAATACCCTGCCACAGTGGATGATTATCCAGTTGGTGCACATTATTCCAACCCATATGGGGCACTTTGAGTTTGTCGCCGCCGCTATCGGTTAAATGATCACCGAAGAATTTAACCTGACCGGGCAGCAAATCGAGACAATCGATGCCGCCATTTTCTTCACTGCGAGTCATCAGTGCTTGCATACCTACACAGATAGCCAGCACCGGTTTATTTTTAATCGCCTTGGCAACCACTGACCCCAGATTGAACTTATGAATTTCCTGCATACAGCCGCCAATCGCCCCAACGCCGGGGAAAACCACACGATCGGCCTCCTCCACTTCAGTGGCATCGGAAGTCACTCTGACCAGGGCATTGGTGGACACGGCTTGCAGTGCTTTGGCCACCGAGTGGAGGTTGCCCATGCCATAGTCAATAACAGCGATATGACTGCGAAAATCACTCATTTGGATTCTTCTAAACAGATAAGTTAACGAACATTGCTTACAATGTCCCTTTGGTGGAGGGCATCACACCGCTCATCCGGGGGTCCAAGCTCAGCGCCATGCGCAGGGCGCGACCAAAAGCTTTAAAGATAGTCTCGACCTGATGATGGGCATTGGCGCCGCGCAGATTGTCGATATGCAGTGTTACCAGCGCGTGATTAACAAATCCCTGAAAGAACTCTCGGGATAAATCCACATCAAAACCACCCACATGACTGCGCACAAAGTCGGCGTGCATAATCAGGCCCGGGCGACCGGAAAAGTCCAGCACCACTCGAGAGAGCGCCTCATCCAGTGGCACATAGGCACTGCCATAGCGGGTCAGTCCGGTCTTATCTCCCAGCGCTTTGGCAATTGCCATACCCAGCGTAATGCCTATATCTTCCACTGTGTGATGATCGTCAATCTCTGTATCACCCGCCGCTTCAATGGTTAAATCCACCAAGCCGTGGCGGGCGATTTGATCGAGCATATGATTGAGGAATGGAACTGGGGTGTCCAGTTTTGCCACACCGGCGCCATCCAAGTTTACGGTGACCGTAATCTGCGATTCCAGCGTGTTGCGCGTCACAGTAGCAGTGCGCTCAGTCATGAGTTTCTCCGACGTCTAAAAACAATAGCGCACATTATACCCGCATATTTAGTTGCTTCTACAGTTTACTTTCATCTAGAATTGCTCGCCAAATAATTGGGGTAAACCTTTTGATGTGGTTTTCCAAGCTAACCATTTCCCTTTTACTCAGCCTCGCCCTGATACTGGGTGCTGGGTTATCAGCAGCCCATAGTCATGATGGGCACGAAGAGGATGAGTGTGCCTACTCGGTGGTGCAACACAACAGTGCTTCGGTGGCAGCGTTACCCGAGTTCAGTTTTGTCACATTAAATTACCAGAACCATCCCCCTAGTCGTCCACAAACCCTTATCCATGGGCCAAGGACCGCATTCCTTGCCCGCGCGCCACCTCTCAGCCTCTAAATTAATTTATCTCCCCATCTGGGGCGCAATAGCGTCAGTTGTCTGGCGCACCCTAAATTTTTAGAGGAACAACCGATGAAAAAATTAAACAACTACAAGTTGCTCACTGCAACTTGTCTTGTATCCTTATCCACCTCAGCTCTGTCTGAGGAAATTGAAGAAATTATTGTTTCTTCATCACTTATTGACGCCTCTGCTGAGGCTATCGCTAACCCACTGCATATCATCTCCGGCGATTCTGTTGCCAGTGACGCAACCAGTAGTCTGGGCGCCACTATTGGCGACCTCGTGGGCATGGCGTTCAGTGACTATGGCAGTGCTGTCGGCCAACCCGTTATCCGCGGCATGTCGGGCAGCAGAGTTAAAGTCTTGAACAACGGCATAGTGACAAGAGATGTCTCAGGTTTGGGACCAGATCATGGAAATGATGTGAACTTGCATAACATCCAACAAATCGAAGTAGTTAGAGGGCCATCGTCATTACTCTACTCCAACGGAGCCATTGGCGGAATTGTCAATATCGTTGATAACACTATTGCCCGCGAGGACTTTTTGGAGTCTGAGCTACGCTTGGGATTCGAGGCGCAGTCGGTCAACGACGGAGATAGCCATGACCTGTCTTACCAAAATAATCTGGGCGGCTTAAATTTCAGCTTTGACTACAAAGATGGACAATTTGGCAATTTTGATATTCCCCATGGTGCGGTTATTCATGAGGAGGAGGAAGATGAAGAGGGGGAAGAAGAGCATGACTATTTAAAAAATTCTGATTTTGAGTCCACTTCCACAAGATTGGGGCTATCCAAGACTGGCGATTGGGGATATGTTGGACTTTCCTTTAGTGATAACGAAAGTCTATACGGTATCCCTTTTCATGGCGAACATGAGCATGATCCGAATGAGGTTGAAGAGGATGAGGATGAAAGAATTTTTGCTAGCGCTAAATCTGAAATCTTGAATATACAGGGTTCTAATACTGTACAAAATGGCTGGCTGCAAAAAATTGATTATCATTTTCGTGATTCTGATTACTCACACATAGAACAACACGCCGAAGAGGAAGGTCATATACCTGCACCGGGTGAGAAAGAAAAGGGCCCAACAACCTTTAGCAATGATGCCATAGAATACGGTGCAATCTTCGATTTAAGCAATGACAAACTGTCACAAAAAGTCGCAGTTAATTTTGCTGAAGAGGATGTTTATGTTATCGGTGATGAGACCTTTATCGATCCAACCCAAAGTGAGGAACTAACACTAGGTTACTATGTCAGCAAAGAGTTTGATTTATTACATCTTGACTTTGGTATTAGACATGATCGAATAAACCGCAAAGGCTCTGTTACTGAACATGACCATGGGGAAGAAGAGGAAACAGAGGAGGAAAACGGTCATGATGATGAAACAGAGTATTTTAGCAAGGATATTAACAATACCAGTTATGCCCTTAGCCTGAGCAGAAATCTCAGTGATTTGTTAGAGGTTAATTTCGGCTTTTCCAGCGTTGAGAGAGCGCCTACGGCCACAGAGCTATTGATGAACGGCCCTCATCTGGCAACTGCTAGGTTTGAAGTGGGCAATTTCAGCTTGGATTCTGAAACCGCCAACAATATAGATCTGACGTTTAACTACGAAAATAACGGCGTTTTTGCTGCCTTGACGTTCTTCCAAAACGATGTGGATAACTATATTTACCTTCTCGATAACAGCGAAGGAAAAAAGGAAGACAATTTAATTATTGCTAACTATCTTCAGCAGGATGCCGAGTTCAATGGTTATGAACTTGAGATAGGCAAGACCTTGGACTTTGCCAGTGGTGCACTCACGCTATCATTTGCCAGAGACTCGGTTTCAGCAAAATTTGCCAATGGTGGCAACGTCCCGCGCATAGTACCAGCGCGGAATCTGTATAAAATTGCTTACCGAGAAGATGGGCTTATGGCGTCCCTGTCACTTCAGGATGTTGGAAAACAATCTGATACTGCAACTGGGGAATCAGCTACCGATGGCTTTCAGATGTTGAATCTTAACTTATCGAAAGTGATCAAAGTGGGCAATCAAAGTCACGTGACACTGTCACTGTTCGGCAAAAACCTGCTTGACGAAGCGGCTAGAAATCACAGCTCCTTTGTGAAGAATGAGGTGCCTCTTCCAGGCCGAAACCTGGGACTAAAGGCCAGCTACGCATTCTAGTTTCTTTTTAGCTAGTTAGCACTTTATCTAAAAACCGCAGCTGACTTCAGCTGCGGTTTTTAGTTTTAGGCGCACTATGATTAGGGTAAGATTATTATTTCCAGGGACTGATTCCAATCACAGGTATTTATTGTGCAGAAATTATTTAAATGGTTTACCACTAGTCTACTGTCTATTCTGACTTTGCTGGCACTGGGTGCTATCTATATAACCGTCGCTGTCGACCCCAATCAGTTCAAACCTCAAATTGAAACTGCAGCTCAGCAATCTGGTGTAGAGCTCTCGATTAACGGGGATTTGCAGTGGCAGTTCCTACCCATCGGCATCACTGTCAATCAGGTTGATTACAATCTGCAAGATCAATCCCTAGGCGGCCATATTGATCAGCTGTCACTGGGTGTTGATTTGTTGGCGCTGTTACCAGCTGACAATCAGCAGATCCCAATCAATAGCCTGTCTATCAAGGATGGTCGACTATTTGTTGCCCTGCCCGATCAACTGCCCATACAGATCACTCAAATCAATCTAGATATCCGAGGCGCCAGCTACGATGGTACGCCGTTTCCTGTAAACCTTTCGATGCAGATGTTGGGAGGGAAAAAATTCTCACTAAATACCGAGCTGGGTATGGTATTTGAAAATCAGCAGGTGACGGATTTCTCAATCTCCCAACTTGATTTGAGGCTGGATGCCCTAAGACTGTCTGGCGATCTGCAGACCTCAGAGAATCTATCTCATATTCAGGGCGATATTCGCCTCCACAGCTTTAACCTGGTAGATCAAATAAACAGCTTTAAACAGTTGGCGCCCAATCTACAGATACCAGAGATGGCCAACCCACAAGCGCTAAACAGTGTTAGTGTCGATAGTCGCTTCAATCTCGAGCTATCCCAGACTTCTGAAGTCCAAACTCTGTTGGTGATTGATAACCAATCCGTAGATATCAATGTACTGATCGATCAACCAAACTACAGCTTAACTACGGTGATCTCTGCCAACAGCTTTAACCTCAATCACTACCTCTCTAAATCATCTGACAGCAACAACAATGTGGCACTGTTTGCACCCCTGGCAATTCCCCTGGCGGTGTGGCATGGCAAAAGCCAAGTGGAGTTCAGTTTGGGCGAACTGGTAGTCAGTGATTTTTCCCTTAGCAATATCTACACAGATTTGTATGGCTATCGCAATGTTTTTAGCCTGCGGTCGTTTAATGCGGATGCTTTTGATGGCCAGATCAACGCGGTGGCTGAGTTGGATCTACGCAACCCCGAGGCCAACTTTAATTTGCAGACTTCGATTGATGGTATCAATTTAGGGGAGGCGCTGGCCTCCACCACGGACAGTTCAGATCTGTTGGGAGTGCTAAACCTAGATGTTGATATCCAGGGGTCGGGTAACTACCCTGAGACCATTATCGAGTCGCTCAACGGCACTGGCCAATTAGAGATACTAGCTCCCCAGCTGACCAAAACTAATTTGGAGCAATCGCTGTGCACCGCAGTGGCACTGTTTAGTGGCGGTCAATCCTCAGATAAACAGTGGCCGCAGGGTACCCAGTTATGGGACTTTAAAGGCGGCTTTCGGCTCAATCGGGGTCGGCTGATTATCAGCGATTACCAAACCGGCACTGGCCATATCGCCGCTTCCGGCAACGGTAGCTTGAACCTACTCAGCCAGAGTTACAGCATTAAAAATACATTGCTAGCAGACGAGTCTACAACCAGTAGTAATGGCTGCTCGATCAATAAAAACTTGCAGAACCGTCCCATAACCTTGCGCTGTGATGGCACGATGGGTGAAAGTCCCAACTGCAGACCCGATGAAAATATGCTGAAACTGTTCTTTAAAGACAGGGTTTTAAACCAAGTGGGGCTAGGCAGCCAAACCAATCCATTCAAACAACTTATCAATAAAAGACTCAGCCCCAATCGACAATAGCGTGCGTTAATTGATGAAACCCCAAGCATTTCAGCAGGCGGTACTCGACTGGTTTAAACAGCACGGCCGCACAGACTTACCCTGGCAGCAACCCATCACTCCCTACCGTGTCTGGATATCGGAAATTATGCTGCAACAGACTCAGGTCACCACCGTTATCCCCTACTTCCAGCGCTTTATGGAATCCTTCGCCTCAGTTGAAAAGCTTTCAGATGCCTCTTTGGATCAGGTACTTCACCATTGGAGTGGTTTGGGCTACTACGCGCGAGCGCGCAATCTTCATAAAACCGCAAAACAAATAGCATCGGAAATGCATGGACAGTTTCCCGATGATATTGACCAGCTGATGAAACTACCGGGCATTGGGCGCTCCACCGCGGGCGCCATCCGCAGTATAGCTTTCGGCAAACCGGCGGCAATTTTGGATGGCAATGTGAAACGGGTGCTGGCCAGGTTTGCTGCCATAGAGGGTTGGCCGGGCAACAGCGCTGTTCACCGACAACTGTGGGAGATTGCAGAACATTACACGCCAAACCAGCGCACTGCCAATTACACCCAGGCGATGATGGATCTGGGCGCCACCCTGTGCAAAAGGACAACTCCCGACTGCGGCAACTGCCCTCTGAAAACTCACTGTCAGGCCTTCAGTCAGGGCAACCCACAGTCCTATCCGGGCAAAAAGCCCAAAAAGGTGCTACCTGTAAAGAACCGTATATTTTTACTGTTTAAAAACCCACAGGGTGAAATTCTATTGCAACAGAATCCCCCCGTAGGTCTATGGGGAGGGCTCTGGGTGCTTCCGCAGATTGAACAATTAGCCGCACTCAATGGGTACTGCAACAAGCTGGACTTCAAACCGGTCAACAAAACTCCTCTGGAAAAGCGACGCCACAGCTTTAGTCATTTTCACCTAGACTACCAACCCATTGTGGTTGATGTTGACAATACTCGCAGTAGAATTAGAGAAGGTGATGATCAGGTCTGGTATAACCCACAAAAACCACTATCATTGGCAACCCCAGCGCCAATCAAAGCGCTATTAACTATGCAATTATGAGGTCAGTATGGCGCGCACCGTTCTATGTCGAAAATATAATAAGGAATTGCCCGGACTGGATTTACCCCCCTTTCCAGGCCCTAAAGGCGAGGAGATCTACAACAGTATTTCCAAACAGGCCTGGGGAGAATGGATGAGCCATCAGACAACATTAATCAACGAGATGCGTCTCAATATGATGGATTTAACCGCCCGAAATTATCTGGCAGAGCAGCGAGAAAAGTTTTTTGACGGCGAACAAGTTGATCAGGCTGAGGGATATGTCCCGCCAGAGCAATAACCCTTGACGAAGCGCCGTGCAAACGCTTTAATACGCGGCCTTCACACAGCGCCCAGGTAGCTCAGTTGGTAGAGCAGTGGACTGAAAATCCTCGTGTCGGTGGTTCGATTCCGCCCCTGGGCACCATCTACTTAGAATCAAATAAATTCTACTTGCGCTGGGCAACTAGCTATTCCCATAGCCGATCCTTTAGTCAGCCCAGTCGAGTTCTTAGCTACTATGCCAATTACGTTGAACACTTCTGTGAATAAGCCCGCTTGAGCTGTTTGGCTCGAATACTCCCCGAACTATTACTTTTCTTGAGCTGTTGGCCGACCAAGCCGCCCCAAATAACCTCACCCACATTCGCACTGTTATTAGCACTGCCGCCATCAGCAACAAAGGAGCGCTGCATTTTGTCGGCCAGGGCATTGAGTTGTGTTTTCAGTTGGTGGCAGTTCAGCGCGCTTGGAGGCTGCTCCGCTTGTGCTACGGGCATATAGCTAAGAGTAAGGGTCGAGATAAAAACCAGAGGCAGGCTTAATGACAGACGCTTAAAAAACTTCATAGTACTAATTCCCTTTAGTAAAACGATGAAATTGTTAATAAGTTGAGGCTGTTAATATAATCTAGATATGGCCCAATTGCCAAATGATAATCGGTATTTACTCTACAAATTACTTGACTGTGATGGTTATTTTTTCCGACATGATTGGCTTCGAGTGAGGAATATGCAGATAGTTACCCAGTAACAGTTGCAGCGTATGGGTACCGGGGGCCAGCTCCAAAACCGTCTCAGTTTGGCCCTTGCCAAAGTGAATTATTTGTTCCGTTGCCGGCAGTGGCGCGGATAGATCTGGCAATTCAGCGATATCAATAAGCAGATGATGGTGGCCACTGTTGGGCTGGTTGTCACCAGCCGGGGAAATGGTCACATTGTTAGCGCCGAACACTACGGTCAGTGGTGAACTGACAACCTGATTATTTTCCGGCGAAAGAATACGAACCTCGGCACCATCCGCCGCAGTCGTGATCAGTTCTGCTGTATGTTTGATATCTGAGGATACGGCAGCCATTGGTAAGATTATGATCAGGCAAGTCAGCAGCCTATTAATATACATACGTAACCTCCACCTAGTGTGATTTTCTATCAACATCTCCCAGCATAATGCTAATCCAACGGGTACTATCCTGAGATTCTAAGGCAATCTTAATCATTATAGTCAATGGGATTGACAGTAACATACCCACTGGCCCCAGCACCCAGCCCCACAGCACTAAAGACACAAAGACTACCAGGGGCGATAAGTTCAAACCCCGCCCCATCCAACGCGGTTCTATGGCACTCCCCATCAGGAAATTGACCACCACAAACCCCATCAGGGTCAACCCCGCATGACCTAGTCCCAATTGCACCAGAGCCAGCAAGACTGCGGGCACCGCGGCGATAAACGAGCCCACGGTGGGGACAAAGTTCAGCAAAAAAGCCAATAGGCCCCACAGCACCGCGTAGTCAACGCCCAAAATTCGCAGCCAGATAAAAATCAGTATTCCGGTAACCGCACTAATAGCCGCTTTAATCGCCAGATAGCTGTGTACACTCTCTGAAAACTTGCTCAGCCACTGCTGGGAACTGGCACTGCCCCGCGCCATTTTTAGCTTGTCGCCAAAATTCATATTCTCAGCGAGGATAAAGATCACCGTGAGTAGAATCATCACGGCATTGGTCATTACGCTACCGAAAGAGGCGAGAGTATTGCCCACCAAACCCATCACCGACCCGGGATCAAAGCTACTCTGCCATTGACTGGCATCAATTCGAATACCCCTGAGACTCAACCACTGTTGGATCGCTTCACTCATGGCCGACAACTTGGCGGAATAAACGGGCATATCCTGTCGAAAACTGTCTAGAGATGAACCTATTATCGCCGCCAACAATAGGCCCAGAGATAAAATCAGCAGCACTACTAGCAGAATTGCCAACGGCCCCGGCAGACCTCGATTTTTTAACCAAGTCAGCAGTGGAGAGACGATCATGGCGATAAATACCGCCAACAAAAATGGCACTACGAAAGAGGCAGCCATTTTGAGCCCAGAGACCACAATAATAAAGGCGGCAGTAACCACTAAAAATTTGGATATGGGAGAGGTGTTATCTAGCATGTTTGGATTCCGATGCCTGTATTTTTTTATCGATACGATCGAGCAGGTAGGTGATTTGCCTATGTCCAGTCTCGGACAACACCATCAGACCATCCCGCTCACTGATCTCCAATGGCGCTAACATAGCACATTCACAGCGAATTTCATCCAATTCCCAATCCTGGCGAATCGGCATACCGGTAAATACATCCCAATCGGCTGTCGTGGCCTGTCCATTGAGTAGGGTTTCGAGAAAGCGCTTTACATTAATGGCTTCCACAGAATATACCGGCGCGGCAAAGTAGCGAAATACCAGCAGCGCCAGAACCACTATCCCTAGAGTCAGCAGCAGGGTGGCAAGAAAATTTACGGCCATAACAACAGTTTTAAACTCACCATTATTGTCACTGTAATATAAGGTTATTTAGCACAGCGCTGATGTTCCACCTGAACCGGCAATAGAGGGAATCAAGCTGGCAAAAAACCAGCAGCCGCATAAAGACAAGCCTGTGATTAAAGTTATCTCCATATAACCAATTCTACAGTCTAAAACTGGTCTGGAAACCTGCCCTTGTACTGTTTGTACCAGTCTTTAATGGTTTCCAGATCGGCGTAATTATCGCCGGTGGGTTCAAAAACATCGCCTATGATAATCCGCTTAGTGGGAAAATCTAACGCGCCCAGCTGAATCTTGCAGTCATTCATTTTGGCAATCCGCAAAAAGCCTGTCTTCCACTTTTCCGCCTTTTTTCTGGTGCCCTCTGGGGCCACAATAATCACCAAACCCTGATGCTTTTCAACCGCTTGATTGACATATTCCATCACGTCTTCAGGGTTTTTTCGATTGACCGGGATACCCCCTAGCCAACGCATTAACCATCTTAATCCGGGGATAAAAATACTGTGTTTACCCAACCAAAATAGCCGTACATTGAGACCCAGCGCAGCGGCAAAGCCCAGTACAGCATCCCAGTTTGAGGTGTGGGGAGCGGCGGTCAAAATAACCCGCTCAGCATCGGTGATTTGCCCCTCAAGTCTCCAACCCATCAAACTAAAAATTGCTCGCCCACACCACCTAGTTAAGGCGCTGCGATTGCCGCGCAGATGCTGCGGACACTGGTCCATTGAAATACTTGATTGCGCGTCACTCATACTAAAACCCTCTATTTTTTTATTTTTTAATGTTCGCGGGTTGAACTAAAGGCAATCTCTGGATAGCGCTCCTCGGCAAGCGATAGGTTGACCCTGGTAGGTGCCAAGTAGGTGAGATGACCTCCGCCATCCAGGGCTAAATTTTCTTCGGCTTTATCCTTAAACCGCTGTAATTCTTTGTTGTCCGACGATGCTACCCAGCGTGCTGTATGTACATTAACTGACTCGTAAATAGCTTCGACACCATACTCCTCGCGCAGTCGGAAAGCCACTACATCAAATTGCAACTGGCCCACTGCACCGACAATAATATCATTGTTGCGAAACGGGAAGAAAACCTGAGTACTGCCCTCTTCCGAGAGCTGGCGGATGCCATTCTGTAATTGTTTGGTCCTCAGGGGATCTTTTAAGCGGATACGCTTAAACAGTTCCGGTGCAAAGTGGGGAATGCCCGTAAACTTTAACGCCTCACCCTCGGTAAAAGTATCGCCAATTTGAATGGAACCATGGTTGTGCAGACCGATAATGTCGCCAGCAGCAGCTTCCTCAACCGAGATCCGCTCACCGGCCTTAAAGCTAAAGGCATCGGCAATTCGCATATTTTTACCAGTGCGCACATGCTTGATCTTCATGCCCTTGGTGTACTTGCCTGAGCAAATACGCAAAAAGGCGATCCGGTCGCGGTGCTTGGGGTCCATATTGGCCTGAATTTTAAAGACAAAGCCACTGAACTTACCCTCCTCTGCCGATACTTCCCTATCTATAGTCTGTCTCGGTTGTGGCTGGGGCGCCCAGCGCACAAAGTCATTGAGCATTTCCCGCACTCCAAAGTTGCCTAGCGCGGTGCCAAAAAATACCGGTGTCAGTTTGCCGGACAGAAATTCCTGCTTATCAAATTTGTGGGTGGCCCCTTTGACCAGTTCCAGCTCTTCCAACACATCATCGGCGTAGTCTCCCAAGGCTTCGCGAGCCTCGGCCGACTCCAACCCCTGAACCTGGATATCATCACTGAGCGTATGACCCCTGCCCTGGGTATACACATGGATGGTATCGGTATACAGATTGTAAACACCGCGAAAGCCGCGTCCCATACCAATAGGCCAATTAATCGGTGCTGCACTGATATTCAGTACAGCCTCAACCTCATCAAGTAGGTCAATAGGATCGCGAATATCGCGGTCCATTTTATTGATAAAGGATATAATCGGCGTATCCCGCAGACGGCAGACTTCCATTAATTTAATGGTTCTATCTTCCACCCCTTTAGCGCCATCAATCACCATCAATGACGAGTCTACGGCGGTTAGGGTGCGGTAGGTATCCTCAGAAAAGTCTTCGTGGCCCGGAGTATCCAGCAGGTTGACCACGCAGTCGCTGTAGGGAAACTGCATCACCGATGAGGTCACCGAGATTCCCCGCTCCTTCTCCATACTCATCCAGTCAGAGGTGGCATGACGATCGCTCTTGCGTCCCTTCACGGTGCCCGCCACCTGAATTAAATTGCCCAGCAGCAATAATTTCTCCGTGATGGTGGTTTTGCCGGCATCCGGGTGGGAGATAATCGCAAAGGTGCGCCGTTGATTGATTTTACTGACTAGACTGCTATCACTCATAGCATTTAACTTCCCGCTTGCGGCTAATAATGGATCTGTTAGAAGGCTCGCTATTTTAGCGATCCCCCTTGATCCTACAAGTAAAAAAACCATTTCTATGGCGCCAGACTCCCTGCAGGCACAAGAGATTTTTGACTCAGACTAACCGCCCATATGCTGAAACTGCTGTTGCACTTGTAAATACTTCATATTTATTAGATACTGTATATATATACAGTTATCAGTCTATTTTTTCCCTGAGGTTTTAATGAGTGTCTCGCTATTAAGCGGCATTAGCGCTCTCGATGTGGCGGCGGCGAAATGCCTAAAAATTCCCCTATTTACGGAGCCCGTCTCAGCGGGGTTTCCCTCACCAGCACAGGACTATATTGAGCAGACGTTAGATTTAAACGAGCTCTGTATCAAGCGTCCCAATGCGACTTTTTTTGTCCGCGTTGAAGGTGACTCCATGATCGAAGCCGGTATCTATGCCGATGATATTCTGGTGGTCGACCGCTCAGTTAAGGCCAAGCAGGGGGACATTATTATTGCTGAGATCAACAGTGAGCTCACCGTAAAAGAACTGCAACTTAAGCCCTGTGTGCGATTGATACCCAGAAACGCCGCTTATAAACCTATTGATATTCCCGAGGGCTGTGAGCTAACTATCTTTGGGGTAGTGATCAGTGTGATACGCAATACCCAGCGCAACCTGTAGATATTATTCATGAGTAACCTGTTCGCATTAGTTGACTGCAATAATTTCTACGCCAGTTGCGAAAAACTATTTCGACCCGACTTGCGCCATAGGCCGGTGGTTGTGTTATCCAATAATGATGGCTGTGTGATAGCCCGCTCCAAAGAGGCGAAAGCACTGGGCATTAAAATGGGTGTGCCGGTGTTTAAAATTCAACAGGAAATTCGCGCCCACCAGATTAAAGTCTTCTCCTCTAATTTTGCGCTCTATGCGGATATGAGCGCACGGGTAATGAATACACTAGAGAGCATGGTGCCCAGCGTAGAAATCTATTCAATCGATGAGGCCTTTCTCGACTTAAGTAATACCCAAGCGATTATGCCGCTACAGCAATATGGTGAAAACATTAAACAGGCCATCGGCCAGTGGATCGGTATTCCGGTCTGTGTCGGTATTGCGCCCTCCAAGACATTGGCTAAATTAGCTAACTATGCAGCCAAAAAATTCCCAGCCACTAAGGGGGTTGTGGATCTAACCAGCCCACAGCGCCAGCGTCGCCTAATGGAACTGGTACCGGTTGAAGAAATCTGGGGCATAGGTAGGCGCCTCGGCAAAAGACTCAATGCCCTGGGGGTCAGAACTGCACTGGATTTGGCCGATAGCCCAGAAAAACTGATTCGAAAACAATTTTCAGTGGTAGTAGAGCGCACCGTTAGAGAGCTTAATGGCGAGTCCTGTATAGCCCTTGAAGAAATACCTGCAGCGAAAAAGCAAATTGTCTGCAGTCGCTCATTTGGTCAGCGAGTGACCACCTTTAACCAGATGCGCGAGGCAGTCTGTGAGCATACGGTGCGCGCCGGAGAGAAATTGCGCAAAGAACAACAACAGGCCAAAGTACTAACGGTATTTATCCGCACCAGCCCATTTAGTACCGATAGACCTCAGTATTCAAACGCGGCTTCCAGTGAGTTGGTGAATGCCACTGACAATACCCGAGATTTAATTGCACTGGCAGTCAAGCTGCTGAGGCAAATCTGGCGTGATGATTACCACTACGCCAAATGTGGCGTTATGCTCTCGAATTTTTATGCGTCAGGTATCTATCAGCCGGATATATTCGATGTACTTAATACCCATCCCAAAGGGGACAATAGAAACGATAAACTGATGACCCTAATGGACCAAGTGAACCGCAAGAATAAGGGCGGTTTATTTTTTGCCGGGCAAGGCATTAAAAAGAAATGGGCTATTAAACGTGAACATCTATCCCCGGCCTATACCACGCGCTGGGGGGAGTTGCCCAAGGTGAGATAGGCAGGCTTTAAGCTTTAGGCGTAAAATTTTATTTGTTCGAGTAAACCTCTTACAGTAGGATTTCGAATAACTAACTACTTTATCCCCTATCTGGAAACCGCCACATGAAGTATCAAGGTCAAACCGACTATGACCACCAAGGTCCATCGCCACAACAGGGGGTGATACTGTGTAATCTGGGTACGCCCGATGCGCCACAGACAGCGGAGCTTCGCCGTTACCTTAAAGAGTTTTTAAGCGACCCACGGGTGGTAGAAATACCGCGCCTAATTTGGTGGCTAATTCTAAATCTAATTATATTGCGTATTCGTCCGCGCCGATCAGCCAAACTGTATAGAAGTGTATGGACAGAGGAGGGCTCACCGCTACTGGTACACAGTCGCGCTCAGGTAGAGGGTGTTCAGCAGTTGTTATCAGAGAAGTATAAAAAGGATGTGCCAGTGGTGCTGGGTATGCGCTATGGCAATCCCTCCATGGAATCCGCAGTAAAGCGCTTAACAGAGCAAAATGTGCGCGATATCACTGTCTTGCCTCTGTACCCTCAGTATTCGGGTGCCACTACAGGCTCAACCTTTGATGCCCTAGCCCAATGCTTTACCCAATTGCGCTGGGTGCCAGAATTACATTTTATTGGCGGTTATCACCAAAACCCGGCTTATACAGAAGCTATTTGCGCCAGTATTAGACGCCATATAAAAGAGCAGGGTGAGCCTGATAAGTTTATGTTTTCCTATCATGGCACGCCGGAGCGCTATCTTAAAAACGGTGACCCTTACCACTGCTTCTGTCATCAGACTACAAGGCTGGTGCGTGAATCATTAAATCTGCCAGAAGACAAAGTGATGACAACCTTTCAGTCGCGCTTTGGTCGCGAGCCATGGCTACAGCCCTACACAGACGAAACCCTTGAGCAATTGCCAGAACAGGGCACTAAGCATTTAGCGGTGATCTGCCCTGGATTCTCATCGGATTGTTTGGAGACTATCGAAGAGATCAATATGGAAGGCCGAGAAATCTTTATGGAAGCGGGTGGGGAGGCTTACCACTATATCCCGTGCCTTAATAGCGACAGTGCCCATATAGAGGCGTTGGCAGATGTGGTTAACCGTCAACTCAAGTGACTCTCAACTTAAGTGACTCTCAACTTAAGTGATTCTCAACTCAAGTAGCTCTCAACAGTTTGCTGCCAAAGCTGCAGTGCTGGCGAACAGGGCCCGCGGTAATTAATAGTAGCCATTGGGTCGGCCCTAGTTTGCCCCTCATTAAGTATCACAATGGGTTTATCCTGCTGTTGTGCCCACAGGCAAAAACGGTACCCAGAAAATACTGTTAGGGATGAACCAATCACCACCAAGCCCTCCGCTTCCTGCATTAACTCCTCGACCTTGGCAAGGCGCTGTTTAGGCACCGAATCGCCATAAAAGACCGCATCGGGTTTAAGTATGCCCCCACATTTTTCACAGGGGGGCACCATAAGGTTGGAATAATCTAGATCATCTATTTCGGCATCGCCATCGGGCCCGAGATGACCAGATAGTTGAACGTAGTCTGGATTATTTTGTTCCAGCCAGTTTTGAAGAGTTTTTCTTGATTGGGAGGTACCACAGGCCATACAGCTAACCCTATCAATACGCCCATGCAAATCAGTTACCTTAAGACTGCCCGCCTGCTGGTGCAGACCGTCAACATTCTGCGTCACCACATGATCCAGCGCATTGCACTTTTCTAGTTCAGCCAGAGCGCGATGAGCATGATTGGGCTTGGCTTGAGACATAAATCGCCAGCCCACCATATTGCGTGACCAGAAGCGTTGTCGCGCTTGATGGTCTTGCATAAATTGCTGGTGGGTCACGGGGGGTTTGCGTTGCCAGACACCGTTTTTGTCGCGGTAGGTGGGCACACCCGATTGGGCACTGATACCGGCACCGGTTAGCACTAACCATTTTTTGCTGTTGACCAGTTTATCTACCGCGTCTTGCATGGGGTTTATACTCAACTGTAGGACAATTGAGTATACGAGCTATGAGTCAAAATAACTCACCCAAGTGACCCAACCCCAACATGGCGTTTTTCCTCCAATAGCACTTTGTTATAGCGCTATCGTATAATGGCTCTCAAAAATAGCACCTATATTTAAAAGCATGAATATTAAACAGTATATGAATGATCTGGGCAGTGCTGCCAAGGAGGCCTCGCGCATCTTGGCGTCCAGCTCCACCGAGATTAAAAATAATGCCCTAAAAGCCATTGCCGACTGTCTGGAACAACAGCGCGATAGCCTGATACAGGCCAATCAAATCGATATGGATAAAGGCCGTGAAAATGGCTTAGATGCCGCACTCTTGGATCGCCTTGAGCTCAACAATGAGCGCATTGATGGCATGATTGAGGGACTAGCCCAAGTGGTGGCCCTGCCAGACCCAGTGGGTGAAATGACCGATTTGGGCACAAGACCTAGCGGCATTAACCTGAGCAAAATGCGTGTACCTCTGGGTGTGGTGGGCATTATTTATGAGTCGCGTCCCAATGTAACTATTGATGCGGCGAGTCTTTGTTTAAAGTCAGGCAATGCCACCATTTTGCGCGGTGGCAGTGAGGCGATTGAGTCCAATCAAGCCATTGCCCGTTGTATTTCCCAGGGACTGGCTGATGCCGGACTGCCAGAGACTGCGGTGCAGGTGGTGGCCACCACTGACCGCGCTGCGGTGGGTGAATTAATTACTATGACCGAGTATGTAGATGTCATAGTGCCTCGCGGAGGTAAGAGTTTAATCGAACGTATCAGCGCCGAAGCACGAGTGCCTGTTATTAAGCACCTAGACGGCAACTGCCATGTGTATATTGATGGCCAGGCGGATAGAGAGAAAGCTATAGCCATTGCAGTGAACGCCAAGACCCACCGCTATGGGGTATGTAATGCCATGGAATCGCTGTTAATTGACCAATCTGTGGCCCCAGACCTATTGCCAGAGTTAGCCGCAATTTATGCTGAAAAACAGGTTGAGTTGCGCGGTTGTGCTAAATCCTGCGCCATGGTATCCGGTCTTAAACAGGCCACTGAGGAAGATTGGTATCAGGAGTATTTAGCCCCTGTATTAGCGGTGAAAATAGTTTCCAGTATTGAGGAGGCGATTGAGCATATTAATCGCTATGGCTCTGGTCATACCGAATCAATCGTCACCGAAGATACTGACCGCGGGCAAAAATTTATCGTTGAAGTGGATTCCAGCTCGGTAATGATTAACGCCTCCACTCGCTTCGCCGATGGCTTTGAGTACGGGCTGGGTGCAGAGATAGGTATTTCCACCGATAAAATACACGCCCGCGGCCCGGTTGGCCTCGAGGGTCTAACTAGCCAGAAGTGGGTTGTATTGGGTGATGGGCAAATCCGTCATTAGTGAAGCAGTAGGGATTTTTGGCGGCACTTTTAACCCGGTCCACCACGGCCATCTGCGGGTAGCTAGCACATTGGCAGAGCACTTGGGGGTAGCGCAAATGCGTATGCTTCCCTGTGCCCTGCCCCCTCACCGTGAACTACCCAAGGTCTCAGCAGCGCAGCGGTTGGCGATGCTGGAACTGGCTCTCAAAGGGCAATCGGTGCTGCGAGCTGATGGCTTGGAACTGCGCCGACAGGGCCCCAGTTATAGCATCGATACATTGGTGCAGGTGCGTCGCGAAATCGGTGAACAGGTGCCACTATTTTTTTGCATGGGCATGGATACGCTTGCGGGCCTCAATAGCTGGCAACGCTGGCGGGAATTGCTTGACCACTGTCACATTGTTGTCTGCTCTCGCCCCAGCTGGGCGCTGCCTAACCAAGAGCCGCTGGCAGGCTGGATAAGCCAAAATCGCCGTGATGATATAAATGTTGTAAAGAGCTGTGCCCAAGGTCATATTTACTTCTGTGATAGGGTTAATTTGGATCTATCTTCAACCGCTGTGCGTGACAAGCTAGAAAAGGGCAATTGCACCGCTGACATGTTACCTGTGGCAGTGGCCAACTATATTAAACAATACCAATTATATGAGTAACCGACTGCTATGAACCAAACCTCCGATGACCAATCTTTGAAGACTATTGTTACAGCTGCCCTAGAGGATATCAAAGCCACTGATATCACCGCGATTGATGTGCGCGAGCTCACCGGAATCATGGACACTATGATCGTCGCTTCGGGCAACTCTAATCGTCAAGTCAAGGCTCTGGCCAACAGTGTGGTGACCGAGGCGAAAACTGCAGGATACAGTTTGATCGGCATCGAGGGTGAAGATACTGCAGAGTGGATACTGGTGGATTTTGGTGAGTTGATTGTGCACATTATGTTACCCACTACGCGAGCGTTTTACGATTTAGAGCGCCTGTGGGCAATCAGACCCAATCAAGAGCAAGAGCAGGATCAAACACAACAAAATCCCAACTCTCCATGGAACGCCACAGATACCAGGGACTAGTTAACCGGCTATGAAAATTAAATTGCTAGCTGTGGGTACGCGCATGCCTGACTGGGTGAGCCAAGGGTTCCAGGAATACTGCAAACGTATGCCCGGCGAACTAAAGACTGAACTTGTTGAAGTGCCAATCAATGTCAGAGGGCGCAATCCAGCTAACAGCGCTGTGGTAAATCAGGGGCGCGCACTGCTAAAAAATATCGGACAGGGTGATCTGGTGGTAACTCTCGAGGTACTGGGAAAGTCAATTTCCACTCCGGCTCTGGCCACTCAGCTTGGTAGCTGGCAGATGAGCGGGCGCAATATCTGCCTATTGATTGGGGGCCCCGACGGTCTGTCTGATGACTGCCTAGCGCGTGCCGATTTTCGCTGGTCGCTGTCAGATCTGACTCTACCCCACCCCATGGTGCGCATCTTAGTCATGGAGCAGCTGTATCGGGCGTGGACAATAACCACCAATCATCCTTATCATCGCAGCTGATTTAAAGAGAAAATTAAATGCTGCAAGATTCAGCCATTTCAGATCCGCGCAGAGAACACAGGGTGTTTTCCGTAAGGCTGATGGTTGCCGGTATCTTTGTATCGGCGCTGACCTCGATAATCCTATTTCGCTACTTCGACCTGCAGGTTACCCAACATCAGGACTATATCGCCAACTCCGACAACAACCGCATACACATCAGGCCCATAGCACCCCCGCGGGGATTAATATTTGACAGCCGCGGTCAGGTGTTGGCCGATAATCGACCCACCTACACGCTGAATATTATTGCCGATCGCGCCAGAAATCTTGATGCTCTGATACTACAATTGCAGTCCCTAATCACAATTTCCTCCAGAGATCTGGCACGCTTTAGGAAACGCATCCAACGCGGCAGAACCTTTGAAGCCATCCCTTTAAAGCATAATTTAACGGAGCAGGAGCGCGCCGTTCTGGCAGTTAATGGTCACTTGCTATCCGGTGCAGAGGTCAGCGCTCAACTCACGCGTTTTTATCCACAGGAGGAGCTCTTTGCCCATGTGATTGGTTATGTGGGTAGAATCAATGAGCAGGAGAGCCAAAATATAAATCTTACTGACTATCAGGGCACGGATTTTATTGGCAAAGTGGGCCTCGAAAAATTCTATGAGAAACAGCTTCTGGGCAGTTTGGGAGCCGAGCAGGTGGAGACCAATGCCAGAGGGCGCGTGACTCGTGTACTAGATAGAGAAAATCCCGTTGCCGGTGATAACTTAACGCTATTTATAGATAGCCATCTGCAGGCAATAGCCCAGGAAGCCCTCCAGGGAGAACGGGGAGCCCTAGTGGCTATAGATATCAACTCCGGGGGCATACTCAGTATGGTTAGCACCCCCAGCTACAATCCCAATCCGTTTGTCTCTGGCATCAGTCAGAGGGCTTACGACAAACTGCTTAAATCGACTGATCAACCGCTATTTAACCGCGCTCTGCGCGGCCAGTATCCCCCGGGCTCTACAGTCAAACCGCTGTTCGGTTTGATCGGCCTACAGCACGAGGTGTTCGATAAGGACTACGCTATTGATGATCCAGGGTACTTTTATATGGTGGGCATCGAGCGTCCGTGGCGCGATCACAATTCCGAATTTGGCGGCCACGGCAAAGGTGTGGATTTAGCCGAGGCGATTATTGAATCCTGTGATGTGTTCTTCTACACCATAGGCATACAAGCTGGCATTGATTTACTTTCCAAGGAGAGCGCGAGGTTTAGCTTGGGACAGATAACCGGTGTAGACTTGCCCGGTGAGCAGGATGGCATTATGCCCTCACGGCAGTGGAAAACCACCTATCGCAATCAGGAGTGGTTTGATGGCGATACCATTAATGTCAGCATAGGCCAGGGTTTTATGTTGGCCACACCGCTGCAACTGGCAGTGATGACAGCGCGGATCGCCACTCGCGGAGTGCCGATAAAGCCTAAATTAGTCAAAGCGATCAATGGCATTAATACTGCCCCTGAAGTCGAGGGCGAAGCGATTCAAATTGATCAGCAGCACTGGGATTATATTCATCGAGCCATGGTTGATGTGGTCCATTCCAGCAACGGCACTGCTAAGGGCATCAGCGGTGATTTATCCTACAAAATTGCCGGGAAAACCGGCACCGCCCAGGTAATCAGCATCAATGAAACAGAGCGGTACGACTCGTCTAAGATCGACAAAAGAAAATGGGACCATGCGCTATTTGTGGCCTTTGCCCCAGCAGAAGATCCCAAGATAGCGCTAGCACTAATTGTTGAAAATGGTGAGCATGGCAGTTTGACGGCGGCACCGATTGCCCGCAAGGTAATCGATGCCTATATGGCAAATCTCGACAGCGAGAATCAGTCCCTTGCCAATACATCGCCGCTCACGGCGGCAACAGGTAATTAAATCATGTATCAGGGCGATTTTGTCAGACGGCTGGAGACTATGGGTGGCGAGAGGCGCCACAATCCGCTGCGGGTAGATTTTGGCCTGTTAATTCTATTGCTGATCCTGTGTACAGCGGGCTTATTTGTTCTTTACAGTGCCAGCGAGCAAAATATGGCTTACATCAGGCGTCAGGCGATGATTATGGCGGCAGGGTTTTTTGGCCTGCTCGTTGTGGCGCAATTTCCAGTGCGCTTCTGGGAGCGCTGGGCCTTTGTTTTATACTCTGGAGCCCTACTATCTCTGCTGGCGGTGTTGTTGTTTGGGGTCGAGGCCAAAGGGGCAACCCGTTGGCTGGATTTGGGCTTTACCCGCTTTCAACCCTCGGAAATAACCAAGATCGCTGTACCTATGATGGTTTCTGCCTACCTTAGTAAACGCCTGATACCGCCGTCACCGAAACACGTTGCCGGTGCACTGCTAGTTGTCTTAGTGCCAGTATTGGCCATCTTCAATCAGCCAGATCTGGGCACTGCGATATTGGTTTTTGCCTCGGGGTTTTTTGTGCTTTTTCTGGCCGGATTAAAAAAGCGCTACCTTGTCGGCACCAGCCTCAGCGCACTGGCCGCAGCCCCTATTCTATGGCTCTATGTATTGCGGGATTATCAAAAACAGCGTGTGCTGACCCTGCTATCTCCCGAGGACGATAAATTTGGTGCCGGGTGGAATATCATTCAATCCACTACGGCCATAGGTTCGGGCGGTCTGACCGGCAAGGGTTGGACTCAGGGAACTCAATCCCAGTTAAATTTTCTTCCCGAGAGCCACACCGATTTTATTATCGCTGTGCTAGCCGAAGAATTTGGTCTAATAGGCGTTATTGCCCTCTGCGTGCTCTACCTACTGATCATTGGTCGCTGCATGATAATCGCCCTGGGTGCGCAGTCGCAATTTGGCCGTCTGATGGCCGGCAGCATCAGCCTGACCTTCTTTATCTATATCTTTGTAAATATGTGTATGGTTTCGGGCCTGTTACCCGTAGTGGGTGTGCCGCTACCATTGATTAGTCACGGTGGTACCGCTATTCTGACACTGTTTTTTGGATTTGGTATTGTAATGGCTATCAGCTCAGAACCCAGACGAATTGGAACCGGACTTTGAAAAAAATCACTCTGCTACTTTTGACTATTTTTTATACTACGCTGAGCGGCCTGTGTGCGGCAGACTACTCCCAGCACCCTCAGAGTGAAGCGTTTGTTGATCGCATGGTCGAGACCCATAATTTTCAGCGACAGCAAGTCCTCGACTGGTTATCTCGAGCTGAGCACCAAGAGTCGATTGTCAGGGCCATGAGCAGACCTGCGGAGAAGGTTAAACCCTGGCATGAGTATAGAAAGTTATTTGTGTCACCACTGCGCATCGACAGAGGCGTGCAATTCTGGCACGAGAACCAGTCAACTCTAGAGCGAGCCGCTGCAGATTTTGGCGTCGATCCAGCCATTATCGTCAGCATTATCGGCGTTGAAACCAATTATGGACGCAATACAGGTAGCTACCGGGTGATCGATGCTCTGAGCACTTTGGCATTCGATTACTATGTCGACATTGACCAGCGGGAATCCCGTCGCAAATTTTTCACCACACAACTTGAGCACTTTTTTCTGCTGGCAAGAGAACAACAGCAAGACCCGTTAACCCTCAAGGGCTCCTACGCCGGAGCCATGGGCTGGGGGCAATTTATGCCCAACAGTTATCGCAACTACGCAGTGGATTACGATGATGATGGTATGGCCGATATCTGGACAAATCCCACTGATGCTATAGGCAGTGTGGCTAATTACTTTGTCAAACACGGTTGGAAAAAAGGCCTCCCCGTGGCGACCAGAGCTTCTATTGCGAATAAACCCGACCCCCAAGAGCTCAATAAAATGCGCCGCCCAAAATTGAGCATCGGCGATCTTATCGACCAAGGCTATAAACCGGCAGAAAACTATGCCTCTGATCTCAAGGCATTCCCCATAGTACTCACAGGGAAATATGGAGAGGAGTACTGGTTGGGTCTACATAATTTTTATGTGATCGGTCGCTATAATCCCAGGGTGAAATATGCCATGGCGGTCTATCAGCTCAGTATAAGTATTCGAGAGCGTTTCTGTGAGTCCAGCGATAGCTGCTAAAAATACAAACTCCCAACTGGCAGATTGGACCCCCATAGCACTCAAATTCAGCATCCTGACTTTGAGTCTGTTGCTGTCGGCCTGTGGTGGCTGGCAGATTTTCAATGCACCGGTACAGGACGGTGCAGGACATCCGGTAGATATCAGCACCATCCCCGATGCGCTGCCAGTCTATGAACCCATCACCCGTGCCGGCAATACAAGTCCCTATACCCAATTTGGTAAAACCTACTATGTACTGCCAACCAGTGAGGGTTACAGGGAGACTGGGATAGCTTCATGGTATGGCAGCAAATTTCATGGCCGCCTCACTTCCAATGGCGAAATCTACAATATGTACGCGATGACTGCCGCCCACAAAACTCTGCCAATTCCAACCTATGCTCGAGTGACAAACCTCGACAACAATCGCTCAGTGATAGTAAAGATCAATGACCGCGGGCCCTTCCATGAAGCGCGGATTATCGATGTGTCCTATGTGGCGGCGTTAAAATTAGGTTTTGCAGATCAGGGGACAGCGCCAGTTTTAGTTGAAGCCTTAAGACCACCCAGTGAGGCTCAAAATACTGACACAAACCCTTCATTGCCCGAGCAATATCCTAGCGTTATACCAACTGGCCACTACCTTCAGGCCGGATCCTTCGATAATGAACAATCAGCCAAACTGCTGGCCGCCAAAGTGCGCAACTTCACCGACTATCCAGTGTCCACTTACCACCTAGACTCGGTATTTAAGGTCTGGATAGGACCAATTGCCGAGAGCGAGGAACTAAACCCGATCAAGCGAGATCTATACCAGAGAGCGGGGATTTCCTGCTTCACAGTAAAGCCCGACCCATAAAACTGCACTGTCGCCCCCTTATTCACTCGCAAATGGGCATCGAGCTGAGACTAATGTTAGAATAGTCACCCTGATATTCACTGCTTGGGTACCACTTTTATGTCTAAAAAATGGACGCTATACACTGTTTTTTTGTTGCTATGTGCCAGTGCACTCGATGCCGCCCAGGCCAAGCAGTTTTTGCCAGACCCACCCCAACTGAATGCTAAAGCCTGGATGCTGATAGACGCAGATACGGGACAGGTTATTACTGAACACAACGCTGATCAACCACTGCCGCCGGCTAGCTTGGCAAAAATGATGACTACCTATATCGCCTCTGAGGAGATAGAGAGCGGCCGTATCAAGGAGAATGACTTAGTCCTGATCAGCGATAATGCCTGGGAGCTAGGCGGTGCCAAAACTGACGGCTCCACCATGTTTTTAAGCCCCAGATCAAAGGTCTCGGTGCTCGATCTGATGCATGGTGTAATTATTCAGTCTGGCAACGATGCCGCCATCGCATTAGCAGAGCATATCAGCGGCGGTGAATCTGCTTTCGCCGATAATATGAACTACCAAGCCGATCTACTGGGGATGTCGAATACCTACTATGTCAATGCCACTGGCCTACCGGCAGAGGGCATGGTTACCTCGGCTCGCGATTTAACCAGCCTTGCTCAGGCAATTATCAATGAGCACCCAGAGCACTACAGTATTTACGCCAAAAAATACTTTGAACATAACAATATCAACCAGCCTAACCGCAATCGATTGCTGTGGCGCGATAGCAGTGTCGATGGGCTTAAAACTGGACACACTCAGGAGGCCGGCTATTGCTTGGTAGCTTCCTCAAAGCGCCGCGATATGCGCTTGATCTCAGTAGTCTTGGGTGCCAGCAGTGCAGATTCAAGAGCGCGGGAAACGCAAAAGCTCTTTTCCTATGGCTTCCGTTACTACGATACTCTGACCGTTTATACTGCAGGGGATATCATTAGGGAAAATACTGCAGTTTGGTACGGTGAGCAGGACTTCATTAATTTGACCATCGCCGATGATATAGTACTGACCCTTCCCAAAGGTCAGCAGAAAGCACTGTCTGCTGATATTCTTATCGACAGCGAAATTAAAGCGCCGATTACCGCGGGCCAGGAACTGGGCCGCTTGCGGGTTAGCCTCAATGACCAACAGATGGTTGATGTGCCGCTGGTAGCGGAGCAAGATATCGCTGAAGCGGGCCTATTTTCACAACTATTTGACTGGATTCTGCTGTTTTTCACCCAGCTGATCTCATGAGAAATATCCTGTGAACGAACCGAAAAAACCGCAAATAGAGTTCCCCTGTCAGTATCCAATCAAGGTGATGGGAAGCGCGGGCCCTGCACTGTATCAACATATCCTTCGGGTGATGGATGCGCATGCCCCCGGATACAAAGCGTCAGAAATCACCATAAAAAATAGTAACAAGGGAAACTGGCAGTCAATCACAGTAGTGATTACCGCAACTGGAAAACCACAACTGGATGCGCTATTTGCCGATCTAAAAACCAGTACCACAGTAAAAATGGTACTGTAGTATGTCCGGTAACAGTGGCAATTTACCGCTGATAATTCGCCAGTTGGGCGTCCAGGATTACTCTCCTGTTTATCGTGTGATGAAAAACACCGTCGACCGACGCGACAGCTCCAGCGCCGATGAGATTTGGCTGTTACAACACAATCCGGTGTTTACTCAGGGGCAAGCGGGCAAAGCGGAGCATATTGTCGCGCCCGGAACAATTCCCGTAGTTCAGTCGGACCGTGGCGGCCAGGTGACTTATCATGGCCCGGGTCAGATAACCGCCTACTTGCTTATCGATTTAAAACGGCGAAAAATAGGTGTGCGCGATCTGGTTTCACTGATCGAACAGGCTGTAGTTTGCACTCTGAATCACTGGGGAGTCAAAGCGAGTCCACGCCGGGATGCACCGGGCGTTTATGTAGAGAATGGCAAAAAAATTGCCTCGCTGGGGTTGCGTATCAGAAAGGGGCAAAGCTATCACGGGTTAAATCTCAATATAGCAATGGATATGACGCCCTGGCAACGAATCAATCCCTGCGGTCTGGGGGTTGAAATGACCCAGTTGGCAGATCTAGTTAATCCAGTTCCCGGTATACAGCAAGTGAGTGATAAACTCTCTGAGTATCTTGGCCGCGGACTGGGAACTCAGGATTTTCAAGTGATCACTGACCATGCATTCTCAGAATCCACTTATTTCAGGTTATAGGCGCAGGGCAAACCCATGACATCAGACCTAATTATTCCACCGAAACGAACCAGACGGCTGCAACAGGGTGAGAAGTTGCGCAGTGCCGATAAGGTGGAGCGTATCCCGGTCAAGGTCATTCCCACCACTGAGGTACAAAAAAAACCCGAGTGGATGCGCATTCGTCTCTCTTCTTCACCCAGAGTTAATCAAATTAAAGGCATCCTCCGAGAACACAAAATGGCCACAGTGTGCGAGGAGGCCGCCTGCCCCAACCTCCACGAATGTTTTAGTCATGGCACTGCGACATTTATGATTATGGGTGAAATTTGCACCCGACGCTGTCCATTTTGCGATGTTGGCCACGGCAAACCCAATCCTTTGGACGTCGAAGAACCCAGCAACCTAGCCAGGGCCATCAGAGAGATGGGCCTGAGTTATGTGGTGATCACCTCAGTAGATCGCGATGATCTTCGCGATGGCGGCGCCCAGCATTTTGCCGACTGTATCCGCGAAGCCCGTCATCTCTCACCCAACCTAAAAGTGGAGGTATTGGTCCCCGATTTTCGCGGTCGCATGGAACCAGCTCTGGAAATTCTCACTGCCACAGCGCCCGATGTATTCAATCACAATATGGAGACTGTGCCTCGCCTCTATCGAAAAGCTCGCCCTGGAGCCAACTACCAGTGGTCGTTAAAACTGCTGAAGGAATACAAGGCGTTAAATCCAGATGTGCCAACCAAATCCGGTTTGATGGTAGGGCTCGGAGAGACCAAAGATGAACTGATGAGAACTCTGGATGATCTGCGCAGTCACGATGTGGATATGCTCACAGTGGGTCAATACTTGCAGCCCTCGGCCAATCATTTACCAGTTGACCGCTTTGTCCATCCAGATGAGTTTCAAGAGTACAGCGACTATGCGGAGAGCATTGGCTTCACACAGGCGGCCTGTGGCCCTCTGGTGCGATCAAGCTATCATGCTGATAAGCAGGCCCGCGGGGAAACGGTAGGTTAAGTCGATGCCCGGCGCCTATTTGTCGACCCACATCTCACGCAGCGGCTCGCCAAAGTCGTCATAGATAATTTGCTTTCTAGGTTTATTAGTCGGCTTTTTAACGCTGGAGGTTTGATTTTTTCTCTTGCGAGCATCGACCGCAGATACCACATCATTCAAATAAGTTCTGGTCTTAAGGGGTGATGGACTGACAAATACTGCTTTGGCTCTCGGCTTATCGAGAGGCTCCCCAGTTTCACCGGGATCACATTTTTGAATTTCACCACCTTGTGACAGAAACTCTTGCGTTTTGCGATGCAGTTCTCTGCGCAGAGACTCTTTGGACGATTTGCGAATCACAACTTTTAGGTCAACTTACCAGTAACGGTTAATTAGTCTATCAAACATCATAAGCAATGTAACAGTGCCCTACTAATTGCCATCCTGACTAAACTGTCGTTCAGCCACTTTGGCTCCAAAGCGACGAGCAACAACATCTGGCAACAGTAGCAGAGCTGGGGTCAACAATAATGTCATCACCGTAGCCAACAGCAGGCCATTGACTATGGCACTGGCCAGGGGCTGCCACCAAGAGACCACCATACCACCGGCTTCTATCTTACGGTTAACTATATCCACACTGTACCCTGTGGCCAGTGGCAATAGTCCTGCAACTGTGGTGGCCGTAGTTAGCATAACCGGTCTAAATCTGGATTTTGCCGCTTGATATACCGCCTCGACAGCGCTCAATTCACTATTGTTGCGACGCAAAAAGTTATAACTGTCTATCAATACAATATTGTTATTAACTACGATGCCCGCCAGCGCCACGATGCCGACGCCGGTCAGTATTGTACTGAACACTGCCTGAGTAAGAAGCAGGCCCAACAGCACGCCCGAAGTGGACAGCACCACAGAAAATAGAATTAGGAGAGACTGGTAAAAGCTATTAAATTGCGCAACTAGCAGAATAAGCATCAAACCCATGGCCAGGGCAAAAGCTGTACTCAGGAAGTCGGCAGACTCAGCCTGCTCCTCATTGGCCCCGCGAAACTGAATTTTTACCGAGGGATCCAGATCCTGTTGTTCCAACCAGCGCTGTATCTGTTTGACTTGGCTGTCTGTGACATAACCCTCTTCGGTGTTGGCAAAGATAAATACTGACTCCATCATATCCATACGCTGAATGGTATCTACACGAGGTCTGGCCTGACGTTCAGTGAAACTACCGATTGGCACTGAGCCAGTGGCAGTGTTAACCCTGAGATCGTCCAGAGACTCTAATTTGCGGTATTCATCGGGATAGCGGACACGAATTTCTACTTCTTTATCGGCATCATCGGGACGAAAATCGCCAATCATCATGCCATTGGTCACCAATTGAACCACCTGCCCCAGCGTACCCACATTGACACCCAGTATTTGCGCCTGTGCTCGATCTACCACCATCTCCCATTGAATACCCGCGAGCGGAAGGGTGTCCTCCACATCTCTGAGGCCGACAATATTCTCCTCAATCCAAGCACGCATCTGCGCAGTGACGCGATGCATAGCCATACGGTTGTTAGAGGAGAGCTGTATCTGGATATCCTTTCCCACAGGAGGCCCAGTTTGAACTGCATCAGCAGCTACAAATACGCCTGGGATATCCGCAGCGCGCTCGCGAATATCGGCAAACACTTGATCACTGCCCCTATCTCTCTGTGCTCTGGGGTAGAGCTCAATTAAAAACATAGCGATTTGATCGCGACTGGCATCGCTCTGACCAATTAACTGACCTCCTTCACTGGATGAGTAAATATGCTTGATATCTGAGAGATGAGAAAAAGTCTGTTCTACTTGCTTAACTAGCTGCTTTTGTTCTGAGATTGAAAGATTGCCCTGTGCGCGCACTGTGGCCATTCCAAAGCGATTTTCCATATCCGCAAAGAACTCTAAACCAGCGCCAAATTTTCCATAGTTATAAAAGATAGAGACCACCAGAGCCCCAATTATAGCCACGGTGGCCAGCGGCCTCTGGATAGCCGGCTTCAACAGCTTTAGGTATGCGTTCAAGAGGGGCTCAAATAGCGTAGCAGAAGAAATTTCCAGTTCTGGTTTATCATTCAGCTTACGCTGCTTACCGCGCTTTCGCGCCAGCACAATACCCAAGACTGGGGCAAAAATTAGCGCATAACTCAACGACCAAGCCAATACCGCAAAGACCGTCACTGGCAGATAAAACATAAAGCTCCCAGAGACGCCGGGCCAGAACAACATCGGCAAAAATGCCGCCAGTGTGGTACCGATTGAAGCTATCACTGGCACGGACATTCGCCGCACAGCAAGCAGGTAGGACTCGCGCACAGATAATCCCTGAGCAACTCGGGTATTGGCAAATTCGACCACTACGATGGAACCATCAATTAGCATACCCAGGGACAACAGCAATCCAAACATCACCATAAAATTAAAGCTAAAGCCCATTAGACTGGCGATGATCATTGCACCCAACAGGCAAAATGGAATGCCAAACCCGACCAGCAAACCAGAGCGAACTCCCAGCGTAGCGACCACCAATACCAAGACGAGGGCCATTGCAGTGAGGATATTACCCATTAACTCACTGACCATAGACTTTGCATATTCGGAGCTATCGAAGATATAGTCGATGTGAATATCCCGCGAGAATTGACTGCGATAGCTTTCGACAATTTCGCGGACGGCTTTAACTGTTTCAATAGAGTTTGTGCCCAGACGCTTACGCACATTGAGTGCCATAGTGGGCTCACCGTCAAAGGTGCTAAATCCAGTTGGATCTTTAAAAGTGCGTCGCACCGTGGCTATATCCGCGAGAGATATGACACCATTTTGATCGCTGCGAATAGGTAGCTCGCGGATATCATCAACTGTTTCTATTAGAGCGGGGACTTTAATACCAAAACGCCCCATGGCAGCGTCCATTTCACCGGCAGGAATAAGCAAATTATTTGCCCGGACCAAATTGACCAGCTCATCGACCCTAAGTTGGTAGGATTCCAACTTAGCGGGTTGTAAGATCACTTCAACCACTTCCTCACGATGTCCGGATAGCGTTGCCTCAAGCACTGTATCCAAACCCTCGATCTTGCGCTGGAAGAACTTTACCGCGGAGAAAATATCTCTCTCATCAACCCGATCGCCGGAGAAGGTCACTACCACATCGGGCTCGGGCGTAGGACTGATTTGTTCGACGACAGGCTCTTTGGTCTCAGAGGGAAACTCCGCCTTCGCTCTATCTACTGCCTCGCGAACCTCGGCAACCACCTTGTCAATATCCAGATTAATGTCAAACTCGACAAATACATAGACCATTCCCTCGCGAGCTGTGGCATTAACTTCCTCAAGGCCATCCAGGGTTTTAATTTCTTTTTCAATGGGTCTAATTAGTAATCGCGTACCATCTTCCGGAGAGATGCCATCATGACGCACCATAACAACTGCAGCTGGCACGGTAACATTGGGATTGACCTCAACCGGCATCAGCATCACCGACAGCAGGCCAGCGAACACCACCATCACCATCATTAGCAGGGTGGCTCTCGAACGATCAACTAGGGATCTAAGTGGGCTCATCATCTGTTTTCCAAATGATTAATCAGCAGCCAGCTGGGAACGCAAGCTAGTTTTAACCAACTCTCCCTCGGCGACATAGTTCTGACCCACTGTAATTAGATCGATTTTTTCTGGTAGCCCCTGAACCCAGACACCTCGATCAGTCTCTCCGACAACAGATACTCTGTATTGAACTACATGCCCATCATTTAATACCGCTCTGACCACTGATCTTCCAGCGGCATCCAGCAGGATTGAACTCCCCGGCACCAGATGTGCCTGAATGGTTGGCTGCGTTATCACAAGCCTGCCAGACATACCCGAGCGCAGTAGTAAATCAGTATTCTGCATAGTCGCCTCTACGCGGTAGCTTCGAGTATTTGGATTGGCTTCATGGGCGATATAGGAAATGGTGGCTTGGATAGGGCTTTGGTTGAAAAATTCGGCACGTGCTTTATCACCTAGACGCAACTTAACCACATCTGCCTCCGCGACCTGAGCGATCACCTTAATGGGATCCAGTTCAACCACTTTGGCACAGAGTTGCCCTGGCGCTATATAGTCACCGGCCTCCACTGGCCTAGTTTCCACAACACCCGCCAGAGGTGACTCAATAATCAAATCCTCGAGATTGTCCTGACTCTGCTTTAAAAGCAATTTTGCACTTTGCAGGGCAGTCTTGGCCTGCGCTATAGCAAGTTCAGATTGATAGCCCGCCGTCTCCAACTGAAGCGCTCCCCGATAGGCTATCTCCGCCTGACGAAGCTGCGCTTTAGCGGAGTCCACTCTCAGTTGCTGATCTTCTAGCTCAATAACACAGACTGGTTGGCCACGTTCAATACTGACACCTCGGCGTCCGGGAACTGCAGTCACTCGACCAGAGAGCTGAGCAGTTAACTCTATCACTCTGTTGGGCTCGGTCTTCGCTCTGAGAGATAGCTCTGGAATATACTGCTGCGTTGAAGATTGCTGTACCTCAACTATGGCTTGCTTGGATGCAGCTATATCTTGGAAAGGCTCAGGATCTTCGCCTTTGAAGAGACCGCTAGCCAACCAGGACAGCGTGACCACTGCCATCAACAGCGCAATTTTAATATTCGCGTTCAAAAAATACCCCTATTGTGAGCTATCTAGCCTATGTGATTCAAAACTGCGATACGGGACGCAGCCTTGAGTAGTTTAACGTGTTTTGTGGTCTCTGATTATAGTTTAACTAAAATTATGTCCTTGAAACGCTCACAGTACAGACTAATCAAACTATCGTCCCCACATATAAGATGAGCCTGCCTGTAGAATAATCTCAGCCAACAGTACAAAAAATCCCTAACAACGCAAAAACAAAGTTTTCACCATCAAATGCTAGTTAATTTTTAGGCGGTTGGTATAATCGCCAATCTTTTTTAAATTGTAATCTAACGGACCGCACACCATGAGTTTTAACGATATTCCCGCAGGTAAAGATCTGCCTAACGATATTAATGTGATTATCGAAATTCCAGCTAACCACGATCCCATCAAATACGAGGTGGACAAGGACAGTGACGCTATTTTCGTCGATCGATTTGTAGCCACTCCGATGTTCTATCCTGCAAATTATGGGTATGTTCCACAAACCCTCTCAGAGGATGGAGACCCCCTAGATGTATTAGTGGTAACCCCCTACCCAGTAATGCCCGGCTCTGTTATTCGCAGCCGAGTGATTGGTGTCCTCAACATGAGCGATGAATCCGGTGTAGATGCGAAACTTTTAGCTGTTCCACACAGCAAGCTGACCAAAATTTATGACCATGTCACTGAAATTGCTGATTTGGATGATCTACTGGTCAAACAGATTGTGCATTACTTTGAAAATTACAAGGCTCTAGAGCCAGGCAAATGGGTCAAAGTCGAGGGCTGGGACAATGCCGACGCCGCTCGGGCTGAGGTTACAGCATCGAGAGAGCGCTACCTCGCCAATTAACTTTGAACAGCTGACGGGTCCGGCCTCGCCGGTCCTGTCCGTTCAGATTTCCTCATCAAGATCAGTAAAGATGGTCTCTCTGGAGAGCCCATTTTGCTTCAGTAGATCACTTAGACGCTTTAGACCGTCAATCTGTATCTGACGGACTCGCTCTCGAGTCAAGCCCACCTTCCTGCCGACCTGATCGAGCGTTTCCTGTTGGTGATTCATTAGCCCAAATCTGCGGATCAGCACCTCGCGCTGCTTGGGTGGTAATTCGTTTATCCAGTCATCAATTCTGTTAAACAGATTTTCATCGCCGATTAAGCGCTCTGGACTGTTGGTCTTGAGGTCAGAGATAGCATCTGCCAGTGGTCTTTCATTCTCACCTGCAGATATATCTAGAGAACAGACTTTATCGTTTAACCCTAAGACTTTGCTGACATTCTCAACGGGTTTACCGACGGCGTCAGCGATCTCTTGATAGCTTGGGGCGTGATCTAGACTCTGCACCAACTTCCGCGTAGCCCGCTTGTAGCTATTGAGTTCTTTAACTATATGCACGGGTAATCTGATGGTTCGCGTCTGATTCATCAACGCTCTCTCGATGGTCTGTCTAATCCACCAGGTAGCATAGGTGGAGAAGCGAAATCCCCGACAGGGGTCAAACTTCTCAACTGCTCTCATCAAGCCCAGGTTACCCTCCTCAATCAGATCTAAGAATTCAAGACCACGGTTGCCATAGCATCTAGCTATCTTTACAACTAGGCGGAGGTTACTTTCAATCATTTTGTGACGAGCGGTTTCGTCACCACTCTGCAATTGGACAGTAAGCGAAATTTCTTGTTCGGCGGTTAAAAGAGGAGAATAGCCTATCTCTTTAAGATAGAGGCTAGTGGAATCAATGACTTGAGGTTCGGGGGTACAATCGAGTTTATTTTCATGCGCTAATCTATCATCCATGCTATTTGCATCTCCTATGCAATCCTCGACTTCTAGCTCAGCCAGAATTCGTTAAATATCCATTAATTGCTACTATAGTATGTGAATTTGGAATAAAGTCAATTGCTAACGCATTTCGCGCCTTTTCACCCGTCAGGGTGTATACACAAGTCGAAAGAATTCCATATTGCTTTGAGGCGCTTATTTCAAATAGCCCTGTGGATTCACCGGATCTCCGTCTCTTCTGATTTCAAAGTACAGAATACCCTCAGCGCCCAACTTGGCGATTGCCTGTCTATGATCAACCGTATCGCCCTCTTTAACCAGTAGCCTTTGGTTGTGTCCATAAGCGCTCAAGAGTTTTTCGGAGTGCTTAACAATAATTAAGTTTCCATAATCGCGCAGCCCGTCACCGGCATATACCACCACGCCGTCCGCCACCGCGTTCACTGAGGAGCCCCCCGCAGCCTTAAAAGTTAATCCTTTTCGCAACTGTTGTGGGTTGTAGTCCTCAACAATCTTGCCTTCTACTGGCGATTGCCAGGGCAAGGCCACACCTTTGGATGGTGGTTTAGGTGTTAAAACTTTCTGAATCGGCTTATCTTTACTGATTGCACTTTGCGGTCTTGCAATAGTTGTGGAATTGGCAGTTTTGGGCACTGATTCTGAAGGCTTTTTAGCTGCTGATGATCCTGGGTGAATAGTTAGTATCTGACCTGGATTGATTATATAGGGACGCTGGAGTTGATTTATCTCAGTGAGTTTCTTGACAGTTAGATCATAGCGCCAAGCTATGGAATAAAGGGTTTCTCCGGGCTCCACCCTGTGGGTATCAATGCGAATGCTCGATGGCTGTTGGCGACTGACCACTGGAGCGGGATAGGACGAGCAGCCGGTTAAAGACACTGCCACGATGATCAATATTGGTAACAGTAGGCGCACAATGAGTTATCTATCCTGAAATTTTTCGAGAGCGGTTACCCAGAAACTCCAGCACCAACACCAGTGCTAGTCCGGCAAGTACTGCAGTGATACAGCCAAATAGTTGGGGATCCTGTCCCACCAGTAACCGATAATCACTTGGCGATAAATTGCCAGCGCTCACCACAATAGTTTTACCTGAGCTCAGGGTGGTCGTGGCGACCTGTTTCCAGGGCCAAATAACCGTTAAACTGCCAATTAAGAATCCACAGAGTGTATTGATTACTGTGGTGCTGTAGTTATCTAGCAACCAGGATAGTAGCCGACTAAACAACATGAGTCCGGTGATCCCACCCGCAGCGAATACGGCCAACAAATCCCATTGCGTGCTGACCAAGGCATCGATAAACACCGAATACAGCCCCAATAGCACCAAGATATAGGACCCGGAGATTCCCGGTAGTATCATGGCACAGACAGCGATACTTCCAGCAGTGAACATGGTCAGATAGTTACCCTCCGTAGCTATCGCTGGGGCCACAGACAAAACATAAGTCACCAACAGTCCCAGACCCAGGGCTATCAGTTGCGAACCGGTCTTTGGCGGGTGTTGTCGCAATAGATAAATGACTGAAGCCAAAATAAGGCCAATAAAAAAAGACCACAGTGGCAAGGGGTAATTAGTTAATAGAAACTTCACCGCGCCGGCTAGGGTAAACAGGCTAGACAGAATTCCCGCCAACAGCGTGACCAAGAAATTGCCATTGATATGTTCCCAAAGCGCAGCGAGACCCTGAGATCGCCCTATTTTCAAGGCCTCCAGATTAATAGATTTAATGCTTGTTATCAGCTCGGTATAGATGCCAGTGATAAATGCCACGGTTCCAGCAGATACACCTGGCACCAGATCCACAGCACCCATGGCGACACCGCGCAAGAATAAAAACAGTGTCTCTCTCATAGTCATCTATCCATAATCTCAGCCAGCCTCGGTTATGCTGTGCGCGTAACCCCTGTCAACAGGGGGACAAACTTGACCTTTTCGATCACTTCCTCATCAAAATGGTTGGAGTCATCCAATCGTCGAATAACCCGCAAGTCCTGCGCTGAACCCTTGCCCACAGGAATCACCAGCAGGCCATTGGGTGCCAACTGCATAAGGAGTTGCTGCGGAATGTCCTGAGGCGCGGCGGTGGAGATAATGCCGTTGTAGGGGGCAAATTCTTGACAGCCAAAACTGCCATCGGAAAGATTCGCAGCAATATTGTCGAGGCCCAATCTGCGAAATCGCTGTTTGGCCTTTTTCAACAGCGGCTCGATTCTCTCCACCGAGATAACCTCCCTTACCAGCTGCGATAGTACTGTGGTTTGGTAACCAGAGCCGGTGCCAATCTCAAGCACGCGCTGAAGTGGACCATCACTTAGCAATATCTCCGTCATGCGCGCGACAATGTAGGGCTGGGAAAGGGTTTGCGAAAAACCAATGGGCAGTGCTGTATCTTCGTAGGCGCGGTGAGCGAGAGCCTCGTCGACAAACAGATGTCGCGGGGTCATCCTGATCACATCAAGCACCGCCGGATTTTTTATTCCCTGCTCTTGGAGGCGCTGTATCAAGCGCTCTCTTGTGCGCTGGGAAGTCATGCCGATGCCAGCTAAATCCAACGAGTTCACTCAATACTCCCAATCAAAACCTGTACAAGTTCCTCTATATCAATCGCCTAAATATATCACAGGGCGTTGAAACGAGGGTGAATTATTCAGTCAGTTCCGGCGATCTAATCCTCTTGAGGCACTAACAGTGTCACCGCATGGCAACTAATGCCCTCACCGCGGCCAGTGAAACCCAACCCCTCGGTGGTAGTGGCCTTAAGATTTACCTGATCCACAGCACAGCGCAAAGTAGCTGCTAGATTTTCACGCATTTTACTGAGATGGGGTGCCATTTTCGGCGCTTGAGCGATAATGGTAATATCTACATTCCCCAACTGATACTGTCTACCGACCATGATTTTAACGATCAACTCCAAAAGTTGGCGGCTATCACAGCCGCTGTATTGGGGATCAGTGTCGGGAAAATGTTGGCCTATATCTCCCTCCCCTAAGGCTCCCAAAATGCTATCTATCAGAGCATGGATCACCACATCACCATCGGAGTGAGCCTCTAGGGTTTGTGAATAGGGTATAAACACACCGCCCAAGACCAGACCATCACCCGGTGCAAATTTGTGAACATCATAGCCATGCCCTATACGCATCCTTCAAGCTCCTGATTTTGCATAATCGCTGCTGCCACCGCCAAGTCCTCTCGTCTGGTAATCTTAATATTGTCCCGCCGACCTTCAATCACCTGCGGCTGATGCCCAGCGCACTCTATGGCCGAGGCCTCATCTGTGGGAATGCGACCGACCTCCAACATCGCCTGTATAGCATTCTTCAGCAGTCCAAACCGAAACATCTGCGGTGTCTGTGCCGCCCAGTACTGGCTGCGCTCCACCGTCTCGACAACCAGTTTTTCGTCATTGACCCTTTTGAGCGTTTCATTGACTGGTGCCGCTAAAATTCCCCCCACCTGGTGCTTAGATAAACTTTTGATCAGCTGATTAATACTCTCAGTGGCCACGCAGGGTCTCGCCATATCATGCACCAATACCCAGTCATCCTGATCGGCAAATTCTTCAATCGCAATAAGTGCATTTAACACCGATTGCGCTCTGCTATCACCGCCAGCGATTAAATGGACTCGCTCGCTTTTGACAGCAGCTACTGAAGACCAGTGGGGAGAACTAATGTCGCAGGGTGTATAGATGGCACTGATCATCGGCAGGCTCAGCAGACGGCTTAATGTATGCTCGGCGACTAACTGACCGTTGAGTGGGTAAAATTGTTTGGGTATATCCGCCGAAAAGCGCCCGCCAATGCCAGCGGCCGGCACTACAGCCCAAAATTTTGGCCCGGATTCACTCATCGCTCACTGGAGCAGCCTGTGCGGCTGGAAGCTGTTTGTTATCAATCACCAGATAGAAAGTCTCATTTTTTTTCGTCATACCGAGATTTTGTCGGGCTTTTTCCTCAATGGAATCGGAATTGGTCTTTAGGCTGTCAACCTCTTTGGCAATCAACAAGTTGCGCGTTTTTAATGCCTGATTTTCCTCTCTCTGGGTCGCCAACTGTCTGTCGAGATCCAATTTGTGGGAGATGCTGCCCTCACCGAACCACAGCCGCCATTGCAGCAGTACCAGAACAATAATAAGTACAGTAATCAACCAACGCATAGGCCTAGAGCAGGAATTCAGCCTTACCCCTATAGGGTGCAGCAGCACTGCCCAACTCGGCTTCAATTCTCAACAGGCGATTATATTTCGCCACGCGATCAGAGCGACACAGAGAGCCCGTTTTTATCTGCCCGGCTGCCGTTGCCACCGCCAAATCAGCAATCGTAGTGTCCTCGGTCTCACCAGATCGGTGAGAAATTACCACATTATAGCCAGCCTGCTTGGCCATATTGATGGCGTCTAAGGTCTCTGACAAGGTACCAATCTGATTGAATTTAATCAGAATCGCATTGCCCACACCCATATCAATGCCACGGCTTAGAATGTCAGTGTTGGTAACAAATAGATCATCACCCACCAGTTGAACGCGGTCCCCGAGCTTTTCAGTTTGATATTTCCAGCCGTCCCAGTCGGATTCATCCTGGCCATCTTCAATGGAGATAATGGGATACTGATCACAGAGCTGGGCCAAGAAATCACTAAAGCCCTTCGCATCATAAACTCGACCCTCACCGGATAAATCGTACTGACCCTCTTTGTAAAACTCTGAAGCGGCACAGTCCAAGGCCAGCGTAATATCCTCACCCAAAGTGTAACCAGCGTCTTCAACCGCCTGTTTAATCACCGCCAGCGCATCGGCGTTAGAGGCCAGATCCGGCGCAAAACCGCCCTCGTCACCCACCGCCGTGTTGAGACCTTTGACTGCCAGTACTTTTTTCAGGGAGTGGAAGATTTCCGCGCCCATCTGCAGCGCCTCGGCAAAGCTGGTTGCAGATACGGGCTGCACCATAAACTCCTGGATGTCCACGTTGTTATCGGCGTGCTCCCCGCCGTTTAAAATATTCATCATTGGCACCGGCATACTGAAATTTTCAGTGCCATTGATCTCGGCGATATGGGCGTAGAGCGGCATTTTTTTGCTCTGGGCAGCGGCCTTGGCTGCTGCCAGCGACACCGCAAGTATCGCATTGGCTCCCAGTACAGCTTTGTTGTCAGTACCATCGGCATCAATCATCGCTCTATCTAGGGCGCGCTGATCGGTGACATCTGCACCCACCAAAAGATCGCTGATCACAGTGTTGATATTCTCTACCGCCTTGAGAACGCCTTTTCCTAGGTAGCGCTGCCTATCGCCATCCCTCAACTCCAGAGCTTCCCTGGAGCCGGTCGAAGCCCCAGAGGGTGCACAGGCGGTGCCAACAATGCCACAGTCCAAAATCACATCGGCTTGCACTGTGGGGTTGCCCCGGGAATCGAGAATTTCGAAGGCTTTAATACTGGCGATTTTGCTCATTAACTATCTACTCCATAGCGGTTATTTAGTCGGATTAGCAGGCGCGCCAACTGTACTTTTTTAGCACGCCCATAAATTTATCAGTGCAAACCCTCGGCTTAACTGATGCCCAGATCAGATTGAGACTTGACCAGGTCATCAATATCTTTCATCTGTTGCAAAAAGGGTTCTAACTTATCCAGTGGCAGGGCACTGGGCCCATCACATTTGGCGCTGTCGGGATCGGGGTGCGCTTCCAGAAACAGACCGGCAATCCCCACCGAAATCCCTGCCCTGCCCAACTCCGCCACCTGTTGGCGACGACCACCGGACGACGCTCCCATAGGGTCGCGACACTGCAGCGCATGGGTGACATCAAAGATAATTGGCAGGCCACCGCTGACATCCTTCATAGTGCGAAATCCCAATATATCCACCACCAGATTATCGTAGCCAAAATTAGCGCCGCGCTCGCAGAGCATAATTTTTGGGTTGCCGCACTCGCGGAATTTGTCGACGATATTGCCCATCTGGCTGGGGCTGAGAAATTGTGGCTTCTTGATGTTGATCACCGCATCGGTGGTGGCCATGGCCATCACCAGATCCGTTTGACGGGCGAGAAAAGCGGGAAGCTGGATAACCTCGCACACCTCGGCTGTGGGCGCCGCCTGTTGCGGCTCGTGGACATCGGTGATCAAAGGCACGCCAAATGTGGTTTTTATCTCCTGTAAGATTTTCAATCCCTCCTCGAGACCGGGACCACGGAATGAGTGAATTGAGGAGCGATTGGCCTTATCAAAGGAGGCCTTAAACACATAGGGTATACCCAATTTTTGGGTCACTTCCACATAGGTCTCAGCCACTTGCATCGCCATATCTCGAGACTCGAGCACATTCATGCCGCCAAATAGCGCCATGGGGGCATGATTACCCACTGTTAGGGGTCCGACCTGCATCTCAACTGCACTCATCTAGCTGCCTTTCGTCTGTTTTTGGTAAGCGGTGGCGGCGGCGACAAAGCCCTGGAATAGCGGATGTCCATCGCGGGGGGTGGAGGTAAACTCAGGGTGGAACTGACTGGCGAAGAACCAGGGGTGCTCGGGTAGCTCTATGGTCTCCACTAGGGTCTTGTCATAGGACAACCCTCCGACAACGAGACCCGCTTTTTTCAGCTCGGGCAGGAGGTTATTGTTGACCTCATAGCGATGGCGGTGACGCTCTTCTATACGCTCACTGCCATAGATTGTATGGGCCATAGAGCCGGGTGCCAAATGACATACCTGGGCACCCAAACGCATGGTGCCACCCAGATCGCTATCTGCTGTGCGCTGTTCTACATTGCCCTGCTCATCGACCCACTCGGTGATTAAACCCACCACGGGGTGCTGAGTATCGGCATCAAACTCTGTGCTGTTGGCTCCCTCGAGGCCACAGACATTGCGCGCGTATTCGATTACCGCCACCTGCATGCCCAGGCAGATTCCCAAGTAGGGGATATTATTTTCCCGGGCGGTTTTCACCGCGTAAATTTTTCCCTCTGTGCCTCGAGTACCGAAGCCACCAGGCACCAAAATAGCATCGGCGCCATCAATTAGCGTAGCATCCGCCTGCAGTTTCTCAGAGTCTATATAGCGAATTTTAACCTTGGTCTTGTTGTGAATACCGGCGTGGATCAATGCCTCAGTCAGCGACTTGTAGGCATCCAGCAATTCCATATATTTGCCCACCATGGCAATAGTGACTTCACCCTGAGCATTTAGTTGGTTGTCCACCACAGCATCCCACTCATCGAGATTGGCGACCGGATTTTCTAGGTTGAATTGATCGAGAACATACTGATCCAAACCCCATTGGTGAAGCATTTTCGGCACCTGATAGATAGTCTCGGCATCCATCAGGGGGATCACCGCACGCTCTTCAACATTGGTAAACAGGGAAATTTTCTTGCGCTGTCCCTCTTCCAACTCCACTTCTGAACGGCACAGCAGCACATCAGGCTGCAGACCGATGGAGCGCATCTCCTTCACAGAGTGTTGGGTCGGCTTGGTTTTGGTTTCCCCAGCAGAGGCAATATAGGGAACCAACGTCAGGTGTAACAGCAGGGCTCTCTGGTGACCGAGTTCAAGTTTGAGCTGGCGCACCGCTTCGAGAAAGGGTTGCGATTCAATATCCCCGACGGTGCCACCAATTTCTACCACTGCCACATCGTGCTCACCAGCACCGGCGTAGACGCGGCGCTTGATCTCATCAGTGACATGGGGAATCACCTGCACTGTACCCCCCAAATAGTCACCGCGGCGTTCGCGACGCAGTATAGTCTCGTAGACCTGACCACTGGTAAAGTTGTTATTCTGAGTCATTTTAGAGCGCAGGAAACGCTCGTAGTGGCCCAGATCGAGATCGGTCTCAGCACCGTCCTGAGTGACATAGACCTCGCCGTGTTGGAAGGGGCTCATGGTGCCGGGATCGACATTGAGGTAGGGGTCGAGTTTCAGGATGGTCACATTCAGCCCGCGGGCCTCGAGAACAGCCCCCAACGAGGCGGCGGCAATCCCCTTACCCAAGGAAGATACCACTCCACCGGTCACAAAAATAAAGCGTGTCATAAAGACCCTGTCTCAATCATTATTAGAGTATACAAAAGTCTTTTTGGAAGATGATTTGGTCGAAAAACCAACTCGAATTTGGCCCAGATCCATCCCATAAAAGATGGGTTAGTAAACTACCATAAAGGAACCACTCGCGCCACTCTCTTGTGTACCAATAACAGTGCGTGGGATTAAATTTCAGCTGCAGTCCTACCCAGCGCGAAAAAGTTAGCGAAGTGAGACTTGCCAGTTGATAATATAGCCCGGCTGACCCGCGCTGGCACACCAGCCCTCACAGATCCACAGATCACCGACAGCAACCAAAACATTATCAATGTATAGCAAGGGCACCCGATCCCGCCACCAGGGCTCCAATCCGTGCTCCTGCAACAATTTCTTCAAGGTATTTGAACGCGACCTGCCACTGGGCTTGCAGCGCTCACCTCCCTGCCGGTAACGGATTTCCACAGCACCGATATCTGCCCTCAACCCTGCACCCGTAGTTTCCACAACGCTGAGCAAACTGCTGTCTGCCAATCGCAGCGACTGCTTTAAATCCCAGACCAACAATTGCCGATCAATGTTTAAACTCTCCACGTTTAGAAGGTATAGCCTATCTCTATACTTCGACCAGCGTAGAGACTGCCAAATTACCTGAGGCTCGCGATCCTCACGGGCCCTGAGAACTGATGTCAGCACCTCATCGATAATTTTCCCTGCCGGCATGGGCATGCCATTAAATTGGGGCCAGTGCCGCAACACATTTCGCTGCCGAATAACCGGCAGTGCGATAAATTTGTCTGTAGCAATTGAATGGCCGGCGCGCTCGGCTCTCAGGTCGAGGCCGGCCATATCCTCAATAGCTAGAGCTTCGGCCAGTTGCTCAGACTCGCTGCACAATTGAGCCGAGGACTGCAGTGATTGCTGGAAGTCTGGCCAGCGCTCGGCAATCTGCGGTATCACCCGGTTGCGCAGAAAATTTCGATCAAAACGATTGTCGGCATTGCTCTCATCCTCAACCCATTGCAGATTGAGCTGATGTCCACAGGCCGCTAGCTGGGCTTTGCTCCAACCCAGCAGTGGACGAATTAACTGTCCCGACCCCAGAGGGCGACAGGCGGACATCGCCGATAATCCTTTGGGTCCGGATCCCCGCAACAATCTGTAGAGTACCGTCTCCGCCTGATCATCTCCATGGTGACCGAGAAATAATAATCCCCGGGAGATAAGCAGGCGCTCAAATACCGCTAAACGCTGGGCGCGGGCCTCAGCTTCCCACCCCTGCCCCCTGGGGTTGACCTGTACTTGCTCAGCGTGAAAGTCGACGCCTATCTGGGTGCAAAACTGTGCGGCCATCTCCTGCCAGCGATTGGCATGAGGTGATAGGCCGTGATTGATATGAACCGCACAGAGGCGAGCTGGATCGACAACCTGACTGAGGAACTTGAGCAGTACTGTGGAATCGAGCCCGCCACTGTAACCCACCAGGATCTGTGGCGCATCGGCGATCCGATCCATCCAAGATACCAGCGCCGTTTTAGCGTTGAACTGATCAGACATAACTAACCGCAACCATCCAAATCTTGTTTCGCTGCTTGGGCATTTTCAGCAAATTGCCGACGTGTAAGCAGTGAACAGTTTTCGGTACGCGGATCGAAGGTAATCACCACATCGCCCTTTTCAAGTTGCCGGCGCACCTGATCAACCTTGGTCTGCAAGCTGACTTCCTGCACCCCATAATCAGTGCCTTCGCGAAGAATAAACTCCTCGATAACCGCATTCAAAACTTCACTGCTGAGACGTGTGGCGGGGATCTCTATCACTTCAAACCCTATTGTTTGGTTTTTTAGTTGGCTAACACGCTGTTGGGAATTATCGACAATAACAACACATCTGTAATCCCAGTCTTATTTAGTGCGATAATACACCCTATTGCAAACAAAATGAGGCTTTTGCACCCATAGAAATTTTGTTATCAGACAAGGCAAAATCCCACGCCGGAAGTTTATAAGACAATAACAACCGACTGATTCTGATTTTAACGCCGTATAAGGGCAAAAGATAATTTGTGAAAAGGTCTCAAACCATTAATTATGCTCGATATAGTACTGTACCAACCGGAAATTCCGCCCAATACCGGCAATATTATTCGCCTCTGTGCCAATACCGGTTTCAAACTCCATCTGATCGAACCGCTAGGTTTTGACTTAAATGATAAAAAACTGCGGAGAGCTGGACTGGACTACCTAGAATTCCAAGCCTTGCAGGTTCATTCCAGCTGGCAGCACTACGTGGATAGTATAAAACCGCGGCGGATTTTTGGGTTGAGCACCAAGGGACAGCGGTGTTTTTCCAGTGTTGACTACCAACTGGGCGACAGCCTATTGTTCGGTCCGGAAACCCGCGGACTGCCAGCTGCCATACGCGAGAGTTTAGGTGCTGACAGCGTGGTTCGGCTGCCTATGCGGCCGGATAGTCGCAGCCTGAATCTATCCAATGCAGTTTCGATCGTCACCTACGAGGCCTGGCGTCAACTGGAATTTATCGGCAGTGTGGACCGCGGAGGTCATTGACAATAGATGTCGCATAAAATAGGACTTTTCTATGGCAGCTCCACCTGTTATACCGAAATAGCAGCGGAGAAAATTGCCACCAGCATTCAGCAATTAACTGATCAGTACTCGGTTGAGCTACACAATATAGCCACCGACCCGCTCGAGCTACTGGCGAACCATGAATTTGTTATTCTCGGCATACCCACCTGGGACTACGGTGAACTGCAGGAGGACTGGGAAACGGTTTGGGAGCAACTGGACAGTCTAGATCTGAGTCACGCCACTGTGGCACTCTATGGCTTGGGTGATCAAGTGGGTTACCCCCAGTGGTTTCAAGATGCCCTCGGCTATCTGTGGGCCAAGGTGGTTAATCAGGGTGCCACCACTGTTGGCCTGTGGCCCAATCAGGGCTATGAGTTTGAACAGTCAAAAGCACTGACCGAGGATCAGCAGTGGTTTGTGGGTCTGGCGCTAGATGATGAAAATCAACTGATGCTGACTGATCAATATATAGATCAGTGGTGCCGACAGATTCTTCATGAGTTTGGCAATCCCGCCAGTGAGTAGCCCATGAATCAACACAGCCAGCAGATGGTTGAACCGGCAGCCATTGAATGGCGCAACGGCACCCCCTACTCATCGATTTTCCAAGACTACTATTACCATAGCGGCGAGCCCTTTGAGCTCAATGGCTTGCGGGAGACGGAGTATCTTTTCCTGCAACATAACAATCTTAGGCAGCGCTGGGATGCGCTAGCCAGCCGCGCCTCTCGCAGCAAAGTGTTCACCCTTGGTGAGACCGGATTTGGCACTGGACTCAACTTTCTCAGTGCCGCTGATTTGTGGCTGCAAACCGCCCCTCAAGATTGGCGGCTGCAGTTTATCTCCACAGAACTCAACCCTATCCTCGCCGAGGATTTGCGCGAGATTCACCACAGCTGGTCACAGTTTGGCGACCTGTCCCGACAATTGATGGATCAGTATCCCGATCCACTGAAAGGTATCCATCTGATTACTCTGGCTGAGGGTCGCATTCAGCTGTATCTGATGTTTGGCGAGGCCAACCAACTGTTGCAACAGATTGCCGAAAGTCCCGATCCGGCACTGGCCAACTACAACAAACAGCCAGTAGATGCCTGGTTTCTGGATGGTTTTGCCCCGACTAAAAACCCCGAACTGTGGCGCGATGATATTTTCACCACCCTGGCCTCCCTATCTGGCCCAGATACCACTTTTGCGACCTTTACTGCGGCTTCTCAGGTTAGAAAGGGCCTGACCAATGCCGGATTCAATATCCGGAAAATCCCCGGCTTTGGCAGAAAGCGGGAATCCCTAGCCGGCCAATTTTCAGCTGCCAATTTGTCCTCGGGACAGCCGTCGACCCCCTGGCACCTAAGTCATCAGCCGGCCGACAAAAATCCTAAAACCGCACTGATACTGGGTGCCGGAATTGCCGGGTGTACCACTGCCGCCGCGCTAACCAAAAGAGGATTCGAGGTCAAAGTCGTGGATCGACATCCAGTGGCCGGTCGGGAGGGATCTGGAAATCTACAAGCCATTCTCTACCCCAGATTATCACTGCAAAACGATCAGTTACCGCGGATTAATCTCGCCGCAATCACAGCGGCTAGCCGCTACTATCAGCGGTTTTGGGACCGCGGTATCGGCGACCGCTGCGGTGTGTTATTGCTGCCCACTGATCAAAGTACAGCGTCGGACTTTCAGCAGATCGGTGAAAAATTTTCGGCGGCCCAGAATTTAGTCAGACTGGTGGACAATCGCCAGATCTGCTCGCTGAGCGGTCTGCAACTGGAAGCCCAGCGGGGTCTATATTTTCCCAATCTGGGCTGGCTACCGCCGAGTCAAGTTTGCCAAAGTCTATTGCAGGACTGTGCCATACCACTATTGCAGGCTGATGTAGACAATATTGATTACTGCCCTGAGACCGGCCTATGGAAACTCTACGATAATCAACAGCAGGTGATCGACAGCGCAGAAATCCTGGTTATCGCCAACGCCCATGGTTGTCGGCAGTTTAGCCAGACTGAATTTCTAGACATAAAGCCACTGCGCGGACAGGTCAGTCACCTGCCCAGTGAGCGGGGTATTGCCGCGTTAGAGACGGTTATCTGTGGCAAGGGCTATATAGCGCCAGCTGTCAGCGGCGTTCACAGCTGTGGTGCGACCTATAGCCAAGCACTGCTTTCAACCGACTTGCGGAACGAAGATCACCTGGCCAATCTACAGAAAATCCATGCTCTGGATCCGCAGATGCAATCGCTAACGGGAAACTATTCTCCTGAGTGTTTAGCGGGGCGCGCCAATTTTCGCTGTACCAGCAGGGATTATTTACCCATTGTCGGCCCCGTGCCAGATGTCACTGCCTTTAAAGCCCAATTCAAGGCGCTGCGCTTTAATGCCAGTGCCAGATTACAACAGATGGGAACCTACCTGCCCAACCTGTATATCAACTGTAGTCTGGGATCTCGCGGCATGGGCTACGCACCACTCAATGCTGAAGTTCTCGCCGCAGAAATCAGTGGCGAGATACCGCCCCTAGAGAGAGAACTGCGCCTGGCACTGCACCCGGCGCGCTTTCTGGTGCGGGATTTAAAGCGGCGGAAGATTTAGACTAGCTGCTGGCAGAATCCTCGACAATTGCTAACTCTAGACCCTTGCGATAGCTATTGGCACTGCCCTCAGTGTCATTTAGCGCTGCCAGCAGCGCCGCCAACTCATAATGCCCTCGAACAGTTGGCGTAATCGCGAGGGTGGCAGTCAGATAATCGCGGGCCTTGCCAACAAATCCCATCTGCCGGCATATACGGCCCAGAGCAAACAGTAAGTCAGGGTCATTTGGATACTGAAGCAGCCATTTTTCTGCAGCGGCCAGTCTTTTTTGTAAATCTGCCCCCTCCAGAGTGCCCAACTTTTCAATCAACTGCTGATGCCACTGGTTGCTCAAGGCTTTTAATAGCAGGCTTTGCGCCTTTTCAGCATTGCCGACAGACACCAGGGCATCCAGATAGGGAATCAAAATCAGCGGCTGTTGACGCATTGGTTTGGGGGTTGCCGACCACAGACTATTGAGCGCGGCTTCCCTATCACCATCAGCGGGACTGGTGCTAAACGCCTGAAGTTGACCCGCATGGATCTCAACTGCCAGTTGCTGCAAATCTGGCTGGCTAAAAACACCAGCCTTTTTCAACCGCGGCAACAATTCAGCCACCGCTGTCCAGTTGGATTGACTGCGGTGGACAGCGCAGAGAAGCTTTAAAACTCCAGGATTCTGAGGATTTTCTCTCTCCAGGGGCTGCAACAGTTGCAGCGCTTCTAAGTAGTTGGATTGCTCAACTAGCAACTCGGCTGACAACAGCTGTACCTCCACAGCGGCCTCAGGATGGTCAGCTTTGACCTGATTAAGGCGTTGCTGAGCGCGCTGCCAGTGATTGCCTCGGGCTGCTGCCACCGCGGCAAAAAGCCCGTTTATCTTGGCTATAGGCGAGTCGGACGCCGATGACACCAACAGACGCTCCGCGCGCTGCCATTCTCCCTGCAAAAACAGCGACAATCCGGCGGTCGTTTTACTGACAGATTTAGAGCTGCGCCTAGTTTGCCACCACTGCCCGAAGCCACCGGCATTGAGAATCCAGCGCAGGGTGAGCAAAAACCATAACAACCCAACAATGCTGACCCCGTACAGAAACACCCCCACCCAGAAACTCATCTCGACAACCGTTCCCGCTAGGCTGATCAGAATGTAGCCCTGATCATGCTGTATCAGCCAGATCCCAACGGATCCCAGAATCAAGGCAATCAACAGAGATAATAGAAGTCGCCTCACTCAACGGACTCCATTTCCAGCTCTCCCTGCTGTTTCGCTTGTGAATCCTCAATTGATTCTCCGGCGGGCTTATCGGTGTCAGTTAACCGCTGTTGACGAGCAATTAATAACGCCTCTAGGACCTCTACGGAGCGATTAATAGCTGGCAACTGTTGTTCAATCTGCAACTCAGCCAGAGCCTTGATCCTGCTCTCCAGGGTTTGTACGCTACTGTTAAATTGGAAGAAACGATCTAGATAATTCTGCACCTTCAATAAACTCTGTCGATAAATAATTTGCTCTTCGCGCAACAGTGCCACCTGAGCTTGTTCCAGCATCATCTGTAAATTTCGCCGCAGTATGGCCGCTTCAGTGGGCTGCAGCAGTGGCTCGATGGGTGTTGACTGTCGGCGAATGCGTATCATCGACGTGAATTGCTGCCAGAAACCCTGCGCCGCACTGTCTCGGTTATTCTCGGCAACATTTTCCTGAGGGAGCCAATCGGGCTTAGACGCCAAGTCGATAAGAGGCAGGGCTTGGGTATGCTTGGCCAGAGCCTGTAGCTCAAGATATATACCCTGCCTGTCCACAGAATTGGCAAGTCGCAGTGCGGTAATATCCTCGGCGATGGCTGCGCGCACTGGCAGCAGTTGCGGATCTGCCAATTGCTGCAAAATAAGGTCGACCTGCTCCAGCAGTGCCAGAGGATTTTCCACGCGGCGCTCAGTGTGCAGCCGCTGACTGGCCAGCCTGGCCAAATACAGTGCTTCCGCCAACCGCCAATCACTGCGGCTGGTAGCACTCAACTCAGTTAGCTGTCGGCTATGGGTATTCAATTGCAACCGAATATCATCAGCAGCCTGTTGCATCTGATTGAACTGCTGTGATTGAAGATTCTGATTTTCAGAGAATACATCTGATTTTTTCTGCAAACGCTCCACAGTTTGCTGCAAATTGGCGTGCAGTTTTGCAAATTGACTCGTCGACTGCTGGTGCTGCGCATGTAACTGCCATAGCAACCAACCTGCAGCGACAGTTGCGGCTAGCAAACAGATGGTCGACAACACTAAAAATTTCGGGCTGCGCGGGGATTTATCAGGCGTAGATAGCTTATCCTCTGGCAGATCAGCGGCAATGGTTTTATCGTTTTTATGGGTATTGCTATCAGGCTTTTTCACAGGCTGTTTGACTCCTCCACCCTATCCACCATCAATCTTTGCTTTCCGTAATTTGGCATGCCGTTAATTGTTGACACCTATTTGAGACCACTGTATTGAATCAACGCCTGCGTTTGCGAAACAAGATAGGAGCTGAGAAAATGCAAGACTTGATCGCTAAACCAGAGGACGGACTTTCATGAAAAAAATTCATATTGCGCTCGCAGTCAAAAATCTTGAGTCTTCAATTAACGAATACAGTAGACGCCTAGGTAGCCGACCGGTTGTCATCGTCGAGGGTCAGTATGCCCTGTGGCGCACGAATGAGGTTAACTTATCTATCTCCGAAAAACCAGATCAGGCAGGCCAGCTTCGTCATTTGGGTTTTGAAGACCCCGAGGCGACCCAAATGCGCGCAGAGTATGATATCAACGGTTTTATGTGGGAGCAGTTTACCGCCGAACAGCAGCGAGAGGAGATACTGCAGCATTATCCGCAAGCAGACTATCCCGCCAGTCTGCTATAAGCACTCGATGCTGTGAATCAAACCCCCTATTAGGGACACCTTAGATAAAACACTGGATCGCATTAAACATACTTTGAGGCAGCGCATTGTCCGCCACCTCAATATTGTTATAGCCCAGCTGCCGCGCCTGCTGGGCAATCCTAGCACTGGGCACAACTACAGGTAGCTGCCTGTCTACACAATCGCCTAGGGCGCGCAATAACTCACCGCTATGGGCCACTAAACAGCTGGCAGTTTGCATGCCAGCGCGCGCTTCAGCCACCTTAGACGGGTCGATAATTCGCCGGTAGAGCTCGCAGTAGCGAACTAATCCACCGCGGGCAGCTAGCTCCGCGCCCAATGTCTGGCGACCCTCACCGCCGCGAAAAATGACTACCGACTGCCCATCGAGACTCTGAAGCGGTTGTATTTCACTTAGCAAACCCTCAGTGTTTGGCTGCTGTATTGGACAGCGCACCGGATAGTCATACTCAGCGAATAGCTCTGCAGTCTGCTGACCCACGGCATAAAACTGCAGTCCCGCGGGTAACACAGGCCAGTGTTTGGCAATCAGCGCCAGACCGATTTCAGCGGCATTAGCGCTGATAAAAATAGCGTGATCCCAGCGATCTAGCTTAGCAATAACTTCAGCGGTCTCTGTATACTCCGGCTCGGTCTTATCGACTGGCTCAATTTGCATAACTGGAATATGGCAAAACGGCAGGCGCGCATCCTCCAATAGCTGCAAAAAAGCATCCCCATGGCGCAGTGGCCTGATCACCAGAATCGGCTTTTTTTGCACTGCAAAGGTCTCATTGTTGTTAGTCGCCATAGACCTCTGCCAAAATCTCACCGGCACCCCGGGCCAACAGCTTGTCAGCCAGACTTTGCCCCAGTTGCTCAGCACTGGCTGCGGGGCCTTGAATGTCGGCAGTAAGCAGGGTTTTTCCGTCCAGCGACCCCACTAAGCCGCGCACCTGCAATCTCTCTGCAGCGGAATCTAACTGGGCAAAACAGCCAATCGGCACCTGACAGCCACCTTGCAAACGGCGGTTCATAGCGCGCTCGGCGAGCACACACTGAGCAGTAGGCAAATGATGCAAGGGTTTGAGCAGTTGTTGAATGGGCTGATCGTCGATCCGGCACTCGATGCCCACCGCCCCCTGCCCGGCCGCTGGCAGACACAGATCAGCACTGAGTTGGGAGGTGATTCTGTGGGCCATGCCCAGACGCCGCAAACCGGCACTGGCGAGAATAAGCGCCTGATATTCACCACTGTCTAATTTGGCCAGTCGCGTATTGACGTTACCGCGCAGGTCTCTGATCTCAATATGGGGGAACTGCGCTCGCAACTGGCACTGACGGCGCAGACTGGAGGTGCCGACAACAGCACCATCGGGCAGCTGGTCGATATGACTCGCACTGTTGGATACCAAGGCATCCAGGGGATCTTCGCGTTCACAGATCACCGATAGCGCCAGTCCTTCAGGGAATTCCATAGGCACATCCTTCATCGAGTGAACCGCAATATCAGCGCGGCCCTGTAAAAGGGCCGTCTCCAGTTCCTTGACGAATAGACCCTTGCCTCCAACTTTGGCCAATGGCGTATCCAATAATTTGTCGCCGCGGGTTGTCATGGTCAGCAATTCAACTTGCAACTGGGGATGAAAAAGCTGCAGTTGCTGTTTGACATATTCCGCCTGCCACAGGGCAAGGGGACTTTTTCTGGTTGCTATACGCACTAATTGGGTCACAGTCTTAACCTATTTCAACAGCTCAGGTGCCATTATCGACCATTTGTGAAGTTTTGTCAGAGCAAAGCTAACTTCCCAGTAAAGCTGATCGATAAAATCACTGTACAGGGTTAGAAATCGGCGTTTTCAGTTTGGGATAATATTTGTACTGTGCACAGTTGATAGGCATTCAAACTACCGGTCTATTAAGCACCAACTTTCCCACTTAAACACTCGGGTTGGCCAGATCGAGAGCAGTATAAAATAGCATAGAGATAGGTGAGAAATTATTGTGATTCACAAGGCGCTAAGTGCGCGCGCAGTGGTGGCTATGAGCAAAATACGCAATGCGCTGAAGTGCGGAAATAAGCCCTTTGATTGTGTCATTTTATAGTGCTTCTGCTCTATAATCCCCTAGCAGTTCACCAATTAGGTAGTGGGATCAATGGGTAAATCAAAAAAACAATCAACTGATACTGTGGCGAACCCAGAGGGCAATGCCTCTTGGGGCGGTCGTTTCAATGAACCAGTCGACAGTTTTGTCGCCAGATTTACCGCATCGGTAGATTTTGATCAGCGCCTGGCACCCCAAGATATTCAGGGCTCGATTGCCCATGCCAAAATGCTCCAGCACGCGGGCATCCTGGACAGTACTGAACTCTCACAGATCGTCACCGGGTTGGAGGCAATTGCCGAAGAGATTGCTGAGGGTCACTTTGCGTGGAGTCTCAAGCTTGAAGATGTGCATATGAATATTGAAGCCGCCCTGACTGACCGCATTGGCGCTGTCGGCAAAAAGTTACATACAGGGCGCTCCAGAAACGATCAGGTAGCCACCGACATCCGCCTGTGGCTGAGATCTCAAATCGACGGTATTAAACTGGCAATAAGTAATCTGCAACAGCAGATTATCCAGTTGGCAATAGCTGAATCGAAGACGATTATGCCGGGCTTCACCCACTTGCAGAGCGCCCAACCAGTGACCTTTGGTCACCATCTATTGGCCTGGAACGAGATGCTGGAGAGGGACTACGGCCGCCTCTGTGATTGCCGAGAGCGATTAAACCAGAGTCCTCTGGGATCAGCGGCTCTGGCCGGCACCACCTATCCTATTGACAGGGCTTTCACCGCCGCGGAATTGGGCTTTTCCAAACCCACGGAAAACTCCCTGGACTCGGTTAGCGATCGCGACTTCGCCATTGAATTCTGCGCCTTTGCCAGCATTCTGATGACTCACCTATCGCGTATTTCTGAGGAGCTGATCATCTGGACCTCTGCCCAGTTTCAATTTATTGATCTGCCAGATCGCTTTTGTACTGGCTCATCGATTATGCCGCAAAAGAAGAATCCCGATGTCCCCGAGTTAGTCCGAGGAAAAAGCGGGCGCGTCTATGGGCAATTGTTTGCGCTACTGACACTTATGAAGGCTCAGCCCCTGGCTTACAACAAGGATAACCAGGAGGACAAGGAGCCTCTATTTGATACTGTCGACACGGTTATGGATTGTCTCCGCGCCTTTGGCGATATGATTCCTGCCATCAAGGCCAATCGAGAAGTCATGTATGAGGCAGCTAAACAGGGCTTTTCCACAGCTACTGATCTGGCGGACTATCTGGTGCGCAAAGATATTCCCTTTCGCGAATCCCACGAAATCGTCGGCAAGACTGTGGCCTTCGCGATTGACCGAGGAGTGGATCTAGCCGAGTTGAGCCTCGAGGAACTGCAAAGCTTCTGCGACCTGATCGACAGCGACATTTACCAAGTCCTCACCCTTGAGGGCTCAGTTTCGGCTAGAGATCATATTGGTGGCACCGCGCCACAGCAGGTTGAGGCCGCCGCAGATCGCGCCATGGCGCTGGTTAACAGTCGAAGTTGATCTGCTCTCCAGCCTGCTCTCGACAGGCCTGACTCAATGCCTCGGCCAATGGCGTCAAATCGATCGTATTGCACCACCTGGGACCCTCGACTGTATCCTGAAGCTTAAAGTGAAACCCTCCCGAGCGAGCAGCCAGCCAGACTTCTCCCAGCGCGGGTTGACGGGATAGTATGATTTGCGATCCATTGCTTTCACAGGTGAGGGTCAACAGGCCACCGCTATTCTCGTAGTCTAAGTCAGCACCGCTGTTATCTATGCTCTCTTCAATAGAGAACATCAACTCGTCGACCAACTGATTAAACTGTGCTTCTGATGCTTGTACCATTGGCTGGACTCCTTGAATGAAATGCCTGATCGGGAGCGCTATGATATCGACTGGGAACATAGGCTATCCGAGAACGGGCACAGTATAGAGCAGAAGTAGTAATTGTTTGAGTGTAATCTGCCACTGCCGTTATACTTAGGGCTTTAGTGGGGAAGGTCATTATGTCGCGGTTTCGTCAAAATACAATTCTGCTGCTTTTTACGGTACTGTTTGGCAGCGCTGTAGGCTGTGGCAATACCGGTGATCTCTATTTGCCAGAAGATTCACCAACAGATCAATATTCTGAGTTCTAAAGGCTATGCACAACACACTCACCACCAGGGATAATCAACAGTTTATTGAGGATGTCCCCCTGACAACCATAGCTCAAGAATTTGGCACACCCTGTTACGCCTACAGCCGGGATGCGATCCGGCAGAATTTTCTCAGTTATCAACAGGCACTGGCAACCAGACAACATCTGATTTGCTATGCAGTCAAATCAAATTCGAATATTGCGGTATTACAGACACTGGCACAGTTGGGCGCCGGGTTTGATATCGTTTCTGCAGGGGAACTGGAGAGAGTACTGATGGCCGGGGGCGACCCAGCCAAAGTGGTTTACTCCGGCGTTGCCAAAACTGCAGCGGAGATGGATCGCGCACTGGAAGTAGGTATTCACTGTTTTAATGTTGAATCGGAATCTGAGTTGGCTCTGCTCAATCAAACCGCTGCAAATAGAGGTGTTCGCGCACCAGTTTCCCTGCGGGTCAATCCAGATGTAGATGCCAAAACTCATCCCTATATTTCCACTGGGCTGAAAGAGAACAAATTCGGCATTGATATCAAACAGGCCCTGGCTATTTATCAGCAGGCAGCACAGATGGAGCATATTGCCGTGGTTGGCGTGGATTGCCATATAGGCTCACAACTGACCGATATCGATCCTTTTGTTAAGGCCATGGAACACCTGTTAGCGCTGGTAGATGAATTAAATCAGCAGGGTATCCAGCTACAGCATATAGATATTGGCGGCGGTTTGGGCGTTCGCTACCGAGACGAAGTGGTACCCTCGCTGGATACCTATATGGCGGCGCTATTACCCCTGTTGCAAGGTCGCAGTGAAGTGCTGGTTATGGAACCGGGACGCTCAATCACCGCCAACGCTGGGGTACTGCTGACTCAGGTGCAGGTGATCAAAGCCAATGGCGACAAAAACTTTGCGATTGTCGATGCCGCTATGAATGATATGTTGCGTCCAGCACTCTATGATGCGTGGATGGAAATCAGCCCTATTGAAGTTATCCGTGAGCGGCAATCAAAAAACTATGATGTGGTGGGCCCAATCTGTGAGACCGGTGACTTCTTGGGCAAAGACCGAACCCTGGCGATTGCCGAGGGAGACTATCTCAGTCTGGCATCAGCCGGGGCCTATGGCTTTACGATGAGCTCAAATTACAACAGCCGCCCAAGAGCGGCAGAAGTGATGGTTGATGGTCAACAGCTACATCTTATAAGAGCGAGGGAGACCGTCGCTGATTTGGTTAGGGGTGAACAGCTAATACCCGAAGCCTAGAGGAGCCTCATAAGTGCTGACAAAATTCACAAAAATGCACGGCTTGGGCAATGACTTTGTGCTGATCGACGCGGTGCGACAATCAGTCAATATCACTGCCGAACTGGTGCGTCGCATCGCCGACCGCAACCTTGGCATTGGCTGTGATCAAGTGTTAATTATCGAGCCGCCGACAGCAAAAAATATCGATTTTAACTATCGAATATTTAATTGTGATGGTGCTGAGGTCGAGCAGTGCGGCAATGGTGCACGCTGTATGGGCCGCTATATTTTCGATCAACAGCTCTCTGGCAAGCAGTCGCTGCGATTGCAGACTAAAAATCGCGTGATGGAAGTGCGGTCTAGAGGCCGGCATTTAATTCAGGTCAATATGGGATCACCGCAGTTAGACCCCAGCGCTATTCCATTTGCAGCTGAGCAACAGCAGTTACTCTATGAGATTGAAGTCGGCGGCGAGATCCATCAGTTGTCGGCGATCTCCATGGGCAATCCCCACGCTGTCATTCAGGTTGCAGATATTGAAACCGCGCCAGTTGCCGATTTGGGTCTTCAATTGCAACAGCACTCGCGCTTTCCAGAGAGCGTCAATGTCGGCTTTATGGCAATAAAAGATCGACAGCACATTCAATTGCGAGTATTTGAGCGCGGTGTCGGCGAGACGCAGGCCTGTGGATCCGGTGCCTGTGCGGCCGCAGTAGCTGCCATACAGAGCGATCTAGTGGATCACGCGGTGGAAGTGGCATTGCCAGGTGGTGAACTGTCTATAGAATGGCAGGGGGATGGCAATGCGGTCTCTATGACAGGCCCTGCAGTCACCGTTTTCCATGGAAAAATAAAATTATGAGTGAAGAACAACAGCTAAACGGTCTATCTCCAGAGCAGTTTGTCAGAGAATATCTCCAGCAACACAGAGATTTCTTGGAAAAAAATCCTGATATCTTGGAGCTATTGGAGATCCCTCACCACAGTGGCAAGGCGATCTCTCTAGTGGAGCGACAGGTTGGTGTGATGCGCGACCGCAACAGACAGATGGCAGACAAGGTGGAGCAAATGGTCACCGCTGCCAGCGATAATGCGATACTTTTCGAAAAAACCAATCGACTGGTTCTAAGCCTGCTTGCAGCCCAAGACCTCAGCGAGCTGGTTGATGCACTCTATCAAAGCCTCAGAGAGGATTTTTCCACAGAGTTTTACAGTCTTGTAATAGTAGACGACACTGTAGACCAAACTGGGGTCGATAATCCCACTGCAGTCAATCGAGTTACTGGCGACAGGGCGAATGCTGAAATAGGCGCATTGCTGGCCGCCGAACAGACCGTCAGCGGAGTTATTAGCGACTCAGAAATTGCCTTTTTGTTTGGCGATCAAGGCTCAGCGGTGCGCTCCGTGGTGGCTGTACCCCTAAATGGTGATCAGCCATGGGGCATCCTAGTGCTGGGCAGCAGTGACGATAAGTTCTATTCGAGAAGCACCGGCACCCTGTTTATTGACTATATTGGTCAACTGTTAGAGATACTGCTGCCCAATCACCTGCCCTGAACCAAACTGACCGTTCTTTAGCAGCTGAAGTATCTTTTTCAGCGCTGCTACAGCGACGGATTCCGACGCCCCGCAAACTTTAATTAACGGCGTGAATTGGATTTTTTACCTTTGGTTTTACCTTTTGCGCTCGACCGCTTGGCGCTATTGCCGGCACGCTTAGGATTTTTGGTTTTGCGCGGTGGTCTCGCCCGGCTGCTTTTTTCCGCGCCGCTGTCAACCAGATCAAAATCAATTTTTCGCTCCTGCAAATTGACCCGTACCACCCTGACTGTCAGCTTCTGACCCAATCGGTAAACTCTACCGCTGCGCTCACCGACCATCCGCTGCTGGGCCGGCTCATGATAATAGTAATCCTTGGGGAGGCCGGTGACATGAATCAATCCCTCCACCAGCAATTCATCGAGCATAACGAACAAGCCAAAACCGGTCACTGCATTAATGATACCCCGGTACTCCTCACCCACTCTATCCATGAGATACTCACACTTTAACCAACTGACAACCTCTCTGGTGGCATCATCGGCACGCCGTTCAGTCATTGATATATGCTGGCCAATTTCATCCAACTGTGCAGGTTGATAGGGGTAAATTGTCGATCCATCGACAGCTGTATAATGCTCGGCACGCCTGATATGCGGTATCTTTTTAGAACTTCTGATGAGGCTGCGAATAGCTCGATGAACCAGCAGGTCTGAATAGCGCCGGATCGGTGAAGTGAAGTGGGTATAAGACTCAAAAGCCAGCCCAAAGTGGCCGTGATTTTGCGGTTGGTAGACAGCCTGACTCATGGATCGGAGCAGTACCGAGTGAATAACCTGCGCATCCTCCCGGTTTTCCGCTGCTTTGAGAACTCGCTGATAGTCCGCTGGTTGCGGATCATCGCCGCCACCCAAGCCTATGCCCAGTTCACTTAGGAACTCTCGAACCGCAGCTAGCCGCTCATCCTTTGGTCCCTCGTGAACTCTAAAGATTGCCGGCAGCTTTGATTTCTCCAACAACTGTGCACAGCAAAGGTTGGCACACAGCATACACTCTTCAATCAACCGGTGAGCATCAGTCCTTTCAATCGGAACAATCTGATCTATTTTACGCTGACCATCAAAAAGAATACGCGTTTCTTGACTGTTAAACTCTATGGCACCAAGCTCGGCTCGGCGGCGCTGCAGTGCCAATGAGAGATCCTGCAGGTTATCGATCTGTGGCAGGATCTCAGAAAATCGCTGGCGAATAGACGCGTTATTTTCAGCGGTTCGCTCCGAGATAATTTGTGCAACCTGGGTGTAGGTCATGCGTCTGTGAGAATGCATAACTCCTTCATAAAACTGATAGTCAGTAATGATTCCCCGGGCATCAATCTGCATCTCACAGACCATACAGAGACGATCCTCAGCGGGATTCAATGAGCAAATACCGTTGGAGAGCTTCTCTGGCAACATCGGCACCACATGGTTGGGGAAGTAAACCGAATTGCCCCGCTGGTAGGCCTCTCTATCCAGTGCTGAACCTGTAGCCACATAGTGGGAGACATCGGCAATGGCGACAATCAGCGTCCAACCACCGTGGGGCTGCGACTGGCAGAAGACCGCATCATCAAAATCTCGAGCGTCCTCACCGTCAATGGTAATCAGTGGCAGGGAACGCAGATCAATGCGCTGTTCAACAGTGTCGACCTCGGTGGGGATAACACTGGTTTCCAACTCAACATCTTTTGGCCACTTATGGGGAATAGCATAGTTGCGGATGGCTATCTCTATCTCGATACCCGGATCTAAATGCTCTCCCAATACCTCGGCGATATGTCCAATCGGCAGGCTACTCCGTGTCGGTGGCTCAACAATATCCACCACCACAATCTGCCCTGGCACAGCGGCGCCCAACTGTCCGTCGGCAATTAGAATATCTTGACTAATACGCGGATTATCCGGCCTGACAAAATTTATTCCGCTCTCGCAAAAGTAACGGCCCACCAGCTGTGAAGTATTGCGCTCCAAAACTTCGACCAGCGTACCCTCTGGACGCCCGCGGCGATCCCAGCCAGCAATACGTACCAAGACCAAATCCCCGTCAAAAACCCGGCGCATCTGCACACTGGAAAGGTAGATATCCTGACCATTTTCGCCCAGTGGGGACACAAAACCATAGCCTTCAGCATGCCCTATCACCCGACCCTTAATCAGATGCAATCTGTCTAGGGTGCCATAGCCTCCTCGACGATTTATCGCTAACTGACCATCGCGCTCCATTGCTTTCAAGCGGCGGCGCATAGCTTCAATCTGAGCTTCATCATGGATTTGCAGGCCGGCGCAGATCTCGCTGTGAGTCAGAGGACCAATACTCTGCTCAAGATAATCTATTAAAAACTCTCTGCTGGGAATCGGCTTTTCATATTTAGCTGCCTCGCGCTCGGCGAAGCCGTCGACTAAGTCTTTGGGATTACTCATTGACATGAAACCTGTGGTTTTGACCGTCTGAGATCACTGTATTCGAAGTAAGATGATAGTCGGAGCGGCTAAACACAAGCGGCTGCATTGAGCATATTGAGTCTGTTATTAATCACTTTTGACTAATTATCTCCATAGTGCAATGGTCTCAGTCTATGATGTATCGGTTGCGGAGAAAAGCAATTATTTTTCAACTGGCATAAAAAAACCTCGCCTAGGCGAGGTAAAGATAAGGGGGGTACACAACAGAATCGGCCTTCGCCTCCCTGGCGATAGACAACTACCTTGTCGTCCTAGCATTGGTTAATTGAGTTACCACATTCGATTGCTCTCTTGTGATACCACTTTCACCGCAATTACTCGTTAGTAAAGTTAAACTAACTTGAATCCTTTCAGAAGCATCCTGCATAGGCCGATCATGCATAATTATATTAATAGGGTGTATGGCGAATTAATATTACTCTGAAGTCCTAGTTATAAAGTACTATTTAAAGAAGTATAGGACGTTCTCAGTGATAAAGATTCACCTTAAGACTGCTCTTTGAGGACTTTGGATGTTTCAATAAACTTGTGAATTTTTTTAATCTTCTGCAGATTTTGTGCAGTACTCAGGCTGCTATGGGTATTGCTCAGATCCAATACCAACTCCCGCAGATCTGTCATTCCATATAGACCACACAAACCCAGCAAATCGTGAATAATTTCTTTTAGCTCGACTCTTTCTGGGTCACTAAAGGCTATTTGCAGTTGCGTGATACTTTTGAGTAGAGCAATCTTTAATTCGACTGGAGGCAACACCGCGGCTAACAGGCCTCCTTGGATAACATTGGGAGTTTCGCGCCGCTCACTGACTACATCGAGAATAGCATTGATTAACTGCACCTCATCAATGGGTTTTAGGAGCACCTTTACAGCACCAGCTAAGATCATCTTTTGTCTCTCTGACTCAACAATATCTGCAGTCAATCCGATAATAGGAGGGTGGTCTATGCACTGCCTGACAATGGTATCTGTGGCAGCTATGCCATCAACTTCAGGCATATGCATATCCATAAGCACCACATCAATATCTGGATTGTTAGCCATTTCTATGGCTTCCAATCCTGTCTGTGCAACCGTGCAGTGGGCGCCATAACCCTTGAATAATTTAAGCAGCAACTCTTGATTAAATGGGTTGTCCTCAGCCACCAAAATCGACACGCCAGATAGGATTTCTGACGAGGATGATAAATTTTTCTGAAAACGCTCTCGTGCCGAATCTACTTGGGGTTCAGAGAACCTGCAGCTAAATGTCACTGTGGAACCCACATCCACTTCACTGTTGATGTGCACACTGCCGCCCATTGCCTCCACCAGAGTCTTGGCTATCGACAGTCCGAGACCACTGCCTCCAAAGCGACGGTTAATAGAGCTATCTTCCTGAATAAAAGGTTCGAACAGGGTGGGGATCTTCTCTTTGGCGATACCCTTGCCAGTGTCTTTTACTGAGAATTCCAGGGTTATCAAATCATCCTGTTGATCGATAAACTTTACCCTAGTGTAAATTCCACCCTCGGTTGTGAATTTGATCGCATTGTTAAATAGGTTAGTCAGTATCTGAGCCAAGCGAGCGGGATCACCATAGACTTGTTGAGGGACATTTTCCTCAATTACCACCTCATAAATCAGGCCTTTATCGGTCGCCTGCTTGGAAAAAACCGTAGTGGTGTCGCCGATTAGCGTCTGCAAATTGAAGTTACTGAGCTTGAGGGTAACCCCATCCACATTGGCCTTGGAGAAGTCGAGAACATCATCAATCACCGTCAGCAGAATCGCTGAGCATCTCTGAATCATGCGCAAATGTTTGCGCCGCTCTGCCTCGTCCTCCTCTCTAGAGAGCAAATTGGTAAATCCCATAACCGCAGTCAATGGTGTACGCAGCTCATGACTCATACGTGCAAGGAACTGATCCTTGGCTCGCATTGCCTCCTCCAGATCCACTAGGGTAACCTGCAACTGAGATGTCGCCTGTGCTATTTCATTTTCCAGACTCACCTTAGAATCACGCACACTACTGGCAAGGCTGTTAATCCCCAGAGCAAGCTTATCTAATTCATATAACTCCTGTTTACTGGCTGCCGTTTGCAAGTCACCCTGCTCCATTTTTTCAACAACCTCTGTGAGACTCCTGAGTGGCATTGAGATAGCTCGGCCAATTCTCACTGATAACCAGAACGCCAACAGCAGACTCAAAAAGATCACTGCTAAGGTTGTGACAACAGCCTTGTAGCGCTTCTCTGAGAGATATTGGTCAGTTAGTTGCAACAATGTCCAGCCAACCGGCACGGGTTGAGGATCAAAGATATTGCCATTCATCTCGACCAGGGTGTTGTGGTCGAGAATATCGGCATAGAAGTACCAGTGATTGTTCAAATAAAACGGGGAACCACTGTCAAAATCATCGGGCATTTGATTGAAATCAATGCTACCGACATTCAGCGATTTGCCATCCTGATAACTGGCAAATAACACCCCGGTTACAGCGGGAATTTCGAGTGCTGAGTAGGCGAGCACCTCCAGCAGTTCGCGGTCACCAGACTGCAGCGCAAACTCGGCATTGGAGGCGGTCTGACTGGCAGCGGTACGTCCTGTATCGTAGAGGTTATCTAACAATTCAGTATTCTGAGCTGAAATCATATACCAGCCCATCGCCATACTTAGCAGCGCCAACGGTATGAAACTCATTAGCAGCAGTTTCTGATGAATCGTACTGAGAACTCTTCCTGATTTCATTGCATCATCATCCCATTTCCGGCAGTAATGATTATCAAACTTCCCTGCACCCAATAAAGGAGTCTATTGCTATTACTGCCTTGTATCAAAAATCAAATAACCTGAAGATAATCTAGGGGACAATATTATTTCATTTATTTAGTAGCCCCAGTTTTTGCCCCAAGATTCCCGCCTGAGTACGATTCCTCAAGCCCAGTGCTCTCAACATTGCACTGACATGAACCTTTACCGTATTCTCTGACAGATCCAGCTCCCTTGCGATATGTTTGTTCGAATAACCGCGACTGATACAGCGCAAAATATCCATCTGCCGACTGGTGATTAAATCAGAGATAATTTCTATGCTGGCCCCAGAATCCACCTCATCCACCACTTTGGCGACTTCAGGTATTGATTCAATAAGATACTTGGGGATGTATTGCTGGCCGTCGACAGCCTTAGCGATTGCCTCAAACAGGGCTTCCTTGGGAGCCGATTTAGTGACAAAAGCCATCACCCCCAACTCTAGACACTTTCTGATATGACTGGAGTTTTCTGAAGCGGAGAGCACAATAAGCGGTAACTTGGGATAGGTTTCGCGCAACTGTGAAATAAAACTGAAACCGCCGGCGCCAGCTGGCATGAAAAGATCTAGAATTACCAGACTGACGGACTCAGTAGATAATATGGAGAGCGCCTTATCACTGTGATCCGTGGTAGTAATAGGAATACTATCGAATCGCTCGGTCAGCGTTGCCTTTATTCCTTCACAAACAAAGGCGTGATCATCGATGATCAAGATATGTTTTAAATCCATTTTTTTGAATGCCTCCATCCTAGAGACTAACAGCCATGCATACCACCATAGGCCAAGTTTATTAGGTTTAATTCACTTTAGCATAGCAAAATAAATTACCTAACGCATCTTTCAACGCACTAAATTATAACATTGACCCTTCACAACTAGGAAGATCAATTACTTTATGGCCAAACTGGGGATTGTATCTATCCATAATCAAGAAAGCGGAGCGGGCTCATTGGAGTCCGCTCAGCGGTAGCATCATGCAGCCGTTTCTCTCTAGCTAGATAATTTTTCCTTAATTCGCGCAGATCTTCCAGAGCGTTCACGCAAATAGTAGAGCTTGGCTCGACGCACAGCACCTCGACGCTTGACCTCTATACTGTCAACCAGTGGGCTATAGGTCTGAAATGTGCGTTCAACACCAATACCATTAGAAATTTTGCGCACGGTAAATGATGAGTTCAGTTGTCGGTTACGCTTGGCCAATACCACGCCTTCAAACGCCTGAAGTCGCTCGCGGTTGCCCTCCTTGACCTTAACCTTGACCACAATAGTATCCCCGGGGCCAAACTCTGGGACTTGCTTATTCATCTGCTCTTTCTCAAGAGCGGCAATAATAGGTGTCTTGTTACTCATTTTTTGCTCCTCAATTTTCATTGGTTGGTGGCAGGCCACCTGTTTTAGAGCGCCGTACAGAGAGGATGAACTAGCTTTTGCCATCATCTGCCGGTGCGTCACTCAACTCCTTGAGTAGGGCTGCCTGCTCATTATCGAGCTGCAGCCGATCCAGTAATTCTGGCCTCCTCTGCGCGGTTCTGTGCAGAGACTGCTTTAGACGCCAGCGTCTTATCTCCTCATGGTTGCCAGAGAGCAGTATCTCTGGGACTGGCAATCCCTGATAACAATCGGGACGGGTGTAGTGAGGAAAATCCAAAAGACCTTCCGCAAACGAGTCCTGTCCCGCGGAGTCCTCATGCCCCAGCACGCCGGGCAACTGTCTAATCAGCGCATCTGCCAATGCCATAGCGGGGATCTCACCGCCGCTGAGCACATAGTCACCGATTGACCATTCCTCATCTACTTCTAACTCAATCAGACGCTCATCTATTCCCTCATAGCGTCCCGCAATCAAGATCAGCGCATCTGCACTGACAAATTCATCGACCGCGGCCTGATTGAGCACCCTACCCTGTGGTGATAAATAAACCACCTTAGCCTCACCATCAATCCAGTCTTTCGCCGCTTTGATGGCACTGCGTAAGGGTTCAATCATCAGCACCATACCTGGGCCACCGCCATAGGGGCGATGATCTACGGTAGCATGCCGGTCCTGAGTATAGCTTCTCGGATTGAAGCAGCAAATCTGCACCAACCCCTTGGCAACTGCGCGGCCACTAACGCCGTAGTCGGACAGGGCTTTAAACATCTCTGGGAACAGACTGATCAATGCTATCTTCACAGCTGACCTCCGCAATCACTGCAGGGCGACTCAGAAATCCGGATCCCAGTCTACCTCGACCCTCTGTGCCTGCAAGTCTACTTTGAGGATGTGACTGTCCGAGTAGGGGATCAATCGCTCCCGTCTATCAAGGCTCTGGGAGTCTCCACGAACTACCAGCACATCATTAGCACCGGTTTCTAACAGTGAGACCACCATGCCCAGTCGCTGCTGTTGGTTATTGAAGCAGCTATAAACCACCAAATTTTTCAGCTGATGCCAATAGAAGTCCCTATCACTCAGTTCAGGCAGTTCTGCCGATGCTATCTTGATGTTACTGTTGCACCACCCACGGGCATCATCCCTATCGTCAATGCCTTTCAAATGGGCGACTAACCCATCTCCGTGAATTTTCCAAGCATCCACCTCGATGGTACGCAGGCTGTTGTCAGTTTCAACAAACCAGGGCTGGTAGGAAAATATCGCACCGGGGTGTTCTGTATAGGAGAGCACCTTGACCCAGCCGCGCACACCGTAGACTGTGGAAATGCGTCCAACTATCAACTTGTCTGCAATAATTTCGATATTGCCCACTGGCTATATCGCCTATTAAGCTGCTTGTTTGGCAGCCTCTTTAAGCAGTGCTGATACCCGCTCACTCACCTGGGCACCCTGACCCTGCCAGTAGCTAGCCCGATCCAAGTCGACACGCAAGCGCTGTTCAGCGCCGCGGGCAATAGGATTGAAGAATCCTATGCGCTCAATGTAGCGAGCATCTCTCGCCTTGCGAGAGTCAGACACTGTGATGTGGTAAAAAGGGCGTTTCTTTGAACCGCCGCGAGCCAATCTAATTGTCACCATCTACTGATACCTTGTCCTGAGGCGTGTATCGCCCAGTATTACTGATTAATCTGCTGCCAACGCCAGATTCTTAACTAACTTGGCCTGACCTTCTAAAAGGCGCGGTATATTACGCCAATTGCGGGCGAAAGAAAACCTCTTTATAGAGGCATTGGGTGCTTGATTGAGAGATTGCAGTGGTCGAATTGTCTACAAACGAGGAAACCCACCGGGAGGTAGCATATTCCCCATGCCACGCATCATATTTTGCATGCCTTTGCCCTTCATTTTCTTCATCATTTTGGCCATTTGCTTGTGCTGTTTTAGCAAACGGTTTAAATCCTGAATGCTGGTACCCGAACCTGCAGTAATACGCCTTTTACGCGAACCATTGAGAATATCTGGATTAGCGCGCTCTTTCGGCGTCATAGAGTCAATAATATAACCCATCTTACTGAACTGGCTGGTGGCATCCGTCTGCTGAGCCATCTGCGCCATATTACCCATACCCGGCAACTTATCCATCAGCCCTTCCATGCCACCCAACTGCTTCATCTGCTGCAACTGCTCACGGAGATCTTCCAGATCAAAGCGCTTGCCCTTAACCACTTTAGCGGCGAGTTTTTCAGCTTTTTTCTTGTCAACTTTGCGCTCGACATCCTCAATCAGACTGAGAACATCACCCATACCTAGTATTCGTGAGGCAATCCGCTGGGGATGAAACGGCTCAAGGGCATCGGTTTTCTCACCCACTCCGAGGAATTTAATTGGCTTGCCAGTCACATGACGTACTGACAGAGCCGCACCGCCACGGGCATCGCCGTCGGCCTTGGTGAGGATCACACCGGTTAGTGGCAGTGCCTGATCAAATGCCTTGGCGGTGTTGACCGAATCCTGACCGAGCATAGCATCGACCACAAACAGCGTCTCCACAGGGTTGGCAACCTGATGAATCTGTTTAATCTCAGTCATCATCGCCTCGTCCACGGCCAGCCGTCCCGCGGTATCAATAATCAATACATCTACAAAACGAGTCTTGGCTGCAGCAATCGCATTTTTGACAATGGTGGTGGGCGCCTGATCTGACCGGCTGGGAAAGAATTCGACATCGACCTCCGTTGCCAGCGTGCTCAACTGCTCAATAGCCGCGGGTCGGTAGATATCCGCTGATACCACCATGACTTTCTTTTTCTCACGCTCACGGAGATAGCGCGATAATTTGGCTACCGAGGTAGTTTTACCAGCCCCTTGGAGACCGGCCATAAGAATCACGGCTGGGGGTTGAGCACTGAGATTAAGGGTTTGATTCTCCTCCCCCATTACCCGCTCGAGTTCAGCCTGGACAATTTTTAAAAACTGCTGGCCGGGATTAAGGCTGCTGCTGACTTCACGTCCCAGAGCGCGCTGTTTGATCAACTCAATAAAATCTTTGACTACCGGCAGCGCTACATCAGCTTCAAGCAATGCCATGCGAACTTCCCGCAGAGTCTCTTGGATATTGGCTTCGCTGAGACTGGCTTTACCAGAGACCCTTTTGATGGTCTTGGACAATCGCTCGGATAAATTTTCAAAAAGTGCCATTATTGTTGATTCCAATTGTGCAAACTAATACAGGCATTATATCAGCATTTAGTCTAGTCTCTTCACCTAGTGGACTGAATATGACAAACTTAGAATGTTATTCTTATGGATTGAATTATGATCATTCCCATACTGGGCTTCGGGGCTGCAGCACTCTACCTGATCGGTTGGCTGTTTCAGTTGATAAAACTGCGTGACCCACAATCTTCACAGACCATCATATTGCCAGTGATGGCAGCGGCGGCGATTTTGCTGCACGGCCTCACTACATGGGGCCTGCTGTTTGTCGACGCCGGTCTGGATCTTGGACTGTTCAAAGTGCTGACGCTATTAGCGCTGGTAATCAATTTTCTGGTGTGGGTAAGTGCTCTTAGCAAACCGGTGCAAAACCTCTATCTGGCGCTATTTCCGATCTCTGTGGTGGTTCTCACTGTGACCCTCACAGGCACCCACTCCAGCTCTCCAATTTTGCTTTCCTCAGGCCTGCAGACACATATCCTACTGTCGGTGCTGGCCTACAGCTTTCTGGCCATAGCAGCCACGCAGGCACTGCTCTGCGGCTATCAAAACTGGCAGCTCAAGCACAAACATCAAAATGCACTAATGCGAGCCCTACCGGCCCTTGAAACCATGGAGTCGCTGCTGTTTCAGGCCATCTGGTTGGGCCAGGTGCTGCTGACCCTATCATTGCTTAGCGGCTTTTTGGTATACGAGAATTTATTGGCTCAGCAACTGGTTCACAAGGTGGTGTTTAGTCTGCTTGCATGGCTGGTTTACGCGGTACTCCTAGTTGGCAGGCACTATCATGGGTGGCGCGGGAAAAGAGCCATCAACTGGACTTGGATGGGTTTTATAGCCATCCTCCTAGGCTATATTGGCAGCAAGTTTGTCATCGAATTTATCCTTAGATAACAAAAGTCAGTTGCCAAATTAAACAATCTCATTCAACATACCGATCGCTAATTTTAGAGGCTAATTCTTCTTGGACGGTTCTAACCCGCTAATTCTCTGGCTGGCACTATTCTTTCTGCTTATCTTATCCGCATTTTTCTCTGGTTCAGAGACCAGCATGATGTCCCTCAACCCCTATCGACTGAGACATCAACGCAGGAAAAGTTCCGGCGCACGGCGTGCCGCAAAATTGTTGCATATGCCCGACCGCCTTATCGGACTGATTCTAATCGGCAATAACGCGGTCAATATTCTCGCCGCTATCATCGCCAATATGCTGGCGATCTACTATGTGGGTGAGGCTGCTGCACCCTGGGTGGCAACTGCATCACTGACTATAACCGTGCTGATATTCTCCGAGGTGACACCAAAGACCATCGCCGCGCAGAATCCCGAGTGGTTTGCCTTTAAAGCCAGCCACATCCTCAAACCTCTTCTGCAACTGCTCAACCCTCTAGTCTGGTCGATCAACAAATTGACCAATACCTTTATTATCCTGCTGGGTTTTGATCCGCGCAAAAACCGTGACGATAGTCTGGATAGCGAGGAGTTAAAATCACTGGTCGACATATCTGGCCACAAGCTTTCCGACAGCAATCAGGGCATGTTAAGAGCAATACTCGACCTAGATAATATGACTGTAGAGGATATTATGATCCCCCGCAATGAGGTCACAGGGCTTAATTTAGAAGACGATATCGATGTGCTCATGGATCAGATACTGTCCTGTGAATATACCAGACAACCGGTTTTTGAAGGGGATATCAATAATATTATCGGTATCTTCCATGTGCGCAAAGCTAACCATCTGCTGCGTTCAGATCGCGTCACACACAAGGCTATTAAACGCTTTAGTGACGAGGCCTACTTTATCCCTGAAACTACCAAACTGACCACTCAGTTGGTAAACTTTAAAAAAATGCGCAGCCGTTTTGCAGTGGTGGTCGATGAGTACGGCGAGGTTCAGGGGCTGGTCACTCTAGAGGATATACTCGAGGAAATTGTCGGCGATTTCACCACCAATACAGCGGACAAAACTGAAGAAATCCATGCCAATGGAGATGGTAGTTATCGGATTGACGGCACCGCGACCATAAGAGAAATTAACAAGGCAACTGGGTGGGATCTACCCCTAGATGGCCCAAAGACGATGAATGGGCTGGTTCTCGAACAACTTGAGAGCATACCGGATGGCAATGTCAGCTTTGCAACCAGTCACTACCGTTTTGAGACCGTGGAAATCAATGAAACTAAAATCAAAACTGTATCAGCGCTAAGTCTGAGAGCGGCTGAGGGAACAAGCGACGCATAACCTCGGCAACCACCTAGCGCTCAGCCGGGGGCGTCTAACTCGGCCGCTCTAACCGTGCAGTTTGAGAGCACCTGACTGCGCTGCTGATTATCCAGATAAGACCAATGTTTTATCTCCTCCGCAGTTCGATAACAGCCCTCACAGATTCCATTGTCGTTGAGTCGACACAGAGAAATGCAGGGAGACTTTACCGTCGAATCAGTCACCGCTCCACAGCCACCAAATCAGAGGCCATCTTTTGGCTTTTGTGCGCATAATGGGCTGCCGATCCCAGTAAAATGGCTTTGGCCTTCTCATCCAACTCACGCACCACTTTGGCCGGTGACCCAAGCACCAGAGAGCCACTGGGAATTACATCACCGGCTTTGACTAAACTATTGGCACCGATAATACAGTCACTGCCCACTACCGCGCCATCGAGAATAACCGCATTGATGCCCACCAAGGTGCGATCGCCGATCTCTCTGCAGTGGATCATTGCCTGATGACCAACGGTCACATCTTCACCAATTTTAAGTGGCTGCCCAGGATCACAGTGCAATACCGCACCATCTTGAATATTACTGCGTGCGCCAATTTCAATCAGATCACAGTCTCCGCGAATAACCGCATTGAACCACACGCTGGCATGCTCTTTAACAATCACTCGACCGATAATATCGGCACTCTCAGCAACAAAAACTGTCTTATCTATCTGTGGAATATCATTCCCCAATTGGTAAATCATCACTTCCCTCTCTTTCGAAGCTTTTCTAGTTGTGCCCCATCTGGGTAGTGCAGTTTAATCTGAACCCCCAGTGTGGCATTGAGCATATCCACCAAAACCTTAAGGGTAAAACCCCAAATCCTGTAATCTTGGTAAGCAAAAAATGGAAGACTAACGACATCATCACCCTCGCCAACTTCAAAATATTGATACTGCTGGTTATCTGTCAGTGGGGCAATAGGCAAGTTGAAAATTGAGGCAATTTCCGAGGGTTGTGGCGTGAAATTCAGAGCGCCCTCCGCTATACCAACAAATGGCCTGACCATCAGATTACGGGTTTTGGGCGAGGCGCTGGGCAGCATCGCAATAGGCCGGATACGATCCGCAGATAAGCCTATCTCCTCCTCAGTCTCACGCAGGGCGGTGGTCAATAAGTCACCATCATCTGGATCCCACATGCCACCGGGGAAAGCGACCTCTCCCGGGTGACTGTTCATATGTGCCGCTCGTTCGGTCAGTACCAACAGTGGATTACTACTATCGCCATGCAAAATAAGCATCACAGCTGCAGCGGTCTCAAGATCCGGCTTTGGGCTAACGGGTAATATAGGAAATTTTTGCAGCTGTTCTTTGATTGTATTTAGCATTAATGCATTATACTCGGGTTTATTATCAATCAGAGTTAAAAAATGAAGTTCTGCTCCCAATGTGGTCATAAGGTCGCGAAAACAATTCCTGCCGGAGACAATAGAGAACGTTTCGTATGTGGTAACTGCGGCGAAATTCACTACCAAAATCCGCGCGTTATTGTCGGTGTTTTACCCACTTACCAACAACAGATCTTACTTTGCAAGAGGGCCATAGAACCCCGTCACGGCTATTGGACACTGCCTGCAGGGTTTCTCGAAAACGGCGAATCTAGCCTCGAGGGCGCACTGCGCGAGTGTTACGAGGAAGCCAACGCCAGGGTCATTAATCCAGTACTCTACGCCCTCTACGATATCCCCCGCATCAATCAGGTCTATGTTTTCTACCGAGCTGAACTGGCCAAACCCGACTTTGGTCCCAGCAACGAGTCCACCGAGGTCAAACTTTTTGACGAGGCCGACATACCCTGGGATCAACTGGCTTTTCCGGTCGTACAAATGGTTCTCGACCAATTCTTGCACGATCGCAAAACAGGTGAATACCCGATAATTCGAGAGGATATACAGGGGCCTTGGCAGGGCCGGAGAAAATCGGCCTGAAAAAAATATGCCCGCCTGCTATGAAGCAAGCGGGCATAATTAAGATGTCAATCAGACTTACAGCTTATCAGCATTCTCAGATAGGTATGCCGCAACGCCATCCGGCGTGTCTTTCATACCACTATCGCCTTGATTCCAGCCTGCAGGACAAACTTCACCGTGATCCTGATGGAAAGCCAATGCGTCAATCATTCTTAACATTTCGTCGATATTACGACCTAAGGGAAGATCGTTTACTACCTGATGTCTAACAAGACCATCTTCATCAATCAAAAATGAACCTCTAAACGCCACGCCATCAGCAGGATGCTCGACATCATAGGCCTGACAGATTTCATGCTTAACATCAGCTACCAGCGTGTATTTCACCGGGCCGATACCACCGTCATTGATTGCCGTATTGCGCCAAGCATTGTGGGAAAACTGCGAGTCAATCGATACGCCTATAACCTCCACACCACGACTTTGGAAGTCCGCATAGCGGTGATCAAACGCGATAAGCTCCGATGGACAAACGAATGTGAAGTCCAGAGGATAAAAGAACACTACGGCTTTTTTACCTTTGATCGCTTCACTCAAATTAAAATTATCTACAATCTCACCCGAACCAGTGACTGCTGCGGCAGTAAAATCCGGCGCTGATCTTCCAACTAAGACTCCCATAAGAATACTCCTAAATACGTTAAATTATTTTTGCGGGGAGACCCCACGACAACCAAAGCATAGTTCCACAACAGAGGCTTTTCAACCAATTAAAAGTTTCTATAGTTGCCATAGGGTAACTTTAAATCGCTGACAGGCCGACCAAGGACAAGCTAAACACTCAAAGCCATAAGACTGTGACAATCAAGCTTAATTACTGCTTGCCGAGGCAGTTACAAGACACGCACAGATTAAATTAACGTTGCACTCTTTGAGGTTATTATTTTGGATTCTCAATTTTGGTCCCCAACAAAAAGAGCGACATTGTCGCCCTTTTTGTTACATTGAAACCAAACAGGCTACGAGTTAAAAACTTTTGCTAAGGGATAGCGTGAAGTTTCTTCCCTCTCCAACCGTAACCTGATGGGTACTGTGAGAGTGGGGGAAGTAAAGCTCATCGGCAAGGTTCTCAGCGTTTAACTGAACCTTAAAGTCGTCTGAGAAGGCATAGTAAACTGCCGCATCAACTCTGGTATAAGCAGGCAAAAGCAAGGTTGGTGCATTGTCTTTTATAGCCGATTCACCCTGGTGCATAACGCCAACCGCCCAGCCTAATTTCGGACTCACTTGGTAAGCTGCCCACATAGAGAAGGTTGATTCGGGAATCTCTCGAGGCAGACCACCGCTTGATGTCTCTCCGTCCATACTGCTATAGCCTAGGGTTACGTCTAAGTTATCGCTGATTTGACCCTTTAGCTCCAACTCAATGCCATCCACTGAAAGATTTCTCTCATTGATAATTTCTGTGCTTGTGCCGTCATAACTTGCTCTATCAGACTTACTGTCGAAATAGGCTGCTGAAAAACTGAGATCATCGCTGAAGTCAATTTTGAAACCCAGTTCCCTACTCTCGAAGTAGTCAGGTCGCAGGCTCGCCTCTTCGCTAGTCATCTTTTTATATTGCTCACCTGATCTTGGCGAGAAACTCTCGCTGTAGCTGTAATAGACAGATGTGTTGCCAGTAGGTTTGTAGATCAATCCGAAGCGTGGCGAAAACTCGGTGTCTTTACGAGCAGCTGAACTATCCGCTTTTATATCATCAACCCTAACATCGAAGCTGTCATAACGACCTCCCAAAACAACAATTAAATTATCGGTAAGGTCAATCTGATCTTGAATATAAAATGACTGAACACTGATATCGGTTTGCGTACTCGATTTAAGGGCGCATGGGTTTGTGTACTCAAGGGAAGTGGCATCCCCAGCGGCATTCACATCGAAATTAATTGTATCTGCAACATTAAACACCTCACGGTCATAATCACTCGCCGTGCAGTCATTGGTCGTCCAATAAGTGTTATAACGCAGGTTACTGCTATCTGTTTCAATACTTTCAAAACCTACTAGCAAGGTGTGAGTAGTGCTTCCAAGTTCAGTCTCGCTGATTAAATTACCCGTGAAAATTAGATTATCTCTATCTGTGGGATCATGGTAACCGTCCATTTGCACGGTGTTAGTGTCAACATAATAGTTATTGGCATAGGTATTTTGATACATTTTTTCAAAACTATTTGAAGTTACTGACAAATTACCCTTCATAGAATCTGAAAACTCGTGACTCACAGCGGCGCGGAAAATTGATGCCTCAACCTTGTTCACATTGCCATCTGCGTCGCCAAAAACTACATCTTTAAGCGCTTCTACAGGCGCCCCATCTGCAGTTGGAATACCTCTATCAATAAATCGTTCATGATCCACATACTCGTAGGACAGATCTAAGACAGTGCTTGGGCTTAGCTGTACTTTTAAGGTTGGATTTATACCCAATCTGTCGCCGTCATAAAAATCCCGGTGATTCTCTAGAGTGTCACTATGAGCATTTAGACGAAATGCCACTGTATCACTGAGATTGATATTGAGATCTGCAGCCAAGTTAGTAGCACCAAATGAGTCAACCGCCGCATCAATTGTTGTGGAATCACTACCGATAATCGCTTTCTTAGAAACTCTGTTGATCGCCCCACCTGTTCCCCCTCTTCCAAACAGAAGCGCATTGGGCCCTCTAAGGATCTCAACCTGATCCACGTTATAAAGTGAGCGGTAATACTGGACATCATCTCTCACACCATCTTGGAAAAAGTCAGCGGTGGATCTAACACCCCTGAATACAACCGCATCACGGTGCCCCTCACCCTGGGATGTGTTGACACCCGGAGTGTATCGCATGATATCGGCAATCTGCTTCATGCCCTGTTTGCGAATATCTTCGTCAGTAAAAATCGATAGTGATTGAGGGACATCAAGAATAGGCGTGGGTACCTTTAACGAATTGATTTGATCCGCTTGAAGGACCTTTCCCTTGACAACAATCTCCTCAATAGCGAGTGCCTGTGCTAAAACGCTATTGGAAATTAAAAGACCTGTTAGGGTCATGCCCATTAAAAATAATGACATCCTCATCAACTTTTCCTTGAGTAATAAATAATGTAAGTGATTTTGCAAATAATAATGATTATCATTTATATTTGCAACTTATTTTTTACATAACCTCATAAAAAAATGATGAATAAGTGGAAAAGAATCTAGAAAAATCAGGGTCTGAAAAACTTTTACAGTCTTATCGCTAATGAGAATTATTTGCATTTAAGCGGCTAATTGATCTATAATACTCTTTGTAGGCCTTTAAAACTGAGCTATAAAGTTGTCAGCAGTCCAATTGTGAGAAATTTCTGATATGAATGAATTTATTATTATGTTTCGCGAGAGCCTTGAGGCCTCATTAATTGTTGGGATTATTTTCACTCTGTTGGTCAAGCAGGGATTAAAAAGGGAAATCCGTCAATTATGGATGGGGGTGGCGTGCGCCATTATTGCCAGCATTGCGGCTGGCATCCTGCTGGTGCGGGTTAAAAGTTCCATCGGCAATGCCTCTATGGAGGCGCTGTTTGAAGGCGTTGCCATGATCGCAACCGCGGGGTTAATTTGGTACGTCATCTTCTGGCTGTCCAAACAGGTAGGCGCTACAGCCGCATTAAAGGAGGAAGCTAATCAGGCAGTTGAAAATGCTGGCTGGGGTATTTTCCTGATCGTGTTTTTCGCTATTTTTAGAGAGGGGTTTGAAACCGCCATTTTCTTGATGGGCAGTTTTTCGATGACCGATTCCTTCTCCTACACTGGATTTATTGCAGGATTAGTATTGGCGGTAGCTATTGGCTATGGCATCGTCGTCCAGGGCAGACGCATCCAACTCAAGTCATTTTTTAGAGCCACTAGCCTGCTACTGGTTATTTTTGCCGCTGGAATGATGACCTATGGCACCCATGAAATAGAGGAGTTCCTGGTTAAAGGCGATCATTTGCAAGTCATAGGTTTGGAGTCAAAACAGGATATTGCTCGACCCTACAGTATTCTTGAACCCGTTAAAGAGCTGGGACCATCGGACAATCCAGCTTTTTATTCCTACAATCTCAATGGCAAACAGCAGTACACACACCTGCTACATGACAAGGGCCATATTGGGGTATTTCTAAAAGGCTTTCTTGGCTATAACAGCAATCCCAATTGGATAGAGCTGTTTGTGTGGGTGTTGTCTCTGGGATTTGGTCTGCGACTGTGGCGCAAATTTTACTTCGCGGAATCTGCCAAATAATCTGGGCGTTTAGCGCGGCGATTTCAAGGTAACTACTACAGGAAATCGCCGCTTAATCAGGTCACTGAAGGGACGAGGCTAAACCACTTGTTGCAGTATGGAAACTTTAACTAGTTTACAACTTATGAGGGAGTCTGTTCCTCATCGCCAATAGCTTCGTCAATAAGTTCTTTAAGCTCCCCTTTCTCGTGCATCTCAGTGACAATATCACAACCGCCGATTAACTCTCCATTAACCCAAAGCTGGGGAAAGGTTGGCCAGTTGGCATAGGTGGGCAAGTTGGTGCGGATTTCCGGATTGGACAACACATCCACATAGGCAAAGCGGTGCCCACAGCCCATCAATGCCTGCACAGTGCGCGCGGAAAACCCACATTGAGGTTGATTGGGAGAGCCTTTCATATACAGAAGCACTGTATTATTTTCCACTTGATCGCGAATTGTTTCCATAATATCCATTAAAGCTTACCTTTGAGTGATAACAACTGTCGGAGCACATTTTAGCGTTTTTAACCTATTGTGGGTATCTGATTTAGCCAATAATAGTGATTAAATCTATAGCTGAAACCAATAAAGCTAGGACTAGGGTATATTGCAGTGGCGAATCAATGTACTTATAATATCTCTACATTAAGGGCAGCACCGCTGCCCTTTTTCTATTGGCAGTTAAAAGTGAGCAGCATGACGACAACAGCGCTAATGAATACTTATGGCGAAAAAGCCCTAACTTTGGTTAGGGGTGATGGTGCGTGGCTGTGGGATAATCAGGGCAACCAATATCTGGATGCGCTGTCGGGTATTGCGGTTTGCGGACTGGGACATTCTCATCCGGCAGTGGCCGCAGCAATTACCGATCAAGCTAGTCAGTTACTTCATTGCTCCAACCTTTTTAGCATCCCGCATCAACAGCAGCTGGCTGAAAAGCTCTGTGCCATCTCCGGCATGACCAATGTATTTTTTAGCAACTCAGGCGCTGAAGCCAATGAGGCGGCAGTCAAAATAGCTAGACTGCATGGCCATAAAAAAGGCATCAAATTACCCACCGTCCTAGTGATGGACAATGCTTTCCACGGCCGCACCCTCGCCACCCTGAGCGCCTCTGGCAGTCGCAAGGTACAGGCTGGTTTTGAACCTCTAGTGGGGGGGTTTGTTCGCGGTCCGTTTAATGATATTCAGGGGTTAGAGGTTATTGCTGAGAACAATCCCAATATCTGCGCTGTACTGGTGGAACCCCTACAGGGAGAGGGCGGTATTCGTGTCGCCGATCCAGATTATTTGAAACAGCTGCGCGCGTTTTGTGATCAAAGGGGTTGGCTGCTGATGCTCGATGAGGTGCAGACTGGCAATGGTCGCACCGGGAAATATTTTTACTATCAGCACAGCGGTATCCAGCCCGATGTAGTGACCACGGCAAAGGGGCTGGGTAACGGCGTACCCATAGGTGCCTGCCTGGCCCACGGCGAGGCCGCCGAGTTAATGCAACCGGGTAAACATGGATCTACCTTTGGTGGCAATCCGCTGGTCTGTGCTGCAGCTCTCGCTGTGGTATCGACTATAGAGAATGAAAATCTGTATCAACGTGCCACCACCGTGGGTGAAATTATTATGCAGGGCTTGCACAACAGGGTGGGTTCCCTACCCCATGTTAAAGAGATACGCGGTCATGGCTGTATGATCGGCGTGGAGCTGTCGGCACCCTGCAAATCGCTATTTAAAGCGGCAATGGATAGGGGGCTGATTATTAATGTCACCGCTGATTCGGTGATTAGATTACTGCCACCCATGATTATGACGGATGACGAGGCTCATCAGGTGGTGGATATCCTGAGTCCTTTGATCAGTGACTTTAACTAGGAGCGATCTATTATGGCAGTCAGACATTTTCTCACCTTAAAAGATTTATCTCCGACTGAGCTGCATCAGGTGGTTGAGTCTGCTATCGCCCTAAAAAAAGCCCATAGAGCGGGCACACAGCAACCCGTTTTTGCCGGCAAAGTGCTGGCGATGATATTTGAAAAATCATCCACGCGAACTAGGGTCTCCTTTGAAGCGGGTATGGCACAACTGGGTGGCAGCGCGCTGTTCCTGTCTCCCAGCGATACTCAGCTGGGGCGCGGTGAGCCAATCGAGGACTCAGCCAGAGTTATTTCGCGCATGGCTGATCTGGTAATGATTAGAACCTTTGGACATGACAAGATCGAGCGCTTTGCCCAATACTCCGATGTGCCGGTGATCAATGCGCTGACCGATAGCTTCCACCCCTGTCAACTGTTGGCGGACATACAGACCTTCGTCGAACACCGAGGTGCTATTCAGGGCAAAACCGTAACCTGGATAGGTGATGGCAATAATATGTGCCACTCGTGGATCAATGCCGCAGTGCAGTTTGATTTCCAACTGCGTATTGCCTGCCCCGAAGGCTATGAACCGAACGCTGTGCTAGTTGAAAGTGCGGGTAGTCGCATTGCTCTCACTACTGATCCAGTGGAGGCTGTCTCTGGTGCCGATCTGGTTACCACCGATGTATTTGCCTCAATGGGCCAGGAAGCCGAGCAACAGACCAGACTTGAGCACTTTGCCAACTTTCAGGTCAATCATCAATTGATGTCCGGCGCGGCGGATAATGCGCTGTTTATGCACTGCCTGCCTGCACACAGAGGTGAGGAGGTTTCAGCAGAGCTGTTGGAGGATAAGAATATTTCGGTGGTCTGGGATGAGGCGGAGAATCGTCTGCACGCGCAAAAGGCGCTGATGATGTTTCTATTGGAAGCTAATCTCTAGACTGCACGGTTCAAAAACAAGGCCGGCAACTTAGCTCAACTTGTAGGACACATCGTCAATTTCATATTCGATTTCACCGCTGGGGGTCTGAACATTGACCACCTCACCCAGCTCTTTGCCAATTAGGGCTCTGGCGATAGGCGACTGGTAGGAGATCTTGCCGCTTTTCACATCAGCCTCGTCATCACCGACAATGCGGTAGGTCTTTGGCTCATCAGTATCGGTGTTGATAATGGTTACGGTGGCACCAAAAATTACCCGGTCGGCAGGGGGAATTTTAGCGATATCGATGATCTGCGCGTTGGATAACTTGGCTTCAATATCCTGGATGCGGCCCTCGATAAACCCCTGCTGCTCTCGGGCCGCATGGTATTCAGCATTCTCTTTTAAATCGCCGTGCTCGCGCGCTTCAGCGATAGCCTGTATCACATTGGGGCGGTCATGCTTTTTGAGTTTGTCGAGTTCAGTGCGCAGACTGCTCTCGCCCTCTACCGTCATCGGAATTTTTTGCATTAGCCAGCTGTTCCATGAAGTGTTTGCAAGTTCCTCACCTGAATACCACCGGCGAACTTAAGTGCTTCACACACCGCACTGCCACCGGCCATGGTCGTAGTATAGTAGACTCTGTGTTGTTCTGCACTGGAGCGAATAGTCGAGGAATCTGAGATAGCTTGCCGGCCCTCGGTGGTATTGACAATTAAATCAATTTTGTCGCTTTTGATCATATCCACGATATGAGGCCTGCCCTCCTGTACCTTGTTGACTGTCTGCACCGCAATGCCGGCCTCGCTAATGATCTTGGCACTGCCTTGGGTAGCCACCAATTTAAAACCCAATTCGGCAAGGTTGGCGGCCAGTGTGGGCAACTGACTTTTATCTCTCTCTCGCACACTGATAAATGCAGTACCTCCAGTGGGTATTTGATCACTGGCACCCAACTCTGCCTTGCCGTAGGCCTCGGCAAAGGTGGTTCCCACACCCATCACCTCGCCAGTTGATTTCATTTCCGGGCCGAGAATGGGATCTATTCCAGGGAATTTATTAAATGGGAACACCGCCTCTTTGACACTGTAATAGCTGGGAATAATCTCCTCGGTAAAGCCCTGGGATTCCAGGCTCTGACCGACCATGCAGCGAGCGGCAATTTTTGCTAGGGAAGTGCCTATACACTTGGAGACAAAGGGCACAGTTCTGGAGGCGCGGGGATTGACCTCGATCACATAGATCTCACCATCCTGCAGTGCTAACTGCACATTCATCAGGCCGCGCACGCCCAGCTCGCGGGCCATTTTTTTGCACACTTCACGCATTTGATCCTGAATCTCGGGACTGAGACTGTAGGGCGGCAGCGAGCAGGCGGAGTCACCGGAGTGTATTCCCGCCTGTTCTATATGCTGCATGATAGCGCCGATCACCACCTGCTCACCGTCACTAACGGCATCCACATCCACCTCGATCGCATTGGGCAAGAAGAAGTCCAGCAGCACTGGGGAGTCCTCAGAAACCTCGACGGCGGTTCCCATATAGTGGCGCAACTCATCCTCTTTATAGACGATCTCCATGGCTCGGCCACCCAGCACATAGGAGGGTCGCACCACTAGCGGATAGCCGATCTGTTTAGCCAGTGCCACGGCGTCCTCAGCACTGCGGGCAGTTGAATTGGCGGGCTGTAACAGGCCCAACTTGCCAATCATCTGCTGGAAGCGCTCGCGATCCTCAGCTCTGTCAATGGCATCTGGGGTGGTGCCCACGATGGGTACACCCTGAGCCTCGAGGGCCCGCGCCAACTTGAGCGGTGTTTGACCACCGAACTGCACAATCACCCCTTTGGGTTTCTCTAGGCGCACAATCTCCAGCACATCCTCGAGGGTCACCGGCTCAAAGAACAGGCGATCAGAGGTATCGTAGTCAGTGGATACTGTCTCCGGGTTGCAGTTGACCATAATGGTTTCATAGCCATCTTCGCGCATCGCCAGTGCGGCATGCACGCAGCAGTAGTCAAATTCAATTCCCTGACCAATGCGGTTGGGACCGCCACCCAGCACCAAAATTTTATCGCGATCACTGGGGCGCGCCTCGCACTCCTGTTCATAGGTGGAGTACATATAGGCGGTATCGGTAGAAAATTCTGCGGCGCAGGTGTCGACACGCTTATAGACTGGGTGCAGTTGCAGTTCGTGACGCAGCTCGCGCACTGGCTGCTCACCACAGCCGAGAATATCTCCCAGTCGCTTATCGGAGAAACCTTTTCGCTTTAACCTGTAAAGGGACGTCTTATCGAGATCTTTGAGATCAGATCCCTGCAGCGCTTGTTCCTCTCGAACCAAGTCCTCAATCTGCACCAAAAACCAGGGGTCTATTTTAGTGATGGCGAACATCTCATCCAGACTGATGCCACTTCTAAAGCCGTCAGCTAAATACCAGATGCGATCCGGCCCGGCTTCCGCCAACTGGTTGCTGAGTACCGCCCTTGACGACTCACTGGCCAGATCCAGCAGAGGGTCAAATCCCGAGGCTCCCACTTCGAGACCGCGCAGCGCCTTTTGCACCGACTCCTGGAAGGTGCGACCGATGGCCATCACCTCGCCCACAGACTTCATCTGAGTAGTGAGCTTCTGATCCGCCTGATTGAATTTTTCAAAGGCAAAGCGCGGGATTTTAGTGACCACATAATCAATGCTGGGCTCGAAAGAGGCCGGTGTGGCTCCCCCAGTGATTTCATTCTGCAATTCATTGAGGGTGTAGCCGACCGCCAACTTAGCGGCCACCTTGGCAATTGGGAAGCCGGTGGCTTTCGAGGCCAGCGCCGAGGATCGAGACACTCTGGGGTTCATCTCAATAACAATCAGGCGTCCATTTTCGGGATTGACGGCAAACTGCACATTAGAACCGCCAGTTTCAACACCGATCTCTCGCAAAACCATCAGCGAGGCATTGCGCATTATCTGGTATTCTTTGTCGGTCAGGGTCTGTGCCGGTGCTACGGTAATCGAGTCACCGGTATGGATTCCCATGGGATCCAGATTTTCGATGGAGCAGACGATAATGCAGTTATCGCTGCGATCGCGTACCACTTCCATCTCATATTCTTTCCAACCGATCAGGGATTCATCGATCAGCAGCTCATTAGTGGGAGAGAGATCCAGACCGCGGCGGCAGATTTGCTCAAACTCTTCGCGATTGTAGGCAATACCACCGCCAGAGCCACCCATGGTAAAGGACGGGCGAATAATACAGGGGAAGCCGAAGCGATCGGCCACCTGATAGGCCTCCTCCATACTGTGGGCGATACCGGAGTTAGGCGTCTCCAAACCTATGGCGCGCATCGCCTTGTCAAAGCGCTCGCGATCCTCAGCCTTATCGATGGCATCGGCATTAGCACCAATCATCTCCACACCAAACTTGTCGAGTACGCCGTGTTTTGCCAAGTCTAGGGCACAGTTGAGCGCCGTCTGACCACCCATGGTGGGCAACAGCGCATCGGGACGTTCAGTCTCAATAATTTTAGCCACTGTGTTCCACTCTACCGGCTCGATATAGGTCGCATCGGCCATCGCCGGATCAGTCATAATGGTAGCCGGATTGGAATTCACCAAGATAACTCGGTATCCCTCCTCCCTGAGTGCTTTACAGGCCTGGGCGCCAGAGTAATCAAATTCACAGGCTTGGCCGATAATAATCGGGCCGGCACCAAGAATTAGAATGCTGTCTATATCGTTTCTTTTCGGCATGGGGTCTCCACTGCGACAGACGCCTAACGTCTGTCCTCCATCAATTCTATAAAGTGATCAAATAGCGGGGCCGCATCATGAGGTCCCGGACTGGCCTCTGGATGGCCCTGAAAGCTAAACGCCGGTTTGTCTGTGCGATGAATTCCCTGCAGCGAACCATCGAAAAGTGAGCGATGCGTAGCTCGCAAACAACTGGGCAACCCCTGCTCAACCACCGCAAAACCGTGGTTTTGACTGGTAATCATCACTCGACTGTTATCAATATCCTCCACCGGATGATTGGCGCCATGATGACCAAACTTCATTTTTTCAGTCTGCGCACCGGAGGCCAATGCCAGTAGCTGATGACCGAGACAGATACCAAACAGAGGTATATCTGTTTCGAGCAGCTCCTTGATTGCGGTAATAGCATAGTCGCAGGGCTCTGGATCCCCAGGGCCATTGGAAAGGAAAATACCGTCTGGCTGCATCGCCAGAACTTCACTGGCAGGTGTTTGGGCGGGCACTACGGTCAGCTCACAACCGCGATCCACCAACATGCGCAGTATATTGCGCTTCACCCCGTAGTCGTAGGCCACCACTTTGTATTTTTGCTCACCAGCCGTTTTAAACCCACTGCCCAGAGTCCAGCTGTGCTCTCGCCATTGATAGGTCTCAGACGTGGTAACCTCCCTAGCCAAATCCATACCCTTGAGGCCGGGGAATTGCCTAGCCAGCTCAAGAGCCCTGTTTTCATCCACATCACCGGCCATCATACAGCCACTCTGAGCGCCGCTCTGACGCAGAATTCTGGTCAGCTTGCGGGTGTCTATATCGGCGATACCGAGAATGCCGTTATCACTTAGATACTGATCTAGGGATTGCTCACTGCGAAAGTTTGAGGCCAGTAGCGGCAGATCGCGAATCACCAGACCGGCAGCCCAGATTCGATCTGATTCTCGATCCTCGCTGTTGACCCCCACATTCCCTATATGGGGATAGGTGAGGGTTACGATCTGTTGCGCGTAGGAGGGATCGGTGAGAATTTCTTGGTACCCGGTAAGCGCAGTATTAAACACAACCTCGCCTACCGACTGACCATCGGCGCCGATGGCCGTACCCCTGAATATGGTGCCATCTGCAAGTGCGAGCACGGCTTCCCGAGTAACTTGGGACTTCACATAACCTCCAAAACGCTTACTGACTTAATTAATGGATCGCTACTCCAGTGAGTTCTTTCTTCAGAGGCGGCCACGCTGTAAAGCGGCGCTATCAACCTCGGTTGGAAAAATCCCTATCCGTGCAGTGATCTCAAGATAAATACGAAAACCTGTGGGGCATTTGCAAAAAAACGAGATGAAACTGGCTGTCTCATCTCGTTATTTTAGAAATATTTAGTATTGCATTTACTCCAATCAGGGCTGCTCGCAACGAGCACTTCTGAGAGCGTATATTAAGGCAAGCCTAGCTGTTTTGTCTATCCTTGATAGCATTAAATTTCGGGAAATTTAAATCCAATACATCTTGCATGCTGTAGAGCCCGGTCTGCCTGCTGTGCAACCAGCGGGCGGCCCGCACTGCACCGCGGGCGAAGGCCATGCGACTGGAGGCCTTGTGGGTGATCTCTACGCGCTCGCCCTCGGCGGCGAACAGCACTGTGTGGTCTCCCACCACATCGCCGGCCCGCTGAGTGGCAAAGCCAATAGTCTGCCGGTCCCGAGCACCGGTCTGCCCCTCGCGGCCGTAGACTGCAACCTCGCGCAAATCGCGACCCAGGGCATCGGCCACCGCATCGCCCAGCGACAGGGCAGTTCCCGAAGGTGCGTCAACCTTGTGCCGGTGGTGAGTTTCGGAGATTTCAATATCCACCTCATCACCCAGTATGGAGGCTGCAAGCTCCGCCAATTTAAAACACAGATTCACTCCCGCGGCATAGTTTGATGCCATGCATAGCGCGGTGTCTTGGCTGGCCTGATCAACCTGCTGTAACTGAGCCCTATCAAGTCCAGTGGTGCCAATCACCAATTTCTTTTGCGATTGCGCACAGAGCAGGGCATTTTCCACAGTGGCTGCCGGTGTACTGAAGTCAATCAGCACATCGAATTGGTCTACAACATCAGCCAGTGATGGGGACACCTGAATACCATTGCGTCCAATACCAGCCAATTCACCGGCATCGGTACCGATCAGAGAGCTGTCAGAGCGCTCGATGGCAGCGGTTAGCTGAACACCTTCTGTAACATGTACTGCTTCAATCAGGGCCCGGCCCATTCGCCCGCCGGCGCCGGTCACGGCAATATTAATCATTTTATTTCCCACGCTATAACAAGCTGTAAAAAGATTCCGTAACTCTACCTTTAATTGGTGAGATTATCGAAGAATTTTTTTACCCCATCAAACCAGTTAGTGGTTCTCGGGGAGTGCTTGCCCTTACCGGCCAGACTCTTATCAAAATCTTCCAACAGTTCCCGCTGCTTGGCACTGAGGTTGATCGGGGTCTCCAACACTACGCGACACAAAAGATCACCGGTGCTCCCGCCACGAACTGGGGTGACCCCCTTGCCTCGCAAACGAAACAACTTGCCACTCTGGGTCTCGGGAGGGACTTTTAATTTCACCTTACCCGACAGTGTGGGCACTTCTAATTCACCGCCCAGAGCCGCCTGAGCAAAACTAATGGGAACTTCACAGTGTAAGTGACTGTCATCGCGCACAAAGATGGCGTGATCTCGAACATGCATCTGCACATAGAGATCCCCTGCCGGGCCGCCATTGGGACCTACTTCGCCTTTGCCCGCCAAGCGGATACGATCGCCGGTATCCACGCCGGGAGGAATCTTCACCGACAGCGTCTTGCGCTCCTCCACCACGCCCTGACCATGACAGTCGCCACAGGGGTCAGTGATAATTTGCCCTCTACCGCCGCAGTGGGGGCAAGTCTGCTGGACTGAGAAAAATCCTTGGGACATGCGAATCTGACCAGAACCACCACAGTGATTACAGGTCGTGGGGGAACTACCGGGACGAGCGCCAGAGCCATCACAGGTATCGCAGTGCACCATCGTTGGAATCTCAATCTGCACTGTTTTGCCCTTGACCGCATCTTCAAGATCCAACTGCAGGTCGTAGCGCAGATCTGATCCCCTCGCCGGACCGGAGCGCCCGCGGCCGCCACCGCCAAATATATCGCCAAACACATCGCCGAATACATCACTGAAGCCAGCGCCGCCAAAACCGCCGGCACCGGCATTGCCGTCTACCCCGGCATGACCAAAGCGGTCATAGGCAGCTTTCTTCTCCTGGTCGCCGAGAATTTCGTAGGCTTCTTGAGCTTCTTTGAACTTCTCATCGGCATCCTCACTATCTGGATTGCGGTCCGGATGGTATTTCATTGCCACACGGCGAAATGCCTTTTTGATCTCTTGATCAGAGGCACCTTTGGCCACTCCCAGCACTTCGTAGTAATCGCGTTTTGCCATAATTAGTTTTAAATGTATCTGGTGAAATTAAAAAAATGGGGCGCGAACCTCTGTCCGCGCCCAATAGTGACTACAGAATTGAGCAATTACTTGCTGTCTTCTTTCTGTGTCTCCTCCACCTCTTCAAACTCGGCATCCATGGCGTCGTCGCCTGGTGCCTGTTGATTGCCATCTGCCGGCCCAGCTTCAGCTTGCTGCTCGGCATAGAGCTTCTGAGCAAGGCCAGAGGAGGCCTCTGAAAGCGCCTGTGCCGCCGCGTCTATGGCATCTTTATCATCGCCTTTGACCGCCTCTTCAACTTTGGAAATCGCCGCCTCTATAGCAGCTTTTTCGTCATCGGAAGCCTTGTCGCCGGCCTCTTCCAAGGTTTTCTTGGCAGCATGGGCCAAGCCGTCTGCAGTGTTGCGCGCCTGAACCAGTTCCTCAAACTTTTTATCCTCGGCAGCATTGGCCTCAGCATCTTTGACCATGGCGTCGATCTCATCCTCGGATAGACCTGAAGAAGCTTTAATCACAATCGACTGCTCTTTGCCGGTGGCCTTGTCTTTGGCACTGACATTGAGAATACCGTTGGCATCGATATCGAAGGTCACCTCGATTTGAGGCATACCGCGGGGTGCTGGCGGAATATCCGCCAGATCAAAGCGCCCCAGAGATTTATTCTGAGAGGCCTGTTTGCGCTCGCCCTGTACCACATGGATAGTCACAGCGGTCTGATTGTCATCAGCGGTTGAGAAAATCTGCGATTTCTTGGTGGGGATCGTGGTGTTTTTCTCAATCACCGCTGTGGCAACCGCACCCATGGTTTCGATACCTAGTGTAAGGGGGGTCACATCCAACAGCAGTACGTCTTTGACATCACCGGACAGCACTGCACCCTGAAGTGCGGCACCCACTGCCACCGCCTCATCGGGATTGACATCTTTGCGTGGCTCTTTGCCAAAGAACTCAGTCACCTTGTCCTGAACCAGAGGCATACGCGTCTGGCCACCGACCAAAATAATCTCATCAATCTCCGCGGCCGATTTGCCAGCATCCTTCAACGCCACTTTCAGTGGGTTGAGAGAGCGCTCTACCAAATCTTCTACCAATGATTCCAACTTGGCGCGGGTTAGTTTGACTACCAGATGTTTCGGCCCGGTGGCGTCTGCAGTGATATAGGGCAGATTGACTTCAGTCTGAGTGCTGGAGGACAGCTCGATCTTGGCTTTTTCAGCAGCTTCTTTGAGGCGCTGCATGGCCAGTGGATCACCCTGAATATCAATGCCACTATCGGCTTTAAATTCCGATGTGAAGTACTCAATAAGACGCAGATCAAAGTCCTCACCACCCAGGAAGGTATCGCCGTTGGTAGCTAACACTTCAAACTGCTTCTCACCATCTACATCGGCAATCTCGATAATTGATATATCGAAGGTGCCGCCGCCCAGATCATAAACTGCCACCACGCGGTCGCCTGCGGCCTTGTCTATGCCGTAGGCCAGTGCCGCGGCAGTTGGCTCGTTGATAATGCGCTTGACGTCCAAGCCGGCAATGCGACCCGCATCTTTGGTAGCTTGGCGCTGAGAGTCGTTAAAGTAGGCGGGTACAGTGATCACCGCAGCGGAGACTGTCTCACCCAGATAATCTTCCGCGGTCTTTTTCATCTTCTTCAGCACTTCTGCTGAAATCTGCGGTGCCGCCTTACTGTCACCTTTGATCTCGACCCAGGCATCACCATTGTCGGCTTTGACGATCTTATAGGGCACCATCTTGATATCTTTTTGCACTACATCATCTTCAAAGCGGCGACCTATTAGGCGCTTGACCGCGTACACAGTGTTCTCTGGATTGGTTACCGCCTGGCGCTTGGCAGACTGGCCCACCAGTATTTCTCCGTCATCGGCAAAAGCCACAACCGAGGGTGTAGTTCGGGCTCCCTCCGCGTTCTCAATCACTTTGGGCTTGTCGCCCTCGAGTATCGATACGCAGGAGTTGGTGGTTCCCAAATCAATTCCGATAATTTTTCCCATTACTGATTTCTCCGTTACTTCTTCAAGACTGTTAATTGGGGTTGTAGGTTTCTATCTAGTTGTTGCTAATGTGGGTTCTATTTAGTGAAATTCAAGAGCAACTGCTATAAGTTTGTTAATTAAGGGGCGGTTGATACCACAACCATTGCTGGGCGTATCAGACGGCCATTCAAGGTGTAGCCCTTCTGGAACACCTCGATAACTGTATTGGCCTCCACATCACCATTGGGCACCATACTGACCGCTTGATGAAAATCCGCATCAAAGGGCTGTCCATTGGGCTCCACGGCTTCAACCTTGAATCGAGCCAAAACATCGAGGAAACCCTTCAGGGTTAAATCGATGCCCTCAAACACTGACTTTTGCGATTCATCATCCCTGTCAATGGTCCCCAGTGCTCTCTCTAGGTTATCAACCACGGACAATAGCTCAGTGGCAAACTTTTCCAGCGCGTACTTGTGGGCACTCTCGACATCGCGCTCCGCGCGGCGGCGGACATTTTGCATCTCCGCCTGCAGGCGCAACAGCTGATCATTGGCGCCGTCCAATTGCTCCTGCAGTTTATTCTCTTCTGCCACCTCCTCCGCAGACACCTCAGATTCTGGGATATCTTGGGTTGAATTCTCCGCCTGGGCCGATTGGGTTGCAGACTCCTGCTCAACCTCAGCGGTTGATTGCTGTTGGTCTTTTTCGCTTTCTTCAGACACGCCAACTCCTTATATTTTGCTTCGTCTATTGATAAAAGGATTATTTGAATTTACGCTGTTGCTAGAGATGGGGACAAACTGTTGAGTTTCAAGTGTTTACTCAACCTCTCTTTGTTTTTGATATAACTTTCCAAGCTTTTTGGGCGCTAAATTACTTTGCTTATTTCACTCAATATAATTAACTATACTCTGGTAGAGGAACTGGAGATTGAATTTGCCGCTGGCACCACAGCTATTACCGGTGAAACCGGTGCTGGCAAGTCTCTAATTCTCGATGCCCTGAGCATGGCTCTCGGTGACCGCGCCGATACCGGCACCATACGCGGCGATAGAGATCGTGCCCAGATTACTGCGACCTTCGCCGTAGCTGGCATACCCGAGGCAGTAAAGTGGCTGGAAGATCAAGATTACAACTGCGAAGAACCGTGTATTTTGCGCAGGGTCTACAACCGCGAGGGGCGCTCCCGTGGCTATATCAACGGTCAGCCCTGCACCATGCAACAGTTGCAGCAACTTGGAGATCTTTTGGTAGACCTCCACAGTCAGCACGAACACCAGTCACTTCTGCGGCGCGGCACCCACCGCAAACTCCTCGATGAATTCACCGGCAGCGTAGCGCTGGCAGATCGGGTTGCAACCCTGTTTCGGCACTGGAATAGTAGCCATCAAAAACTCCTGCAACTCGCCGAGCAATCTGAACAGTTGAATGCCCGCAGGGAGTTGCTGGAATTTCAAGTTGATGAACTGCAACAGGTCAACTTGGATCCCCAATACCTGAAAAGCCTCGAGGAACAGCAACAAACGCTCGCCAATGCCGGACAAATTGTCCAGGACAGTCAACAGTTGCTGGAGATATGCGATCAGGCGGAGGATTTTAATGTTCGCGCTGGGTTAAATCGCTGTCTGGCTATCTTGGCCAACCTAAAACCCAAACCTCAGGCCCTTGTCGATGCCGAGACTCTGCTGCAGAGCGGACTGATCCAAGTGGAGGAAGCGATAGGCGAATTAGCCCATCATATTGACCGATTCGAGGCCAATCCCGTCAAACTTCAGCAACTTGAAGAGGAACTGGCGGTGATCTTTCAACTGGGGCGCAAACACCGAGTTAACCCAGAGAGCCTGGGAGAGACACTGAGTAGACTGCAAACCGAACTGCGGGAACTTACTGCTGGAGATCAGAGTATAGAGGGATTGCAGCAACAGGTAGATCAGCTGGCCACTGACTACCAACAGGCCGCACAGAAACTGAGTGAAGCGCGCAGGCAAGGCGCCGAAGTGATGGCAAAGGCCATCAATCAGCAGCTGCAGGAATTGGCAATGGGAGGCGCCCAGTTGCAAATTCAATTGCACAGTGTGGATGACGGCGAGTACCGATCCTTTGGCAGTGAAGAGGTTGAGTTTGTGATTGCAACCAATCCCGGACAGCCTCACAAGCCTCTGGCAAAAATTGCCTCAGGCGGTGAACTCTCCCGAGTCAGCTTAGCGGTTCAGGTGGTTGCAGCGGCTCACTCCAGCATCCCAACGCTAATTTTTGATGAAGTGGATGTGGGTATTGGCGGAAGCACTGCCGATATCGTCGGTCAACTGCTAAAGAAGTTGGGTAATGAGGGACAAGTTATCAGCGTCACCCATCAACCTCAGGTAGCGGCCCATGCCCATCATCACTATCTGGCCAGTAAGGTTGTCGAGGAGAATAGTGCTGAATCACTGATAATCAGCTTGGATCAATCACAGCGTATTGATGAGCTAGCGCGCATGTTGGGAGGCTCTAAAATCACCTCGCAGACCTTATCCCATGCGGCCGAGCTGCTATCTATGGCGTCAAAATAATATCTCGGGGTTAAAAAAATCCCCAAGCCCTGCTGGGATTGGGGATTTTATAAGTTTGATACGCTAATCAGAATTAATCACTAGGCATCATCTTAGGGCGGTCTGTTAGGATTCTGAGCCCTCTTCAAGCTTGGCTTCTTTTATCGACAGCTTGACCCGCCCACGGTTATCGATCTCCAGTACTTTGACACGTACTTCTTGACCCTCAGACAGGTAATCAGTGACCTTTTCGACGCGCTCTTCAGCGATTTGAGAGATATGCACCAGCCCATCTGTACCTGGCATAAAGTTAACAAAGGCACCAAAATCTACAATGCGCACTACTTTGCCGTCATAGATCATGCCGGGTTCTGGATCCGCAACGATAGCGGTGATGGCATCGGTTGCAGCGGCCAGCGACTGGCCATCTTCGGAGTAGATTTTTACTTCGCCATCATCGTTGATATCGATGGTGGAGTTGTGCTCTTCACACAGGGCGCGGATAGTGGCGCCACCCTTACCGATCACATCGCGAATTTTATCCGGATCAATCTGCATGGTACCCATTTTAGGCGCAGACTCGGCGATCTCGTCTCGCCCCTGAGCGATAACTTGGTTCATCTCACCCAGTATATGGAGGCGCGCGTGCAGCGCTTGCTCCAAGGCGATCTCCATAATTTCTTCGGTGATACCCTCAATCTTAATATCCATCTGCAGTGCAGTAATACCCGTTGCAGTACCGGCAACTTTAAAGTCCATATCGCCCAGATGGTCTTCATCACCGAGGATATCGGTCAATACCGCAAAGCCATCCTGTTCTTTGACCAGGCCCATAGCTATACCGGCAACTGGTGCCTTGAGAGGCACACCAGCGTCCATCAGTGCCAGACTGGAACCACAGACCGATGCCATAGAACTTGAACCGTTGGATTCGGTGATTTCTGAAACCACGCGTATTGCGTAGGGGAATTCCGATTCTGAGGGCAGTACCGCCGCTATTCCGCGACGAGCAAGACGACCATGGCCCACTTCGCGACGGCTGGTAAATCCAACTCGGCCACACTCACCCACTGAGTAGGGTGGGAAGTTGTAATGCAGCATAAAGGGATCATCTCGACGACCTTCGAGTGCGTCTATCATCTGTGCATCACGACTGGCTCCCAGAGTTGCAACCACTAGAGCTTGCGTTTCACCGCGGGTAAACAGTGCCGAGCCGTGAACTCTATCCAGCACATCGACCTCGACATGAATCGCTCGAACAGTCTTGGTATCACGACCATCAATGCGCGGCTCGCCGCGGATAATACGGCCGCGAACAATGTCCTTCTCGAGTTTCTTAAAGGCATCTTTGAGTGCTTCTTCAGCGAACTGGTCATCGGCAGTCAACTTGGCAACCGCGGATTCTTTAAGTTCTGCAATAGCACCGGAACGAGCCTGCTTGTCGACAACCTGGTAGGCCGCATCCAGTTCAGCACCCACCAGTGAACTGAGTTCCTGTTTGAGCTCCAAATCTTCTTCTTGCGGCTGCCAGTCCCAGCGCGGCTTGCCCACTTCTGCAGTCATTTCCTCAATCACGCTGATAACTGCTTGCATCTCTTGATGCGCATATAAAACCGCACCCAGCATAGTGTCCTCAGACAGCTCGCTGGCCTCGGATTCAACCATCAGCACTGCATCTTTGGTACCGGCGACCACCATATCCAGAGAAGAGCCCTCGAGATCACTGTAATTGGGATTTAACAGGTAACCTTCGCTATCCGTGTAACCCACTCGCGCGGCACCAATGGGGCCGTTAAAGGGGATGCCGGAGATAGATAGGGCTGCCGAGGTACCAATCATGGCCGCTATATCGGGATCAATATCTTTTTCCGCCGAGATAACAGTACAGACAACCTGTACCTCATTCTTAAATCCATTGGGGAATAGTGGTCTAATAGGTCGGTCAATTAAACGGGAGGTCAGGGTTTCTTTCTCGCTGGGCCTACCTTCGCGCTTAAAGAAGCCACCGGGGATTTTACCTGCAGCATAAGCCTTTTCTTGATAGTGTACGCCAAGCGGGAAGAAATCCATGCCAGCCTTAGCTTCTCTCTCGCCGACAACTGTACAGAGTACGGTGGTTTGATCAACGGAACATAAAACGGCACCGGTTGCCTGTCTGGCCACGCGGCCGGTCTCTAGGGTTACGGTATGTTTACCGTATTGAAATTTCTTAATTAAGGGATTCATATTTATACCTTCTATAGTTTGCTGGTCAGCACCTGAATCCCCGCCCTATTTCTGCTGCTCGGGTTACTTATAGCTATCCGCAAATAGCCATAAGTAACTCGATCAGCCCCTATAGGATTGGAGATCGGGGTGGACCCTAATTAAATAAGCGGCACAACACTGCTGCAGTACCGCTACACTTTTTAACTATCTGCGCAATCCGAGTTTCTTGATAACCGCGCTGTATCGCTCGGTATCTTTGGATTTGAGATAGTCCAGCAACTTGCGGCGCTGATTCACCATGCGAATCAGACCACGCCGGGAGTGATTATCCTTTTGATGGTCGCCGAAATGCTGTTGCAACTTGTTAATATTTGCCGATAGCAGGGCAATTTGCACCTCAGGTGAACCTGTATCATTTTCCACCTGGCCATGCTCTGCTACGATTTTTGCTTTCTCTTGTGCACTGAGTGCCATAAGTTTTCTCCAATATGCGAGTTAATGAAATTCAGGATATCCGCGCATATTTACAGATATCCTAGTTTTGACTGCTGTTTACAGTCCTTTACTGGAGAGCGTATTGATTGCTCTCAAATTATCCACAATAAGGTTGGGGCTAACTTCGCAGCAACTTACTCTAGCTGACTAAACGGCCTCAACGATTAATCGCTTGGGAGCAACTTTACCTTCTTCGGTAACTTTGCCAATCCCTAAAAAGGTACCCCCATGGCGAAAGACGCGCACTATATCGCCTTCTTGGCCTTGACGAAAGGCTTTATTTGACATCACTGACTGACCGAGTTGAAAGTATCCCGCTGAGAGATCATCCAATTCCACTAGCATACGGTCAGCTACTGGGGTATCAACGGGCAACAACAGATGGTCCAACTGTGTTGGCTCTTGGTCTGCCGCCAATTCCTCCAAGGCTTCTAGCGTCAGGGTCTGGCTCTCCTCAAAGGGTCCAGATTGAACGCGATGCAGGGCGCTGACATGGGCGCCACAGCCCAGCGCCTCTCCCAGATCTTGGGCTAGGGTTCTTATGTAAGTGCCTTTACTGCAGTGCACTTCCACTTCCACTTTCGGGTTTGAACCAGGCTTAAAATCCAGCAGCTGGTAGCGGTGAACGTTGATGGTGCGTGACGGTCGCTCTACTTCCAAACCCTTGCGCGCCAATTTGTACAGCGGCTGTCCCTGATGTTTTAGGGCTGAGAACATAGAGGGCACCTGTTCAATCTCACCGGTAAATTCAGCTAATAGGGTTTCGACCTGTGCCTGAGTAACATCAGTGGCATCTGCTTGGTTCACCACTTCGCCTTCACTGTCACCGGTGGTGGTGGTTATCCCTAGGGTGTAGGTACTGCGGTAGGTTTTTTTAGCATCTAGAAGAAACTGGCTAAACTTGGTGGCTTCACCTAAACACAGGGGAAGCACACCGGTAGCCAGCGGATCCAGCGCTCCAGTGTGGCCAGCTTTGTTGGCATTAAACAGCTTGCGTACGCGCTGTAGCGCTTGGTTGGATGATAGCCCAGAGGGTTTGTTTAACAAAAAGATGCCGTTTACTGAACGGCCATGACGGCGGCGGGCCAAGATTAGGACTCTCCAGAGAAATCACTGGGTGCCTGATTGTTGGACACTGCCAAATCAATTAGCGCCTCTAAGTGCTGCCCGCGATGACCGCTGTGATCATGGAAAAAGGTCAATTTGGGAGTCGCGCGCAGCGAGATACTGGTTGCCAATAACTTGCGCAGGTAGCCGGCGGCGCCGTTGAGCGCCTGAACTCCCTGATCTATCTCCGATTCGGATCGCTCGCCGACAAAGGCCACATAGGCTTTGGCGACCGCGAGATCGCGACTGACATCCACATCGGTAACACTTAGCATACCGACCCGAGGATCGCGCACATGCTCGCGAATCAGGGTTGCCAATTCTCTCTGAATTGCATCCGAGACCCGGTCTGTCCTAGTAAATTCTCTGGGCATCTATTACCGCACCCATTAGAGTGAGCGCTGTACCTGAGTGATATCGTAGACCTCGATCAAGTCTCCCGCCTTAACATCATTGTAGTCCTTTACACCGATACCGCATTCCATACCATTTCGCACTTCCTGGGCATCGTCTTTAAATCGGCGCAGGGATTCCAGCTCTCCCTGAAAGATAACAATATCATCACGCAGCACACGGATGGGTTTATTGCGGTAGACACTGCCCTCCACCACCATACAACCGGCAATAGCGCCAAATTTGGGTGATCGGAACACATCGCGAACTTCTGCAATACCGACAATTTCCTCTTTGGTCTCGGGAGCCAACATCCCAGATAGCGCCTGCTTGACCTCGTCTAGTAGATTGTAAATCACGCTGTAATAGCGAACCTCAATCTCCTCTCTCTCGGCCAACTGGCGGGCAGCGCTGGCGGCGCGCACATTAAAGCCGAGCACAATAGCACCGGTGGTCAACGCCAAATTAATATCTGATTCGGTAATTCCACCAACCCCAGAGGCGACTATTTCGACAGCCACTTCCTCAGTGGCAAAATCATTTAGCGCACTGACAATTGCCTCCAGGGAGCCGCGAACATCTGCCTTGACCACCAACGGCAGCTTCTTAACCTGATCGGCTCCCATATCGGTGAACATATTTTCCAGTTTGGCCGCCTGCTGTCTGGAAAAGCGCTCTTTTTTAGCTGCAGCCTGACGCTGATCGGCAATTTCCTTGGCCTTGCGCTCATCGGCGACCACAAAGAATTCATCGCCGGCCTCTGGTGCCTCGTCCAGACCCAGTATTTCAACTGGAATCGAGGGACCCGCCTCAGTAGTGGCGCTGCCAGACTCATCGGTCATGGCGCGTATCTTACCGACACTCTCACCGGCCAACATAAAGTCTCCCCGTCTCAGGGTACCCTGTTGAACCAATGCAGTAGCAACCACACCGCGCCCCTTGTCGATACGAGATTCTACAATTACACCTTTGGCGGGAACATCGGCTGCTGCGGTGAGCTCCAACAGCTCCGACTGCAACAGGATAGCTTCTAACAGTTCGTCAATGCCATCGCCTGTATGAGCGGACAGTTTAATAAATTGGGTATCGCCGCCCCACTCTTCGGGAATAACCTCTTTGGCGGAGAGCTCTGTAGTTACACGCTCCGGATCAGCGCCCTCTTTATCCATTTTATTGATCGCAACCACTAGAGGCACATCGGCCGCCCGAGCGTGCTGAATGGCCTCTTCGGTCTGCGGCATCACGCCGTCATCGGCGGCCACTACCAGAATCACAACATCAGTGCTCTGGGCGCCCCGCGCACGCATAGCCGTAAATGCGGCGTGTCCCGGCGTATCTAAAAAGGTAATCATGCCCTTGGGCGTATCCACGTGATAGGCACCTATGTGCTGGGTAATCCCCCCGGCCTCGCCAGAGGCGACACGCGATTTTCTAATGGAGTCCAGCAGGGATGTTTTACCGTGGTCCACATGGCCCATCACTGTCACTATAGGTGCTCTGGGCTGCTGATTACCCTGATTGCTGACTTCTTCAAACTGTTTAGCAAGGGCCTCTTCCAATGACTCATCGGCGGCGGCGACTGGGGTGTGGCCGAGCTCTTCAATCACCAGAAAAGCGGTTTCCTGATCTATCACTTGGTTGATATTGGCCATAACGCCCAATTTCATCAACTCTTTGACAACCAGTGCCGATTTAAGCGCCATTTTTTGGGCCAGTTCTGCAACACTGATCTCATCGGCCACAGCTACTTCTAGAACTTTCTTCTCCACAGGCTTTTGAAATAAGTGCTGATTGTCAACCTTGAGAACGGTGGACGATTTCAGGCGCCTAGTGGTCTGTTCTTCAATCGCGTCATCCAACTGTATGCGAGTTTTCTTTTTTCCACCTTTGAGGGACGGTTTCTTGGCCGCCTTCTTGCCGATTATATCTTCATCCTCATCACTCGGCTTGCCATGGCGGCGCCCCTTGTCAGGCGTTGATGCTGGCACTGTGGTCGGGGCAGCAGCTTTGGTTGGCTTGGCCGACTTTTTAGCCTCTTCACTCTGCAGAGCAGCTGCGGCCTCGGCAGCTTTACGCGTCTCTTCCTCCAGCTTGGCTTTCTCGGCTTCTTCGGCAATTCGCTGCGCTTCAATTTCAGCATTGCGACGCTTTTCAATCGCCGACTGGCGCTTCTGTTCTATATCATCTACACCGGAGGAGACCTCTGGTGCAGTGTTTTGATCAGTGCGGGCTTTCTCTTCAGCCTCGGCCTTCGCCTGCGTCTTTATCTCTTCATCGCTGCGCTTGACATAGGTGCGCTTTTTGCGAACTTCGATATTGACCGTTTTTCGGCTTCCCGACTTGAGGGTACTGACGGTCTTGCGTCGCAATACTATTTTTTTGGGCTCCCCAGACTTCTCACCGTGCAGACTCTTGAGGTATTTAAGGAGGATTTGTTTTTCTTCATCGGACACCGTCGCATCTGCTGAAGCATGATCTAAACCGGCCTCTTTCATTTGCGTTAGAAGACGGTCAACAGAAGCGCCCACGGTTTTCGCTAATTCATTTACTGTCACTTCAGCCATTGTCTTTCCCTCTTATCAGACCCGATAGTTACGCCACTACTCGAACCAAGGTGCACGGGCGGTCATAATCAGCGCTGCCGCTCTGTCTTCATCCATGTCATCAATATCCATCAAATCATCAATCGCCTGCTCAGCCAAGTCCTCCATGGTGATAATATTTTTGGCTGTGAGCTGATAGGCTAGGGTTTGATCCATGCCCTCCATAGTCAACAGATCTTCGGCGGGCTCAGTTTTAGTCAGCTGCTCCTCACTAGCCAGCGCCATGGTCAACAGGGCATCCTTAGCGCGAGCACGCAACTCCTCAGCAATATCCTCATCGAAGCCTTCAATTGCACTCATTTCTTCGAGGGGCACATAGGCGACCTCTTCAATACTGGTGAAGCCCTCTTCAACCAGAACCACGGCAACATCCTCGTCCACGTCGAGCGCATTCATAATGGTTTCAACAAGGTTGGAAGACTCTGCGTGCTGTTTCTCTGCGGCCTCTTCAAGGGTCATCACATTGATAGTCCAACCCGTGAGCTCGGAGGCCAAACGAACATTCTGACCGCCTTTACCAATCGCCTGAGCTAAATTGTCTTCATTGACCGCCACATCCATTGAGTTGGTGTCTTCATCGACTACAATCGATTCAACTTCGGCTGGCGCCATGGCATTGATCACCAACTGGGCCGGATTGTCGTCCCACAAAACGATATCTACTCGCTCATCATCGAGATCATTGGAAACTGCTTGAACCCTTGCTCCACGCATGCCCACACAGGCACCCACTGGATCGATGCGTGCATCTTTACTTCTCACTGCAATCTTGGCGCGCTGACCGGGGTCGCGGGCTGCGCCTTTGATCTCGATAACACCCTCGGCAATCTCGGGCACTTCAATCTCAAATAATTTGATCAGCATTTCCGAGGCCGCGCGCGATACTAACAACTGGGGACCACGGGTCTCCTCACGGATGGCCGTCAGAATCACTCTAGTGCGATCGTTGACTCTAAAGATCTCGCGACCCACTAGTTCCTCTCTAGGCAGAAGCCCCTCGGCATTATCACCAAAATCTATCACGATATGATCGCGGGTAACTTTCTTAACGGTGCCGTTTAACAACTCCCCGACACGATGGCGGAAACGGTCGATAATCAGGTTGCGCTCGGCATCTTTTACCCGCTGCACAATGACCTGCTTGGCAGTCTGAGCGGCAATTCGACCAAAGGCTATATTTTCAACGGGCTCTTCAAATACATCGCCAACCTTCAGGGTTGCGTCCTTCTCGAGAGCTTCTTCCGTAGTAAATTGAGTGCCCAGCTCGGCCATCTCATCGTCGGCGACCACATCCCACCAGCGAAAGGATTCATAGTCCCCGGTCTCGCGATCTATCTGCACGCGAATATTGGCGCCCTCTTCATAGCGCTTTTTAGTCGCCATGGCTAACGCCTGTTCTATGGCTTCAAAAATAATGCCCCGATCCACACCTTTCTCGTTGGATACAGCTTCCGCAACCATTAAAATTTCTTTACTCATGTTTCAAACTCCACGCACCTCAAAACTGAGGAATCAGGTTGGCCTTTTCAATACCTTCAACTGGGAACAAAAATTCATTATCTGCCACCAGCAACACAATTTCATCGCCCTCTACGGCCTTCAGGCGACCTCTGTAGTTGCGCCGACCCTCGTAGGCAAAACGCAATTTTAGGGAGATCTCCTCTCCCAAATATTTGGCGTATTGATCAATTTCATACAGCGGTCGATCCATACCGGGGGAAGAGACCTCCAGAACATACTCACCGGGAACAAGGTCTTCGACATCGAGGACCGCGCTGGCCTGTCGGCTAACCCGCTCACAGTCATCGATATCAACACCGGTATCCTCGCGGTCGATATACAGTCTGAGAACTTTTCTCTTGCCGCCCATCTGTAGATCTATACCCCAGAGCTCACACCCCAGTGCAGCGATTACCGGCTCTAGCAGTTGCTTTAACCTGTCATTACTCGCCGCCACTTTGACCTCCAAATAAACAAAAATGGGCCCATGGCCCATTTACACTCACCTAAAGAAAAGCCCCAATATGGGGCTCCTCGATACGCACCGGACCCGGTGCTAACTGTCTCAACAGCAGAACAATTCTTTCAACTATAACCCTTGTCCTACTGCGCAGCTTTCGGCGCATTCCACTCACCGAGAGCTGGCAAAAATCACACTGTCTCATGCCAACCTTATCAAGAGACTTAAATTGGTAGCGGGAGCTGGATTTGAACCAACGACCTTCGGGTTATGAGCCCGACGAGCTACCAGACTGCTCCATCCCGCACCTATACTCAAATACGCAATGCGCACCTGCCTTGAAAGGAGGCGCATTATAGGTAGTGGGCTTGAACAGGTCAACCAGATAGTGCCGAGCAGATTACTTTTTATTGGCGGCTGGCGACTATGGTTTCATAGGCTTTGCGAATTTCCTGAGTGCGCTCAGTAGCCAATTTAACCATATCCGCGGGCATCCCCTGGCCAATTAGCTTATCCGGATGGTTTTCACTGAGCAATTTTCGGTAGGCTCTCTTTATTTCCGCATCGGTTTGCGAGTCAGATACCCCCAGCGCCTTGTAGGCGGCCTGAAGCTGACTGGCGGAATTAGGCGCTGATGTGCCCCCTGAGCCCTTAAATTGAGCCTGAGCCATAATCATTTCCAGCAATCGACTGAATAGCGCTTCAGAAAAACCCAGATAGGCGGCAATTTTTTGCAATGCTTGCCGCTCAGCTATATGCAATTCCCCATCAGCCAATGCCAGGGCAATCAGATAATTGAGCAGCGAGCGCTTGAGATTTTTTTGACGCCCACAGATAGCGACAAAGGCCTGCATGGTTTGATCCAAAGAAAAATCCGGCTGGGCTCCGCCTTGGAATAGTTCTATTGCCTCTCGACGGTGCTGAGCGGTCAGTCCCATGCGCGCCATCAGTGCTTCCGCTTGATTTATTTCAGCTTTTGAAATGCGGCCATCGGACTTGGCCAGATGGCCGAGCAATGAAAACACTGTGACAAAAAAACTGTCGCTGATGCGCTGCTGCTGTGCGCGGGACATTGGCTGGGTAAGCCCCCCCAAGCCCCGGTCAAATTGATGCCCGACAAACAGGCCGACAAACAGACCAATTGGGCCTGCAAACATCAATCCTAGGATCCCAGCAATCAATTTGCCCATCATCTGAGGCAGTGCTCCTGTATTTTGCTCTTATTGAAATTCAATATTATAGATAGGCAGATACCATCTAGATACACAGAATATCTGCAGCGGGAAATAGAAATTGAGTGGCGCATCAACGTGGGGCTGTTGATCTGCCAATCGTTGATACTAATCTTTAAAATGGTGCCCAAGGCCGGACTTGAACCGGCACGGCTTGCGCCACTACCCCCTCAAGATAGCGTGTCTACCAATTCCACCACTTGGGCAATATTTGTCATCATTCAGTAGGAGTTTCCAACTGATCCACTGCAGGCAAATCGCTCGCGGTCTCCAACTCCAGTTCTGGGATGGCACTTTCAGCAGCTGGTTGGCTGGAAAATTCTTGCAGCTGGGGCGGCAAAATATCTTCCACCAGAGTTCGGTTCTTGGCCACTACAGCCAAGCTGATACTGGTGACAAAGAATATTGTGGCTAGAATCGCGGTCATCTTGCTAAAGAAGTTCCAGCTGCCCGAACTGCCAAAAACTGTCTGTGACGCACCGGCACCAAATGAGGCGCCAGCCTCTGCACCCTTGCCCTGCTGAAGCAATATCAATCCGATAATTGCCACGGCAACTACAAAGTGAAAAATTAAAATAAACTGTTCCATTACTTTTGCTCGACCATCTGTTGTGCAATTTTCAAAAACTGTTGTGCCTGAAGCGAGGCACCACCCACCAAACCACCATCTATATCCGGCTGTGCAAACAGGGCAGTTGCATTGTCGGCATTGACACTGCCGCCGTACAGCAACCGAGTTGATCGGCCCTGCTCTGCCAACTGTCCACGAATATAGGCGTGGACTTCCTGTGCCTGCTCAGGAGTTGCGGTCTCACCGGTGCCAATGGCCCATACCGGCTCATAGGCCACCACAGCTCGACAGACATTGTCTAATCCCACTCGGGCAACAACCGCATCAATCTGTCTCTTGACCACTGGTAGGGTCAATCCCTGCTGGCGTTGATCCAGCGTTTCACCGACACAGAGCACCGGCGTCAATCCCGCGTCCTGAAGGGCGGCAAATTTGTCTGCCACCAGTTGGTCGGTCTCGCCCAATAAGGTGCGCCGCTCTGAATGACCGACTAAACCATACTGACAACCCAGATCAGCCAACATCTGTGCCGACACCTCGCCGGTGTAGGCTCCATCTGGGTACTGGCTGACATTTTGCGCCCCTACTGCAATAGGCGATCTATCGGCCAACTCGGCAATCACCAGCGGTAGATGCACCAGAGGCGGAAAGACAATAGTCTCCGGCGCCTTGGACGACAAACCATCGGCGATATCGGCGGCTAATTGAGCCGCAGACTGCGCTGTTCCATGCATTTTCCAGTTGCCTGCCAACAGCGATTTTGCCATCCGCACGCTCCTATTTTAGGGGATTGCCAAAGGGTTGCGAATGCTACCCGACAAATGGGCAATATACAACTGGTAAGGCAGTCAGAATTGGTTAGTGCTACGCACCCACCTGCTGTTCTACCGTTTTCGCTATCTCTGCGGCTAGTTGATTGACCAGAGCGTTATCTTCGCCCTCCACCATTACGCGAACCACCGGCTCGGTGCCCGAGGGTCGCAACAGGACTCGGCCGCGACCATTGAGCTGTTGTTCCGCCGTGGTCACTGCGCCATTAATCTCTTGATTGCCATCAATATCTATTTTTTGCGGGAGTGCCACATTGATCATGGTTTGGGGAAACTTGTTCATACCCGCTTTGAGTTCGGTCAGGGATTTGCCGCTGTCAGCGAGGGCCAGAGCGACTTGCAGTGCCGAGACAATGCCATCGCCCGTGGTATTGAGTTCACCGCACAGAATATGTCCCGAGCTCTCACCGCCCAGGCTCCAGTCGTTATCTCTGAGGGCCTCAACCACGTAGCGATCCCCAACCTTACTGCGCACAAAAGGTATTTCCAGTTGCTGCAGGGCCAGCTCCAGACCCAGATTGCTCATCTGGGTGCCCACTACACCATTGCAGTTGCCTGTGGCGTGACGATGTTGAGCAATAATATAGAGCAACTCGTCGCCATCCACCACTTGCCCACTGCCGTCAACAAATAGTACCCGATCTCCATCGCCGTCAAAGGCGACGCCAAAATCAGCCTGCTCTTCCAGCACTCGCTGTTGCAGCGCTTGCATATGGGTGGAGCCACACTGGTGGTTGATATTAAAACCGTCCGGGGCGTTGCCCAGCGCGATAACTGAGGCGCCCAGTTCTTTAAAAACCTGAGGCGCCGCATTGTAGGTAGCACCGTGGGCGCAATCTAATACAATTCGCCATCCCTTCATGTTGAATCCCTGGGGCAGAGTCGCTTTGCAGAATTCAATATAACGGCCGGTCGCATCGTTAATTCTGCGCGCCTTGCCCAAATTATCGGCACCCTCTGTGATCAGGGGCTTGTCGAGCAATGCCTCTATTTCTAGCTCGATGGCATCGGGTAATTTAAACCCGTCAGCGGCAAAAAATTTTATGCCGTTATCCTCAACCGGATTGTGCGAGGCGCTGATAACAATACCGGCGGCGGCGCGGAAGGTTCTGGTGAGATAGGCAACTGCCGGCGTCGGCATAGGGCCCAGCAGGTCCACATCGACTCCAGCGGCAATCAGTCCTGCCTCCAGTGCCGACTCAAACATATAGCCCGAGACTCTCGTATCCTTACCGATTATGACCCGATTTTTGGTACCATCTGCATAGCGGGTTAATACTTTACCTGCCGCCCAGCCAAGTTTTAACACAAAGTCGGCGGTGATTGGGTGCTGTCCCACTCTGCCACGGATACCGTCAGTACCAAAATATTTTCTTTTCATCGGTTATCTATTTCCCTTAGCTCGATCCAGATTTTTTTAAAATAGTTAGGGCCTGAGCTGTCTCCCTGACATCGTGAACCCTGAGGATAATTGAGCCCCCCGCGGCCTGTATCTTTTGCGCCGCTATGACCCCCATAGTAACACTTCCTATCAACCTTTGGTCTACATCCACATTGAGCAGCTGCCCGATCATCGATTTGCGCGAGACCCCTACGACGATTGGATGACCCTGCTCTGCAAAGGTCCCAAGGGCATCAAATAGGGCTAAATTATGCGCTAGTGTTTTGCCAAAGCCAAATCCGGGATCCAATAGCAGCTTATCAGCCTCGATCCCGGCCTGCAGACAACGCAACTTGCGCTGGCTCAAAAAGTCCACAACCTCAGTGACCACATTTTCATAACGGGGGCTGTTTTGCATAGATTGCGGATCATTTTGCATGTGCATCAGGCAGACCGGCAAGCCTATTTCCACTGCGGCGTCCAATGCGCCCGGGCGTCCCAGGGCACGCACATCATTGATCATATGCGCACCGGCAACAGCTGCCGCTCGCATCACTTCAGGGGTACTGGTATCTATGGAAAAAATGCTGTCGAAATTGGCAGTTAGGCACTCCAGGGCTGGGATCACTCGCTCCAGTTCTTGATCCACTGATACCGGCTGGGCACCGGGACGGGTGGATTCGCCCCCCAAATCGATTAGTTCGGCACCATCTTTGAGCATTTTTTCAACGCTGTATAGGATGCTGTCCTGACTTAGCTGTCGATCTGCATAGAATTGGCCGCCATCTGAAAAGGAATCTGGGGTCAAATTGACGATACCCATCACTGAAGGCGTTGACAGGTCGAGGATCTTGCCTCTGCAGTTGAGCTGGTTGATTGGTTGGGACATGGTTTTTATTGTGATGAGAAAGCCCCAATAGCCTTTTGAGCCTGGGGCTTTACTGTGCGATCAGATTACAGATCCTCTACGGGGCCGCCTATTCCACTGTCCTTAACGCTGTCTTTTTTGACATCCGCAGCAGTTCCACTTGGCGGTTCTCGGTCGTTGTCATCCCATTGGTGAGGTGGTCGAACCTTGCGCCGCGCCATCAGATCATCCACTTGATCCGCATCAATGGTCTCATACTCCATCAGTGCATCTTTCATGGCCTCGAGTATATCGCGGTTGTCTTCCAGCAACTTCTTGGCAGTACTGTAGGCATTGTCGAGAATGGTGCGCACCTCTTGATCTATTTCGCGAGAGGTATCCTCTGAGTAGTGGGTATTGCCACCACCTGGAGCCTGAGATTCATCCTCACCGTAGAGAACGGGCCCCATCTTATCGGTGAGCCCCCATTTGGTGACCATATTGCGCGCCAACTGAGTAGCTCTCTCAATATCGTTGGAGGCACCAGTGGTAACCGCATCGGCACCGCCGATCAGCTCCTCGGCAATGCGCCCACCAAATAGACTGCACAGCTGACTGATCAGCTGCCGACGACTCATGCTGTACTTGTCCTCTTCGGGCAGGTACTGAGTGACACCAAGGGCTCTGCCTCTGGGGATAATGGTCACCTTGTGCACCGGATCATGCTCCGGCACTAGACGGCCAATTATTGCGTGGCCTGCCTCGTGGTAGGCGGTATTAATTTTCTCCTTCTCGGACATCACCATGGAGCGTCTCTCCGCACCCATCATAATTTTGTCTCGGGCTTTTTCGAATTCCTCCATGGTCACCAGGCGACGGTTGGCACGGGCGGAGAACAACGCCGCCTCATTAACTAGGTTCGCCAGATCAGCACCGGAGAAACCCGGGGTACCCCGAGCCAAGACGGACAGGTCTATGGCGTCATCCAGGGGAACTTTGCGGGCGTGAACTTTTAAGATTTGCTCACGACCTCTGATATCTGGCAATCCAACATACACCTGCCTATCGAAGCGCCCGGGTCGCAGCAGGGCCTTATCCAACACATCGGGTCGGTTGGTTGCAGCAATCACAATCACGCCCTCGTTGCCCTCGAAGCCATCCATCTCTACCAACAGCTGGTTGAGCGTCTGTTCGCGTTCATCGTTGCCACCGCCGTAGCCACCACCGCGGTGACGGCCCACAGCATCGATCTCATCGATAAAGATAATACAGGGCGCCTGTTTTTTGGCCTGTTCGAACATATCGCGAACCCGCGAGGCGCCGACACCGACAAACATCTCAACAAAATCAGAGCCGGAGATAGAGAAAAAGGGCACTTTGGCCTCGCCAGCTATGGCTTTGGCCAACAGGGTTTTACCAGTTCCCGGAGGACCCACCATCAGCACACCTTTGGGGATTCTTCCCCCGAGGCGCTGAAACTTGCCGGGATCACTTAGAAACTCTACCAGTTCACCCACATCCTCCTTGGCTTCATCGACCCCAGCCACATCGGCGAAAGTGGTTTTGATTTGATCTTCGGTCAACAGTTTCGCCTTGCTTTTACCAAAGCTCATGGGGCCACCCCTGCCGCCAGCGCCGCCCTGCATCTGTCGCATAAAGAACATAAAGATCGCCAGAATCAACAGAATCGGGAAAGCCGCCACAAATAGCTGTGATAGCACACTGGGGGACTCGGGCAACTCACCCACCACTGTGACATTGTGGTTAACCAGGTCATTGATAAGGCCGTCATCTCTAATTCCGGGGGGTATAACCGTGGTAAATTTGCTGCCGTCAACCCGCACACCTTCGATCACCAAGCCATCATTGGTGACACTGGATATCCGATCATTTTGCACCTCGGTGATAAATTCGGAGTAACCCAGCTGATTGACCTCGGCCTTGGGCGCAAAGGTGTTGAACACTGACATCAGAATTCCTGCTAATACCAGCCAGATAATTAAATTTTTTGCAAAGTCATTCAAATCCAAATCCTCTCTACTAGCGCCCTATTGCGCTGTAATTACCCGCGAAGTCCTGTTGCCACCAGATAGACTTCACGGGATTTTGCTCGCGATGCATCTGGCTTTTTCAAGCTAACGCTATTAAACAATGTTCTGGTTGTACGCACAAATTCATCAAACCCCTCACCTTGAAACAATTTGGCGATAAATACACCCTCTCTGGCCAGTACTTGGCGCGATAAGTCTACCGCCAATTCGGCCAGGTACATCACCGCAGGTTGATCTGCAGCCTTGACTCCAGTTAAGTTGGGGGCCATATCAGAAATTACAAGGTCTACTGTGCGATCACCCACCTCGGCCAACAACTGCTCTAGTACCGCATCCTCGGTGAAATCGCCTTGAATAAAACGCACACCGGCTATGGGGTTCATAGGGAGTATATCAACAGCTACCACCAGACCCTTGGGGCCAACGCGCTTCGCAGCCACCTGAGACCATCCTCCAGGCGCTGCACCCAGATCTATAACCGTCATTCCAGAACCAATCAGCCGTCGACTATCGATAATCTCCAACAGCTTATAACTGGCTCTGGAGCGATAGCCATCGCGCTGAGACTTCACGACATAGGGATCTTTGACATGCTGTTGTATCCATGTGCGATTCTTTGATTTCGCCATACTCGGGTTTTCGCTAAAATAAGGGTTCGATTAAAAGAGTACCCCATTATGACAATTTCTGCCGCTGAGAAAAAATATTTGCGCCGACTTGGACACAACTTGAAACCCGTGGTGACGGTAGCCGCAAAAGGCCTGAGTGAAAATGTGTTATCCGAAATCAATCGCGCTCTGGACGACCACGAGTTAATCAAAATTAAGTTGGCAGTGGGGGATAGAGCAACGAAGGGGGTTGTCGCCGATAAGATATGCCTCAACTGCGATACGGAGATCATTCAGTCCATTGGCCATATCCTACTTTTATATCGCAAGGCACTGCGACCCAACCCGAGACTATCCAATTTGCTGAGATAAGAGGTAACATAGGACAACGACCTACTGAGGTCATCAGGTTGTGGAGATTTAGCCATGTTAAATAATCAACGCATCACTGCGTTAATAAAGCTACTCAGTGCGCCTATAGCTACGGGTTTAGCCGTTGCGGCTGTCCTGTTGCTGCTGTTTCCCGAACTGCGGGGCACGCCAACCTTTTCAATCAGTGACAGGCCTCACAGCGCACAGACAACCGATCTTTCAGGCCCAGTTTCCTATTCTCGAGCGGTCGTGAAGGCGGCGCCCTCGGTGGTCAATATTTATACCCGCACTGTCACCCGCCAAGGCACTTATCCACTGCTCAATCACCCGCTTTTTAGACGACTCTATGACCAGCAACAACAGCGTGTGAGAGGGTCACTGGGATCTGGGGTCATTATGGACAGCCGCGGGTTTATCGTTACCAGTTATCATGTGATAGATCGTGTCGACGAAATTTTAGTGCTTCTGTACGATGGCCGCGAGGTGCCAGCCTCGGTGGTGGGCACAGACCCTGAGACCGATCTGGCAGTATTGAAAATCACGGCTGATAACTTGCAGAGCATCGAAATAGGCAGCCCTAATCAAGCGGAAATTGGCGATGTGGTGCTGGCAATTGGCAATCCCTTTGGCATGGGTCAAACCGTCACCCAGGGCATCGTCAGCGCCACCCGCCGCAATGGACTGAATCTGAGCACTTTCGAAAACTATATACAGACCGATGCTGACATCAACCCGGGCAATTCCGGTGGAGCACTGGTTGATGCCCGCGGGAAGCTACTGGGCATTAACGCAGCGAAAATCAATCGCAACGATTCTGAGGGTATAGGCTTTGCTGTGCCGGCGGATGAGGTGCAAAAAGTTTTGGCCAGCATTATCTCTCAAGGTCGGGTTATTCGCGGCTGGCTGGGCTTTGAGGCTCACCAGATAACCCCTAGCCTGGCCAGACAATTGAATATTAACCTATCCGCTGGTCTGCTGATCACCGGAATTGCCAACGGCGGTCCAGCCCATATTGCCGGCCTGCTTCCCGGCGACATAGTCACGTCGATCAACGGTGTTGCGGTCACAGATCCCCATAGCAGCATTAATCAGATCGCCGAAGTAGTCCCGGGGGAGCCAATTGATTTACAGATTAGACGCGCTGATAAGCCAGTTAAAATCACTGCCACAGCCGGCTTGAGACCAGCTGTTAATTAAGCCCTCAGATGGCTCTTAAGGGCATCTAACAGTAGATTATTCTGGTCCTCGGTACCCACAGTAATCCGCAAGAACTGATCAATTCTGGGCTTTTGAAAATGTCTGATTACAATGTTTTTCTCACGCAAATAGGATGCGATGCTAGTGGCTGTATGTTGCCCATGGCGCGCAAACACAAAATTTGCCTCTGAGGGTAAAACCTCGAACCCCAAACCCTGAAGTTGCTCGGTCAATCGCTGGCGCTCAGTTATAACCAGCTGTTGGGTATGGTTGAAGTGCTCTTGATCGGCAAAGGCTGCAACGCCAGCCGCTATTTGCAAATGGCTTAAAGGGTAAGAATTAAAGCTATTTTTGACACGATCTAGACCGGCAATTAATTCTGCTGACCCGATAGCGTAGCCAATTCTCATTCCCGCCAGTGAGCGAGATTTGGACAGCGTGTGCACCACCAGTAAATTAGGGTATCGATTGACCAGAGAGATAGCCGACTGCCCACCAAAATCTATGTAGGCTTCATCGACCACCACCACCGACTGTGGATTGTCGATCAGCAGATTTTCAATATCGCTGAGCGGCACAAGCATTCCAGTGGGCGCATTGGGATTGGCAAAGATAATGCCGCCATTGGGTCTGCGGTAGTGATCTAGGTCAACACTGAAGTCGTCGGCCAACGGCACCTGATCAAACTGAATATCGAACAGTCGGCAAAACACCGGATAGAAACTGTAACTGATATCCGGGAACAGCAAAGGCCCCTGCGCTGGGTGATTTAACAGGCCTTTAAACACATGGGCCAGTACTTCATCGGAGCCGTTGCCGACAAAAACCTGTTCAGCGGATAGCTGATAATAATCGGCAATTGCCTGTCTTAGCTCTCCGGCATCGGGGGGTGGATAGCGTCGCAGATCTTCATTGAGCCTATCGGCGATGGCCCGCAGTACCGCCGGCGATGGCCCATAGGGATTCTCATTGGTATTTAACTTGGTGATATTGTCGCCCTGAGGCTGCTCGCCCGGGGTGTAGGGCTCGAGATCTCTGACAATATCACTCCAGTAGTTGCTCATAGCACAGGGCCTTAATCAGTTATTTTTCCAAGCGGTATTCCGCCGAACGGGCATGGGCAGTGAGGGACTCACTGCGCCCCAGTACCGATGCCACCTCACCTAGTGTCGATGCTCCCTGTTGCGAACAGTGGATCAGCGAGGTGCGCTTCTGAAAATCGTACACTCCCAGAGGCGACGAAAACCTAGCGGTGGCCGATGTCGGCAGCACATGACTGGGGCCGGCACAGTAATCTCCAAGGGCTTCAGAGGTGTGGCGGCCCATAAAAATAGCGCCGGCATGGCGTATTTCAGACAGCCAAGACTGCGGATCTTCAACCGACAACTCCAGATGTTCAGGCGCTATACGGTTGGTGAGCCTAATTGCCTCATCCCTGTCTGCCACTTCGATTAATGCGCCTCGGTTGGCCAGAGATTGGGCGATAATATCTCTGCGCTCCATATCGGGCAACAGCTTGGCGATACTGCGGTAAACCTTGTCCAAATAGGCGGAATCCCAACTGATCAGTAGAGCCTGAGCCTTTTCATCGTGTTCGGCCTGAGAGAACAGATCCATGGCGATCCAATCTGCATCGGTTTTGCCATCACAGACTACCAGTACCTCGCTGGGGCCAGCCACCATATCCAGGCCCACCGAGCCGAATACCATACGCTTGGCGGTGGCCACATAGATATTTCCGGGGCCCACTATTTTGTCCACCCTGGGAACAGTCTCAGTGCCGTAGGCCAGTGCGGCAATCGCCTGCGCACCCCCCACAGTAAACACGCGGTCGACACCAGCAATTGCGGCAGCGGCCAATACAATGGGGTTTAACTCACCATCGGGAGCCGGCACCGCCATAATAATTTCATCCACACCGGCTATACGCGCGGGAATACAACTCATCAACACCGATGAGGGATAGCTGGCCTTGCCGCCAGGCACGTAGAGCCCCACCCGCTCCAAGGGCGTTACCTGCTGGCCGAGCATGGTGCCGTCGGGCTCTTGATACTGCCAAGATTGCTGTAGCTGGTGCTGATGGTAATCGCTGATTCTGGTTGCCGCAGATTCCAGTGCCGACCGCGTCTGCGCGTCAATACTGTCCAATGCGGCGATCAGATCCCCGCGGTCGAGACTCAGCTCTGTCATCTGCCGACAGTCGCGGCGGTCAAACTGCTCAGTGTAATTTAGCAGTGCCTGATCACCATCGGATCGAACCTGCTGGATAATCTCTGCTACTGCAGTTTCCACTGCGCTGTCAGAAACCCCTCCCCAGGCGGTCAGGCGATCCAAGCTGGGCAGAAAATCATTATCTGCTGTGGTCAGCCTGTTGATTAGCGAGTTGTTCATGATTTTGATCCGCAACTAACTTCATCAGCTAACGCGTCTACTATTTCTTGAATAGCTGAAAATTTGGTTTTCATCGCCGCTTTGTTGACAATCAGTCGCGAGCTTATCTCCGCGATCTGTTCGCCGGGCTGCAATCCGTTGGCCTTGAGTGTATTGCCGGTGTCCACAATATCCACTATCTCGTGAGCCAAATCCATCAGCGGCGCCAACTCCATGGCGCCGTAGAGTTTAATCAAATCTACTTGCCGCCCCTGCTGGGCATAGTACTGACGCGCGACATTGACGTATTTGGTGGCCACTCGCACTCTTCCAGTCGCCGGTTGTGCTCCCACTGGCACCGCAGTCATCAGCTTGCAGCGGGCGATACCTAAATCCAGGGGCTCATAATAGCCGTCACCCTGATGCTCCAACAGACCATCCTTGCCGGCAACACCCAGATCAGCGGCGCCAAATTGCACATAGGTGGGCACGTCAGATCCTCGCAGGATCAGCAATCGCAGGTTGTCGCGCGTCGTTGGAAACCATAACTTGCGACTGCTGAAGATATCCTCGAGAGGCTCAATATTAATCCGCTTGAGCAATGGTAGAGTCTCTTTGAGAATCCGTCCTTTGGTCAGCGCCATGGTAATCTGTGTCATAGGGTAGGGCCCTGTCGATAGCTGAACTAATTTGGGACTCGCCGTATATTGGCGCCCAACTGTTGCAATTTCTCTTCGATACATTCGTAGCCGCGATCAATATGGTAGATTCGGTCGACTACTGTTTCTCCTGAAGCCACTAGACCGGCAATCACCAGCGCCGCCGAGGCGCGCAAATCAGAGGCCATTACCGGCGCGCCGCGCAGCTCCTCAACACCGGATACCAGTGCGGTGTTGCCTTGAACCACAATATTGGCGCCCATGCGATTGAGTTCCTGTACCTGCATCAGCCGGTTTTCAAAGATGGTTTCAGTTATTTTACCAGAACCCTGACTCACCGCATTGACCGCCGTTAGCTGAGCCTGCATATCCGTGGGGAAGCCGGGATAGGGGGCGGTCTCCAAGTCGATCGCCGCCGGTCGCCTGCCCTGCATATCCAATTCGATCCAATCTTCGCCGCAACTGATAGTCGCACCTGCCTCACGCAACTTTTCCAATACGGCCTGCATGGCTAGAGGATCAGTTTTTTTGACTTTAATCTGACCACCAGTGGCCGCGGCGGCGGCCAGATAGGTTCCGGTTTCTATGCGATCCGGCATTACGCTGTAGTGTCCGCCCGGCATATTGTCCACACCCTGAATGGTCACTGTATCGCTGCCCGCGCCAGAAATCTTCGCTCCCCAAGCATTCATACAGTTTGCCAGATCAACAATCTCGGGCTCTCGGGCGGCGTTCTCAATCACAGTTGTTCCCTGTGCCAGTGCAGCGGCCATCATTAGATTCTCAGTGGCGCCCACAGAAACCATTTCCATCAGGATGTGGGCGCCCTTCAACCCCCCGGGACAGCGCGCTTTGATATAACCCTGATCTACTTCGATTTCAGCACCCAACTGCTCCATGCCCTTTAGGTGGAGATCCACCGGTCGAGTGCCTATAGCACAGCCACCGGGAAAGGAGACATTGGCCTCTCGGTATTTAGCTAGCATTGGACCCAATACCAAAATTGAGGCGCGCATGGTTTTCACTAATTCATAGGGTGCGGTCAATGCACTCAGCTTTGCCGCATCCACGGTCAGATGCATCTGTTCATCGATACTGACCTTTACTCCGAGGGTGGCAAGCAGCTCAATAGTGGTGGTGATGTCATGAAGATGGGGCAAGTTGGCTACGCTGACCGGCTGATCGGTCAGCAGTGTAGAAAACAGTATGGGCAGTGCTGCATTCTTGGATCCCGAAACCCATATGTCGCCGCAGAGTCTTGCCCCACCTTGAATGATTAATTTTTCCATCGATTTTCTCTTTATTTGCCCTCAGGGACTTCAACCCAAGAGCAGTAAAATACGCCGCACTCGGTTTTAACTGCCAACTAGGCTTGTTGTTGCCATTCCCGCTGGGTGTAAGTTTTCATATTGACCGCGTGTATGGCGCCCGAGGCAATTTGCTCTCTCAGCGCAGCATAGATGAGCTGCTGTCGCTGAACCGGCCGCTTGCCTTCGAAAATATCTCCAATTGCCTGAATATTGAAGTGACCGCCCTCAGTCTGTACTGTGATCTGGCAATCGGCGAGCTTTTGCCGAAGCAATTGTGTAACTTCATCTGGACTCATCTATTGTTACCCTTTAAATTCTAGTTTGCCTGGGATGACCATCCGTCAATGACCGAATTTAGATCACCGGCAGCTCTCTGTGCGGACTGTGCGAACTGACTGCGAAATGTTTTGCCCAGATTGATGCCGTTAATGGTGACATTGATAATCATCCACTCACCGGTTTTTTTGCGCGCCATAGAGTATTGAAGTGGAAACACATCATCACCACTGCGTATCTCCTGTTTGACCGTCAATCGCTTTTGATCTGGTTTCAGCGGTTGGCGGCCCACCAATACAATTTTCTCATTGCCATAGCTTATCAACCCGCGGCCGTAGGTCTCGACCAAACCCTGGCGAAATTTTTGCATAAAAAGCGCTCGTTGATCCGGGGTTGCAGCTCGACTGTAGGAACCCATAACTGATCTAGCGATAAACTTAAAGTCCACAGCACTGTCGAGCAATGTGGAGAGCGCGCTAAAATACTGCTGTTGGTTATCCGGATACCCGGACTGATGACTGCCTATAATCTTCAACAGGTCAGCGGTTATATGCTCAACCTTTTGATAGGGATCTCCAGCCAACGCATTATCTGCATTGGCGATAGCACTGCTGAACAGCAGGGTGAGAATAGCCGCCGCGCAATAGCGCAGAAATTGATATCGAAGTGTTTTGGTTAATTCCATTGGCATAGCTTCCGATAATTGTCGATTATTTGCCCAAATAGTGCTGACTTTGACCAGCGGGCACTATACCATTCCACACCCATTGAATAAATAAAACAAAATTCTTAAAAGAGGCTTTATGGAGTCGGTACTTCTCCCACTGACAGCACTTTTGCTAGGCATAGTTGGCCTGGTATGGGGTGCCGATAAATTTGTTGCCGGCAGTGCCAGCTTTGCCCGCACAATGGGCATCTCTCCTCTGGTGATCGGACTGACGATTGTCTCAGTGGGCACATCGGCACCGGAGATTATCGTCTCTTTAGATGCCGCTCTAAGAGGTTCCGGCGAATTGGCAGTGGGCAATGCGCTGGGCTCGAATTTAGCCAATATGGGGCTGGTATTGGGAATAACCCTGCTGATTGCGCCAATCCCTGTCTACAGGAATTTATTAACTCAAGAGAGTTTGGCGCTGCTGGGTGTCACCGCGCTGGCAGGTCTGTTTCTCTTCGATGGCGTTCTCGGGCGCCTTGAGGGTATTGCTCTGGTTATTTTGGCGGCACCATTACTGTGGCTGGCGGTAAAATACAAACGATCGCAACCCACGCCCGATAGTACTGAGGAGATAGCCAGCTATCCGCTTCGCACAGCATTAATTTGGTTTGTGATTGGCCTAGCTGCGCTGTTGATCAGCGCGGAAATAACTGTGTGGGGAGCCATAGCTATCGCCTCTTCTCTGGGCATCAGTCAGCTGGTGATTGGTCTAACCATTCTCGCTGTGGGCACCAGTCTGCCCGAGCTTGCAGCTTCAATTCTGAGCGCAGTGCGCGGTCATCACGACATAGCACTGGGCAATATTATTGGCTCAAATCTTTTCAACCTACTATTAGTGATGGGAATTGCCGGCGCCATTGCGCCTATCGAGCTGGTAGAGCAAGTTTTCTCCAGGGATTATCTGGCGATGGCGGCAGTGACTGTAATTTTGGTAATCCTATTAGCTGTTGCGCTGCGCAAAAATCACCTCAAGGGGATGCTTTCCAAGTATGCTGGGCTGATCTTGCTGTCTAGCTACTGTCTGTATTACTACATTCTGTGGCTTTCAGTCTTCGCCTCTCAAGCCTAGACACTGCAAAGCGTTTTTGCCCTATAATGACTCAAACTGGAAAAAGATCTAATCATTTATGGCGAGTAAAGACCTAATTCAATCTGCACTGCGCACCGTGGATTTGGAACAACAGGCGGTGGGTAAACTGGCGCAAAGAATCAATACCGACTTTGTCCAAGCCTGCGAGGTGATATTGGCCTGTAAGGGGCGCGTTGTGGTAACCGGTATGGGCAAGTCTGGGCATATTGGCAATAAAATCGCCGCTACCCTAGCCAGCACTGGAACCCCGGCATTTTTCGTACATCCGGGCGAAGCCAGTCATGGGGATATGGGCATGATCACTAAAGATGATGTGGTGATCGCCATCTCCAACTCTGGCAGCACCGCGGAAGTTATCACCCTGTTGCCCCTGATAAAGCGCTTGGCAATTCCCCTAATCAGTATGACGGGCAATCCCCAGTCAGCGCTTGCCGAAGCCGCTGACAGCAATCTCGATGTCAGTGTTGACACCGAGGCCTGCCCTCTCAATCTGGCACCCACCACCAGCACCACGGTAACTCTGGTCATGGGAGATGCCCTAGCAATAGCACTGCTGGAGGCACGGGGCTTTAGTGCAGAGGATTTTGCCTTTTCCCATCCCGGTGGTGCCCTGGGTCGAAAACTGCTGTTGCGAGTCAGTGACATTATGCACAGCGACCATCAGGTACCCCGCGTGCCTCCTGATATGGCGCTGCAAAATGCGCTGCTGGAGATGACTGAAAAGGGTTTTGGTATGACCGCGGTAGTCGACGCCAATGGCGCACTGCTGGGCGTTTTCACCGACGGTGATCTGCGTCGTGTTATCGATGGGCAAACCGATCTCAACGCCGCTGCTATTGGTGATGTAATGTCGACTAATCCAAAAACCATCAGCCATGATATGCTGGCTGCTGAAGCGCTATCAGTGATGGAGAACGCGCGGATCACGGCGTTGATTGTCGAGGATCAGAATCAGTGTCCCATAGGAGTTTTACATATGCATGATATCCTGCGTGCGGGGGTCATCTAGTGACTGCAAACTATCCACCTAAGGTACTTGAGGCCGCTGAGAAAATACGGCTGTTGCTGTTGGATGTGGACGGCGTTTTAACCGATGGTAGACTCTATTACGGCAACAGTGGCGAAGAGTTGAAGGCGTTTAATATCCAAGACGGCTTGGGGATAAAGCTGTTACAGCAGGCAGGTATAGCGGTTGGTATCATCACTGGGCGCAAATCTGCACTGTTGGAGAGAAGAGCACAGGAACTCTCCCTATCTCCAGTGGTGCAGGGTCGCGAGGACAAGTGGACAGCACTGTCTGAGGTACTGGAGAATGACGATGTATCACTGCAAGAAATTGCCTTTGTCGGCGACGATCTGCCTGACCTGGCAGTGATCCGGCGAGTGGGGTTGGGAATAACCCCTGCCAATGGCAATGCTGCCGTGGCACAGCAGGCCGGTTGGCAGACTCAGAAAAATGGCGGCGATGGTGCGGTCAGGGAGGTTGCCGAATTAATCCTCAGCGCACAGGGCAAACTTGAAGCCCTTGTGGCGGAGTTTCAATGATTCGGCAGCTGTTACTTTTAGTTGCTCTGGGGGTTTTAATCGGCGGCTTCCTATTGGTCTGGGACAGCCCTCCGGAATCTTTCTTGAAATCACCATCTGCCAAAGTCGAGAGACTGCCCGACGCCGACAGTTACATGGAAAATATCACCAGCTATAAATTTTCTGCCGCTGGCCATAGAGCCTTTACCCTCCATTCGGCTAAGGGCTTTTTTTATGATCGACAATCCCGATTGGTGCTAGATCACCCAAGCTTTCAATCAACCACTGCCGAAGCCAGCCCCGAACTTCTCAACGTAACCGCAGACCGAGGTGAGCTACAGCTCACTGAAAGTGGCGATATTCTGCAACTCGGGGGTAATGTTAAGGCCCAATGGTTAAGCACCGAGGGGCTTACTGATCTGAGAGCTGAGGCGCTTACCTACCTGATCGATAAGCGTATCGCGCGGGCTCAACAGGGTTTTAAATTGACAAGCCCGCAGGCTGAGCTCTCGGGTGAGATACTGTCAGCTGATTTTGAAAATGGGATCACTGAAATACAATCTGGCGTGCGGGCAGTCTATGAATCTCTCTAGAGGTCTGATCTTAGTTGTTGCCCTAGCCCTGCAGTCTACTGCAGGGGCTGTGACAGCCAATATCCATCAGCCGATTACTGTCGAGTCTGACAGCGCCGAGAGGGATGAAAAAACTGGATTGACAAAATACCTCGGCAATGTGTTGATTCGTCAGGGCTCCGTGGTGATCGAAGCCGATCAGGTCAGTATTCACTACACTGACAATGCCGTCAGTCGCGTGCTGTGCAGCGGTGCACCTGCCAGCTACCAGCAGCTGGATCAATCCGGCGAGAGCGTATTGGCTCGGGCGGGGACGATTGAGTATTTGCCAAGTGAGGCATTGATCAATCTTAAAACCGACGCCTCTCTCTCCCATCGGGGTACCCTGATCAAAGGCGATAGCATTAACTTCGATTTACGCCGTGAAACCTGGAAGGCCAACAGTGACGACCAAAGCACCCAGAAGCGTATCCAGTTGGTTATTCCACCACCCCAAAGCAAGCTACCCACCGAGGAAATCGACGGACAATGACTACGCTATCTGTACAAAATCTGTCAAAGAGTTACGGCAAACGCCCGGTGGTGAGAGATGTTTCTTTTTCGGTAAAGCAGGGTGAGATTGTCGGACTACTGGGCCCCAACGGCGCTGGCAAGACAACCTGCTTCTATATGACTATAGGGCTGGTTAGACAGGATGGCGGTGGAATCTATATAGATGATCAGGATATCTCCAATCTCGCCATGCACAACCGCGCGCGACGCGGTTTAGGTTATTTGCCTCAGGAACCGTCAATCTTCCGAAAACTCAGTGTCGCCGATAATATTTTAGCCATTCTTGAGACGCGCAGAGACTTGTCACGGCAACAGCGACAGCAAAAGCTCAATGACTTGCTCAATGAGTTCAATATCCAACATCTGATTGCATCGACTGGGATAAGTCTGTCGGGCGGCGAGCGGCGGCGGGTTGAGATTGCCCGCGCGCTGGCCACTGATCCAAAATTTATTCTGTTGGACGAGCCCTTCGCAGGTGTGGACCCGATCTCGGTGAATGATATCAAAGCAATTATCCGACACCTGCAAAATAAGGGTATCGGAGTTTTAATCACTGACCACAATGTCCGCGAAACCTTAGATATTTGCAACCATGCCTACATTATCGGTGAGGGCCATGTAATCGCCGAGGGCGACACCGCGGAAATCTTGGCCAACCAGAGAGTCCGCCAGACCTATCTGGGTGAACACTTCACCATGTAAGTTCCCATAAACTCCCTAGTCAAGTATTGCCTAAGTTACCTGTTTGGCACTAGTATTGCATGAAAGGGTTCTAACAACAGGCACGAAATGCAACAAGGCCTACAACTCAAGTTAAGTTCGCAACTCACTATGACGCCGCAACTTCAGCAGGCTATCCGGCTGTTGCAACTGTCAACTTTAGATCTTCAACAGGAAATTATTGAGCAACTCTACAACAATCCCCTGTTGGAAACCGATGAGGAGACCCCCTCAGCTGCTAGCGGCGATCAGGAAGCTATAAAAGACCACAGTACTGAGGATATTAACCTCAATAGCGACAATCCACTGATACAAGACCGAGCACGGGATGCCTCGGAGCCGACAATCACCGAGACCGAAGATAACTGGCAAGCCGGAATGGACCAGAAAATGCCAGTGGAAGCTGACTGGAACTCCACTTCACCCGCTTCCACTTCGCCCTCTAAGGCAAGTGCCGAGGTTAATCTTGAAGAGATCTATCAGGTTACTCAAACCCTGCAGGATCACCTTATCTGGCAGTTAAATTTGACACCTTTTTCAGCGCGAGACAAAGCTATCGCCGAGGCATTTATCGACGACATCAGCGATGCTGGCTTTATCTCCAAGGACCTTTTCGATATTACCTCCCACCTGAATACTGACAGTGAAACCGAGGCTATCGAAGAGGATGAGCTACTAGCAGTTTTAAGGCGCTTACAGCAGTTTGATCCCCCGGGCATTTTTGCTAGAGATCTTCAAGAATGTCTATTAATACAATTAAATCAACTCGACCAGAGTACGCCCTATCTGGATGTGGCAGTGGCGCTGGTACAGAACTTTCTGGCCGATATTGCATCGGTTGAATTCCACAAACTGGCGAGAAAAACCAAGCTGGATGTAACTGACCTTCAACAGGCACTCAACCTGATTAGAAGCTTAAATCCCCAGCCGGGAGAACACCTGTGCTCTAACAGCGCGGAGTATATAGTGCCAGATGTTCATGTCGACAAACTGTCGGGGGCCTGGCAGGTGCGCCTGAATAACGACAATCTCCCGCGGCTGAAAATCAATCAGTCCTATGCCAGTCTGATAAAGCGCTCTGACGACAGCGCTGAAAACCAATACTTAAAAAACAACCTGGTTGAGGCGCGCTGGTTTCTGCGCAGCCTCGAGAGTCGCAATGATAGTTTGATGCGCGTGGCAACCGCTATCGTCGAGATGCAGCAGGGATTTCTCAACCACGGCCCTGTGGCAATGAGGCCCATGGTATTATCCGATATAGCGCAACAGCTCGATTTACATGAATCCACCGTGTCCCGTGTGACCACCAAAAAATATATGGCAACGCCACAGGGAATTTTTGAGCTGAAGTACTTTTTTTCCAGTCATGTAGGTACTGCGGCGGGAGGAGAATGTTCTTCAACAGCTGTTTGCGCTATGCTGAAGGAAATGATTTCAGCAGAACAGCCATCTAAACCTCTGAGTGACAACAAGCTCGCCGCCCTGCTTGCCGAGCAGGGTATTCAAGTGGCCCGGCGCACCGTGGCGAAGTATCGAGAGAGTATCAACATCCCCTCCTCGAGTCAGCGAAAGAGGTTCAGCAGTCAACCGTGAAAGGAGAACTAAAATGCAAATGACTATCAGCGGACATCACCTAGATATCACCGACCCAATCCGTGACTATGTCACCGTTAAACTCTCCAAATTAGAACGCCACTATCAGCATATCAACAGCGTTGCTGTCATTCTCAGTGTCGATAAATTAGTGCAAAAGGCCGAGGCCACTATCCATGTTTCGGGCGCAGAGCTGTTTGCCAATGCCGAGCATGAAGATCTGTATGCGGCTATTGACGCCCTCAGCGATAAGTTGGACCGTCAGGTTATCAAGTACAAAGAAAAACACAGGGACCATTAACCACCCATGAAGATTGCTGATGTTCTTACGCCGGCACTAACTGTCAATCAACTCCCCGGCAATAGTAAGAAGCGTGTATTAGAAAATATTTCCGAACTGCTGGCTGGTCAGTTGGATACCGATCAAGAGTTATCGGAAACACTTTTCAACAGTTTCTTGGTTCGCGAGCGACTGGGCAGCACTGGTATAGGCAATGGTGTCGCTGTACCTCATTGCCGCTCGCCCGGCGTCAAAAAAATCTACGGCTGTCTGACAAAGTTAGCCACCTCTGTTGATTTTGACGCCGTGGATGATCAGCCTGTGGATCTGGTGTTTGCTCTGGTGGTACCTGAGGAGAAAAATGATGAGCATCTATCGACTCTAGCAAGAATTGCTCAAGTTATGCAGAGCCCTACCTCGCGACAGATGCTCAGAGAGTGTAAAAGCAATCAGGAATTATTTGACCGGGTAATACGTCTGGAGCAGCGGGAGGGGCTATGCGGCTAGTCGTTATCAGTGGGCGCTCTGGTTCAGGCAAGACGTCGGCACTAAATATTCTCGAGGATGTAGGCTTCACCTGTATCGATAATATGCCCTCGAGCTTGCTACCAGAATTAGTTCACCAACTAAAAATTGACAGTAGCAATCGAGAACGCCAGTTGGCTGTGGGGATTGACGCCCGCAACCTAGTGGGCGATTTGAGTGGCATTCCCAAAACACTCGAACAAATTGAGCGTGTGGGGGTCGCGGTTGATGTTATTTTTTTAAAGGCGCGCTCATCAGATCTACTGCGCCGTTACAGTGAGACTAGACGCAAACACCCTCTCAGCAATGACAACGTAGGTCTCAAAGAAGCCATTGATCTGGAGAAAAAACTTCTGGCACCCATCGCCGATATTGCCGATCGTGTCATCGATAGCTCTGGGCTCTCTCTGCATCAGTTGCGGGATTTAATCAGAAATACTGTGGTGCCGAATGCCCATGAGACAATGTCTATACTGTTTCAAAGTTTTGGCTTCAAACGAGGCATGCCCAACGACGCAGATTTTGTATTCGATGTACGCTGTCTGCCAAACCCGTACTGGAAAGCAGAACTCCGAACGCAGACTGGAAATGATGCTGGCGTAATACAGTTTCTGGAGGGCCAGGTAGATGTTGCCTCAATGCTGGCAGATATTATCGGCTACCTGACTCGCTGGATTCCCAAATTTCAATCCAATAATCGCAGTTATCTGACAGTTGCCATTGGTTGTACCGGGGGACAACATCGCTCGGTGTACATTGCCAATCGACTGCACGAGCACTTTGCCAAACAACACCAAGCCGTGCAAATTATGCACAAAGAATTGTCATCATAAATTAGATGCTGATATTGCCGTGATTAGATGTGAACTGACCATTGTGAATAAGCTCGGCTTACATGCCAGAGCTGCAACCAAACTGGCTGCCACGGCCGGGCGTTACCAATCCCAGATAATGACTGGCAGAGAACAGCCGACCATTGATGCCAAAAGTATAATGCCGCTTCTGCTATTGGCAGCCAGCCAAGGCACTCAGCTAATTTTTGAGTTTGACGGCCCCGATGAACAGGATGCCTGCGATGCGATAACTCAGCTGTTGGCCGACTATTTTGGCGAGGGGTCGTAAAACCGGTAAAATCGCAAATGAGCCGGCAACCTCTGTCGATTGAAGCCAGAGCAGGTTAAACTAACCATTGTTAAATCAGGTTTTGAACTGTGGAGCAACATGAGTAGAACAAGAGACCACAACAACCTGCTGGAAAGATTGGGCGGTGCCATCGACTCGGTTACCCTTAACCAGGTGAGGCACTCCCTCAACAATCTCTCGCCCCCCGATATTGCACATCAGCTGGAGACTGCTCCGCCACGATTTCGGCATGTACTCTGGGAACTGGTGGATCCGGAAATATCTGGTGAAGTCCTGCAGGAATTGTCTGATGAAATTCAGTCGGAGTTCCTGAGTGAAATGGACAGTGCCGAGGTGGCATCGCTCACCGAGGGTCTCAACGTAGATGATATTGTAGATATTCTGCAGCAGCTGCCGGATCGAGTCATTCCAGAGGTTCTCCAAGCTATGTCTGTGCAGGATCGGCGGCGGGTGGAGTCAGTGCTCACTTATGACGAAGACACTGCCGGGGGGCTGATGGACACCGAGGTGATCACGGTCCGTCCAGATATCACTGTAGATGTAGTGTTGCGCTACCTGCGGCGTTTTGAAGCGATTCCAGAGATCACCGACAATCTGTTTGTGGTAAACCGCAACGATAAATTTCTCGGCAATCTAGCCCTGAGCAAGTTGCTGACCTCGCCCCCGACCACCACTGTGCGCGAGGTGATGGATACCGAGGTTCAAGCTTTTCATGTCGATCTTAAAGACTCCGAAATTTCTCAGTTATTCCAACGCCACGATCTGATCTCAGCACCGGTGGTAGACAATCAACAACATCTGCTCGGTCGAATTACCATTGACGATGTGGTTGATGTGATTGTCGAGGAAGCGGACCACTCACTGCTGGCAATGGCCGGCCTGAGTGACACTGAGGATACTTTTTCCCCTGTGGGTAGAACCGCACCGCGGCGAGCACTGTGGCTGGGAGCCAATCTATTGACTGCCATATTCGCCTCCACTGCTATCAGTCTGTTTGAAAATACGCTGGACAAAGTCGTGGCCCTGGCAATCTTGATGCCGATTGTCGCCAGCATGGGCGGAGTGGCCGGCAGCCAGACCCTGACTGTGGTTATCCGGGGAATGGCGCTGGGCCAGATCGAACGCGGAAATATCAACTGGTTACTCAGCAAGGAATTTGCCGTCGGGGCGTTAAATGGTCTTCTGTATGCCCTGGTTGCCGGCTGTATCGTCTCTCTATGGTTCAAGGACGGTACTATGGCCCTCATAATAGGTTTGGCCATGGCAATCAATCTGATGGCAGCAGCCCTCTCCGGCACTCTGCTTCCCCTGCTGTTGAAAAAAATGCATATAGATCCTGCGCTCGCTGGCACCGTGATCCTTACCACCATTACCGATATCGTCGGGTTTGTCTCCTTCCTCGGGCTGGCGACCCTATTTTTAAGCTAATGCCCGAACAGCATAACGACGCCGCAAATGAAAGTCCCAGCAGGTCACAGCTGAAAAGGGATAACCAGAAATTGCAGCAGCTGGGCCAGCAGTTGGTGGCTATGCCGGATAGTCAATTGCAAAAACTTCATCTGGAAGAGTCACTAAAAGCTGCGGTATATGAAGCCCACAGACTCAAGAACCCTGATGCCAAACGACGACAGATTCAATATATAGGCAAACTGCTGCGCAGCGCCGATCTCTCACAAATCGAAATGGGTGTAGATCGACTCAACCATCAGTCCCATAGATACCGACAACATTTCGCCCAGTTGGAAAACTGGCGTCAGCGGATTATCGAAGAGGGGAATACTGGCATAGAGGCGTTTATGCAACAGTACCCCGAAGCTGATAGACAGCAGCTGCGCAATCTACAGCGGCAGGCCGATCGCGAACTGCGACTTAAAAAAACACCTTCCGCAAGCCGCAAGCTATTCAGTTACTTAAGGGAACTGACCGACTAAAGCTATAGATTGGTCTAGCTGTGATTATGGGGATGATCAATACAGTGGTAGGCGCCGGTGTTGTCTAATCGGCATTCTCTGTTGCAGTTGGGCAATTTGGTCTAAATCAATATCCGCCACTGCCACGCCAACCTTGTCAGAGAGGCTTGCCAAAACGGTTCCCCAGGGATCGACAATCGCGCTACCACCCCACAACCCACGGGTTCTGTGTCGGCGGTCTACCAAATTAGCACCCACCACAAAAAACTGATTTTCCAGCGCCCGGGTGCGCAACAGCAATTCCCAGTGATCTCTGCCTGTAGTGGCTGTAAAGGCTGCCGGCACCGTAACTAACTGTGCATCAGCTTGGCAAAGTTGCTGGAACAGCTCGGCAAATCTGAGGTCATAACAGACTGTGAGCCCCAACTTGCAATAATCACTTTCCAAGGTTTTGACCGACTGTCCGTAACTGTAGTCACTGGACTCCGCATAGCTGCTAGTACCAGCCATGGATTCAACTTCAGCGTCAAACAGATGAATCTTATCGTAGTGACCGACGCAGTCGCCGCTGGCGCTGTAGACTAGGGATCGGGCGTGGGGTTTGGAATTATCCGCCATCACAGGAATGGTGCCGCCAACTATCCAGACTCCCAAACGTCGAGACTGTTGCGATAGAAACTGTCGCACCGGGCCCGTTTCATCGGCCTCCTGAGCACCTATAGCAGGCAAATTGGTACGGCCGTAATAGGCAAAATTTTCTGGCAACACCACTATTTTTGCGCCGCGATCAGCTGCCTCTGCCAACAACTCACCCACTTGAGCCAGATTGGCATCCAGGGTTTTTTCCGGGGCTGTCTGAACAGCAGCAACAGTGATAAGTGAGCGACTCAATGGTATCGGGCTCCTCACTGCTCTTGCAGTTCAGCGGCAAAAATCTCGCTGACCGATACCTGTATATCATCCCAGGGACCTGACAGGCTGTAATTTATGCTGGAGATTCGGTCTACCTGTTTTTCCAGCAGTTTGCTGGTGACATAGACACTAACAGCTGCTGGGAGACCACCGACAAAACCTGCCACCCAGGGAAGATTGGTACCAACTGGAAGCGTGGCAACTAGCTGCGCATCCACAGTTTCATCAATAAGATTGAATTCGCCAGCCATCGTCATGCGTCCAGAGGGCATCTGCATCCTGAGGGGGCTATCAAAGGCTAGAACTCCTTGGTCAAAGCTAAACGATCCCTCGAGGTCGTTATACGCTAAATTCTTTCCAACCACATCAGAAAAATCCAGTTTTAGCCGCCGCAACCAGTTGGCAAAATTAAACAAACTAACTAACTTTAGGGTCGCCTCTGCGGGCCCCGAAGTCCTGTAGAAACTGCCATTGGCCAAACTCACCTGAAAGTCTCCGGTGATAGTTTCCTTGCGGATGTCCCAGGGCTTACCACGCCATAAAAGATCCATTGCCATCCTGCCCGACTCACTGTCCACTACTTCGGGAATGCCAAAGCCGGCCAGCAGATCACCGATATTATCCACCGCAACTGGGCCTGTCAGCCTACTTAAATAGGATTCTCCATCGAAACCCCAGAAAAATTCCGTCGGTGCCTCATTGGCAAAAAATCCAGGTTTTATCCCCAGCAGATTTCCAGAGATAGCGGTAAATAGGGCTCCCGAGGTCTCGGGACGCACTTCAAAAGCTAGAGATCCCAGACTGTCACCACTGAGAACAATCTGGTCCGCAGAAAAATCTATGGGTATAAACTGTCTTGGATCCAGTGACTTCAGCTGGGATGGATCTTCAAGATTTATCTTGGGCAACTCAAGTCTGGTTAGATCTATCGTCAGCGCCTGCTGATCATTCCTAGGCAAGATAATTTGACCGTCGGCCAAATCACTGGAAAAAGTGGCGTGAAAACCCTCAGCTGCAGGGCTTACTGCGGCACTGACGGATTGAATATCAAAGCCGGCCAACTGCAGATAGTCGAATTGCAAATCGAACAGGGTGCGCCATTTGGCTTCAGCTTCACCAACGGCGTCAAATAACCCAATGACTGGGGCCCAATCATTAAAGCTGGGAGCCGACAAATGAGCTGCTACTAACAGCTGTCCATCTTCTGGTGTTAATTGAGAGCGGTTATAACTAATTAAACCCTGTCTTAACCCAGCTTCGTTAAAATGTAGATCAGCCAGCAGTAATTCTCCCAATTTACTCTGCATACGAGACAACTTGGGATCGAAAGACAAAGTCATATCCAGGGGTTGCTGTCGATCAGCAGATTTGGCTAGAGGCTGAGGCAACGCTAGCGAAACACCCTGCATCGAACTCTTAAGTTGCAGGGTTGTTGGCTGATTAGGATTCTGCAAATCCACGGTCAACAGACCCTCGACTGCAATAGTGCCTTTAATAACCTCAGTCCAGGGGAAATTGACAAATTTGCTCAGATTGACTGGCTCTATCCAGGTATCAACCGCAATTTTCTGTTGGCTGTTGTGCCTGAAGATATTGGCCGTCAATGGCTGTTGCCACAGATTGCCTAACAGATTGTCGGCATGCAGCCCTCGCTCAGTGGAGTAATTGAGGGTACCGGACACATCGGTTATCTCAATTGGCGAGTCACTGATACCGATGGATGCGTCTTCGATGACTGAAGTAACCCGGTAATTTCCGGCAATCGGTTCGCCAGCTGATGTTTTAGTCAGGGGTATTTCAAGTTGCAGTTCCGTGTTGCTCTGCCCCTGATACTGCCACTGGGCAATAGATCCCAGATTGCGCTGCACTGGCGATGCGGCCAGCACCGCAATTGCCGCTGCAACCTCCGATGAGAGGGAGGCATTAATCGCTAGAAGCGGTTGTTGGGGATGAGACAGGCCATAGTCGACTCTAGCCTCTGTCACTTCCATCTCTCCCAATCGCGCTGAGACGAGCTTGGAATCCACAACTCTGTCATCCACTAACACCATTGAATCCGCTTCAGTTAGAGCTGGCCACTGAGGATGGTATTGAATTTCCGCCTGCTCGCTGTTGAACATAAGCTGCGTAGTTTTTGAAAAACGGTTATATCTGGGCGGCCCCTGACGAATTAGCAGCCCAAACTCTCTTAAGTTGCCCCCCTTAACAGAGGACTTAAGCCATTGGGAGAGATTCTCGGGTATTCTGTAGGGCAGTAGTGACGCACCATAACGCATATCTAAGTCACGGCCCCCTATTACCAGATTAAACTCGGGAATTTGCCCGAGGTGCGGCACAGGTTGCTCAACTGAGAACATCACCTGACTGCTACCAGCTGCCATTTGCACAGCCATGACATCACTGCGCACCACTAGAGAGCTGGCATCCCTGGCGAAAAAGACCGTTCCCTCGGCACGGTCAACTTGCAAATCCTCAAGATAGACCTTGGGCAGTGACATTTGAAAGCCATCCCCATCGGCAATATGAAATAACCCACCCTCGGGGTGAATCTCAAAGTAACCATCGAGACCGCTGTAGCCAGGTACACTCCCGTAGGCCAGTATATCGAATCCCTGTAAGTTGCCAGACACATAGTAACCCTCATCACCTTTACCCAGATTGAGACCAGAGAGAGTTCCCTTGATTCGGGTTTTATCAATTAGTTCGGTGATCTGTGCTGATGACACACGGGTTTCTAGCAATAAGTTGCTGAGCAGTTCCAGATCAAGTTGATTTACAGCAATATCAAAGGTCTGCCAGTTGGAACCCAGTGACTGTGTAATGACCAAATCCAGCGGCTCAATCTGTATATCTGACCAATTAAAACTGAGCGCCTTTGCCTGCAAACCCCAATTCAACCCCGGCGAGAACCAACCGGTAACTTGGGTCTGAAAATCATTAATAGGTGGCGCATCTACTAACCAGTTTAAGGGGAGATGAGCAGCCGACAGATGGCCTTCAAAATCTAGGGCGCCACCGGGATGAACATCCACCCAGACCTCCCCGCCAACTTCAACATCAGACTCGGAAATATTGGCAAATACTTCTGGCATTAGGGACTTTGTTAAACCCATCAGTGGCTTGGACAGGTTAAGTTGCTCAAATCGCAGATAGCCATCGGCAAAGAAGGCATCGCGATCACTGGGATCACCCTGACCTTCCAAGATAAAGTAGGCGGGCAGATCGTCCTCAGAGAATCTTAATGAGAGTTGTGCGCGGTGAAAGTCTGGTTCATTCTGGATCAGCAGATCCTCACCGAGGATCTCCGTTTTATTGCCTGAAAAGAAGTGCAGGTTAATTGACAGCGACTGGATTTGGATAAAACGGCTAAACAGAAATGGCTGCGTGATAACTGCCAAATCTGTATCGGCTTGGCTGTTAAAGCCTCGCAGATTCCAGCGTCCATCGGCGTCCTCAGTGAAACTTACTGAAAGCTGTTCGATAGTCAACTCGCGCCAAATAGGTGTTGCATACTTTATGCTATCGAAAAGATCGAGGTTGGCACGCCCCTCACTAAAACTGAGCACCGAGTCCTGTTGCGAATCGCCAATTTCAAGGCTGGCAATATCAACGATAGGGATAAGTCCGGGCCACTCACCCCGAAGCGCCCCGAGATCGACCTGCATACCAATATTCGCGGTGATAAATGATTGAATATCCGATCTATATCGATCTAATTCACCGATGGTTTGACGGCCAATAAAAATAAGCATGATGGCTACTACAGCCATCAGAATTACGGCAGATCCCAACCCGCGTAACAGGATCTTTGTCATAGTAGATGATCTGTAAATCATGCTTTTTAAACCGAAACCAATACCGTCCATAGTATCTCACAATTTAACCCTTATGCGGGCCTGCCGACCTGTTAGGGTGGCAGCACTCCCTCAATCCTCAATAATTTCGTTAAACTGAAACCTTTGTCTTAAACCTCAATTTACAGACTGGCAAATAATACCATCACAGCCTGTAAACGAGACAATACCTACTCGCTAGCGGGCTCCTGCAACCAGATGGGCACTTTAAATGCCTCAAGCAACTTGCAGGTCTGTGCAATAGGCAACCCGACCACACCACTGTAGCTGCCCTTTAGATTCTCCACAAACGCCGCCCCATAACCCTGTATGGCGTAAGCGCCAGCTTTATCCCGCGGCTCTCCGCTTTGCCAATACCTGAGATATTCATACTCTTGAATATGACGAAAGGTTACCTCTGTTGTGGAGATCAATGCCGAGCTGGTCTCACCATTGTCGACGGCCACTGCCGTCAGTACCTGATGACTGTTACCTGAGAGTGCTTGCAGCATAGCGTGCGCGTCATCATAATCCCTAGGCTTGCCGAAAATTTCTGAGCCGAGCACCACGGCAGTATCCGCTCCCAATGTTGGCACACCCAAGGGTTGATTAGCCGCCACAGCCCGTGCCTTTTCCACTGCCATTCGCATAACATAATCAACTGCGGATTCTCGGGCGCAGCTTCTCTCATCAATATTGGCGGGCAGCACCTTGAAACGCACGCCTATCTGCTGCAACAGGTCAGCGCGCCGAGGCGATGCAGAGGCTAGAATTAAGTCGAAGTTCACCAACCTGTTCAGTCCTTTATAGCGTCGATATTATTGCCGCTGCCAGCGATGGACAGCTTTAACCAGCCTATCCAATGGCAACCAAAAAAGCAGAGAGGCCAGCACTATATAGGGCACATGCTGCCAAAATACCGGCTTGTCGAGGATAATATTCGCCCAGGCTTTAAGGCATTCAACAGCCAGGGCTAACAAACTTACCAATACGGCTTGGTGAATCAGCTCAAGGTAGGCGACAACTCTGTGCAACACAGCAACCACAGCCCCACAAAGGGTAAAAACCAACACATAGAAACCTAGGTTTGTACCAAAAATAAAATCGGCAAGCACCCCCAGCATTACTGAAAACTCTATGCCGTACTGATCCGGAAAATAGAGCATCCAGGTGATCATAACTATCAGCAACAGATTTGGCCGCCATAGCAACCATTTGCCATCAACCGGAACCAGCTGCAAAATTGTCACCACAGACAGAATGATCAGCAGGGCTTGCAAGCTATTAGTTTTGCCCATTAAACACACCGTTCTGCAAGGTAAAAACCAATAGCAAATGTCTACTGCGGTCCAATTGTGCGGACGGTTCGACCCTGACCTGCATAAATTTCTCGCCGGCCTGATAATCTATTTGAGTGACAGTTCCCACTGGATAACCCACTGGATATCGACCGCCTAGGCCTGAGCTAACCAACTGATCTCCGATAATAATATCCACAGTTGGCGATACAAAGCCGAGAGCCATCTCATTAAAATCTGACACGCCCTCCACAATTGATCGCAGGCCGTTTCGCACCACTTGAACCGGTAGTGCATGGTTGAAGTCACTAATCAGTAGTACCTGGCTGTAGTTCTTGTAAACCACTATCACCTGCCCCATCAGACCGGTGGAGTCGAGCACTGGCTGCCCCACATAAACGCCATCCTCTGCACCTCGATCAATGGTGATACGATGATTCTGAGGGTCGGGTGAAACGCCGATTACCTCAGTGACCAGCACACTGTCCATCAGCAGCTCAGTGGCATTTAACAACTGCCGCAAACGTAGATTTTCCGCTGCCAAATCGGCACTTCGCTGCAGTTTTCCCAGCAGTATCAGCCGCTCTTTCTCCAGGTTATTTGCGCGCTGCTCCAACTGCTCACGAGAGGTGGTTTTCAATTCTGCCCACGCCACAATGCGACTTGGAAAGTTGGCCATGACCTGAAGAGGGTAGGCGATTTTGGTCAGCTGCTCACGAGAGGATTTAAACCAATCGGTGTAACTGTCGAGAGTTAACAGCAGCACACCAAACAGGAGTGCAAAAAAGACCTTGCGCGCGGTGGTTAACGAATTGTTAAAAAAGCTTTTAATAAATTCGCTCCAACAAGTTTAGCAGGTAGTAGAGATTTAAATGACAGAGATTGTCAGTGCATCAGGGTGCTCGAACCTTTGCCGCCCATCATTTCAAGCGCTTCACCCCCGCCTCTGGCAACACAGGTCAGCGGCTCCTCGGCAAGGATAACCGGCAGGCCGGTCTCAACCGAGAGCAGCCGGTCAAGGTCTTTGAGCAGTGAACCGCCGCCGGTTAACACGATACCCGTTTCTGCAATGTCCGAAGCAAGTTCTGGCGGTGATTGTTCGAGCACCCGCTTGACCGCCTGGACAATGCCAGAAAGCGGCTCCTGAAGTGCCTGCAGTATTTCATCACTACTGAGCACAAAGCTTTTAGGGACACCCTCGGCTAAATTGCGACCCCTGACCTCAATTTCGCGAATCTCGTCCGAGAGATAGGCGGTGCCGACCTCCATTTTAATTCGCTCCGCTGTGCTATCCCCTATCACGCTGCCGTACTTGCGGCGGACATAACTGCAAATTGCCTCATCAAATCGATCTCCACCGATACGCACCGAGTCGGCAAATACCACACCATTGAGAGACAGGATAGCAATCTCAGTGGTACCACCGCCTATATCCACCACCATAGAACCCACCGCGTCTTCCACCGGCAGTCCGGCACCCAGTGCGGCCGCCATCGGCTCCTCGATCAAAAAGACCTCGCGAGCACCCGCACTAAAAGCCGATTCTTTAATCGCACGCTTTTCTACTTCAGTGGCCGCACAGGGAACACAAACTAGTACTCGGGGGCTGGGTGGCACAAAACTTTCCGAGTGCACCTTTTTGATAAAGTACTGGAGCATTTTTTCAGTGACTTGGAAATCGGCAATCACACCATCTTTCAGGGGGCGAATAGCAGTGATGTTGCCAGGTGTTCTACCTAGCATCCGCTTGGCATCGGCACCCACAGCTTCAACCTTTTTCTCACCGTACTGCTGGCGAATAGCCACTACCGAGGGCTCATTGAGCACAATGCCCTGATCGGGGATATAGATAAGTGTATTTGCGGTCCCGAGATCGATGGAGAGATCTCTTGAAAACAGACCTAATATTTTTTTAAGTACCATTTCAGTATTCCGTCGGCGAGCTGATCGCCTAATCAAGCAGTTAATTGATAGAAACTATCAGTTCATTGCGCTTAAGGCAAGCGCAAAAAGCATCATTTAAATCAACTAGTAATGTTACTATAGCCAAAATTGACAGGCTCAGAGTTGCCAACCCCAGACCGGCTCGCATCAACAGCAGTTTTATGCCCGGTTATTGACACAATCGCTAAACTATAGAGCCGAGATGATGTAACATTCCCCGATGACTGAAGACCCAAAAATACGCAAGTTGAAACTGACCCTATGAGTATCGATAAGCAGGATATCAAAAACCTAGCCCAACTGGCGCGCATTGCTGTCAGTGAGGATCAAGTCAATCAGGTTTCCGAGGGCTTGGAAAGCGTGCTGCAACTGGTGGACCAGTTACAGGCGGCCGACACCAGCGGACTCATTGCTGACACTGAACAAGCATTCCAGCACTTGAGGGAAGATCATGTGAGCGAGACCAATCAGCGCGAAGCCCTGCAAGCCATTGCACCCAACACTGAAGATGGTCTGTTTCTGGTCCCGAGAGTACTGGATTAACCCCTAGCAACTGCAACGATTCCGAGTATTAAATGCATAATCTAACTATTGCCGAGATTGTCACCGGGCTCCAAAACCGCAGTTTCTCCAGTGCTGAGATCACTCAGCATCTACTCGCGCGCGCTACGCGGCTAGACAAACAGTTTAATTCGCTGATCACCATCACTGAAAATGAAGCGCTGGAAGCTGCAAAAGCTGCCGACCAGCGTCTGGCAGAGAAGAATGCTCCCGCCCTGTGTGGCGTCCCTTTGATCCACAAAGATATCTTCTGTACCCGCGGGGTGCGCACCAGCTGCGGCTCGAAGATGCTGGATAACTTTATACCGCCCTACAACGCAACGGTCATAGACAACTTCAACCGTTGCGGTGCGGTGATGCTGGGCAAGAGCAATATGGACGAGTTCGCTATGGGCTCCTCAAATGAGACCAGTTTTTACGGGCCGGTGAAAAATCCCTGGTCACCAGACTGCGTTCCCGGAGGATCCTCAGGGGGCTCAGCGGCAGCAGTCGCCGCTCGCTTGGCCGCCGGTGCCACAGCTACTGATACCGGCGGCTCAATTCGTCAGCCCGCGGCTCTGTGCGGTGTAACTGGCCTCAAACCCACCTATGGTCGGGTCTCGCGCTGGGGAATGATCGCCTTCGCCTCCAGCCTCGATCAGGGAGGCCCCATGGCGCGCACCGCCGAGGACTGCGCCCTACTCCTCAACTGCATGGCCAGCTACGATGATAAAGATTCCACCTCGGCCAATCGCGAGGTGCCGGACCACTGCGCTAAACTCAATGACTCACTGGAGAGACTGCGCATTGGCGTACCCAGAGAGTACTTCTCTGAGGGATTAGATCCAGGTACTGAGCAGGCGGTGCAGGCGGCCCTATCCGAGTACCAAAAGCTGGGCGCTGAACTGGTCGATATAAGCCTGCCCAATACCGGCCTCTCGGTGCCCGCCTACTATGTTATCGCCCCGGCTGAAGCGTCGGCCAACCTGTCGCGATTTGACGGGGTGAAATATGGCTATCGCTGTGAGGATCCCAGTGATTTGCAAGATCTCTACTGCAGAACCCGAGCGGAAGGGTTTGGTGAGGAAGTGCAGCGCCGAATTCTTATCGGCACCTACTGCCTGTCTGCCGGCTACTATGACGCCTACTACGGCAAAGCCCAGCAGGTCCGCCAACTTATTCGCCAGGACTTTGTCGACGCATTTAAGCAGGTCGACCTGATTATGGGCCCCACCTGTCCGTCACCGGCGTTTGCCTTTGGCGCCAAGGGCAGTGATCCGGTAGCCATGTACTTAGAGGATATCTACACCATCTCCACCAATCTCGCCGGACTTCCCGGCATGTCCATACCCTGCGGACTGGTGGGAGGCAAACCAGTGGGATTGCAAATTATTGGCAATTACTTCGATGAGGCGCGGATGCTAAATGCCGCCCATCGCTACCAACAGGTCAGCGACTGGCATAATCTAACCCCAGAGGGTATTGAATAATGAACTGGGAAACGGTTATCGGTCTTGAGGTGCATGTGCAGCTGGCCACGCAGACTAAGTTGTTCTCAGGTGCCAGCACTGCCTTTGGCGCCGAGCCCAATACCCAGGCCTGCGCCATTGATCTGGCCATGCCGGGAACCCTGCCGGTAGTCAATCGACAGGCGGTCGACTACGCAATTATGTTTGGCTTGGCCATTGATGCCGAGATTGGCAAGACTTCGGTATTTGAACGCAAAAACTATTTTTATCCAGATCTGCCCAAGGGGTATCAGACCACTCAACTGGAAAAACCCATTGTCGGCGCCGGCGATGTGGTTATTCAACTGGCAGATGGCAGTGAAAAATCCATCGGCATTCACCATGCCCATCTCGAAGAGGACGCGGGTAAATCCCTCCACCAGGGCAATTTCAGTCAGGCGCATTCCGGCATTGATCTCAACCGCGCTGGTACACCGCTGATTGAAATCGTTTCCGAACCCGATATGCGCAGCGCCCAAGAGGCTGTGGCCTTTGCCAAAAAGCTGCACAGTATTGTCACTTCACTGGGGATCTGCGACGGTCAAATGGCCCAGGGCAGCATGCGCTTTGATGTCAATATTTCGGTGCGCCCGCAAGGCGCTGCGCAACTCGGCACCCGTACCGAGACCAAAAACCTCAACTCCTTCAAGTTTATGGAAGAAGCGATTCAACTGGAGGTAGAGCGACAGATAGAGCTTCTGGAAGATGGTGGGACAGTTACTCAGGAGACCCGGCTCTACAACGGCGAAACCAAGACGGCAAAATCCATGCGCAGCAAGGAAGAAGCCAACGACTACCGGTATTTCCCCTGTCCTGACTTGCTGCCAGTGGTAGTGACCGACGAGCATATTGAGCAGTTGCGCACTCAGCTGCCGGAGTTGCCCGATGCCCGTCAGGCGCGTTTCGCCCAAGCCTACCAACTATCCGCCTACGATGCTGCGGTACTGGGTTCTGACGCCGCCACTGCAGCCTACTTTGAGCAGGTAGCGGAGAGATCAGGGCAGGCCAAATTAGCCGCCAACTGGATCAGCGGTGAACTCAGCGCCCAACTCAAGGCTGAAACTCTTGAAATAGCCGACAGCCCTGTGTCAGCTGAACAGTTGGCCGGACTTATTGTGCGCATTGCCGACAACAGTATTAGCGGCAAAATGGCCAAACAGGTATTTGAGGCAATGTGGCAGGGCGAAGGCGACGCCGACCAGATTATTCGTGATCGAGGACTGAAACAGGTATCTGACAGCAGCGCCATAGAACAGCTGGTAGATGAGGTTTTGGCCGCTAATCCGGGGATGGTGGAAGACTACGTCAATACTGATGAGAGCAAGCGCAAGAAAAAGCTCGGCGGCTTTATGGGTCAGGTGATGAAGGCGTCAAAGGGCCAGGCCAATCCTCAACAGGCCAATCAGATACTGGCCGAAAAATTGAACAATCTAATAACCAATCACTAATGCGAGAATAGTCTAAAGTTATGTCATTGAAGAAAGATAAGCAGAAGGTATTAGGCGAAGTATTTGATCAAGCGCGCATTGAGAGCTTCCTCGCCTACCAGCCGCCAGAGGGTGTCAGTCGCGACTTTCATCTATTGGAGAAGGCCTACCGCGGTATGAATATAGATAGCTTTATCAGTTTCCTCGAGCTGTTTAAACAGACCGGATACGACCTCAATGCAGTCAATCCGGAGGGCTCGACGCTACTGCAGATTGTTCAACAGCACCATAACGGCACTGACTATAGCCGAGCATTAATGGACGCGGGAGCTGGCGATTGAATTTTGATCTCAGAACGGTAAAGACGGTCCTTGGCTACGGCCTGACCAAACTGAAAAAACTCATCAATTACCGCTTTAGTGGTCGCGAACTTAGATCCATTTTCAATTACCTACAGATCAACCCCCTGCTGGCCACCTCTGGCCAACCCAATCCCCATCAGTTGATCGCCATTGCCCATGCCGGCTATAAGACAGTGATCAATCTGGCGCCCCACAACGTAGAAAATGCGCTGGACAATGAAGCTGAACTGGTCACCGGTCTAGGTATGCAATACATTAATATTCCGGTGGCTTTTAACAATCCAAAGCGTCAGGATTGGCAACAGTTTGCAGCGTGCATGGCGCGGCATGAGGGACAGAAAATTTGGGTGCACTGCGCCGCGAATATGCGCGTCTCCTGCTTTGTTTTCCTCTATAGAACCATTCAGTTAAAACAAGAGCTGAGCGTTACGCAAACAGACCTGAGAAAAATTTGGAAGCCCAGTGGCATCTGGGATGAGTTTATAACCACTATGTTAAACCCATCATAAAAACAATCATCAGAGGTAGCCCATTATGAATTTTTTACAAAACTATGAACAACAGGCCTACGCACTATTGAGAATAGTCACTGGCTTTATGTTTATCTGGCACGGCACGGTAAAATTTTTCAACTATCCGATAGATTATGCCTACGGTCCCCTAAACACATTGACCACCGCGGCAGCCGGTATCGAGTTGATTGGCGGCATTCTAATTATGATTGGTCTAATGACGCGACCCGCCGCATTTTTGTGCAGTGGCACTATGGCAGTGGCCTACTGGATGGTTCACGGTTCAAATTCCTTCTTCCCAATTGTCAATCACGGTGAGTTGGCGGCTTTTTACTGTTTTGCCTTTTTGTATATCGCCACTCGCGGTGCCGGCATCTGGAGCATCGACAACCGGTAGATAAAACCCCAGCGCAATGCATAAGAAACTCAATTTGCCCAGTAAAATCTGTCCGATCTGCGACCGACCTTTTTACTGGCGCAAGAAGTGGGAAAGAGTTTGGGATCAGGTCAAATTCTGCTCCCAGCGCTGCAGACAGGACGCCCGCAAGATAAAAAAATAGAGACACAGTTAACTAGACATCTTTGATTACAACTATGCAGCCACAGTTTGACATTGTTATTGTCGGTGCCGGCCTGGCGGGACTCAGTGCCGCAGATGAGCTGGCCACGGCGGGTTTCAAGACCCTATTGATCGATAAGGGCCGAAGTCCCGGAGGACGCCTGGCGAGCAGAAGTTTTGGCGGTGCCACCTTTGACCATGGGGCACAATTTTTTACCACCAGATCAGAGCGATTTAAGGCTACAGCCAGCCAATGGGTCGAAGCCGGCCTGGTTAAACCCTGGTTTAACGGCTATCCCGATCATCCAGACGGGCATCCCAGATATCGGGGTGAACCCAGCATGAATGCCATAGCCAAAGCGCTCGCCGGCGGTAAAAACCTGTTGCTCTCAACCAGAGTTGAGGCAATTGAAACCGACGATCAAGGTTGGCAAGTCCACACTGATAGCGACCAAACCTTTAGTTGCCGTGCACTTCTATTCACCTGCCCTGTGCCCCAGACCTTGACGCTGCTAACCAACAGCCATATCACTCTACCGAGCCCCTTGGGCAGCAGATTGGCGTATATTGAATATGATCCCTGTATTGCCGTACTGGCAGTGTTGGACAGCCCAGCCAAATTGACCGCTCCCGGCGCACTGGCACTAAACGAAGGTCCTATCGACTGGATAAGTGATAACCAGAAAAAAGGGATCTCGCCAATACCCGCGGTTACGCTGCATGCCAGTGCCACTTTTAGTACAGACAATTTCAACCGTGACCGGGAAGCCGTTGGCCTCGAACTCATTGAACTCGCCAGACCAATAATTGGCAATGCCAATATCAGCCAATTCCAAGTTCATGGTTGGAAATACAGTAAACCGCGAACCACTGACAGCGAGCCCTGCCTATCAGTTAATGATTTCTGTGCTGTGCCGCCACTGGTGCTTGCGGGCGATGCCTTTGCCGGGCCGAAATTTGAGGGAGCGGTTAGCTCCGGGTGGGCAGCAGCTAGTCAGTTGCTAAAAGTATTATAAGCAGCCTATTCAGCCGATAACATCCGCAAGCTGTTTAGACTTTACGGCTGATTAGTGGATAAAATAAGGCCTTAAAAACTAAACTTACAACAGAGTAGAATTTATAGAGAGGGGAAACTAATGTCAGCGACCGAACAAGAGCTCAGAATTAAACTGGCCGCGTGCTACCGAATTTTCGATTATATGGGCTGGTCAGAACTGATCTATAACCATATCACAGTAAAATTACCGGGGGATGAGGAGCACTTTCTGATCAACCCCTACGGCTTGCACTACAACGAGGTAAAGGCCTCCAATTTGGTCAAGGTGGATATACAGGGAAATATCGTCGAACCTACAGACTACGCGGTCAATCCAGCGGGCATGATCATCCATACCGCGATTCACGCGGCTCGCCCCGATGTTCACTGTATAGCCCATACCCACACCACTACCGGCATGGCTGTGGCCTGCACGCAAGAGGGCCTGCGCCACGATAATTTTTACTCAGCGCTGTTGCACAACCGTGTCGCCTATCACGATTTTGAGGGCATTACCGTGATGGAGGGTGAGAAACCACGACTGATCAACAGTCTCGGTGACAAAAATATTTTGATACTGCGCAATCATGGCCTGCTCACCTGCGGTCGCTCTATAGCGGAAGCCTTTCAAGCTATGTGGGGTCTGGAGCGCGCCTGTGAGGTTCAGGTGGCAACTGATTCCACCGGCAAACCCAATATTCCAGTGGGTAGTGCGATTCTGGACAAAACCGAACAACTCACCAGTATTCAGGCTATGGGCGGACCTGCTGGGGAATTGGAGTTCGCCGCCTTGACCCGAATTATCGACAATATCGACCCGTCTTATAAAGACTGAAACCTGCTCGGAGGATAGGCTTCTTTAATACCGCTCTCGATGGGTGAATAGAATACTCTCGACACGCCCATCAGCGAGCAGGCAACTTCTATCGATGGTCCAACCACTCAAATTGCTATTGAGATCCTGTCGAGAATGGGCATAGCAGGTCGGCTGTGGAACCACTCTGGGCAACTGAACTAATCTATCCACTGATTGAATACCATAGCTACAGGCGGGCAGTTGGGTGCGATTATTCAACAGGCTAATGCTGTGGGCGCGAGTACTACTCTTTAGATGGGGTGATAATGCCTCTACCAACGCTGTCACTGCGGGCATTGTCAAAAAACAAAACAGGTCCCAAAACAGTACTATATCGATTTTTTCATCGACCGGAAGGTTGATAGCTGCCTGCAATTGTTTAACCAATGCCCCATGCCCTAAGTCGTCAGCATCGAATTGATCGGCGGGCAACTCGTTAAGTCCAGCAAAGTACAGTTTGCATCTAAATTGGCTAAAAAAGGCCACGGTAGCTGGCGCTGCCATACCAAAATCAAGCACAGTTACACCACGCTCCCCAGAGTCCGATTCAAGGACTTGGGGCATTAGAGATGAGGAAATGCTTTTGCTGGGCAGTGTCATGCTCAATGCAGTCGAGTTTGACATAGGAGTCTTCTATTTTGGTGCTACAGGGTTGGCGCCCTTTCCAAAGTTTACCTGTCAGTGAGTACTAACTATCTTATTCGGCACTCAGCGCAGGGGCGGTTATCTCCAACTGACTGGGACTAGCGACAGGATAATCGGGATCCATCTCGATACTGCCTTTAAATTTGGCGCCATCTTCAAGATTCACACGGGGCGCCTGAATATTGCCGATCACATCACCGGTTTTAGCGACAATTACCTTCTCTATGGCCGTTATATCGCCGGTAACCTTACCTTCTATTTTTACCACCCGAGCGCGAATGCAGGCCGTCAGTCTACCTTCGACCCCCACCATCACTTCGCTGGCTTCAGCGGTAATACTGCCATTGATCTGTCCCTGAATCACCAAATCCTCTTCGCTGATCAGGTCGCCTTGAATGTTTACACCGGACCCTATCATGGATCTATCTCCTCTATTGATTGCCATAGCTTGCAAAGCTTTTCCCTCCGCAGATGGGCTGTCAGTATTCGTGGCATTTTTTCTTGTTATTAATTGCAAAGACTGCGTGACTTTTTCTAGTACCATTTGCATCTCAATACCTACCTAGTCTGTTTCAGCAATTTAGATCCTATCAATTCCCCGTGTTCAGCTCCACAAAAGTTTTTTCATGGTGATTTAAGAATGGTTTAATCCAGACCCAAGAATCCACCGGATTGATGCCTCCACAACTGGCTGTAAATGCCGCCAGCCTGGATGAGTTCAGCGTGGGTGCCCTGCTCAACAATAGCGCCCTGATCAAACACAACCAACCTGTCCATTTCGGCAATGGTGGATAAGCGGTGGGCGATGGCAATCACCGTCTTGCCTGCCATCAACTGGTAGAGACTCTTTTGAATCACCGATTCCACTTCCGAATCCAGCGCTGAGGTGGCCTCATCCAGTATTAAAATGGGCGCGTCCTTGAGGATGACTCGCGCGATGGCGATGCGCTGGCGCTGACCGCCAGATAATGTGACCCCGCGCTCGCCAACATGGGCATCGTAACCGGTTCTACCGCTAGTGTCGCAAAGCTGCAGTATAAACTCATGAGCCCTGGCTTTTTTGGCGGCTTCTATCATCGCCTCCTCGCTGGCACCGGGATTGCCAAACATAATGTTCTCGCGCACTGATCGGTGTAGCAGCGAGGTATCCTGGGTGACCACAGCTATATTCGACCTCAGACTCTCCTGCTTGACCTGACTGATATCAATGCCATCAATGGCAATAGTGCCGGACTGTGTATCAAAAAAGCGCAATAGCAAGTTGACCAGTGTCGATTTACCGGCGCCACTGCGCCCTACCACCCCAATTTTCTCTCCGGCCTCGATGCTGAGATCTAAGCCCTCAAATACATTTTTTGATACGGCTGGATCAGGGCTCAGATAACTAAAGTTAACCGCAGAAAAATCTACCCTGCCCGAATTGACCTGTAGTTTTTTGGCATCATCTCGATCAGTCACTGCCTGCGGAATAGAGAGGGTATTAATGCCATCTTGCACTGTGCCCAAATTCTCGAACAAATTACTTATTTCCCACATAATCCAATGGGACATGCCGGTGAGACGAATCGCTAAACTGATCACTACAGCAATCGCACCCGGGGTTATGGCATCTTCAGCCCAAAGGTAGATACCCAGTGCAATGGTGGTAAAGACCAACAGCATATTGATTGTCCACAGTGAGATATTCAGCGCTGTTACCAACCTCATCTGCGGGTGCACGGTGTTTAGAAAACTCAGCATGCCATCTTTTATATAGCCGAATTCGCGACTGCTGTGGGAGAACAGTTTGAGGGTTACTATGTTGGTGTAACTGTCGACAATTCTGCCGGTCATCAGCGATCTCGAATCCGCCTGTCGCTGGGAGATAGCTTTCAGTTTGGGCACAAAATAGCGCTGCAACCCGATATAGGCGAACAGCCACACCAATAGCGGTAGGCAGAGTCGCAAATCAGCACTGGCAACCAGGATAATAATGGTGATTAGATAGATGACTACAAACAGTAGCACATCCAGCAACTTCATAACTGACTCGCGCACTGCCAGCGCGGTCTGCATCACCTTGGTGGCAATGCGTCCGCTGAACTCGTTTTGAAAGAATCCATAACTCTGATTGAGCAGATAGCGGTGGGCCATCCATCGCACCAACATCGGAAAATTGCCCATCAGCGTCTGATGCACCACCAGAGAACGCAAGGTGGTTAACAGCGGTATTACCAATAGAATAAACACGCCCATGGCCACTAGGGTCAACTGGGAATCGGCGATAAATGTTGTGGGATCACTGACCGCTAACCAGTCCACCACCCTGCCCAAAATACCAAATAACAGCGCCTCGCTAATAGCAGTTAACGCAGTCAGCACTCCCATTAGTAACAGCCAGGGTTCTAGTCCTCTGGTGTAATAGCGACAAAAGGCATAGAGCCCTCTGGGCGGCTGTGACGGGTTGTGATCGGGAAAGGGGTCGATCAGGCGTTCAAAAAAGCTAAACATTTGCAGATTTATCCGTTTTTTTAGACTCTGTTGGGAGCAGGTGTGTGGAAAGTAGCTGTCAGTAATGACCTTATATCTATTCTGTTTAAACGCAGACTTACCAAATGAGACTACTGCATTAGGATCATACTCACTCATAGGTCGTTAAAAATAGGCTCAAAATCCTCATTTACGCCATGTAAACTCCGGTATTTCGCCTATTTTTTGCCTACTCTCACTATCGCCTGACCTCTAATGCAGTGGTCTCCAAGTATTGATCTAATACGCTGGAGCGGCCAAATCAGCTTTCGCACTGCTCGGCTGGAAATAGCAGGGAGGGATCACCGGGTTGCCAGCGAGGCTGTTTGCCCATGGACTGCAAAAACAGTGGTGATTTGAGAAAATCCTCAAGCCACTGACGCACCCGAGGGTAAGGTGATACCTCAAACCAAGGGCGGTCTACAAAGGCAAACTGCCGGACAAAGGGAAAAATTGCGATATCCGCCAAGCAGATTTCATCCCTGAGCAAAAGCTTTGATGCGCAGAGTAATTTCTCAAGTTGGGCAATAAATTCCTCGGCACGGCGACGATACTGGCACTGGGTTTGCTCGGGAAATCGATTCCAGTACTTATACCTGTCCAGAAAGAATTTAAACTCGCCATCATTGCGCTCAATAAGCTGTTGCGTTTCTGCGGTTAAATGCGGCGCGATCCACTGATCTGGGTCGGATTGCGCTAGCGCCCAGTGAATAATATCCAGACTCTCATCCAACACCTGATCTTTAACCTGCAATACTGGCACAGTCCCCTTGTCAGACAGCGCCAACATTTCCTCGGGCTTGTTCGACAGCACCACTTCACGAAGCTCCACAGCAACCCCCACGTAGGCAATCGCCATGCGCGCCCTAATTGCGTAGGGACAGCGCCGAAAAGAGTATAGAATTGGCAACATAGATTGGGCACACAACTTAGGGCATAATACTGCTGAGTAAGTGACCACCATAATAACACGCTCATCACTAAAAAAGTGATCTGGGCGAATTTCACCGAGAATAACAATGAATAATAAACCCTTCGATATCGTACTTTTTGGTGCCACCAGTTTTGTCGGGCAGATCACTGCGCGATATATGCTGGACAAGTTGGGCCCAAGCGGGCAAGTCAGCTGGGCTATAGCGGGCCGTTCAGAACAGAAATTAAATCAGCTGAAAAGCTCCCTAGGCGCTGCCGCCGACAATGTTCCACTGATTATTGCCGACTCTAAGGATGCTGAAAGCCTCAGCGCACTGTGCCGCCAATCGCGAGTGGTTATATCCACGGTGGGGCCGTACTTGCTGTATGGCGAGCCGATGATTAAAGCCTGCGCCGAAAATGGCACCGACTACTGCGACCTTACCGGTGAGGCCTATTGGATAAAATTGATGATAGACAAATATCAAGCCACAGCCGAGCAGTCTGGGGCCAGACTCATTAATTGTTGTGGCTTCGACTCGATTCCATCGGATCTCGGGGTTCACTATCTTCAGCAACAGGCACACAATAAATTTGGTCAATACTTTGATCAGGTAAAGTTGGGTGTCAAAGCGATCAAGGGTGGCGCTTCCGGCGGCACCATTGCCAGCATGATTGAAATGCTGAACGCCGCCAAGGCAGACCCTGAGGCCCGTCAGGCGATGGGTAATCCCTATCTTCTATGCCCCCAAAATCAGTCCTATCAAATTCGTCAATCGTCACTAAAGGGCACTGCCTACGATCGGGATTTTCACTGCTGGTCAGCACCCTTCGTGATGGAGGCTATCAACTCCAGAGTGGTTCTGCGCTCCAATGCCCTGCAAAATATGCGCTACAGTGATAAATTTTCCTACCAGGAGGTAATGCTGACCGGCGTTGGCTTTAAAGGCTGGCTCCGAGGGTTAAGTCTGTCACTGGGACTGGCTGGATTTGTAGTTGCCATGATGATCGGTCCCATACGCAGGCTGATGCAAAAATCTTTACTGCCCAAGCCCGGAGAGGGGCCCAGCGAAACCCAGCAGCAAAATGGTTACTATGATCTGCGAATTGTGGGTCAGAACGAACAACAACAAATGGCCATTAAGGTCACCGGGGATCGGGATCCGGGCTATGGCAGCACTGCCAAAATACTGGCACAGGCAGGCCTGTGTATGGCCTTGGATGTTGAGAAAACCGACTTGCCCGGTGGCTTTTGGACACCGTCCACCGCCATGGGCGACAAACTGGTGGCGCGGCTGATTCAGCACGCTGGATTAGGGTTTGAAGTGATTGAGTAGCTTCAGATTCCCAGCAGAAAAGCGCTAAGCGCTCCTATAGCTGTTATCGCTGTAAGCGTAATAAAAAAGCCCGCACCAAACGGCGCGGGCTTTTTTCATCTAGCGAATGCCGGATTATTCCATTATACGGTCTTTAATAGCATTGAGAATTACGGCAAGAGCAGATGCATTAATAATGGTGCTCAAATTACCCATAATGTCGCTGACAGGCCCACCGATTCCTGGAATAGCAGCAGCGGCTCCAGATACAGTACCCAGCGCAACCGCAAAGACCAAGAAGTAAGTTCGGTTGCTCTTATCCGCTTCATCAGCTAAATAGCCACCGACCAAACCGAGAACGGCCATGATTAGTGCGGCTTCAGGAATGGCGATGAAAGCGCCGATAATTGCCACTGCAAGTGATAATAGACGTACAATTTTTAATGCACCCATGTTGTTACCCCATATTGTTGTTATTAATTTTTAGTATTTTTTATGTGTTGTGTCATATGACACAGCTCCACAGTAGCATGTTATTAAGTTGAAAAATACCCCCCTATCTCACCCTTTTTAGCCGTGCGTTGATTGAAATTTTTGGTCTGAGATCTATTGCTTGAAATAAATTTCTATTATTCAGCCAGTTGGATTTCCTTTAAACTGTCCCACTTATTTCACCACAGGATGAATGGTTACTGACTGTATGGCTCAATATGTCTACACAATGAATCGGGTGAGCAAAATCGTGCCACCCAAACGCGAGATCCTCAAAGATATCTCCCTATCCTTTTTTCCCGGCGCAAAAATCGGCGTTCTCGGCCTCAATGGCGCTGGAAAATCCACACTGCTTAAAATTATGGCGGGCATCGACAGTGAGATTCAGGGTGAGGCACGGCCGATGTCTGGAATCAAAGTAGGTTACCTAGCTCAGGAACCGCAATTGGATCCAAACAAAGATGTGCGCGGCAATGTGGAGGACGGTGTTCGCGAAGCTATGGATGCGCTAAAAGGTCTGGAGCAGGTGTATGCCGATTATGCCGAGCCTGATGCAGATTTTGATGCCCTGGCCAAAAAACAGGGGCAACTGGAGGCGATTATCGATGCCTGGGATGCCCATAACTTAGAGACCTCTCTGGATATTGCCGCAGATGCACTGCGCCTACCGCCTTGGGATGCAGACATCAACGCCCTGTCTGGTGGTGAGAAACGCCGAGTGGCCCTGTGCCGCTTGCTGCTATCGCGGCCGGATATGCTGCTACTTGACGAGCCCACCAACCATTTGGATGCGGAGTCGGTCTACTGGCTGGAGAAGTTTCTCGAGGATTTCTCCGGAACTGTAGTGGCGGTGACTCACGATCGCTACTTTCTCGACAATGTAGCCGGATGGATCTTGGAGCTGGACCGCGGTCACGGCATTCCCTACGAGGGCAACTATTCCACTTGGCTAGAGACCAAAGAACAGCGGCTGCAATCCGAGGCCAAACAGGAGGCCTCTCGGCAGCGCGCTATCAAACAGGAGTTGGAGTGGGTGCGGCAAAATCCTAAAGGTCGTCAAGCCAAAAACAAAGCCCGCTTGGCACGCTTTGAGGAATTAAACTCTCAGGATTATCAGGCGCGCAATGAAACCAATGAAATCTATATAGCACCGGGCGAACGTCTGGGCGATAAAGTGATTGAAATACACAACCTGTGCAAAGGTTATGGCGATCGACTGTTAATTGACGATCTTAGTTTATCTATCCCCAAAGGATCCATCGTCGGTATTATCGGCGGCAACGGTGCCGGCAAGTCGACATTGTTCAGAATGATAGCTGGCAGCGAACAACCGGACAGCGGCTCTATCAGCCTTGGCGAGACAGTCAAAGTTGCCTATGTGGAGCAGAGTCGGGATAGTCTCAACGACAGTGACACGGTATGGCAAGCTATTTCCGATGGCTTGGATATACTTAAAATAGGTGCCAACTACGAAGTTTCATCTCGCGCCTATGTGGGACGCTTCAATTTTAAAGGTACCGACCAACAGAAACGGGTTGGCGAACTATCTGGCGGTGAGCGCGGGCGACTGCATCTGGCCAACACCCTGAAGCAGGGAGCCAATGTACTGCTACTCGATGAACCCTCCAATGATCTGGATATTGAAACCCTGCGAGCACTGGAGGAGGCAATCCTCTCGTTTCCCGGCTGCGTAATGGTTATATCCCATGACCGCTGGTTCTTAGATAGAGTTGCCACCCATATACTGGCCTATGAGGACGATAGTCAGATTAACTTCTTTGAGGGCAACTACAGTGAATATCACGCCGATCTTGTGAAGCGCAGTGGCACGGAAACTCAGCCCAAACGGGTTAAACACAAATCACTAAAAGACTAGTGGGTATAACTACAAAGGAATAAATATGAGCGGCATTTGGTTTAATAAACCCGACCTTGATCTGATTAATCAGCAGATGTCTAAAGGCACCATTGATGAGCACCTGGGTATCCAGTATACCGAGGTGGGCGATGACTATGTACGTGCCACCATGCCCGCAGATGCGAGAACCTTTCAGCCCTATAAAGTCGTCCACGGTGGTGCCAATGTAGTTTTAGCGGAGTCGGTAGGCAGTCTTGCCGGCGCTCATGTTATCGATTTTAGTAACAATAAATGTCTGGGTCAGGAGGTTAGCGCGACCCATATTCGACCCGTAACCTCTGGTCTAGTTACCGCAACTGCACGGCCAGTTCACTTGGGCAGACGCTCTCATGTATGGCAAATACACCTGGAGAACGACGAGGGCAAGCTCACCTGCCTATGTAAACTTATCTTGGCTATTACCCCCCTCAGCTAGGCAGCCTCTGCAAACGCTCTCTTTTGGTGCCATCTCACCTGCTAAGCCACATTTTTGTGCAAATTATCTTGGTTATGGCACAAAATTTGCTTATTTCTTACTAGGCAATGCCTAATACCCCAATTTAAGGCCCTTTTTGCTCTTAAAAAGTGCATTTTGGGGAGAATAATTTATAAATAGCACCTCTATGGTGCATTCACTTGCAGAGGATTTACCATGTTTCAACGACTTAGCGGCCCCAGCCAGGCCCTACTTGCAATTATTTTAACCAGCTTTTCATTCCAGGCTCTGGGCCAAGATCTCAATGGCGCCAACACCTCTTGGATTTTAACCTCAACCGCATTGGTTCTATTTATGACCATTCCCGGCCTCTCCCTTTTCTACGCTGGACTGGTCCGATCAAAGAATGTGCTGTCAGTACTGATGCAGTGTTTTGCTATCACCTGCCTGGCCTCACTAATATGGTTTGCCTTTGGGTACAGCATCGCCTTCGGAGATGGCGGCTCATGGAACTGGTTTGCAGGCAATCTGGACAATTTCCTAATGGGACAAATCCTTGAAGAATCGATGGCCGGGGATATACCGGAATCAGTTTTCGCTATGTTCCAAATGACCTTTGCAGTGATTACTCCCGCACTGATTGTCGGGGCCTTTGCTGAGAGAATGCGCTTTAGTGCCATGCTGCTGTTTAGTGCCCTGTGGCTGGTAGTAGTTTACGCACCGATCACGCACTGGGTGTGGGGCGGCGGCTGGCTTGCTGAGATGGGACTTCTCGACTTCGCCGGCGGCACCGTAGTACATATCACCGCAGGGGTTGGCGCTTTAGTCGCAGCACTGGTAATTGGAAACCGTCGTGGGTTCCCCAAACAGGCGATGCCTCCCCACAATCTGACCATGTCGGTCACTGGTGCCGGTATGCTGTGGGTCGGATGGTTTGGCTTTAACGCCGGCTCTGCACTGGCAGCTAATGGCGATGCCGGTATGGCCATGCTAGTAACCCATATCTCTGCCGCCACTGGGTCTCTGGCCTGGATGATGATGGAGTGGCTGCGACACGGCAAGCCATCCGTATTGGGGATAGTTACCGGTATGGTGGCAGGACTGGGCACCATTACGCCGGCCTCTGGTTTTGTCGGCCCCGGTGGAGCACTGGTTATAGGCTTTAGCGCCGGTATTATCTGCTACTACGCGACACAAGCCATTAAGCAGAAATTCCTGATTGATGATTCTCTCGATGTATTCCCAGTGCACGGTGTTGGCGGCATGTTGGGTACCCTGCTGGCCGGCGTGTTTGCCTCCGATGCTCTGGGCGTATTCAGCGGTCAAGGCTACAATGAGGGGATGACCATGGCCAGTCAGGTTCAGGTGCAGATAGTGGGGATCCTAGCCACATTTATCTATACTGCAATAGTTTCTTATATACTCTTGAAACTTGTCGACAACCTGTTAACATTGCGTGTCAATGAAGAACAAGAACTGCAGGGTGTAGATCTTGTAGAGCACGATGAGAAGGGGTACGACTTATAAAATACAGGTGAATGGAATCGCATTGTCCCAAAGTAAAACTAATACAATAACGGGACACCTAAAGCCGCTGACCTAGTCAGCGGCTTTTTTATAGACCTTATTTATAAATTAAAGAGGATGTTTTTCAGGTTTGGAGACTCTTGCCCGATCCAAATAATCACACATCATTCGAGCCCCCTCTAAAATACGATCGCTATGACGCTGCATTAAATCTGCATGTATGGCATAGATATGCTGATGCTGTACCGCAGAAATCCCCGCCCATTGCTGCCACCGACTCAACAAGTCAGACTGATCTTGCTCACTGCCACCGGCAATTATCACCTCGGGATCTGCCGCCACAACGGATTCAATATTGATATAGGGCACCAACGGTATGGCATCGGCAAACACATTCACACCGCCGCAGAGCCTAATTACATCGCTAACCATATGTTGACCATTGAGCGTAATCAGCGGTTCGTGCCATATTTGGTAGAAGGTTCTTACCACGGATTTACCGGCCTGCGCATTACGCAGACTGTGTAAGCGCTGGGTGAATTCGTCGATGCGCTGCTGCGCTATAGCTTCATGGCCACTGAGCTGACCAAAGCGATGGAATAACGCGGGAATCTGGTCGATCTCACGTGTTTCCACCACAAATACAGGAAAACCTAATTTGCGTAATGGATCAATGATCTTATCACCATTGCCTGACTGCCAGGCAATCACCAGATCCGGTTTTAATGACAGGATTAATTCATAGTTTGCTGCAGCATGATTATTAACTCGCCGAATCTGTTTAGCGGCCTCGGGAAAATTGCTGTATTCATCAGCGCCAACAATTTGCGCGCCTGCGCCAACATGGAACAAAACCTCAGTAATATTGGGTGCTAAGCTGATAATTCTCTGAGCCGGTTGCGCTAAAACAAGCTCATCGCCATTATCATCCACCAGCCTGATCTCAGCCTTGATCTCAGCCTTGATCTCAGCCTTGATCTCAGCAAAGACAAGCTGTGACACACCTGGCAATAGCAACAGCAACAATAACAGTAATCGCATTAGGTAATCACCAGCGGACGGTTAGTTTGCGGATGCTGACTAATCGTGGCTTTTACACCAAATACCTTGTCTATTAGCGACTCAGTCAGCACCTGCTGTGGTTGACCCTGGGCGGCAATCACCCCAGCGTCGAATACCACCAAATTATCCGCGCAACGGGCGGCCAGATTAAGGTCATGCAAAACCATCACCACGCCAACCCCCCTGTTGGCCAGCTGGCGAACGATGTCCAAGGTTAACTTTTGATGGGACAGATCAAAAGCCGATGTTGGCTCATCCAATACCAAAAATTGCTCGCCATAATCACTGGGTTGCCATATTTGCGCCAATACCCGCGCCAATTGAACTCGCTGTTTTTCACCCCCTGACATCTGCGTATACAGACGTTTCTGCAGATAGCTGGCATCCACTAGATCCAATGCTTGAGCGACAATTTCTGCATCTTTGATCACGCCAGTTTGGTGCGGTATACGCCCCAGAGCAACCACTTCATTGGCGGTAAAGGGAAAGTTTAACAGGCTGTGCTGTGGCAGTACTGCCAACATCTGTGCACGGTGCAAGAGTGGCCATTGTGCCAGCGGACAGTAATTGAGCTGTACCTGTCCGCGGGTAGGCGCCATATCCCCGGTGAGCACTTTCAATAGACTCGACTTCCCCGCGCCATTGGGACCCACGACAGTCGTTACCTTACCCGCTTCAACCTCAAGACTACTATTGCGCAACAGTTCAAATCCGGATAAATGCAATGAAATATTGTCTGCTAGCAGGCTCATCAGCTACACATCCTTGCGCTGCTGCAACAGCAATGCGACAAAGAATGGCGCACCCAGTAAAGCAGTCAAAATACCGGTCGGCAACTCAGCGGGAATCACCACAATACGGGCCAAACTATCGGCTATCACCAGCAAAGTGGCGCCGGCCAGCGCCGAGGCAGGCACCAGCCAGCGATGATCCGGCCCAATGGCCAACCGCACCATATGGGGGATAATCAGCCCAACAAAACCAACCAGACCGGCAAGCGCAACCGAGATGCCCACCCCCAAAGCGGTTAACAAAATCAGTCGCCGTTTCACACGCTGCACATCAATACCCAAATGACGCGCCTCAGACTCCCCCAACAACAAGGCATTGAGTGCTCTGCTGTCACGGGGAAAGAAAATTAACAGCAGCATCGCGGCAGAGCCCATGATGCCCACCTTTAACCAGCTTGCACCACTAAGATTACCCATCTGCCACAGACTAATCTGCCGCAACATATCATTATCTGAAAAATAACTGAGCAGGCTATTCAGCGCGCCAGCCAGTGCCGCAATAGCAATACCAGCCAATAGCATGGTGGTCACCGATGTACCGATCCCTGATGTGGCTAAGCGATAGACCAATAATGTCGCCGTAAAGCCACCCACAAAAGCACCCACCGCAACCAAAGATAAGCCGACCAGTGCACCACTTTGAATAAAACCACCGGCGGTCACAATCATTAGGGTAGCGCCTACAGAGGCGCCGCTGGACACGCCTATCAATGAAGGGTCTGCTAAAGGATTGCGAAATAATCCCTGCATAACGGCACCGGTGCTGGCCAGAACAGCACCAACAAAGATAGCCATCACTATTCGTGGCAAGCGGATATCAAACAAGATAGTGCCAATCTGCTGATGGATCTCATTACCCAACAAGGCATTAAGCGCATCGATAATGGCGATATTCACCGTGCCGGTAACAAGAGAAACCAGCGCAACCACCGGCAAGACAATTGCCAGCGTGGTGATTAAACTGCGTGCCGAAAAGCGGCGCAATTAGTAGTCCACGCCCTTGCGGGCCATGACGCCAGCATTATAGGCGTGTTTAACTTCTTTAATTTCAGACACCGTGTCGGCCAACTCTGCCAGTGCAGAACCACCACCGCGACCAGTGACCACCACGGATTGATTTTCAGGTCGACTTTTCAGCGCTTGCAGGATCATATCTTGATCCAAATACTTAAAGCTGAGCATATAGGTCAACTCATCGAGCACCACCAGATGGTAGCTGTCGTCAGCGAGCATAGTTTGCGCGACTGCCCAGCTTTTTTCAGCAGCGGCAATATCCGCAGAGCGATCCTGAGTATCCCAAGTAAAACCCGTACCCATCTGCTCAAAAGTCACTTGTGGACAATGGTCACGAATGTACATCTCTTCACCGGACAGTTGCGCGCCTTTAATAAACTGCACCACACCCACTTTGTAGCCATAACCCAAAGCACGCATCACCATACCAAAGGCAGAACTGGATTTGCCTTTGCCGTTGCCGGTCAACAAAATACACACACCGCGCTCGATATCTGCTGCGGCAATCGAAGAATCGATATTCTCCTTGAGCTTCTGCATCTTAGCCTGGTGAGATTTGTCTTGATTCTTTTCCACCGTCATGCGTCCTCCGTTTATGGTTTATGTGTAATAGTTTTTTTAAAAACTGGGTGTGTAAATAACAGATAGCATAAACTCACGCCCCAGAGAGCGATAGCGTCCGAGCGAAAAGTCCATGGCGGTGGTGTATTGCTTGTCTGACAAATTATCGACCTTCGCTTTGACAGACCACTGGTCATTGATTTGATAATTTACTCGCACTGCCGCCGTGGTATATCCGCCCAGTCTAGTTAAATTAGCTGCGTCATCAAAACTATGACTCTGACTTCGCAGAGAGAAACCAATGGCGACATCACCAAAGTCGTAATCTGCATCAAAAGCAATAGAACGCTCAGCGCGTCTTCTTAGTAGCTTGCCATTACTTATATTCTCAGGGTCCAAGACAGTGCCAGTAAACCCGACAATCCAACCAGATATCTCAGTATCGAGAGAAAATTCAAGACCCGTTATCTCCACTTTAGCAGTCTGATCTGTCATTAGGGTGGCAGAGTTATATTGAATAAGATTTTCTAATTGATTTTTGAAAACTGCCAATGACATATAGGCACTACCCACTTTAGCATTTAGACCCATCTCGTAATTTTCTGATTGCTCAGGCACGAATGTTGGGTCGCCGTAGCTTGGATAGTAGAGATCATTGAAAGTTGGAGCCTTAAACCCCTCTCCATAGGATCCCACAAGACGCACACTTTCAGTCAGATCCATACCTGCCAAAAAAGACACTGTTGTATAGTCACCAAATTGCTGATTATCGTCATAACGCAAACCCAAGTTAGTCTCTACTGCGCCAAACTCTGCTTCATATTGGACAAAGACAGCCTTATTATCTCGAGTTGTTTGATCGTAAACTGTATCGCTGTGAACCTTATCCTTTTGATAGTCCAGCCCTAGGGCAACAGATGCAGAATCAGAAAGCTTCACATGATTAAACCAAGTTGCTTCAGTCTTGGTGGTTTCAAATAATCCTCCACTAGTGGTAGTTGTAATATCGATATTATCCGCCAACTCAACAGCATTATCAGTGCTACGCCCTAATTGGAAATTGGTCTGCCAGCGATCGTTGAGACTAATTTGCACTTGAGAGGATAAAGAAGTTAGTTTTGCATCCGTATAAATTGCACAGTCAACAGTTGACCAAGATGGCAAATAGCAGTCAGTATCATATTCAGTTTCTGTCTCATTTTGATTGTAGGTTAGCCGCCAAGTATCAGTTGCGTTGATTTGGTACAGATAGTTGAGCGCCAGTGAATGATTGCGATGAGCATCTTTATCACCGTGCAGTCCAGCCGTGGACTCAGTATTGTCAATACCATCAGTGTTTAAAGCATTAATCACTGCCGTTACACTATGTTTATTGTTTTTAAATCCGCCATTTAGTGTACTTTCTGCTGTATTGTTGCTGCCAATTGATGTCTTTAGGTAAAGTGACTTGGGGTCAGCTTGTTGTCGAGTGAAAATATTGACCACTCCTCCAATCGCGTCAGCACCATAGAGGTTAGATTTAGGTCCACGAACAACTTCAATTCGCTCAATAGAATTTGTATTGAGTAAAGCTAGGGTTGCACTACCAAGAGTTGCACTGCCAATACGAATGCCATCCACCAGAAATAGAGAATGATCACCCTGATTACCTCGCAGAGATAAAGCTGTTGGCGTTCCACGGCCACCATTGCGCACGAAAGAAACACTAGGCACTCGCGACATAAGCTCAAAAAGTTCAGATGATTGATAACGTTCAATTTCCTCACGATCCAGAACAGTAACTGCGCTGAGGCTTTCAGAGATAGTGGTTGGAATTCTGGTGCCGGTGACAACAATTGTTTCTATTTCATCATCGGCAAAAAGCGTTTTGGCAGGTAAAGTAAGGGCAGCTGCTACTGCACTGGCATAGATAAATTTCATTGATTGTTCCCATTGCTCACACCCGAGCATATTGTTATTGGTAATATTAGGGGGAGCGAACAGGTACAGAGACAGAAATCGTCAACCAGCACAGACCGCACCCCGCGGTTTGCTGCGTAGCGACAGGCCGGTCTCCGGACTTATAAGTGAGTGCTAACTATAAAAAAGCCGCTCTGCTTGGTTACCTTCCCATACAGACAAATGTACAGTGGTAAAACAACCAACCATTCTTATCTACCGTTGCGGGGGCAGTATCGGAATTACCTTTTTACCCAACTCCCAAACTAGCTTGAGAGGGCCTAAGGTGCACCGATTTCCCGTTTAACTCTCTGGATAACATGAATCTGTATCCGAAAGAGAACCTATTGCCAAAGCAGGGGTCAATCTAACCCCGCACTATTTAGAAGTCAATTAAGATAGTGGTAAATAGGAAAAATAAGTTGAGCGCACTGTGTGCGAGGGTTGAGGATTTATGATGCCGACTACCGACAGATTAGGACAGGGATTCCAGCGCCTCGGAAACCCTGCGCACTGGGATAACTGTCATTCCCGCAATCGGCTGTTTTGGGGCGTTGCCCGCCGGCACAATGGCCCGTTTAAATCCATGCTTTGCCGCTTCGCGAAGACGCTCCTGACCATTGGCTACCGGTCGAATCTCTCCGGCTAACCCGACTTCGCCAAACACCACTAAGTCCTCTGGCAAAGGACTGTCACGAAAGCTAGAGATCACAGAGAGTATCAATGCCAAATCAGCGCTAGTCTCCAATACTTTGACCCCACCGACGACATTTACAAACACATCCTGATCACCCACCATAATGCCACCGTGGCGATGTAATACCGCTAGCAACATAGATAATCGGTTGTGATCTAGACCCACAGTAATACGTCTTGGATTACCTAGGTGGCTATCATCTACCAATGCTTGTAACTCCACCAACAAAGGTCTAGTACCCTCCCATACCACCATCACGACACTGCCTGATGAAACTTCATCACCGCGCTGCAAAAAAATTGCTGAGGGGTTAGCCACTTCTTTAAGGCCTTTGTCAGTCATAGCAAATACGCCCAACTCATTGACTGCACCAAAGCGATTTTTATGACTGCGTAACGTACGGAAATGGCTATCAGTGGAACCTTCAAGCATTAATGAGCAATCAATCATATGCTCCAGCACCTTAGGTCCAGCGATAGAACCGTCTTTGGTGACATGGCCCACAATAATTAATACGGTGCCGGTCTGTTTAGCAAAGCGCAGAAGCATGGCAGCACTTTCCCTGACCTGAGAGACACTGCCCGGAGCCGAGGCAATCTCCTCCATATGCATAACCTGAATTGAGTCTACAACCAAGATTTTTGGTTTCTTTTGCTCAGCAATAGCGCAGACGGTCTCGACTGATGTCTCGGCCATTATCTCGAGTTTTTCAGTGGGCAATTGCAAGCGCTTGGCACGCATAGCCACCTGCTGAGGTGACTCCTCTCCGGTTACATAAAGCGCTGTCTGAGTTTCCGCTAACAAGCATAGCGTCTGCAAAAGCAGCGTACTCTTACCGGCTCCTGGTTCTCCACCAACCAGAATGGCGGATCCGGGAACCAAACCGCCGCCTAGCACTAGATCTAACTCACCCACGCCAGTGCCTAAACGGGGAATCTCCTCAAGAGCTATATCGGCAAGGGAGGCAACTTTACCGCTCACTTCTCCGGCAAAGCCCATTCGCGATGATTTGCCACCTTGGCCACCCGAGCCCAGACGCACCTCGGTCAGCGTATTCCACGCATTGCACTCGCTACACTGTCCCTGCCACTTGCGATAGTCAGCACCGCAATCGCTGCACACATAGGCGGTTTTAATTTTTGCCGACAATGGCCACCTCCGATTGACAAATCTTTTAACTGGTTTTTTATACAGTAAACCACTGGCGCTATTTTAGCAATGGCTCAAAATAAACGTGCTGTCACTTTTGAAGACTGCTAATTGATTTTTACCTTTATTCGCGAACCAACAGACTAAGAAAACTTTGCCATAAAAAATATCAATACAATCAATAACTGGGCAATAAAAGAGCAAACTCGGTGTAAACCTGATGCCATGCCCGAAAGACCAAACAGAATTGAAGCAATCAAATAAAAATTATTTTTGTTCTCGAAATATGTCACACAAATGATCAGTGTAAAGCATATAAATAGCAGTAAGAACGCAAAGCTACTTTTTTTAAAAAGATTTCGGCTGGCGTAGGGCATATACGCTATGGCTTTACCAAAATTACGGAAAAGGATAGTTAACTGTTCCAACCCTTTGCCGAGAAGCCATAAAATAATAAAGGAAAGCAACTCCATAGAGGAGATATGCGCTGAAATAGGATCCAAAGTTTGCACCAAAATAATGTACAGTAAAGAAGCAGATAGGCTAAGACCAACCCATGTGTCAAAAATAAAAGTATTTTCCAATCTGCCAAGGCGCATTGTCGGCATGATACGAATTCTATTGCTCAATAAAGCAACAAGTAGACATATTTGAATAATCACCAAATACCAAAGGTGTAAAAATATAACAGCCTGTGATGCGACTGTGATTAACACTCTTAAACTAAAAGCTACCCTTCTAGCAGAATAACAATAATTGCAAAGTACATTGTTGATTAAGAAAATAACAAAAGTAATGATTTTGCTAAATGAAGAATTTAAGTTATTTTCTGTCATTAAAGACCAAATTAACCCTATACCAACTAATGTATATAGGAAGATCTGTAACCTTATATGTACTGCCCAAAAGATCAGTATCGAATATAACCTGCCAATTGGAAGCGACTTGATATGCGTCTTTATAAGAGACGTCCTTACAAAACTATCAAAGACCATATCAGATGCTGAGAAAATGCCTGCACAGATCAATGCAGCAACTACATTTTGTAGGTTTATATGCCCTAGATTGCCAAATAAATGCGCGAACAGAGCAGGTGCTACCACCAGCATATAGCCTAGCGACAATGCTAAAATTAAAGCAATCTGCTTGTTCTGCTGGAGAAACTCTGCTCGCTGTGCCCGAACCTCAAGCATTAATAAACTGAACTGGCTTTGAAATAAATTAACCAATCTGAATGCTGCTATATTGGAATTTTTCAAGCCATTGCGCGTCATGGCAAGCAATTAAAATGCAATGGTCATTTTCAAAACTTTTCAGCCTATTCTCCAACCAATTTGCGGCTCTAGCATCCAATCCATTGGTAGGCTCATCCAATATCCATAGATCGGGTTTGGCCAAAATGGAGGCCAGTAGAAGCAGCTTCTTTTTATTGCCATAAGACAGGTGCCTTATCAGCTGACCTCTCCTCCACTGAAATCCAATTTCTGAATACATCTCTCCAAACCCATCAGCAAAGTTATAATTAAAACACTGAGCGACAAAACCAAGGTACTGGCAAGGTGAAATGTGTTCGACAAATTCATAGGCATGAGGACAGTAACCCACCCTTCGTTTATATTGATTGGGCTGTTCGTGCAGGTCGATACCATCCATTTGCACCGAACCATTAAAGTCCCTAGCACCGGCAAGGGCAGACAGAAAAGTGGTTTTGCCTGAACCATTTGCACCACAAACTTGAGTAATACCTGGACTCAGGTCAACCTTAACATTTAACTCCAGAGGGAGATTGCCCACAAAGGCGGATCTGATGTTAAGTGTAAGTCTATTCATTAGAGTATTGCTAGCTCTCCTTGCTAAGTAAAAATCAACTGGTCTTCTTTGACCAGAACAATTCAGTTTTAGTTCAAATACTTACTAGGGGCTTGAGATAAGGCAATCAAAGGAAAAGGATTTAACCGAGTGCAAATAGGTGTATAGTCGCGATGATTTTCTCGTCCGAGGTCGAGGTTTCTGATACAGTAATAAAATGTCTCTAATTCCCGAAAAGCCTATTGCCTTCTCGCCTACTCTTGCGGCCACTCTGGGTCTCGAGGAGGCGATACTGGTGCAGGTGCTTCAGGAGTGTGTCAGCCACTACCCCCAGACCCCCAGCAGTGGCTATACCTGGGTAACTGTTGCCGGGGAAAACTTGCTTAAGTTAGTGCCTTTCTGGGGCGAACAGGATATTGGCAGGCTGACCGCCAGCCTCCATGAAAAGGGCCTATTACTAATTGGTGGCGGCCCTTTTTCAGCCCAGGGAGAGTTTCGGTTTGCGTTTAATGATCGCACGGTGGTTGCAGTGGGCAATCAGCCGTTGTCGACAGTGGCCAGCAACGCCTCTCAGGCAAATACGCCCGCCAGCGGTCCCCGATCGGCAAAAGCGATGGGCATCAGCTGGCAGCCCAGCGAGGATACCCTGCGTCAACTGGCCCAGCTGGGTGTAACTGGCGAATTTGCCCGACAACAGATACCGCAGTTTGTCAGCTACTGGCGCGAGCGCAATGTGCCGCGCCACAGTTGGGAGTCGAAATTTATCAAAGAGGTCTGGCGCCAATGGCAACAGGCTGAGACCGCACAACAGCGCCAACTGCGCAAAGTGCCGATATCCAATCAGTGGCGACCCTCTGAGGATGCCCTGAATATTCTCAACCGCCAAGGTGGTATAAACGCCAATTTTATCGAGGATGCAATTCCCGAGTTTGTGCTCTATTGGCGCAGTAGCGGCGAGGTATCCAGCACCTGGGACTCAAAGTTTATACAGCATGTTCGCCATCAGTGGCAGTTCTACAACGGCGCCATCAATCAGGACAAATTGCCGCGTCCAATGACCGCTGACTGGCAACCGGTGGCAAGCACCTTTGATATTTTACAAATGGCTAATATAGATGCGGATTTTGCCCGCCAGCTAATTCCTGAGTTTATACTCTACTGGCAGGAAAATGGCAGCGCTCAATGTTCCTGGAGCACCAAGTTTCTTCAGTATGTCAAACGCCAGTGGGCGCGGCATATTCAATCTCAATCAGTGGAAACCCCTCATGGCAAGCAGCAAGGATCTCATCGGACAAGTCGCATCCGAGATCGCAACATCATCGACGCGCTCTCAGATAGAAGCTGGGCATCCTGATCCCACTTCAGCCAGCCCTCAACTGATCGATGCTATCAATCAGGTTTTTGCGCTGTTTCAAATCAACTACCACAATCAGTATTTCAGTGCCTTTGGCGATAGCACTAAATCGGAAAATCTGGCCAAAAATTTGTGGCTTAACAAACTCAGTCAATTTTCTGCTGAGACGCTGTGCGCGGCAGCAGAAACCATTATCGCCGAGAGCGACTACCTGCCGACGCTGCATAAAATGCTCGAGGCCTGTCGCAAGGTGGGCATGCCTGAGGGTGTGCCCAGCCCGCGCGATGCCTATAGAGAGGCCTGCAATAAACCCAGCCCCAAGGCGGCACAATCCTGGTCCCATCCGATTGTCTATCTAGCCGCTCGCGATTGCGGATGGCATCTGTTGACCCATGAGATTGAGCGCACAGCGCTGCCGCTATTCGAGCAGAACTACCGGCACTATTGCGATCGACTGCTGTCCGGTGAACAGTTCAGTATAGAACCTCCTGCAGCTTTGGATGAGAGCAGCTCTGCCACTGCCAGCCTCAAGCACAATCGCCAACAGCTGAAACAACTCAAAAAATTGGTAAACTAACCGCCAGTATTAGGTCCTATGCCAGCAAAGCATCTAACTCATAATTCCACTGCGCGCAGAATGGCAAAGACCATTCTCAACGGGTTTCGCAGTTATTTTGCCGATTACCTAAATGCCACGCTCAGCGCCAAAGCGCGCTTCGAGAAAGCCGATTGGCAGGGTGTTCAACAGGCCAATGTCGATCGTCTGGAATTGTACAAACAGAAAGTGGCGCAGACAGTCCACTATCTGGAGATGGTCACTAATAAAAATATAGCGGATCTCGACCTCTGGGCTGAAGCCAAAAAAGCCTACACCCAGCTGGTATTTAACTTTCCCAATTTTGAAATCGCCGAGACTTTTTTCAACTCCACATTTAGCAGTATTCACGATCACGACAAGATCAGCGATGACTTTGTCTATGTACTGTCCTCCCAGTTGATTGAAGCACCCGAGGCTGAGTACAGCATCTTTGTGCGCTACCGAGATGATCAATTTCGCGAGCGGTTTAGACGAATCCTCGAGGATTCAGAATTCTCCCTGCCCGGTGAGGATATAGAGCTGGATCTGGATTGCATTATGCAGGTGTTTGAACAGGAGGTTGCACCCAAGCTAAAGGGCGACCACCAGACAGTAAAGTTCGATATTCTAGAGTCGACTTTCTATCGTGGCAAAGCGGCTTACATGGTCGGCAGAGTCGTCGACAGCGGTCAGATATTCCCCATGGCGCTGGTGTTTCTCAACACTGAGGATGGCGCATTGTATGTGGATACTGCGCTGTTCGCGGCCGATGAGCTCAGTGTTTTATTTAGTTTTACCCACAATCACTTTATGGTGGATGCCCCCCTTCCCTATCAGTATGCCCACTTTTTGAGAATGCTGATGCCCAATAAGCGCGATTATGAAATCTATAATTCCCTGGGGTTCCCTAAACACGCTAAAACCGAGTTCTACCGCGAGTTTGTCGGTCATCTAAAAAACTCCAGCGACCAATTTATTATCGCCCCAGGCATCAAAGGTATGGTGATGACGGTTTTCACCCTGCCGTCCCACAATATTGTGTTTAAGATTATCAAGGACAAATTTGCTCCTCCCAAAGAGGTCACGCATGAAACGGTGCGTGAAAAGTACCGCCTAGTCTCGCATCATGACCGGGTCGGACGCATGACTGACTCCCAGGAATTTGATGACTTAATCTTCCCGATAGAGCGCTTTTCTGAGGATCTTATCCAAGAGTTGCAACAGGTGGCGCCCTCGCAAATCGAGATTCGCGGCGATAAACTGCTAATTAGGCATCTGTATATTGAGCGCTATATGACGCCCCTCAATATCTATCTGGAAACTGCCGACGACGATCAGATACGCAACGCCATGGAGGAGTACGGCAACTGTATCAAACAGCTGGCGGCGGCCAATATCTTCCCCGGCGATATGCCATTAAAAAACTTCGGTGTCACTCGCCACGGTCGGGTAATTTTTTACGATTACGACGAGATAGCCGCCCTCACCGAATGTAACTTCCGTGCCATCCCCCAACCGCGCAACGAGCAGGAGGAGATGCAGTCGGGAACCTGGTATACCGTGGCTCCCAATGATGTGTTTCCAGAAGAGTTTCGATTATTTTTCTCCGGCAACCACCGGGCGCGAAAAATGTTTGAGGCTATGCACAGCGACCTGTATGAGGTCAGTTTCTGGCAGAACCTACAGGAGCAGATTCGCAGTGGCGTAGTGGTGGATGTATTCCCCTACCGGCGGGCTAAACGCTTCGACCGCGGCAAGCGATCTGAGTTGGAAATATTTTCCAATTAGTTGAGCGTTTAGGGATAGGATAGCGCTACCAATCGCTCACCAGAGCGGATTTCAATTCCCTGCGCACCAATTTTAACCAGAACCCAATCGCCCTCTATGCTGTCGCCCTCGCGGTAAGACAGGTTATTGGCAAACAGTCGATTTGACGCTGAACCCTCGGCGAAAAACATATGACCGGTAATAGCTAATTGAGGGATTCCTGCCACTGACGCCACAGGGGGTTTTAATTGGGCTGCTGGAACCACGGGGGCTGCATCAGCCGCAGCTTGAGGCTGGGTTGCGGGAGCCTGAAACGCTGGTTCCGGTATTTCCGGCACCGCGGTCTGTTGTGACCAAGGGGGATTGAGGTAGAGGATAATGCCCAGCAACAGCAACGCCACCACAGTGACAACTGCGGCGTATCTCCAGCCATTGGAAGCCACCCGCTGCTGGTAGGGATCCCACTTGGCACTGACCAAATCGTCCAGATCTTCCGGTTCTTCCCGCAGCCTATCTCGCTCTGCTTTCTTTAGCGCGTTGAGAATATAGGACATAGACTACCTCAGAACCTATCCATCACTATCATCGTAGCGCCAATTCTGGCTGCTGTTGTCAGTCAAGTTACTCGCCCTAGAGAGTCTGGGTATATTGGCATCTGTCAGCTGGTTTATGCGCATCAGGGTCTGCCGCCCGACCACGCCATCGGCTTTGATTCCCTGCTGCGCTTGGAAACCCACAACCTGCTCCCTGACCGCTGCATTGTAACGACCCCCGGTAATGATCTGCTCATAATTACTATCTACCTGTTGCAGCTTGGCTTGCAGCCAAGACAGCCCCTGTGGATTGATATCTCCCAACCGCAGACGGTTAAATTCAGTCGGGGGTCGCCACAGGTAGAGAAATACGCCGGACCATTGTTCTAAAAAGACCTCTAAGTCTAGGGTCTGACGGCCGGAGGTGCCCTTCAGACTCAGTTTATTCTCAACAATACTCTCTAGCAGATAACTCTTAAGATCAGCATTTTCATCCCTTAACCAGACCACAGCCGGTCGATCTATTGCCCGCAACACATCCCATTTAACGCCACTCAATTTCTCTGCCTGCAACCCGCGGCGCTCTGCCAGTGCCACTACCTCCTCCTCGGAGTACAGCGGTTCAGCCGCCAGCGACCAAGCGGCAAACAGCGCCGAAAACGGATAAGTGGGCTCCTCTGCTGTCAACTGCTGCGCATTATCCTCCTTGGGGTCTGTCGATAATTCACCACCATTGGGTTCAGGCTGCTGTGGTGATGATTGCAGTACCTCAGACTGCGTGGCGGGCACAGCTGCAAGATCAGTGGTTGAATGGCTACTGGGTATATTGATCGGCAACAATCCATTTTCACGGCTTAACCAGAGACTTAAAATTATTACCGCTAAGGATGTTAGCCCTAACCCCCACCATCCACGGCCACTGTTGGACGGATTATTTTGATCGCCTAGAATCTCCCGCGCCGCATTTTTGACCAAGCTGGCGGACACCCTTTGACTACCGGTTGCATAAGCCGCCAACAGCGCCTGATGGCAGGTTAGATTGATCAGTCGCGGCACTCCCTTGGTCAGGCGAAACAGCGCAGCGATCGCACTATTTTCAAAAATGGCGCGCTTGGCTCCAGCGTGGTGCAAGCGGTGATTGATATAGTTGGCCATTTCATGCCTAGCGAGGGGCAATAGGTGGAAGCGCGAGACCACTCGCTGATTGAGCTGGCGCTGATCCTGTCGCGCCAAAATTTCCAACAGCTCGGGCTGTCCTACCAAGAGAATATGTAATAGTTTGTGGGTGGTGGTCTCCAGATTACTCAATAGCCGCAGCGTCTCCAGCACCTCCACAGATAGGTTCTGCGCCTCCTCAATCACTACCAGAGTCTTTTTCCCCTCACCGTGAGCCTGTATCAGGTTCTGATTGAGGGCATCGATACAGCTTTTTGAATAAGACAGGTCCGCTTTACTGGGCACCTCGATAGCCAATTCGTCGCAGATGCTGGCCAGCACATCGGTCACCTGTAGCTTGCTGTTCAACACATAGGCCACCCGCACATGGGGCGGCAAATGCTTGAGAATGGTGCGGGTCAGGGTGGTTTTGCCGGTGCCCACTTCGCCGCTCAGCAGGATAAAGCCGCCCTCGCGATCGAGGCCATATTTTAGATGGGCGACCGCCTGGCGGTGGTGGTCACTGGGATACAGAAACCCCGGATCGGGGACGATCGAAAAGGGCTCGCAGTGAAGGCCAAAATGTTCGAGATAGAGGCTCATAGAACATTATTACTCAGTCTCTTGTGGCTGTCCCTGGTACAGAATTTCCTCAAGCTGCTCGGTCAATAGCCCTGTCTTTTTTCCATCTAGGTCGCGGCTAATCAGGTGCTGAAATTTATTATCCGAAAGTTTCTTGGCATCTTCGGGACTGCGGATAATAGTGGGGCGGATAAACATCATCAACACCTGTTGATCCTTGCTTTTACTTGAAGATTTAAATAGCCGTCCCAGCAAGGGAATATCCCCTAGTAAAGGCACCTTGGTATCACTATCTATGATGGTATCCTTAATCAGACCACCCAGAACCAATAATTCACCATCTTCAATCATGACGTTGGTTTTAATGGTATTTTTCGAAGTGGTCTGCAATAGATCCTTTCCGCCTTCAATATCCGAAGATTCCTGCTCTATTTCCAAGCGAATCGCATTACCCTTACTAATCTGCGGTTTAACTTTTAGGGTCAGACCTACCTCTTCGCGATTATAGGTGGTAAAGGGGTTACTGTTACTGGAGCCACTATTGTTATTGGTGTACTGACCGGTTTGGAAAGGCACTTCTCGGCCAGAGGTTAATGAGGCCTCCTCGTTATCGAGGGTTACTACCGAAGGGGTAGAGAGTATATTGGTGTCACTGTCGGATTTTAAGGCTTGGATTAATAACCCCATCCCTTTACCCGTATCTGTATCCAGTTCGCCGCCAAAAGCGGTTAGTGCAGAGCCCACAGCTGGGCCAATTTGCGATAGATCAACATCGGCATCATCAATACCTGCGCTGCCAATTAGAGTAGACATAACATTGTTAAAATTAGTCAGATAACCACCGCGACTCTTGCTGGTGTAAACCAGATTTGAACTTAGCTCCCTTGCCTGCGTTTCCGATAATTGAGCAATCACCGCCTCAATTAACACCTGGGGTCTGGAGATATCCAACTTGGCTATTACCTTATTAACTTCTCGAATCACCGCCGAGGGTGCCGCCAAAATCAATGCATTATTTAGCTCATCAATCTCAATCTTATAGCTGGACTTGGCGCGGTCTTTGCCGCCGGACTCGCCGGCTAGACGCAAGAAGATTTCCGACTGCAGCATACCCTCAATGACCGGTTTTAATTCCGCCGCTCGCGCGTAGTTGAGATAGATCACCTCAACACTGCCCTTTTTACTCATGGGCACATCCAGCGCCTCTAACATACCCTTAAAGGCGGTGCGCGCCACCCCCGGGCCACTGACAATAATGCGGTTGTTAAGCCCATCCTCCACCAGCGACAGTTCCTGTTTCTTTAGCTGCTTAAGTTGACCGGCGATATGCACTGCCTCAGCGGCGGATATATGTTCTAGACTAATAACCTCCACCGCAGTGTGATCCGGATCATCCATCTCCTGCAACAGCGATTTAAGACGATCAACATTGGCGCGGATATCCGAGACCACCAGATAGTTGCTCTGATTGTAGGCCTGCAGGCGGGCGCCGTTACTCATCATCGGCTTTAACACCGGAATCAATGTTGCGGCCTGAACATAGCGCACCTTGAGAATTTCAGTTATCAGGGTGTTGTTACCACCGCCGGCAAAGCTAAAGGACTGATTAAAGGGCACGATCCGAGTCACCGCACCGTCTTTGATCGCCTGAAATCCCTGCACCTGAATGGCCGAGAGTATAGCTTGGTAGAGCAGTGAGGAATCTATGGCCTCGGGTGCAATAATTGTGACCTTGCCCTTAACTCTGGGGTCCAGCACAAAGGACTCGCCAGTGATTTCGGCGACACTTTCAATCACACTGCGAATATCCGCATCGCGAAAGTTAATTCGCACCCGTTCCTCTGCCACAGCCTCTAAAACCAGACATAGGGAGACCATCAGGGCACCTATCCATTTAATCGAAGCTGAGGTTTTTTCCATTTGACCGGCTTTCATAGACTTTTTCCGCAATTTTAATTCTGTAGTTTAGGGGTTTAATCCCAGACTGGGCAACATTTTGGCCGACAGACTGGCAGCATTGACATAGATAACCTCCTCCTGTCCCTGCCTAATCACGGTGACAGGAAGACTGCTGGAGGTACTGAACTGCATCCACTGAGCGGGATCTGCCATTATGTCCTGAATAGCAATTCCATTCACCTGAGTGACCACATCCCCCTCTTGAATATCCGCCAACTGCTTCATCTCATCGGACAGATTATTCATCTTAAATGCGGTGGAGCCAGATTGCATAACCGGCACCGCACCGAACATATTGGCCAGTGCAAAGCCACTTTCCGCACGCTCCTCCGCGCCATAGGTGTATTCCTCAGTTTCAATAATGCTATCAGGTTTTTTCATTGGTACCTGTTTATTGACACCGTTTTGGCTGACCACAATACGATAGGGCTGTATATCGACGAGGGTGGTATTGGATCCAAGCTCATCCCCTTTCTGATAGACCGCCTCTGGGGAGCCGCCGACCTTGATGGTTGCGGTGGACGCCTCACCCGCTAACAGCACGCCCAGCAACTGGGCATTGATGCTGGCAGTGGGCAATTCTTCAGAGATTTGCTCAATCTCTGAAATATTGTCAATCGGCTCATCGCCAAACCAGTCCCAACTGGGAGGCGGTGAAGCGGATAGTCTACTCAAAGAGGCGGGCTCGAGCGGTGACTGAGCAAACTGCAACCCAATTGCCACACCAAGCCACAGGCAGAGTGCCAACAGCAGCGCTGTGATTGCCAGTTTGACCAGCTGTTTTGGATTTTGTAGTTGCGCCCTAGTCAACATTGCGCACCTCCAAGACTGCTCTGAGCTTTGCTGAGCCGCCATCACTACTCTCTGGCCGAGTTATCTCAATAGTTTCTACAGCGAAACCATAACAGGCAATTTGGTGAATAAGTTGTAACAGGCGGTTGCTATCATCGCCAGTGACTGCAAGGGATATCTTACCCCCACGCTCATCGAGACGCTCCACCAGCCACTGGTTGCGCCTCACCAACTGAGATAGGGTGCGAGACTGGGAATCCTGCTGGTGGCGCAACAGGGGACAGTTATTGGCCAGCTTGGCCACAGTCTCCCGTTGCTGCTGCAACCACAGCAAATCGGCCTCCAGCTGCTGTTGCTGTTGCGCTAACTCGGTGAAGGTCTGACCCAGGGGCAGCAGTGCCTTGATTGATAACAGCCCCAGGATCAGCAGTGCGCCAACCGCCACAAAGATTTTTTCTCGCGACTGCAGGCCGGCAACATAGGCGGTAATTAAGGCTAGTCTATCCCTCATTGGCTGCGCTCCCGATTGGAACTCAACTGCAATTCAATGGCGTTCTCATCACCACCGGGCAATTGCGTAATGGCGACCCGATAGCCAGGTAGATTTAGATTGCGCTCCTTGAGGGCGGCTCCATTGGCAATCTCCATCACCAATCCACTATCGTTAGCGCGCACAGCTATCAACTGGCAGCCACAGTTGCCCATCAACTTATCCAGTGCCAGCAGGCCGGCCACCGGATTGGAATGCAAACTTTCCCGCTGTTTAAATAGGGTTTCTATGCGCTGCTCAGCTTGCTGGCGAACCTCCTCGGCTGCCGGCCTGCGGCCATCAAATAATCTGGTGTAATTACTGACCAGTTGACTCTCGAAGTCGGTGACTTGTTGTTGCATGGTATTGCTGGCTACCTGCATATAGATCGCGCTGAGTACAATCATTAGTATCCCTAACCCCACCGCGGGCAGCCAGGAAGCTAGACCTGTGGACGATTTGGGCTTAAAGGCGCCAGTCAGCAAGTTGGCCTGCAGGGGCAATTCAGCAAACTGCCACTCCAGAGCGGCATGATTGATATCCGCCAGCTGTTGCAGGTGTTCGGGAATCAATTCTATCTCGGGGACGGAGACCGACAGTCGCGGGGGGCTGTCCTGCTGCTGTATCAAACTATCCACCATGGCCCAGGCTATATCGGGGCTGGCTGCAAACCCCTGATACAGCCCGCTGCGAACCACACAAACACCATCCCGCCAGCCGATACTGATGCGGCCGGGCTCCCAGGGCAGTGCCAAGTAGTCCGGCAGCATCGATTGAGCCGATACCCCAGCATTCTCTGCGACACGCAACCATTCCAGTAAAACCTGCCGGCCTACGACCCACACCGGCAGCTGGTCCTCGACAGGACTGTTAGCTATTGCCAAATGCACCTCATCCAGGGGCTGCAACAGCCTATCTTCAAGCATCCAGGGTATAAGTTCTGGCCACTTTCTGCGCGGCGCAGTGGGGAGATCGAGACTGTGTTGACTGACGAGCTCCGAGGGAACCCACAGATGCATAGGCAACACATCGGTTCCGGACACCGACTCGAAGGCCTCACCGCGATTGGTGATAGCGCGATCCAGATTGTAGATATGCTCCACTGGCAATGTCATTTTATACCCCAATCATTGCACAGGCCGGCTGTACAACTGCGCTTTCCATATCTTGATCTTTTTCACCGTCTTCCGTGTCGGCATCCAATTTCTCCAAAAGACCACCGCCGCCATCCCTAGGCAGGCTGGCGGGCACTGTGGTTACATCCCTCGCGAGTATAACGGGTTTTCCGCTGGTCGGGCGGTTTATTATACTTCTTACTTCGATTCGCGCCTCGCCCAAGAGAACTTCAATATACAGTTGAAAATACCGGGTCTGTGTGGCCAAAAGCTTGTCTGGCCAGCGCACTTTGAGCGCAGCTTGCTCCATTCCCAGTTCAACCTCCAAGCTATCCCAGAGGCTGTCCAAGTTATTGAAAGGTCTGTTAGTTACTACCGCATCCCTAAACTGTAGATCATAATCACCGCCGATGGCCAGTAGCAACCTATCCGAAGCAGTATTGATATTAATTTTAGTGACTTCGGGCAACGCTGTTATCCATGGCATTATTGTCTGTACTTCAAAGATCTCATAGCCTTGAACCGCCGCCAACTCACTGGGCTCCGCCATCATTTCATTGGCAATCATACGCGGCGGGAAGTAGCTGGCGTAATCGTCCTGCTCAGCCCCAGAGCTGCCCACAAGATCCGATTCACTATCTATCCAATCTATAAGCGCTTCAACCCGCCCGGCAAATACCGCAATCTCCGAGAGGCTCAGCAAGCGCTCCCAGACACCAGCAAAGCTAGCATTCTCACTGCCGCGCTCCTGTCGCAGTCGCGAGGACTTGTAGTCGCTAAAGCTATTTAAATTAAAGCGCCCCTGCAGGTCGGCAATACAGCCATTTAATAGCCCCCCATCCACCGGCATAGCGGGAATAGCCTGGGCCCAGAGTTCATCGAAACTATCGATATCGGGATCGTCATCTTGCAACAGCTGTCGCGCCCAACTCTCGCCACTCAATGCCAACAGCAACGCCTGATCGCGGTGCAGGGACTGGGTGGCCTGGGAAACATCGATCTGATGCCGGTAGAAGATATTGCCAATGATAAACACTAACGCCATCACTAGGATTAGCGCCCCCAGTAGAGCCACCCCACGCTGCCTGTAATCGAGTGGCGCAACCATCAGGAGTTAGCCCCCAGGAACAGCCGCGAGGTCTCGGTACCATTTTCCAGACTAATAGTGACCCTAATCATCCGTGGCAGATCGCCTGAGGCACCGCTCAGGGGTGGCCAAGTGGGGCCAAAATTGGAATTTTTATCCAAGTGCTCAAATTCGACTTTAGCAACTTTGTTGACCAGAATTTGCATAGCGCCATCGCTGTATCGCGGGGATTCGGTAATCGCCCAAGAGCGGCGCACTAACTGCTGTTCGCTATTGAGGCTGTACTCCACCCGCCTAATACCGCTGGGATTGGTACGCAGCATGGGGCCGCCGCCGCGACTAAAGCGCACACCAAACTGACTGTTGTCGGTGATATAGGGTTTCTCTGTAGCGCCGAGCCCATCCTTAAAGCTGCGCTTGCGCAGATGGAGTAGATCGCGATTAATGATCTGCCAAGCGCGCTGCAGCTGGGCCTCATCGGCGAGATCGGTGCGGCTGCGCTCATTGACCTGGATAATAAGCGACAGGGCCTGATAGGACATCACCGAGATCACCGCTATCAAAAACAGCGAGATAACTGCCTCAATCAGGGTAAACCCGCGCTGCTGCACAGCCCTGTTTTCGAGGTCGACTGGATAGCGAGAACCCATCACTGCTCCTCGACAATATACAGCGACAGTGAACTACTGATGCGATCACTATCTGCGAGACCGACGTCGGCCTGATAGCGAAACAGATCTTCGCCCAGTGCGGGCTTGATAGTTACCTTCCAACGCCAGTCACGCCCGTGCTGGCTCTGGGTACCGCGGCGTGGTTTGCCGCCGCGCTCGCTATTGGACAGCCAGCCCTCTGCATGTCGATAGTTTTCCATCAATCCATTCCACGCCACTTGAGAGGCGAACAGTTTATTGGTCATATGGGCGCGCTGGTCGGCGTACTGGTGGACCATGTAGATGGCACCTCCCAGCGCCCAGGCGAGTATCGCCAGGGCCGCCAGTACCTCTATCAGGGTAAATCCCGCGGCACTTCGATCAGATCTCATTATGGCTGTCCCCCACTGGCCGTCCCACTGGTCACAGCACTGATCATGGTCATCTTCGAACGCTCGGTATCCCAAGAGAAACGATAGGTTTTTTCAGAATCGGTAAATTTCAGCTCAATCTCGCCCTGGGGTTCCACATAGCCGTCGGGCAGAAAGGCAATCGGCGGCTGCAACTCGTCATCTTCATCTTGAGCGGCGTCCAGTTCCCCTGCCTGAAGCTCTTCCGAGGTAGCCTGTGCCGCCTGCTGGTAGAACAGTGGCTCCTCCACCTCATCCATCTGCCAGTCCAACGCAGCACCGGATTCCAGCTCAAAGGGCTCGGGGAAAGATACCGCAAGCCAGCGGTTGCGGTAGTAAACCGTTGCCCGCAGACGCAGTTGGATACCGGTCTTTTCTTCAACCTCGGTCACTATGCCGTAGGCGGCGCCCTGAATGGCGGCAAGCTCCGATAACTGATCGAGCCACACTAATAGTTTATCCGCCTCACTGGAATAGCGTCGGTCGGATGCCTGATTGATAGCGCCCACGCTCATAAACGCCAGGGTGGCAATGATAAAAATCACCACCATAATTTCAATCAGGGTAAAGCCCTGCGACTGTCGGGCTCGGGAGATCACTGCTGCAACCTATTTGATATCGGGCTAAAGAAGGTCTACTGGATATTCCAGTTTCCCCAATCCTTATCTGAGCCCTCACCACCCTGCAGGTTGTCGAGCCCCAGAGTAAATACATCGATCTGCTTGCTGTGAGTGCTGGGATTGGCATAGCGATAGGGCCTCTTCCAGGGATCTACCGGCAGGGTCTCGAGATAGGGGCCATTCCAGTTATCGACATCGGAGGGCGCGTTCACCAGCGCCTCTAGTCCCTGCGCCTGACTGGGGTAGCGAAAATTATCCAGCCGGTAGAACTTCAGTGCACTCTCGATGGCACGGATATCCTGAGCCACCCGAGTGCGCTCGGCCTTGCCCACTTGATTGAATACCATAGGTCCCACCATGGCGATCAGCAGCCCGATCACCGCCACCACCACCATCATTTCAATCAGGGTAAAACCCGTCTGTCTGCGTTTTCTATGTTGAGTAGATTTCATTTTTACCGCCTTCTAACAATACTCTATTTGTGAAGGATCATAGGGGCAACCCTAGACCATATTGTTTAAATCCATTATCGGCAACATCACTGCCGCCACTACCGATAGGATAATGGCACCCATTAAGACAATCAGCACCGGATTGATCAACTTTAGGAAAATCTCGATAGCATTGGCCAGGCGCAGCGAGTAGTAGTCGGCGACCCGCAGCAACATCTTATCCAGCTCGCTGGAGGCTTCGCCACTGCCCACCATATGAATTAAAAAGCCACTGCCCACCTGATGCTCCTCCAAGGCCTTTTGTAAACTGCTGCCGCGGCGCATACTTTCAGTGACCAGTTCCATTTTCGCCCGCAACTGCAGGTTATTTACCACCGCTGAGGAGATTTTTAGTGCCGCTAGAGCGGGAACTCCGTTGGCCAGCAACACACCCAGACTTCGCGACCAGTCAGCAATATTGGCCATGCGCACCCAGCGGCCATAGCCCGGGAGGGTCAGTGTAACAGCATGCCAGCGCCGTCTTCGCTCAGTATCTCTCAAAAACAGGGCAATCCCCAGAGCGGTCAGCACCAACAACATCAGCAAATACAGTCCGTACTGCTGGGTAAAATCACTCAACCCAACAATGATTTGGGTAATCAGTGGCAACTCGCGGTTGGAGCTGGTAAAAATTGTGGTGATCTTGGGAACCACCCAGACCATCATCATCGCCACCACCAGCAGCGAAGTCCCCAGTAAAGTGGCAGGATATACCATGGCGCGGGTGATTGTTTTGCGGTTTTCCGCGCTGCTCTCCAGGTCCTCAGCCAGACGCATTAGCACGCCGTGGAGATGGCCGCTCTCTTCACCGACACCCACCCCGGCAATAATGCTTTCGGGAATTCTGTAGGGGGAGCGGCGCATAGCTTCAGAAAAACTGCGCCCCTCGACAATCTCACTGCGCCAACTCTCAACCATACGGCGCTGGCGATCGGTCTCGGCCTGTTCTATGGTCATGCGCAGAGCATCTTCGAGAGGCAGGCCAGATTGAATCAATATCGCCTGCTGCTGCAATACAAGGGAGAGGTCAAAATTATTGACCCGCACCGACCGGCCAAAACGCAATCTGGACGCCGGCGCCGACTGGGAGACCTCTGCCAACTTGGCGGGCAATAATTTCTTTTCTTTTAACAGCCGCCGCGCCTGCCGCTCAGAATCGGCGGAGATAACCCCATCGACGAGGGTGCCAGAGGCATCATAGGCTGAGTAATCGAAAGTTGGCATAAATTAAACGCTGGTGACTCGGAGTACTTCTTCCACAGTGGTGACTCCCTGACGCACCAATTCGAAGCCGGCCTCGCGAATGCTGGGTACCCGCTGGCGAATTGACTGCTCCAATTCCATCTCCCCGGCGTTTTCATGAATCAGTGACTGTAGCTGGGCATCCACAGATACCAACTCAAACAGTGCCTGGCGGCCAGTGAATCCGGTGTTGTTGCACTCGGCACAGCCGCGGGACTGGTAGATAGGCGTCCCAACCTTGAGATTCAACAATCCGCTCTGATATTCGTCCGCTGGCGCCTGCTCTCGGCAATGGGTGCAGAGCTTGCGCAATAGGCGCTGGGAGATAATACCGCGCACCGTAGAGGCCAACAGAAAACTGTCCACACCGAGATCCTGAAGTCTGGTGATTGCCCCAGCAGCGGTATTGGTGTGCAGGGTGGAGAGGACCAAGTGACCGGTAAGACTGGCCTGAGTGGCAATCTCAGCGGTTTCACCGTCGCGGATCTCACCGATAAGTATCACATCGGGGTCCTGACGCAGGATGGCTCGAAGTCCACGGGCAAATGTCATACCGGCACGCAGATTAATTTGGGTCTGGCTGATACCAGGCAAATCATATTCCACTGGATCTTCAACGGTCATAATATTGCGCTGTTGACGATCCATCTGCTGCAGTGCCGCATACAGGGTAGTGGTTTTACCAGAACCCGTGGGGCCCGTGACCAGAATAATGCCGTGGGGTCTGGAGATCAGTTCATCCAACTCACCCTTGGTGGCCTCTGGCATGCCCAGGTCTTGCGCCTTGAGTTTGCCGGCATTCTTGTCCAGCAATCGCATCACTACCCGCTCGCCATGACTGGAGGGCATAGTGGAAACCCGCAGATCTATGCTGCGCCCGCCCAATAACACACTCATGCGACCATCTTGGGGGAGGCGTTTTTCAGCAATATCGAGTTTGGACATCACCTTGATACGGGAGATCAACAGCGGCGCGATTTGCACCGAGGGGGAAAGTACAGTCCTCAGCACGCCATCCAGACGGAAGCGCACCAGCGCTTGATTCTCGTAGGGCTCAATATGTACATCGGAGGCGTTTTCTTTAAGGGATTCGGTGAGTATCGCATTGAGCAAACGCACAATCGGCGCATCATCGTTCTCGGCATCGAGGAGGTCGCTGACCTCTTCAAGTTCCGCCGCTGCCGATTCCATATCCACGAAATCTTTGATATCCGCCATCACCGCTTCCGAAGTGCCGGTGCGGCCGCTGTAAATCTCACTGAGCAGGGTGTCAAATTCGCTGTCTGCAAGGCAGTTGGCTGGCAACTTGCCCATCACTCGGCTGACCTCAGCTAAGGCCCATACCGCTGTATCCGCAGTCACGAGCAACTGCTGGCGATCACTGTCCAACAGAACGCGATTGACCCGCGCAAATTCAAACGGCAGTAACTTTAATCCCTGCTGGTTCACCATGACTCCCATCAACTTCTCTGCGTATTTCTAGGTTTGAATCGTCCGCAACTGTACTGTTTAAGTACCCTGACAACTTTAGCATATGCTGAGCACAGATTGACATCGCGAACTATCTACTTGAGCAGAGTTCACCGTCACAGGGCACCTAGCTACTCAAGTTTTAATAACTATAGTTCATCCGAGCGAAAGGCGCGACTTTTAAGGGATGGTATCTAATCTTTAGAAGGCTTGGCGCCGGCCATATTGGCGAATGGGAAATTGCTGATATTACCACCCTGGGGGGCATCGGAAATTTTGCAGGTACCCTCTTTTTCAACCTCATCGATACGCACCACCGAATGCATAGGTATAAAGCTGCGTTTGATCGCCGAGAATTCGGTCTTCAACTTTTCCTCAGCGGGGTCGACAATCATTTTTGAACGCTCACCAAATACAAACTGTTCAACTTCGAGAAAACCCCAGAGATCACTCTGGTAAACATGGCGGGCATAGATCTCATAGACCTGGCCCTGATTGAAAAAAGTAACTCGGTAAATGGGTTCTGCGCTCATCGATTTGAATACTGCGGTTAGGTAAAAGGGGCGCAATAATAACACAGAGTTTACTCCCGCAACGGCATTTATATTGCCAATTAACGGTGCACAGCTATAATGCAGACCCCTAAACAATTGATCAAAGATTGACCATCTTGGTATGACTGACCCCACAGCAAAAAAACTGCATATAGTCACCCACGGCTGTCAGATGAACGAGTACGATTCCTCGCGCATGTCAGATCTGCTGGGAGATAGTCATAATATGGTAGCGACTGACAGCGCCGATGATGCCGATGTGCTGTTGCTCAACACCTGCTCGATTCGCGAGAAGGCCCAGGAGAAAGTCTTTCATCAACTGGGGCGCTGGAAGCACTTGAAGGATAAAAACCCCAACCTAGTTATCGGCGTGGGTGGCTGCGTGGCCAGCCAAGAGGGTGAAGCTATCGCCAAGCGCGCGCCCTACGTGGATGTTATCTTTGGCCCACAGACCCTACATCGACTTCCCGAGTTGATTGAAACCAAACGGCGAGACGGTGCCGTTGCCGTGGATATCAGCTTCCCTGAGATCGAAAAATTTGATCGTCTGCCAACCCCTGAAGCAGATGGCGTCAGCGCTTTTGTGTCGATTATGGAGGGCTGCTCAAAGTACTGTACCTTCTGCGTAGTGCCCTACACCAGGGGCGAGGAAGTCAGCCGACCGCTGGTGGATGTTATATCCGAAGTCACTGAACTGGCTCAGCAAGGTGTCAGAGAAGTCAACTTGCTGGGTCAAAATGTGAATGCCTACCGCGGCGAGATGCCGGATGGTTCAGTCTGTGATTTTGCCGAGCTGATACCCTATGTCGCCGAGATTCAGGGTATCGAACGCATTCGCTATACCACTTCCCATCCGGTAGAGTTTTCCGATGCACTGATCGCGGTCTACGCGGATGTTCCCCAACTAGTAGATCATCTGCACCTGCCGGTGCAAAGTGGCTCTGATCGCATACTGATGGCGATGAAGCGCGGCCATACCGCCATCGAATACAAGTCTGCTATCCGCCGACTACGCGCCATTCGCCCTGATATAAGTATCTCCTCAGATTTTATTGTCGGCTTCCCCGGAGAGACTGAAGAGGATTTTGCTGCCACCATGAAGCTAATTGAAGAGATTGGCTTTGATACCTCGTTTAGCTTTATCTATAGCGCGAGGCCCGGCACCCCGGCAGCTGAACTTGCCGATAGCACCGACCAGGACACCAAAAAGAAGCGACTTAAAATTCTTCAAGACCGCATTCATCAGAGCGCATTTGAAATCAGCCGTCGCATGGTTGGCAAAACTTACCAGTTGTTGGTTAGCGGGGTCTCCAAAAAAGATCCCGGACAGCTTCAAGGGCGCACTGAAAATAATCGCGTGGTCAATTTTTCATCGGATAACTCAGCTCTTATTGGCGACTTTGTCACTGTCGAAATAACCGAGGCCCTGCCCAACAGCCTGCGCGGCAAATTGATTTAATTAGGCCTGGCGGCGGCAGACATAAGCACGCAATCACAACATCCTATCCCGATGCAAAGCGGCATCATAAAAAAGTATTTACCCTGTGGTAAATTTCGCGCTATGCTAGCCTTGTTAAATAAAGATATGAGGCACATAAGTACCTTTTGAACCCACTGCAAACTCCACCATCAGCGCATAACATTAGCCTCGAGCCCAATGATGCGCACCGCTTGGCTGCCCTCTGCGGCCAATTCGATGAAAATCTGCGACTTATCGAACAGCGCCTGTGCGTTGAAATACGCTCGCGGGACAATTTTTTTGCGGTCCATGGGGACGACGACGCCTGCGAAATGGCCCTGGAAACTATCCACAGCCTCTATCAACTCACTGCCCACTATCCCCAACTACCCATTGAGGAGGTACATCTCAGCCTCCGACAATTCGAGAGAGAGAAGCCTATGACTCAAGCCGCCAGCCAACTGAAATCTTCCAATGATGTTGAGCGTTTTTCAGTAATTCGCACCAAAAAGGGCAATATCAAGCCCCGCGGTCTCAATCAACAGCGCTACGTGCGCGCCGTGCAAACCCATGACATTAATTTTGGTATAGGTCCGGCAGGGACAGGAAAAACTTATCTGGCGGTGGCCTGTGCGGTCGAGGCGTTATTGCGCGACGAAGTGGAGCGCATCCTACTAGTGAGACCCGCCGTCGAAGCTGGCGAGCGCCTGGGATTCCTGCCGGGAGATCTGGCGCAGAAAGTCGATCCCTACCTGCGACCGCTCTATGATGCACTTCACGAGATGCTGGGTTTTGAAACCGTAGCCAAATTACAGGAGCGCAACGTAATTGAGATTGCCCCCCTGGCCTATATGCGCGGCCGAACCCTAAACTCCGCCTATATTATCCTCGATGAAAGCCAAAACACGACCCGCGAACAGATGAAGATGTTCCTCACCCGCATCGGTTTTGGTTCCACAGCGGTAATCACTGGCGATACCACGCAAATTGACCTCCCCAAAGGGGTTAGCTCTGGTCTGGTTCACGCTCACAAAGTATTGGCAGATGTGGACGATATCAGTTTCACCCACTTCGAATCTCGCGATGTGGTCCGTCACCCAGTGGTACAGAGCATTGTTGACGCCTATGATGCGTTTGAAGCCGAGTCCTAAAACCTAATTGATATCAAGCTATGGCAATCCATGTAGACATTCAGTTGGCCTGCACCTCTGAAGAACCCCCCGACGAGGACAGTATTCGGCACTGGGTAGCTGCCGCCATCGGCAACCGGCGAGAGGAGGCAGAACTCAGTGTGCGCATTGTCGATCTATCAGAGGGCCGAGCCCTCAACCAACAGTATCGAGGCGCTCAGGGAGCGACCAATGTACTATCCTTTCCCTTTGAGGCTCCACTGCCCGAACTTCTTGCACTACTGGGTGATGTGGTCGTCTGTGCGCCAGTGGTTGCCGAGGAGGCGCGACAACAGCAAAAAGAACCAGCAGCTCACTGGGCCCATATGATTATCCACGGGGTATTGCATCTGCTGGGTTTCGATCATCAGAACGACAGCGATGCCGCAATTATGGAAAATCTGGAAACCGATATTTTACAAGGGCTGGGATTCCCACCTCCCTACACTATTCACTGAGGGTGATAACTAGGCCATGAATGACGATCTGACAAACGATACGCAGGACAAAACCCTGCTGCAAAAATTAAGTGAGGCCTTCTCTTCCACGCCCTCCAACAGAGAAGCGCTAATCGCCACCCTTCGCGGAGCTGAGGATCAGTCGATTATCGATGCCAGCGCCCTGCAAATTATGGAGGGCGCCCTCAAGGTTGCCGATTTACAGGCACGGGAGATTATGATCCCCAAATCACAGATGAAAGTCATAGAGGCCGACTTTAGCTTGGAACAGATACTGACACTGGTGATCGAATCGCAACACTCGCGGTTTCCAGTGGTTGGCGAATCCTCAGATGACATACAGGGCATACTGTTGGCCAAAGAGTTATTGCCTTTGGTTTTGTCCGGCAAGGAAGACTTCGACCTGCAAAACCTACTGCGCCCGGCAACCATAATCCCCGAGAGTAAAAGACTTAACATCTTACTTCAGGAGTTTCGTGAACAGCGCTACCATATGGCCATAGTAGTCGACGAGTACGGCGGGGTGTCAGGACTGCTGACCATCGAAGATGTGCTGGAGGAAATTGTCGGCGAAATTGAGGACGAGACCGACGAGCAGGAAGTTGAACAGATTCAACAGCTCTCGGAAAACCGCTATCGCGTCGAAGCCATTATGCAAATAGACGACTTCAATGAGTACTTTGATATCGGATTTCCCGATGACGATTGCGATACCATTGGTGGTCTGGTGATCAATAACTTTGGTGGACTCCCAGAGATTGGTGAGGGCCTCAACATCGACAACTTCCACTTTAAAGTCATCGATGGTGACAACCGCCGGATAACTCTGCTGGAAGTTAGCAAAAACTCAGCCTGAGACCCAATGTCAATGGATCGACAACCCCTAAACTATGCCGCCCTGCTTCTAGCCGGCGCCCTGCTACCGCTATCACTGGCACCCTTTTCCCTGTGGCCAGTTGCCATAATCAGCATCGCGGTGCTATTTATCCTGCTACAAAACCAATCGCCTCAGAGCGCATTTAAGCGCGCGGCTCTGTTCGGGGCAGGCCTCTATCTAGCCGGTGCTAGCTGGATCTACATCAGCATGTACGTGCATGGCGATGTATCCATGGTCTTTGCTATGTTTGGCACCCTGTTTTTCTGCCTACTACTGGCTGTATTATTTGCCCTGCCCTTTGCACTGACTGCACTGCTACCCCAGTCGCCGATCTACTGGATACTGTCACTGCCGGCAATCTGGGTGATTAGCGAATGGTTTCGCAGCTGGATTTTTACCGGTTTTCCCTGGCTCTACGCCGGCTACAGTCACACTGATACCTGGCTCAATGGGTGGGCACCCCTCGGTGGCGTGTTACTGCTTAGTTACCTGACCGCTCTCGGCGCTGCAGTATTGGCGCAGCTACTACAGCGGCGTTTTTCTCCAGCACTTGGCCTCAGCGCTGCCCTGGTAGTGGCTGCCTTTATCGTTGGTGCCAAACTACAAACCATTAATTGGACGCAAGCAATTGATCAGCAACTGTCCGTTGCATTGATACAACCCAATGTGGATCAAAAAGATAAGTGGGCACCGCTAGAGCGCAATAAAATTCTCAGACAACTGCTGGAGCAAAGCGAAGATCACTGGGGTACGGATATTATTATCTGGCCAGAGGGAGCTATCCCCGCCCTTTACAGCGAGGCCAAAGGTTTCTTGCAAGCTGTCGGCGAGCGCGCCGAACAACAGGGCACCGCCCTGATCACCGGCATACCCACCAACAATAACCCTCAGGGGCTTTACTACAACTCAATGCTAGTGGTCGGTGATGGCAGTGGCCAATACAACAAGACTCGACTGGTGCCCTTCGGCGAATATGTGCCCTTCGAAGCGCTGATTCGCGGTCTTAACAATTTCTTTGATCTTCCCATGTCGTCATTTTCTCTAGGCACAGATAAGCAATTGCCACTGCTTGCCAAACAACAGCAAATCGCAACTGCGATCTGCTATGAGATTGCCTACCCAGATCTAGTCGCCAAAAATACCCGTAATGCAAGTGTTATGCTAACAGTTAGTAACGATGCCTGGTTCGGCGATTCAATTGCCCCTCAGCAGCATATGCAAATGGCGCGTATGCGCGCTATTGAGAATGGCAAGCCGCTGATACGTGGGACTAACAATGGAATTACCGGACTTGTAGATTATCGCGGGGCAATTTACCAGCAGTTGGATCAATTTAGCCGCGGTGTACTCAGCGGCACAGTTGCACCCAGAGTTGGGTTCACACCATACTCGCGCTATACAAACTGGCCTATAGTGGGCATCTCACTGATTATTATCAGTCTATTACTGGTAGCCAGAGCCATAAAACACCGAACAAGAAAGACAGGTTAAAAGACAAATTAAAAGACAGATAAGTAGGAGACCTACAATGGTACACGCAATAAAAGTTCTGACCCTAATCGCCCTGCTGACAACGCCATTGACCGTCCTATCACTGGACGTGGGTGATCCCGCTCCGGACTTTGAATTGCCGGCATCCGATGGCAAAACTTACTCTCTAGCGCAGTTTAAAGGCAAACAGGCGACGGTGATTGCCTGGTATCCCAAGGCCTTTACCGGTGGCTGTACTGTGGAGTGTAAATCACTGGCGGAGAATGGCCATCTACTGAAAGCCTACGATATCACCTACTTTATGGCCAGTGTCGACCCCTTAGAGGACAATATAGCCTTTGCCGAATCTACAGAGGCGGACTTCCCGCTACTGAGCGATCCCAGCAAAAACGTCGCCAAAGCCTATGATGTACTGGCCTTCTATGGCTACCCCAAGAGGCATACAATCTATATCGACAAACAGGGTAAGGTGCTAATGGTAGATCGCGATATCAATCCAGCGACATCGGCACAGGATATAGCGGCCAATCTCGAAAAACTGGGGATTGCCAAAAGGGAATCAAGCTAGTTCCCTGTCTGCTAATCATCATGTCAGCTGGGCACACCTATTGGATCAATTTCTAACTGCTGCAGCTGAATCTGCTTAACTGCTGTTAGATGGGTTGCGGTTGCCCTATAATTCACTGCCATCAGCAACCCAGTTAAAGCATTGAAGGCAATGACCGCAAAAAATGAATACCATCCCGCCAGCATCGAGCGGGAAGCCCAGCAGTTTTGGTCCGATAATAAAACCTTTGAGGTCAGTGAAGATCCCGATCGAGAGAAGTTTTATTGTCTGGCCATGTTCCCCTACCCCAGCGGCAAATTGCATATGGGGCATGTACGCAATTATACGATCACCGATGTAATCGCTCGCTATCAGCGCATGCAGGGCAAGAATGTACTGCACCCTATGGGTTGGGATGCCTTTGGTCTACCAGCAGAAAATGCTGCGATTCAAAATAACACCGCTCCCGCCAAATGGACTTACGAAAATATTGCCTATATGAAGACCCAGCTTATGTCCCTGGGCTATGGCATCGATTGGTCGCGGGAATTTGCTACCTGCCAACCCGAATACTACCGCTGGGAGCAGTGGTTCTTCACGCGCCTCTACGAGAAGGGGTTGGTGTACAAGAAAACCAGCACCGTCAACTGGTGTCCCCACGATGCTACGGTACTGGCCAATGAACAGGTAATAGACGGCGGTTGCTGGCGCTGTGATACCCCAGTAGAGCGCAAAGAAATACCGCAGTGGTTTATTCGCATCACCGATTATGCAGAACAGCTGCTAGATGATCTGGACGATTTGGAACAGTGGCCAGAGCAGGTGAAAACCATGCAGCGCAACTGGATTGGCAAGAGCCGCGGGGTCAATATGACCTTTAAACTGACCCAGTCCATCGCCGAACACCAGAGCTTTGATGTCTACACCACTCGACCTGACACCATTATGGGTGTCACCTATGCCACCCTGGCACCACAACATCCGATCGCGCTGGAAATCGCCAAAACAAACCCCCAGTTAGCTGAATTTATTCAGCAGTGCCAAACTCAGCAGGTATCTGAGGCTGAAATGGCGACTCTGGAAAAATCCGGAATGGCTACTGGGATCAGCGCTATTCATCCGCTGTCCGGTGAACTCATACCGGTCTGGGTGGGCAACTATGTATTGATGGATTATGGCTCCGGCGCAGTGATGGCGGTGCCGGCCCACGATCAGCGGGATTATGAGTTTGCCACCCAGTATCAGTTACCGATTAAACAGGTGGTAGCACCTACAGATGATCAAGACTGTGACCTCGACAGTCAGGCCTTTGTGGAACAGGGCGTTCTCGTTAATTCGGGAGACTTCGACGGCTTAGATTTTAATGCCGCTTTCGAGGCTATAGCTTCGGCGCTGGCGCAGAAAGATCTGGGATCGGTGACCACTAACTACCGTCTGCGGGACTGGGGTGTCAGTCGTCAACGCTACTGGGGTGCGCCAATCCCCATTTTCAATCTCACCGACGGTGGCGAGATCCCAGTGCCCCTGGAGAAACTTCCTGTGCTCCTGCCAGAAGAAGTTGAAATGGATGGAGTTCACTCGCCTATCAAAGCCGACCCAGAGTGGCGTCAGGCACAACACAATGGTCAGGCGGTAGAGCACGAAACCGACACCTTTGACACCTTTATGGAGTCCTCCTGGTACTATGCGCGCTTTACCTGCGCCGATTCTGATAGCGCCATGCTAGATCCCCAGCGGGCCAACTACTGGTTGCCCGTGGATCAATATGTGGGCGGTATCGAACATGCGATCCTGCACCTGCTTTACGCGCGCTTCTATCATAAGTTGCTGCGCGATGAGGGCTTGGTGGAAAGTAGTGAGCCCTTTAAGCGACTGTTGTGTCAGGGGATGGTATTGGCAGAGTGCTTTTACAAGGAGCAGCAGGGCCGCAAGGTCTGGCTCGCGCCGACCGACGTGACTTTGGAGCGCGATGATAAGGGTCGCACGGTCAATGCGGTGGAGACTGCCACTGGCGACCAGGTACAGAGTGGCGGCATCACTAAAATGTCCAAATCCAAAAATAACGGCGTAGACCCCCAGACTGCCATAGAGCAGTATGGCGCAGATACGGTTCGGCTGTTCACTATGTTTGCCGCACCACCGGAGCAAACTTTGGAGTGGAACGATCAGGGCGTTGCCGGGGCTCACCGTTTTCTACGCAAACTTTGGAGCATGGTAAAAAATCATGCTGACAGCGGTACAGCGCCATCACTGGATACAGCTAATTTAAATGAGGCACAACAGGATCTGCGCCGCAAAACGCACCAGACGATTGCCAAAGTCAGTGACGACTTCGGCCGCCGCAGTACCTTTAACACTGCCATCGCAGCAGTGATGGAGCTGCTCAACGAGGTCGCCAAACTGACGGATAGCGACCACCCCCAATCATTCGCGGTGCGCCATGAAGCTCTGCGCAGTGCGCTATTGCTGTTGGCACCCATCACCCCCCATATCTGCCACAGTCTTTGGGATACACTGGGTGGTGAAGGGTCAATTACTGATGCCAGCTGGCCGCAGGTTGATGAGTCAGCGCTGGTTCGCAGCTCGATTGAGCTGGTGGTGCAGGTCAATGGCAAGGTGCGCGGCCGAATTCAGGTTGCGGCGGATGCGGATCGGGATAGCATTGAGAAAATCGCCCTGGAAGATACCAATGTCCAGCGCTTCACAGAGGGCAAAGTGATCAGAAAAGTGATTGTGGTTCCGGGCAGATTGGTTAATATTGTAGCCAATTAGGGGTATGGGTTATCTAATGCGCAGATCGTGGCGATCGACAAAAATTCTCCTGTTGTGTCTGAGCTTGTCTGCCTGTGGCTGGCAGTTGCGTGATAGCCAGTTGTTGTCAGAACATCTGGGTACAGTGCAAGTGGTCTCGGAAAATACCCAGGGCACCTTGGCGGTTGAACTCACTCGACAGCTGGACAGCTATGGTATAACCCAGGTTAACAACAGCGCTGAAGCCGACTACCGTATTGTTATTTTAGAGGCTCTGTACCAGCGCAGAACCAGCGCTCTGAATCCTGGAGCACGGGCCGCCGAGTACCAGCTAAATGGGCGTGTGGATTTTCTGGTCACCGATGCCACAGGCAATCCACTGGCGCCTCCAGCCACCGCCGCCGTGGAGCGCTATGTGGACTTTGATGAAACTGATGTCCTCGCTTCCGACAGTCAAGAACAACTGATCAGGGGAGCTATGCAGCAAGACATTGTGCGGCAGATACTCAATCAATTCAGTTTAATTGCCAATAAAAGCGCACCGATCCAGTGAAGATCAAAGCCGAGCAACTGCAAGCCCACCTTCACAAGTCCGTAGAGAAAAATCAGCTGTCTCCGCTGTTTATTATTAGCGGCGACGAACCGCTGTTATCTCAGGAGGCTGCCGATAGCATTCGCGGTACAGCGCGGCAACTGGGTTACACTGAGCGCACAACCTTCCATGTAGAAGGCAAATTCGACTGGAATCAATTATTGAGCGAGACCAGCTCACTGTCCTTATTTGCCGAAAAGCGCATTCTCGAAGTGCGCATTCCCAGTGGCAAGCCGGGAGATCAGGGTAGTAAAGCACTGTGTGAGCTCTGCGAAAACCTGACTACTGATCATCTGTTGCTGGTAATTCTACCCAAGCTGGAGAGAGCCACGCAAAATAGCAAGTGGTTTAAAACTCTCGAAGCCAGTGGTGTGCATATTCCTGTTTGGCCGGTGAAAATCCATCAACTGCCCCAATGGATAAAGGGGCGTTTGAATCAAGCCGGGATTGAAGCTGGCAATGAGGCCGCACAGATTTTGGCTGAGCGCGTTGAGGGCAATCTACTGGCGGCCATGCAGGAGATCGATAAGCTGAAGTTGCTGGCGATAGAGGGCAGAGTTGACAGCGCCGCTATGTCTGCCGCAGTCACCGACAGTGCGCGCTATGATCTGTTTGAATTTATCGACAAGGTGCTGGCTGGTGACAGCCAGTGGGTGGCGCGAGCACTGCGCGGCCTGCAGAATGAGGGGACAGATCCACTGAAGTTACTCTGGGCCATTACCAGAGAGTTGCGGGTGTTGGTGAAGGCCCGCCAGCAGGTTTCAAGCGGCAAATCCGCAGACTGGGCTCTAAAAAAGCACGGGGTGTGGGACAGCCGCATTTCCCAGTTCCGCAGCGCACTGCGGCGATTGAGCCCAGCCCATCTGCGGATGCTACTGTATCAGGCCGGGGCTATTGATCGCGGGGTCAAAGGCCTGCGCAAAGCAGATGTGTGGGACGAGATAACTACGCTGATCCTGTCTCTATCAGGCAGTCAAACTCTCAGCCCCGCCAATATCAAAATGCTTGTTGAGCAATAGCCAGATCGCAAATTCGCGTGCGAGCACTTCCGCATTAGGCCAGCCAAAGATAGACCGTGCAAGTTATCACGACGGTACCGATAATATTTAGCGCAAAACCCATTCTCACCATCTGCTCTACAGTAACTTTTCCGGTACCAAACACAATCGCATTGGGCGCAGTGGCCACCGGCAGCATAAAGGCACAGCTAGCGGATAGCGCCGCCGGCAACATCAACAACGCCGGCTCTACATCGGCGTTGAGCGCAGCAGCGGCTAGGATTGGCATAAGCAGTGCTGTAGTCGCTGTATTACTGGTTATCTCGGTGAGAAAAGTGACTGACAGGGCAATCACAGCTATTAATAACAGGAGAGACAGCTGCGTGACTAGCGACAGCTGCTCACCGATTGCCGCGCTGATCCCCGTAGCTGAAAATGCCTTGGCGATGGCAATACCTCCAGCAAATAACAGCAATACCCCCCAGTGGATGGTTGATGCGGTCTGCCAATCGAGGAGTTTGCCGCCACTGCCATCGGGCACTATAAACATCAGAATCACGGCGGTCAGCGCCACCGCGGCATAATTGGCGGTGGGGGCATTAAACCAGGTGCTCCAGCCACCAAAGGGTTCACGCAGAGTAATCCAGGCCAGTGCGGTTAGCGCAAAGATCGCCATCACACGAAATTCCGCTGAGCGCCAGGGGCCAGTGTCCGGAATCTGCACTGGATCACCAGCGCTCAGATTGCGCGTAATCCACAGGCCGGCGAGCGGGATCATAATCAACACTATGGGCAGTGCCCACAGCATCCACTGCCCAAAGCTGGGCACCTGACCGGTGGCTTCGGCATAGAACTTCAGAAACAACACATTGGGCGGTGAACCGATTGGGGTACCGAGACCACCAATACTGGCGGCATAGGCTATCCCCAAAAACAGTGGTACTGCAAGGGAGGCATATGCGTCTTTACTGTTGCCACTGTCTAGAACCGCATAGGCCACTGGCAACAACATCAGGGTTGTCGCAGTATTGGAGACCCACATACTGAGTACCGCCGCGGCGATCATAAATCCAAACACCAATCGCCTCTGGTCCTGACCCCCCACTAAATTGACCATCGCCAGTGCAAGACGGCGATGGGCACCGCTTTTTTCCATCGCCCGCGAGAGTATTGCTCCACCCATCAGCAATAGAATCAGCGGATCACCGTAGGCCAGCGCTATCTGCGCCCCATCGAGAACCCCAAACAGGGGAAACAGGGCGAGCGGGATCAGGGAAGTGGCGGCAATGGGGATTGGCTCAAGCACCCACCACAGGGCACAGAGCAGGGTTAAGCCGGCGGCCATCGAGGCTTCAAATGACCAGCCACTGGCACTCATCATAGCCGCAGCAATAAACCCGGCTAGGGGTCCCAGATAGAGTGCCAACTGCTTTGCATATAACATTCAAATTCCTTCATGGTAGAGCGGTGGCACTTACAGCAGTATCACCTAGATCTAAAATACTGAGCGGCTAATCCAACAGCAAAAATACCGGTCATATTGGCAATAAAATCCCAGATCTCAGCCTGACGATAGCCCGTGGTGGACTGTATAACCTCTATAGCTAAGCCAAACAAGCCAAGCCCAATAGCCGCGGGACAGAGTCCGAATCTGTCGCCATAGGCTTGCAACAGCAGGAAGAAAAGCACAGCGTAAACTGTGGCATGTTGCAATTTATCTTGCCAGATAAATAACTGTTGCGTCTGGGGTAGGGAGATAAGAGAGAGGCAGGCAACTGCAGTGAGTGAAACCCAAAAAGCCAGTCTGTAAAATCTCAATTTCAATGCTGTTCTCACCCTCACCGCTCCCAATGGACTAAGTTTTAGCCAGTAAATGGTTCAATTGTCGGTAGCGCTCTAAAGTGCCGACATCGTACCAATGGCCATTGTACAGCGCCGCGCCAACACGGCCGCGCTCAATAGCGGGCCACAGCGCGGCGCGCAGCGGGAAGCTCTGGCAATCTTCATGGGTTTCAGTGTAATCCCCAAGCAACTTGGGGTGAATGACGCTGAGTCCACTGAAGGTAAATGTTGGCTCAACATTATCGCTGACCAAGCCGTTAACTAGTCCAAAGTCGCCAGTCGGATTGTGCTCGGGGTTAGCGACCATCAACAGCCAGGCCAGGCCGTTGTCAGGGATATTGTTTTCACTGATTGATCGCAGTGGGTAATCTGTCCAGATATCGCCGTTTAGCAGTAGAAAGGGCTGCTCTCCCAACAGCGGCAAGGCTTTGACTATGCCGCCACCGGTCTCCAGAGGCTGAGCCTCTCTCGACCAACTAATCTGCACCCCAAATTGGCTGCCATCGCCAAAGAAACGCTCAATCTGCTCACCAAGCCATGAAGTATTAATCACCAGATCGGTAAATCCACTGGCCGCCAAGCGCTCAATATGATGCTGTAGCAGGGGTTTTCCTGCTACCTCGAGCATCGGCTTGGGTGTCTGCTGGGTTAACGGCCGCAGTCTCTTGCCGTAGCCGGCCGCCAGTATCATCGCTTTCATAGTGTTTTATCCCGAGATTCACTGTACCAACTGTGGGTGACCAACAGCGGTGCGATCTCGGCTTTCAACCACTGCCCGAAGGGCGCGGTATCCGAGTATCTAGCCGCGACCTCGAGACAGTAGTCCATTACCAATGGTATATCGCTCAGGTAGGCCGCTTTGCTATCCCTGAGTGCCAGGCGTGAAAAGATACCCAGTACTTTGATATGCCGCTGCAGACCCATAAGATCAAACCAGCGCAAAAATTGCTGTTCATCACCGAGATTCGGCACCCCAGCCTGTTGCAGACAGTGTCGATACTCTAATGCTCGCTGCGTGACCCAATCCGACGGGTGGCGCACATAACAATCGCGCAACAGTGACACTAAATCGTAGGTAATTGGGCCGCGCATCGCATCTTGAAAATCTATAATGCCAAGCTGTTCATTGGGCAAAAGCATCAGATTGCGGCAGTGGTAATCACTGTGAACCAGCACTTGAGGTTGCTGCAATGCACTGCTGATCAAACGCTCAAACAATTGGTTCAACAGCGCTTTTTTATCGGCTTCCAGATTGACACCCAGTAGCTGATTGACGAACCACTGTTCAAATAGCGCCATCTCAGCAGTAAGCTTGTTGCGGTCAAAATCTTCCACCGGGGCGCTTTGCAAAGCACAATCGACAGCACAGCCCTGTATTTCGATCAACGTTGACTCGGCGAGTTGGTATAGAGCATCTCGACTTTCCAAGCTGAGCGCGCGCTGAAAAAGCTCATCGCCAAAATCCTCTAACAGCATATACCCGCGCTTAAAATCCACCGCATATATCACCGGTGTACGCACTGAGTTGGACTGCAGAAACAGCGAAATAGCGATATAAGCTGAATTCTTTTCTTGATGGGGTGGAGAGTCGACAGCAATCAAACTGGGGCAGGTATTCAGCCGATAGTAGGTTCGAAAGCCGGCATCGCCCGCCAGAGCTTGGCTATTTAGTGTGCTAGGTACCTGCACATGGGATGGCAGATAACTTTCAATCCAACTGGAGAAATCTGGTTGAACGCCCATAGACCCTGTTATGAATAGTTATTTGTGAGTCATTATAGAGCTGCGACCTGTGTAGGAATAGAGAATTTAGTCCAATTATTGAGGCAATCTAAATGATCAATCTGGTATTTTTTCTGTTGCAGATCAGTTAAATCCCTGTTCATATCAGTTAAAATATCGCGATCTACACTTTCTCACTGAGATTTAATCTTGCATAAACGCAGTTGCCACAGATCGACCTTCCGCCTCAGTTGCATGCTGATTGGCAGTCTATTGCTGGTAAACCTCGAGTTAGTTGCCGAGCCGCACGGCGACGAGCTAACGCATTCGCAGCAGTCCACAGTGGCCAGTGCCACGAGTCTAGACTGGGTTGAACAAAAAGATATGACCCAAGAGCAGCGCGCCGCTATGCCCCCCTTTTGCTGTGGGGCCTACCTTGAGCCGGCCAGGGATTACCCCGATGCCGACTTGGATCCCGAGCAGGCACCGCTGCGAATCAATGCCCTGAGCACCGAGGCCACAACAGACAGCATCGCAGTGCTCGAGGGCGATGTGCATATCTCTCAGGGTTACCGTCAGATAAGCAGCGATAAAGCCATTATCAATCAGGACAGCCGGCAAATTAGCCTAGATGGCAATGTGCGCTTTCGTGAGCCCAATATGCTATTGATCGGCACCAATGCCAACCTAAACCTCGATAGCAGGCAAGTAAAAATAGACAATGCCACCTATGTGCTACACCAAACCGGGATCCGCGGCACAGCCACAAACTTGCTGCGCAACACCGATGGTGCCATCTTGATCGAAGATGCCACCTATTCGAGTTGCGAGCCCAGCAATGAAATTTGGCGATTACAGACTTCTCAGATCAAAATTGATCAGACCTCCGGCTTTGCCACTGTCAGAAATGCACGATTGAGGGTCAAGGATGTGCCCATTGTGTATTTTCCCTATGCCAAGTTCCCGATCACCGATCGCCGCTCCTCCGGCCTGCTGTTCCCAACCATTAGTGTGGATGGCGAGAATGGCCTGGATTTCGCCCAACCTATCTATTGGAACCTGGCGCCCAACTACGATGCCACCATCACTCCCAGATATATCGAACAGCGTGGCTTGGGTTTAGAGACTGAGCTTCGCCATCTCAACAGTTGGTCGAAAACCCGTATGGCGTCGGGTTTTCTAGGCAGTGATAAAGGTGGCGACAGTGATTCGGCACTGGACCCAATCAATGGTCGGCCTACCTATCAGGGGAAAGATAGATATTGGATCGGCCTTCAACATCAGGGTGGTGCAGGCCGAAGTTGGTCGACTTTTCTGGATATCAACCATGTCAGTGATAAGGACTACTTTGACGATATAGGTCAGCTGAAACAAAACGAGAGTAGCCGCACGCATCTGCGCCGCCAGGCCTCACTGGGTTACCACACCGCTCATTGGGACTTTGATCTACAAACCTTGGATTTCCAGAATATTACTGCGGGACTCTCAGAGCAGTACAGGGTTATGCCCAAGCTGTCGATACAGGGAAACTACCCGTTGGCGGGCGGTTTCAATTTGACCCTCAGTCAACAGTACGCCCAGTTCGATCACGATGACCAACAATTGGTGACTGGCAGTAGAAGCAGATTGGATTACAGCCTCAGCTGGGATCAACAGTGGCACTGGGGATATGTCAAACCGAAACTGGGCTTTAAATATCTGTCCTACAGACTCGATCGGCCTGCAGGGGGGGAGGAAACAGCAGACCCCTCGATCAATGTGCCAACGTACAGCTTCGATAGTGGGATCTTTTTCGACCGAGATCACCCCAGGCTGTCGACACTGCGGCAGACCTTCGAGCCGCGTCTCTATTACCTGAAAACTGCCTATAGAGATCAGGCTTCAATGCCAGATTTTGATACCAGGGAAGTGCTTTCCACCTACGATCAGTTGTTTCGAGACAACCGCTTTCAAGGTGGCGATAGAATAGCTGACGAGCACCGACTCACTATCGGGTTAGCCACCAGCTTTTTCGATAAAAAAAGCGGTCATGAGCGCCTGCGCGCCAGATTGGCCAAAGTTGTTTACTTTGACCACCCACAGGTAACCCTGCACTCTGAATTAAATTCTCAGCAACCGCTAAATGTGAGCGACAAGCCATCGCCTCTGGCCTTAGATCTCAACAGTCAGCTGTCTGACGATTGGAGGATCTCCGCAGAGATTATTTACGATACTGATAATAACCATGTTGAAAAGAGCAGTCTGGGTTTGCGCTTTCATGATCGCCAGAATAATATCTTCAATTTCACTTACAGACAGCAACGGCAATCATCGCACCTGTCCGCGAGTCATGTTGACTCGGGAGAAATCAAACAGGGCGATATTTCTTTTTATCGGTCCTTCGGTGGCAACTACAATTGGGTCGGCCGCTGGAATCACGATTTTACCCATCACAGGGAACTGGAATTATTTGCCGGACTCGAATATAACAGCTGCTGTTGGCGCGCCAGCCTAGTAGTTCGCCGCTGGCTGGATCGCGAAGATGCACTGCGGGTTCCAGAGCGGGATCTGCAACCCAAAAATGGGGTTTTTCTGCAAATTCAATTTAAAGGCCTAGCGGGAACTGGAGGCCGAGTTGATAGTATTTTACAAAGGGGAATACAGGGTTATGAACCACCGCAAAAGTTTTAAATCTGCACTAAAGACAGTTGCCCTCAGCGGTCTATTTTTTTATGCCGTCGCGGCCTCTGCCGAACTGGCACTGCTGGATCGGGTGGTGGCCATTGTCGATGATGATGTGGTGTTGCACAGCGAACTCAACCGACGCCTGGCGGCTGTATACGAGCAAATACAACAGTCTGGCACCCAACCCCCAGCAGAGGAGATTATCCGCGAGCAGGTTCTGGAACGGCTGATATCCGAACGCCTGCAACTGAATATAGGCTACAAAGCCGGTGTTAGAATTTCCGACGAGGAGATCAATCAAACACTCGCCAGAGTAGCTGCAGGAAATAATCTGTCGATGGAGGAATATGTGGCGGCAATTGATGCCAGCGGCAGCACTATGGCGAGCGTGCGCCGAGACATAGCCAACGAGATTATTATTATGCGCGTCCAACAGGGTAGAGTCATGGGGCGCATCCGCATCAGTGAGCAGGAACTGGATAATTTTCTCAACTCTGAAGAGGGTAAATTGGTGACCTCAGCAGATGTCAAACTGGGCCAAATACTCATCTCTGTACCCCTTGATACCAGTATCGCGGAGACCCAGTTGATTGAAGAAAAAGTTGCTGCCATCGCCCAAGAAATTGCTACTGGAACAGATTTTAGACAACTGGCAATTGCCAACAGCGATGATCAAAGTGCACTCGAAGGCGGTGATCTCGGCTGGCGCAAAATGGCTCAGCTGCCCAGAGTATTCACCACCGCCCTGACAGCCATGGATATCGGCCAAGTATCTGAACCCATTCGCAGTGCGGCCGGCTACCATCTGCTTAAGCTCTACGACCGCAGGGGCGGTGAGAAAACATTAATCGAGCAACACTTTGCCCGACACATACTGCTGAAACCGGATCAGCTTCGCGACGAGGTTGCAACTATCCAGGAACTTAGGGATTTGCGCCAGCAGATTGTCGATGGCAGTGACTTTGCCAGCCTGTCAAAGGAGCATTCAGAGGATCCGGGATCAGCTCTGAAAGGTGGAGAGCTAGGCTGGTCGACACCGGGAATGTTTGTTCCAGAATTTGAGCAGATTATGAATAGTATTGCGCTCAATGAGGTCAGCCAGCCATTCAAATCACAGTTTGGCTGGCATATTCTCCAGGTTACCGAGCGACGGATGGAAGACTTCAGTGAAAATATGTTGCGCAACGGCGCTGAAAACCTGCTTCGTCAGCGCAAATTCTCAGAGGAACTGCAGGTCTGGCTGCAAGAAATTCGCGATGAAGCCTTTGTAGAAATAAAAGAGATCAATAAATCATGACCCTGAGATTGGCCGTTACCCCTGGAGAACCCAGTGGTATCGGCCCGGATATTTTGCTCCAGCATATACAGCGGGGCGGGGCCCACCAACTGGTGGCCTTCGCCGACCCCGATGTACTCTCTGAGCGCGCTGAACAACTGGGACTGCCATTAAAGATTCGTCAGTTCGATCCCGATGCTCCGGCAACACGCCTGCCAGCCTCTCATCTAACCCTGTCGCCAGTCACTACTGGCGCTCGGGTAATTCCGGGGAAACTGAATAGCGACAATGCAGCCTATGTTCTCAATTGTCTAGACGCTGCCCTAGAAGCCTGCCAGTCTGAGCGCTGCGATGGGTTGGTCACCGGACCTGTACAGAAATCTGTGATTAACGACGCCGGTATTGCCTTCTCTGGCCACACGGAATACTTGGCGGAAAAAACGGGCACTTCAACCGTGGTAATGATGTTGGCGACCGAGACAATGCGTGTCGCTCTGGCAACCACGCATATTCCGCTTCGCGAAGTTGCCGATGCTATCAATCAGCAGTTACTGCAAAAAATTATTCAAATACTCAACCGTGACTTGATAGAAAAATTTGCTATTTCCAACCCTAAAATACTAATCTGTGGGCTCAACCCCCACGCCGGTGAGGGGGGACACCTGGGCAGGGAGGAAATCGAGGTCATCTCTCCGGTGATCAATGATTTGCAAAACCGAGGATTAGATCTGCTCGGTCCGCTACCCGCAGATACCTTATTTACTGCCAAGTATCTGGATAATGCTGATGCCATCCTCGCCATGTATCACGATCAGGGCCTGCCAGTACTAAAACACGCCGGTTTTGGCAACGCCGCCAATATTACGCTCGGGCTACCGATTATCCGCACCTCTGTGGATCATGGGACAGCTCTGGACTTAGCGGCGACCGGCAGTGCCGATCAATCTAGCTTCAACACAGCAATCAAGGTTGCCGCGCAAATGGCGAGCCTCTCCAAGGATGGCCTGGATTGAGTAACCCGCATCGTCCCCGCAAGCGCTTTGGTCAAAATTTTCTTATCGACCGCGAGATTGTCGCGCAAATAATTGCCGCAGTCGCACCACAAGCCGAGGACAACCTGATTGAGATAGGGCCGGGAATGGCAGCTATCACCGAACATCTGGTCAAGCAGTGTCCAGAAATGACTCTGATAGAGCTAGACCGCGATTTGATCAACTATCTAGAAAACAAATTTGAGAATTACCCCTCCCTGACCATCCATCAGGCTGATGCACTCAAGACTGACTTTGCACAATTTTGTGATCGCCGAAAACTGCGCCTTGTCGGCAACCTACCCTACAACATCTCAACTCCACTGTTATTCCATTTATTGGCAGTTAGAGATCAAATCCAAGATATGCACTTTATGCTGCAGCGAGAGGTGGTTGATCGACTAGCTGCCAGCCCCGGCGACAAGAGCTATGGCCGACTTTCCGTGATGATTCAATACCACTGTCGGGTGCGCCCGCTGATAGCCGTACCACCCGGAGCATTTGATCCAGCACCAAAAGTTCAGTCCGCCGTAGTTCGCCTAACCCCTCATCCAAAAATAGATTACCCAGCGGAGAATCTCGAACTTCTTAGCAAGCTAGTTGCGCTGTGCTTTCAACAGCGTCGAAAAATCCTTAAAAACTGTTTACATCAGTTTGCCGATCACCTAGTCGAACTGAATGATTCTATCGATTTGCAACAGCGGCCAGAGCAGCTCTCCGTCAGAGATTTTGTTGCACTCAGTAACTGTATCAATCACAGCATGAGCAACCCTTCATGAGCAATCATCACCCTATTGATATCAGCGTCACCACTGAATATCTACCTGACCAGTCAAAACCCGAAAGTAATCGCTACGCCTTTGCTTACCATATTTGTATTGCCAATCGCGGTGATAGGGATGCCCAGCTACTAAACCGTCATTGGATAATCATCGATGCCAATCAGCAGCGACAGGAAGTCAGGGGAGTTGGCGTGGTGGGAGAACAACCCCTGATTGCCAGTGGCAGTAGCTTCAGCTACAGCAGTGGTGTGGTTTTAGATACACCGGTGGGTACTATGCACGGCCACTATCAGCTTGTCGATGAGCTGGGTAACACTTTCGACGCCCCCATAGCACCATTTCTGTTGGCTACACCCAATACGGTTCACTAGTCATGACCACCTATGTCGTGGGGGATATCCAAGGCTGCTATCAACCGCTGCGAAAACTGCTGGATAAGATTTGCTTTGACCCCAGCGTAGATCGGTTAATCTCAGTCGGGGACCTGGTCAATCGTGGCCCCCACAATCTGGAGACCATGCGATTTTGCAAAGATCTCGGCAATTCATTTGAAATGGTGCTGGGAAACCATGATTTGCATCTACTAGCCATCGCCGAAGGGGTGAGAGAGCCAAGCAAAAAAGACACCATAGGGGATGTACTTGAAGCCCATGATGCTGAGGATCTGTTGCAATGGTTGAGGTATCAACCCCTGCTGCTAACAGTGAACAATTACCATATAGTTCATGCAGGTATTCCTCCTATTTGGAGTCTTGAGCAAGCTCATCAGCTAGCCAATGAGGTCACAGCAGTAATTCAATCCGATCAACGCAGGCTCTATTTCGAAGCGATGTATGGCGACACCCCAAACACCTGGCGCGAGAATTTACAGGGCCCAGAGCGCTGGCGACTAATTACTAATTATCTGACCAGGATGCGTTTCTGCACCGGCGAGGGCGCGCTGGAACTTCAAACCAAGGACAGCACACAGATCTCTGCACCGTATAAGCCCTGGTTTGACCACCAGCGGAAGCAACCATTGATGGAGAACATCATCTTTGGCCACTGGGCTGCCCTGCAGGGCAAAAACTGTGGCGAGCATTTTTTTGCTCTGGACACTGGATGTGTCTGGGGGGGTTCAATGCGTGCAATGAGGTTAGATAACCAGAAATACTATCATCAACCCTCTGATTGCTGATAATTAGCAAAATTTACTGCAAAAAAAAACCGAGCCAAGGCTCGGTTTTTTAATCGTTTAGAGGCTGTTACTCTTCGGTTTCAACAACCTCGGCCTCAGCATCGCTGTCAGCCTCAACAATTGCACGATCCACCAGCTCCACATAAGCCATGGGCGCATTGTCACCGGCGCGCGTTCCACACTTGAGGATACGCAGATAACCACCGGGGCGCTCTTGGTACCTGGGACCCAACTCACCGAACAATTTGCCAACAGTGGCCTTGTTGCGCAGACGGTCAAAGGCCAGTCGGCGGTTGGCAACAGAATCATCCTTTGCGAGGGTGATCAGGGGCTCGGCAAAGCGACGCAGTTCCTTAGCTTTTGGCAGAGTTGTTTTAATCAGCTCATGCTCGACCAAGGAGGCCGTCATATTGCGAAACATAGCTCTGCGGTGAGAGCCGGTTCTGTTCAGTTTGCGACCACTGTATCTATGACGCATGATTTTTATTCCTTAATTGACTACTTTCTCAGCAATGTTTTATTCAGTTTCGGCTCAGGCCAGCTCATGTTCTGTTTTGAGACTCGCCGGCGGCCAGTTCTCAAGCCGCATGCCAAGAGACAGACCTCGTGAAGCCAGTACATCTTTGATTTCTGTCAGTGACTTTTTACCCAGATTAGGTGTTTTTAACAGTTCCACTTCAGTGCGCTGTATAAGATCACCTATGTAGTAAATGCTCTCAGCTTTTAAACAGTTAGCTGATCGAACAGTCAACTCGAGATCATCTACTGGACGCAGCAGAATTGGATCTATCTCGTCCTCTTGTTCCTCGGGTTCAGCAGCAGCTTCACTTTCAAGGTCGACAAATACAGCCAGCTGTTGTTGCAGAATGGTAGCTGCACGGCGGATAGACTCCTCTGGATCGATTGTTCCATTGGTCTCCAATTCCAGTACCAGCTTGTCCAGATCGGTACGATTTTCCACCCGAGCGTTTTCAACATCATAGGATACTTTGTAAATTGGGCTGTAAGTAGCATCTAATTGCAGACGGCCTATGGTGCGATTTTCCTCGTCTGAGATACGCGCATCGGAGGGTTGATAGCCACGACCCCGAGCTATTCTCAGTTGCATCTTCAAGCTGGTCTTGCCAGTGATGTTAGCAATCACATGCTCAGGGTTGATAATTTCGATATGCCCATCACTTTCAATATCACCTGCAGTAACCGGGCCTGGCCCCTGGGCATTGAGACTCACTGTAGTGTCATCACGCCCTTCCATCATCACGGCGACACCTTTGAGGTTGAGCAGGATTTCCATCACATCTTCTTGCACACCTTCGATAGATGAGTACTCGTGCTCGACACCATCAATCTCCGCTTCAATAATTGCACAGCCGGACATTGAGGAGAGAAGAATACGACGCAGTGCATTGCCCAGGGTATGACCAAAACCGCGCTCTAGAGGCTCTAGTACTACCTTGGCGTGATTGGCGTCATAAGAGGTTACATCAATATTTCTTGGCGTAAGAAAACTGTTAACAGAATTTTGCATAGTAGGTCCTGTAAGAGCTATTCAGCGATTACTTAGAGTACAATTCGACGATCAGATTCTCATTGATCTCAGCGGGTAGGTCAGAACGGTCAGGTTGTCTTGAGAGCGTTCCCTCCATTTTATTGTCGTCGACTTGAATCCACTCGACATCACCTCTCTGTGCAGCCAGTTGAAGGGCAGTTTGCACGCGGAGTTGCTTTTTAGATTTTTCACGCAGCCCCACAACATCGCCAACTTCCACATTGTAAGAGGGAATATTAACTTTTTTACCGTTGACCAGGATGGCATTGTGGGCAACCAGTTGACGCGCCTCGGCACGCGTTGCACCAAAACCCATTCTGTAAACCACGTTATCCAGTCGCGATTCGAGAAGTGTTAGAAGGTTTTCACCTGTGTTACCTCTGAGACGCGCGGCCGCTTTATAGTAGTTGCGGAATTGCTTTTCGAGAACACCGTAAATACGGCGAACTTTCTGTTTTTCTCGCAGCTGTACACCGTAGTCAGAGAGTCTTCCGCGGCGCTGTCCATGCTGACCGGGCGCGCTCTCTGCGCGGCATTTTGATTCCAGTGGACGAACACCGCTCTTGAGAAACAGATCAGTGCCCTCACGGCGTGATAACTTACAAGTTGGTCCTAAATATCTAGCCATTTTCTATTCTTCCTACACACGACGCTTCTTGGGTGGACGACAGCCATTGTGCGGCACGGGAGTCACATCAGTAATACTCTGGACCTTAAATCCAGCATTGTTGAGGGCGCGCACAGCAGATTCTCTACCCGGGCCAGGGCCCTTGACGCGCACATCGAGATTCTTTACCCCATATTCCTTTGCCGCTTCACCAGCGCGCTCAGAGGCGACCTGGGCTGCAAAGGGAGTGCTTTTTCGCGAACCGCGAAAGCCAGAACCACCGGCGGTCGCCCATGACAGCGTATTGCCCTGACGATCAGTGATGGTAATGATTGTATTGTTGAAAGATGCATTGACATGGGCTATGCCATCGACAACGGTCTTTTTAACCTTTTTACGGGTGGTTTTGGTTGCTGTTTTCGCCATTGGAAACCGATCCTAATTATTTCTTGATGGGACGACGGGGCCCTTTACGGGTACGCGCATTGGTCTTAGTGCGCTGTCCTCGCACCGGTAAACTGCGTCTGTGTCTTAGGCCGCGGTAACAACCCAGGTCCATCAAACGCTTGATGTTCATACTGTTTTCTCTACGCAGGTCACCTTCTACTTCATTTTGCCCTACGGCACTGCGCAACTTATCCAGTTGTCCATCATCCAGTTCAGAAATTTTTGTGTTCTCTGCAATACCCACCTCAGCACAGATTTTCTTGGCAGTTGGGCGCCCAACACCAAACACATAAGTCAGTGATATCACTGCATGCTTGTTATCGGGTATGTTGACACCGGCAATACGGGCCATTCAAATTACTCCACTCTAACTATAAGTTTAATCGGATCTTGAGCCTGTCCAACAGGTCTGATACCCCCTGCAAAACGGCGCGCTAGAATACCGATAGAAGTGTCAAAAATCAACCAGATTATCCCTGCCGCTGCTTGTGGCGCGGTTCTGTACTACAGATAACTCGGACCACACCTTTACGGCGAACAATCTTGCAATTACGACAAATCTTTTTAACAGATGCACGAACTTTCACAGCATCACCTCTTTACTTGCGACCAACGTTTTTAAGATTGGCCTTCTTCATTAACGAATCATATTGTTGCGACATCAGATGAGACTGAACCTGAGCCATAAAATCCATTGTGACAACAACCGCAATCAACAGTGACGTTCCACCCAGGTAAAACGGCACATTGAAATAGACATTGAGGAACTGTGGCATCAGACAGATTAGGGTAATGTAAATACCGCCAATCAGGGTCAGGCGTGTGGTCACCGTATCAATGTATTTGGCAGTCTGCTCACCAGGCCGGATTCCGGGCAAGTAAGCACCGCCTCTTTTTAAGTTATCAGCCACTTCGGTGGGGTTGTACATCAACGCCGTGTAGAAGAAACTGAAAAATATAATTAACGCTGAAAACAGCAGGACATAAAGCGGCTGTCCAGGACCGATAAATAGTGCCAGATCCTGCAGCCAAGCCGGCGCGTTAACCCCTTGACCAAACCACTGACTGATGGACGATGGGAAGAGCAGTAGACTGCTGGCAAAAATTGCTGGAATCACACCGGCCATATTCACTTTGAGCGGCAGGTGGGATGTCTGGGCATTATAAGCCTTGCGACCCTGTCGCTGAGCGTAGTTGACGGTCAACCTTCTCTGTCCGCGCTCGATAAACACCACAAAATAGACTACCGCCGCCGCAATCAGCAGAATCACCAGTAACATCAGCTGGTTGAGATCGCCCTGGCGTGCGGACTCGAGGGCCTGACCAATGGCGCCAGGTATACCGGCGACAATCCCTGCAAAGATCAACATCGAGATACCATTGCCAATACCGCGTTCGGTAATCTGCTCACCCAACCACATTAAAAATACTGCACCGGCAACCAGCGAGGCGATTGCCACCATATAAAACATTGCATTGACTTCAAATGCCAGACCCTGGGAGGCAAAGCCCACAGCCAGGCCGGTACCCTGAATCAGTGCCAACAACACGGTCCCGTATCTGGTGTACTGGTTGATCACTCGGCGACCGCTTTCGCCCTCTTTCTTCAGTTGCTCTAATGCGGGGACGGTAGCCGACAACAGTTGCATAATGATCGAGGCGGAAATATAGGGCATAACCCCCAGTGCCAAGATACTCATACGCTCCAATGCACCACCGGAGAACATATTGAACAACCCGAGGAAGGTACCCTGATTTTGGTTGAAGAGATCGGCTAGACGATCGGGATCGAATCCGGGAACCGGAATATGCGTACCAATGCGGTAGACAATAATAGCGATGAATAAGAAGCGCAGACGAGTCCAAAGCTCGCTCAAGCCCTTCGAATTACCCATCGGCATGTTTCCGGCTCTGGCCATCGACTTTAACCTTCGACCTTGCCGCCAGCAGCTTCAATTGCAGCTGCCGCACCTTTGGTCGCAGCAACACCTTTAAGGGTCAGTGCTTTACTCAGCTCACCGGAGGCAAATACCTTGGCTCGCGTAATACGGTTGTTGATCAAGCCAGCTTTGCGCAGTGCTTCCAAATCGACAGTATCGCCCTCTATAAGGTTCAACTCAGAGAGTCTTATCTCAGCAGTGACTACGGCTAGACGAGAGGTAAACCCGTACTTGGGCAGACGCTTCTGCAATGGCATTTGACCGCCTTCAAACCCAGGTCGGACGCTGCCACCAGTGCGTGATTTTTGACCTTTGTGCCCGCGACCACCGGTTTTACCCAGGCCACTGCCAATGCCGCGACCACAGCGCTTGCCCTGTTTAATTCGACCCGGAGCCGGGCTTAGGGTGTTCAGACGCATCTTAAGCTTCCTCAACCTGCAACATATAATTAATTTGATTGATCATGCCGCGATTTGATGGGGTATCTTCGACAATCACACTGTGGCGAATACGGCGCAATCCCAGACCTGATAAACAGGCTTGGTGATTTTTTAATCGCCCAATTCCACTCTTGATTTGAGTCACTTTAACTTTTTTCACTTTCGCTTTTGCCATGATTTGTTTCCGTTCATCGAGATCCGTTGGGGATCGACTAATTCAGAATTTCCTCAACTGATTTGCCACGCTTGGTTGCCACATCCTCTGGAGAACGCATATCTTTCAGCGCGTTGAAGGTAGCTCTGACAACATTGACCGGATTGGTAGACCCGTAGCATTTGGCCAGTACATTCTGCACGCCGGCCAGTTCCAGTACAGCGCGCATGGCACCTCCAGCGATAACGCCAGTACCTTCCGACGCCGGCTGCATGTAAATCTTAGAGGCGGCATGAACACCTTTGGTGGCGTACTGAATAGTCGAACCATCCAGTGCCACATCGATCATATTTCTACGCGCCGACTCATAGGCCTTCTGGATTGCCGCCGGTACCTCACGGGCTTTACCGCGGCCAAAACCAACTTTGCCATTGCCGTCACCGACTACCGTCAAAGCGGTAAAAGCGAAGATTCGACCACCTTTAACGGTCTTTGCCACGCGATTGACCTGAACCAGTTTTTCCATCATGCCTTCTGCAGCAGCATCTTTTTGGTCTGTAAGAGCCATATCTTCTACCTATTAAAATTGGAGGCCGGCTTCACGCGCGGCGTCGGCCAGTGCCTTAACACGGCCATGATATTTAAATCCGCTGCGATCAAAGGCCACTGCGGTGACGCCGGCGGCAGACGCGCGTTCGGCAATTAGCTTGCCAACAGCTGCCGCTGCAGTCACATTGCCAGTGCCACCAGATCTCAAGTCTTTGTCCAGTGTCGAAGCGCTGGCCAAAACCTTATCACCAGCCGCCGCAATAATCTGTGCATAGATATGGCGTGGTGTGCGATTGACGCACAGACGCGTAGCGCCCTGCTCGCGGATCTTCATACGTGCGCGCCGTGCTCGGCGCTGACGGGATAATTTTTTATCGCTCATGGTTTAAACCTATTACTTCTTCTTGGCTTCTTTGCGTCGGATATATTCGCCAGAAATCTGTACACCTTTACCTTTGTAGGGCTCTGGTGGACGGAACGCTCTGACTTCTGCAACTGCCTGACCCAACTTCTGCTTGTCCGATGACTTCAATAGTACCTCGGTCTGGCTAGGGGTTTCGGCAGTCACGCCCTCCGGCAGCTCATAAATCACTGGATGAGAAAACCCGAGGGTCAAATTCAGTTTTTTACCCTGCACCTGCGCTCTGTAACCCACGCCAACCAAATCAAGTTTGGTTTCAAACCCCTGAGACACGCCGATAACCATATTGTTAACCAGCGCCCTTGTGGTTCCGGACATGGCACGAGCAGAGGTAGCACTCGAGCGCGCAGCAAAAGTCAAAACACTGTCGCCCTGGGTTATCTCCACTTGGGGATTAATCGACATAGCCAGTGTTCCCTTGGCGCCTTTCACAGAAATCTCCGTGGCATTTAGGGTAACTTCGACACCTTTTGGCAACTCAACTGGATTATTTGCAACTCTGGACATGATTGTTTCCTATCAGAATACGGTGCAGAGAATTTCGCCACCAATTCCGGCAGCTCTGGCAGCACGATCTGTCATCACCCCTTTACTGGTAGAGACAATGGCAATACCCAGACCACTGCGCACTTTGGGCAGATCATTGCTACTGCTGTACTGGCGCAGACTGGGTTTACTAATTCTCACAAGCTCTTCGATTACCGGCTTGCCCTCAAAATATTTTAGGTCAATGGTCAGGTTTGGTTTTACATCGCCACTGACAACATAGCTTTCAATATAGCCTTCATCTTGCAACACCTGGGCAACTGAAGTCTTAAGCTTGGATGACGGCATAGTCACTTGCGGCTTGCTGCGATGGTGGGCGTTGCGAATGCAGGTCAACATATCTGCTACAGGATCTTGCATACTCATATTATCTTGCTCCTCAGACTACCAGCTGGCTTTGCGAAGCCCGGGAACATAGCCGCGCATAGCACCTTCGCGCAGTTTGTTTCGGCACAAACCAAATTTCTTGTACACGCCGTGGGGACGACCGGTAATTCTGCAGCGATTTCGCTGACGAACTGGGCTCGCATCACGGGGCAGTTTCTGCAATTTTTGCTGGGCTTCCCAGCGCTCCTCATCGGAGGCATTGATGTTGCTTATAACCGCTTTTAACTCGGCGCGCTTAGCTGCGTACTTCGCAACTGTTTTGGCGCGGCGCTTCTCGCGCTCAACCATGGATACCTTTGCCATCTATCTGCTACCTCAACCTTTCAGCGGGAAGTTAAAGGCCCGCAGCAGTGCGCGACCTTCGTCATCATTGCGAGCTGTGGTGGTGATAGTAATATCCAGGCCTCGCAACTTATCAATTTTTTCATAATCGATTTCGGGAAAGATAATTTGCTCACTGACACCCATTGAGAAATTACCTCTACCATCAAACTGCTTGGGACTAATACCCCGGAAGTCACGGATCCTGGGGATAGCCACACCAATCAGACGCTCTAAGAATTCGTACATGCGCTCCCGTCTCAGGGTCACCTTGGTGCCTATCGGCCAGCCCTGACGAACCTTAAAACCCGCAATCGATTTTCTCGCATTGTTTATCACTGGCTTTTGCCCAGAGATCAATGTCAGATCAGCGACAGCATTCTCCAGCGCCTTTTTATCGCCAATCGCTTCACCCACACCCATATTCAGGGTGACTTTGGTGATGCGCGGAACCTCCATCACATTCGCCAGACCAAGTTCCTTCTGCAACTTGGATGCTATCTCGCTTTTGTATACTTCTCTCAACCTTGCCATTTGGTCTACCTTACTTTAAGCGTCAACCGGCTCGCCGCTCGACTTGAAGACGCGAATCTTGGTGCTGTCTTCTTGAATTTTAAATCCAACTCTATCTGCTTTGTTTTCCGCACTATTAAATATAGCCACATTGGACACTTGAATGGGTGACTCCTTTTCAATAATGCCACCGGCTATGCCCGCCTGGGGATTGGGCTTCTGGTGCTTTTTAATCATTTGCACACCAGACACCAACAGGCGATTGTCAGAGAGTACTTTGAGCACTTTACCGCGCTTTCCCTTATCTTTGCCGGCGATAACCACAACTTCGTCGTCGCGTTTAATTTTCAGCATTGCCATATCTTTAACCTCGATTACAGTACTTCTGGAGCCAGAGAGATAATACGCATAAACTTCTCGGTGCGAAGCTCGCGGGTCACCGGTCCAAAAATACGCGTTCCCACAGGTGCATGACTCGCATTCAGCAGTACTGCAGCGTTGTCATCGAACTTAATCAGACTGCCATCCTGACGACGCAGCCCTTTTTTAGTGCGCACTACTACCGCACTCATTACCTGTCCTTTTTTCACTTTACCGCGGGGAATAGCTTCCTTAACGGTCACTTTAATAATGTCACCAACCCGAGCATAGCGACGGTGAGAGCCGCCCAACACTTTGATACACATCACGCGACGCGCACCGCTGTTGTCTGCCACATTGAGATAACTTTCTGTTTGAATCATTGTTGTTTCCCCGAAACCATCACTGAGCGCAGACTTATTCCGCTACCGCTCGCTCATCAATATTGACCAACTCCCAAGCCTTGTGCTTGGAAAGAGGTCGACATTCAGCAATTGTTACCACATCGCCCAAGCGCCCGTCATTGGACTGATCATGGGCTTTAATCTTGGTCGACTTGGTCAGAATTTTTCCATACACCGGATGTTTTACTCGACGCTCAACCAACACCGTGATGGTCTTATCCATCTTGTCACTGACAATTTTGCCACTCAGAGTGCGTTTTAATGATTGTAAATCTGACATAACTACTCACCTGCCTTCTGAGATAGAACCGTCTTGATGCGAGCCACATTGCGCCTCGCCTGCTTAATCTTGTGACTTTCACTCAGCTGACCAGTGGCGTGTTGCATACGCAGCTTAAACTGAGCCTTTTGTTCTTCCACCAGAGCCGCTTGCAGCTCGTCGGAGGATTTTTCGCGTAAATCTTTAGCTTTCATACTCACATCACCGTGCGTTTAACAAAAGTGGTGGCTACCGGTAGCTTAGCTGCAGCCAGGGCAAAAGCCTCGCGCGCCAACTCTTCGCTCACACCTTCCATTTCGTAGAGAACCTTGCCTGGCTGGATCAGCGCTACCCAGTATTCAACATTACCCTTACCTTTACCCATTCGAACTTCCAGGGGCTTGTTGGTAATTGGCTTATCTGGGAATACTCGTATCCAGATTTTTCCACCCCGCTTGATATGCCGAGTCATGGCACGTCGCGCGGCTTCGATCTGGCGGGCTGTCAAACGGCCGCGGCCAGAGGCTTTGAGACCAAATTCTCCAAAGCTAACCTTGCTGCCGCGCTGGGCCAAACCTCGGTTGCGGCCTTTGTGCATCTTGCGGAACTTCGTACGTTTAGGTTGTAGCATCTCGCTCTACTCTTAATCGCTTAATTCTTTATATCAGTTGTTCTGTGAAGAGCTTGCCTCAGCTTCTTCACCACCTAAAATTTCACCTTTGAAGATCCACACCTTAACCCCGATCACGCCGTAGGTGGTGTTGCCTTCTGCCGTAGCATAGTCAATATCCGCTCGCAGAGTGTGCAGTGGCACACGCCCTTCTCGGTACCACTCAGATCGGGCAATTTCAGCACCGCCCAAGCGGCCGCCAACTTGAATCTTGACGCCCTGAGCGCCGGCACGCATAGCATTCTGTACAGCGCGCTTCATGGCTCGACGGAACATTACTCGGCGCTCCAACTGCTGCGCCACATTCTGCGCAACCAGTGCCGCGTCTAAGTCGGGCTTGCGAATTTCCTCAATATTGATGTGAACGGGACAGCCCATTCGCTTGGCAACTTCATTGCGCAGCTTTTCAACATCTTCACCCTTCTTACCAATCACAATACCCGGGCGGGCGGTGTGAATAGTAATTCTTGCACTATCAGAGGGCCGCTCTATATCGACTCGACTGACCGAGGCATGATCAAGACGTTTCTGAATATATTCGCGTACGGTAAGATCCTGATGCAGCTTATCCGCATAATCCGCATTGCCAGAGTACCAAGTTGAGGCATGTTTCTTGACAATGCCGAGACGGATACCGGTTGGATGTACTTTTTGACCCATTTAATGGACTCCCGAACCTAAACTTTTTCTGCGACTTTCACAGTGATATGACAACTGCGTTTTAAAATTCTATCTGCCCGACCCTTAGCTCGAGGCTTGATGCGCTTCATAGTCATGCCCTCGTCAACGAAGACTGTAGAGACCTTGAGCTCATCGATATCAGCGCCATCGTTATGCTCTGCGTTGGCAATCGCTGACTCCAGAACTTTCTTAATAATATCTGCGCCCTTTCTACCACTGAATTGCAAAATCTCCAGGGCGGATTCAACGGACTCACCGCGAATCTGATCGGCGACAAGTCGCGCTTTCTGCGCTGAGATTCTTGCACCTCTTAATTTGGCTGCTACTTCCACAATCATCTACCTCTGTTAGCGCTTGGCTTTCTTATCTGCCGCATGACCACGGTAGGTACGCGTCGGCGAGAACTCGCCCAACTTGTGACCCACCATCTCTTCATTGATCAAAACCGGTACATGCTGACGACCATTGTGTATGGCGATTGTCAGGCCGACCATATCTGGCAAAATCATTGAGCGGCGCGACCAGGTCTTAATTGGTCGGCGGTCATTGGCTGCGGAGGCCGCCTCCACCTTTTTTAACAGGTGAAGATCTACGAATGGTCCTTTTTTTAGAGAGCGTGGCACGTTGGCTTTCCTCTTAAATAAATCAGTTTCGTCTACTTGCGACGGCGAACAATATGTTTGTCAGTGCGCTTGTTTTTGCGCGTCTTGTAGCCCTTAGTCGGCATTCCCCAGGGAGATACTGGATGACGACCACCCGAAGTGCGACCCTCACCACCACCATGGGGATGATCTACTGGGTTCATAGCGACACCGCGGACTGTCGGGCGAACGCCTCTCCAGCGCGAGGCCCCGGCTTTACCCAGAGAGCGCAAGCTGTGCTCGCTGTTACTGACTTCGCCGAGCGTAGCTTTACAATCAACCGGGATTTTGCGCATCTCACCACTGCGCAGTCGCAGCGTGGCGTAAGCGCCCTCTCTGGCGACAAGCTGGGCTGAGGCCGCGGCACTGCGAGCTAGCTGAGCACCTTTGCCCGGCTTCATCTCAATACAATGAATTACCGAACCCACAGGTATATTGCGCAGCGGCAGGGTGTTACCCACTTTGATTGGCGCGTCAGCACCAGAAACTAGCGAATCTCCAGCGGCAATGCCTTTGGGAGCGATAATATATCGGCGCTCACCGTCTGCATAACAGAGTAGCGCAATATTGGCGCTGCGATTTGGATCGTATTCCAAACGCTCTACTTTGGCTGGAATTCCATCTTTGTCACGCTTGAAATCTACAATTCGGTAGTGCTGCTTGTGACCACCGCCGATATGTCGCACGGTGATACGACCATTACTGTTACGTCCGCCAGATTTTTTCTTCGGCGCCAGTAGCGGCCCATGGGGTGCACCTTTGTGCAGCTCGGGGTTGACGACGCTAACAACAAATCGTCTGCCCGGAGAAGTTGGTTTTCTTTTAATCACTGCCATATCTAAACCCTCACTCCGCTACCGAAAAGTCAATGTCCTGACCTTCTGCAAGTCGAACATAGGCTTTTTTCCAATCACTGCGTCTGCCCATTCCAGTTTTCGTGCGTCGCGTCTTGCCTTTAACATTGGCCACCCGCACATCATCGACCTTGACCTCAAACAGCTTTTCAACCGCCTTTTTGACTTCAAGCTTGCTGGCATCGGTGGCTACTTTAAATACTACCTGAGCTGCTGCTCCGGAAGTCATAGAGGCCTTTTCAGTAATGTGTGGCCCCAATAAAACTTTGAAGAGTCTCTCTTGGTTCATGCCAGAATCTCCTCAAGCTTCTTAAGGGCAGCGACGGTGACTACCACTTTGTCAAAATTAATCAGGCTGACGGGGTCAACCGCAGCACTGTCACAAACTTCTACTTTGTGTAGATTGCGCGCCGAGAGATAGAGGTTTTCGGAAACTTCTTCAGTAACGATTAACGCCTCATTTAGACCATAGTCGGCAAGCTTGGTAAGCAATCCCTTGGTCTTGGGGGCATCGACATCAAAGTCTTTAACCACAATTAAACGCTCCTGCCGAGCCAACTCTGACACAATTGAGCGCATCGCTGAACGATACATTTTGCGATTTAGCTTTTGACTGTGATCCTGCGGCTGTGCAGCAAAAGTAACCCCGCCAGATCGCCACAGTGGACTGCGGATGGTACCTGCTCGAGCGCGACCTGTACCCTTCTGACGGAACGGCTTGCGTCCACCGCCGGAGACGGCAGAGCGATTCTTCTGCGCACGGGTACCCTGACGAGCACCGGCGAGATAAGCGACTACCGTTTGGTGAATAAGATCTTGGTTGAATTCTATGCCGAAGGTTGTCTCTGAAACCTCAACGGTTCCCTTATTGCCCTTGGGCGTGGCTATGGCTAATTCCATGGATACTTACCTCAACCCTTGACTGCGGGACGAACCACAACATCGCCGCCCGGCGCGCCGGGGACGGCACCTTTGACCAGCAATAAGTTGCGCTCTGCATCGACGCGAACAATTTCTAGATTCTGGGTGGTGACTTGCTCTGCACCCATATGACCGGACATCTTTTTGCCCTTAAAGACCCGCCCTGGTGTTTGGTTTTGACCAATTGAACCGGGAGCTCGGTGGGAGATCGAGTTGCCGTGAGTGGCATCTTGCATAGAGAAATTCCAGCGTTTTACACCGCCCTGGAATCCCTTGCCCTTAGAAGTACCAGTGACATCGACTTTCTGTCCCTGCTCGAAGCGCTCAACAGTGAGATCTGCGCCGACCTCAAAGGCCTCCTCAGAAGCATCGGAACGAAATTCCCACTGCCCGCGTCCGGCCTCAACGCCTGCTTTGGCGAAATGACCAGCTTGGGATTTAGAAACTCGGGAAGCTTTACGGGAACCTGCAGTTACCTGAATAGCTGAATAGCCGTCGGCATCTACAGACTTAATCTGAGTGATACGATTAGGCGTCGCCTCTATCACAGTGACAGGGATGGAGACACCGTCCTCGGTAAACACACGCGTCATGCCGCATTTGCGGCCGACAAGACCTATACTCATTTTTCTAACCTCTCAAGCGTACGGGGCTCTTACCCGCTACGGCTGTCTATTTCAAGACATTACACTCTTATATTAACCCCAGCCATGGCTGGGAAACTGCTAGGGCAATCAGCTCAGGCTAATCTGAACATCAACACCCGCGGCAAGATTCAGTTTCATCAACGCATCCACAGTTTTCTCAGTCGGCTCGACAATATCGATCAAGCGCTTGTGGGTGCGAATCTCATACTGATCTCGCGCATCTTTATTAACGTGGGGAGAGATCAAAACTGTGTATCTCTCCTTGCGCGTTGGCAGAGGAATGGGGCCACGGATCTGGGCCCCTGTGCGCCTTGCTGTCTCAACAATCTCTTGCGTCGAGTTATCGATCAACTTGTGATCAAACGCCTTGAGACGAATTCTAATGCTCTGATTCTGCATGTAAGCGCAACTCCGCTGTCAACACTAAAACTTATGGTATTTCTGATTCCCGCTCCAGTAGATAAGTAACTGTAGTGGGATCAGCCCCGAAAAAGGAGCGCGAATTCTAGAGCTGCGACCCTAGACTGTCAAGTGAATTAACGCGCTAGCTGTATTTTTTTATCTAATGCTCTAGGAGACACAGCTTAAATCTATCCAGAGACGAAAAAGGGGGGTCGAAGCCCCCCAATTCCAGCAGGTCATCTAGACCTTATTCAATAATTTTGGCGACAACACCCGCACCCACAGTGCGACCACCTTCACGGATCGCAAAGCGCAAGCCCTCTTCCATCGCAATCGGATGAATCAGCTCAACTTCCATCTGAACATTGTCTCCAGGCATCACCATCTCCGTACCCGCAGGCAACTCACAGGCACCGGTCACATCCGTAGTACGGAAGTAAAACTGTGGTCGATAACCCTTAAAGAATGGCGTATGACGACCACCCTCGTCTTTCGACAATACATAGACCTCTGAACTAAACTTGGTGTGCGGCGTCACGCTACCCACATGGGCCAGTACCTGACCACGCTGCACTTCTTCACGCTTGGTACCACGCAACAGAACACCCACGTTCTCGCCCGCGCGACCTTCGTCCAACAACTTGCGGAACATCTCAACACCCGTACAGGTAGTCTTCTCTGTATCTGCAATACCCACAATCTCAATCTCTTCACCAACCTTGATCACGCCGCGCTCCACTCGACCGGTCACAACCGTACCGCGACCCGCAATCGAGAACACGTCTTCAATTGGCATCAGGAACGGCTGATCAATAGCACGCACAGGCTCAGGGATGTAGCTGTCCAACGCTTCAACCAGCTTCTTAACCGCTGAGGTGCCCAGCTCGTTGTCATCTTTACCTTCCAACGCCATCAGCGCCGATCCCACAATAATCGGTGTGTCATCACCGGGGAACTCATACAGATCCAACAGCTCGCGAAGCTCCATCTCAACCAGCTCCAACATCTCGGTGTACTCTTCTGAACCCACACCACCGCAGTCTTCTGCCAGCAGGTCAGCTTTGTTCAGGAATACCAGTACATAGGGAACACCCACCTGACGCGACAGCAAAATATGCTCGCGGGTCTGGGGCATCGGCCCATCCGTCGCACCACATACCAAGATAGCACCGTCCATCTGCGCCGCACCGGTAATCATGTTCTTCACGTAATCCGCGTGTCCCGGACAGTCAACGTGCGCGTAGTGACGCGTCGGTGAATCATATTCAACGTGAGCTGTCGAGATAGTAATGCCGCGCTCCCGCTCTTCCGGTGCATTGTCAATCTGATCAAAGGCCTTCATCTCGCCTCCGTACACCTCTGAACATACCCGCGTCATCGCTGCCGTCAGGGTCGTCTTACCATGGTCAACGTGTCCAATGGTGCCTACATTCACATGCGGTTTACTTCTTTCAAATTTTTCTTTCGACATTTCTTCATCTCCTAACGGGGACTTATCACTATTGCTTATTTTTTGGGTTGCAGCGCTCACTAAAAAGCGATGGCCATCAAGGAACGCCATCTTATACTGGGATTTTTCATAGTCAACGCCCTCGGTGCTAAATTTTGGATTATTTTTATAAAAATCCAAAATTTAGCCAAAAACTTACACTTGTTCGTACCTAAATTGGCCTAGATAGGCATTTTTTGCCCAATTCGGCAACTTTCACCACAATTTGGTTATTTTTTTCTGCTTACTTGGCGGAATATCCTGTATACTCGCGCGCGTTTTTGAATCCAAGAAATTAGCTGCGTATAGCCAGCTGAACAAACAGCCGAACAAAATTAGCCGAGTGGAAAAATGACTGACTTATCGCATTATCGAAATATTGGTATCTTCGCCCATGTTGATGCCGGCAAGACCACAACCACAGAAAGAATTCTCAAACTCACCGGTAAGATCCATAAAACCGGCGAGGTTCACGATGGTGCCGCCACCACTGATTTTATGGAACAAGAGCAAGAGCGCGGTATCACCATTCAATCAGCAGCTACCACCTGTTTTTGGAAAGATCATCGATTCAATATTATCGACACACCTGGACACGTGGATTTTACCGTTGAGGTCTATCGCTCATTGAAAGTTCTGGATGGTGGTGTCGGCGTATTCTGTGGTTCCGGCGGCGTCGAACCACAATCTGAGACAAACTGGCGCTACGCCAATGAATCCGAAGTGGCGCGCATCATCTTTGTCAACAAACTTGACCGAATGGGTGCAGACTTCTACCGCGTGGTAGCCCAGGTAAAGAAAGTATTGGGTGCCAACCCGCTGGTAATGACATTGCCAATTGGCCGTGAGGATGATTTTGTCGGCGTGGTGGATGTGCTAACCAAGCAAGCCTATGTATGGGACGACACTGGTCTTCCAGAAAATTACCAAGTCACCGATGTGCCCGCTGATATGGTCGACGATCTGGAAAAGTACCACGAGCAACTTATTGAGACCGCAGTAGAACAGGACGATGATCTCATGATGGCCTATATGGAAGGCGAAGAGGTTTCCCTTGAGGACATCAAGCGCTGCATCCGCAAAGGTACCATTGCTCTGGATTTCTTCCCCACCTACTGTGGTTCGGCATTTAAAAATAAAGGTGTCCAGCTGGTGCTAGATGCTGTGGTGGATTACCTACCCAGCCCCACTGAAGTAGATGCGCAGCCGCTGACTGATGAAGCGGGTGAGGAAACTGGCGAAGTGGCCACTGTTTCAGTTGATGAGCCACTGCGAGCACTGGCATTTAAAATTATGGATGATCGCTTTGGCGCGCTTACCTTTGTGCGCATTTACTCCGGCGTTTTGAATAAGGGCGACACTATTCTCAATTCAGCCACGGGCAAAACTGAGCGCATCGGCCGTATGGTAGAAATGCATGCCGACGACAGAAACGAGCTCAACTCAGCGCAAGCTGGCGATATTATCGCTATTGTGGGCATGAAAAATGTGCAAACAGGTCACACCCTGTGTAGCCAGAATAGCCCCTGTACTCTGGAGCCGATGATTTTCCCAGATCCAGTGATCTCTATCGCGGTTAGCCCGAAGGATAAAGGTGGCTCCGAGAAGATGGGCATAGCCCTAGGTAAAATGATTGCCGAGGATCCCTCGTTCTGCGTTGAAACCGACGAGGACAGCGGCGAGACCATCCTTAAGGGCATGGGTGAATTACACCTTGATATTAAAGTTGATATCCTCAAGCGTACCTATGGCGTAGAACTGGATGTAGGTCAACCACAGGTTGCCTATCGCGAGACCATCACCATGCCAATTGAGGACAGCTATACCCACAAGAAGCAGTCTGGTGGTTCCGGTCAGTTTGGTAAGATTGACTACCATATTCGTCCGGGAGAAACCGGTTCTGGATTTACCTTTAGCTCAACTGTTGTGGGTGGTAATGTCCCTAAAGAATTCTTCCCAGCGATTGAAAAAGGCTTTGCCAGCATGCTCGAGGAGGGACCTCTGGCAGGTTATCCAGTACTGGATGTGGAAGTCGAACTGTTCGATGGTGGATTCCACGCAGTCGACTCCTCTGCGGTAGCTTTTGAAATTGCCGCCAAAGGCGCCTATCGTCAATCGATGCCCAAGGCGGGACCACAGATTATTGAACCCATTATGAAGGTTGATGTTTTCACTCCTGAAGATCACGTCGGTGATGTAATTGGTGACCTCAACCGTCGCCGCGGCATGATTAAAGATCAGGAGGCTGGTGTCACTGGTGTTCGCATTAAAGCCGATGTGCCTCTGTCTGAAATGTTTGGTTATATCGGTCATCTGCGAACTATGACCTCAGGTCGTGGACAATTCTCTATGGAATTCTCCCACTACCTACCCTGTCCGCAGAATATTGCGGAAGAGGTAATTGCCGAGGCCAAGGCCCGCAAAGAGGCGAAATAAGAGCCATAGGCTTAGTTAAGTGATACAAAAAACCCCGCCGATAATGGCGGGGTTTTTTATGGCTGAAAAAATAAATTACATGCGTTATCAGGATTAACCCATGTTTTTAGAAATGATAGCATCGGCGACATTTTTCGGCGCCTCGGCATATTTATCAAACTCCATAGTGAAGGTAGCGCGACCTTGGGTTGCCGAGCGCAGATCGGTAGCGTAACCAAACATCTCTGCTAATGGCACCTCTGCATTAACCACCTTGCCAGAGGGATTCTCATCCATACCATGAATAATACCGCGACGGCGGTTGAGATCGCCCACTACATCGCCCATATTCTCCTCAGGCGTGACCACTTCAACGGTCATCATGGGCTCCAATAGTACCGCGCCACCGGCCTCAGCCAGTTGCTTGGTGGCCATAGAAGCGGCGATTTTAAAGGCCATTTCCGAAGAGTCGACATCGTGAAAGGAGCCATCATAGAGCGTTGCTTTAACACCTAATAGGGGATAGCCCGCCAAGACACCATTCTGCATTTGCTCCTCAATGCCCTTACCCACTGCGGGGATATATTCCTTGGGAACTGTGCCACCGACAATCTCGTTGACAAAATCCAGACCCTCAGCACCAGCATCTTCAGCCGGTTCAAATTTGAGCCACACATGGCCATACTGACCGCGACCACCGGACTGGCGAACAAACTTACCTTCGATTTCACAGTGATTGCGGATGGTTTCCCGATAGGCTACTTGAGGCTTACCTATATTGGCTTCAACGGTAAATTCGCGGCGCATGCGATCTACCAAAATGTCTAGGTGCAACTCGCCCATACCGGAAATAATGGTCTGGCCACTCTCCTCGTCGGTTTTGACCCGAAATGAGGGGTCCTCTTGCGCTAGTTTACTTAGCGCCACACCCATTTTTTCTTGATCAGCTTGAGATTTTGGCTCTACTGCCACCGATATAACTGGCTCAGGAAATTCCATACGTTCCAGTATGATCTTATTATTTTCGGCACAGAGGGTATCGCCCGTGGTGACATCCTTAAGGCCAATGGCAGCCACTATGTCTCCCGCCAAAACCTCCTTAACTTCCTCGCGGCTGTTGGAGTGCATCTGCACCATGCGCCCAATGCGCTCTTTTTTCATTTTCACCGAATTGTAAACGGCAGTGCCAGTTTCCAAAGTCCCAGAGTAGACCCTCATAAAGGTCAGGGTACCGACAAAAGGATCTGTGGCAATTTTAAAGGCCAAAGCTGAAAAAGGCGCATTGTCATCGGCCTGCCGAGTATCTCGATCGCCACTCTCCAGTTCGCCTTCAATGGCCTTGACTTCGGTGGGCGATGGCAGGAATTCAATCACTGCGTCCAACATGGCTTGGACACCTTTGTTCTTGAAGGCGGAGCCACCCAGAACGGGGATAATTTCATTGGCTAGGGTGCGCTGGCGAATACCCTGTTTGATCTCTTCCTCCGTCAATTTCTCGTCTTCGAGATACTTATCCATAAGTTCTTCATTGGCTTCGGCGGCAATCTCAAGTAGATATTCATGCATCTCTGTGCATTGGTCGAGCATATCTTCTGGGATATCCGTGTATTCAAAAGTCATTCCTTGATCCGCTTCATTCCAAAGGATGGCTTTCATCTTGATGAGATCAACCACGCCTTTGAAATCTTCCTCAGCCCCCAGAGTCATTTGCAGAGGAACTGCATTGGCGCCCAAGCGCTCTTTTAATTGCTGCACTACCATCAAAAAATCGGCGCCGGCACGATCCATCTTATTGACGAAAACCATGCGTGGCACTTCATATTTGTTTGCCTGACGCCAAACTGTCTCAGTTTGCGGTTGTACGCCAGAGGAGCCACACAGCACCACCACGGCACCGTCCAACACTCTCAGAGAGCGCTCTACCTCGATGGTAAAGTCAACATGGCCGGGGGTATCGATAATATTGATGCGATGGTCGGGAAACTGCGCATCCATACCGCGCCAGAAACAGGTGGTTGCGGCGGAGGTAATAGTAATACCACGCTCCTGCTCCTGCTCCATCCAATCCATGGTAGCGGCACCATCATGAACCTCACCAATCTTGTGAGATAGGCCGGTGTAAAAAAGCACACGCTCGGTAGTAGTGGTCTTACCGGCATCCACATGAGCACAGATTCCGATATTGCGGTAGCGACTGATAGGTGTTTTGCGTGCCACGATTTTTTCCTCATTTCATAACCACAAAAAGGCGGCTACGAGAGCCGCCTTTTCGCGTACAAGACCAAACTTTTTAACAACCTTAGAAACGGAAGTGTGAGAACGCTTTGTTGGCTTCTGCCATACGATGTACATCTTCTCGTTTCTTCACTGCACCGCCCTTGCCCTGAACTGCATCTATCAGCTCACCTGCGAGCCGCTGGGGCATGGATTTCTCACCTCGAGCGCGGGCGTAGTCTACTAACCAGCGCATAGCCAGTGCCGTGCGACGCGATGGTCGAACTTCAACTGGCACCTGATAGGTGGCACCACCGACGCGGCGAGATTTAACTTCCACCATCGGCGCCACGTTATCTAGGGCCTCTTGAAACACTTCAACAGGATCTTTCTTAAGACGCTGCTCAACCACATCAAGGGCGCCGTAAACAATCCGCTCAGCGACGGATTTCTTACCACTGACCATAACATGGTTCATAAATTTTGCTAATGTTACATTACCGAACTTGGGATCTGGCAATATTTCTCGCTTTGCTGCTACTCTTCTTCTTGGCATAGTTTTGCTCTTCTCTTCAGGTTTTTCTAGGTATCACACCTAGCCTTACTCAATTGTTTACCGAAAATGTCACTTAACCCTTAGGTCGCTTAGTACCATACTTAGAGCGTCTCTGAGTACGGCCATTGACGCCAGCAGTATCCAGTGTGCCGCGAACGGTATGGTAGCGGACACCGGGAAGGTCCTTAACTCGACCACCGCGGATCAATACCACACTGTGCTCTTGCAGGTTATGCCCTTCACCACCGATATAGGAAGTCACCTCATAGCCGCTAGTTAGGCGCACACGGCAAACCTTGCGCAGCGCAGAGTTGGGCTTCTTTGGGGTTGTGGTGTATACGCGCGTACAAACTCCGCGGCGCTGGGGACAGGCCTGAAGTGCAGGTACGTCACTTTTACTGACTTTGCGCTTTCTCGGCTTACGAACCAACTGGTTGATCGTTGCCATGCAATTTTTCTCCAAATTTAAAGTTAACCTTCTCAGAGAAGGTGCTATCTATAAGACCTCAGCATATTGCCGAGTTCAAATTGGGAGCGGCATTCTAATTACCGCTCACACAGTAGTCAAGGGAACATCGGATAACGTCAAATCAAGCTAGCGTAGGGCGCTCTGAAACAACACCACAACTTGAATTCAAGGCCACCCGCGCGCCCTTTACTCACTATTCTTCAACTGTGTCTGCGCTCTCCACAGCATCGGCACTCAGTGCCTCACTCAATGCCGCTTCGACATCTGCCGCGCTCATTGCCAAATCTTCTTCGGCGAGGCGATCTTGACGACGCTGAGCATGGTAAGCCAGTCCTGTACCCGCGGGAATCAAACGGCCAACCACCACGTTCTCTTTCAAGCCACGCAGAGGATCGGCACGTCCGGTCACCGCTGCTTCGGTGAGAACCCTTGTAGTCTCCTGGAAGGATGCCGCCGAAATAAAGCTGTCGGTAGCCAGTGACGCTTTGGTAATGCCCAACAACAAACGCTCGAACTTAGCTGGCTGCAGTCCCTCTTGACGCAGACGGTCATTCTCTTCAAGGGCCGCTCTATACTCGACTTGCTCACCACGGATAAAGGGTGAATCGCCCATATCGGTGATTTCAACCTTGCGCAACATCTGGCGGGTGATCACTTCAATATGCTTGTCATTGATCTTCACACCCTGCAGGCGATATACATCCTGTATTTCGTTAACTATGTACTTAGCCAGCTCGCTGATACCTTTAAGGCGCAGGATATCGTGGGGTGTGGGCGGTCCATCAGAGATCACCTCACCTTTTTCCACGTGCTCACCTTCAAATACACTGAGCTGTCGCCACTTGGGAATAAGCTCTTCGTAGTGCATCTTGCCATTGGGTAGTGGCTGACCATCATCTGGAGTGATAATCAAGCGCAGCTTGCCTTTGGTCTCTTTACCCAGTGTCACTGTACCGGTGATCTCTGCCAGAATGGCTGGATCCTTGGGTTTGCGCGCTTCAAACAAGTCGGCAACCCGTGGAAGACCACCTGTAATATCTTTAGTACCACCAGATTCCTGAGGGATTCTGGCAATAATCTGACCTATACCGATGGTGTCACCATCGACCACATCGACACTGGCATTTGCGGGCAGTGGGTAGTGGGCTGGTACTGTGGAGTTGGGGAATATCAACTCTTTACCTTTTTTGTCGGTCAGGGTGATCATCGGCTTGAGATCTTTACCCGCTGCTGGACGCTCATTGGGATCGATCACAGAGATACTGGTCAGACCAGTCAGATCATCAGTTTGCTGACGAATACTCAGACCCTCCTCCATACCAGAGAAGGCCACCTTACCGGCCACTTCAGTGACAATCGGGTGAGTGTGAGGATCCCAGTTGGCAACCACATCTCCAGCGGCTACTGCAGCGCCATCCTTGACCCGGATAAGTGCACCGTAGGGAAGCTTGTAGCGCTCTCGCTCACGACCGTTGTCATCGGCAACTGCCAATTCACCCGAGCGCGAGACCGCAACCAAATTGCCATCTTTATTTTCGACTGTCTTCAGGTTGATCAACCGAACAACGCCGTCCTGCTTGACCTTGATGCTATCAACTGCTGAAGCTCTGGACGCGGCACCACCTATATGGAAGGTACGCATAGTCAGCTGAGTTCCCGGCTCACCAATCGACTGAGCAGCGATAACACCCACTGCTTCACCTTGATTGACGCGATGGCCACGGGCGAGATCGCGCCCATAGCAAGCGGAGCAGATACCGTGAGTGACTTCACAGGTTATGGGAGAGCGCACCATCACTTCATCTATGCCCATTTTCTCAATGCGCACCACCCACTGTTCGTCGATCATAGTGCCGGCTGGCACTGCAATTTCTTCGGTGCCTGGCTTGAGGACATCCTGAGCAACTATACGACCCAGAATTCGATCGCCCAGCGACTCGATAATATCGCCGCCTTCGATTACCGGCGCCATCAACAGACCCTCTGTAGTGCCGCAATCAACCTCAGTCACCACAACATCTTGCGCTACGTCGACCAACCGGCGGGTCAGGTAACCCGAGTTAGCTGTTTTCAGGGCGGTATCAGCCAGACCTTTGCGCGCACCGTGGGTGGAGATAAAGTACTGCAGTACACTCAAACCCTCACGGAAGTTTGCGGTAATCGGCGTTTCAATAATCGATCCATCTGGTCGTGCCATCAGTCCGCGCATACCGGCGAGCTGTCGAATCTGCGCTGGAGAACCCCGGGCGCCTGAGTCAGCCATAATAAATACGGAGTTAAAGGAATCTTGCTTTTCATCCTCTCCCTCACGATTGGTTACAAACTCAGAACTAATGCCCTCCATCATCGACTTGGCCACGCGGTCATTAGCCTGAGACCAGATATCGATAACTTTGTTGTACTTTTCACCCTGAGTAACGAGACCGGAGGCAAACTGGCTCTCTATTTCACGTACCTGTTGCTCGGCAGCACCAATAATTTCCTGCTTGTTTTTCGGGATTACAAAATCATCAACCCCAATTGAAGCACCAGACTTAGTGGAAAGGTTAAAGCCGGTGTACATCAATTTATCGGCAAATATCACCGTATCTTTCAAGCCTACACTGCGGTAGCACTCGTTGATAACACTTGAGATGGCCTTTTTGACCATTGGCTTGTTGATCAGCTCAAAAGGCAGGCCATCGGGCACAATTTCCCACAGCAGTGCACGGCCTACCGTTGTATCTACTATTTTGCGTTGCTCAACGCGCTCACCGGTGGTCTCATCGATAGAGACCTCGACAATGCGAACCTTGATACGAGCTTGCAAGTGCACCTTCCCCGAGTAGTAGGCACGAGATACTTCGCGCCCATCGGCAAATACCATTCCCTCGCCGTGAGCATTAACCTGATGCCTGGTCATGTAGTAGAGACCCAAAACCACATCTTGAGAGGGGACAATGATCGGCTCACCGGATGCCGGTGACAAAATGTTGTTGGTGGACATCATCAGTGCCCGCGATTCCATCTGCGCTTCAATAGTCAGAGGAACGTGCACCGCCATCTGGTCACCATCAAAATCGGCGTTATAGGCAGCACAGACTAGGGGATGCAATTGAATTGCTTTACCCTCAATCAATACGGGCTCGAAGGCCTGAATACCCAGTCGGTGCAAAGTTGGTGCCCGATTGAGCAGAACCGGATGCTCTCTGATCACTTCATCCAAAATATCCCAGACCACGGCCTCCTCGCGCTCGACCATTTTCTTGGCCGCTTTGATGGTGGTTGCCAGTCCGCGAAGCTCCAACTTGCTAAATATGAAGGGCTTGAACAGCTCCAGTGCCATGCGCTTGGGAAGACCACATTGATGCAGCCGCAGGGTGGGACCCACTACGATTACTGAACGGCCAGAGTAGTCAACCCGCTTACCGAGCAAGTTCTGACGAAAACGCCCCTGCTTGCCTTTGATCATATCGGCAAGGGATTTTAGTGGTCGCTTGTTTGACCCGGTAATGGCTCGCCCGCGGCGTCCGTTATCGAGCAGTGCATCGACAGATTCCTGCAGCATACGCTTTTCGTTGCGCACGATGATATCCGGGGCATTGAGATCTAACAGCCGCTTCAAACGATTGTTTCGATTGATCACTCGGCGGTAAAGATCATTGAGGTCTGAGGTAGCAAATCGTCCGCCATCGAGGGGCACCAGTGGGCGCAGATCCGGTGGAAGAACAGGTAGTGCTTCCAATACCATCCACTCTGGCTTGTTGCCTGAACCATGGAACGCCTCCAGCAACTTCAATCGCTTGGAAAACTTCTTAATTTTGGTTTCTGACTTGGTATTGGGAATCTCAGCGCGAATATCGGCGATTTCATTCTCAAGGCTTATCTCCTTCAACAGAGATTGAACAGCCTCGGCTCCCATAGATGCCACAAATTCATCACCGAATTCTTCGAGGGCCTCGAAATATTCTTCATCGGTGAGTAACTGACCTTTCTCTAAAGTAGTAAGACCGGGCTCAGTCACCACATAGGATTCAAAATAAAGCACTCGCTCAATTTCTCGCAGGGTCATATCCAGCAACAGACCTATACGCGATGGCAGCGACTTCAAAAACCAGATATGGGCGACTGGACAAGCCAACTCAATGTGACCCATCCGCTCGCGGCGCACTTTGGTAAGCGTCACTTCGACACCACACTTCTCGCAGACAATTCCACGATGTTTCATGCGCTTGTACTTACCACAGAGGCATTCATAATCTTTCACTGGACCAAAAATCTTGGCACAGAACAGACCTTCCCTCTCAGGTTTGAAGGTGCGATAGTTGATGGTCTCGGGCTTTTTGACTTCACCGAATGACCAAGATCGCACCATCTCTGGTGAAGCGAGACTAATTCGAATATTGTCGAATTCTGTATTTTGTTCCTGCTGCTTGAGTAGATTGACTAAGTCTTTCAAGGCTTATCCTCCAGTAACTGAGTGAGCCGAGGCGGTTGCCACACCCCGGCGGTCAGTGAGCATTCTCACCATTATTCGTTTTCCAACTCAACATTAATGCCGAGGGAGCGGATTTCTTTAACCAATACATTAAAGGATTCCGGCATGCCGGGCTCCATGCGGTGGTCACCATCAACGATGTTTTTATACATTTTGGTTCGACCAGCCACATCATCGGACTTGACGGTGAGCATCTCTTGTAGCGTGTAGGATGCGCCATAGGCCTCCAGTGCCCAGACTTCCATCTCACCGAAGCGCTGACCACCAAACTGCGCTTTACCGCCCAGTGGCTGCTGCGTAACCAAGCTGTAAGAGCCTGTTGAGCGAGCATGCATCTTGTCGTCTACCAGATGGTTGAGCTTGAGCATATACATGTAGCCAACGGTCACCGGTCTGTCAAATTTATCCCCAGTGCGACCATCGTACAGCGTGGTCTGACCATTCTCGGGCAGGTCTGCCAGTGCCAGCATCTTCTTCAGCTCTAGCTCATTGGCACCATCGAACACCGGTGTAGCAATGGGAACACCTTTGCGCAGGTTTTGAGCCAGCTCCAAGACTTCAGTATCGCTCAGCTGTTTGAGATCAGTGCCGTAGACAGTGTCGCCCACATCATAGATCTCTTGAAGCAACTTGCGTACTTGGGCAGTTTTTGCCTGCTGTTTGAGCATGCTATCAATTTTAACGCCCAGCCCCCTAGCAGCCATTCCCATGTGGGTTTCAAGGATCTGACCCACATTCATTCGCGAGGGAACCCCAAGCGGGTTGAGTACGATATCCACTGGTTCGCCGTTTTCGTCGTAGGGCATATCTTCAACCGGCTTGATAACTGAAATTACCCCTTTGTTACCATGGCGGCCAGCCATCTTATCACCAGGCTGTATGCGTCTTTTGACAGCAAGATAGATTTTAACTGTCTTTAAAACACCGGGTGCTAGATCATCGCCACTCTGTAATTTTTTACGCTTCTCTTCAAAGCGCTCATCCAAGTCGGCACGGCGCTCAGAGAGCTGCTTTTCAGCATCGGCTATCTGATCATTCAGTTCCGCCGCTTGCATACGCAGGGCAAACCAATCAGCGGCGGTGTATTCAGCGACCGCTTCTGCAGTGATTGCAGCACCCTTCTTGAGACCTGTGCCCTTGACCACTTTGGACCCTGTCAGGGCCGAGAACAGACGGCCGAGCGTAGCATTTTCAATAATGCGGTACTCATCGTTGAGATCTTTGCGGTACTGATCCAACTCGGCCTGTTCAATATCCAGCGATCGCTGATCCTTTTCCAGACCATCGCGAGTGAAGACCTGAACATCAATGACCGTGCCTTTGATACTGCTGGGAACGCGCAGGGAGGTATCCTTGACGTCAGAGGCCTTCTCTCCAAAGATGGCACGCAACAGTTTTTCTTCAGGGGTCAGTTGGGTTTCACCCTTGGGTGTCACCTTGCCAACCAGAATATCACCGGCAGTGACTTCCGCGCCTATATGAACAATGCCAGATTCGTCCAACCTGCCCAGAGCAGCCTCGCCAACATTGGGTATATCGGCGGTGATCTCCTCGGATCCCAGCTTGGTGTCACGGGCTACACAGGTGAGTTCCTGTATATGAATCGTGGTAAAGCGATCTTCCTGCACTACCCGCTCGGAAATCAGAATCGAATCCTCGAAGTTGTAACCATTCCAGGGCATAAAGGCGATACGCATATTTTGCCCAAGAGCCAGCTCACCGAGATCAACTGAAGGTCCATCGGCAAGCACATCGCCGCGGGACACCTGATCTCCCTGTTTGATGATAGGACGCTGATTGATACAGGTATTTTGGTTAGATCGAGTGTATTTGGTGAGGTTGTAGATATCCACACCAGCTTCACCAGACTCGACCTCGCTATCGCTGACCCTGACCACGATACGGCCGGAATCTACGCTCTCAATCACCCCGCCGCGGCGCGCCACGGCACAGACACCTGAATCACTGGCGACTGTTCGCTCAATGCCAGTGCCAACTAGAGGCGCTTCAGCGCTCAGCGTGGGAACGGCTTGACGCTGCATATTGGATCCCATCAGGGCCCGGTTAGCATCGTCGTGTTCGAGGAATGGAATTAGTGAGGCCGCCACTGAAACCACCTGACGCGGTGAAACGTCCATATAGTCAATTTCTTCAGGAGCTTTAACAGTAAACTCATTGAGATGACGGACAGCAACCATATCTTCAACAAACTTGCCTTTGTTATTTAACTCGGCGGATGCCTGAGCAATCACAAATTGGGACTCGTTGATAGCAGACAGATATTCGATATCAGAGCTCACTACTCCATCGACCACCTTGCGGTAAGGCGTTTCAATAAAGCCATAGTCATTAGTACGGGCGTAGGTTGCCAGCGAGTTGATCAGTCCAATATTGGGACCCTCAGGGGTTTCAATGGGACAGACCCGACCGTAGTGAGTTGGATGAACATCGCGCACCTCAAAGCCAGCTCGCTCTCGGGTGAGACCGCCAGGCCCCAATGCAGAGACGCGGCGCTTGTGCGTTACCTCTGACAGCGGATTGTTTTGGTCCATAAATTGTGACAATTGGCTGGAGCCAAAAAATTCTTTGATAGCGGCGGCCACTGGTTTGGCATTGACCAGGTCCTGAGGCATTAACCCCTCGGACTCAGCGACGCCCAGACGTTCCTTAACCGCGCGCTCAACCCTGACCAGACCGACGCGGAACTGGTTCTCAGTCATTTCACCCACAGAGCGAATACGGCGGTTGCCAAGGTGGTCTATATCATCCACATTACCTTTGCCGTTGCGTATCTGCACCAGCGTTCTGATCACATCAACAATATCCGAACTGGCTCCATACTGAGCCTGCAGTTCAGCAGCTTCGTCAGTGTTGAGGGTAGAGAAATAGCGCTCATCATACAAGACACCAGCGCCCTGCTCACTGTCGCGATCGAGACGGCGATTGAACTTCATGCGCCCTACCGCCGACAGGTCATAGCGCTCCAGATTGAAGAACAGGTTGAAGAACAGGTTTTCGGCGGACTCTTTGGTAGGCGGCTCACCGGGACGCATCATTCGATAAATTTCCACCAGCGCCTCGAGCTGAGTTCTGGAGGGATCGGTGCGCAGGGTATCGGAGATAAAGGATCCGCAGTCTAAATCATTGGTGTACAGGGTCTCTATCTGATCGATGCCCGCATCAGCCAGTGCCGATAGATTCTCCTCGGTCAATTCAGAGTTGCATTCGAGCAACAGCTCACCGGTCTTGGGATCGGCGATATCTTTGGCTGTAGCACGCCCGAGAATATATTCCTGGGTAACCTCAAGGCTAGTAACCTTATCCTTCTCCAACTGCCTGATGTGTCGAGCGGTAACTCGTCGACCCTTTTCAACAATTACAGCGCCCTTCTTGTCAACGATGTCGAAAGCTGCAATTTCTCCACGCAGGCGCTCGGGATCTAGATCCAGGTTATAGGTATCTTTTTTAAAGTGAAACACACTGGTATCGAAGAACATCTCTAGGATCTCTTCAGAACTGTAGCCCAGCGCGCGCAATAAAATGGTAACTGGCAACTTGCGACGGCGGTCTATACGCACATACAACAAGTCTTTGGGATCAAATTCAAAATCCAGCCAGGATCCGCGGTAGGGAATAACCCGCGCGGTAAACAACAGCTTGCCCGATGAGTGGGTTTTGCCTTTGTCATGGTCAAAGATCACACCGGGTGCACGGTGCAACTGGGAAACAATCACGCGCTCGGTACCGTTGATAACGAAGGTACCATTTTCAGTCATAAGAGGAATTTCACCGAGATAGACTTCCTGCTCCTTAACCTCTTTTAACGCCTTATTGGCAGATTCTTTATCGTAGATAACCAGACGTACCTTGACGCGCAGTGGTACGGCAAAAGTCACTCCGCGCAACTTGCATTCCTCGACATCAAACGCCGGCTTGCCAAGATTGTAATCCACATACTCCAGGGCAGCAGTGCCAGAGTAGCCTACGATTGGAAAAATAGAGTTGAGGGCAGCATGTAAGCCCGTGTCCTTGCGATCTGCTAAAGGGACACCAGCTTGAGTAAAGTTCTTGTAGGAATCAATTTGAGTTGCCAACAGATAGGGCAAATCCATTACATCTGGCAGTTTGCCAAAGCTCTTGCGGATACGTTTCTTCTCAGTGAAAGAGTAAGCCATGTATATTCCTCGGGATTGTTCTGTTTAAGATTGTCGATCTCGAGATCACACTCAAGTTCGCTCTGCTTATAAATTCCCACACCTACAAGCAGGAAAAGGCTGAAGGGAAACGTCCCTTCAGCCATACCTGAAAAGTCAGGTGACCAGATCAGTGAGCTTATTTAAGCTCAGCTGTTGCGCCGGCCTCTTCCAGTTGTTTCTTAGCTTCTTCGGCATCATCCTTTGAAGCTGCTTCCTTGATAGTAGATGGCGCGCCGTCGACAAGCTCTTTGGCCTCTTTAAGTCCAAGGCCGGTAATAGCTCGAACAGCCTTGATTACATTGACTTTCTTATCACCAACGGCAGACAGGACAACATCGAACTCTGTCTGAGCTGCGCCGCCAGCTTCTTCACCGCCTGCGGCAGCAGGGGCAACGGCAACGGCGGCAGCTGCCTGAGCAGATACACCAAATTTCTCTTCCATGGCGCTAACCAGCTCCACCACATCCATGACGCTCATCTCTGCGATTGCATTCAAAATATCTTCATTTGATAGGGCCATTTTGGGCCTCCTAAATTTATCTGTTTACTGTTGAGTAGCCTATGCGGCTTCCTGTTTTGCATCACGAACTGCGGCCACCACGCGCGCCGTCTTAGTTGGTATTTCGTTGAAAGTACGAACCAACTTAGTGACGGGTGCAAGGGTTACGCCAGCCAGCATTCCAAGGGCCTGCTCGAGGGTAGGCAACTTGGCTAAAACATCAATTTGTTCGCTGGGCAATAGCTGTCCGCTGACCGATAGCGCTTTCACTTCAAATTCTTCATTTTCTTTGGCGAAGTCTTTGAATAGGCGCGCAGCCGCTCCCGGATCTTCCATAGAGAAAGCAAATAACGATGGACCTACCAATACTTCATCTACACATGCATAGTCGGTATCAGCGAAGGCTCTCTTGGCCAGGGTGTTACGAATCACACGCAGTTGCACGTTCTCCGCACGGGCCTTAGCTCGCAGAGCATTCATTTCGGTCACATCGACGCCACGGGCGTCTGCTATCACCAGGGAAAGTGCCTGGGCGGCGGTCTCGTTCACTTCAGCAACGATGGCTTTCTTGTCATCGAGATTCAATGCCACGATAAATCTCCTCGATTTACCTGAGTTTAGGTCGAGAAATCCCCCGACCAACAAGGTGAATACATACCAGATAAACTGGGTTGGGTTCACCGCCTGCGTAGGGGAGCCAGTGCGATAGTGACATCACCACAACTCATTATTCCCAATGGGAACCTACGGTCTTTGACAGCCCGAGAACAGGTTTAACTCTGTATCCCAGACCCCAAAGTCTGTCAGGGCAATACTACTGCCCTGTATGGATCAGCCCCCCAGAGAGGCCTGATCAATAATTAGTCCTGGGCCCATAGTTGAAGAGACTGTAATCTTCTTCACATAAACCCCTTTCGCAGAAGCTGGCTTGGCCTTGGTCAAATCGGTCATTAATGCCTCAAGGTTCTGCACCAGTGCTTTCGGCTCAAATGAGAGAACACCGATGCCACCGTGCACAATACCGTTTTTGTCTGCGCGAAAACGCACCTGTCCAGCTTTAGCATTTTTAACCGCAGTGGCCACATCTGGCGTTACAGTGCCGGATTTTGGATTCGGCATCAGTCCGCGGGGGCCTAGCACCTTACCCAGCATACCCACAATGCGCATGGCATCTGGCGCCGCGATAACCACATCAAAATCCATGTTGCCGCCCTTTATCTGCTCAGCGAGTTCGTCCATACCCACCAGCTCTGCACCGGCCGCACTGGCAGCTTCAGCGGCATCGCCCTGGGCGAAAACACAGACGCGAATATCCTTACCCGAACCATTGGGCAATGTAGTGGCACCGCGGACGACCTGATCAGATTTTTTGGGATCAATTCCCAAGTTGACCGCTACATCGACAGTTTCGGAAAATTTAACGGAAGAGAGCTCTCTGAGTAACCCGAAGGCCTCCTCAGCCTGATAGATCTTACCGGGCTCTACTTTTTCATTGATCGCACGACGGCGCTTGGATAACTTGGCCACTTACACGCCCTCCGTTTCAATGCCCATGGACCGCGCAGAACCAGCGATGGTGCGCACTGCGGCATCCATATCGGCGGCTGTCAGGTCGGGCTCTTTGGTTTTCACAATTTCTTCCAGCTGAGCGCGGCTTACCTTGCCCACCTTTTCAGTGTTGGGACGCCCGGAGCCGCTCTTTAAACCAGCTGCTTTCTTCAACAGGAAAGAGGCGGGTGGGGTCTTCATCTCAAAAGTGAAGCTGCGATCCGCATAGACAGTAATAATTACCGGAACCGGTGCGCCGGGTTCTACACCCTGAGTCTGGGCATTAAAGCCTTTACAGAACTCCATAATATTGACGCCGTGCTGACCCAGTGCTGGGCCCACAGGGGGACTTGGGTTTGCCTGACCTGCAGGCACTTGCAACTTGATGTAGGCCGTAACTTTTTTAGCCATTTTTTTCTCCTATTATGGGTAATATCGCCTCCGGTGTACCGCAAATACGCTGCGACACGCCATCTTTGGCTCCCCGACAGATCACAACTGCTGACCTGCCACCAAACTTTATCAGGCTTTTTCTACCTGAGTGAACTCAAGCTCAACTGGTGTGGATCGACCAAAGATCGATACCGCCACTCGCAGCTTGCTCTTTTCATAGTTAACTTCTTCGACAGTGCCATTGAAATCATTAAACGGACCATCGATGACTCGCACCATTTCGCCGGGCTCAAACATAGTCTTGGGCCGCGGTGCCTCTTCAGAGTCCTGCATGCGCTGCAGAATGGTTTCAGCCTCTCTATCAGTGATCGGTGCAGGCTTGTCGGCTTTGCCACCAATAAAGCCCAACACCCGAGGCGTCTCCTTGATCAGATGCCAAGTATCATCATCCAAATCCATCTGCACCAATACATAACCTGGAAAAAACATACGTTCGCTAGTACGCTTTTGACCACTTTTCATCTCCACCACTTCTTCGGTGGGAACCATGATCTCTCCAAAGCTCTGCTGCAGTCCGTGCCTTTCAATTCGCTCGCGGATCGCCAGCGCTACTTTTTTCTCGTAACCCGAGTAGGCGTGCACTACATACCAACGCATTGACATCTCGCTCTCCTAGCCCATTATCAGTGAAGCGAGCCAGCTCAGCAGGGAATCGATACCCCAGAGAACAACTGCCATAATAAGTATTACCACTACTACCATCAGGGTTGTCTGATTGCGCTCCTGCTTGGTAGGCCATACCACCTTGCGCCACTCGGTACGCGAACCCATTGCCAATTCAATGACTGCCGCACCCTTGGCAGTTTGCGCGGCGACTAGAACCGCTAGAACTAGTAGCGCAACCAAGGCCAGAGCCCGGTAGAGTACTGACTCCGCCGAGTAATACCAGTTGCCGTAAATACCGCCGCCGATAACCACCAAGACGACCAACCACTTTAGCCAGTCGAGGCGGTATTGCTTATCCTGTGCTACAACGCTCATTGCTGAATCATTTCCTACGCTTTGGTATATGGCAGGCCAGGAGGGACTCGAACCCCCAACAGCCGGTTTTGGAGACCGGTGCTCTACCAATTGAACTACTGGCCTACAATCTAACTCTATTTTGCCTCTGTAACAGTTAAGCCGAGACATCAAAAATGCCTCGGCTTGAACCTAAATTACAAGAGATTTATTCAATAATTTTGGCGACAACACCCGCACCCACAGTGCGACCACCTTCACGGATCGCAAAGCGCAAGCCCTCTTCCATCGCAATCGGATGAATCAGCTCAACTTCCATCTGAACATTGTCTCCAGGCATCACCATCTCCGTACCCGCAGGCAACTCACAGGCACCGGTCACATCCGTAGTACGGAAGTAAAACTGTGGTCGATAACCCTTAAAGAATGGCGTATGACGACCACCCTCGTCTTTCGACAATACATAGACCTCTGAACTAAACTTGGTGTGCGGCGTCACGCTACCCACATGGGCCAGTACCTGACCACGCTGCACTTCTTCACGCTTGGTACCACGCAACAGAACACCCACGTTCTCGCCCGCGCGACCTTCGTCCAACAACTTGCGGAACATCTCAACACCCGTACAGGTAGTCTTCTCTGTATCTGCAATACCCACAATCTCAATCTCTTCACCAACCTTGATCACGCCGCGCTCCACTCGACCGGTCACAACCGTACCGCGACCCGCAATCGAGAACACGTCTTCAATTGGCATCAGGAACGGCTGATCAATAGCACGCACAGGCTCAGGGATGTAGCTGTCCAACGCTTCAACCAGCTTCTTAACCGCTGAGGTGCCCAGCTCGTTGTCATCTTTACCTTCCAACGCCATCAGCGCCGATCCCACAATAATCGGTGTGTCATCACCGGGGAACTCATACAGATCCAACAGCTCGCGAAGCTCCATCTCAACCAGCTCCAACATCTCGGTGTACTCTTCTGAACCCACACCACCGCAGTCTTCTGCCAGCAGGTCAGCTTTGTTCAGGAATACCAGTACATAGGGAACACCCACCTGACGCGACAGCAAAATATGCTCGCGGGTCTGGGGCATCGGCCCATCCGTCGCACCACATACCAAGATAGCACCGTCCATCTGCGCCGCACCGGTAATCATGTTCTTCACGTAATCCGCGTGTCCCGGACAGTCAACGTGCGCGTAGTGACGCGTCGGTGAATCATATTCAACGTGAGCTGTCGAGATAGTAATGCCGCGCTCCCGCTCTTCCGGTGCATTGTCAATCTGATCAAAGGCCTTCATCTCGCCTCCGTACACCTCTGAACATACCCGCGTCATCGCTGCCGTCAGGGTCGTCTTACCATGGTCAACGTGTCCAATGGTGCCTACATTCACATGCGGTTTACTTCTTTCAAATTTTTCTTTCGACATTTCTTCATCTCCTAACGGGGACCCCGGGGCAGGTCAGCTATCTACAGGAATAGCTTTTACCTTGGCCGGTTACTCTTTATTTACACTAAACGACTGTTAAACTTAATAAATCTAAAATTTCAAAACTGGAGCTCATAACCGGATTTGAACCGGTGACCTCTTCCTTACCAAGGAAGTGCTCTACCTACTGAGCTATATGAGCACATACCTCTAACAACTCTTGGAGCGGGCAGCGGGAATCGAACCCGCATCATCAGCTTGGAAGGCTGAGGTTCTACCATTAAACTATGCCCGCGCAACCAACCATCTCAACCAGTACCTGATGAAAACAATCTGCTACCAGGCTCATAACTGGCACCTTTCGATAACGAAAAGGCGCAAACGCTTGTAACGTCTTTGCAAATCTGGTGGCGGGAGGTGGATTCGAACCACCGAAGCTTTCGCGTCAGATTTACAGTCTGATCCCTTTGACCGCTCGGGAATCCCGCCTTAAATTTTCTATAAAAAGGTCACAAAACAAAAGCACCTCAGCCCTCAATTACAGAAAGCTAAAATGCAATTAGACCCCAACCTAACGCCCTAAATTCGTGACCATGGTACGGTGCTGAAAATTTTCCGAGGCACTCCAGTCAAAAAAACGGTCGCGTATTCTCTTTCCCTACGCCGCTAATGTCAACAAAATGCCAACAGAATCAGCAATATGGCCAGAGAAATGGAGCTGGTGAGAGGAGTCGAACCCCCGACCGGCTGATTACAAGTCAGCTGCTCTACCAACTGAGCTACACCAGCATCTCAAAGGCGGAGCGCGATTTTAGAGAAACTAAAGGTTATTAGCAACCTTATATAGGGGTTCTTTTTGGTTTTTTTCAACAACACTGAAGATCAGTTGAACAATATCAAGTTAAAAAAAGACGGTACTTCGTATTATGCCTGCAATCAGCACCCCTAAGACTGATAAATTTCATCGCTAGGCCGTATCTACACACACCAATTTACCAAGCCAATATCATCTACTGAGAGACCATCTAGCACCAAATCAGGGCAGTGCGATAGCTTAGAAGCGTTACCCTGCAAACAAAGCCCTTTTATTAAAGGCTGGGCATCACCACCAGTTACCACAATTTTTGAGGGATGCTGCAAAACCAATTTTTCAACAGCTGCCACCGCTGCCAATAGACAGCCCTTATTCACTGCGTGTTGGGTATCCTCTCCAGGTAGCAACAGCTCTGTGGCAGAGTTGGCAACAACATCAACCGCCGCAGTGCCCCGTCGCAATGACTCGTTCATTAGTCGCAACCCGGGGAAAATATAGCCTCCCAAATGTAACCCTTCACCATTCACTAAATCCACAGTAATGGCACTGCCTGCATCCACAACCAAAAGTCTCTCTGGGAACTTTTTATAGGCAGCGACTATTGCTAGCCAGCGATCGATCCCCAATTGCTGCGGGTTCTTATAGCCACAGGAAACGGCGCCCACTTTGACCGTCACTTGCGCCATTTTAATGCTGACAGAAAATTGCTCGAACAGCTGATGCTGAAGCGCAGTAATCACTGTTGTATTGGCCACACAGGAGGCGCGAACCTCACTAACTGAAGTCACACCCTGTAACACAAGGGGTTCGCCGGATACAATCGACGACGTGGACTGACTGCCCGAGGCCACAGGCGTTTGATTATTTATGAGTCGCCATTTAACAAGGCTGTTACCAATATCAATATCCAGAATCATAGTGTTTGGCACCCTAGTTCAGGGTATTATCTTACGCTATTTTTGGCTGCCGATGTGCGATATGTCATATGGTTTTGGGAACAGGAACTGGCAGATGTATAACTCCAAACCAAGGACTGCTAGATTAAAGCCATACCCCAGACAATCCAATCATCACCAATGCCTTCCTCAGCTTTTGCTAAAGCTGCTTATATTAACGAGCCCAGAATCTGTTTAGGCAAAGTTACTTATGCGGATGGTTTCCCGTATTCTTTTGCGCCGGTAATTAATGGATCTCGGCAAAGCGACGGACACTGCTAAACTTCGCTTGGTCACCGCCAGTGGTATTAGTCGTGACGGACTTAAAATCTAATAAGCGGCCCACTGGTACTGTTAGACAGGAAAAACTGTGTGCTGTGTGCTCGCTTTATGCTTAGTTAGTTTAGCAATATGAACATAGATAACGTCAAAGTTTTGTTGCATGCTTGTGGTTCTTGCTCCATCCTCTTCACTCTTCCAGAACCAGGCACAAAAATTTAAGGTTTCCGTAAGCTCATCAGCCCTTTTATAATAGCTTAGGACAGCTATTTTTTTTGTATTAGAATTATATGCATAACGATGTTCCTCATGTCCCTTACGATGCCCTGAACCCTCATCGAAATCGTTGCAAGGTACCGTAGACAAAATAATTTCGGCATTATCATCTTCATTTTCTACTGAACGATCAAAATGAACTGTGTATATCAACCGCTCACCAGGAAATATCTGTTTACTGACGTTGTTGTTTGGATCACCATCTTTTGTAGTCAGACGCCAAAGATTTGAGTTAGTCGTCTTTTTAAAGCTATAACTGGTTGAGTCAGAGCCAGTGTTAGAGTGATACAGGCTCACAGGTGTTGTGCTATCAATATAGTCTTTCACTGCCTGGGTGGTAGGTATTGTGTCGTTATCACTATTATTATCTATATTAATTACTACACCATTGCTACCACTATCTACGCTTTGTATTTTAAGATCTCCATCAACGGTGAGATTATTTTTAGCTGTTATTGACCCATTGATGGTCATTGTCTCGGAGGCTTGACTCCCTAAAGTCGTATCACCCTCAAACCTAGTATTGCCCTCAACGGTGAGATCTCCATAAGCAGTGTCAAAGCCAGATCTTGCTTTAATTTCAAGATTACCCTGGATGGTAGTTGCCCAACCAGTACTTGCCTCAAGAGCTATAAGACTAAGAAAAGTAAAGGTTGCTATCTTGTGTCTAAGTAAATGACAATTTTTCATAATAAAATCCTTTTTGTTGACACTTAATGGTCGAGTTTAAAATCCATATAATTTTTAATCGCCAAGTGCATTAATTCGGACCGCTTGAGAACCGAACATAGGGTCTGCGCTCTTTTCACTATTCCTTTTGAGTAGAACATAAAAGACATTGTGCTACTTTACATTTATCTTTATCACTATTTTAGTGAGTAGATATTTGAGCGAATGTCAAAGACGGTACTGGTGAACCAGATTCCGCCTGAAGACAAAAATATAAGGTTTTACGTGTATCAGTATTATCTATATGGTTCCAGGCCCTAAAAAGTCTACCTGGCACATCGGTCATAGCCTGATCCCAAGGGTTAAGGTAAGTAGTGCAGTCTTCAGTCAAAGATGCGAAACCACTATTACCTACATATTGCACATTATCAGAATATAGGACATATAAAATGGTTCCACCAGCTTCCAGCTCTTTACTAACCGGCGTTTCCGATTGATCATTAGTAGTCAAGATGAAAAACTCATTGAGGTTCCATTTATTATCTTCTGCTTTCTTAAATTTATAGTTGGCAGGGTAATATACATCGATGTCAATATTAGTATTAAGCTTACTATCAACATACTTTTTCACAGCCTCGGTGGTAGGTATTGTGTCGTCATCAGAATTCGTGGGTATGGTAGTTACTACACCACCGCCAGCACTGTCCACCGATTGAATTTTAAGGTTTCCCTCAACGGTTAGATTCCCATCAACTGCTACTTTCCTTTTGAAGATAGTTGTGTCGGAGGCGTCATCCCCTAGGGTGATATTACCCTTAAGCGTGGTAGTGCCCTCAACGGTTAAATTGCCGTCCGAAGGGTCAGCACTTGAATTCTTCTCAACCGTAAGGTTACCCTCAATTATGCCTGCCCATCCGGTACTGGGTACAAAAGTTATAAACGCCGCAAGAACAAGGGTTGCTACCCTGTTATAGCTAGGTAAATGACAATTTTTCATAATAAAATCCCTTTTTGTTAACACTTTAATGATCTAATTTTAGGTCCATATAATTTTTAGTTACCAACTGCATTAATTTCGAGGGCTTGAGAACCTAAAAGCTAGTTGTGCCGGAGGTTTCATTGCCATCATTTCCCAAGGTTGTATTACCCTTAGGCCAAGTAGCGCCCTCAACAGTGAGGTCTCCATCAGCACCGGATCTTGCTTTGACTTCAAGATTGCCTTCAATTTTGCTTGCCTACCCAGTACTTGCCACAAAGGTTATAAGCGCCGCAAGGGTTGCTACCCTGTTATAGCTAGGTAAATGACAATGTTTCATAATAAGATGCCTTTCTGTTAATCCCATAAACGGGAGAACTCCTCATCTACATAGTCTTTTACTGCCTTGGCGGTGGGTATTTTTTTGTCGCTTAAATTACCTGCGATTCCCTCGTCTGACGCTACTACACCACCGCCAGCACTGTCCACCGATTGTATTTTAAGCGCTCCATTGACGGTTAGATCACTATCAACTGTTATTAGGCCGTTGGTGGTAATTGTATCGGAGGAGGATTGATTCCCTAAAGTTGTATTACCCTTAAGCGTTGTAGTGCCCTCAACAATCAGATTGCCGTCGGAAGCGTCAGCATCTGAACTCTTCTCAACCGTAAGGTTACCCTCGAATGTGGCTGCCCATCCGCTACCTGCCACAAAAGTAATAAGCGCCACAAGAGTAAGGCTTGCCACCTTACAGCTCAGTAAATGACAATGTTTCATAATAAAATCCTTTTCGTGATTAACTATTTATTCCATTACACCGGTAATACGCAAGTAGCCGCGTTGCTCTGTATAATCCATCAAACCAAGATCATCGCTAAATCCGGCATAGTTTATTCCAACTGCCACTTCTATCTTTTGATTAAAGCGTTTTGCCAGCTCAATCACTATCCCATCTTTACGGTCCCGAGCGCGGATGTCTTTAAGCAACCTATATTCGATATTAAGTTTGGCATCCTCAAAAAGGCCATAGCCAATTCTGGATGCCACCAGCCATCTACGACTATCCGCCCATGGAAGATCCTGCACTTTCTCTTCACCTTGACGGAGAGCTAACTTAGCTCCTAGGCTCCATTTAGAACTCAGGTCGTAGAGTATGTCTGTAGAGAACACCTTCGCCTTTTGTGCCTCTAGTCCCAAATCACCTATTTGATCCTGTGGTTGCTTGTCTTCAACCCAACTGTATTTGCCAATAATGTTGAAATTATCTTGCAGTAGTGGGCGGTACGCTGCACCTAAATCGAGGCGGTTGTTTTGAGCCTGTACTGAACCACTGTCTAAATCTTCACTGCGTCCCCAATTGAGACCTCCCATCAGGGCAATGTCCTGATTGAGCCGACCCCTAATGTTGAGATCGAGCAGTGTTACATCAATGTCATCCATGCCGCGATCTTGACGGACTTCATAGCGCAAGCGACCCTGCAGCTGCTTTTGCTGATGTTTGGTGGACCGGACGTAGCTGGTGCCTATAGCGAGGTTTCTTCGTTTGTCTAATCTGCCTTCTAGGCGGTGTAAGTCTCCCTGCCCCAGCGTTAAAAACCCTTTCCAACTGGAGGTTATATCACCACCAAGGCTGATTTCATGACCATCATCCAACGTTTCATTATCCTGGTGTTTATAGTGGCTAGCTGAGCCATAGACCTCTCGACCATCGGCTAGCTTGTAGGAGAGTTTCGCATCTTCACTATTGCGGCTGTCATCACCAGACATAGTCAGGCTGGTACCTGTGCTTAGGCTAGTAGAGTCGCTCACTCGGTGTTCTGTGCCAAGACTTAGCCCTCGACTCGATTTACCGTTCTCCAGGGCGCTACTATCAACGGATAGTCTGTAAATAGCATCTTTGTTGGGCATATAACCTGTACCTACTTGAGCCGACACAAGCCCTGCACTGTCCTGCTCTAATCCAGCACCGAGAGATAGCTTTTCGCTGAGTGAGTAGTCGCCATTTACACCATAGGAAACACCACTTTCACTGTCTCTAATGGTGCCTTCAACCTTCAGATGATCACTGACTCTTTTTTGCACAGCCAGACCAGTCTGAGAGCCCCCAGGCGCGTTTATACTGGCCTGCTGCGTAAGGCTAAGAGCGGTATCTTCGGAAAATTGATAACGACCTTGGAATGCAATGTTATCCGCGGTTGCGCCGCCATTATCAAGGTGTTGCAATTCACCGGTCAGTTGAAGTTTATCGCTCAGATCGTAGGCTAGTTGCAAGGTGGAGCTACTGTCCTTATCGTCTGTTTTATCTTGCTCAGCTTGCTGATGATGTTTTAACCGAGCTGACAGTCGCTCACTAAGACGGTGATCAACATCAAAACCGATGGACTTTTGACCCCCAAGGTGATTTGAATAGCCAGAGTGGAAGGCCCTGGTTATGCTGCGCCCATAATAGCTGACGGTGGTACGCCCTTCAGACAGTGTAGCTTGACCTCGCAGGGAGAACGCATCACCAGAGACAACCGCTAAATCCGAAGATGAGGCGGTTTTTACACCCCAACTAAGACCACCATCATCTGAGTAGAATTGCGGTTCACTGCGCGATTCACTGCGCGCGTATTCCAACGTTAAACTGTGGTCGGCACCGAAATTAATTGTGCTATTTATCCCTTCAAGACTGTAATCTGAATCTAACTTCTGCTCATCAATCCGAGTAACACCGACGACAACATTATCAGTCACTGCTTGTTGCAACTCGACCCCACCAACCCCTTGACTCCAATCATCAGCAATGGTGTAGCTGTAGTCAGCAACTAGGTACACTTTGTCTAGTGCATAGTTTTGTCCCGTCATCAAGAGTTCTGATTCGACCTCTCTTTCTGGTGGCTGCCAGAATATGATACGCCCACTCTGCGCATTGAACTGGTAGTCATTACCCATTTCCAATGTCTGTGAGGATCGAATATTGCCGCTGATACTATCACGTACTTCGACTTTCAGCTTGAGACTATCTCTCATTACCCCCTGATGTTTCAGGTAGTAAACACTGCTACCCGTAGAGCGAAATTCAACCCGCGAAGTCTTCTGGCGCACAGTTGCTTGGAACGCATCTAACTCTGTTACTGGCTCTCCATAGGCGGTACTTTGTGTCGATTCATGGTGCACCTGTGCTCCCTGCAATGAACGCTGGAAGCTCGCCAGTTCACTGTTGTCCAGGGCCGCCTGCAAACGACCCCACTTGGCCCAGGATAGATCCTTTTCAATCAATAGATACAGCGCACCATCCGCTTCCGTCACCAAATTATCCACCGAAGCGTTATCGCCATACAGCGCATAACTCGCATCCGGGTCTAGATTGCTAAATAAGTCATCCCTGTCTCTTTCACTGTCAATGCTAGCTGTTACCAGATAGTCACCTGCTACGGTACCCTTAAAGTACAGCTGAACTTTGCCATCTTTCCAAATCTTGTCCCCATAACGACTGTTGCCAGACATGGCTAAAGCATCATTGTCTTTGATATCCCGATAGGCTAGTTCTGCATCGACAATCCCAACCAAAAAGTAGTCCTTGGATGCCGTCATCTGTTGTGTATCTATGGTCCGTTCAGTGATGACTTCTGATTGTCCTAGCGCAACCTTATCAGGTTCCTCAATCTCGCCATTAATTTCAGACGTACTAGCCTGCTTGTCCGTTGTATGGCTGTCGAGCGCAACAGGCCTGTCATCATTGGCGAGCTGCTTTTCAGTTTCCAATGGTTTTTCACTATTGAATGCTTGCTCTTCTATATTCTGTTCAGACTGGATGCCAACAGTTGCATTGGCAGCTATCACAGTGTTATCGCCAAATACCCGCACATTCTGCACATTGAGCTTGCCCTTTGGCACAATAAGCTCGATATGATTCTCTTGGGATAGGTTTTCACTTAACGACTCTGCCCGCAACATGTTTATCGCAACAGGTTGGGACTTGATGTAGCTAGGTATTTCGGCGAGCAATTGATTGTCCTGACTGATACGTATGGCGCTAAACTGCTCTCCTGAGACGCGTATTGACTTACCTATCGCACGGATATGACTACGCGCTGTTTTGTCTTCTTTAGTCAGACTTCGCAGCCATTTTCTGTAGCCTGACGCACGCGCTCTGTCGCCCTCTCTATCACTGGCTGCACCTAACTCAAACTGCTCTGTTGACTCAACGAGTGTCAGTCTCTGACGATAGGTGTAGGCTTCACGACCATCGCTGTCTGCTACCAATAACTCTATATGGTAATCGCGTTGCGGATCGATAAACTCACCCTCATCTGTTGTGCCGTCCCAGTAAATCGGCGCAAACAAATCACTGCCGGTGCCACTAAAGATTTTAACAACGCGACGACTAAAGTCTTCACTAATCAATACTTGCCATTGTTTAATAAAGGCGGCGTAGTTGCTGTAGGCGCGTATCTCCAGAGGTGTGACAAAACGCTGCTGTTGACTGTCGATCTGACCTGAACCAAATATACCAATGCTGAGGCTCGGCTCTAGCCTCTTCGATAACTGCTCTATGCGTATTAATGGCGTGTTATCCACCGTACTGGGTAACTGAACAGCAAAGTTAACCTTGCTTGGAATACCCGGACGGATATCTACAATCTGTGAACGATGACCCAGCACGCTTGTTTGATCGGGCAGACTGCGCTCATCGATACGCACCACCATGCGACCGGGACGCATATTGCCGAGATGATACTGACCATTGACATCGGCTGTCACAAGCTGACCGGCTGAGGTCACTAGCCGTGCATAGGGCACTGGTAAATCACCCGGATCTTGCAACCCATTGCCATTGATGTCATTAAACACTTTACCAATCACTGTCGACAGCTCAAATAGGGCATCTTCAACGACACGGATATCAGCTGATGCTTGGCTGCCTGACAGAGAAAAATCATCAGCTAGGATGTCAGGTGTGCCCGCATGATCGACTGCGTTAACACTGTTGGTGTAGTTACCTTTATTGACTCCGCTACCTATGCGTAATTGATAGCGTAGTTTGTGACTAACGGGCGCTTCCATCACATTGCCCAAGTCGAACTGCAAGACCTTTCCAGCGTCATGGGAAGAGGTGGCAACAGCTACCATCGGCGTTTGCGCATCACCATCGTGATCCCAATGCGCGGAGTTCTCTACGTAGCTAAAGCCAAGGGGTATGTCATTTCTTACCGCAATGTTATTTAACGGATAGGGCGAACTGCTGTCTAACTGAATGGTGTAGGTAACCACCGAGCCCGCCGATACTTGTTTGCGATTGGCGGATATACTGAGATTAACCTCTGGAGCTATGACTGTAAGAGCCAGAGGCAAGGACAGTGATATTGAGCTTTTTGCTAAGACTAGATTAGCACCAATATCTAGCGGTTTCGTATAGTCCTCCGCTGTCACTTGCCAGGGATATCTGCCATCGCTATTCGGCACGGAAGCAGAAGTGACGGGGCGAGTAACTGGCACCATCTGGCCGTTTGAGTAGCCCCACAGGGTAACTGACTGATCAGATTTGTCAGTGGCTCCTGCAATATGCGTCTTGATAGATGCATCAGGCAAGGACTTCTCACCCAAGGGGTAGCCAATGAAATCATTGGCTTGATGCGAGCTGTGTTTTACATGATCAAGGCTGACAGTCACCGCATCAAATGTATTGGCCGTAGGGTTCCACATGAAAACCCGTTCTTTGATACTAGTTTTATTAAATCTTGCCGATTTATTTGATGCGTCGCTCGCCTTAATAAGGATATAAATTTCAGGGTTACTGTCAGAGTCAACATTGATAAGTTCACTGTCAGGGCGACCAGTACCAATACTCACCGCTGAATTGGGCATATGATTGGAAACACTTTCGTACTTCCCATTTTTTTGGTGGACAACGATTGAAGCTAACTCAATGGCATATTCCTCAAGCACCTGTGAAACAGCCGGGTCGTTAGTTTTCAGGTCACTTGGATTAAATCTTATTTGATCTGGATTTTTCATTCTATCCACCAGCGCTTGAACTTTAGGGACTGTATCAACCTCGCCTGCATCCGCGGCCAGAACCATCGCATTCACTACAACCAGATTATTTGCTGCAACTCCACTGACGCCCGCCGCTTGGTAAATAGACAACGAGGGCGGCGGCGGCGTGGTACCATCACCACTGCTAAACGCCTTTATTATTCCCAGCGCTGTTTCAGTATTTTGAGTGGTTAAACTGACAGTTTGATCTTCAACATCATGGAAGGAACTATCACTACTAGCCCTATCTACAGTAAGGGTAATAACCGAAGAACTATCCTCTAGATCATAATTATTGACTGTGGTTACCGTTACTGTCTGCTCGGTTTTCCAGTTGTCCGCGGTAAAGGTTAGGACAGATAATGAAAGTGCCGCCTTAGTCTCATCGCTGGATGTGACTTTTAAGACAACGTAAGAAACTGGTGCATATTTAAGTTTAACTTTAAAATCACCCGTATCGCCCTCTGCCAATAAGAGGTTGTTTGTGGATACTGAAATGCCCTCCCGACCCTCTGTCGATGAACCAAACCATCCGCTATTGCCTCCGTCATCAATGTTGTAACTATTATCGCCAGGATAGGAGTCGTATCCAGACAAAATAGAATCTTTGATGCTTAGGTACTGAGCATTGATAGTGGTTGAACTACTCACTTCTAGTGTTGCAGCACTGTCAGCAACACTAGAAGTCAGCGCCATTAGGTTACCTGGACTTCCTCCTTTCAAGGTAAGCGTCTTTGTTATGGTCTGCGTATTGTTATTATCAAATTTCAGAGCCTTCCCTTGACCTGTATCATCCTCATTGTGATCTGAGATTAAATTGTAAAATGTGTTGCCACCACTGATAACGCTCTCACCATAACCCGTAAAATAAACTGAGCTATTGTTGGGTTTGTAAGTGCCAGAATTTGACCAGTCTCCACTAACCCTTATGGAAGCATTGCTATCGAGGGTACTATTTGGAGTGATCTCTATATTTTCAACAGCAATCACGTCGTCGGATTCGAGGATTAATGATCCATCTTCAATTATAAGTTTTTCATAGGCTATGACAGAGCCAGATAGCAATGGCAACATGCTGATCAGCCCAATCATTAATTTTCTAAAACTACCCATGATTTTCTCCTCCTTGAGATAAATCACTAATTCTATGCACCGTACGAATTGCACGAGCAAACTGTATTAGCTTCGTTGACGGAAATATGAATCTCTTGACCAATCCCTATTCATTAAAGACACATATCCTTAGGTTCTGTTCAGATTTATGGACTAATCCATTACTGCTTGATGTCTTCTGGGAAAAAGGGACTGACAGTGGGTATTTTCAAAGCCCAATCATAGGGAATTCGACCGCAACTCAAGTTGCAGCTTGTTGATTTTTTGGGTGCGGTAGCTAAACTAATATTAGCGCAGCTTGTAATGAGACTAAGCCGAGTGTTAAGCGCACACGAGATCTGTGGCATATGGCAAGTCGTTCCCTTGAAATATAGCATCCAATCCATTTTTCCAAAGCCTAGTTGGCACAAACAACTCCAACCAAACATTATCTACATTAGACTAAAATGTGCTTTGTGTCTCGTGTAATGCCTCTATTTTCTTCAGAATAGTTACAAAATCTGCCAATTAAACACTTTCGAATAGCCGTGCCTTTAAATGATGTTAGTACTTCTGTGTTATCAAAAGCCCACAGCACAGATTTAAGGTGGCCAGAGTGTGTCCACTTTCTCTCAATCGCCACCATCATTGGATCGCAAACCAAGCTCGCCACCGATAAAGTGGGCAACCTCACCATTGCCCAGTTGCATTTTCAAAGCACCACTATTATCCACCCCTAAAATAGTTCCGGTGGTTGACTGTGTAGCTGAGGAGACCGTACCTTGCCTACCCTTGAAAGCATCGCTTGCCTGCCATTCTTCTCTATAAGCGGCAAAACCTTTCTGTTCATAGTCAGCAAGCAGATTAAAACAATTTTCAACAACAAATGCCGCCAATCGGTTTCTTGAAACTGGTTTACGCACCGAAGATCTAACATCGGTCCATTGCTGATCGATCGCTTGACCGCTTTCGCTGGGCATAGCTACATTGATACCTATGCCGATAATGACCGAGCATTGGCCAGCGGGATCACCAACCATCTCTAGTAAAATGCCCCCCAATTTTTTTTCGTTAACGTAGATATCATTGGGCCATTTCAGGCTGACAGCTTCTACACCCAATTCAGTCAGTGCACGCTTGACTGCCACACCAATACTCAAGCTTAGCCCCTGAAGGGCGTTGGCACCATTATCAAAACCCCAGATAAGCGACAGATAAATATTTGAGGCGAAGGGACTGACCCAATGCTTGCCACGTCGACCACGACCATTGGACTGATATTCCGACATGATAATGGTGCCCGTCGCGCCAGCACTATCAGATTGACTGTGCTGAATTTCTTCAGTGGCAACCCGATTGGTGGAATCAAGACTTTGGTGGATTTGCAATGTCTTCAATTGACTTTGAACGGTGGGCGTCAAGTAACCTATGATTTTTTTCTCATTCAGCAACTCAAAGTCTCTAGGCAGCCGATAACCCTTACCTTTCACAGACTCTAATTGCAGCCCCATGGATTCCAGTTTCTGAAGCTGCTTCCAAACTGCGGTCCGGCTGACACCTAATGCACGGCCTAAACTTTCACCCGAGTGAAACTTCCCGTCACTCAGAATTTCTAAGACTTTAGCGTTAATTTGCCCACCCTCCAGCGATCATTTTAATCGATCGATTAGAACTACTTATGAGCATAGAGTGTAAACTTTTAGAGGTTAATTGTCTTTTCTACAGTCAAAGTGGAGATAAGCTGACTGCCTATATTTTTTATTTATAACTACAAATTAATCCAGATAAATCTAGTGCCTAGTACCATCATCATACAACCAAAAGCAATCCGCAGAACTTTCTCGTTGGAACGATGTGCTATCTTTGCACCCAGGCGGGCAAAGGGAATGCTGGCCACAATAATGCCTAGCCATGCGGGAACAAAAACATAGCCAATGCTGGCATTGGGCATCGTCAAATCTCCCACATCCGCGGCCACATAGGCATAGGTCGCGGCTCCGGCTATCGGAAATCCAATCGCTGCGGCAGTGCCCACTGCGCGATGAATTTTCACCCCATAAAAACTCAGAAAGGGCGTGCTCAGCGTGCCACCGCCAATCCCAAACAGTGCAGATAAGCCCCCTATAGCGCCGCCGGCAACACTGGTTCCAATGGCTCCGGGCAAAGACCGTATACCTACTGCAGGCGTGTAGAAGAGCAACTGCAATGCCACCGCCACCATAAAGCTACCAAATAGTATTTGTAATAACCCGGCCTGGAGTGAAATAGCAATGATGCCGCCCAACCAAGAGCCGAACATAATGGCTGGTGTCATGGTTTTAACCAGATCCCAGCGGATGGCCTTTTTTTGGTGGTGAGTATAGATAGAGCTGAGGGAAGTAAAGCAGATAGTTGCCAGGGAGGTTCCTATTGCCAGATGAGTGGCCACCTCAGCATTGATACCCTGTGCGGCAAAGGCGAAGATAAGCATAGGGACTATAACCGCACCGCCGCCGACCCCAAACAGACCGCTGATCAATCCGGCAATGGCGCCGAGCCCAGTGTAGAACAAGTATTCCATAGCGAGATAGCTAGTGCCTGTCAGTTATCCAGAAATTGTAGATTGATACCCCTATTATGCCTCGCTTAGCGGTTTTTTGTCATGCTCTCAAACCTAATCTACAGTCAGTTAGTGCAAGATTGTATAATGCGTTTGCAGGGCAATATTTCACTGTACTGCAAAGCACTTAGGACTTTCGGCATGTAATGATGAAACGACGCAAATTATTAAAGGGAGAGAATCTATGAAAGGGAAGTCTCACATCGAATCATTGGTAAGCATGCATGATGCTGCAAATATCAATAAATTTTATAACCCCAAGCTAAGGCTGAGCGAGGGAACTGCTGAAATCGAAGTTGATGTGGTTGAGAAGTTCTTTCATGCCGGCGGGGCAGTTCACGGGTCTGTTTACTTCAAAATGCTGGACGATGCAGCTTGGTATGCTGCCAACTCGCTGGAGCATGAGTTTTTCCTCGTCACAACCTCTTTTACAACTTACATAACACGCCCAGTATCCAGCGGTGTGGTTAGGGCTGTGGGCAGAGTTTTAAATAGGAACAAATCACAATTTATCTCAGAGGCTGTGATTTATGATGACAAAGGGAGTGAATTAGGGCGTGGGAATGGAATATTTGTAAAGAGCAAGATTCCACTAGTTAATGCGGATGGGTATCAATAACCAGCAACAGCTGTCAGACACCAAAATTCTGTTATTTGAGGTATTCGCAAAACAGACACTGTATGGTGAACTTGAATAGAAAAACGCTCAAACAGCGTTTGGGATTGCATACTCATTTCATCAAAAACACATTAGGCGACATAAAAAAATCCCAGCTGCGATAAACAACTGGGATTTTATATTAGAAGCCTGACAATGACCTACTCTCACATGGGGAAACCCCACACTACCATCGGCGATGAACCATTTCACTGCTGAGTTCGGGATGGGATCAGGTGGTTCTAGTTCTCTATGGTTATCAGGCAAACTGGTTTGAAAGGTGGAGCACGGACAGGTCAAGGCTTTTGGCCGTTTCTGCCTACTAGGCATGCTAGTGGGCTCCACTTATCAAATTAGGTCGGTAATTATTGAATACATTTTTTCATGGCTGGCGTGCATCTCACACACATCTGTCCAGCGTCTCGCTTGCGTTATATGGTCAAGCCTCACGGGCAATTAGTATTGGTTAGCTCAACGCCTCACAGCGCTTCCACACCCAACCTATCAACGTCCTAGTCTTGAACGGCCCTTTAGGGGAGTTAAACTCCCAGGGAAACCTAATCTTGGAGGGGGCTTCCCGCTTAGATGCTTTCAGCGGTTATCCCGTCCGAACGTAGCTACTGGGCAATGCCATTGGCATGACAACCCAAACACCAGGGGTTCGTCCACTCCGGTCCTCTCGTACTAGGAGCAGCTCTCCTCAAGTTTCCAACGCCCACGGCAGATAGGGACCGAACTGTCTCACGACGTTCTGAACCCAGCTCGCGTACCACTTTAAATGGCGAACAGCCATACCCTTGGGACCAGCTCCAGCCCCAGGATGTGATGAGCCGACATCGAGGTGCCAAACACCGCCGTCGATATGAACTCTTGGGCGGTATCAGCCTGTTATCCCCGGAGTACCTTTTATCCGTTGAGCGATGGCCCTTCCATACAGAACCACCGGATCACTAAGACCTACTTTCGTACCTGCTCGACGTGTCAGTCTCGCAGTCAAGCACACTTCTACCTTTGCGCTCATAGCATGATTTCCGACCATGCTGAGTGTACCTTCGCGCTCCTCCGTTACTCTTTGGGAGGAGACCGCCCCAGTCAAACTACCCACCAGACACTGTCCGCGACCCGGATAACGGGTCTGCGTTAGAACCTCAAACATACCAGGGTGGTATTTCAAGGATGGCTCCACGCAATCTGGCGATTGCGCTTCAAAGCCTCCCACCTATCCTACACAGATAGATTCAAAGTTCAGTGCCAAGCTATAGTAAAGGTTCACGGGGTCTTTCCGTCTAGCCGCGGGAACACGGCATCTTCACCGCGATTTCGATTTCACTGAGTCTCAGGTGGAGACAGCGCCCCCATCGTTA
>JBMZBJ010000002.1:166939-374195 GCA_049612225.1 Porticoccaceae bacterium | reverse complement strand
GCGCGAGACAGCGCCGGAGCTATGCGACGGCGACCCGAAGGGCGAAGGCGAAGCCCGATTCCTCTCTCCGTCAGCAATTTATTAACTAACTTATGTTAGCTTCGCTTGGTGAATTTAAGTGCAATGGCGTCCCGTGGAGGACTCGAACCCCCAGCAGTCGCTTAGGAGGCGACGGATTTATCCTGTTAATCGAACGGGACATAGCATTATTATAATGTTTATTCCGTCGGAAATCCTAACCTGCCGAGGGCGTATTTTTTCATCTTGCCAATGTTACCGGGCAGACACCAAATGATCTGTCACCCATAGGTTTTTTAAAACACAACCAGTGATCTGACTAAAGGCCTTGTCATGCTTAAAAGTCCTCTAAAAGGTGATTAATAACGAAGGCTAAAATCAATATCCTTTGTATCAGCACCTATCTCAATGATGACTGAGTTTCCACCACCGTATTGACCACATCCCTCAGCGCCTTGACAAAGTACGCCATTATTATCCAAGTCATTTCCGGCTTTGAGAGTGTAGTTGCCTGGCCCAACATAGGGGAAGTTAAAGGAATACTTACCATTAATTGGTTCAGGCACATTGATTTTGGTGACTTCATCTTTCTCGGTGTTAGCTAAGTGAAGATAGATATTACCCGCATTGCCATCAAATCTTTGATCTACCTCTAGTACCCTAAATATGACAGGCAGTGTTTTTTCGCCCCCATTAGACTGAAACTTAACGGTGCTTGAATAGACTCCTGGCGATAGATCCGCTCTGTCAATACGGATTGTATAATCACCTAGTCCGTCTTCACTACCACTACTGGGCGCAGTCACTGTGACAAACGAATCAGCAGTTTCTACGCCAGAAATGGTTAAAGTGGAGTTTTTAGTGCCTATATTTGAGGCCGTTATTACTATCTCAGTATGAAAGGAAGCGAAATCAATTGAAGAGTAATTAAGACCTAAAACAGGTATAACTGGAATTTGTTCCTCTCCATCATTAATCTGTTTAGCATAATCAACAGCCTTTTTGGCATTAATTAATCCATGACCAAAATAATCATCGCGGCCACTATCACCCAAATCATCCGTGATTTTTCCACTAACAAGAATGGCATCAAAATCATCTGGCGTCATATCACTGTAGACGGATTTCATTAAGCTAGCGACACCTGCTATATGTGGAGAAGCCATGGATGTACCATTATAAGGTTCATAATTATGAGTGATTACACCATCGTCGGACGATACTACGGTACTCAAAATACCAACTCCGGGGGCCGCAATATCAATCGTAGAGCCAAAATTTGAAAACCCTGCTACTACATTATCAGTATTTGTAGCGGCTACGGAAACCACTCCATCTAAAGCAGCTGGATAGCTTGGAATTGGTGTGGATTCATTACCGGCAGCAGCAATTATAATCACACCAGCATTAATTGCGTCGGCTACTGCATCAGCCAGTGTTTGATTAAAATCGGCACCTCCCAAGCTCATATTAATAATATCGGCTGGGTCTGAAACTACAATGCCTGAATCATTTTCTAAACCAGCAGCATAGCGAATGGCTTGAGCAATATCATAGTCACTACCGTATTCACAACCCAGCACCCGTAATGACATAATCTTAGCACCCCAATCCACGCCAGAAACCCCTTTTTCATTATTGGTATGGGCGCCCACAGTGCCTGCAACATGAGTGCCGTGGGAGTCATAGCAACTATCTGTTGGGTCGCTGTCTATACCATCACCATCTGGATTGTTAGCATTGTTGAAATCGGTAACAAAGTCATAGCCGTCTGCTGAGTGCCTTGAAGTAAGATCTGGATGTCCTAGTGCAATACCGGTATCCAGAACAGCCACCTTAATTGAATCAACCCCAGTAGTTATATCCCATGCATCATCCAAGTTTATTTTTTTATAGTGCCATTGGTCTTTGTATCTGGGATCATTGGGTGTTAACGACTTGTATCTGCGATAATTAGGCTCAGCGTATTCAACGCAAGAATGAGAACCAATTTCTTTCGCCATCATCAGTGTAGCGATTTTTAATTCAGTCTCAGAGGGTTTGCTCTGGGCTTTGCTGAAACGTGTAAATAGTGATTTATTTGTAGCGGCACTTCTCGCTAAATCGATAATACGATTACCATAACTGTAAATAGATAATCCTGATTTTGAGTCTTTTTGCTGTAAGGGGCTTATAGCTTTTGAGTTCAGCAAGTCACTTGATGGATCAAAATTACAGTTACTTTTTCTCTTAACAATAATATCACCAACCACAAAGTCAGCCGCCATTGACCAGTTTTCATTTGAGCCTTGGTTTATAAAAGTAGCATTGTCCACAGTTAACTTATAAGTGGAACTAGAATTGGAATGTTGCTCATGCTCATCATGCTCATCATCTTCAGTATCAGGCGGCGGGAACGCAACTGCAATATAGTAGCTACCCGGTAAGTTTGGCAATTTAATTACTTTGGTTTTTTCGTAGGGATCAGTTGATAAACCAACTAGCGCTCCGTCCCCGTCGACGACAAACAAACCAACAGTTGACAGGATTAAGTCCTCATTTGAACTAGCATTTGGTGTAAATAAAGTAACTATTTCACCTCCCGATGCCACTATTTTATAGACATCCAGCAAATCACCCTGTTCTTTTAAGGCCCCATCATTACCAGCGGCTGGATAATTAAGATAGCCCACCAATTGCATTGGGAGAGATTCAATTATCTGCGCTGAATTAATAAAATCCTGCATGGAAGTGCTAACAATGTCTTCCGGTCCGTTTCGCACTAGGGTTGATCTCTCATCGTTAATGTCAGAGTCTATATCGGTATTATCGGTAACGGTAACAGTGCCCGAGACTGAATAACTGGCGCTCCCCGAACTGACCTCAATTGAAACACTGGTGCTATGCTTATAACCTTGATTATTAACAACTGAAAGTTGGGCATTATAAGTACCTTCAGAGGGAAAAATATGCTGAGTTTTTTTAACACTTTCCACAACACCATTACCAAAATCCCATTGATAGGAATGAATATTATTCTGATCATTACCCGCAATACTGTTACTGGCATCAAAATTAACAATTAATGGCGCTGATCCAGATTGCTTGTCAGTTAATATAACCGCTGTTGGTGGTGTTTTATCATCATCTAGCGGGAAGGGATCATAGATATCTAAAACGCCGTCGTTATCATCATCTGGATCAATAATATCGGCAAGATTGTCATTATCTGTATCCGTAGCATCCGCTGGTAAACTAATATTTGAAAATAAACTACCCGCATTATTTTCACTGTTAAACTTATCTACTGTTATTTCATTTTCAACAAGCTTCTTGATATTTATTTGCAACACTTGTTGAGCAACTGCTGCTATGGCTATCGCTGTGCTGTCGGTTGGATTTAAATCGGGATTGGTGAACGCTGCATTAATCGTGGCAACAGAATTCGCCACAGCGATTAGTTTAGAGTCTGGAAGTGCTATGCCTGCGTCCAAGGCGGCAATTTTTAAAAGTTCAAAAACAGTGTTTGCATTAGCTAAATTTATATCATCCTGCTTATAAAGGCTGTTGGCTATAAGGGATAGGCTGGAATCAAATTTATATATCTGCAAGCTACTTGTAGTCTGCATCAGTAAACCAATAATCTGATTAACTCGCTGCGCATGGATCGCCGCTAGATCGCCAGTTTGGGCTTTCGCCCAATAATCAGTTTCTAGGACAGTTTGGTAGCTGTCCTTGATACCAATCTTACTCAAAAATCCCGCTTTCAATTCATCGGAGGGAATCTGTGCCAAAACGGTAGTGATAGGGCTCACTGATACAAAAGAAGCAGATGAGCTTTGGGGTATATCAGCCGCTAAAATAAAGTCTGATAGCGTTACACCGGTAGCAGTATCTCTTCCTCCCTTGGCGATTAATTTTCCTGAGGTGTCAGGCTGATTAATACTAAAAAATCCTTTGGCATCGGTTACGCCTGAAGGCTCATTATCATCATGGGTGCCATTATCATTGAGGTCAACAAAAAGAGTGGAATCTGCCATTGGTCCGTCAACCACTCTACCTTCTAAGGCATTTGTGATCTGTACGGTTAGGTCAACACTATCTGATGAACTCTCAGTCTTGCCATCAGATGCGGTAACCGTCAGCTGGTATTGGTTGTCTTTATTGGTATCTTTTGGCTGCTCGAAATCAGCGGCTTCAGTAAAAGCTAGATCGCCTGTCGCGCTATCGAGTGTAAATAGATCTTTATCTACCCCCGCACTGATAGAAAATGTAATTGAATCATTGTCAGCATCGGTGGCCGTGAGTTTAACGATCGATGTTTGACCTTCTATTAAACTGAGAACACCTGGATCTTTGATAACAGGCGGGCTATTGCTGTCTGGACTAGGTCCACAGCCTACCAGCGTGAAAAATAAGAAAGCACATAAAATTTTGTTTGTAGATTCCATTCTACTCTATACCTCATCCTTGAGATTACACAGTTCGCACCAGCGACAGTTACGCCATTTGGAGCGCCTAAGACATTAAATACTCACGCATTTAATGGCTATTAACAATAATAAAATTTTATATCTATTTAAATAGCTCTAAAGTATTAATCATTGATTCTTTATAGTGGGCTACTTTAAAAAACAATCACACTATGCGTGTAACTGTATGGTGAGTGAACTCAATTCCGCAACCAGAAAGACGTGGAAATCTATTTCATTAATCATTGGATTATGTCTATATTTTTGCCTTGGCCAATTCATTATCAGTTGCCACTTCGACTCAAGATTCCGCTACAATTGTGTCTATTGCTATGAATCTTCTACTACTAGACAACAGCCAAATTAACGGCACCACGGCACGGATCAGTGGCCGTCATCTTGAGCATATCCAGAGCGTTCAAGGCCTTAAAGTGGGTGATTCACTGCGGGTTGGAGAGATTAATGGACTGATGGGTACAGGGATCATTCGCGCGCTTGATAATCACTGTGCATCCCTGGAGTTAAGGCTTGATACGCCCCCGCCCTCACCGGTTCCTATCACCCTGGTGTTAGCCCTGCCCCGTCCTAAGATGCTGAGGCGGATTCTACAGACAATCACGTCGATGGGGGTCAAACGCCTCTGTTTAATCCATTCTGCTCGAGTTGAGAAAAGTTTTTGGCAGAGTCCTTTTTTATCCCCTGATGCCATACTGGAACAGCTTGTATTGGGCCTTGAACAGGCTAAAGACACCGTTCTCCCAGAGATTTCTCAACATAAATTGTTTAAGCCCTTTGTTGAAGATCAGCTAAGTGCGGTAATCGGCAATTCAAGAGCTATTGTTGCCCATCCAACAGCTGCAAAACCCTGTCCTATTGGTATTGATCAACCCACTACGCTGATTATAGGTCCGGAAGGTGGTTTTATCCCCTATGAAGTCGACAAGCTGGCGACCTTGGGGGTTGAGCCAGTCACTATAGGGGATCGAATTCTGCGGGTTGAAACCGCCGTTCCCGCTTTAATCTCCCGATTATTTCCCGCATAGGCACTGGGCCTATGGAGAGCGACGGCGCCGGTTGACTGTACTTCTGGGTTTGCCTTTTTGCTTTGACCTTCGGGCTTCTCGCCGCTGTAACTCCCTCTCGCGGCGGGACTCTCCAGGCACTAAACAGGCTTCCGAAGAACCTATCAACTCTGATCGTCCCATGCGCCGCAGGGCTTTTCTCAACATTGGCCAATTCTCTGGGTCGTGGTAGCGCAAGAAGGCTTTGTGCAGCGTCCGCTGTTCCTTACTCTTTGCACTAAAAATAGTTTCCTCGGCGTGGCGCTTTAGCGGTTTAAGGGGGTTTTTGCCAGTAAAATACATGGTAGTTGCCGAGGCCATCGGCGATGGGTAAAAATTCTGCACCTGGTCTACTCGAAAATTATTCTGCTTCAACCACAGCGATAAACTCATCATATCCTTGTTAGTGGAACCTGGATGAGCAGAGATAAAGTAGGGTATCAAATACTGTTTCTTACCAGCCTCTTTAGAAAAGCGTTCAAATAATTCCTTAAACTCATAATAGGAACCCATTCCGGGCTTCATCATCTTGGATAAGGGCCCCTCCTCCGAGTGTTCAGGTGCAATTTTTAAGTAGCCTCCCACGTGGTGAGTAACCAGCTCGCGAACATATTCCGGATCCTTGACAGCCAGGTCATAGCGCAGCCCAGAGGCGACAACCACTTTTTTAATGCCGTCCAAATCTCGTGTTTTGCGATACAGCTGAGTGGTGTGACTGTGATCAGTTTCCAAATTGACGCAGATACTCGGGTAGACACAGGAGGGACGCCTACAGGTCTCTTCAACTTTTTTATCTTTGCAGTTGAGGCGATACATATTGGCGGTGGGGCCACCCAAATCTGAGATAACACCAGTAAATCCAGGTGTCATATCGCGAATTTTTTCCACCTCATCTAAAATCGATTGCTCGGAGCGACTCTGAATAATTCTGCCTTCGTGCTCAGTAATCGAACAGAATGTACAGCCGCCAAAACAGCCGCGCATAATATTCACCGAGAAGCGAATCATCTCATAAGCCGGTATTTTGGCATCGCCGTAGGAAAAGTGTGGCACCCGCTGGTAGGGCTGCTCAAACACCCAATCTAACTCCTCAGTTTGCAGTGGTATAGGGGGTGGGTTGACCCAGATATCATTGCGTCCCTGACTCTGCACTAAGGGACGGGCATTTCCCGGATTGGTCTCTCGGTGGAAAATGCGGTCGGCGTGGGCGTACAGTATGGGGTCATCGACAATCTGATCAAACGAAGGCATGCGGATATAGGTACTATAGGGATCAGTATTTATCGCCTGAGTGTCGGGAATAATTGACAGGGGACTAGATTTGTCCGCACTCTGCTGTGCATTTGCTTCGCCCTCACTCTTGATTCTGATCTGTTTGGCGTCATCACAGTTCTGAGGGTGGGGAGCCTGGTAGGGGTTTTTGTGTTGTTTGGTAGCGCCGGGCTGATCAATTTGCGTGGAGTCGATCTCCGTCCAGCCCGAGGGGATATCTTTGCGCAGGAAGGCAGTGCCGCGCAAATCGGTTATCTGCTTGATAGGTGTGCCCTGAGCCATACGATGGGTCAGCTCGACAATCGCTCGCTCAGCATTTCCGTAGAGCAATATATCCGCGGTAGAATCTATCAACACCGAGCGCTTTACCGAATCTGACCAGTAGTCGTAATGGGACAAACGCCTGAGACTGGCTTCAATACCACCGATAACAATTGGCGTCTGTGGATAGGCTTCACGGCATTTTTGGGTATACACAGTGACCGCTCGATCCGGTCGTTTGCCACCAATATTATCAGGTGTATAGGCATCGTCATGACGCATTCGCCGATCAGCGGTGTAGCGGTTGATCATTGAATCCATATTGCCCGCCGTCACACCAAAATATAAATTTGGCTCACCCAGCACTGTAAAGTTTTTAGCGTCTCGCCAGTCGGGCTGAGATATTATGCCGACACGGTAGCCCTGAGCCTCTAGCACTCTACCCATAACTGCCATACCAAAGCTGGGGTGATCCACATAGGCATCCCCAGTCACCAAGATAACATCACAGCTATCCCAGCCGAGCTGGTCCATTTCCTGTCTAGACATGGGCAACATGGGGGCAGGCCCATAACACTCGGCCCAATACTTGGGAAAATCAAACAGATTTTTTACAGGTTTTGCATCGACAGTCATGGGGCAACCAAAAATTAGTCTCGGGGCGAAACAGCTTTGTATGGCGCTATTATACCTAATTGTTAATTGTTGAGCTGTGTTTAACTGATTACCTGAATTGTCAGAAAAAAATGCGATAACTAGTGATTCGTGAAGTTATACCAACTAAGACACAAAAACACCGCATCAACAACCTTAAATCAGCTGTCTGTATTACGGCAGTCGAATTAAACAAACATTGGACTTACCTAAGCCATTGCGCCACACACCGTTGTCGCTTAGAGTACGCTGTGTTTTTGAATATCCCCTCACCTATGGATCAAATTTTATACCGTGATTTGCCTCACAACTTGGGCAGCGATGAACTGTTTGAGCGGCTAAGGGATCTGCCCGATGCCATCTGGCTGGACAGCGGCAAACCACGAGGTATTCAGGGTCGCTTTGATATTATATCGGCCTGTCCGGACATCGTCGTAGAGACAATAAATGGCGTTTCCAGTATTACTAATGCCCAGGGTACTACTGAGTCATTAGAGGACCCCTTCGAGATAGCCAAACGCCTGCTCGACGAGCTGCAACCTATAAAAAAACCAGACTATGCACCCTTTTACTGTGGCCTAATTGGCTATTTTGGATACGATTTAGGCACCCAAATAATGGGTGTTGAGCAGCAGACTGCAGAGGTTGCCGACCTGCCAGATATGCGGATTGGCAGATATCTGTGGAGTCTGGTTATTGATCACCAGACAGGCAAAAATACCCTACTGTTTCACCCGAAAACTTCCGTCAATCTACGCGAAGAGATAGCTGGGCGTCTGTTGGCCGAGGATTACATAGCTTCAAGTGAAAACACTAACTTTAAAATAACCGAGCGATTTAAAGAAACCGTCAGTCAAGGGCAATATCAAAGCGCCGTTGACCGCATCAAAGATTATATTGCCGAGGGTGACTGCTACCAAACTAACTATGCCCAGCATTTCTCTGCTCTATTCCAAGGGGATCTTTTGCAAGCTTACCGGCAACTACGACAGGTTATACCCTCTCCCTATTCCGTATTCTGGCAATGGGGTAGCAAGGCACTGCTCTCTATGTCACCGGAGCGATTTATTAAAACCTCCCCTGATGGCAGTGAAATACGCGTGGAAACCAAGCCTATAAAAGGCACTGTTTTGCGCGGAAAAACCGTTTCTGAGGATCAGGAGAACGCTATCCAGTTGATGAATAGCCAAAAAGATCGGGCTGAGAACCTGATGATTGTGGATTTACTACGCAACGACCTGGGAAAAACCTGTGTTCCCGGCAGTATTACTGTACCAAAGCTGTTTGATCTCGAGAGTTTCGCCAATGTGCACCATCTGGTCAGCACTGTTCAAGGTGTGCTCAGCACCGATAAAAGCGCCTTAGATCTATTAAAAGGCTGCTTTCCGGGTGGTTCTATTACCGGCGCACCGAAAAAGCGCTCTATGGAGATTATTGAGGAGTTGGAACCGGTCAAGCGCTCTGCTTACTGTGGTGCTATAGGTTATTTCTGTGCCTCTGGGCAAATGGATACCAATATAGCGATTCGAACCCTAGTCGCGGATAACCAGCGTCTGCACTGCTGGGGCGGCGGCGGCATTGTGGCGGATTCCGATGCCGAGAGTGAATATCAAGAGTCCATCAATAAAATTCGCCTGATTTTAGATACCCTAGAGACACTTTAATCAGAGAGGTTTACCCCTCGACCCATAACCGATTGATGCCAGTTAGCATCGGCGATATCGCCATCATCATCTAATTCGGGATAATCGAGACTGTGCTTTTGGCAGTATCTGGCCAAAACCGGCTGCATCCACTCAAAAAGCTTCTTCCTATAGATTTCAGATTCCAGACGGCAGTGGTCGTATAGCCCTGCTCTTTGTCGCTGTACTCTGGCTTCCCCTAGGATAATGGCACTGGCTACACTGACATTTAGGGACTCTACCATCCCCAGCATGGGAATAGTGATAAAACGGTCTATATAGGGTTTTGCCTCTGAGCTGATGCCGTCCCTCTCTCCTCCGAGAACCAGCGCTGTGGGACGGGTGTAATCAATAGCTCTGTAATCTTCAGTATTTTCCGATAGGTCAGCTGCAACTATTTGGTAATCATCGTTTTTGAGTTGGGTTAGCGGCTCTGAAATACACGGATATACCAACTTATCGATCCATTTATGGGCACCCACTGTAGTGCCGGTATGGGATCTAAAAGTGGCATCTGCAGATACCGAATGTAGGGTCATAACGCCCACCGCATCACAGGTGCGCACAATCGCCGATAGATTTCGCCCCTTGTGCACCGAATCGGTGACTACAGTTAAATCGGGTTGTCGTTGACGCAACACTTGAACAACTCTGGCATAGCGCTCTGCAGTCATTGGATTCCCCTAGCCTTCTGCATAGACCCTGTTTACCTCTTCGGCCAAGATTTTAATCCCGGCTTCAACCACAGGGAAATCCTGGGCATAGGAAATACGCATACACTCATGGCGATGGCGCCAATTATCCTCGATACCCGGAAAAAAGTGCTCACCGGGAACCATCAACACCCCGCGCTTCTTTAGACGCTGGTAGAGTTGTTCAGCATTTATAGGTAGCCCTTCAAACCATAGCCATAGAAAAATCGCCCCCTCGGGTCGGTGGATGCGATAGGGAATCGCTTGCATATGCGATTGAATCAGCGCCACTGTGCGCTGGGCACGATCATCATAAAATGGCTTAACCTGCTGTTGACAGAGGTTGATTATCTTCGAGTCTTTAAATAGCGGCTCGGCAATTGCCGGACCCAAATTGCCAGAGGCCAGATTTATCACCGTATTGGCTTGACTAAAGGCTTGAATAAGTTGCTCATTAGCCACCACAATGCCAGTTCTAACCCCAGGCAAACCCAGCTTGGATAAACTCAACACCAGTATGGTATTGCTATTCCAATGGGGTGTCGCGTCCACAAAACTGATATTCGGGAATGGCAATCCGTAAGCCCCATCGATTATCAACGGGATATCCGCCGCTCTGGCAATCTTATCCAAATGATCAACTTCATCATCGGTGAGCACATTACCGGTTGGATTAGTGGGTCTGGATACACAGAGAGCCGCGGTTTGCTCACTGATCTCAAGTCGGGAAAAATCGATATGGTACTTAAACAGCGAGTCTTCTAATAATTCTATATCTGGCTTGGTGGCGGTAAAGAAATTATCCGATATGCCCAAATCGCTGTAACCAATGTACTCGGGAGTTAAAGGCAGATGAATTGAGCGATGGCTGCCATCAGCCATGGTGCCTGCCAATAGATTGTAGAGGATAAAAAAGGCCGATTGGCTGCCGTTGGAGATGGCGATATTGGCATCACTTAGGGACCAGCCAAAATGGGTGTTTAACAGTCTGGCAACCTGCCCTCTAAACCCTACATCACCCTTTGGTGACTGATAGATCCCAGTCATGGCGTAGCGTTTGGCTGGATCTTTTAACACATCCTCAAGACCCTGCTTAAAAATACGTTCCATTTCCGGAATGCGAGCGGGGTTACCGCCACCCATAAAAATTAAATCGGGGTTTTCATTTAGGGCACTGCCAAGGTCTGCCATCAACTCAACAATGCCAGCGCCTGCAGTGAATTTTTCCCCAAATTTTGAGAGTTTCAAGCGTATAACCTATGAGTTAAATTAAACTGACGGCTTAGGGTAGAAGACCATCTAACAGCATGTTTATGCTGTTACTGTTGTTATGTAATTTATGAAAACTATCGCTATCAAATATAAGCATTTCCATAGATCGTCATCCAAGATTTATGCTTGAGGAATAATGATTCAACTAGTCCTCATTGGTAAATTCTAACGCCAACCTATCAAACATAACAAAATAATCCTGATTTTCAGCCAGTTTTAAATAAACTGAAACTGTCATATCGCTCTCATCATTATAATTATCCAGTCTCCACTTCACCGACAGGGAAAAACCATTGAGTGATTTTGTAGCTGCCGCGGACTGTGTCGCTCTAAAGCTTTCTATAGCTGTATCGTTCAGGGAATAGATATATTCAGTTTTACCCAAAGATTCTGAGAACCAGCCAATCTGAGGTTCAATGATGTTTGTATGTAGTAGCTTTAAGTCAAACTTATAGAGGAAAATTTCTTGATCGGTGTCTAACTCTAGCGTGATTTTAGTCTTGTCGGGCACTATCTTGATGGGATTATCAATATGGACTTTTGCTCGAATCTCCTCGGGTTTTATATCGGCAAGATCATCTATACCCATAAGTCCAAACTTAACCATTGTACTTAATGGCACCGAGGAACAACCACAGAGGAAGAGCATGACGGCTGTTAATATGACCTTTGACATAAAATCTCCTTATTTAATATCAACAACAGGCAGAAAATTCAGAAACCGCCTTCGTAGAGCAGATGAACTATTGTACTTCACCCAGTAGTCTAGAATTTGACACCACTTCAAAGGCCTAGATTACTTTGATAATTAGTGACTCATATACCTAAAGGTAAAGTTTACCCGCGGTTCTTGCAATTCGCGAACTTTGGCAATGCGGTGTTGCCAATAAGTCTGTACTTTTGGCCCCATAAACAACAGAGAACCATGGGGCAGTTTAATTGATACCTTTTCTCCAGTTGTGTTGTGTCGCAATTGAAAGGTTCGCTCAGCACCTAAACTTAGCGAGGCAATAACCGGATCTGGCCCCAACTCCGGCTCATCATCCGCGTGCCAGTCAACACTGTCACTGCCATCACGATAGTAGTTGGCCAGTGCGCGGTTAAATGGATAGCCACTGTGATCTTGAATGGATTTTCTCAGGTTATCTAACCAACTGGGGAATAACACCGCTGACAATTGGATCCCAGAATAGGTATACGTAGTGCCCAGCCGGTCGGCATACCAATTTTGCAATCTGGGCACCGGAATTTCCCTGCCAAACATTTTTATCATATCCTGACGCCAGGGAAGATTGGCTATAGATTGTGCTAGTAATTCATCAGCTTGTTTAATAGTCAGAAAGTGCGGCCAGAACAGCATATCCGCACGACTCTCAGGGGACTCAAGAGTCAGTGGGATTACTTGATGATCAAACAAATCCATAATCAGGCTAGTCCATAACCACTAGGCAGTATCACCGTAAATTCTGGGCTCCACAACTAAATCTATACCAAACTTTGCCTTAACATCGGTTTGAATATTTCTCGCCAAAGCCAACAGCTCTGTGCCATCACCCTGAAAATTTACCAGAACCAATGCCTGTTTATTGTGGACACCGACATTCCCCTGCCTTCGACCCTTATAACCGCATTGCTCAATCAACCAAGCGGCAGGAATTTTGATCAAACCACCAGGTTGGAGATAACTGGGCATCGAGGGGTACTTGGCTAGCAATTGATCTCTAGCCGCCACTGTAATCACCGGATTTTTAAAGAAGCTGCCCACATTGGGTATCTCGGCGGGGTCTGGAAGCTTTTCTCGACGAATACGGCAGACAGCTTCAAACACTGCCTCAGGGCTGGTATCACGGCCCTTAAGCGCAGCCTTGAGGGCCGGATATTCTGCATGAGCCATAGGGATTTTTGATAGCTCAAGACATAGACTAACAATAATAAATTGGTCTAATCCTCCCTGCTTAAAGATACTTGAACGGTAGGCAAATTGGCAGTCTTGGGCATTGAATTGCACTAAGTTGCCGGTGGCAATTTCAATTGCACTGAGCGAGGTGAAAACATCACTGAGCTCTACCCCATAGGCACCAATATTTTGAATCGGTGCCGCCCCTACTTTGCCAGGTATCAGAGCCAGATTCTCCAAGCCATACAAGCGCTGCCGGAGACAGGATTCGACTGTGTGATGCCAATTTTCTCCGGCGGCTACAGTTACCTGAACCTGATCTACTCCGCTATCCTGTATATCGATACCCTTAAGATTGATATCAATCACCAACCCGCGAACATCATCGGCAAGCACCACGTTACTGCCCTCGCCGATCGGAATTAGTTTTAAATGGTGCTGTTTGGCATAGTCTATGGCCTGATACAGATGATCTAGGCTATCAACTCTGCAGAAATAGTCCGCGCGAGCGGGCAAGGCCAAGGTATTGTGTTTCTTTAAACAGATATCCCTTTGAATCTTGAATTCTGTAGACAGCGCGCTCATAACTCCGCCCTGATCTGCTTTAATAAGCCCGCTGAGGCATCCTCCACTAGATCTAATACCCAGTTAAAGCCGCTGTCCCCACCATAGTAAGGGTCAGGCACCTCTTGGTACTCCGAATAATGGGGGTTTTGGCAAAACTCGAGGAATAGTGATAGTTGGCAGGGAGTATTATGAGGTTGAATGGCCTTGAGGTTATTAAAATTGTCTCTATCCATGGCCAAAATATAGTCAAATTGATAAAAATCTTCTGCAGTGGCTAATCGAGCGCGCAGATCGCTCAAGTCGTAGCCCCGTTCCAACGCGTGTTTTTGTGCCCGTCGATCCGGCGCCCTACCCAGATGCCAATCGCCAGTGCCCGCTGAATCAACATAGATTTGATCGGTCAATCCCTGTGCATTGACCATTGACTGAAAGACCCCGTGGGCAGTAGGGGATCGGCAGATATTACCGAGGCAGACAAAGAGCACTGAAATTTTTGACATTTTATATTAAGGTCTTTTATAGATTAGATTGATAACTTTATGTTTTTAATTGATTAATTATATCCAATAAATCCTGTTCAGTATCTATACCGCCGGGCACTGGCGCTATCGCGTCATCAACATTAATAGCGATATCATGGTGAAGAAAACGCAGCTGCTCCAACGACTCTTGAGATTCAAGCGGTGCCATTGACCAAGATACAAAAAGGTCTAGACAACTAACTCTGTAGGCGTAAATACCAATATGTCTACGTGCAGCAGTATCACTGGGCATAGAATCTGTATTCTTCTGAAAGTGATCGCGAGGCCAGGGTATAGGTGCCCGGCTAAAATAGGCCGCCATACCATAGTTGTCTGCAACCACTTTGACAATATTGGGATTCAAAAAGTCTTCCACATCGTCTATGGGTTCGCACAGTGTGGACACTCCGGCATTCTGATTTTTCGCTAGATTTTCAGCTACCTGATTAATTACTTCTGGAGGAATTAACGGCTCGTCACCCTGCACATTGACTACTATTTGCTGGTCACCTAACGCCAGTGACGCAGCAACTTCCTGTAATCTATCAGTTCCAGAGGGGTGATCTGCTCGGGTCATACAAACCTGTGCTCCAAAATTTTCCGCCACTTGCTGTATACGCTGATCGTCGGTAGCGATAACCACGCGGCTTGCGGCGCTCTTTCGAGCCTGCTGCCAAACCCGCTGAATCATTGGCATGCCGCAAATATCTCTCAGAGGCTTACCAGGCAATCTGGACGAGGCATAGCGAGCGGGGATAATGACCACAAATGACATAGCTAATTCCTAATGAGAAAGTTAAATCCCAGGATTGTTTTTCGGTGGTTGATTAATATTGTCTAAAAACTGGACTACAAATTCTTCGGGAAGATCAATATCCACATCCAAAACCCAAAGATTATCATTTTCAGTATCTGCCAATTTCACAGCATCTTTTTCGGTAATAATCACCGGCAGCCCATCATCAAAGTCAAGTTGGTCCGAGGTCAAATGCTGGTGGTCATTAGCGGCGTGTAAGATTACCTCAAGCCCCAGAGATTCGAGGCTAGCGGCAAATCTCTGAGGATTACCTATAGCCGCCACCGCGTGAACTTTTTTAGATAAAACCCAACTGTCCGGCTGCGCTGTGGTACCGCTCATCATATGGCGAAAGGCAACAGGCTTAAGCTCAAACGGGTAGGTTACCGGCCAATTATTAGGCCACTCATAAGTTCCATTGATCATCACAAAATCGCAATCCAACAGTCGACTAACGGGCTCTCGCAAAGGCCCTGCCGGGAGGCACTGACCATTACCGAAACCCCTGGAACCATCAATTACGGAAATCTCTACATCGCGGTGCAGACGATAGTGCTGAAGGCCGTCATCGCTAATTACCAGATCGCACTGACAATTATCGACAATATAGTCCACAGCACGTCTACGCTCGGGATCGACCACCACAGGGCATCCATACTCGGCTAGCTTGCGCTTAATTAACAGCGGCTCATCACCGCACTCCTCGGCTGGCGTGTTTTCCTTTACTTCCAGAGGGTAATTGACGGCTGAACCACCATATCCACGACTGATCACTGCCACCCTATAGCCGCGCTCAGACAAGGCTTTTACTAAGGCTATCAACAACGGGGTCTTGCCGCTGCCGCCCAGGCTGATATTGCCAATAACCGTTACGGGGACTTGATAATGGCGACCCTGATAGAGGGCCTGCAAGACAATTTTCCGCAGTTTAGCGACCAGCCGGAATAACCATGACAGTGGCACTAGGAGGATTATCCAAGACCGTTGAGCATACCAGGCTTGAACCAACCCCTGCTCTAAACTGGAGGGTCTAGACTCAGCCAATGTTTGACTGCGCCTCGAGGCTCTCTGGATCGGCAAGCTGATGATCGGCGAGTTGCGCATAGCGTCCAGATGCCGCCAGAAGCTCCCTATGGGTACCCTGCTCGACAATTCGCCCCTCTTCCATAACCAGAATGCGATCCGCTTTCTCCACCGTACTCAGGCGATGGGCGATAACAAAGGTAGTTCGATCTTTCATCAAATCCTCTAATGCCGCCTGTATATAACGCTCAGAGTCGGTGTCCAGGGCTGAGGTAGCCTCATCTAAAATCAATATAGGCGCATTCTTTAACACTGCCCTAGCAATAGCCAGTCGCTGCCGCTGCCCACCGGATAACATCACACCATCATCACCGATAACCGTATCGTAAGCCTGTGGTAAGTCTTCAATAAATTCGTGGGCATAGGCTATTTTTGCCGCCTCTTTTACCTCCGCTAAAGACCTGTTGGCCAATTCGCCATAGGCTATATTTTTGTAGACAGTGCTGTTAAACAGGGTGACATTCTGGCTGACAATAGCAATGTGCTGGCGCAGGTTAGCCAGCAAATAATCCTTGATATCTGTGCCGTCCAGCAGTATTTGACCCTTTAGCAAGTTGTAAAACCTCGGTATAAGACTTACCAATGTGGTCTTACCACTACCAGAGGAGCCCACCAGAGCAATGGTCTGACCCGCCTCTACAGTAAAATTGATTTCACTGAGCACTTCCCGGTTAGTACCCTGATAACCAAAACTCACATTGCAAAACTCTAATCTGCCCTGCACCGCTGTTAACTGCAAATCACCTTGATCTTGTTCAGAATCACTATCCAATACAGTGAAAACAGACTGAGCTGCTGCAATACCACGCTGAATAGCGCTATTGACTTCAGTGAGTTGGCGGATGGGCTTAATCAACATACCAGAGGCTACCAGAAAGGTAATAAAGCTGCCGGTGCTCATGCTGGCCAAGATACTGGGGCTCAGCATAAAACCAGTGATTGCCGCAAAAGCCAGGGAGACAATCATAATAACTAGCGGGTTGCTTATGCCCTCGGTTAGGGCCATCTTCATATTTTGTCGCCGGTTATTATGACTAGCGGTCTGCATGCGCTGTTGCTCTACCTGGGTGCCACCGAACATTCGCACTTCCTGTTGACCATTTACCACTTCCTGAGTGACATGAGTCACATCGCCCATGGCTGACTGGATATTGGTGCTAATGCGACGAAAACGCTGACTGACGAAGGATACCAGCAACCCAATTATTGGCATTACGGCAATGAAAAAAAGCGTTAATTTCCAGTTGACGTAAAATAGGTAACCTAGCAATCCCAATACCAAGCTACCCTGCTGTAACAGCGTTTTCACCGCCTTGGTTCCGGCGTCAGTGACTTGTTGAACATTAAAGGTCACTACGGACACCAGATGACCGGCCATAGCGCGATCAAAAAACTCAACGGGCAATTTCAAGTATTTATTGAGTATATCAGTGCGCAATTCATGGACTAAATAATTAGCCACATAAGCGAGGCCATAGCTGCCAATCAAGTATCCCAGCCCGCGAACCAAACTGATAACCACCAGCATAATCGGGATAACCAACATCCCTTGATTGAGATTGGAGTTTTCAATAAAACTATTGGCAAATAGAGCGGTGATGCCGGTTGAAGGGACATTGGTAGCCGCTTGTCCGCTACTGGTAAGGGCCCCTACCGTATCCGTGATATACCCGAGCAAATCGACAAAGGCTATCTCTGCAGCGGAGTGTATTACTAGGCCCAGTATACTGACCAGAAATACTGCCCAGTAGCGCCCTACATAGCGCAGCAGCCGCGCATAGGTTGCTGTACCGGAAGAAGTGTTGCTATGGACCATAAGAATATACGCTTATCTGGGTGAACAACCACAGCTCAGCCTATCAGCTGCGTGTAGGTTAAAAACCCTAAATACGACCTCCACATAAATCAAAAGCAACTTTAACACAAACTCAGCAGTTGCCATATGCTATTGACTGCCAATCAAAATTAGCCCAACTCTAGCGCCACCAATAGTTCGCGGGCACAGTGCGTGATGTTGTTATATCCAATTGACCATTTGCGTTCCAAGTGAAACTAATGCCACCATGTAAAGCAGTGTTCCAGATCGCAGTGCCGCTATTGCGGTAGCGGCTCACAACCTCAGGGTGCGGATGACCATACTGATGGCGATAGCCGGCGGAAAACACCACATGGGATGGTCTGAGCTGATCCACAAAAGCTTGACTAGAAGAAGTTTTACTGCCGTGATGGGGCGCTATAACCAAAGTCATTGGATCCAGTTGATAGCGCTCTAGAAGAGCCCGCTCCCCTGCCCGCTCAATATCACCCGCCAGTAATATGCTCTGCTCACTCCAACGAATCAACAGTACACAGGAAGAGTTATTGCCAGAGGGAATCTCCGCTCCCCAATCCGCCATATCGGGCATTAAAATATTAAAATGGATCTCTCCTTGCTCCTGTCGATCTGGGCTGAGTATTGATCTGGATATTGGCCAGGACCAATGCTGAGAGTTTTCACAGATCCCTGTGATCGGAACCGTCTGCATATTTGCTTTATTAGCTTGATAGCGACGATAAAACTCCGGCCCCAACAGTACGTGTTCAACTCCGATACTCCCTGCGAGCCCATAAAAACCACCAGCGTGGTCATTGTCCTCATGACTAATCACTAATTTATCGATGATTGAGCGTCCGGAGCGCCTGATATATGGCGCTACAACACCAGCGCCGGCATTAAATTCTTCGCTGTAGGCCGGCCCAGTGTCATAAACCAAGAGCCGATCCGGCATTTCAATCACCACCGCCAGCCCCTGACCTACATCGAGAACCGTCAATCGCAACGGCGGCTTGTACAATGGGACAACTAAAATCACAGCCAATGGCACGCCACATAGCCATCGACTGGGTACGCCTCTTGGCATCAATACGCCTACGGCTGCGAACAGCAGACAGCTGAGGGTAACCCCATTAATGGGTAGTGGTAGGTAGAACAATCCCCAATCATCGGGAAGCTTTTGCAATAGATACCACAGAGCCTCAGTGCACCAGTCGGCCAGCGACCACACATCAGAGGCAATATCAGGTGATATCAAATAGATAAGCATTGCTATCAGACAGAGCGGCACCACCACCAGAGATATCCAGGGCACAGCGATAAGGTTGACCAATGGCCCGAGCCAAGATGCGTGCCCAATAAACCACAGACTCATGGCACCCAGGCCAAAAAATAAGGCCAGTTGAGCGCCCAGTAATCGATACCACTGGGTGCCACTGGAAACCCAGGGTGAAAACCACAGCAACAGAACCGCAACAGCGAGAAATGACAACCAAAAACTGGCACTGAGAACTGCCAGCGGCTGACTGATAGCCACTAACAGCAGAGTCCAAAAAAATACTCCTTGCACAGCTAGCCGCCGATAGAACAATTTGGCCAGCATCACTACCGCTACGGCGATGGTAGCCCGTTGAGTTGGCAGAGAGAAACCTGCCATAGCACTATAGATAATCGCCGTGATCAACCCCAGCAAGGGAGGCAGTACTCTGATCGGCACAGCTAAATTGGGTGCAAAATAGGTTAAAAGCAACCCTAATCGGATGATTAATAGTCCCGCATAGAAGCCAAAGGATGCCACCAACCCCACATGCAGACCGGAGATTACCAAAAGATGCACAATTCCCCACTGCATTAGATCATCCCACCAATTCGCAAGTCGCTGCTTATCGCCAATAGTAAGCGCGGTAATAATTGCCTGGCCCAATGGCGACAGCGAACTCTGTTGGATAGCCTCACGGATCTGCCCCCGCAAGCGGCTAATTCCATCCCTAAGAGCAGGTAACCCTGAATGCTGTTTGCGAATCAATTGATGGTTGAGTGGTGACTCAATAATATAGCCCGTTGCGGAAAAGCCGCTCTGAATCAGCCACGCTTGATAATCAAAACCACCGGAGTTGAGCATCCCTCGCGGTCGACGCAAGCGCACCATTAACTGCCAGTGATCACCAGACTCTATATGCCTCTCCAACACCTCCCAACTTCCCGGCTTTTGCAGATACCAGCTCAACAACAGGCGTTCAAGAGCTGGTGTGTTGTCGAGGAGCTCTGCATGAGAACTTTCCGCTGACCGCACTGAATCGACCGCCAACTCGAAGCGCAATCGTCTGTCATTTTTATCCACCAACCCGACGACTGCGCCCTGCACTACAAAGGTCTGTTTATCCATAGTTGCTGGCAATTGGTGAGCTAAATACTGGTGGGCGCTGATAACTCCCCAACCTATCCCCAACGCCAGGCACAAAATATAGCGCACAGATAACTGGCTGAGGGTATCGCGAGCGTACCAGTGGAGGTTATGAGTGGCCCAACCAAACCCTGCCAATCCAGTTAAAATCACCAGATAAAATTCAATACTAGGCAATGCGGGGAAGTAACTGACGGAAAATATGCCCACACTAATTGTCAGAAGATAGATCATCTACCGTCCCTGATTGCAGATTGATGTTAGACTGTGACGTTTGGCCTTTTAGTCTAGTTCTAACTATCCACTACCAGAGTAAAAATTGGGTGCAGTTTTGAAAAACGTACTGATTGTCTATCACAGCCAGTCTGGTAACACGAAGCAACTTGCCAATGCAGTGTATCGCGGCTGTAAAAGGGAAGCAGATATCCGCGTACAGTTAACAACTGCCCTCAATGCAAAACTTGAAAATCTGCTGTGGGCAGACGGCATTCTACTGGGTACCCCAGAGAACTTTGGCACTATGAGCGGTGCCCTAAAGGACTTTTTCGATCGCACTTTCTATCCAGCCGAACCCTTCCGCATTAATCTTCCCTATGCTATTTTTATCAGCGCTGGAAACGATGGCAGTGGTGCAGTCAGAGAGATCGATCGCATCGTCCGCGGTTACCCATTGCGCAAAGTTGCCGAACCCCTTATTGCCAAGGGTGAGATGAATAGCGATCATCTCCAACAGGCAGAGGAATTTGGACTGGCGATGGCCGCGGGCCTAAATCTGGGTATTTTTTGAAAGGATACTTTTACAAAGGACAACACCTATGACAACAGCACTGGTGCTAACTGGTGGCGGCGCCAGAGTCGCCTATCAGGTTGGCGTGCTCAAAGGGATAGCCAGTATTTTACCGCGCACAGTCTACAACCCTTTTCCAATTATCACCGGCACCTCGGCTGGCGCCATCAACGCCATGTCAATTGCTGGACGACCGGGACCCTTCCGACTGCGGGTACGCAAATTGGAAACCATCTGGCGCAATCTTCACGCTGAAGATATCTATCGAACTGATTTTCGCGGGGTATCGGCAAATACTTTGCGGGTTTTAACCTCGCTATTTGGCACTAACCAAAACGGCAAATCCGTTTCCTTTCTTGATAACAGTCCGCTGCGACAGCTACTGAATAATTATGTCAAATTCAAGCATATCGATACCGCCATAGAAAACCGCGAATTGCAGGGTATTGCTATCACTGCCATCAACTATGCCAGTGGCCGATCCGTGACCTTTTATCAGGGGCACGATGGTTTGGAAGATTGGTCTCGCGCTCGTCGCGAGGGCATATCAACAGATATAGGCATTGAACATTTAATGGCCAGTGCAGCCATTCCCAGTCTCTTTCCAGCTGTTGAAATCGATGGCAATTATTATGGCGATGGTGCGCTGCGACAGCTAAAGCCCATCAGTCCTGCCCTCCATTTGGGCGCTAAAAAAATAGTCACGATTGGCGTCAGCCACCGCACATCAACCGACAGTAGCAAAAATCAGCCGCCACCATCCATTGCTGGCATAATCGGGCATATGCTGAACAGTGCATTTACCGATGCTATGGAAAGTGACCTTGAGACCCTTCACAGCATCAATAAACTGGCAAGTGCACTTCATTCAACGCAGCATAGCGATACCGATCTCACGCCGTTTAGTCCTATCGATGTGCTGTCCATAGCACCCAGTGAATCTATTAATAAAATTGCCAGCCAGTACCTACAGGAGCTGCCCAGGTCACTGAGAGTGCTACTGACATCAATGAGTGGCGGTGGCGACAGCGGTGAGACCAGCGCCGCCAGCTATCTGTTATTTGAGCCCAGCTTCTGCACCCACTTGATAAAGCTGGGTTATCGCGATGCTAGGGATCAATCGATGCGCATTAGGGCATTTTTCGATCACTGATTTTCAACCCTGTTACAGACTTTACAATGGCTAACTAGCGCTTAATTAACAACAGTCAGCGTTTTTAATTCGATGCAATAGAGCTCGTGTTTTCGGGTGGTGAGAGGTGACTACAGCGAGCGGCAATAATTGCTGATTTACCGGTAGTTAACCCTTGACAGTCATGGGGCCGCTACTTAGAATGCGCGCCTCAAAGCCAAACATGTCCCGTTCGTCTAGAGGCCTAGGACACCGCCCTTTCACGGCGGTAACAGGGGTTCGACTCCCCTACGGGACGCCAATTTCGCCTATAATAAAAAATAGGTCGATGCGGGAATAGCTCAGTTGGTAGAGCGCAACCTTGCCAAGGTTGAGGTCGCCGGTTCGAACCCGGTTTCCCGCTCCAAATTTAATCGTCTTAAAAGCTTTAGCTTTAACCTATCTCAACCAATAACCAAGTTTGGCTAAAAGACTTTCAACGGTGATTGGCTTTATCAGGTAATCGTTGACACCGGCTTGAATAGCAGCTTCTATCATCTCTCCACTATCTGCAGTTAGGGCAATAATAGGTATCCCAGGATCGATCCCATCACCTTGAGAGCAGCTACGAATCTGCTTTATTAATTCTGCACCGTCCATCACTGGCATCTGCATATCCGTTACAACAAGATCACAGTGTTGCTCTCCAAGCATCTCCAGTGCCTGTTGACCATTTTTAGTGCTAATACAGCGCATCTCTAATTTCTCGAGCATTGATTCAATCAACCTGCGACTAAAATCGTTGTCGTCAACAATCAGTACGCTTTTGTTTGCCAGAGATTCAGGGGGGGGTTCATGTTCCTGCTGTTTCTGAATAAAATCCCTCTGTTCAGAATCCTCCTCAGACACCACTGGAAAAGAGAGGGTAAACACAGTGTACAGATTCAGCTCTGAGTGACATTGAATATCCCCTCCCAACGCACTCATACTGCGTTTACAGTAAGACAGTCCCAACCCGGTATCTCGGTGCTTTCCAGAGGTGCAAAAACCATCAAACAGACTAGAAATTTCTTCTGGGGAGACGCCTGGACCATCGTCACGCACTTCAATAATATGAAATCTGCCATCCTCACTGGGTATCAAACTGATGCTAACTTCCGAATCCGGTAAGGTTTTGACATACCATAAGGCGTTTTTCAGCAGGTTGAATAGCACATATTTCATCATGACCGGATCGGCCTTTAGCATAAAGTCCTCGCCCTCCACCGATACCAGTTTGGCATGAGTCAATTCCTCATAAGCATAATCCGCTACCGCCTGATCAACTACTGCTTTGGCCGAGAGCAGTTTAAATTCTTCGTGATTAACCGATTTATCCCTAATCGCATCCATGGTGATATCAATCGTCTGCAGACCACTTTCAATCACCCGTTTAGCATTGTCGATATACTGAACAACCATCGGTTTAGCTTGATAAATATAGGGAATTTCTTTCTGCAGCTCTTCAATTAGGTACAAATTTCCATGAATCTGTGCCAGGGGATTGCGCATTTCATAAGCGATAGAACCCGCCAGATCTTGAGTGGCAAAAACTCTAGCTTTATTTTCTCTGACCAGTGCCTTGAGATTAGAATAACTAAGCATTGCTGCGCCACCCACAATAAATACTATCAATGGTGACAAATTGCGAAATTCAACTAGAAATGAAGGCAATCCATCTATCAAAATATAAAGAGATACACTGCATAGGGTGGCTATTGCCAGCAATAACAGGGTCATCCAAGGGGTTCTAACAAAGTAAGCCAACATAAATGGTACAAAGGTAATACAGACGATCCAGACGGTGCTAAATTGATTCTTCAGTGCTAGAAAAAAATGGGTAAATGGCACGACATATAGCAGGGTAAATAGCCAAATTTGCGGGAAGAATTTCTTTAATCTACTGGGCCAGTATCTGTTTAAAATTATTATCAAGGCCAACGCCGATGAACTTAAACGCAAAAATAAACTGTCATAGGTTTGGGGGAAAATATAAGTCCAAATTAAGTAATACAGAGGGCTGCAAACTATGGCTATCCAACAGCCACCATAGATTAAAGCTTGATCTGATAGTAAATGCTTAAATACATTACTACTTGCTTGTGGACAATTCCCTGTACTCTTCATACTGCATTAATCTCTATATTAAATTATAAAGCGTAGATACTGAGTTTGATCTAAATTTAACTTTCCCCATTATTAAGAGTTTTAATGGCGATGAGGCGAGATAGTCTTTCTGCACTTAACAAATTGAGTTCGACACATCGTTGATTAGGCACTTCAGGACAGCCTGAGGCTTTATACAATATTGATTGAATTAAAAGAGCTATTGAGAGATCCCGACCACTTAAATGGGACAAGATGTCTGTGTTCATTCAGGCGTTAGCTGCGTCATATAAGTTTTTTTCTGTCCATTGACACAGTGGCGGAACTTGAACAGCGCTTATTAGTTTCTTACTTGAGTCCCTTATATTTTATTTAAAGCTTATCTGCTACTTGACCAGAAACCCCTGCCAAGCACTAATTCCAGTATTTTTATACTTTTACTTTAGACCAAAGATTACTATTTTGGTGGTTATTTTTTGGTTTTTACTGTGGGCAGATCGCGGGCGCTGGAACTAGAGATAAATTTTCAGACACACAATGTATGTAATGGATGGCTATGGATTACTCGCCCGGAACATCAAGATGGTAGAACAGCCTCTCGCAGGGGTCTCAACCTGATATAACATCTCTCTATGATTAGCTTTCTGCAGATAAACCGGCGGCCAATATTTCTGGTAAAATGCTGCAATTATTCTTAATTGATATTTGTGACGGTTTATTCAATGGATGCCTTTTTAAAATCTGACAAGTTGAGCGGTGTCTGCTACGACATCCGCGGCCCAGTACTTGATCACGCCAACTGGCTAGAGGAGCAGGGACAGACTGTTATAAAACTGAATATAGGCAACCCAGGTGCCTTCGGCTTTGCCGCTCCAGATGAAATTATCCAGGATGTGGTTCAAAACCTGCGTCAAGCGGAGGGCTACAGCCACAGCAAGGGATTGTTCTCAGCGCGCAAGGCAGTGATGCAACGCTACCAGGCCCAGGGCTTGGTGTCAGCCAATGTTGACGATGTGATTATGGGTAATGGTGTCAGCGAGCTAATCGTGATGGCCATGCAGGCGCTATTGAATAGCGGGGACGAAATCTTGATTCCAGCTCCCGACTACCCGCTCTGGACAGCTGCAGTGTCCATGTCTGGCGGCACACCGATTCACTATCGCTGTGTTGAAGAAAATGATTGGCAGCCAGATATCGACGATATAGCGACCAAGATAACCGATAAAACTAAGGGCATAGTGATTATCAATCCGAATAATCCAACCGGTGCCGTCTATTCGGAACAGACATTGAAAGCCCTTGTCGCACTTGCCGAAAAACATAACTTGGTTATTTTTGCCGATGAGATATACGACCGAATTCTCTATGAGGATGCGGTGCATATCCCACTTTCCAACCTGGCCGAAGATACCCTTTGCCTGACTTTTAGCGGCCTGTCTAAAACCCATCGCCTGGCTGGCTTTCGATCGGGGTGGCTGTTGATTTCAGGCGCCCAACAGCGGGCCAAAAACTACATTGAAGGGCTTCATATGCTGGCTTCAATGCGCCTCTGCGCCAATGGACCGGGCATGCTGGCAGTGCAAACTGCACTTGGGGGCAGACAGAGCATTGAGGATTTGATTTTACCTGGAGGACGACTTTTAGCCCAGCGCGATCTGGCCTATGAACTATTGACCGCCATTCCCGGAGTCAGTTGCTTCAAGCCTAAGGCTGCTATGTATCTGTTTCCAAAACTGGACCCTGAGATCTATCCGATCGCTGACGACGAGCAACTGGTTCTTGAATTGCTTAAACAGCAGCGCGTATTGCTGGTTCAGGGTTCGGCGTTTAATCTGGACGACCGGCAACACCTGCGTATTGTATTTTTGCCCGACCAAACTCAACTGACAGAATCGATATCGAGATTAGCTGACTTTCTGGCAACACTCAGAGCAAAATAATCATCTATCAAGTATCGCGGTCTAGTCTGTGGCGAACCCCAAAATACTCAACGCTCGAATATTGGGATGATTCCGAGAAATTCTGAAATGGCTAAATTCTTTGCGCTGTGGATAGTTCTTGCGCAACTGGTCAAAGACTTCAGGTACCGATGCTCCCGATCGATTGACAGCACGACGCAAGCGTTTGTCATCCTCGCGGATATCGTAACTGGCCAACACCGCCTGATTTATATCTTCACAGCGCAACTGCAGTTGAGTCAAACTGGTATCTATATACCTCTCCATAGGCCTCTGTAGTTGAAGTTGGTATCTATCCACCAGGCCGTCGAGCAACATAGTGGAGCCGTTAGTTTTGCCCTGTTCACTGTAACCGGCAATATGCGGCGTTGCCAATTCAACCAATGCCAGCAATTGGATATCAATATTTGGTTCTGTCTCCCATACATCGAGAACAACTTGCAAATCACCGTCAGCTTGCAAGTGCCGCAACAGGGCGCGGTTATCAATTACCCCTCCCCTGGCAGCATTGATAAGCACTGCATTGGGATTGAGTCGCTCAAGTGTCTGTCTGTCAAACAAATGATAAGTGGGATGCGCACCCTCAGTGGTCAGTGGGGTGTGCAAAGAGAGAATGTCCGCTTGCAGCAGCTCATCAAAACTGCATAAGTCTGGAACGCTGCTTTTACTCAAAAATGGGTCGCACACCAGAGTACTGACACCCAATTTTTTTAAGTACTGATAGAGCCGACCGCCCACATTGCCACAGCCCAAGATGCCAACAGTTTTATTTTGCCAATTAGGGCATAGATAACAGAGGCTAGACAACACATACTGCACCACAGCGTTGGCATTGCAACCCGGGGCATGGGCAAAGTGGATATTGTTTTTCGCCAAATAGTCTAAGTCTATATGATCAGTTCCCGCAGTAGCCGACCCAACAAATTCAATCTCGCTACCTTCCAATAGGGCCGCATTGACCTGAGTCACTGAGCGCACGAGCAATATTTGGGCGTCACGAACAGAATGTCTATCAATATCCCGACCCGGGAGCAATTGAATTTCACCGAACTGATCAAACAGTTCACGTGCCAGAGCCATATTTTGATCAGCAACTATTTTCAATTTTTTCCCCTGTGGATCTGGTTTGGTACAGGTTGAGGTTATAGGGATCAGCCATATTAAAACAGAGGACAAGGCGATCGATAAACTGTTTTGCTTTGAGTGGCAGATCTCTGGTTTTACACCATTGTAAACATTGGTCTACAACTGCTCGCTCAAATTGTTGCAAAGCCTCTGTATCCTGTGTTTCTGAACCACTCAGATTGTCTAAGCTTATATTAAAACTGTGTCCACAGGCATTGGCAAACATCCACTCCAAGGCCTGGGGCTTAACTTCAACAAGCTGGAATTGCATTTGCTCCTCCACCGAGCGCCCATCTGGCTGGTACCAATAACCAAAATCTCTCTTCAACAACCTGTCGGCACCGGCTATGCACCAGTGAGCAATTTCATGCAAGGCACTGGACAGATAATCCTGCCTGTACATCAAGTGATGAAACGGCTGTTCTGCATTGGCCGGCAAGTAGATTGGCTCGGTAGCGCCACCTATTAATCGGGTGTTATGACTCTCCGTGAACAGGTTTTCAAATAATTCAGAAACGTAGGCAAGGCGCTGTTGTTCGGCTGTTTTCACATTAATCCCATTGATCTGTTGCATGGCCAACACAGGGGGTTGCCTTCAAATTCTTCCAGTAGTCGTCTGTTATATAAGCTCTACCCTGCAACAGGTGATCCAGATACCAAGGTGCCGGTCTTAACTGATTGTCGATAACGCTCGGGTTGGCTATATACAACCACGCAGACTGGATGCCCTGAGGTTTACGCACCACAAAGACCTCGCGACTGTATCTGCGTGGCGTACCCTCGTAGGGGTCTAATTTGGCAATTTCACTGACTGACTTGAGTTCATACAACACCCCTTCGACTTTTGCGCTGGGATCATAAGCTATGTTGGCGCAACCCAAGCTCGAATCCTGCTGTGAGCGCTTATTAAACTTCAACACAAAACCCTCGATCCATGCGGGTGAGATACTCACTATATCCAAGCCTCTGCCATCCATTCTACTGCGGTTCATATTCGAACCATAGGCAAAGTAAAATCTACAGGTTTCACTGAAAGCCAAAATCAAATCCTAAACATCTTAGAAAACTGGTCTAATATTAACTTAAAAAAAGCATTGATAAAAAAACTAGCCAATTTATTTACCATCCAAACACAAAGTGTTGTGCTTTGGTGAATTGTGGAGTACCTTATATGGTGTTAGCACTTTTTGCTATCGCCCGTTATCGAGGAGATATGAGTATGCCTAACTCACCCATTGACCAAATGATGGACAATGTTATCGATATCTTTACCCGCAAACCACTCTCTGAAACTTCTGAAAATAAATTTATTCGCATGGCTCCCGAACTAGACGGTTTGGAGATGCTCTATAGCAATGCCGAAAACCCCGACAAACTGTTCTCTGTAAAAGTTCTAGCTTGGGGCCTCCGTGCCGACGGCGAAGTAATTGGACTGGTACCCTGGCTAGATTCACTGGTGGCCTGTGATTCAATAAATGACCCATTAAACGGCCAATGGCAGGGCTATTATGATCAGGGCGTAGACAAACTGTTCTTTACTGCCCCTCTCCACAAGGTAGTGGAACTGGAAACTGCAGCCGACTACTACGAGTATCAGTGCGAATCCGAACAGGAGGTAATTCAGGAGATCCCAGATACTATTGGCACGCACGCCGTGCTTTCTGAGGATGGCTTCAAAAGCATTACTTTGAAGGAAGTAATTAGTTGGCGATTACTCAGCAGTGGCTCGATCGATGCCATGCTGGTCGATGAAACGAAAATGGTCAACACACCGGTTCTACCCGGTGATAACTGCCTGTACCCGGCAGATAGGAACAAGGATTTTCGTTATTTCTTCCAACACCATATAGCCAACAAGCTAAAGTCCAACGATCCAGAAGCCATGGCTGCTATATCACTGTTGAAAGACGGATAATCGAAGCTGCTTAGTTGCCGTAGGACATCACTCGTTGGTAGCGCTGCTCTAGTAACTTGTCGACAGGAATTGCCTGTAACTGCTGCAATTGGTCGACCAGCCGATCCCTAAGCGTGATACTGATGGCATCTATATCCCTGTGAGCACCTCCCAGGGGCTCGGGAATAGTTTCATCAACGATTCCCAGACGCTGAAGGTTTTCCGAGGTAACCCCCATAGCCTCAGCTGCTTGAGGGGCCTTGTCACTGGTTTTCCAAATAATATTGGCGCAGCCTTCCGGGGATATTACAAAATACGTGCTGTATTGCAGCATATTCAGCCGATCACCCACGCCTATAGCTAGGGCGCCACCGGAACTACCCTCCCCTATAACCGTGCAAATAATAGGCGTCTTGAGACGTGACATGACGGCCAAATTCTGGGCAATCGCCTCAGATATATTGCGCTCTTCGGAATCAATACCGGGATAGGCACCAGGTGTATCTATCAGGGTAATAACCGGTAGCTTAAATCGTTCAGCCAGATGCATTAAACGCAGCGCCTTGCGATAGCCCTCGGCTTTGGGCATACCAAAGTTGCGCACCACTTTTTCGTTGACTCCGCGCCCCTTTTCTTCACCGATGACCATAACTGGCTTGCCTTCGAGACGAGCCACGCCACCAACTATAGCGCTGTCATCACCGAAGTGGCGATCGCCATGTAATTCTTCCCAGTCGGTAAAGATACGTTGAATATAATCCAGGGTATAGGGCCGCTGGGGATGTCTGGCCACTTGAACCACTTCCCAGGGAGTTAATTTGGCATAGATTGACTGCGTCAACTTGCGAGATTTCTCTCGCAGTCTGGTAACTTCTTCCGCAATATTGACATCGTTATCGTTGCCAACAAGCTGTAGCTCTTCTATTTTTGCCTCTAGTTCGGCGATGGGCTGTTCGAAAGAAAGATAATTTAAATTCATACTGTTAATGGCTGTTGATAAAGTTAGTTATAGTAGACTGTTCAACAGCCGCTCATTTTAATCATCTGCCGAGGTTTGCACCAGTGCCAGATGTTAGCAAAACTGACAAAAGGGTTACAAATACGTCAGTTCCACGGTATTTTTTCCAAATTGCTCTCTAATTTGGTGCATAAACTCATCCTTTGGGTGAATCTTCCACTGCTCGCCCAGTATAAACTGCCCAGTGGCATCAGGCATCCTATACTCGACCACAACAGGACAGAACCCACCACTGAATTGACTGAGAGTAGTTTGCAAAGAGGCCATGCAATCACCCTTAACTTCTGATTTTATCAGTGAAATTTTCAGCTGCTTTAGTTGACTGCAGCGAGCTTCATAGATTGACTGTATCGAATCGGCAACCAGTTTTAGGCCACCGGTAAAATCATCTTCCGAAACTTCTCCCTGAATGACTAAAAGCGCGTCTTTCACCAACAATTCTCTGTAGGCGTTGAATTTCTCTGCCCAGACCGATATTTCAATGCGCCCACTTTTATCATCGAGCGTCAGGAAGGCAAAGTTTTCCCCGCGCTTATTTTTCATTACCCGCATGGCTACTATCATGCCGTAAACCGTGGCTTTTTCCTTGCCTGGACGCACATCAACAATCCTATTAGGAAGCATTTCTTTTAGCTCGGCTTCATATTCATCAATCGGATGGCCAGTCAAAAATAGTCCCAGAGTGTCTTTTTCACCACTCAACTGCTGTTTAGATGTCAATGAGGTGGTGCTGGCGTAAGTTGCATAATTATCGGTACCGGATACCTCTGCAACGGTACCGGCGAATAAATCAGTCATCCCACTGCTAATATTGTTAGCTTGCTGCTCAGCCGCTTTTATCGCTTCATCCATACTGGCTAACATAACCGCTCGACTGAAACCTATATCTGCAGACGGCCCAATCTGATCGAGAGCACCGCTACGAATTAGTGCCTCCAAGGCTCTTTTATTAACTTTGCGGCCATCTACTCGCATACAGAAATCAAATATATCCCTAAAGGCATCCCCCTGCTCTCGCGCCGAGATAATACTTTCAACCGGCCCCTCACCCAGACCTTTGATGGCACCCAGACCATAGATTATCGCACCCTGGTTATCGACACTAAATTGGAAACTTCCCCGATTGACATCCGGAGGCAGAAGTTGCAAATTCATTGCCCGGCACTCATCAATAAAGGTCACTACCTTGTCGGTTTTATCCATATCCGAGGACATGGTGGCGGCCATAAATTGCGCTGGATAGTGCGTTTTTAACCAGGCGGTTTGATAGGCAACTAAAGCATAGGCAGCAGAGTGTGATTTGTTGAACCCGTAACCGGCGAACTTCTCCATCAAATCGAAGATATTTGAAGCCAGCGATTGACTGTGACCTTTATTCATAGCACCTTGAACAAAGGACTCGCGCTGTTTAGCCATCTCTTCTGCTTTCTTTTTGCCCATTGCTCGCCGCAGAAGATCGGCTTCGCCTAGGGTGTAACCACCCATCACCTGTGCAATCTGCATTACCTGTTCCTGGTACAGAATAATTCCATAGGTCGGCTCAAGGGCGGGCCTTAGTGACTGGTGCTGATATTGGGCATGGGGATAACTAACTTCAGCTCGACCTTTTTTGCGGTTGATAAAATCATCGACCATGCCCGACTGCAGTGGGCCGGGACGAAACAACGCTACCAAGGCCACTATATCTTCAAACCGATCTGGGCCCAATTTTTTGATCAGCTCTTTCATGCCTCGTGATTCGAGCTGGAATACTGCAGTGGTTTCGGCGCGCTGCATCAATTGGTAGGTCTGCTCATCATCCAACGGCAGATGATCGATATCCAAGAGCTGTTGATCTTGCTGCTGGCGCTGCTGGTTAATCATTTGCACCGCCCAATCAATAATGGTTAATGTGCGCAGACCGAGAAAATCAAATTTGATTAGACCCACTTCCTCGACATCATTTTTGTCGAACTGAGTCACTATAGCCGAACCACTGTCATCGCAGTAGATCGGCGAATAATTTGTAATCACAGTGGGGGCAATGACCACGCCTCCCGCATGTTTGCCACAGTTGCGCGCGACACCTTCCAACTGCAGGGCCATACTCCAGATTTCTGCCGCCTCGTCATCTTGAGTGAGATACTGCGCTAGCGACTCCTCTTGCTCCCGAGCTTTCTCCAGTGTCATACCCACTTCAAAGGGAATCATTTTGGAAAGCTTGTCCGCCAACCCGTAGGATTTTCCCTGAACGCGCGCCACGTCCCTGACTACCGCTTTGGCAGCCATGGTGCCAAAGGTGACAATTTGCGAGACCGCATCGCGACCGTATCGCTCAGCCACATAGGCTATTACTCTGTCTCGTCCATCCATGCAGAAATCGATATCAAAGTCTGGCATGGACACCCGATCTGGATTGAGAAAGCGCTCAAACAGTAAATCGTACTCAATGGGGTCAAGGTCGGTGATCTTGAGCGCATAGGCTACAAGCGATCCGGCACCTGAACCCCTACCGGGTCCCACTGGAATCTGGTTGTCTTTTGCCCAGCGGATAAAGTCCATAACAATCAAAAAGTAGCCCGAGAAGCCCATCTGTATAATGATGTCCAACTCAAACTTTAATCGTTGATCATAGGTGGATCGACAATTCGTAAACTTATCACTGGAAGTATCGAAGATGCCACTCAAACGTTCGTCTAATCCCTGCTTGGATACCTCAATCAGGTATTCATTGATGGTCATCCCCTCGGGAATCGGATAATCCGGTAGATAGTAGTCACCAAAATTGAGACTGAGGTTACAACGCTTTGCTATTTCAATAGAGTTTTCTAGAGCTTCGGGTATATCGGCAAACAGTTCAGCCATCTCCTCAGCGGTGCGTAGATACTGGTTCTCTGAATAGCGTCGCTCTCTGCGGGGATCGTCCAAAGTGCGCCCTTCATAGATGCACACCCGGGCTTCATGAGCCTCAAACTCATCGGCTTCAATAAAACGCACGTCATTAGTAGCCACTACCGGACAGCCAGTCCTCTCTGCCAATCCAACCGCTGCATGCAAATAATCTTCTTCATCGGCGCGACCCGTTCGCTGAAGCTCCAGATAAAAACGATCCGGGAATAGCGCCATTAACCCACACAGCGCACTCTCCGCTTCCGCAGTGCGCCCAGAAATTAGTGCCACCCCAACTTCACCCATGCGCCCTCCAGAGAGCGCAATTAGTCCCTCGCTATACTGCGGCAACCACGTCTTATTGATGACCGGCACACCTTGACGCTGGCCGTCGCTGTAGGCCATGGAGATAAGCTTGGTGAGATTTTGATAGCCACTTTGATCTAAAACCAAAAGCACCAGCTGGGTAGGAGTTGCTTCACTGTCGTCGTCAGCGATAAGCACGTCCGCCCCGGCAATAGGTTTTACACCTACCGATTGCATCGCTTTGTAAAACTTGACCAGACCAAAGAAATTATTGAAATCTGTTAGCGCCACAGCGGGCATTGCCATCTCAGCCATTTTTTTGGCTAGCGGCTTTACCTTGACTAACCCATCGACTAGTGAGTATTCAGAATGAAGGCGGAGGTGTACAAATGGTGCAGACATTAACTCTCCGACTGCCCTGCACTACTGGACAGCTGTCGAACATCCACATCATAATGAGCAAAGCTATCCGCCATAAGATCAAAAACAGTCCCTTCAAAAGGGGGAATATGGCTATTAGCATGGTCTTTTGGGGTCACATTATCACCCCAGCGCAGTACGCCAGCACCATAGGTCAGGCCTGCACCAAAACTGGCGGTAAGTATCAGCGCTCCAGGCTTAATTCTGCCCGCTTCCAATGCCTCACAGAGCGCCAGTGGAATGGCAGCTGCAGAGGTATTGGCATATTTTTCAATGCATACCACCACCTTTTCCATTGGAAAATTAAGACGTTTGGCAAGGGCTTGGATAATTCGGATATTGGCCTGATGGGGAATAAATAAATCGATATCTTCCGCTGCAATACCCTGCTGATTGAGCACTGCTTCTATCGCCTTTCCCATTCCCGTGACTGCACTTTTGAAGATTTCCTGCCCTTCAAAGTCAAGAGAGATGGGGGTTTTCTCGGTATAGTGCGTCGGAGAGAGCCCCCAATTGGGTATTCTTAAACACTCCCGACTATCGGGCACACAACCCATTTGATAGGCAAGCAGGCCTGCCTGTTTTTCTCTGGCCTCAATCAGTACTGCACCAGCGCCATCTCCAAAAAGAAAACAGGATTCCCGCTTGGTCCAATCCATGGCCAGTGAGAGACGCTCAGAACCTATCACCAAAGCTCTGGTGATAGAACCCGCTTTAATCATATCGCTGGCCACACTGAGTGCATAGAGCCAGCTGGTACAGGCAGAATTTAGATCAAAGGCCGCAGCTTTTTTGGCCCCCAGCTTGTTTTTAATTAGACTGGCGGTATTGGGACAAAGCTCATCTACGGTGGTAGAACCGAGAACAATCAGATCGATATCAGTCGGGTCGACACCTGCACAGGCAAGCGCTTGCTCTGCCGCCAACCATGCCATCTCTCCAGTTGAAATATGACTGTAATGTCGCTGGCCTATACCAGATCTAGAACGTATCCATTCATCACTGGTATCTACCACTTTCGCCATATCATGATTAGTCATCACAAGAGGCGGGACATAATTACCCCAACCGGTAATCTCTGGATAAATCAACTTAACACCCCAATTAATCATTAAAACATTGTATGCATTAATAACACATTTACGCCTCTAGGCGAACAAAGAATTTAAAGCCCGTTTTCGAGAGTCTTGGGATTAAAAAAAAATTCTTTAGTTGCCTAGATCTGTTAGGCTCAAGAGAGCAAACGGTTTTAATATGAAAACTTGTGTGAAACCCTTGAGCTAGGTTCGTAATTTATAACTTCGATAGCTTCAACTCAAGCTAAAACAAAGCCTGTACTTATTTATTTTTTAGCTAGCACAATATGCCCTGCTGGGGCTGCAAAATATCTTTTACCGGAGAGAACGATCGTCGATGTATTGGGGTTGGACCGAGCCGATGAAGTGCCTCTAGATGCTGCGCGGTACCATAACCTTTGTTGGCAGCAAAGCCGTAGCCAGGATACTGCGCATCCAATTCAGTCATTTCTCTGTCACGCACCACCTTGGCTAAAATTGAGGCTGCACTAATCACTTCAACTCGCCCATCGCCTTTGACGACAGCTTCAGCCCGGTATTCCCAGCGCGGCAAGCGGTTGCCATCCACAGCCACATAATCTGGTTGTGTATCCAAATTTTTAACCGCCCGGCGCATGGTCATCAAGGTAGCTTGCAAAATATTGTATCGATCAATCTCCTGAACAGTGGCCCTGGCTACCGAATAACAGAGGGCTTGGTCAACGATTTCAGCATACAAACTTTCTCTTTGATAGGCAGAGAGAATCTTGGAATCAGCCAGTCCCTGAATACAATGATCAGTGGGCAGTATAACGGCTGCAGCAATAACATCACCGGCGAGGGGACCTCTGCCGACTTCATCAACACCGGCCAAATATTGGATATTAAGTGGCGGTTGCCAGGGTTTTAAAGGCACGGTTTCTCCGCTATCAGGTCGCCAATAGCGCAAGCAGCCAAATCTCCCGAATCCAGTGCCAGTTGTTGATGGAATTTATCAAATTTGGCGATAACCGCTGTGGAATTATTGGGTTCAAATGCGGTTACCAAATGGGCTGCCAAATTGGGCACTGATGCATCAGCCTGCAATAACTCCGGCACTAACATCTCACCGGCTAATAAATTGGGGATAGCGACAAATGGTGTTTTTATAAAGGGCCGGACTAGTCGATAGGTTAGATTGCCAAGCTTATAGCCAACAACCATAGGTTTTTTAAGCAACATTGCCTCCAGCGCTGTGGTTCCAGATGCCAGCAACACCACATCTGCGGCACTCATAGCGATATCGGACTGTTGCCTCAAAAGGATAATATCCTCATCTCTAGTAGCTATTATCTTCTCTAACTGCTGGTATCTCGCCTCATTGGCTGCTGGAATTACCAGCTGAAGTTTTTGATTCATCTGCCGTGACGCAACTGCCGCGGCATCGAGAAATAGCTCGGCGAGCAATTCAACTTCACCTGCTCGACTGCCCGGCATAATACATAAAGACGGCCTCTGGTTAACCAAACCAATTGCTGATTTGGCCTCTGGCGATGGTACTTGATCTGAAAATTGTTTGGCCAAAGGGTGTCCCACAAAGCACACTGGAACAGCATGGCGGTGATAGAAATCTGCTTCAAAGGGGAAAAGAGTCAACATCAAGTCTACAGAATCTTTTATTTTTTTAATCCTGCCCTGTCGCCAGGCCCAGACTGAAGGGCTGACATAGTGGACCGTTTTGACACCCTGGCGACGCAGCTTTTGCTCTATCGTGAGATTGAAATCAGGCGCATCGATACCGATAAAAACGCGTGGTGGATTGTCTTTGTAGCGCCGACATATAGAGCGACGAATGGATAGCAATTCAGGTAGGCGTTTGAGAGGATCGATCAATCCCATAACGGCAAGCCTATCCATGGGAAATAGTGAAACAAAGCCCTGAGCTTGCATTTTGGGGCCACCAATGCCCTCAAACTGTGCCTCGGGATAGCGTTTTCGCAGGGCTTTGATTAGATCTGCACCCAGCGTGTCTCCAGAGGCTTCACCAGCCACAATCGCGAATACTGGCGATTGAGTTTTTATCATCTAGCGAATAATACCGCGACTGGTATTTTCAATAGAATCTAACAGTATTTTAATAACTTGATCATCGCCTAGCTCAGCGATGGCCTCGATTGCCTCATCCAGCAGCATTCCGCGGCGATAGAGAATTTTATAGGCCTTGTTGGCAAGGGATATCTGTTCCGCAGTGAAGCCGCGACGCTTGAGGCCCTCGCGATTGATGGTTCGAGGCTCTGCAGGGCTACCGAAAGCTGTCACCATCGCCGGAACATCATGATAGATAAAGGCTGCCGGACCAATAAAACAGTGCGCACCTATGGAAACATACTGGTGAACCAGTGCGTAACCCGAGAGTATTGCCCAATCATTTACTGTGACATGGCCGGCAATACTTGAGTTGTTAACCATAATCACATGATTGCCAATGACTGAATCATGGCCTACATGCGCATAGGCCATCAACAAGTTGTTATCACCTATTGTTGTCTCACCCCTGTCCTGTGTCGTGCCTCTATGAATAGTCACACCCTCGCGGATGGTATTGTGATCACCAATGACCAATCGGGTATCTTCACCTTTGTATTTGAGATCTGGCGTATCATCACCGATGGTGGAAAATTGGTATATTTTATTACTTGCGCCAATTTTCGTGGGGCCCTTGATTACTACATGAGAGGCGATATTGCAGTTGTCTCCAATTTCAACACCTGGGCCTATAAGCGTCCAAGGACCAATGCTGACATTTTCACCAATGACTGCTGAGGGATCAATGATTGAGCGAGGATCGATCACGCCAGCTTATCCCGATCTTGGTAAGCACAGAGGAGTGTAGCTTCACAAGCTATCTGATCGTCCACTGTAGCCTGGGTACGAAACCGCCAAATATTGCGTTTGACCGCCTCCACTTCCGCAGCCAATAGCAACCTATCTCCTGGAACCACAGGCCTTTTAAATCTCACCTTATCCACACCTGCAAAAAGATACAACTTGCCATCGTCTGCTTTCATACCCGTAGTAACAAATCCCAGTATTCCCGCTGCCTGTGCCAACGCTTCAATAATCATCACGCCGGGGAAAATCGGTGCTCCAGGAAAGTGCCCATTAAACACCTCTTCATTCCGGCTAATATTTTTATAGGCCAAAATACTTTTACCGGTTTCGACTTCCAGCACTCTATCCACGAGCAACATCGGATAGCGATGGGGTAACAGCGCCATAATTTCATTAATATGCATTTCTCGATTCATAGCAACGCTCAATCTAATTGAGTTTTAAAGCAACTTTCTAAATTAGCTAGTCTGAATTATTTTTCTGCTCTAGTTGTTGTACGCGCAAGGCAATATCATTCAACTGTGAAACACGCACTGCATTTTTGCGCCATTTACTGGTCGTCATAAGCGGCATGGATGCAGAGGAATAGGACCCTGGCTTATTGATGTCCTTTGTAATAAGGGTATGTGCCATCAACTGCACATTATCACAGATGTCGACATGCCCAACCACGTGAGCACCACCAGCCAGAATACAGTTCTTACCCAGCGATGCACTGCCAGCGACTCCGGAGTAAGCCGCCATGGCGGTATTATCACCAACCCTCGCATTGTGTGCGATCTGCACATGGTTGTCGATGATAACATTGTTGCCAATCACCGTATCCTCAATAGCACCTCTGTCAATAGTGGTGCAAGCACCTATCTCAACATTGCTACCAATACAGACACCGCCAAGTTGACTAATCTTTTGCCATCCCGATGAGCTATCTGGGGCAAATCCAAAGCCATCAGCGCCCAAAACAGAACCACTGTGCACAGTTACACAAGACCCTATACGCACCCCATGATAGATGGCAACATTGGATGCAATCCGGCAGTCTGCCCCGAGCACCGAGTTGTCACCTATTGAACAGTTGGCGCCAATCCGACACCCTGATCCGATCTGCACATTGGCTCCTATCACTACATTGGGGCCCAGGTGAACCCTGTCGCCAATTTCCGCGGAGGGATCGACCGTTGCACTGGGTGCTATCTCTGGCAACAGGTCGGGAACGGGATCAAACCAGTGACTAATCTTGGCATAGCATAGATAGGGATCCTCGCAAATCAGGCGATTACCATTAAAGCTTTCAGCCTGATCGGGATGCAAGATAACAACCCCTGCCTCACAGGATGACAACTGCGAGGCATATATAGGGTTGCTGAGAAAGGCCAAATCATCCGGCCCGGAAGATGCCAGAGTGCCGATCCCAGTTATTACTAAAGCGGGATCACCATCCAATTTAACATCAAGAAATGATGCTATTTCGCTCAAACTGTAGGAAAACCTCGGCATAGCGTAAATTTAGTGATTTTCGACTATTTTTTCTCGCTGGCTTTTTGATCAATTCGCTCAGCGACATTGGCAGTAATATAAAGGCCCTGATCGGCAATCAGCACCGTCTCTGCTCTCAACAAGACTGAAATCTCCTGCTCTTGAACGATCTCCTGAATGGCCTGCTGCGCTAGTGGCCCCAACTGTTGCAAGATCGACTGCTGCAGTTGCTGTTGCTCTGCCTTAATTTTCTGCACTGCCAGCTCTGCATCCGCTTTGGCGTAGCCCATTTTCTTTTGATGTTCAGCGGCCTCCTCTTTTGACCAGGTTAGGCGTTTAGTCTCAGCCTCCTTTGCCATGGCCTGAAGATCAGCAGTAGAACTTTCATATTTGGCTTTTAAACTGAGAAAGTCAGCACTTTGCTCGGCTTCTTTAAGCATTGCCTGAGCTGTTCCAGATCCATAGATAGCGGTAGCGGTATCCACAAGTGCGATCTTCCCTGCTGCAACAGCATTTGAAGCAAACAGAACTCCAAACGCAGCAGTAAGTGCAAAGGCCTTTAATTTCAACATCATGATTTTCCCTCTAGGTGATAAGTATTGGATTAAAATTGGTTACCCAGTGAAAACTGAAAGATTTCAGTTTCATCGAATTCATTGGCATTTAGCGGTTTGGCGAAACTAAATGTGATCGGTCCAAACCCACTGAGCCATGTTGCCCCAACCCCTACGGAGTATCTTAACTCACCCGCATCTGGTTTGAAGCAGTTTTTCTGAGTGTCGCCACATTTGGTATTAAAAATATTGCCAACATCGACAAAAAAGGTGGACTGTACGGAACGCTGATCATCGATAAATGGTAGCGGGAAGATCACTTCTGCACCGAATTCAATCTGCACATTGCCACCAATTGGATCGGGATCGTCTAGATAGGTAGTTTCGCAGAGGTCCGCCAGATGACAGGGTGTGTCTTGAGGCCCCAGTGAGTTGCGCTCAAAACCGCGCAGCGAACCAAAGCCACCGCCATAAAAGTTCTTAAAGAAAGGTAACTGCGTGGTGTCGCCGTAACTGTCACCAAAACCGAGGTCAGTCCGCAATTTAAGGGATAGGGATCTAGTTAATCCTCGCAGATACTGGCCACTGTAGGTCAACTTGTAGTACTCCAGTCCTGAGCCCGGTAGAGCCAGGTTAATGCCAAGACGCTGAGAGGCACCGCGCGTTGCAAAGATACCTCGATTGAGCGTGGACTTCACCCAATTGACATTAAAATTGAGAATATCAAAATTATCGCCATTGGCGCTGACAAAGTCGGCGATTTCCTTGGAGGCGTAGGAGCCCGTCTCTACCACCAGGTTTTCATAACCAAAACCAAAACCAATGCGCTGAACTTCGGATATGGGATATCCCCAGTTGACACTGGCACCATAGGTATTGGTCGAGAAACTGGCAACATTAATACGATTGTAGTCCGTTTCTCGTGCGTAAATACTGTAGCCCAAACTGACGCCATCTACAGTGAAGTAGGGTTCGGTATAGCCAAAGTTAATCGCACTCTGGTAGGTACTGCGATTCACACCAACTGAGACCTGCTTACCGGTACCCCAGAAATTATTGTCACTCAAGTTGGCAGACAGGATCGTTCCATAACCCTGAGAATAGCCAATACTGGCGCCTACTGAACCCGAGGGTTGTTCCTCAACCGTGTAGATAACATCAACTTGGTCACTCACCCCAGCAACGGGGACATTTTCAACCTTTACCTCTTTAAAATAGCCCAGTCGCTCCAGACGTAATTTAGACACATCAATCAGCGCACTGCTTGCAGAAGCACCCTCCATCTGCCGCATCTCACGGCGCAATACCTCGTCCGCGGTCTTGGTATTACCTCGGAATTCAATTCTGCGAACATAGGCTCTCATCCCCGGCATAATCACAAAGGTCACCTTGGCAGTATTATCGTCTTCATTGAGTTGAGGATAGCCTTTGACTTCAGCAAAGGTATAGCCCTCATTGTTGAGGCGGCGCGTTATCAATTCGCTGGAGCTAGTCATCAATGCCTGAGAAAAAGTCATCCCTTCAGTCATCAGGATCATTGCCATAACATGAGATTCTGGTATTTTGAGTTCCCCAGAGAGCTCGATTTCACTAATTGAGTAGGTCTCCCCTTCACTAATATTGACAGTGATATAGACCGATTCTTTATTCGGACTGATAGAAACTTGCGTACTCAATATTTCAAAGTTTAGGTATCCCCGGTCCAGGTACCAGGTTTCCAGAGTTTCAAGATCACCGGATAACTTTTCACGGGAGTATTTGTCATTGCCCCTAATCCAGGAAAACCAGCCGGTTTTACTCTGTTCAAAATCCTTTAGCAGCTGCTCTTCTGAGAAGTCATTATTGCCTACGATATTGATATGCCTAATCTTTGCCACATCGCCTTCATCGATATCAAGATTGATCGCTACTCTATTGCGGGGCAATTGCTCCACAGTGGTCTCAACTTTTGCACCATAGCGGCCCTGAGAGACATATTGGCGCTTCAACTCCTGAGCCATTCCCTCAAGAATAACACGGCGAAAAATCTGCCCCTCAGCCAGGCCATTATCTTTGAGTGCAGTCATCAGCTGTTCTGTTTCTATAGCCTTGTTACCTTCAATATTAATTTGTGTCACCGCGGGCCTCTCGGCAAGCCCTACCACCAACACGCCATTTTCATTCACCATGACAACATCGGTGAAATAGCCCGTGCGGAACAGCGATCTTATGGCTTGCTGAACACCTGCTTCATCAACCACATCGCCGACACTGATGGGTAACGCCGCAAATACCGTACCAGCCGAAACCCGCTGTAGACCTTCAATGCGAATATCTTCAATCTGCAAAGTCGAAGCACTGACAGTTGGAGCCAACAACATAAAAGCGAGGCTGAGACCGAGGAAATAATGTTTTATCAAGATATTGAGTCCATCTTCAATTATTCTAATTTTAATAGGCACGGGTAAGATCATTAAAAGTGGCAAATACCATCAGGCTAATCAACAACGCAAATCCGACCTTATAGCCTAGAATTTGCAGTTGATCAGAGACAGGTGAGCCCTTGACCAATTCGATAATACAGAAGAGCAGATGCCCGCCATCTAGCACGGGAATTGGCAGCAAATTCATAACTCCGAGCATTATACTGAGAATCGCAATAAAACGAATAAAATTATCTAATCCCGCCCTGGCGGTGTCGCCTGCCACTTTAGCTATAGTAATGGGTCCGCTCAAATTTTTTGGCGATATCTCGCCAACTATCAATTTGCCAATAGACGATACCACGAAGACTGTGGAATCGTAGGTTTCTTTAACCCCGCGGATCAGCGCGCCAAAAGGGTTGTAGTTAACGGTACGAATTTGAGAGGGTAAATATTGCCCAACTGGCGCTAACTGAACGCCTAACTTGCCCACACTGACGCCATCGCGCTCATCGGACTCCGGCGTTACTGACAGGATGATCGTTTGATCTTCTGATGCTCTCTGCAACTCGATATCTAGTGGGTTTCCGGGATTCTCAGCTATGCTTTCGATAAAATCCTCCACACTGGTAATGGAGCGCCCATTGACGGCTATCAATTGATCATCCTTTTGAAATCCTGCGGTCTGTGCAGCGCCCTGCTCCATTATTTCGATCAACTTAATTCCTTCAAATTGAAAGGGTGGCGCGATCCCCAACGCCCTCAAGGGCTGTGGGTTATCTGATTCTTTTAGCCAAGCGACAACTGGCACATCGACCTGATAGCGGAGTTCAGAATCAGGATAGATCACAGTAAGAGGTATATCGCCAGTGGTGCCAATAAAATTGAATAGCTGCCGTGATACTGAACTCAGGGTTTGCGTGCTGACGCCATTGACAGCGACGATTTCCATACCCGACTCCAATCCGGCACGATCGGCGAGGGAGAAGTCTTCAACCTTGCCAATCAGTGGTGCCAAACCGCGCTCACCGGAGAGAAAAATCAACCAGAATAAGCCGATTGCCAGTACAAAGTTAGCAACAGGACCAGCACTGATAATAGCCATGCGCTGTGCCACGCTTTTGTGGTTAAAGGTCTTCGCTAAATCCTGCTCACTGACCTCGGTCTCACGTTGATCGAGCATTTTGACATAACCGCCCAGGGGAAGCAGTGCCAGCACAAATTCAGTATTCTGTTTATCACGCCAGCGCAACAGGGCTTTTCCAAAGCCTATGGAGAAACGCTCTACATGAACTCCACAGCGGCGGGCTACCCAGAAGTGACCAAACTCATGAAAGGTTACCAACAGGCCCAGAGCTATAAAAGTGAAGAAAATTGTTTGTAATAGCGCCATAAATCACTCCTCACAACTGACCGATCAAACTGCCGCAGACAGCCCTGGCCCTTGTGTCCGAATATTGGACAGCCTGCAGTGATTCAGGTTCACTAAAACTGAACTGGGAGAGTGTCTCTTCGACCACTTTCGCAATCTGAGTAAAGCCTATTCTGCGATTGAGAAACGCGTCTACAGCAACTTCATTAGCTGCATTTAAAACTGTCGGCGCGTCGCCGCCCGTTGAAGCCGCATGATAGGCCAGCTCCAGACAGGGAAATCGCTGTCTATCGGGCTGTTCAAAGCTGAGCTTGGCAATCTCACAGAGGTCTAGCTCGGGCACTCCAGAATCAATCCGATCGGGCCAGGCCAAACCGTGGGCGATCGGTGTTCGCATATCGGGATTACCCATTTGAGCGATCACTGAACCATCAACATACTGAACCAGTGAGTGAATAATGCTTTGAGGGTGCACTATTATTTCAATCCTATCCACTGGGGTATCAAACAGCCAACGCGCCTCGATAAGCTCAAGGCCTTTATTCATCATCGAGGCAGAATCTACAGATATTTTACTCCCCATATGCCAGTTGGGATGGGCACAGGCCTGCTCTGGCGTAGCCGCTTCCATCTGTTGCATCGTCCAGGTGCGAAATGGGCCGCCAGAAGCGGATAGAATTAGCTTACTGACAGCAGATTGGTCACCATGCCTATATCTGTTAGGTAAACACTGAAAAATAGCATTGTGCTCACTGTCGATTGGCAACAGCCTAGCCTCTGATCGATTAAGGGCCTGCATAAAGATCGATCCGGCCATTACCAACGACTCTTTGTTGGCAAGCAGTACTTTTTTATCAGCCTTGATCGCAGACAGTGTAGGCACAAGACCGGCGGCACCGACAATCGCCGCCATCACCATATCGACCTGTGAATCCGCGGCCACCTCCTCCAGTGCCTGCTCACCATACAGCACCTCAGTAGCGGCATTTTTTTCCGCGATCATTGCCGTGAGCCGATGTGCTGAATCTGCATCATTGACCACTGCATAGCGAGCATTGTGCTCTACACACTGGCTAGCCAATTTTTCTAGTTGTCGATTGCCGGTCAGCGCAAAAATTGAATATTTTTCTGGATGTTGAGCGATCACATCGAGTGTATTAACACCGATCGAACCCGTAGAGCCCAGGACTGTAATAGATTGCGTCATTTAAAAGGGATTGCTCTGTGCAAGAATAACCCAAAACATCGGCATAGCCGCCATTACACCATCCAACCGATCGAGCACACCGCCATGCCCAGGTAGTAATGTGCCGCTATCCTTAACCCCCTGATAGCGCTTGAGCATACTTTCAAAAAGGTCACCGATAACCGAAATTAGGGCGACTGGAATAATCAATACTAGCAAGTTGACAAGGGTTAGCGACGGAATAAACAGTTTGAGCGCAAAAATGAGCACCAGCTGCAAAAACAATCCGCCTAAAAACCCCTCCCAGGTCTTGCCGGGACTAATAACAGGGGCCATCTTGTGGCGCCCGAAGAGCCTTCCGGCAACATAGCCTCCCAAATCTGCAAGTACCACCACTACGATAGCTAGTAGCAATAACCATCTACCATCAGTAAAACTGACAATAGCCGCTAGAGACACCCAAGTTGACAGCAGCAAGACCAATCCAAGCATGACTAGAACTGGTCGCGATGCCCAGAGAATAGTGCTGGATGGATAACCCTGTATCCATAAAAAAATCACCCCCCAGAGGACGAGAGTGAAGAGACATAGTTGGTAGCTTAACTGCTGATCAAAGTCACCGTAGACATCCAGTATAAAATGCGCACCACCCAACAGGATAATCAAGCTGATCAAAAAGCTGACCCTGCCTGACATAGACGTTATTTTAATCAGGTTGGCCCATTCCCAAGCTGCAACTAATACCACTACAGAAATTAGGCTGGAAAAAATAGCGGGCGGCACTAAAAGCAGCGCAAAAATAAGCGCCACTGCAAGAATTACCGCTGTGATAATTCGCTCTTTAAGCACGGTCAACTCTGGTTAATTCAAGATTAGGGGAAGATTCTAGATCGTATTCTGTGTCTCTAGAACCAAATCGTCGCTGACGGCAATGATACTCTTGTATAGCCAGATTCAGCGCCCGACTGTCAAAATCAGGCCAGTAACAATCCGTGTAATAAAACTCCGTATAGGCCATTTGCCACAGCATAAAATTACTAATTCGCCGCTCTCCAGCTGTGCGGATACAGAGGTCTGGTGCGGAGACACCACTGTTACAGATTTGCGCATCGAAGCTATCTTCATCAATCTCTGAGGGTTTAAGCGCCCCCTTTTCAACTTCAATCGCCAATTGTCGCGCAGTTCTGGCTATATCCCATCGGCCACCGTAGTCGACACACAAAATTAAGTTCAACTGACCCGTTTTAGTCATGGCTTCAACATCATCGATAAGAGTGTTTAAGCGCTTGCTAAAACGATCCCGATTGCCTACCACGGTAAGCTTGACTCCATCATCCTGAAGTTTTTTAGATTCGCTTTTGAGGTAAGTCGAAAACAGCGACATCAGTCCGCGCACTTCAACCTTGGGGCGCCGCCAATTTTCGCTGCTAAAGGCGAATAGACTCACCGTATTTACTCCATTGTCCCGTGCGCAAGACAACACCTCTCTAATCCGCTCGACGCCTGCCTTGTGACCAGCTATGCCAGTCAGACCGCGGGCTTTAGCCCAGCGATTGTTGCCGTCCATAATAATCGCTACATGATTTAAAGGGTGCATCGAGTTATCCAATCCATTTTCGCGCATCAATCAGCTGAAGAGATCAGATCTCCATCAGATCCTTCTCTTTGACAACCAGGGCGTCTTCGACCATGGCAATGTACTTGTCGGTAATTTTTTGCACATCATCCTGAGCCTTGCGCTCCTCATCCTCACTGATGGCTTTTTCCTTGAGAAGATCTTTGATATCCGAGAGCACATCACGTCGAATATTTCTGATAGAAATTCGTGCGCCCTCAGCCTCTTGTCTAGCCTGTTTACCATAACTGCGGCGTGTCTCTTCAGTAAGCGCCGGGAGCGGGATACGAATCACTGTGCCAGCAGTTGTCGGGTTGAGACCCAACTCAGATTTAAGTATTGCCTTTTCTATCTCGGGGACAAGATTTTTTTCCCACGGGGTTACCGACAGAGTCCTCGAGTCCTCAACTGAAATAGATGCTGCCTGTGCAAGGGGTGTATTCACACCGTAGTAATCAATTGAAATACCATTGAGCAGACTGGGATGCGCTCGACCGGTACGAATCTTGTTAAAAGCCACTGCCAGTGCCTCAAGGGCCTTGGTCATGCGCTGTTCAGCATCCTGTTTAAATTCTTCAATCACTGTAAACGTCCTCTAACTCTCTTCTATCAGCGTACCTTCACTGCCACCCACCACTAAATTAAGCAGTGCTCCGCTCTTCGACATGCGAAAAACCCTCAACGGCATATTGTGCTCGCGACATAGGCAGATAGCGGTTAAATCCATCACTTCGAGCTTTTTATCCAACACCTGATCATAGGTCAATCTATCATAAAGTTCAGCATTGGGCTCCACCATAGGATCAGCCGAGTAGACGCCATCCACCTTGGTGGCCTTCAGCACTACATTGGCATTAATCTCAATCCCACGCAAGCAGGCCGCCGAATCCGTAGTGAAAAAAGGATTGCCCGTGCCCGCAGCAAAAATGACCACATCGCCATCCTTTAAATAACGAATGGCGCGACGTCGATCATAATGCTCTACAACACCGCTCATAGGGATCGATGACATCACATGAGAGGATATGTTGGTGCGCTCTAAGGCATCACGCATTGCCAACGCATTCATCACTGTGGCCAGCATACCCATATGATCACCGGTGACGCGATCCATGCCGGCCGCATTTAGGGCGGCGCCGCGAAACAGGTTGCCGCCGCCAATCACCAGACCAACCTGAACGCCAATACCGACTAGTTGGCCAATTTCCAGGGCCATGCGATCCAGAACCTTGGGGTCAATACCAAACCCTTCACTACCCATTAGCTCTTCACCACTGAGTTTTAGAAGGATGCGCTTATATTTTTTTTCTTTGGCTATCGACCCCATTTCATAACCTCATTATCTAGCTGACACCTTCAAACTGATCTAGCTGGCACTTTCAACCTGAGCAGCGACTTCAGCGGCGAAATCTACTTCCTCGACCTCAATACCTTCACCGACTTCGTAGCGGACAAAAGAGATTACCTCAGCACCAGCGGCTTTGACCATTTTGCCCACTGTGGTATCTGGATCTTTAACAAAGGGCTGATCGACTAAGCTGCTCTCCTTGAGGAACTTAGCCACTCGGCCTACGATCATTTTTTCGATAATTTCTTCTGGCTTGCCACTCTCCCGGGCTTGAGCCGCGTAGATTTCTTTTTCTGCGGCCACCACATCAGCGGGCATATCGGCAGAGTTTACCACTGCCGGATTGACCGCTGCGACATGCATCGCCACATCCTTAGCCAGCTCCTCAGTGCCCCCAGAGAGACCGACTACCACCGCAATACGGTTATTGCTGTGCACATAGCCACCTACTACCGGCGCTTCAATACTCTGGGCACGTCGGGGTGAAATATTCTCGCCAATTTTTTGTACCAACTCCTGACGATCGGATTCCAACTGACCGGCCATCAATTTTGAAATATCGGTCTCACGGGTTGAAAAAGACGCATCCAAGACTTTACTGACAAAACCTTGAAAGCCCTCATCTCTGGCAACAAAGTCAGTTTCACTATTGACCTCTAAAACCAGTCCAAATCCATTTTCTGCCCTAAAGGCAACCAAGCCGTCTGCGGCGGTTCTGCCGGCTTTTTTGGCCGCCTTCATACCACTTGACTTGCGCAGATCCTCAATGGCCTTATCAATGTTGCCATCGGCCTCGGTCAGTGCTCTCTTGCACTCCATCATACCCAAACCTGTGCGATCTCGCAGTTCTTTGACCAGTGATGCTGTAACCTGTGACATTCTTTTCCTCTCTAAATTACTCTACTCATTTATAAAAAAGGGGGCACAGCCCCCCTTACTAACATTTAAAACAACCCTTGGGGTATGAATTATTCGGCTGCTTTTTCCGCTTCTGCCGGTGTCTCGTCGGCCTGCACTTCAGTTTCGGGAGCAACCGGTTTCTCAGCGGCTTCCGCCTTAACTTCAGCTTCGGCTTCAACTTCGACAAACTCATCTTTACTGCTGACCGGGGCCGACTTAGCCTTGCCCTCTAGCACAGCATCCGCAACCGACGCGGTATAGAGTTTGATAGCACGAATTGAGTCATCATTACCGGGAATAATATAATCCACGCCATCGGGATCACTGTTGGTGTCCACAATACCCACCACGCGGATACCAAGCTTATTGGCCTCATTGATGGCAATGCGTTCGTGATCAACATCCACCACAAATAGAATATCCGGCAGACCGTTCATATCTTTGATACCACCGATAGAGTTCTCCAGCTTGTCCTTAGTGCGGGATCGCATCAATGCTTCTTTTTTCGTGAGCTTTTCAAAAGTGCCATCAGCCTCTTGCGCTTCAAGTTCTCTGTAGCGCTTGATAGAGGCGCGAATAGTTTTATAGTTGGTCAGCATTCCACCCAACCAACGGTGACTGACATAGGGCATACCACAGCGCTCTGCCTGTTCCTTGATGATTTTGTGGGCGGCGCGTTTAGTGCCGACAAACAGAATTTGATTACCTTTGGCCGCCTCGGTGCGCAGTACATCCAGTGCTTCATTAAAGGCGGGGACGGTATTTTCGAGATTGATAACGTGGACTTTGTTGCGTGAACCAAAAATGAATTGGCTCATTTTGGGATTCCAAAAACGCGTTTGGTGTCCGAAATGAACACCGGCTTGCAACATATCTTTCATGCTGACTTTAGACATAATAATTCCTCAAAGGGTTAGGCCTCCATATATCCCAATTACCAACTTCGCAAACTTAGAAAAGCCTTAGAAGCACCCAGGCAATTGTGTCGATATATGTGTGTAGTTAAGTTAAAGCTATGACCCAACTGTCATAACGGCGCGCTTTATACCACAATCTGGTAGTTTCATAAAGAAAAACAACCTTCTGGACAACTACACTTTAGGATATTTAGACTCTGACGTTTTATTCGCTTATAAGCCCTTACTTCCCACATAGGATTTTTATCTGCAGAGTCTCCCTCTAGATAGTGATCAAAGGTACAATGGTGCAATCATTGGATAGTTGGAAATGGTAATGACGGTAAAATTGCGTACTGCAGAGCAAATCGAAAAAATGCGCGTGGCTGGGCGGCTCGCCGCCGAAGTGCTAGAGATGATTGGGGACTATGTGGTTCCTGGCGTGACAACCGAAGAATTGGACCGCATCTGTCACGAGCATATAGTACAAAAACAGCAAGCTATACCCGCCTGCCTAGGTTACAGAGGTTTTCCAAAGTCCATCTGCACCTCGGTTAATCAAGTAGTCTGCCACGGCATTCCCTCGGAGAAAAAAACCTTAAAGAATGGCGATATCGTCAACATTGATGTGACTGTGATAAAAGATGGCTGGTATGGGGATACCAGTAAAATGTACGAGGTGGGCAGCGTTGCTGAGCATGCTAAGCGGTTGATTAAAGTATCCCAAGAGTGTCTGTACAAAGGCATCTCAATGGTCGGGCCAGGCGTTAAGCTTGGCGATATAGGTCATGTTATCCAAACCCATGCCGAGTCCAACTATTATTCAGTGGTTCGCGATTACTGCGGTCATGGCATCGGATCGGAATTTCACGAGGAACCGCAGGTTCTTCACTATGGCAAGCCCGGCACTGGTCTCGAGCTTAAACCGGGCATGACCTTTACCATTGAACCCATGGTAAACGCCGGCAAATACACTACCAAACTCAAGCGAGATGGCTGGACAGTGGAGACGAAGGATGGCCGCCTCTCCTCGCAATGGGAGCATACTATGTTGGTTACTGATAATGGGGTGGAAGTATTTACAGCTCGCGGGGAAGAAAACTTCTAAAACTTCCTCGATAGCACTGCAAACCCTCTCCATTAACCAGTTCTTTATATAGACACTATCTATACAGACACTATGTTATACGGACAATAGCGAATTCAATTGATGTTAACTAACAGCTCCATCAAAAATCTGCAGCCAATTAATCACGCGCCTATCTTTTTTGATCAGAAACGCTTTATTAAAGATTTGGAAACCAACGATCCCAGGTCAGTATTTCGCGATGCGTTAAAAGCTGCAAAAAGTCACTTTGACAACCGCTTTTTAGAGGGCGGCGAAGCGCGATCACTGGTCCATGAAGCCGCGCAATTTGCCGATGTGATTCTCCACTTCGCCTGGAATCAGCATCAATGGGATGACAATATATGCCTGATTGCAGTAGGCGGTTACGGCAGAGGGGAACTGCATCCCCACTCCGACATTGACCTCCTTATTTTGATGAAACGCGATCAATCCGATCTGTATCGCGAACGCATCGAGAAATTTTTGGCTTTTTTGTGGGATATACAGTTAACCATTGGTCACAGCGTTCGCTCCCTATCCCAGTGTGTCGATGAGGCCAAAGCGGATATCACCATTGCCACCAATCTGATGGAAACCAGACTGCTCTGCGGCAATGCCCAACTGCGCGACGCCATGCTGAAAAAGACTAGCCCTGAGAAAATTTGGCCATCCAAAAAATTCTATCGGGGCAAAATTGATGAACAGCGCGCCAGACATCACAAGCACGACGACACCGAATACAACTTGGAGCCGAATATCAAAGAAGCGCCCGGCGGCCTCAGGGATATTCAGCTGATTAACTGGACAGCCAAGCGTCATTTCGATGTGCACAGACGCTCACTGCTGGTTCATCGAGGGTTCCTCTCCGAGGAAGAATATCTGACGCTCAGGCGTGACGAAGAATTTCTCTGGCGAGTGCGCTACGGCCTTCACTACATAACAGAGCGCGGTGAAGAGCGCTTACTGTTTGACTACCAGCGCAAACTGGCCGAGCTTTTTGGCTATACTGACGGCGATGGCAAGTTAGCTGTTGAAAAATTTATGCAGCGCTACTATCAAACTGTCCTCTCCATTCGCGAGCTGACGGATGTTTTACTGCAATATCTTGACGAGGAAATCTACAAGGCAGTAAAACCCAAAGCGGCCCAAAAAAACTCACTCAAAAAAATCAACGATCGCTTTATTATCCGCGATAACTTTTTAGATACCGTCAGTGATAACACTTTTGCCGAACATCCCTCTGCGCTGTTGGAGTTATTTGTGATTATGGCTGAGAACGAGGGTATCGAGGGCATCAGGGCCTCGGTAATTCGACAAATTCGCCTGCACAGAAAATTAATCGATGATGAATTTAGGCGCGATCCAGCCAATCGCGCGCTGTTTATGCGATTGTTAAAAGCGCCCTACAAACTTTCCACCCAACTCAAGCGGATGAATCGCTACGGCATACTCGGCAGTTATCTGCCGGAATTTGGCAAAATCGTCGGTCAGACCCAGCATGATCTGTTTCATATCTATCCGGTTGATGTCCACACCCTGGAACTGATTAGAAATATACGCCGCCTAGTACAGCCGGAGCAAAAACAAAAATTTCCGGTCTCATCCCATATTTTCAAAAACCTGCCAAAACCTGAACTGATTATTATCGCCGCCCTGTATCACGATATAGCCAAGGGTCGTGGTGGCGATCATTCAGTGCTTGGCGCTGTGGATGTGGCCGAATTTGCCGAACGCCACGGACTGCAATCCCAGGAGATTAAACTGCTTCAGTGGCTGGTGGAAAATCACCTGCTGATGTCCACTATATCCCAGCGCGAAGATATCTCTGATCCCGATGTTATCTACAAATTTGCCCGCCATGTCGGTGATCAAATGCACCTCGATATGTTGCTGATACTCACCGTAGCCGATATCAATGCCACCAATCCAAAACTCTGGACCGATTGGAAAGGTTCGTTGATGAGGAATTTGTACTTTGAAACACAAAGAGCCCTCCATGAAGGAATCGAACAGCCGGCAGATAAATCAGCTTGGGTCGAAAATGCCAAAAGCACAGCGCTACAGTTGCTCAGTAAAGACGGGATTACTGCTGCTAGCGCGCTTGAAGCCTGGGGAGATATTGCAGAGCAATTCTTTCTTCGGGAGCGCGCGGAAGACATTGCCGAATTTACCAAGGCGATTGTCACCCATAAAAAAATGCCAATCATTTTGCTGCGGGATATCAAGGTTGAAGTCCCAGTGGCTACTCAAATCTTTGTCTATACCCAAGATGATGGCAATTTATTTCCAATTATCGCAGCTGTAATGGATCGCCTGAGGCTGAATATTCAGGACGCGAGATTGCAAGCTACCAGTGATAACCGCACTTTCCATGTATTTTACGTGCTGGATGATAATGATCGCCCCATAGGAACTAACCAGAGGCTGTGCAAAAAGATTATCTCTGGCCTCACCGAGGGAATTTCCAATCCGTCATCGGTCAAGCTAGACGTCAATAGACGGACCTCGCGACAACTAAAAAGTTTGACCATTAAAACATCGGTTTCCCTGCGCAATGATATGCAAACTGGCACTACGGTTTTGCGGGTAGTTACGCCCGACAGACCCGGGCTCTTAGCGCATATTGCGCGAATTTTTTCACGCTACGAGTTGATTCTCTTCAATGCGAAAATCTCCACACTGGGCGAGCGCGTTGAGGATACCTTCTATATCAGAGATAAAAATCATCAGCCGGTAACCAATAACCCTATGATCGAAGAGATACAGGAAACTATCTGTACTGAGTTGGATTCACGCAATTTTGAAAGCGCAAATGAAATAGATATTTCTAGCGTAAATCTCGGCTAATCCAACCCAAGTTTGACGCCCAATCGGAGTGTAGAATGAGAGCACAGAAGCAAAAACTTATGAGAAGCTGCAGGTATTGATTTATGAACCCCTATCTAAAGGACCTACACCCCTACCCCTTTGAGAAACTCACTAAGCTGAAAGCCGGAATAATACCGCCATCTTCTCTCGAACCCATCTTACTATCAGTTGGCGAGCCACAACACGCGGCGCCGGATTTTGTTAAAAAGGCACTGCGCGCGAGTATAGAGGGTATAGATGGCTTAGAAAAATATCCCTCGACCCGCGGCACAGATTCACTGAGAGAAACCATTGCCCAATGGCTAGTGGGTCGCTTTGGCCTAGATAAGGGTGCGATTGATCCGGCATCTCATATTCTCCCGGTGGCGGGAACAAGAGAGGCCCTATTTGCTTTTACTCAGGTGTTGATTGATCAGTCAACCACTGACAATCCCATGGTGGTCTGCCCAAATCCCTTTTATCAAATCTATGAGGGTGCGGCCATTTTAGCCGGTGCCGAACCCTACTATATTAACTGTGTGGAAGAGCAAAATTTTATCCCAGATCTAGACGCTGTGCCCACCGAGGTATGGCAGCGCTGTCAACTGTTACAGCTCTGCTCTCCCGGCAATCCAACTGGTACAACCCTATCCCTAGCGGATTATAAACGAGCTCTGGAGTTAGCTGATCAATACGATTTTGTTGTGGCCTGTGATGAATGCTACTCGGAAATCTTCAGCGATGAGCAAAATCCACCTCTGGGACTACTGGATGCCTGCAAACAACTGGGTAGAGACAACTTTCAGCGCTGTATGGTATTTCACAGCTTGTCCAAACGGTCCAATCTGCCGGGGCTGAGATCTGGCTTTGTCGCCGGCGATCCAACATTGATAGCTGCATTCTTCCGCTATCGCACCTATCACGGCTGTGCCCTGTCCCTACCGGTTCAAAAAGCCTCCATAGCCGCTTGGCAAGATGAGTCCCATGTACTTGCAAACCGCGCGCTGTACCGAGAAAAATTTGCGGCAGTCAGCAAAATCCTACAGCAGGTAATGCCGGTTTCAGTCCCCGAAGCCAGTTTTTATCTATGGCTCCAGACGCCCGGTGATGATATTCAATTTGCCAGAGATCTGTATGCCGAACAAAATATTACCGTGCTTCCCGGTCAATATTTGTCTAGGGAGACGTCAATGGGCAATCCGGGTAGCGGGCGCGTGCGATTAGCGCTGGTTGCATCCATCGAGCAATGTATTGAGGCGGCACAGCGTATTGTCACCTTTGTTGAGCAAAGTTACTGAGTAGTTTTTATAGGCTGGCGTGATATCTGTGACAGAAAGCGCTCTATAATTAACCTCAGAGGTGAGTGAAAATGCTTAAACGAGAACGCGCGGAGATTATTTTAAATAAACTGAATAATCTCTATCCAGATACCCCTATTCCGCTGGATCACAGCAATAATTTCGAGTTGTTGGTGGCGGTACTTCTCAGTGCCCAGTGCACTGATGAGCGGGTCAATCAGGTCACGCCCAAACTGTTTTCTCTGGCCAATAATCCCTGGGATATGCAAGAGGTCGCCGTGGACAGTATCTACCAGATAGTGCGCCCCTGTGGGTTGGCTCCCCAGAAATCTAGGGCAATCTCCCAGTTATCAAAAATTCTCGTTGAACAACATGGCGGGGAAGTGCCCGAAGATATGCAGATGCTCGAGGCGCTGCCTGGCGTCGGTCACAAAACTGCCAGTGTGGTGATGTCTCAGGGATTTGGGCACCCCGCCTTTCCCGTGGATACCCATATCCATCGTCTCGCTCAGCGCTGGGGCCTCACCAAGGGCAAAAATGTTACCCAGACTGAACGCGATCTCAAGAAACTTTTTCCAAAAGATTGCTGGAATAAGCTCCACCTGCAAATTATTTTCTACGGTCGTGAGTTTTGCACCGCTAGGGGCTGCGACGGGCGGGTGTGCGAGATCTGCACCACCTGTTATCCCAATCGCAAAAAACCCTTTATCGCCCATAAACCATAAATCACTATTAACACGCAAATTGACGGTCAACAGACAATGATTACGCTCTACGGCATTAAAAACTGCGACTCTGTTAAAAAAGCCCGAACATGGCTGGATCAACAGATGATTGAATACCATTTCCATGATATTCGCGCTGACGATCTCACAACTGCAATGGTCAATCACTGGATTGAGCAAGTGGGCTGGGAAACTGTACTCAATAAACGCGGTACAACCTGGCGCAAATTGGACACCGTTGTTCAAGAAAAGATTAACCCAGCAAACATCGTTCAACTCTTGGTAAACAATCCCACCTTGATAAAGAGACCGGTGCTTGATGCCAATGGTATAATCACGATCGGCTTTAACTCAGAGCGTTATCAAACCCTTTTTTAACTGAGCCTTTTTTTACTGAACCCTTATTAACTGAACAATTTATAAAACTGAAAAATCAAAAAGAGTATTTAAATGAGCACTATATACAGCTTTGCCCTTGGCGTTGGCACCCAGAATAGTCGCGGAGAATGGTTGGAGGTGTTTTACCCTCAGCCAGTTATTCACCCAGACAATCATTTGGCAGATCTAGTCCATGCTGTCTTTGAAAGTAGCTGCGACCTAGAGCCCAACTCAGCGTCCTTGAGCGCCCTGCTCAGTGCACTTGAACAGAATGGCTACAGCGATCTTGCAGCCACAGTCGCGCCGCTGCAAAGCACTGACCGCCCATTGGTGATAACCATTTTAGCTCAGGATACTCCCCCTCAATCTGTTCCCGAGGCCTATCTTAAACTGCACCTACTCAGTCACCGATTGGTCAAACCTCACGGCACTGATCTCAGCGGTATTTTCGGCACGCTAAAAAATATCGCCTGGACCAATGAGGGCGCTATCGATATTGACGAGTTGCCAGCTAGAATGGCTCAGGCACGAGCAAATGGAAGCGTTTTGACTGTCGACTGCGTGGATAAATTCCCCAAAATGGTCGACTACGTTGTACCTTCGGGAGTGCGCATAGCCGATGCCTCGAGGGTGCGACTGGGGGCCTATGTGGGAGATGGCACCACGGTGATGCACGAGGGTTTTATTAACTTTAACGCCGGCACCGAAGGTCCCAATATGATCGAAGGTCGGGTTTCCGCTGGAGTATTCTGCGGTGCGGGATCTGATATTGGCGGCGGCGCCTCTATTATGGGCACCCTATCTGGTGGCGGCAATATGGTAATTTCCATGGGAGAAAAGTGCCTGCTGGGTGCCAATTCGGGATTGGGTATTCCCCTTGGAGACCGCTGCACCGTAGAGGCGGGCCTTTATATTACTGCCGGCACCATCGTCACTCTACTGGATGATCAAAGGCAGCCAACCGGCAAACTGAAGGCCCGCGAGTTAGCTGGGAAAAGTGACCTGCTATTTCGCCGCAACTCCGTATCAGGTGCAGTAGAATGTCTAACCAATAAGACTGTTGTTGAACTCAACCAGGCGTTACACAACGCCAACTAAGCACAGCAACCCGGGAGTCGAAGCACTAGGGCCAATTACCCTGCTAGGCTCCCAGCAAGCTCTGTCCGCAGATTCTAAGCAAATTGCCATTCACGCCAGCGGCCTGAGGGCTTAGAAAGAAGGCGATCGCCTCAGCCACATCCTGCGGAAGACCACCCTGCCCCAAAGACGAAAGTCTTCTGCCCAGTTGTCGAGTGGCGAAGGGAATTGCCGCGGTCATCTGGGTTTCAATAAAACCCGGGGCAACGCCGTTAACCGTGATGCCCCTTTCCCCACAGGGTTGAGCCATACTTTCAACCATACCTATAATCGCAGATTTTGAAAATCCGTAATTGGTTTGACCAACATTACCTGCAATACCGCTGATCGAGGCAATACCGATAATTCTACCACCCTGATCCAAAAGCGAGGTTTCGAGTAGTGCTCGGTTAATCCTCTGCACACTGTCTAAATTAACTTGCATCAAAAGCTGCCACTGGTGCTCAGCCATTCGACTGAGCATCTTATCTCGGGTAACACCAGCATTGTGGACAATACCATGTAGCTTATCACCCTGTTGCTCACAGAAATTAGTAATAATTTGCGGCGCGTCATCAGCGGTAATATCTAAGGCCAGGGCCTGCCCACCTAACTGCTGCATTGCCTCGTCTAGTGGGTCTTTGGCCTGAGGCACATCAATCCCAATCACCTTGGCGCCATCTCGCGTCAAAACCTGACTGATAGCCAGTCCGATACCGCGGGCCGCTCCTGTGACCACAACGCGCTTATCTTTGAGGGGCGAGTGCCAATCACCCTGCAGCTCTGTAACTGGGGCGCAAGCAGTCAATATCTGCCCAGTGGCAAACGCACTGCCAGGCGACAGCAAAAATCGTAACGGCGCGGCTATAGATGTCTCACCACCGCGATCCACATACAGCAAATTAGCTGTAGCGCCCTTGCGACCGATCTCCTTAGCCACCGACTTTATAAAGCCAACCAGACCACGCTGTACCGCGGCATAGTCAGTATCTTCAACAGCACTGGGCTTGTGAGCAATCACCACAACTCGCCCACAACGCGCTAGCTTACTTAAATTAGCATTAAAATAATTATATATTTCAATGCTTTGCTGCGCATTTTTAATACCGGATGCATCAAATATCAGACTGCAATTGTCGCTGCTGTCCTCGGTTACAAACTCAATTTGCGCAGTATCCACAGCAACTTTGACTAAATCTGAAAAAACCGCTCCCGAACTGCTGGCCATCAGCACTTTGCGGGAGAGTCTATGGGGGCTATCAAATCCCTGTCGCTGCAGAGCCACAGGCTCGGGAAGCCCAATGGTGGATAACAGCGTTTTACCTAATTTGGAGTTAGCTATCTCAAGATACTTGTCACCCATCGAATTAATCCTATTTGAAATTAGACTGTTAAATGAAGTTTGTTCAGGAAATTAAGCCCTACATTGCCCCTACTATAGCCTATTCAAGCCAAAGTGAATTGACCAAAATGCCAAAAAATTACTATCTATTGCCAATGAAATCATTAGAATCAATACGTAATCTATTTAATTAATTATTGATGTTCAATAATTTTTTGACGCACTGAAACAACAAGACAGTTCCTATTAAGAGAGGGAGAACAATTAATGAGTGAAATACGCAGAGTTGCCATTATTGGCGGCAACAGAATACCCTTTATGCGCAACCACACTGCCTACCACTCAGCCTCAAATATGGATATGCTCAGTGCTTCGTTTCAAGGTTTGGTAAAGCGCTTTGGGCTGGAGGGTGAGCGTCTCGGTGAAGTCGTCGCCGGAGCGGTGATGAAGCACTCGCGGGACTTTAACTTGGCTAGAGAAGCCGCACTGGCCTCTGGACTCTCGCCACAAACCCCGGCCTACGATATTCAGCAGGCCTGTGCTACTGGCCTCGAGGCAGCGATTCTAGTTGCCAACAAAATTGCTCTGGGACAGATAGACTCTGGAATAGCAGGCGGCACTGATACAGCTAGTGATGCGCCAATCGGTATTAACGAGGGCTATCGCAGGATGCTGCTCGACCTCAATCGTGCCAAAACGCTTGGTCAGCGTTTAAAGATTTTGATGAAATTCCGACCGCGTTTTTTCGCTCCGGCACTCCCCGCTAATGCCGAGCCGAGAACCGGACTATCGATGGGTCAACACTGTGAAATTATGGCCAAACACTGGAATATCACCCGAGCAGAGCAAGATCAGCTGACCTATAACAGCCATCAAAATCTAATCGCCGCCTACGACAGTGGATTCTTCGACGATCTGATCAGCCCCTTCCTGAGCGTGGAACGCGATGGCATTATGCGCAATACGCCCCTAGAAAAATTAGCTACGCTAAAACCTGCATTTGATCGAGATCAGGGCACCTTAACAGCCGCCAATTCAACCACATTGACCGATGGTTCCGCCGCTGTTCTACTGGCCAGTGAAGACTGGGCCAGTGCCCATAACTTACCGGTACAGGCCTACCTCACACACTGCGAAACCGCTGCAGTGGATTTTTATTCTCAAGGTGAAAATAGCGAAGGCCTGCTGATGGCACCTGCCTACGCTGTACCGAGACTCTTAAAACGTGCCGGGCTAACGCTGCAAGATTTTGACTTCTATGAAATTCATGAGGCCTTTGCCGCCCAGGTACTCTGCACCCTCAAAGCCTGGGAAAGTGAGGAGTTTTGCAAGACCAAACTCAACTTAGATGCCCCGCTGGGCTCCATTGATCGCAGCAAACTCAATATCAAAGGATCCAGTGTCGCCACTGGACATCCCTTCGCAGCAACCGGACCACGGATTATTGCCACGCTAGCCAAAATACTAAAAGAAAACGGCGGCGGCCGTGGATTAATTTCTGTCTGTGCTGCCGGAGGCCTTGGTGTTACGGCGATACTTGAGGGCTAGGACGCCGATGCGAATTTAATGGCCAATTAGCCATAAGGACCCTAAAACAGTTGCTATTGATGATAAGTAATCATGACCTAGTTAGGGTTACCTCGTTCTAACTTATATGGTTTTGAGGTCACTCTCACTCCTGCTGGCCATCTCTCAACAGCGCTCCAACACAAAACTCATGCATATCTAGCAACTTTCCAGTTAGTGTCGATTCCTTATCGCGATATTCAACCAACTAATACCACTTAAATCGCTTACAGGATCCTGTCCATTTATGGTAAGTTAATTATAAAAATATAAGGTTACTTAGTATGAAAGTTGCGTGGAGCAATCCAAGGCAAGTACCGGTAATTCCGATACTACTGCTGATCAATACAACAATCCTGTTGGCCAGCTATAGCTACAGGCTTTCATTCGAAGAAAACGGTTCCATTGAAAACGCCCAGGTGTTTATTTTGCTCTGCAGCATGATAGGCTTTCTCTATGCATCGTTTGCAACCCAGTTAAAGCCTTTTGCGATGCTATGCACAGTAATTTGTTTTGCCTTTCTATTGCGAGAAATAGATATTGAAGATCTGAATATACCCAATTTAGCAAAACTACTATTCAGCGGAAATGGAAAATATATAACAGTCTTAACACTAGTTTGCCCTACACTGTACTGGACCTTGAAAAGGTACAGCTTGACCTATCTCGTAAGAAACATAGTCCATCATTTCATTAAATTTGCCGTTCTTATTTCCATACTTTTTATCTTGTCTTGGATTTTCGATAAAGGCGTTATTCAAACCAATCAAAACGCCATGCTTGAAGAACTCTGTGAATTAAATGCCTATATGTTGATATTTTTTATTTCTATTTTATATATCAATCTATTCTCACGCAGACAGAGTCAAGACCTTCCAGGTAGCCTAGAAGGTCAATAAAATGCTAATAATGATCTATAAACTAAGGTTCTTAGGTGAGCTATTGGTATGATCTAACGAACGAAAGGTGTTCGTAAAACTACAAAATCTTTGGCCAGTAAGAGATTACACCATGAAGCACTCCCACTCATTAACCGGCATTCTACTCTCCCTACTAATGGGTTCGCTAATATTAACAGCGGGGAACATCAACAGCATAAAGTTGGATAATATCTCGCTATTTGTTGCCTGCGGAGTCGTTGGGTTTTTGTTGCACTGGTTAATTTTTATCCCTTCCTATCTGTATAGAACAGATCATTACTTCGATCTCACCGGGTCAGTTTCCTACATCAGCACGGTGATAGTCACCATTTACCTCAACCCCGCACTGGATGCTCGAGATATTGTGATCGCATCCATGGTTATAATCTGGGCACTTCGACTCGGCTCATTCCTCTTTTGGCGGGTTAAAACCCAGGGCAAAGACAGTCGTTTCGATGTGATGAAAACGCAGTTCACCTGGTTTCTTCTAACTTGGACTCTCGGAGGGCTATGGGTCCTAGTAACCCTCGCAGCTGGCCTGGCAGCCATGACTTCAACTGTAGACAAGCCTTTGGGAGCTTTGGCTTATGTAGGGATTGGGCTGTGGTTATTTGGTTTTACAGTCGAATCTGTTGCAGACCACCAGAAAACCCAATTTCGCAAGCTTCCCGAAAATGCTGGGCGGTTTATCAATACTGGACTGTGGCGCTGGTCTAGACATCCCAACTACTTTGGAGAAATTGTTCTCTGGCTGGGATTGTCATTGGTAGCATTACCAGTTCTCAACGGTTGGCAGTTGGCAACTATGATATCCCCGATTTTTGTCTACCTGCTACTGACTAAGATAAGCGGCATTAATCTTCTGGAACGACAGGGACAACAGAGATGGGGTGATGATCCAGAATATTTGCTGTATCAGCAGTCGACGTCCAGACTAATATTGAGGAAACCCAGGATAAGCCCCCCAATTGGTTCCTGAAATGAAAAGGGCAAGTCTAATGACTTGCCCTTCACAATCTCTCGCTGCTGGTTATCAAGCAGCCTAACGCTTTAACGCTGCGTTATTACCCATAACTCAGCTGGTTGAACTTCTTCTGATGATAATCGCCGTCACCGAATGAACTATTAATAACCATCAGCCGCTTCACATAGTGACCAACATTTAGTTCATCGGTCATACCGATACCACCGTGAATCTGTATGGCCTCTTCACCTATCAACTTGCCATTGCGAGCAATTGCCGTCTTGAGTGCATGAACAGCCTTTTCTAAATTTAGGCTGTCACCTGACTCTTCATTGGCTTCGCAAATACCTCGGTAGAGCATGGATTTGCTCTGCTCATAGGCGCCAAAGGTATCCACCATGCGGTGCTGAAGTGCCTGAAAAGAACTGATAGGCAAGTCAAATTGCTTACGGGTTTTAGTGTATTCTAGGGTAATGGTGTTCAGCGTCTCCATGATGCCCAAGGCTTCAGCACAGAGCCCAATAAGGATATTTGGCATAACTTGATTGATCAGAGCCATCCCCTCTCCAGCAGTGCACAGCAGTTGAGACTCTGCAACTTCAACATCTTTAAACTGCACAGTACCGGCGCTCTGACCATCCATAGTTTGGTAGGTCTTTACGGATACGCCTTGAGCCTGTGCATCAACAAGAAATACGCTGATACCTTCGGCGTCAAATTGATCACCAGCTGTGCGTGCAGTGACGATAAATTTGTCAGCAGTTCCTGCATTGGAGACAACTGTTTTCTCACCATTTAACAGGTAACCGCCATTGCTGGAGACTGCCTGAGTCTTAACATCGGTCATCTCATAGCGAGACTGACGCTCGGTTGAAGCCAGTGTACCTAAGCAGCTACCGTCAATAATAGTCGGTATTACCTCCGCCTTTAACTGCTCGTTAGAGGATGCCGCAAGCAAGCCGCCGAAAACAACTACCGTGCTGATAAACGGCTCAACCACGATCCCCTTGCCCAGTTCCTCTGCGATAATGGCAAGATCTTCAACACCACCACCAAAGCCACCATACTGCTCTTCAAAGGGGATAGACAGCCAGCCGAGCTCGGCAAAGGTTTGCCAATGATCGCGATTAATACCCTCCTCGGAGGCAATGATGTCGCGTCTACTGTCAAAATCATATTGATCTCGGACAAAGCGCGCGATGCCATCTTTGATCATGGTTTGTTCTTCTGAAAAATTAAAATTCATCTAGGGGTCTCCCAAATTCTTATATATAAAGGGTTTTACAGGCCGAGTACGGCTTTGGCGATTACATTGCGCTGAACTTCGTTTGAGCCCCCATAGATGGTTGCTGCACGGCTGTACATATAACGAGTTCGCGCATCTTGACCGAATTCATGTCCCAACTGGTCAGCATCCAGATCACTAGAAAATGCGCTTCCGTAGGTGCCGGCCAACTGTATGCGAAGCTCCGCCAGTGCCTGTGTGATCTCAGTTCCCTTAATTTTTAACAGTGAGGATTCGGAACCGGGCATACCACCCTCAGCCATCGACGCAATCACCCGAAGCTCGGTGTACTCTAGTGCCATCAGTTCCATCTCAATGTCTGAGAGTCGCTTTTGGAAAATTGGATCGTCAATCATGCGCTGACCGCCATTAACTTCCGCTTCTGCTGCTTTTTTGATCATATCAAGAGTTCGCTTCGAATCCGCAACCTCAGCCATCCCAGTACGTTCATGAGCTAGCAGTGCCTTGGCATAGGTCCAGCCTTTTTCAGGGTCGCCAACCATATTCTCCATTGGGACTCTAACATCCTCGAAATGCACTTCGTTAAGGGAATGTTTGCCATCAATGGTAATAATCGGCTTGACGGTTATACCGGGCGTTTTCATATCAATAAGCAAGAAGCCAATACCCTGCTGCTTGCTCATGCCTTTGGCGGTGCGCACCAGGCAGAAAATCCAATCGGCATATTGGGCATAGCTAGTCCATATTTTGCTACCATTGACGATATAGTCACTTCCGTCTACGTCGGCAGCGGTGGTCAGCGCCGCGAGATCCGAACCGGCGCCCGGCTCTGAATAACCCTGGCACCACCAATTTTCACTGGAGAGTATACGAGGTAGGAACTTAGCTTTTTGCTCCTCACTACCGAAAGTGTAAATTACCGGAGCGACCATAGTGACACCAAAAGGCATCGCCATAGGCGCACCCACTGCACCACGTTCGGTTTCATAAATAAATTTCTGGGTGGTAGTCCAGCCAGTTCCACCGTACTTCTCCGGCCAACCTGGGGCCATCCATCCCTTTTTATGCAGTTTCTTCTGCCATTTAATAATGGCCGCCTTAAAGTCCTCTTTGGACTCACGAGCCATTTCGTCCGGGTTAAATTCTTGAGCGAAGAACTCACGCACCTCGTCACGAAACTCTAAATCCTGGGGGGATAGATTTATATCCATGATAATTTTCCTCGATAAGTTAAACTTAACAACATTATGACATATTTAATGTCAATATATAAATAAAATTTATGTATTACTCAATGTAAAGCCTGCTTTCAAAATATTTTTTCGCTTGAACATCAGTTACGAAACTAGGTGTCAAACAGACCTTTAACATCTGCGCCAATCACAGACACTGCAGGGCCCTTGTTTGCATTATATAATTACCTAATTCTGGCGATTGATTTTTTTTGCCGTTCAAAAAAGAATGACGCTAAGAGCATACTGGGCGCTGCCAAAAAGCCTATTATATCGAAAACAAATAATGCAGTGGTATAGGGGTTCACGACCAATCCATCACGCATTGCGTCAATCAGTACGCCGCCCAATCCTGCACCCAGACTGGCACCGAAAAGGTTACAGGCCAAAAGTAGAACTGCTGTCATAACGCCACGAAGTTGTGGCGGAGTCAGATCTTGAAAGGTTGAGAAAGCTGGCCCATAAAAAGCACTGGCGCTAAAAAACACTACACTGAAACCAACAAGGAACAACCATGAATCAGCTGGGGCAAAACGATAAGCGATGGTTAGCGGTGCGATCAATATCATTACAATAGCCAAAAAGCGCAATCGGCCTCCGCTATATCTTGACTGATACCAGTCACTTAAGATTCCGCCAAGCAATGTTCCCAAGGTTCCGAACAACAAATACAAATAGCCATAGAGCTGCTGTATTTCTGACACTTCAAAACCCCTCTCGGATACCATCCAAGGAAGTGCAAAAGTAGCTGCACCAATGGGAACATGCAGCAGTATAGAGCCCACCAAAGTCCAGAGAAGCACTGGAGAACTTTTTAGCAAACTGGTTACATCCGACAACACCTGACGCCAAGGTCTTTTATTCCCTGCGCTGGATGGCAGATCCAAGGCATGATGCGAATCGTCCATACCCCCTCGCTGGGGATCTTTGACAAACAGCAAAATCAGTGACAACAGCAGACCGAAAAATCCGAGCGCGTAAAAACACATACGCCATCCATAAGTAGGCCCAAATATTCCGGCTAAAATAAACGCCAGACTCGCACCTATTGGCACGCCGAGGTAATACAGCCCTGCAGCTGTTCCACGATAACGCTGAGGAAATAAATCTGAGATAATAGACATGGAAGTCGGTGTCATGGTCGACTCTCCGACACCAATAAAGAGGCGGGCTACAGCAATTTGTGCAAAGTTCTTGGCCGCTCCTGAGTAGGCGGTTAGTGCACTCCACAAAAAGAGCCCGGCGGCAATCAATCGAGGTCGGTGCACCCGATCCGCCAAAACCCCCATAAAAAGGCCAGAGATCACATAAAAGAATACAAAAATCAATCCATTCAAAAGCCCGTACTGGGTATCTGAAATTGATAAATCTGACATAATTTGTGGTGCAAAGGCGGTAATCAACGTGCGATCCAGCATATTGAATATGTTCAGCAACAGCAAAAACCCTAAAAATACCTTTGCCTTTGTGGCTATTTTTTTATTGTTATCCACTAAATTACACCTAATTAAGAGCGAGGGCGCACCACCATCCCTTGAAAAGATTTAACCCGCAAACAGCCCCGATTGGTCTATTATAAGAAGCGAATAATTTTATCGTGGTGGCTTAGAAGTCGATGCCGAGCATAAACAAACTGGAAGTATAGGCAAACGCATTGTTATTCGATAAAATTGCGAATGTGGCATATACACTGTCATATTCAAACACAAAACCCAAACTAATGAAAGAGGATGGTTATGTCAGTAGAACAAGTTGTAGACGGTCTTAAAGAAAAAATTGGTGAGGATTGCGGTCTAGGCGCAATTCTAAAGTTCAACTTTGGTGAAGATGGCTGTGTAACTCTTGATGCCACCCAGGTACCCAATGTAATTAGTACCGATGATGTAGATGCGCAATGCACGATGGAAATCAGCCTCGAGCACTTTATGCAGATGGCCAGCGGCCAGTTGGATGGAACATCTGCCTTTATGACTGGAAAATTAAAAGTTCAGGGCGATATGGGCATAGCTATGAAATTAGGGCCACTCCTTGCATAGTAGCTTTTTTGCCTCGCGAATTATCGCGAGGCAAATTCCACTTCTCGGACCCTCTATTTATTAGAGAAAATAAGGACTATAAAATCAAGTCACCACCACGCAATTCCTGATCTCATTAAATTCGGCAGCAGCAGAACAACTGTCACAAACTAAACCGCCCCATCCTTTTAATATAGATTATTCGATAAACTAGATAATTGGCATACTTTCTGCAACACATCTGCCAGTATTCCAAAAGAAGTGCTCTATGTTTCTAAAAGAGACCCATCAGTTATATTCAGCCTTGATTAATGCACCTTTTTGGTGCAATTTGAGGGGCATCATTCTATGCTGAACTCACCCTCTATAACGCCTGTTATCTTTACCGATCTCGATGGCAGCTTGCTAGATCATTATACCTACAGCTTTGCCGCCGCCACGCCACTGCTGGATGAACTCAATAGCCAAGAAATTCCGGTTGTTCCTATAACCAGCAAGACCTATGCTGAAGTGATAAGGTTGAGGAGATTTATGGGTAATAGCCACCCTTTTATTACCGAAAATGGTGCTGCCCTATTTATACCTAAAGGCTATTTCAATAAAAAACCCAAAGGTTTCTCAGTAAATGGTGATTTTTGGGTATTGAGAAATACTCAATCGCGAGATTACTGGCTAGCGTTTTTATATGAAAAAGCGGCAGATTTTAGCGGTGAATTTGAAACCTTTAGTTCGGTTGTCGAAAAAGATGGTTTAGAGGGATTAGCCCAGCTCACAGGCCTCTCCACTCAACAGGCAGAACAAAGTCACTGCCGTGAGCACAGTGAACCCATTATTTGGACCGGCAGCAAACGACGCCGATCTGCTTTTATAGACTGTCTTTCAGACTCTGGTGCCAAATTGCTTCAAGGTGGCCGATTTCTGTCTCTGGGTGGCGAAACTGACAAGGGATCTGCGCTACTTGAATTACAATCCGTCTATGCAGCCAACCATCCCTCGAAAACTATTCGATCGCTGGCTATAGGTGACAGCGACAATGATATCAATATGCTTGAGGTCGCAGATTCTGCACTAGTCATAAAATCTAACAACCACCAACCACCAGCATTATCGCGGGAAGCAAACACCCTGATAAGTAAGCATATTGGACCCCAAGGATGGGCCGAAGGTGTTGCTAGCTGGCTTCAATCTTATTCATACTAGAGAAATTACATTATGGGCGATTTTCATCAGAACGGCTGCATCACTACCCTGCATAATCTTTCAAGAAGACCTCTTGAAGAATTGGAGGGTGAATTGTCGAAATTTTCTCAAACCAGACCGCTGGGATTGATACTGCCATCTCTTTTCTCTGAGCTTGAAGGTCAGGCGATGCCATTAATTATCTCCGAACTCCAGCAGGTGCCCTACCTCAATCAAATTGTTATAGGTCTGGATCGAGCTGACCAAAAACAATTTCAACAGGCTCTGCAATTTTTTTCTGCGCTTCCACAGGATCATCAGGTATTGTGGAATGACGGCCCAAGGTTAAAAGCGCTGGATCAGAAACTGCAACAGCTAGACCTTGCTCCTAAGGAGATGGGCAAGGGACGCAATGTCTGGTATTGCATGGGCTATGTATTGGCCTCCAATAAAGCCGAATCAATCGCGCTGCACGATTGTGATATCACCACATATAACCGTGAGTTATTGGCCCGTTTGATATACCCGGTGGCACATCCGCAGTTCAACTATGAATTTTGTAAAGGGTATTATGCGCGCATTGCCAATGGCAAAATCAATGGCAGAGTTTCGCGGCTGTTTGTATCTCCTCTTCTTAGAGCACTCAAAAAGACCGTCGGATACACAGATTATCTAAATTATATGGATAGCTTTCGCTACCCACTGGCAGGAGAGTTCTCATTTCGTCGTGATGTACTCAACGATATTCGCATACCCAGCGACTGGGGTTTAGAAGTGGGCGTGCTCTCTGAGATGTATCGAAATTACGCTAGCAACCGTCTCTGTCAGGTGGATATTGCCGACAATTACGATCACAAACATCAGGATTTATCGCTACACAAAGACACCGATGGGCTCTCGAAAATGTCCATTGATATCGCCAAGGCGCTGTATAGAAAGCTGGCGACTCAGGGGGAGGTATTTGAGCAAGAGTATTTCCGCTCTCTAAAGGCTACCTATTACCGCATGGCACTGGATACTATTGAAACCTGCCATAACGATGCCATTATGAATGGGCTATCATTGGATATTCACACTGAGGAGCAGGCAGTGGAAATGTTTGCTGAGAATATTATCAAGGCCGGTGAAGTGTTTTTTAATCACCCCATGGAGCGTCCGTTTATCCCAAGCTGGAATCGGGTGGTCAGTGCGATCCCCGATATATTTGACCAACTGCTCGATGCTGTCGAAGAAGATCGACAACAGTATTTGAGTTAATCCATTGCCTATTTCAGTTGGAGACTCCTGACTTTGCCAAACCAGCTACAAGAAAAAATTGAACATCATTTGCGCATTATTTATCAGGGAACAGGCGTAACCCAGATTCCAAAATTAGCGACTGAATTGACGGTTTTAATGGGCGTAGAAGATACCGAGCTGTGCGAGAATCGCTATGTTAATCACTGGAGCGAGAAAGACAGCATTATTATCACCTACGGCGATAGTATCCTCGAATCCGACCAAAAACCCCTATCTACTATCAAGCACTTTTTGGATACCTATCTCCAAGACTCGATTAGCGGCGTTCACCTCTTGCCCTTTTATCCTTTTACTTCCGATGATGGCTTTTCGGTACTGGACTATTCGACGGTAAATCCCAGCCTGGGTGATTGGCGGCATATTGAGGCTATTGCCAACAACTATTCCCTGATGTCTGACTTGGTTATTAACCACTGCTCTGCTAGAAGCCTATGGTTTGAAAACTTCCTCAACGACCGCGACCCAGGCAGCGATTATTTTGTCACCGCCAATCCAGAGGACGATTTATCTGCAGTGATTAGACCTCGCGCTAACCCTCTACTCCGCGAGGTAGCCACTGTCAGAGGCACACAATATGTCTGGTGCACCTTCAGTCATGATCAGGTGGATCTCAACTTTAAAAATCCGGCGGTTCTCAAAGAATTTATTGGGATTATTCGTCAGTACTTGGACTCTGGCATTCGGATTTTCAGATTGGATGCGGTGGCTTTTCTATGGAAGGAAGCCGGCACCAGTTGCCTTAACCTAGAACAGACCCATGAAATAGTTCGCCTGCTGCGAACCCTGATTGAACAAAAGCGTAGCGATGCAATTATTATCACAGAGACCAATATTCCCAACCGTGAAAATCTCGCCTACTTCGGCAATGCCAACGAAGCGCACTGTATCTATAACTTTTCCCTGCCACCGCTGTTACTTCACTGCTTAAACACCGGCAATTGCGATCCCTTAAAACAGTGGATGATGAGCATGCCGCCAGCGCGCAATGGCACCGCCTACTTTAATTTTATCGCCTCCCATGACGGTATTGGGTTGCGCCCCGCCGAGGGGTTGCTCAGCGAGCAGCAGATTGATGATCTAGTGGATTCGATGCATCAATTTGGTGGGCTAATCTCTTGGCGCTCGGTAGACAATAGTGAGCGCAAACCCTATGAAATCAATATCTCCCTGTTTGATGCCCTGAAGGGAACCAGCCAAGGCGAGGACAATCTCGGTATCGACCGATTTATCTGTGCCCATGCAATTATGTTGGCACTGGAGGGTATTCCGGGTATCTATATTCACAGTTTAGTGGGCACGCAAAACGACTATCGCCGCGCGGAAAACACTGGTCACAATCGCTCCATCAATCGCCATCAGTGGGACTATGGTGCACTGCAAACCGAACTGGCCAATAGTGATAGCTCACACGCTAAGGTTTACAACAAACTGATCAATCTACTAAAAATTCGCGCTGCACAGCCGGCTTTCCATCCCAATGCCACCCAATTTACACTGCATTTGGGTTCGCAACTGTTCGGCTTCTGGCGCCAGAGCCTCGATAGGCAACAGAGCATTTTTGCTATTAGTAATATCAGTGCACAACCGCAACCGTTGACATTGTCGGATATTAACCTGATTGATAACGAAGCTTGGTATGACCTGATCACAGGTATGCGTTTCACTGATTCCGAGCCGGTGATCATCATGGCGCCCTATCAAACTCTCTGGATTACTAACAGCACCAGTGCTGAATCCTAATCAGCACTGGTGCTTGTTATCTTCTAAGCTCAACTATGGGTTATTGGAGAACCTAGCGCAACTCTAATGCATCCAACACTTGGGCAAAGGAGACATATTTAAAGTTCTGCCTCTTTCTACGCTTGCCCTGCATATTGTCGTTATCCTGTATCACAATAAGTCCCTCAGGAAAATCTTGGTTAAAATTGACATTAACTGCATCAATGCCATCGGTAATGGACGTGCCATCGATCACAGTGCCGTCTATGGGTTGACTATCGGCCACAATAAAACTGCCCAGATAATCATAGGGGGCCGTGCGTTGGTAGAGGTTAAATTTTGAATCTCCCTGAGATGAAAGAATAATGTAACCATCTGTAGAACTAGTTTTGTAGAGAGTTACACCCTCTGGATCACCGTTAATGTTCCCCTGTCGTGAATCGACAATGATGGGCTGACTGAAATCTAGTTCTGCACTGACCTGATAAGCACGCAAGACACCGTTGACTTCTTCTTCGGAAATAAACAAAGTGCGGTTTTCATCATCGTAAACACAGCCCTCAGATTCACCACCATTATCGAAAGTATGAATTAAGCTCAACGCCTCTGCACTGTATTGCCAAACTTCCACTCTTGGCCCCTCGTCCTCTGTAACAAAGGCTAGAAGCCCGAGTTCGGGATCAATGCCAGCGCAGATTCCATAGATATTTATCGCCGATTGCCCCTGCATCGATCGATTAACAGGCAGGGAAAAAGCGCCTTTAGCAATACTGTTCGAGATCGCTTGATTTCCAAAGATCCAAACATCCACTGACTGTTGGGTACGATTTGAAGCAAATATAAAACTGTATTCGCCGATAGTGCGGCTATCAATATTATTGATTTTGCCAAGTTTGCTATAACCTAGATTAGAGGCCTCCAATGTATAGGCGTAGACACCACTCTTCTTGTCTGTTCCCAGAACCATAGACTGAGCAGTATTTGCCGGGTTAATCCAGATCACTGCGTCATCGGCGGCATCACCCTTAGTTATTACTGGTTGGGTTTCATACGATGGGGTAACGACAACTGGCTGTGCAAATCCAACCTGTCCAATAAGGCACAAAAAGGTGAGTATGGTACCCACCCTTTTGCTTGTTATCGAAAGGTACCTAATAATTGTAGCGAACGCCCAATGAGGCTGAAGTACCGTAAATATCATATTGAGATAACCTCTCTTTTGAGCCCCAGTAGTAATACTCTGGCTCATCGTTGATGTTGATTAGTTCAAACTTAATCGTCATGTTGTCACTGTGCTCATAGGAGGCCTTAAAGTCCCACTGGGCGTGATTATCAGTGAAACGGCTCATATCGAGGTCACCTTCGAACTCATCGCCATCGTCTCCTAGGTAGTCTAGATAACCACTGCGGTAGTTAAGGGCTAAACGCATATCCCACTTACCTTTGTCATAGCCAATACTGAAATTAGCCGTATCTTCGGCCAACTTTCGAAAGGGGACTGTAACGGGGTTTTCACCATCAAAACTAAATGTACTTTCGGCATCAGTCAGCGTGACATTAAGTGCTATGAACATACCATCAAAAGGTGCTGATAATAGCTCACTGAACTCCTGCTGCAGATTAAACTCTATACCTTTAACTTTTGATTTATCAGCATTTTTCCAGGTTTTAAAACCGTCGTTGAACTCTACCTGTCCCACAGTGGCCTCTTCGACATAGACTGGATAAATAGCGTTGTCGATATCTTTATAAAACAATCCCACAGAGGCCATCGATAGATTTTCGCCATACCACTCCAGGGAGACATCGGCATTGCGCGCTTCATAGGGCTCGAGTTCTGGGTTGCCTTGGAAGCCGCTGATATCTCCATCGTCCAATGTGACATTGAGTGCCGGCGATGTAGATTTAAATGAGGGCCGAGACAGCGCACTCCAAAGAGCCCCACGCAAGATTATATTATCATTCAGCATATACTTAACATTGATGCTGGGTGACAAATAACTGTGGCTGTTAGAGCTGTTTACCTTGCCAGTAATAACTTCGCAGCTGTAAGCATCGTCTGCACAGACTGCATCAGCAGGATCATCACCATCGGATTCTTCAATCATATATCCATTGAAAGCGACTGAATCAAGATTAGTTTTCTCGTAACGCAGACCCGCGACAACCGTGGCGCGATCAAAATCGACTGTGGTCATGGCGTAGAGGGAGAAAATATCCTCCTCGGCGGTAAAATCTTCCAATTGACGATAAGTTTTATCGCGATTTAACTCACAGTTTACATCGCCACCATTCTTGCAGGACTCTCGCAGATCATACACGGCGGATCCGCTGGCCATGGGACTGAATCTCTGCTCTGAAGAGAGCTCCCAATCCAACTGCACGGGATTGAAATCGGCCATGGTCTTGTCGTATTTATAGATATATTTAGCATTATCCACTTGTTTTTCACGACTGCGGTATTTAAAGCCGAATTTGGCTTCCGCTGGGTTATCGAACATTTGCATCTCTTTCGAGAAATCAAATTTAACTGCCATTTCCGTATCCTCTGACACAGCATCCTCAAATTCCACCTCATCAAACTCAAGTTCTGTGCTGCTGTAGGCAAGTTCGGGATATTGAGTAGTGAGAATAGGCAATTTCGGGTCAGCCCAGGAAATTGAACCCACAACTGCATCATCTGCAATGCCGTTGCGCCCCTCTCTAAACTCTCGCTCGAAGGTGACATCAGAGTTATCGGTATCGTCCTCTTGAGCATAGGAGTAACTCAATAAGAAGTCAGTATCCCAGCCGCCTAGCTGGGTTTCACCACCAAAATTTAGCGCCTGAATAGTGCGAATTTCCTCACGCACACGGGTTTCGGCATGGTGACGCATGCGATCATAGGTTGCTGAGTCAGCTGACACCTCAACTTCGCTCAACTTGCCCCATTCATCTTTCCACCGCAATTCAGTATCAACATATTCATTGTGGAAGAGATTGACAAATAATGTGGTGCTGTCACTGACTTCAACACTGTAATCATAGGTCAGACCAAAACGCTCACGAGTCAAATCGTAATAACGCATTTCATAATCGTCATCCATAAAATTTAAACCGTTATCGGTGTCCCAACCAAAACCCGTTTCGTTATTGAAAGTGACAATGTCCTTAGTTGAGTATGTAAGACCGACAATATGTGCAGAGTTGTCACTGATTTTATCCCCATAGGTCAAAGCGAATTTGGGGTTACCAAAACTATCTGCTTGCTCATTCCACTGTGAGTCCAGCTTTATTTTCAGGAGCTGACTTTTTAGATCTGTCGGCAACTTGGTTTTAAAGTCAATTCGACCACCAATTGAATCGGCATCTTGATCAGGGGTTAAAGACTTGGAAATAACAATGGAGTCCAACAACTCTGTAGGCAGACCATCGAGCATCACGGCGCGACCATTTTCAGGTGCAGCAACGAGTGCCCCATTGACGGCAATACTGTTTAGATCTGCAGAAAGGCCCCGAATGGTTACGTATCGGCCCTCCCCTTGATCGTTCTCTACAGCGATACCAGATACCCGGCGCACTGCTTCCGCAGCCGTAGTATCGGGAAACTCCCCAAGATCATCAGAATCGACAACAGCGATTAAACTATCCGCATCGCGCTGTTTTTCAATCCCAGAAATCATACTGGCTTTGGTACCCAAAACGACTATTTCCTCGAGATTTTCAGCCATAGCTGGTGCGCTACTTACGGCACCTAGCCCAGCAATAATTGAACTAGATAAAATTTTATACTTCATAATACTCCCCAATAAATATTCTGAGTTACATAATTTGGGCTATTTGTGTTACAGAGTAATTACCAGTTTATGTTAGGTTTATGACTGTCATTTATTGGGGAAAAATCTTTTACTCGAGGGAACCATCCGCTATCCTATTAACACTTCTAATAATACTTAAAAGGATAAAAATCATGGAACTTGAAACCAAGGCAATTCACGCTGGCTTTGCAGACGATCCCACTACCAGAGCGGTGGCGGTGCCGGTCTATCAAACCACATCCTACAGTTTTCGCGACACGCAGCACGGCGCAGACCTCTTTAATCTGGCCGAAGCGGGGAATATTTACAGTAGAATTATGAATCCCACCTGCGATGTTTTAGAGCAGCGCATTGCTGCGATGGAGGGCGGTGCGGCCGCACTCTGTGTGGCTTCGGGGATGGCGGCGATTACCGCGTCCATACAAACCCTCTGTGTCGCTGGGGATAATATTGTTAGCGTCAGTCAACTCTACGGCGGTACCTACAACCTGTTCGCCCACACCTTTCCGCAACAGGGCATTGAGGTTCGCATGGCCTCAGGTGATGATGTGGAAGCACTAGAAGCACTGATTGACGACAATACTAAAGCGGTATTCTGCGAATCCATTGGCAATCCCGCCGGCAATATAGTGGATATGGTTGCATTATCCACTATGGCCCATAAGCATGGTATTCCGGTTGTGGTAGACAACACAGTCGCCACCCCCTACCTGTGCCGACCCTTTGAGCATGGTGCCGATATTGTGATTCACTCGCTGACCAAATATATAGGTGGTCACGGCACCAGTATTGGCGGCATTATCGTCGACTCGGGGACTTTCCCGTGGAAAGACAACCCGCGGTTCCCACTGTTTAATACCCCGGATCCCTCCTACCATGGGGTAGTCTACGCCGAAGCACTGGATGCACCCTTTATCGGTCGCGCTCGAGTGGTGCCGCTGCGCAATATGGGTGCTGCCCTGTCTCCATTTAATGCCTTTTTGATCTTACAGGGTCTGGAAACTCTGGCATTGCGCATGGATCGTCATGTGGAGAATGCCCTTCAGGTTGCCACCCATCTTAAGAATCATCCTCAAGTGTCTTGGGTTAACTACGCTGGTCTAGAAACCGACACATACTACCCATTAGCGCAGCGCATGGCATCAGGAAAGCCCTCTTCTATTATCAGCTTCGGTATCCAGGGCGGCGAACAGGCGGGCGCTAAATTTATCGATGCTCTGAACATGATCAAGCGATTGGTTAATATTGGTGATGCCAAATCACTGGCTTGTCATCCCGCCAGCACCACTCACCGCCAACTCAATGAACAAGAGCTAAAGACCGCAGGCGTGAGTGCAGACTTGGTCAGGCTCTCCATTGGCATTGAAAATGTGCAGGATATTATTGCCGATATTGATCAAGCTCTGAATGCTGCCAAATAAGCTCTACTCACCCGTATCCTTACCTACCATGACCGGTTCGGTCTCAACCACATAGAGACCGAACCGACAGACTAGTTAGGGTTTCAAAAACAGGTTAAATTTGGCTTTGCAGATACTCCAAATGTGTCCTGTATAAATTTGCAACACCATTTGTTAAATTGAGAAGCCAGAGGCTTAGCATAAGCCTCTGGCATTGATCTAAAACCAAGTTTTTTCAGGGATTAATACCCATCCTGGCGTCATTTTAATAACTGCCAAACTGCACTCGACTTAAGTGATCATAGTATATTTGTGGAACATCATATGTTGTTTCTTCATCTACTCTCAGTCCAGGCCTATGATCTGGCCCAAGCCACTTTTTAACAGAACTGAGGCTATCTCTAAGCGTTTTTTTCTGAGAATGAACCATATTTAAAACCTGAATCTTGGGGAACAGCTCAACCAAACATTGCTTACGATCTAAGATGTCAGTTTTACCATCCTGATTAATATCCTCTCTAATCCTGTTACATTCTTCCCGCTTTGCATCAATGAGATCCTCAACTAAAACTTCAACAATTGGCATGCCATCATGATTTAGTATCTGGGAATGATTGAAAGGATATGGCGCTTGATTGGGCTGACCATCTTGATCATTAGAGACCCTGCCCAGCTGCTGACTACAGATATGCACCATGCCATCAGAATGAGCAAACACCTCTTTAAGGTCATCCAATTTTGGCTCACCGCTTAGATCATTATATCGTATGACAGAGCGCAAGCTCGCATAGTATTCAACGAAACTATTATAAGCGTCCCGCAGATCAGTATTATTGGCCGCCGTAACAATGTTAGTGAAAATTATATCTTGGCGGCGCCCTTCACCAATCATATCATCTCTACTGCCAATCAAAGAGTAGTACTTAATCTTGCCCTGTCGATCACTATTAAATTGATCGCTCTTTTCAAAAATACTACTTGCTGAAACTTCTTTTGATATATCGCTCATGCATTCTTGATATGCGCCCGGCGTCAAACCCGTATCGGTGTATTTTAGGTTAAATAGCTGTGAGCCGAAACTGCTCAAACCATAGATCCCCGATGAGGCATGATAATCAGTGCTGTGTCCCGTAATCGGGTTGGGCTGTTCCAACGGATAGATCTCATCCACAACTGCATTGGCAAGTGTAGTAATAAGCGTTAGACAACCTGAATTATCATCTTCAGGCAATTGGGGGTCATCCGGATCATAGCCTTTGGAATAATTGCTATACCAACCTTCAGCGGAAAAGAGACAGTTGTAGATATGATCAGAATCCCCCGGACTAAGGCTGTTCTCTTCGGCAACCTCAGAGTTGAGAAAATCAGTGATTAACTCTCTCTTTAACTCCTCGAATCGTTGTTTCTCCCAGTTCATTAGCTCAGACCATGAGGCACCTTTATAGTCATCGCCAGCGGTAGCTCTTAGATTTTCTCTTAATTGATCAGAAGTCTCAATAAGCTTTGATGTAGACTGCTCTATGCCTCTTAATAATTCTAAATAACCATGAAAAACATGCCCCTGAAGTAATTGATCGAGTGGACCTTGGAAAAAACTTTTTACGAAGTCAATATAATCTGCTGAAAACATCGCATGTAAGACTGCCTCTAATGCTCCTAAAATCAAATTAGGAAGTAATGTCAAAGCATCATAAAAATCTAAAGGCAATTTAACAAATACCGTAATAAATGTGTGATAAGTAATCAAACCACTGGGGTCAGCCCAATCTCCATCTCCACAGTCCGGCTTGGATTCTCTAGTTTCGGCAATATGGTATTCAATAAGCTTAGCATGACAAGATATTTTTTCTAAGGTTCCCGGATTATCTTCAGAGCTGGATACACCAAAAAAAGTCTCAAGAGTGCTACGAAAAGCACCTATATGGTGTAAGCCATCTAGAAAAGTCACAGTATCGTAATGTTCAAAATCATTAGAATGCGCATTCTCAGTAAACTGAAACTGTTCATATAACAGCTGAAAATGATGAGCACGTAAACCCTCTATAATATTATCCACATTAGAGGCAATCTGATAGAAGTTGGGTTCGCCATCTGTGGATAACTTATCCAATTCAAATTTAATGCTTTCAAGCTGTCCTTTGATTTGTTCAATGGATGACTCAATACCTTGTTGATTGTCTTTTATAATAGTTAACAATGACTTAAGCCCCTTGGTGCTCAATGCAAGCCGATCGCCAATAGAGCCTCTGCAAGGTTCTTGCATTTGCATGGCTCGTATCCATTCATACGTCCATCCCGGTGGAGGGTCTATTCTTTGGCCGCAAAGAGGTTCTATCCACCAAAGAATTCTTTCTGGAACATGATCCCGAAAAAAACTTACAGTCAGTTGCTGGCTCATCCTATACCAACCGTCCAGAAATTGTGAGTTACCCTCCAAAAGCTTATCAATATTTTCCAAACTGGATATAACAGACCCCAAAAGGTCAATCACTACATCATACTGCTCTCCCAAGACCGTACTTGTTATTTCCAAATTGTCCTTATTGATGATTTTAAAAATTAATTCATCCAATGAGTAATACATCAATTGCGCCCCAGTGAACTGATAGTGGCGTGCGTTTTTCTGAATTGCACGATCCATCTGTTCTTTGTGGACAATGTCGGCAATACCACCCTGATTGATACCAGCTGCAGTAGTAACTGAGTTAACTTTTGATTCACCAAGCCAATGTGCGGCATATCGGCTCGTAGGACCCCCATGACTATGGCCTATTATATCTACTTTGGGGTTTGATTTAGTTGTGCGCGTTTCATCTAAAACACATTCAATATAGGAGATCAGTTGCTCGCCACGAGATTCGCTGGTATTCCAAGCATCAACCTCAGCTATAAAAACCTCTGCACCGGTCTCCTCAAGTTTCTCTGCAATAGTAGGCCAAGAGTGAATATCCAAAGTTTTATATCTGCCAGAGACACTCCAGCCATGAACCAATACCACGGGGTTTTCTGAAAAATCAGTTCTTTCAGTATATGAGTAGCGATCACAGATGCCGCTAGTAGCAGTTTTATCAGGTGTCATCCTCATATTGAGAATCGCGTCAAGTTTACCTCCCTTAAAAAGAGCAAGGCTATAACTCGTGCCGATTTCAACTTTGTCTTTACTGGTCCCCACATGGGTAAGTATTTTAGGCTGTTTTTTTCTAAGAACGATATCGCCATCCGAAATTTCAAACATATTAGGGGATGAAAGAAGAGGATACAAAGCCTGGATATGTGGGTATCCAAAAAAATGTGTTTCCCGTTCTTTTCCCTCGGGGTATTCCTCATTATATTCTTCCTCAGTGGGCAACATTTTGTCCACTACGTCGATCATTGCCTGTGGTGATATATCTTTAAGCACATAGTCCGCATCGCCACTCTCATCAAGGTGAGAAAGCTTAAACACAATTTTTCCCTGTATGGCATCAGCAACAGGTACGGTCTTATTGATGATGTGCATATCAACAACGACATTCGAGTCATCACTTTGCACCACGTTACTATATCCTTGGTTATCAGTGTATGTAGCAATCACACGAATTGTTGAACCAATATCCTCTTTCGTGAGCAGATAAGACGCATCGTTGCCTACTGCTCGTGATGCTCCATCTTCAATGCGCTGCCATTGATAGTTGATGTTCACACCATCAAGGCCATCGTTATCGGTAACCACTGCAGCTAGAGTTCGATCAACTACAGGATAACCCTCGATGGTTACTTGACCGTAATTAGCACCATCCTCCAGAGCATCAGTCACTTTGACGGTTAAATTTGCATCACTCGATAACTTGCCATCGGAGATACGCACTGTGATTTGATAGCTATTATCTGCGTTGGCATCAAGAGGTGTCTCGTAATCGGGGATGTTGTTGAAGGTAAGATTGCCTTCGCTAAGTAGGGTGAAATGACTTTTATCTTCACCATCTACTAGGGAAAATACTAGATAGTCATCCTCTTTATCCATCGCCTCCAGAGGATTTAGTTTGTGCTGGCCTTCCATAATCTGAATACTATGAGGCGATGTTAACACTGGTGCGGTATTGAGATTAGAGTCGGTTACTGGGCCACCAGAACTACCACCAGTACCAGTACTGACATCATTACCACCACCGCTACAGCCGGTGATCACCAGGAAAATTATAGATAAATAAATTGTGAATCCTTTCATTAAATTGTCTCCTAAATTGTTATGACAAACACTAGATAAAGATGGAATACAAAATACAAATGAGTGTTACGATGAATGAAGGCATTAGCCGACGGGAATGGATCAAAAAGATTGAAAGTCAAAAAATTGATAGCCAGTTTGGCACTGGTTTTGAGTCCCTGCGCGTTAGAAAACCCAGCATAGAGAATTCTATGGGTGCCGCTTGAATTGAATTGAGCTTCGGACTGAGGATTTATTATAAACATTCCTTGTGACTTACCTTCCTTGTTAAACAGTATGATGCTCACATAGAGCATTACCTATATGCATATCATATATGCTATTTATTTATGCTAATGAGATCTATACATTAAATCAAGTCTATTTAAGACATTTTCTTGGTGTTAAAAGTACCGTATTTAAGATAGAAACTGCAGATAACAGGCTAACTCAATAATTTAATTAAAAATTTTTTATTAAATATTAAATAAATAATTTTTATGACTTATTAACACTGCCTTGAGTTATTAATTTTTCTTATCTGGTAAAACATATAACCAAAAATTATTCGAGTAATGCAAAAATCTTATACCCTTACCATACACAGAGAGGCACAGAGCGAGAATACAATTGCGATAGATAGTGTTAAATTTAAGACGGAACCGTTAAAAGCGACGATCAATAAAGTTGGATTTGACGAATTTTTGAGCGACTGTGCTTTAGGACGCTACTAGACTGATCAATTTGAAATCATAAAAAAAATGGCATCTACAATAGATGCCATTTGCTTCGTTTAGACTGCTCTGCAGATGAACTTTATGTTCGATGATCTACCAACCAGTAATCTCTTTAAGCCCTTCGCCGATATCCGCCAAGCTGCGAACGGTCTTGACACCAGCATCCTGAAGGGCAGCAAATTTTTCATCTGCCGTGCCCTTACCACCGGAAATAATCGCGCCGGCATGACCCATACGCTTACCGGGAGGTGCTGTTACTCCGGCAATATAGGAGACAACTGGTTTGCTGACATTGGTTTTAATATAGGCAGCTGCTTCCTCTTCGGCGGTGCCGCCAATCTCACCAATCATCACAATGGCTTCGGTGGCCGGATCATTTTCAAACATTTCCAAGATATCAATAAAATTAGAACCGGGAATGGGATCGCCGCCAATACCCACACAGGTAGACTGACCAAAGCCATAGTCGGTGGTCTGCTTGACTGCCTCGTAGGTCAATGTGCCTGAGCGGGATACAATCCCCACTTTGCCAGGCAGATGAATGTGGCCAGGCATAATCCCGATTTTGCATTCGCCCGGGGTGATCACACCGGGGCAGTTAGGACCAATAAGCCTCACACCCAACTCATCACATTTAACTTTGCATTCAAGCATATCGAGCGTAGGTATACCCTCAGTTATGCAGACAATCAGTTGGATGCCCGCATTGGCAGCTTCTAATATGGAATCTTTGCAGAATGGCGCTGGCACATAGATAACGGATGCTTCGGCACCTGTTTCAGCTATGGCTTCGGCAACTGTATTAAAAACTGGAAGACCCAGATGCTCAGTACCCCCTTTTCCGGGAGTAACACCACCAACCATCTTGGTGCCATATTCAATCGCCTGCTCGGAGTGGAAGGTACCCTGTCCACCGGTAAAGCCCTGACAGATAACTTTGGTGTTACTGTTGATTAAAATAGACATATTTATTGACCTCCAACGGCTTTAACTGCTTGCTGTGCCGCGTCAGTCAAACTGGTTGCAGCAATAATTGAAAGACCTGATTCAGCGAGTTTTTGGGTACCCAGTTCGGCATTATTTCCCTCTAATCGGACAATAACTGGAATTGTCACCCCGACCTCCTCTACCGCCCCAATAACGCCATCAGCAATCAGGTCACAGCGAACAATTCCGCCAAAGATATTGATTAGCACTGCTTGCACATTGCTATCGGATAAAATGATCTTAAAGGCTTCTACAACCCTTTCCTTAGTCGCACCACCACCCACATCGAGGAAGTTGGCTGGAGAACCACCGTGCAGTTGAACAATATCCATAGTGCCCATAGCTAGACCCGCACCATTGACCATACACCCTATATTGCCGTCGAGGGCTACATAGTTGAGATCCCAAGCGGCGGCGTGGGCCTCTCTGGCATCTTCTTGCGAGGGGTCGTGCATTTCCTTGAGTGCTGGCTGGCGATACATTGCGTTGCTATCGATGACTAGCTTCGCATCCAGGCAGTGCAGATTGCCCTGATCAGTGATCACCAAGGGATTGATCTCTAGCAGTGCAAGATCTCGCTCTTGAAATAATTTCGCCAAGCCGAGAAAAATACTGACAAACTGCTTGATTTGAACACCTTCCAGACCCAACTTAAACGCTAGCTCTCGCCCCTGGTAGGGCTGGGCTCCAGCAACTGGATCAATAATAGTTTTAAGGATTTTTTCTGGGGTTTCCTCGGCAACTTTCTCAATTTCCACTCCGCCTTCCGTAGAGGCCATAAACACAATGCGCCGGGTGGCGCGATCCACCACCGCACCTAAGTACAGCTCTTGATCTATATCTGTGCAACTCTCAACCAGGATACGACTCACTGGCTGTCCATTGGCATCGGTCTGGTAGGTTACCAAATTATTGCCCAACCACTGACTGGCGAAATCCTCGATTTCGGCTTTTGAACTCACTAGCTTTACGCCCCCAGCCTTACCGCGACCACCAGCATGGACTTGGGCCTTAACAACCCAGCGCTCTCCACCGATTTCATCAGCTGCCGCCACAGCCTCTTGAACTGTTTCAGCAGCTATACCTTTGGACACGGGCAGGCCGTATTCGGCAAATAGCTGCTTGCCCTGATATTCATGCAGGTTCATAGATTTATTCCCATTGGTTTTTAGTTACATTAATGCCCCGAAGAACGCTCCGGGGCATCTACAAAATTTTAAAAATTTACCGTTTCTTGCGATTGGCAATATGAATAGCCGACCCATTAACCGCCAGTGCGGCTTCGTGGACCGCTTCCGACAGGGTGGGATGACCAAATACTGTCATCCCTATATCCTCTGCACTAGAGCCGAACTCCATGGCAATGGCCACCTGCTGGACAAGATCCGCGGCACTGGGACCGACAATATGGCAGCCCAAGATGCGATCTGTCTCCGCATGGGCAATAATTTTGACCATGCCATCAGTGTCGTTGGCAGCCATGGCGCGACCGCTAGCCGCGAAGGGAAAAGTACCCACGTTATAGGGTTCGCCAGCGGCTTTAATCTGCTCCTCGGTCTGACCCACCGAAGCGACCTCGGGATGGGTATAGATAACATTTGGCACTACGTCATAGTTCATCTGCGCTTTATGACCGGCAATAATCTCTGCCACCATAACGCCTTCCTCAGAGCCTTTGTGCGCCAGCATTGGACCTCTAACTACATCGCCAATGGCGTAGACACCCGGTGCATTGGTGGCACATTGTTCATTGACGAATATGGTGCCGCGCTCATCCAACTGAACCCCGCTGTCGTCTGCCAGTAAGCCATCGGTATAGGCGCGGCGACCCACGCAGACAATAAGCTTGTCGAAGGCTTCCTGATGCTCAGCACCATCGGCGGACTGGTAGGTAACCTGAACTTTGTTATCCTTGATTTCAGTACCGGTTACCCGTGCACCGAGACGAATATCCAAACCCTGTTTGCCAAATATCTTTTTGGTCTCTCTGGCGATCGCCTTGTCCATTATCGCCAGAAAATCTTCCATGGCCTCGAGCAGCACAACCTCAGAACCCATGCGGTTCCAGACTGATCCCAACTCCAGACCAATCACACCGGCACCAATAACGCCCAAACGCTTGGGAACACTGTCTATTTCAAGGGCGCCGGTTGAATCCACAATCAAATTACCATCGACTGGCGCCACGGGAATCTCAATGGGCAGTGAACCGGAGGCAAGAATAACATTTTCAGTTTCAAGGATAGTGACTGCACCCTCATTATCGGTGAGCTCAACTCGCTTTCCAGACAATAACTTACCTGTACCATAAAGTGGCACCACGCCATTGGCTTTAAACAGCCCGGCAATGCCTCCCGTTAACTGACTGATAATTTTGTCCTTGCGCTTAAGCATCCCCGCAACATCGATGGTGACCTCTTTGGCACTGATCCCATGTATTTGCAGATCTTCCTTGGCCTCATGGTATTTGTAGGAGCTATCGAGAAGCGCTTTAGAGGGAATGCAGCCAACATTGAGACAGGTACCGCCATTAACGCCCTTGCCCGCAGCGTTCTGCCACTTTTCAATACAGGCAGTTTTGAGTCCCAATTGCGCGGCGCGGATAGCAGCCACATACCCTGCCGGGCCGCTTCCGATAACAATCACATCATATTTTTCTGACATTTAAATACCTATTAATCAATAATTTATCTACTATATCTCAAGTAGTATTTTAGCAGGGTCTTCAATTAGTTGTTTGATAGTGACCAAAAATTGAACTGCATCCTTGCCATCAATCAGGCGATGGTCGTAGGAGAGCGCCAAATTCATCATCGGACGAATTTCAACCTGCCCATCTACAGCTACCGGGCGCTGCTGAATACTGTGCATACCCAGTATGGCAGTCTGAGGTGGGTTGATAATTGGCGTGGACAGCAGAGACCCATAGACACCGCCGTTGGTGATGGTGAAAGTACCACCAGTGATCTCTTCGATGGCCAATTTGCCCTCTCTTGCCTTACCAGCATAATCCGAAATCGAATTTTCGATAGTCGCAATGCTCATATTCTCAGCGTTGCGCAACACCGGTACCACAAGCCCGCGATCAGTGGATACTGCAACACCAACATCCTGATAACCATGGTAGACCACATCAGTGCCGTCTATGGAGGCGTTGACTAGCGGGAATCGCTTGAGAGCCTCTACCGAAGCCTTTACAAAGAAACCCATAAAGCCCAGCCGCGTTCCACTGTGGGTCTTGGTAAATTGATCTTGATGTTTTTTACGCAGACCCATCAGCGCCGACATATCGACTTCATTGAAGGTAGTGAGCGATGCAGTGGTCTGGGTCACCTCCAGCAGGCGCTCGGCGATCCGGCTGCGCATACGGGTCATTGCCACGCGGCGCTCCACGCGCTCACCGACCTCAGCAACCTCTTGACTGCCTGCTTTTGATTCGGCTGCGGCTGGAGATACTGGAGGCTGATCTTGAGGAGGTTGGTAGTTGACCACATCCTCCTTGGTTATGCGTCCACCTTTGCCCGTCCCTATCACATGATCGAGATTGATACCGCGCTCATCGGCAAGCTTCTTCGCTGCGGGATTAACCGCAGGGGCTGCCTCATCAGCTTGTGCTGGGGATTCGGCTGGCGCTGCGGGAGTTGCCGCCGGCTGTGCAACAGCACCCTCTTCAATCTGGGCAATGATTTCATTGCTCAGAACAATATCGCCCTCAGACTTAAAGATCTGACTCAGCGTACCAGAGGCTGGCGCTACAACTTCCAATACCACTTTGTCGGTTTCAATATCAACAATAAGTTCATCACGAGTCACGGAATCACCGACACCTTTATGCCATGTGGCCAGTGTGCCCTCTTGAACAGACTCGGGATAGGTTGGTGCCTTTATTTCAATGGCCATTATCAATTCCTACTATTTTAGTTTTCAAAGGAAAAAGCTTGATCAATGAATTTCTGCTGTTCTTCGAGATGAACAGACATATATCCACTGGCTGGAGCAGCGGAACTCTCCCGCCCTACATAGTTGAGCTGCAAATCTGGATCTATTTGCTTGATCACTCGTTTCATATGGTGCTGACTGCTGTACCAGGCGCCCTGATTGATTGGCTCTTCCTGACACCAGACAACACTTTTCATGTTTTTGTAGGCGCTTAAAATTTCAGTCAGCTCTGTATCCGGGAATGGATATAACTGCTCAATACGCACCAGAGCGACATTTTCTAAGCCTCTGGCGGCTCGCTCTTCGAACAGATGGTAATACACTTTCCCGGAACACAAAATAACACGTTCAACTGCAGCGGGTTCGAGATGACTGCCGATAGCGTTTTGGAATTCTCCATTGGCAAGCTCCTCAAGTGATGAAGTGGCCAATTTATGACGCAAAATCCACTTGGGACTCATTATCACCAACGGGCGGCGCATCGGACGAATTGCCTGTCGCCGCAGCAGGTGGAAAATTTGCGCTGGGGTTGTGGGGATAGCGATCTGCATATTGTGCTGGGCACAGAGTTGAAGAAATCTCTCTAGCCGCGCCGAAGAATGCTCTGGACCCTGCCCCTCAAAACCGTGAGGCAACATCATCGTCAGACCGGACAGGCGGGCCCACTTATGCTCACCACTGGCAATAAACTGATCAATAACTACCTGTGCACCATTGGCAAAATCGCCAAACTGCGCCTCCCAGATAATCAAACCCTTGGGCGCGGTTGTGGCATAGCCATACTCAAAGGCCAGAACCGCTTCTTCAGATAACACAGAATCATAGATATCAAAGCGCTCTTGGTCTTCTGAGAGTGCTTTCAAAGGCAGATAGGTCTTGCCATCCTTTTGATTGTGAACCACTGCGTGCCGATGGGAGAAGGTACCTCGACCCACATCCTGACCGGTCAACCGAACTGGGTACCCCTCGTCAAGCAGCGTGGCATAGGCGAGTAGCTCCGCCATCCCCCAGTTCAACGGCAGCGCACCACCGGCCATTTTACGGCGATCGTCGTATATTTTGGCGACTTGACGCTGTACCTGAATACCGTCTGGTACTGCACAGATTTTAGCGGCAACTGCCTGCAATTTTTTTAGCTCAATACTGGTATCAGCCGGCATGCGCCAGTCGTGGTCTAAATAGGGATCCCAATTGACGAACAGACTGGTGTCTGGCTCGCGCACTAGGTTGTGAACCACGAATTCACCCCGATCGAGACTGGCGCGATAGTCATCAGACAATTTGTCTGCTTCCGCGCGACTGAGAACTCCCTCTGACACCAATTTGTCAGCATAGAGCGTCTTCGTAGTGGGATGTTTGCGAATGATTTCGTACATCTGCGGCTGGGTAGCCGAGGGCTCATCGGTTTCATTGTGTCCGCGACGCCGATAGCAGACTAGATCGATAACAATATCCTTGCCAAACTCATAGCGGTAGTCAATCGCTAACATGGCCGCAAACATCACGGCATCAGGGTTGTCACCATTCACGTGCAATATGGGTGCCTGCACCATCTTGGCAATATCTGTGCAGTATTCAGTTGAGCGCGCATCGTCTTGACGACTTGTGGTGAACCCCACCTGATTGTTAATCACCAGATGAATCGAGCCGCCAGTTTTGTAGGCTCGAGTCTGTGATAGCTGGAAAGTTTCCATAACCACGCCCTGACCGGCAAAGGCCGCGTCGCCGTGGATAAGAATTGGGACAACTTTTTGCCCTGCGGGATCATCTCGACGATCCTGACGAGCACGGGCTGAGCCGATAACCACAGGACAGGAAATTTCCAAGTGAGACGGATTGAATCCGAGAGCCAGATGCACTTCACCACCCGGGGTCATCACATTGGATGAGAATCCCTGATGGTACTTCACATCGCCTGAGGTATTGACCAGGCGCTTGCCTTCAAACTCATCAAACAACTCGGCGGGATTCTTGCCAAGCACATTGACCAATACATTGAGACGACCGCGATGCGCCATCGCCATAACAATTTCTTTGCAGCCATATTCGCCAGAGCGCCGTATCAGGCAGTCGACCAGGGGGATTAAGCTCTCCCCTCCCTCGAGACCAAATCGCTTGGTCCCCGGATACTTGGAGTCGAGATGTTTTTCCAAACCCTCTGCTGCAGTGAGACGACTTAACACATCAATCCGCGCCGACTCACCATAGGTGGGCTTTGATCGCACCGACTCAAAACGCTGAGCCAACCATTGCTTTTCGGCAAACGAGGTGATGTGCATAAACTCTGCACCCAAGTATTGGCAGTAACTCTCCTCGAGGGTGTCGACAATCTCTCGCAGGGTTGCCTCTGGCTTACCCATATAGAGAGGACCAGTCTGGAAAGTGGTATCCAGATCGGCATCAGTCAAACCATGAAAATGTAGATTGAGATCTGGCACCTCTTCCCGCTGCATAATCCCCAGCGGGTCCAAGTTAGCTTTTTGGTGACCGCGGAAGCGGTAGGAGCTAATTAGCTGAACAACTTTCACCTGCTTGCGCTCATGCTCAAGGTGAATGCCCCCAGAACCAGGTGCTGGTGTCGGACGCGCCTGACGTCGTCCCAGCAATTCAAAATGTTGGATTATGGTGGCGTGTGAGCTATCCGGTGCAATCGAACCGTTAGTGCGAGGCAGGGAATCAAAAAAGTGACACCACTCTTCAGGCACCTGATTTGGCTCATGCAGGTAAATCTCGTAAAGCGCTTCGATATAGGCGGCGTTTCCACCAGAAAAGTGAGAGGATTGTAGAAATCGCTCCATCAAGCCATTGGCCATCGCTTAAAATCCCCTTAGACTACTGCGACAGTTGGAATTTAAAGGCGAATATTTTAAACGCTCAGCGGCTAAACAGCTAGTGAAAGTTAGGTATTTTCCCGCACCAATGACAATAAAATTATCAGGTGGCGCTAGTCACCAACATATTTCGTATATGGCCGATAGCTTTAGTGGGATTTAAGCCCTTGGGACAGACCTGAACGCAGTTCATAATTCCGTGGCAGCGGAACACGCTAAACGGATCATCGAGGTTTGCCAAGCGCTCCTCAGTGGCGTTATCACGACTGTCGGCAAGAAATCTATAGGCCTGTAACAAACCAGATGGGCCAATAAATTTGTCGGGGTTCCACCAGAAGGAAGGACAGGCAGTGGAGCAACAGGCACACAGAATGCACTCATAGAGACCATCGAGTTTGGCGCGGTCCTCTGGAGATTGTAGACGCTCGATGGCAGGTGCAGGCGTCTCATTGACCAAATAGGGCTGGATCTTTTCATACTGGGCATAAAATTGAGTCATATCAATTACCAGATCCCTGATAACAGGCAAACCCGGCAGTGGCCTAATAACCAACTTGTTATTTTTTACCGCTTCGGAGAGTGGTGTGATACAAGCAAGACCGTTTTTGCCAGAGATATTTACGCCATCGGAGCCGCATACGCCCTCGCGGCAGGATCTACGGAATACCAAAGTCGGATCCTCTGCTTTGAGTTTCTCGAGGACATCCAGCACCATCAAATCTTTGCCCTGGGTATCCACAGCAAAGTCCTGCATATAGGGCTCTGAATCAACTTCTGGGTTATAGCGATAGACACTGACTTGTAACATCGATTATTTCACCTCTGAATTTAGTAGGTTCGCACTTTGGGTTCGAACGCTTCACGCGTTTGTGGTGCGAAATTGACGCCGCGCTTACCAAGACTCTGGCTCTCTGGGTAATAAATAGAGTGACAGAGCCAATTTTCATCGTCACGGTCTTGATAATCTTCTCGCGCATGGGCACCTCGACTCTCGGTGCGACCCTCAGCCGCTATTGCTGTAGCTTCGGCGACTTCGAGCAAATTCTGCAACTCCAATGCCTCAATCCGCGCGGTATTGAAGGCATTACTCTTGTCACTGAGAGCGACATTTTCAATGCGGGGACGCAGTGCTTTGAGCTTTTCAATCCCTTCCTTCATGTAGTCGCCACGGCGGAAAACACCGAAATAATTTTGCATAATAGTCTGCAACTCAGCGCGCAGCGCAGGCGCACTCTCTCCACCTTCGGATTGATTGAGACGATTGAGTCCAGCCATGGCTCTTTCAATATCTTCATCTGAAGCATCTTTAAGATCGATACCCTCACGCAATTGCTTCTCAATAAACATACCTGAAGCGCGACCAAATACCACCAGATCCAGCAGAGAGTTTCCGCCCAGGCGGTTTGCGCCATGCACGGAGACACAGGCGGCTTCACCACAGGCGTAGAAGCCCTCGACCACCTGATCATTGCCCTCGGCATCGATCGTCAGCGCCTGACCGTCAATGTTGGTTGGAATACCGCCCATCATATAATGGCAGGTTGGCACTACTGGGATCGGCTCAACCACGGGATCGGCATGGGCAAAGGTTCGCGAGAGCTCAAGAATCCCCGGCAGTTTGGCATTCAGGGTCTCCTCACCCAAATGATCCAGCTTGAGGAACACATGGTCGCCGTTTTCTCCACAGCCTCGACCTTCCAATATCTCTAAAATCATCGAGCGCGCCACTACATCGCGGCCGGCTAGATCCTTGGCATTGGGTGCATAGCGCTCCATAAAGCGCTCGCCGTCTTTATTGACAAGATAGCCTCCCTCACCGCGACAGCCCTCGGTCACCAGCGTGCCGGCACCGTGAATACCGGTGGGGTGGAATTGCCACATCTCCATATCCTGCATGGGCACCCCTGCTCGCAGCGCCATGCCAATACCGTCTCCAGTACAGATATGCGCATTGGTCGTGGACGCATAGATGCGACCGGCACCACCAGTTGCGAAAACCGTTGCTTTGGATTTCACATAAACGGTTTCACCAGTCTCTATGTCGATTGCAATAACACCAACCACAGCGTTGTCAGCATTTTTGACCAGATCAACGGCAAACCACTCATTGAGAAAGACCGTTTTGTTCTTGAGGTTGCCTTGATAGAGGGTGTGCAGCAGAGCGTGACCTGTGCGGTCGGCGGCGGCACAGGTTCTCGCAGCCTGACCACCAGAACCAAAATCTTTTGACTGTCCGCCAAAGGGTCGCTGATAAATTCGCCCGTTGTCGGTCCTCGAAAAGGGCAAACCCATATGCTCCAGTTCAAATACCGCTTCAGGCCCTGTCTTACACATATACTCAATGGCCGCCTGATCACCAATATAATCAGAACCTTTGATGGTGTCATACATATGCCACTGCCACTGATCATTGGGATCGTCGCTGGCAATGGCACAGGTTATACCACCCTGAGCGGAAACTGTATGAGATCTGGTGGGGAAAACTTTAGTAATAACAGCGGTTTTGTAACCCGACTGGGCAAGTTGCAGAGCAGCGCGCATTCCCGACCCGCCTCCGCCGACAATCACCGCATCAAAATTCATCGTTCTAATAGTTGCCATCTGCTTAGATTCCCCAGAGTATATCTATTGCCCAAATCACGTAGAAAAGTGAGATGGAGATCATAATTAACTGAGAGGACATACGGATTGCTGTCGCTTTTGGTCCTATCAGACGCACGGTTATATAGTCAGTGAGAACACACCACATGCCGATCCAAGCATGAGCTGCTATAGCTAAAAGGGTCACCAGACTGAATATACGCATTGGCAGAGCCTGATGAAGACTTGCCCACTGCTGGTAGCTTAGATCTTGATTGATGGCAAAATAACCCACCATAAAGACTAGGTAGGCAGTCATTACCAGCGCAGAAACCCGCTGTATCAGCCAGTCGGATAGGCCACTGCGGCCCAAGCTTGTCACTGTAGTTACCATAAAAACACCCATAATGTGATTGCCAGGATAGTTACAGTGGCCACAATCGCTGCGATCCAGGCAGTGCGCTGGCCCGCTTCAAAGCTATCCTCACCATAACCAAAATCCATAATCAAATGCCGCAGACCGGCAATTGCATGATAGGCAAGTGCAGCCAGGCAACCCCAGATAATGAACTGCAGTATTGGGTTTGCGAACCAGGCTTTCAGAGACTCGAAGCTCTGCTCCGACTTCAAGCTGGTTTCCAACATAAATAAGAGTACTGCAACAGCAAAAAACAGGATCACACCAGAAGCGCGGTGCAATATAGAAACGTACGAAGTGATAGGCAGCTTGATAGTGCCAATATCTAAGTTGACTGGTCTTTTCTTATTCACAACAGACGAACTCCTCAAATAAGGGATTCCGAAAAACGGCGGAAGTTGAATGAGCCCAGCTTCCAGTGCGGGCTGAGAGTCCAATACAGCGACCCTTGATGGGCGCACATTATAGTGATTTAAATCTCTATAGCGCAAGGTGCAGGGTTGAAGAATCCCCCTCTGAGCTACCTCTACAGTCAATATACTTGCTTATAACGGTCATTGATCTAATCAATACAAACCTTGGTGTAAACTCACAAGATGTCGGCTTGGGGCCACTTGTATATTGACAATTTAGTCTCAGCAATTATAGTGGCGATCGAAGCCTAATCACCCACGCTACCAGTATTTCTCGAGGATTGTGCATGACTGACCGCAAAGCAACGCTTACAGTTGATGGTGGAACTCCGATTGAACTTCCCGTTCACAAGGGCACCAGAGGACAAGATGTTATTGATATTGGCTCCCTAGGAGGCCATGGCTACTTCACCTACGATCCCGGCTTCTCTGCTACAGCCGCGTGCCGATCAGATATCACCTATATCGACGGGGCTAAAGGAGTCCTTCTTCATCGCGGCTATCCCATCGAGCAGCTTGCTGAAAAATCTGACTACCTAGAGACCTGTTATCTTCTGCTTGAGGGTCATTTGCCCACCGAACAACAGAAAAATGATTTTGAAAACACCATCAAGTACCACACTATGGTGAATCGCTCGATTGAGCACTTCCTAAGTGGATTCCGTCACGATGCGCATCCAATGGCCATGTTGTGTGGTGTGGTAGGCGCTATGTCGTCGTTCTACCATGACTCGCTGGATATTACTGACGAGAGCCACCGCAGAATTTCAGCCCATCGCCTGATCGCCAAAATGCCAACCATTGCCGCAATGTGTCACAAGCACTTTACTGGCCAGCCCTACATGTACCCAGACAACTCTCTCTCCTATTCAGAAAACTTTCTGCATATGATGTTTGGCACGCCCTGTGAGGACTACAAAATTGAGCCGGCGATTGCCAGAGCAATGGACCGCATCTTCCTTCTGCATGCCGATCATGAGCAAAATGCCTCAACATCAACAGTCCGCCTAGCTGGCTCATCGGGCGCTAACCCATTCTCCTGTATTGCCGCTGGTATTGCAGCGCTGTGGGGACCAGCCCACGGTGGTGCCAACGAGGCGGTGTTAGTGATGCTCAATCAAATTGGCGATGAAAAGAATATCGAAAAGTTTATTGCCAAAGCCAAAGATAAAGATGATCCGTTCCGTCTGATGGGCTTTGGACACCGCGTCTATAAAAACTACGATCCGCGAGCCACAGTGATGCGAGAGAGCTGTAACGAGGTACTCGAGGTGCTGGGTCTGGAAAACGATCCATTGTTCCGTCTCGCTAAAAAGCTCGAGAAAATCGCCCTTGAAGACGATTATTTTGTCAGCAAGAAGCTCTACCCCAATGTGGACTTCTATTCTGGCATTATTCTCAAAGCTCTGGGCATACCGGTAGAGATGTTCACCGTAATTTTTGCCACAGGACGAACTGTTGGCTGGATATCCCATTGGAATGAGATGATTACCAATCCCTATAGAATTGGTCGACCCCGTCAACTTTACACTGGGGCAGACTCACGGGATTACCTACCCATAGACCAACGCTAACCATCAAACACTCGCGGCGAGACTGACTGCAACAGTTAGCTCGTCGCGTTGATGGTCACGCCTATCTACCCGCCCCACTGATAACTAGGCTACTGGCCCCGAATGGAATCTGAATTCGCTGTCCGGCGACAGGATCAGTTCGCGCTCGCGCTCCGAGAGCACCTTGAGTCGCTTATCTATCTGCTCCCTGTCTGCAACTGCCTCCGCCAAGGCCAAATAATCGCGATAATGTCGACCCTCAGACTTTAACAGCGATAGGTAAAAAGACTCTAGCTCGGTATCTAATAGGGGTGCCAATCTTGCAAATCGCTCGCAGGAACGGGCTTCGATTAACGCCCCCACTAGCAGAATATCCACCAGTTTGTCTGGTTCATTGGCTCGTACTAAGGCGCGCAGACCCTCGGCATAGCGCGATGCTGAAATCTGTCTATAGACAATGCCACGACGTTTCATAATCGCTATAACTTGCTCAAAATGACGCATTTCCTCTCGCGCCAATCTGGACATCTTGTTTAACAAATCGAAATTATCAATATAGCGAAACGTCAGGTTGACTGCGGTACTGGCAGCTTTTTTTTCACAGTTAGCGTGATCAATTAGCATTAATTCGGGATTGTCGACGGCATTCTGGAGCCATAGGTCCGGTGTTTTGCAGGGTAGGAATTTATCAATCTCCTGTAGTACCTCGGTCATAGATTAGAATTTCCAGCCTGTAATTAAAGGATCGCAGTATAAGCTAAAAATATTCATTAGAAACACAAAAACCAGATATAGAGCACTGTCTCACCCAATATATAGACTAGAAAGCTCTACAGCCCCGCCAGCTAACGATTACTTCTTTGCCGATGTAGAGCAGAGGGCTTTAGAGGCATCGCACCTGCACAGCTTATTCTCGTTATAAAGATTTGCAGTTTGGGTAATTTTAAAATTCACTAGAATTGCGAGTGGACATTGATTGATTGAAAATACAAACTGAGGTTTATGACTACTTTCACTTCACCAGTAATTCTCTATGGATCAACTATTTCCTACTTTACAGGGAAAATGGAAAATTACTTTCGTGTCAAAAATATCCCCTACCAACCTAAAAGCATGCAATTTCCCGCTTTTGAAAAAACCATGAAAAATAAAGTGGGATTGCAGCAAATGCCCGCCGTGGAATTACCTGATGGCCGGTGGCTCACAGATTCAACCAAGATGATTCAGTGGTTTGAATCACAAAAACCTGAAAATAAACTCATACCCGATGATCCTCTACAAGCATTCATTTGTTTTTTATTGGAAGATTGGGCAGACGAGTGGTGGTGGCGACCAGCAATGCATTACCGCTGGCATTACGCCGAAGGGGCTGAGTTTGCATCCAGACATCTAGCAGAAGAATTATTAGGTTCAGTCCCAGCACCCATATGGATCAAAAAGTTAGTCTTGCAACGCAGACAGCGGAACGGCTATACCACCGGAGACGGAATTACGCCAATTAACATCGAGTCCGTAGAGGCGAATTTCAAAACTCTGTTAAAAAACCTTGAGAACATATTTACCAACAGACCATTTATTTTGGGTGACCGCCCCTCGCTGGCAGATATAGGATTCTCAGGCCCTTTCTTTAGGCATTTTGCATTAGACCCTGTGCCGCTTGAAATTATTCGACAACAGGCACCCAAAGTATTGAGTTGGGTTTCAAGATTGTGGAATACACAAATAGAAGATTGCTCAGGTAGTTGGGTAGAGGGGATACCTGATGATCTGGAACCATTGTTAAGAGAAATTGGGAATACATACCTCCCTTACCTCTGTGCCAATATTGATGCGATAAACTCAAACAGAAAGCGCTTTGATGTCAATGTGGGAGGAATGTTATTCAAAGGCGCTAGATACTCACAATATCGAGTGTGGTGTGTCAGTGAGCTGCGCTCTCATTACCAATCCTTGCCTGATCAATCAAAAAGCAAAACTCGAAAAATTTTAGAAAAATATGGATGCTGGGACCCTCTTTGGCATCATAAGAAATTACCTCTGTTAGATAATCAAGAGATCGGACTGCCCTTCAAAGCTGACACAAAAATGGTAGGTGTAAATTAACATGTCTACTTGCATTGTATTGTTACCTACTAGCCGCGAAGGAATCATTAACTGGCAGTAGCGTTTTTGTGGACTGAATACAGTGGTGGGATGGCGAACTTAAAAGCACCTCCCCATAAACCCTTTTGGGCTTATGCGCTAGACACAGATATGGATGCAAAATCGTCGTCTTCGTAAAGGTCGCATTATAGCGAATATCAGCTTTGCTTCTGTAAAAAAACTACCAACTGACTTACAATTTAGGTTATCTGTTAACTCGGCTTGAGTTAAAATTACAATCCAATTGCAAACTACTGTATATAGAGGACATTCCTGTGTTAGAAGCCTATCGTATTCATGTTGAAGAGCGCCAGTCTCAAGGCGTGCCCCCCAAACCTCTGACTCCTGAATGGACCTCCGAATTAGTAGAGCTTCTCAAGCAACCGCCAACAGGTGAAGAAGCGTTTCTGTTGGACTTAATTGCCAACCGGGTTCCACCCGGGGTTGATGAAGCCGCTTACGTCAAAGCCAGCTTTCTAAGTGCCCTCGCTAAAGGGGAAGCCACATCACCATTGATTGACCGCCCCGCTGCTGTCAAGTTACTGGGCAATATGCACGGCGGCTACAACGTGGCTACTTTAGTAGAATTGCTTGATGACGCCGACTTGGCTGAACTAGCGGCCACAGAGTTAAAATCTACCATCCTAGTATTTGATGCGTTTCACGATGTTGCCGAAAAAGCCGATTCTGGTAATGCAGAGGCGCTCTCTGTGATGCAATCCTGGGCTGAAGCTGAGTGGTTTACCAGCAATGATGCCGTACCCCAAAGTATTAAAGCGGTGGTATTTAAAGCTACTGGTGAAACCAATACGGATGATTTGTCACCAGCTCAGGATGCCTGGTCGCGACCCGATATTCCCTTGCACGCCAAAGCCATGTACAAGATGACCCGAGACGGCCTGAATCCAGAAGAACACGGCGTTACTGGACCTATGGCACAGATCGACGCTATCAAATCACAGGGTCTACCTGTAGCTTTTGTCGGTGACGTGGTGGGTACTGGCTCTTCACGAAAGTCTGCAACCAACTCTGTGTTGTGGTTTTTTGGTGAAGATATGCCCGGCGTGCCCAATAAGCGCTCTGGTGGTATCTGTATTGGCAGCAAAGTGGCGCCAATCTTTTTCAACACCATGGAAGATGCAGGAGCACTGGTATTTGAAGCACCTGTGGACGATATTCACTACGGTGACATAATCGATATTCGCCCCTACGACGGCAAAATCCTCAATGAGGCCGGCGACATCATCTGTGAATTTGAACATAAATCTGACGTAATTCTGGATGAAGTTCAAGCTGATGGCCGAATCAATTTAATTGTTGGCCGCGGATTAACCCAAAGAGCCAGAGAACATATGGGTCTGCCCCCCTCCGAGGTATTCCGCAAGCCCGAAGTGCCCGAAAGCTCTTCAGCGGGTTACACCTTGGCGCAAAAAATGGTAGGTAAGGCCTGTGGTGTTGACGGCGTTAGACCTGGCACCTACTGTGAACCCAAAATGACCACCGTGGGCTCTCAGGATACTACGGGCCCCATGACTCGCGATGAACTCAAAGATCTCGCTTGCTTGGGTTTCTCAGCAGATTTGGTGATGCAGTCGTTCTGTCACACCGCTGCTTACCCTAAACCCGTCGATATAGATACCCAGCACAACCTCCCCGATTTTATTATGAACCGTGGCGGGGTTTCTCTACGTCCTGGTGATGGCATTATCCATAGCTGGCTCAACCGTATGCTGTTGCCTGACACCGTGGGCACCGGTGGTGACTCTCATACGCGCTTCCCCATGGGTATTTCCTTCCCCGGCGGCTCCGGCCTAGTGGCCTTTGCTGCAGCCACGGGTGTTATGCCATTGGATATGCCTGAGTCAGTTCTGGTGCGCTTCAAAGGTGAAATGCAACCAGGGATAACCCTGCGCGATCTGGTGCATGCCATCCCCTACTATGCCATTAAGCAGGGCTTACTCACCGTTGAGAAAAAGGGTAAAAAGAACTTCTTCTCCGGCCGAATTCTTGAAATTGAAGGCGAAGGCATTGAAAGCCTGACTGTAGAGCAAGCCTTTGAGTTATCTGATGCCTCAGCTGAGCGCTCCGCCGCTGGCTGTACCATTAAACTCAGCGAAGATTCCGTCAGCGAATACCTGCGCTCCAATATCACCCTGCTGCGCTGGATGATTGCCGAGGGCTACGGTGATGTGCGCACCCTCGAGCGCCGAGTGCGCAAAATGGAAGAGTGGCTGGAAAATCCAACCCTGATGTCTGCCGATGCCGATGCTGAATATGCGGCGGTTATTGAAATTGATCTGGCGGAAATTAACGAGCCAATCGTTTGCTGCCCCAATGATCCAGACGATGCCAAGCTATTATCCGAAGTCGCTGGCGATAAGGTAGACGAAGTCTTTATCGGCTCCTGTATGACTAATATTGGTCATTTCCGCGCCGCTGGCAAGCTATTGGATGAAGCGGGTTCCGTGGACTCCAGATTTTGGATCTGCCCCCCTACCCGAATGGATGCTCACACGCTAATGGAAGAAGGTTATTACAATGTCTACGGCAAAGTGGGCGCGCGTACCGAGATGCCCGGTTGTTCGCTGTGTATGGGTAACCAAGCACGGGTTTTGGCAGGCGCCACGGTGCTCTCCACCTCCACCCGCAACTTCCCCAACCGCTTGGGTGATGGTGCCAATGTTTACCTGACATCTGCTGAACTGGCTTCAGTGGGCGGTATTTTGGGTAAACTGCCTACCCCCGAGGAATATCACCAGTACGCCGGCAAGATTGATTCCATGGCCGATGAAATCTATCGCTATATGAACTTTGATCAGATTGAGTCATTTCAAAAGTCTGCCGAGCAGGGCAAGGTGATTGCAGCAGAGCAGATTGTTGAGATCAGCTAGAACCACTCCTCCCTAACCAGATAAAAGAACCCTGCGAAAGCGGGGTTCTTTATTGCTAAATTTTGCTTCTATTAAGCTTTTCTGAATCTGAATACCTAACTCGATAAAAAATTATTCCATCACCCAACAATTGCTTCACTAATGCAATATCTGAATCACTAGTTTTATAACCAAAGGTCACACTGGAAATTTCAATACCATCACTCATTTCCATACAACCATTACAATTATCCTTCATGGGCAACCATATAATTCGAGATTCATGTTCGTACCGCCAAGACTGATACTTTTGAAAGAATCCAGACTTAATTGTACTTTCAACTGATTGCCAATAATCGTCACGAATAGTATTTGTGTAGTTGATATCGCCTAAGCACAGACTATGTTTTCCAAATAAATCTCCTTTAAATTTGTAACCTATGCAGAGACCCTTATGTTGATCAGCATAGTGACTCCACATCAATATACTGGAATAAGGTTTTTTGCCACGCACATGCTGGCGCGCCAAAGAAAAAACTCTGACTTTCAAGACTAAATCTCTTAATGGCTTGGGTATTTGCGCCTCATGTTGAGTAATTAAGGGACTGTCAAGCGGATCATTAAAATTGCTGGGATTTTGAAAGAAGACCTGCTTATTGGCTAAATTTGATAATGTATCTTTATTAATTGCAGTAAATTTAAACAATTCTCTAGTGTAATCGTAATTGTTCGATATTTTAGCAAATGCAAGAATTATAGCTTTTCTATACTTTTTAGTTGCTAGTTTATATTTGTTTGATAAAAACAGCGCATTGCCCCAATTTCCATATGCCTCAGCAAACTGGGGCTCAATCTCGGTGGCTCTTTTATACTGATGTGAAGCATCAGTATATTTATCTAAATTAAGTAAACTGTTGCCCAAACAGAAATATGCACTTTCGTCCTTAGGATTATTTTCTATTGCTTTTTTAAACTGCTCTATGGCTGCCTCATAATTGCTTAGCGCAGAAAGGGCTAGACCATGGTTAAAATAGAATTCAGCATCTTTAGGATTTATTTTTATGGCTTTCTTTACCTGTTTTATGGCTTCTTCATAACAACTTAATTTGTAAAGAGCTAGGCTATGATTATTGTATAAATCAGCATTCTCAGGATCGATTTCTATAGCTTTTTTAAACTGCTCTACAGCTTCTTCATAACGATTTAATTCATAAAGAGCTAGGCCATGATTATTGTATAAATTAGCATTGTCAGGATCGATTTCTATAGCATTTTTGAACTGATCTACAGCTTCTTCATAGCAGCCTAAATATTGCAAAGAGATACCCCAATTACAATATGCCGCTGCGAAATTAGGCATAATCTTTACGGCCTGATCATACTTAATTATTGCTTCTCTATGGTCACCTAGACAACCCAACGCAATGCCCCACTCAAAATATGCCCACTCATTTTGAGAGTTGATCTCAGCAGCTGCTTTAAAATACTGTATCGCCTTTTTAAACTTCCCTAGCGCAACTAATTTCCTTCCAGCCTCCACTGCTTCCAAATATTTCATGACAATTTTCCAACAATTGATACGTCTTTTTATATTTTTTAAAAGTAGACGATATGGATAACTTTAGCTGAGTTTTTATGGAGAATTTGGCAAGTGCCCCAAAATAAGTTCTGGGGCAATGGAAGTTATCAATGAAGGAGTTATCGAGATATTTGAAACTAAGGGGGATAACTTAACTAGTGATGTTAATAGATCCTATACCTATTGGAACTAAGGTAAGCTTAGCAAGTTAAGGTTTGCCGTAGAGTTACATATAAGCATTAGAGGTATCCGTATGGTCAGTAACATCCCTGACCCCTTTTAGCTCCGGTATTTTTTCCATTAGCGTTTTTTCCACGCCCTCTTTCAAGGTTAGATCTACGGCTGAGCAGCCCTGACAACCTCCGCCAAACTCCAATACAGCAAAACCATCGTCCACCGTGGACAGCGATACCACGCCACCATGAGAGGCCAGACCCGGGTTGATTTCCGCGTGCAGCAAGTAGTTGATTCTATCTTCAACTGGACTGTCATCGCTGACATTGGGCACTCTGGAATTGGGAGCGCGAATAGTCAGCTGGCCACCAAATTTATCCTCTGCGAAGTCCACTTTGGCATCATCGAGAAATGGGATACTCCGAGTCTCAAAATAGGCTTTAAATTGCGGGTAATCGACAACTTCATCAGCTTCGTTGTGCTCACCAGGTCTGCTGTAGGCAATACAGGTTTCCGCTTTGGGCGTACCAGGATCAGAAATAAAAATACGGATTCCGATTCCTTCGCAATTTTGCTTTTCCAACAGTCCGGCAAGATATTGTTGGGCAGATTCAGTGATGTTGATATTGACCATGGGGAAATCCTAAATAACAGACCCGCTATTTTAAGGCATAGCAACCATTGGGCAACATTTATTTAGATAGCATTGCGAGAAAGCTGTTTTTACCTGACTGTATATTTAATTGTCTTTATGGTCGCTTTTTTGAAAAATACTGGTATCATGCGCATCCATCGAAATATTTTGATAGATCAATAGTGACAGGATCTCCAGACCATTATGCAGCGGGATAAATCCGAAATATCTAAGCGAGAAGCTTTTTTAACAGCAGCACAAAAGCGTATCTTGCTGTTGGATGGCGCCATGGGCACTATGATCCAGCAACACAGTCTGCAAGAGGCGGATTTTCGCGGCCAGCGCTTTGCCGATTGGCACTGTGACATCAAGGGAAATAATGACCTACTCAGTCTGACACAGCCGGAGATCATCACCGATATTCACCGCGCCTACCTGCAAGCGGGCGCTGATATTATTGAAACCAATACTTTCAATTCAACCACTATCTCCCAAGCCGACTATGGCATGGAGGAAATATCCCGTGAAATCAATCTGGTCTCTGCCCAATTAGCGCGGCAGGCGGCAGACGAGTACAGCAGTGCCGACCGGCCGCGGTTTGTCGCCGGCATTTTGGGCCCCACCAGTCGCACTGCCTCCCTGTCCCCGGATGTCAATGATCCAGGGGCACGCAATGTTACCTTTGATGAGTTAGTCGAGGCCTATAGCGAATCGGCTGAAGCGCTGATCGAGGGCGGTTGTGACTTACTGATGGTTGAAACTGTATTTGACACCTTGAATGCTAAGGCCGCCCTGTTTGCCATCCAGACTGTTTTCGAAGAACTGGCTTTAGAACTGCCTATTATGATTAGCGGCACCATTACCGATGCCAGTGGCAGAACTTTATCTGGACAGACGCCGGAGGCCTTTTGGAACTCTGTGCGCCACTGCAAGCCGATCAGTATTGGCCTTAACTGTGCGCTCGGGCCAGATGAATTAAGACCTCACCTCCTGGAAATTTCTAATGTAGCGGACACGCTGGTCAGCGCCCATCCCAATGCTGGCCTACCCAATGAATTTGGCGGCTATGATCTCAATGCCGATGATATGGCAGCGACGATTCAGGAGTTTGCTGGCTCAGGGTTGCTAAATATTGTCGGTGGCTGCTGCGGCACTACACCAGCGCATATCAAAGCGATCGCAGAGGTGGTTGAAAACCTAAACCCAAGGCCAATACCCGAAGTAGAACCCGCCTGTCGACTCTCGGGTCTAGAGCCTTTTACCATCAAGGCCGACTCACTATTTGTCAATGTAGGTGAGCGCTGCAATGTTACCGGCTCAGCGGTGTTTAAACGGCTGATACTTGAAGAAAATTATGACGCAGCCCTACAGGTGGCTCAGCAACAGGTAGAAAATGGCGCGCAAATCATCGATGTGAATATGGATGAAGGGATGCTGGAATCCCTCCCTGCCATGGTCACATTTCTCAACCTAATTGCCTCGGAACCGGATATCTGTCGCGTACCGATTATGGTGGACTCCTCCAAATGGGCGGTGATTGAAGCAGGATTAAAGTGCATCCAAGGCAAGGCGGTAGTTAACTCGATCAGCCTTAAAGAGGGCCAAGAGGAATTTATCAAGCACGCCCAACTGTGTAAAAAACACGGCGCCGCTATTGTGGTTATGGCCTTTGACGAAGATGGACAAGCGGATAATCTGCAACGTCGCCAGGAAATTTGCCAGCGCAGCTACAATCTGCTTGTCAACGAGGTTGGCTTTCCTGCCGAGGACATTATATTTGACCCCAATGTGTTTGCGGTAGCCACAGGCATTGAAGAACACAACCGCTATGGCTTGGACTTTATTGAAGCCTGTGGATGGATCAAGCAAAACCTACCCCACAGCATGGTCTCTGGGGGCATCTCGAATGTGTCCTTTTCTTTCCGCGGCAATAACCCTGTCCGCGAGGCAATTCACTCGGTATTTTTATATCACGCTATTCGCCAAGGCTTAAGCATGGGTATTGTCAATGCTGGCCAACTGGCGGTATATGACGATCTTCCTTCGGAATTGCGCGACATTGTGGAGGATGTGGTCCTATTTCGCGATAAACAGGGTACCGATAATCTTTTAGCCATTGCCGATAAGTATCGCGGCGATGGCAGCGGCCAATCTAAAGGCGAAGATTTGTCCTGGCGTGAAAAAGATGTGAATCGACGACTGGAACACGCCCTGGTCAAAGGTATCACCAACTATATTGAAGAAGATACAGAGGAAGCTCGACAATCAGCCACTCGCCCTTTAGATGTGATTGAGGGCGCGCTGATGGATGGCATGAATACCGTCGGCGACCTGTTTGGCTCCGGGAAGATGTTTCTGCCTCAAGTGGTCAAATCGGCCCGCGTTATGAAGCAAGCTGTTGCCTACCTACAGCCGTTTATCGAAGCGGAGAAAGATCAGTCTGCATCCAGTAACGGTAAGATTTTAATGGCCACCGTCAAAGGCGATGTTCACGATATAGGCAAAAACATTGTCGGCGTGGTTCTGCAATGCAATAACTACGAGGTGATAGACCTTGGCGTTATGGTGCCCGCAGAAAAAATACTGCAGACCGCCCGTGAGCAGCAGGTAGATATTATCGGCCTGTCGGGCTTGATCACGCCCTCTCTCGACGAAATGGTAACTCTGAGTGATGAAATGCAACGACAGGGCTTTGATATACCGCTGCTAATTGGCGGCGCTACCACTTCAAAAGCTCATACAGCGGTAAAGATCGCACCCAAGTACAGTGCCAATCAGGCTATCTATGTAGCCGATGCCTCACGGGCAGTGGGTGTAGCCAGCAAACTACTCAGTAAAGACAACCGTGACGCATTTGTTAAAGAAATCCAAAGTGACTACGATGCTGTAAGATTGCGAACCGCCAATAGGACATCGCGGGGAACAGTCTATGCCTATGCCGATGCAGTAAAGCAAAAACCCCAACTAAACTGGCGAGACTATCAACCTGAAATACCCAATCAACTGGGTGTGACGGTGATCGATGACTACCCGCTAGAGACACTAGTGCCCTATATTGATTGGACACCCTTTTTTATTACCTGGGATCTGGTCGGGAAATATCCCAAAATCTTAGACGACGAAGTGGTGGGTGAGGCAGCGCAAAATTTGTTTGATGATGCGCAGAAATTGCTCAGAGATATTATCGATAACAAACGCTTAACCGCGCGCGCTGTGTTTGGCCTATGGCCGGCCAACGCCGTCAATCACGACGATATCGAAGTTTACAGCACTGAAGATGGCAGCAAACTAGCTACTCTTCACCATATACGTCAGCAGATTCAAAAGCCCGGGGCCAGCGAGGAACTGTATTCCCTTGCAGATTTTATCGCCCCCAAAGACAGTGCGATAAAAGACTATATTGGCGCTTTTGCGGTTACAACTGGCATAGGTGCAGATGCATTAGCAAAACAATACGAAGACAATAATGACGATTACAATGCCATTATGGTCAAGGCGCTAGCAGATAGATTGGCTGAAGCGTTTGCCGAACATTTACATGAGCGCATACGTCGCGAACACTGGGGCTATGCCAGTAATGAAGCGCTCGACAATGAGGCACTTATCAAGGAAAAATACCGAGGCATACGCCCTGCACCAGGATATCCTGCCTGCCCCGATCATACGGAAAAAGCTACCCTGTTTGATCTGTTGAGCGTGGAAGACAATATTGGTCTAGGGTTAACTGATAGTTATGCTATGTCACCAGCGGCGGCGGTTAGCGGTTGGTACTTTGGCCATCCAGAGGCAAAGTATTTCAACACCGGCAAAATCGATACCGATCAGGTGGAATCGCTAGCACAGAGAAAGGGCCTATCAACAACTGAGCTGTCGCGCTGGCTGACACCTATACTTAATGACTAAGTAACCTTGTAAGCTTTTAATAAGAAAATTTATGTCAAAGACCAAATCGGACAATAAAAAGCCCAATATTCTCTCGGTAGTTAAGAGTATTTTGGCCGCCGGTATTGGTGTACAAACTGATAAAAATAGGCAACACGATTTCGAAAATGGCAATCCGCTCACTTTTATTATTGGCGGTATTATTTTTACACTGCTATTTATAATTACAGTGGCTACAGTAGTTGGTCTGGTACTTAGCAGTAACTAGTGTAACTAGCTATATACAGCGCCGATCTAATCAAAAAAAACCCGCCAAATGGCGGGTTTTTTAGTTGCTTGCAATATGATTCAGAGTTAGAAACGGTAAGTGCCCTGAAGTGCAAAATTGCGTGGTCGGTTGACAAAACCATAGTAGGAGTTACCAGTCCCACCTGTCAGTGTACTGGCCAAGGGCGTGTTGCCGCCAAAGTTAACTACAGTTTTATCGGTAAGATTGCGGCCAATTAAAGCTACTTCCCAAGTATCGCCCGCATTGGCAAGGGAGACCCGCGCATTGACCATCGTGTAGGCATCTTGCTTGGCTCTAGGATCCAGAGTTGCCGCGTAGAAATACTCATCCATATAAGCAATATCCATTGATGCATCTAGATAGAAGCTATCCATTACCTGTCCGGACCATAGAGCGCCAATATTGGCTTGAAATTCCGGGGTATATTCCTTCCTCTTACCAGCGGCATCGCAAAGCTTATCTCCATCTGGGTCGTCCTGACCAAAGTAGCACTGTGAATCAGGGAACTTATCATAGTTAAAGTCTAGATAGGCCGCAGATCCAGTTAATGTAACATTATCGCTAACCGCCCACCGTCCATCGGCTTCCAGACCCTTAACTGTAGCTTCACCGGCATTGGTCACATTAAAGCCTAGAGTACCATCAAACTGTGATACCTGTAGATCACTGTAATCCATACTGTAGAACGCTAAATTTAGCTCGGCAGCACCCTCGGCAATGACCATTTTAGAACCCAATTCAAAGCTATTAACTTCTTCGGGGTTAAACTCCCAGGTACCCTTGAGTTCGTTAGATTGCAGCCAGTTAACCTTATCGGTCTGCTGAGCATTTTTCACATCCTTATTTGGATGTGCATTTGAGCGAGCATCAAAACCACCGGATTTATAGCCCTGAGTCCAAGTAGCATAAAGCATAACATCTTCATTGATGTCCCATTGACCTGATACTAAGGGTGTAAAGGACTCATCGTCTAAGTCACCAGGAATCTTATCATAGGGCTCAACCGCAAATGCGCCGAATAGGGCGTTATGGATGTTTGTATCGTCCCAACCATCCAAGTAGGTCGGCACACCAGCTGCACCATTAGCCAATGGGCTTTTATCCGGATCCGAAGTTTTAGCGGGCAGACCCTTACCATCTTTTGTGAAATGTTGCTGGCTGCGGCTAGCATCTTTACTCTCTTTGGTATAACGGCCGCCGACGGTTAGGCGCAAATCGTCGGCAATATTCCAGGTTGCCTGAGCAAAGATAGCGAATACATCTCCATCCTGATCGAATTCGCGCTTTGTTGAGGCGCCAGGGGCGGCTGGAATCACGAGTCTTTTCAAAGCTTCAGACTTTGCTAGATAGCCGACATAAGCTTCACCAGCTTTCTGAGCTTTATCCGCATAATCAGCCGCCGCCGTCATATTACCAGCAGCGGCAGCAGTCTTAGCAGCAGCCTCGGCGGCCAGACTAGCAGCCCCATATTCCGCTGCTTTGTCGCCATAATTAGAAGCGGTAGTCTGCAGAACTTCGGTAATAACTGTTGGATCTGTTAATTTAATAGCATCCTGATAATCCAAATCATTCTTCTGGTAAAACAAACCACCAATATAGTCGACGGTATTACCTAACTCCGAGGCAAAGCGGAATTCTTGGCTAAACTGACTGTATTTTTCATCGCGGGTAGCATTAAATACTTCTGCTCCGGTAAAGTCACAGTCGCAAAGCTCATCAAACTCGTAATCGACAAATCCGGTCACCGAAGTAAAAGTCAGGCCATCCAGCTGCCAATCGACGGAAAGTGTATTGTTATTAACTACATTATCACTCGAGCTGGGGTTCATAGAACCACTGCGGTTGAGTTTACCTTCAATATACTTTTCAGGATTTACGATGGGTTTACCATCATCATAGACAATTTGACCATCCTCGCCGCGCACAAAGCCCCCAACGAGGGAATTTAGCACGGTTAGATGATCTTTAGACTCTTCACCTGGCAACTTTACACTATTAAACACTTCAAGATTGCGCCCCACAGTATCAAAAGTAGCGCGGGAGGTCTTAAAGTTAGCGGTGATATCCTCATTGATATCCCATCGAAGGGACGCACGTATAAGTCGCTCATCTTCCTGCTGCTCATCTTGTTTCAACAGGGTATTGGTCATATAACCATCTAGACTACGATCCAGTATGGCGATACGTCCACTGACATTCTCCGAGAGTGGACCAGAGAGCACCACGCGCAGATCCTGCTCGCCGTGATCCGGCTCGTAGAGCCCAGTGATGGAACCCTCGAAATCATCGGTGGGTTTTGCGGTGACCTGACTGACTGCGCCGGCGATACTGTTTTTCCCGAAGAGAATACCCTGGGGACCACGCAGTACTTCAACTCGCTCCATATCCAGCATTGGAACCCGTGCCAACTGATCGCGACCGTAGAAGACACCATCGTTATACATGCCCACGGACTGTTCAAAACCGGAGTTGATGCCGGAGCTGATACCGCGAACGGTTATGGTGGTGGAAATACCGGTTTCATTGATCGTAAAGTTGGGCACAAACTCCGAGAGGCCCTGCAGGTCGACAATACCGGCGTCGGATATTTTCTCGGCATCCACCGCAGCCACTGAGACTGGGACATCTTGTAATGATTGGGCACGTTTTTGCGCGGTGACCACTATCTCGTCGAGGGTAGCGGCAGTAGTTGCGGCCGCCGCCCCTGAGATCGCCACAGCGATGGTGAGTTTAGAAATAGTTTTTTGCATAAAATGGTTCCCCATAGTTATAAGTTAGAAAGTACTACCGTTATTCACATAATCGAGGCAATACTTCTAGTAAATCCATTTACCCCATTTTGTGTGAAACCTTTGGTTTCGCCCGGAGGCATAGGCCTATTATTTAGGCTCCGGGTTGCGCGAGTTGTCTGTCTATTTGTTCTCCAGTAATTGAGGCTGCACCAGAGATGGCAGCCAAGTAGGCGCTATTTCTGACAAGAATTTGGGAGGCGAAAAATTTCGCTGAAGAGATCTTACACCAATAGAAGTTGTCATCTGCTCCCTGATCAATTTTCTCCTGTGCTGCAATCGCCAGTCTGACAAGTAGCCAATAGGACAGGCTGTTGCCAAATAACATCATAAAGTTGTAAGCGACTGTAGTGCCCTGCTCTGAGTTTTTCAATACATAGTTTAGACCATCTCGGCATTGAGTTACTGCATTTTCAAGGGAATTAGCCAATAAACTCAGCTCATCTGACTGTCGCGTTGTAGCAATTGAAAGGGTCTCTTGCATCGCTGCGATCAGCGTTTTTACCCCTTCTCCACCATCGCGCAGGCATTTGCGGCCGATAAAATCTAGCGCCTGAATACCGTTTGTTCCCTCGTAGATGGGTAGGATACGGGCATCGCGCATGTGCTGAGCGGCACCAGTCTCCTCGACAAAACCCATGCCGCCGTGAACTTGAACACCCAGAGAGGTGACTTCCATCGACACTTCGGTACACCAGCCCTTAACTAGGGGCGTCATAATTTCCACTAACTGCGCATTTTGTGCCTGTACCTGGGGATCACTGTGATGCAGGGATCGATCCTCGGCAGCGATGGTATAAAAAGACATTGCTCTACCGCCCTCGGTAAGCGCTGACATCTGCATCAGCATGCGCTTGACATCTGGATGGTGGATAATCGGTGCCCTGCCCTCAATACCTTGCACCTTACCCTGAACGCGCTCTGACGCATAGGCAAAAGCCTGTTGATAGGCGCGTTCACTGATAGATACTCCCTGATGACCCACACCGAGACGGGCATTGTTCATCATGCTAAACATGCACTTTAGACCCTGATTCAATGGGCCGACAAGATAGCCCACTGCCCCGCCATTGTCTCCGAAGGCCATGGTACAGGTTGGGCTACTATGGATTCCCAACTTATGTTCGACACCCACCGCTTTGACATCATTGCGTGAACCTACGCTGCCATCGGCATTGATCAAGTATTTGGGCACTAGAAACAGGGATATGCCCTGATTCCCCGCCGGGGCATCGGGCAATCTCGCCAACACTAGGTGAATAACATTTTCTGCCTGTTCATGATCACCCCAAGTGATATAGATTTTCTGACCACTAATTAGGTAGTGATCATCCTTGGGAACTGCTTTGGTCTTAACCGCTGAAAGATCACTTCCCGCCTGGGGCTCAGTGAGATTCATGGTCCCTGACCAGACGCCAGAAATAAGGTTGGGAAGATAGCTGTCTTTCTGCTGGTCGGAGCCATAGAGGCTCAGGGCATGAATGACGCCGCGGGTTAACATAGGCAGCAAGCTAAACCCCAAATTGGCGGACTGCAGCATCTCTTGAACCGCCAGATCAACCACATTGGGAAATCCCGCTCCACCGTATTGTTGGGCTCCACTGATAGAGCACCAGCCCGCCTCGACCATCTGGGGGTAGACACCGTCTAGTGCTGGCGAGGTGATTACCTGTTCATCTTGCAAATAGGCCGGCTGAGTGTTTGCCGGCCAGTTGGTTGGGGCAACAATCTCTTCAAAAAACTTAGCGGCCTCCGGAAGGATGGCGTCAACCATTTCCCTGGATGCATCTTCAAATCCCGGCATTTCACAGTGGCTGGGATAGTCAATCAGGTTGTCTAGAATAAAGGAAATATCCTTCATCGGAGCCTTGTACACGGACATAAACTCTTCCTTCTTTAGAATGGCTGCAGGCTAAGATTAGGCGTAATTGTGATTATAAATTCTACTGCGGAGGATAATCCTAGGCTGATTGAGGAGTAAACCAATAATCATGACTTACTGGTTCTTTTGGATTTTGTTGATTCGGCATGGGAGCCCAATAGTCTATCAACTATGTCGGCATCATTGGGATATATAGACAGACCCATACTTGGTGATAAGCTCGTCTGCCATGGCAGACTGATAGGCCATAATATCGTGTTGCCGACAGCGGCCCTGATCCCAGTCTCTGTAGTCAGACAACTTCGAGTTCTCTATATTGGTGAAAATTTCCCAGAGTATCAAACAGCGCTGCAGCTCACTTGGCGTCGGATCAACGGAAAGTTCCCTGAGCAAAGAAGAGAGACTTTGGTCCTCTACTTCTAGCCGCAATTTGCTGTCGATATCCAAATGCAAGTAGAGGGGATTTTGCCCGGTAAATTGCCGCCAGCCCGATGGCTGATCTAAGCTGGGCTTGCCGGTTTTGGCAAAGCTCGCCCAAGCTGACATCATGGTGTCTTGCATCTGTTGTCGCTCGGGGCCTGCTGGGTAGATATAGGAGGAGATCGGACCAAATCTATAGTCACCCGTAATAAAGGCTATCTCGGTACCGTGGGCAGCGCCAATCAACTGCGGGAAGTCGATAAAGACCGAGGCCCGTTGGTGATCCCAGTCAAAGCTGTACGCATAAAGCTCTCGATAACCTGCTGACTGCAGGGCATTTAGCACCTTGTCGACCGCCTTTAGCTTCCACGCCTTGGACCTTATTGACACCCAAAAATGGTAGAGTTCAGGATCTCTGAGACGGTATACCGGCGGTAACAATCGCGTAAACGGGTGGCTCTCTTTGACAAAATATCGATGCATACCCAGCCATAATGCAACCTCGTCCTTAGTTGAACCGGAGATAACGGGGATATTTTTAGACAATGCGGGATCGTTTAATGAGGCCAGTATTCCCTGTTTGGGAATCGCTATGCCGTCGTTAGTGGCCAGGGGTATATGATCAAACTGGGGCTGCTCAAAATCATAATAAAGATTGATAAACTCATCGGCAGGCATTGTCAAAAGATGCTCACGAAGGGCTGTCAGCGATGGCTGCACTGCAGGTTTATTCAAGGATTTTTGCGCTATTTGCCATGCGCCGCGCTGTATCAATGGGTCAATTTGCGATTTATTATAGGCCTGCTGCATAGAGACCGAAGTGGTGTAGCCGGACTGGGAGATAGCGCGGTGAAATAACCCCTCTGCCAAAGGACTTGCCAGAAGAGCCAAAACATTGTGACCGCCGGCAGACTCACCAAAGACCGTAATATTGTCTGGGTTGCCACCAAATAACCGTATATTTTCACCCACCCACTTGAGTGACTGAATGATATCCAGAAGGCCAAAATTACTGGTTTTATCCAAACCCTGCTGAAGATCTTGGATAGCCGGATGGGTAAACCAACCGAGCGCGCCTAAACGGTAGTTGATGGTAACTACCACCACATTTTGGGTGGCCACCAGTGTCGAAAAATCGTAGTAGTCTTTTAGTCCAGTTGTATTGCCACCGCCGTGAATCCACAGCATCACTGGATACTGATTGTCGGCGTAGTCCACAGGCGCCTTGATATCCAGATAGAGGCAGTCCTCCGTCCCTACCACACCCTCTCCTTCAACCCCACCGAAGCTACTGGCCATCTGCACACAGGCGTTGTTATCGCGCTCTTGGATAATCTGCTCAGGGGCATTTAACTGTCGCGGGGCACGCCAGCGCAGATCACCCATCGGCGGTTGCGCGTAGGGGATATCATTCCAGGCAACTATCTGATCACCGTCAGAATCTGACCCATAAATGGTACCTTTTACCGAGCCTGAGGTAGTTGTGACAGAATGCTTAAGTTGGGAAGGCTGGTCACTGGGTTCATACCCCACCAACAGGCAGCTTGAAATAGTCAAGGTGGCCACATACAGCCAAACCTTAGATAAAAAATGCTTGATGTTAGCAATTAGCAAGGTACCCACCTCTCCCCTCGAGACTATTTATAATTACGCTAACCATACACCGATCGATCACTCAATTCCGCTTAGTTACTGGATCCTATTATCCACTCAGACTATCCACTCAGATCATCAAGATTTAGCTATTGTGAACCCACTTGGCGAACTATTATCTGTTAAAATCCAGACATGCTTGAAAATGTTAATCTTCAATCGACAGCGCAGCAGAATCTCTATCGCTTGAGCCTGATTCGCGGTGTCGCCCTGCTGGGACAGTTTGTCGGTCTAGCCTATTTCTCGGTGCTCGACCCTATTGGTTTACCAGTGGCTGCTATAGGTCTGATTTTGGCCGTCTATGGATCTATAACAGCTGCTACTTTCCAGCGCAGTCGCATGGATATACCCATCACTGATCGCGAATTCTCTATTCATCTGCTGGTGGATATCGTATTTTTTTCAATGTTATTGTTTTTGAGCGGCGGTGCCTCTAATCCGTTTATCTCCTACTTTTTAATACCGATCAGTATCGCTGCCATTACCCTATCTCGATCACATACAGCAGTTATCGCTCTAGTTGCTCTGGCAGCTTACAGTCTACTGGTGTTCTATAGCCTGCCCCTGGAAGCCATTGCACCCAGCCATCATCACTCGGATATGCCAGAGAGCAATCTGCATGTTCTGGGGATGTGGGCGAACTTTGCGGTCAGTGCAGCCATCATTACCTACTTTATCAGTCAAATGGCCTCGACCCTAAAACTGCACCAACAGCGGATTGCCGAGCAGCGCGAGGCACAGCTGCGCGATGATCAATTACTGGCCGTGGGAACCCTAGCAGCAGGCACTGCCCATGAACTGGGAACACCTTTAAATACTATGCAGTTAACGGTTGATGAAATGCTGACACTGCCGGACTGCCAATCCCAAGATGACTTGGTGTTGCTGCGCCAGCAAATTGATCAATGTCGCACCACCCTTAAACAGCTGCGAACTACTGCCGAGCAATCGGCTTCCAGAGATTTTCCAGAGCAATCGCTACACAGTTACTTCAACTCGCTGTTTGAGCGCTGGCAGTTGATGCGACCCGCGCTCAAAGCTGAGATTCGCTATAAAGAGACTGAGCTATCAGCACCCCAAGTTAAGTTCCATCCCAGCATTGCCCAATCGATATTGAATTTGCTCAACAATGCCGCAGATGCAAGCCCTGAAGCGGTGACTGTTGAACTTAGCTGGTCTCAGCATTGGATTGAGATTGCTATCGGCGATCGCGGCCCGGGTATAAGCCCTGAAGCCATCGATGGAGAGACGGCCTTCAGTTCTAACAAGGCCGATGGCCTAGGTCTGGGATTGTTTCTCTCCCAGACTGTGATGGCGAGATACGGCGGGTCAGTCAATTACCAAGATCAGGTTGATGGCGGTACGCTGACGATTTTAACGTTGCCAACAGCTATCAGTCACAGTACCGGAACTGATAGATGAACTACCTTTTAGTTGACGATAATCCAGCGTTTATTGGCGCCCTGTCTCGCTCGCTGAATCGCCGAGGACACAACATTCACTGCGCAACGAATGGTGAGCAAGCACTGGATTACTGCCATTCGATCAGCCTAGACCGTGTGGTATTGGATTTAAAGCTGGCCGGTGAGTCGGGCCTAACGATTCTCAAGGCCATTAAGCGTGCACAGCCAGCCGCTGAGGTGTTAATTCTCACTGGCTACTCCAGCATCTCCACTGCCGTGGAGGCGATTAAGTTAGGCGCGGTTAACTACCTGTCCAAACCGGCCTCCGCAGATCAAATTATCGCCAGTTTCAGCGACTCAGCCCTACAAGAAAAAGATACTACAGCAATCTCGACCCCCTCTATTAACAGGCTAGAATGGGAGTATATTCAAAGAGTTATGGAAGATAATAAAGGTAATATCTCGGCTACTGCAAGAAGTCTGGGCATGCACCGACGAACCTTGCAACGCAAACTCAAGAAGCGGCCTGTTAAGAGCTAAATTAGCTCACCTCATTTTTTTTGGCCATCGATAATTCCGCGCACTGCCGTGGGTATATCAGCGGGAATCACCACGATTTTAGCGTTAGAGGATGAAGACATATCTTTGATCGCACTAATATACTGCTCCCCCAACAGGTACATAGCGGGAAGCTCTTTATCCTGAATCGCCTCATTGACTTTACTGAGAGCGGTTTTAGTGGCTTCCGCCAGCACCACCTGAGCCTCGGCATCGCGTCTTGAGGCTTCAAGACGACCGTCGGCCTCGAGAATAGCGGCGGTCTTTTCACCATCCGCCCTGGTCACCGTGGCGCGCCGCTGACGCTCTGCAGCTGCTTGCTCTTCCATTGCCTGCTGCATGGTCCCAGATGGATTGATATCCTGAATTTCGACAGTTTTGAGGGTAATGCCCCAATCGGCTATGTCACCGGATATGGAGTCTTTTAATTTGGCTTTAATTTGATCTCTGGAGGACAGCGCATCATCCAAGGCCATCTCCCCGACAATTGAACGCAGGGACGTCTGCACCAAAGTACGAATAGCCAGCTCATAGTCCTCAACGCCATAAACCGCTTTTTCTGGGGAGAGAATATTAATGTAGGCAACTGCATTGGCAATAATAACCACATTGTCGAGGGTAATTACCTCCTGAGATGGGATATCCAACACTATATCCTTGGTGGTTGCCTTAAAGGACACAGAGTCCACATAGGGGACGATTAGATTGAGACCTGGCGCGAGAGACCTGTGATATTTGCCAAGCCGCTGCACTACCCATTTAGAACCCTGAGGCACCATTTTAATCCCCTTGAAAAGGGTGATGACAACCAGCAGTAAAATAAACCCGAAAACCATAAGACCTTCCATAGAGACACTCCTCTCAAATATATCTATTCAACAATTTAATCTAGCGACCTAATCAATCAATTTGACGACCACCAAGTGGTCACCGGAGATTTCTTTCACAAAGAGACGGTCGCCCAATCGAACATTCTCCTCACAGACAAACTCCCACTCATCACAACCCAATACGGCGGTAGTAAAGCGCAATTTACCTTTGGTCGTTGCTGTGGGCAGTTTGATTACCTGCCCAGCCTCACCCACCGACGACTGTCTGGCTAGTTCGCGATTATTGCGATCCTCGGCTCTGGGCTTTATCAGCCAAAACCACAAGATGGCAAAGGTTACTGAGGTCACCGTCCACAGCAGAATTTGAAAACTTAAATCCACATTAATTATAGTCATTAACAGGCCCACAACCAGCGCGCCTAGACCAAACCAAAGAATAGTAAAACTTGGGATAAAGATCTCACCAATGATCAGAATAATCCCCAGTACCAGCCAGTGCCAATAGACCGTTTGAATGTCCATATTAAAGCCCTCGTTTGTCGCTCAGAATCTGTTTAGATTGCCAATCATAACCTATCCATTTACAAAATTGCGCGCCCTGCCCATTATCACAGCATCTTCGCGACCTTGGTTGTTGCTGTAGTAATTCGAACGCCGGCCAATTTCAGCAAATCCCAGCCCCTGGTAAAGACGAAGGGCGCGGTAGTTTGTGACTCTAACTTCTAGGTAAAACGCCTCGATAACAGGGGGTGCAGATTGGATTAGCCAGCGAAGTAAAGTGCCTGCTAAACCCTGCCCCTGTCTTTCGGGGTGGATGGCAATATTATGCAACTCTGCCTGATCGGCCACTAGCACCAATACGGCGAAACCGATAACTGACTGCTTTTCCCGCAGCACAACGGTATCAGCCATTGCATTTTTAATCTGATCGGGACTCCAGGGACTAATCGCTACGCTCTGCTCAATAGCCAGCACCTCGGGGAGATCATCAACGGACATTTCCCCAAGCTCTAATCCGTTGTCCTGCAGCGCTATATTGGCCTTGGCAAGATTCAAGCTGAGGGATGCGCTCATAGCTATGGGTGCTCAGCCGGCGCCCGTGGATTTCAGATACCTACGGATAATTTCCCAAGCCTCACGCTTAAAGGCCTGATCTGCCAACATCTCCTGCAGCGAGGGAATACGCAGCGCAGTGAGATTTTCTGTTACCGGCAGCAGCCCCTGGTCCACATCTGAAAGTTGCTCCGCCGACAGCAGCCAGTCGCCTGCAGATTTTCCCAGCAATAACAGGGTTTTTGTTGACCTACTGTCAGCTCTAGCCTTGATCAGGGTAGACAAATACTCTCTTGCCTCGAGCTCACCCCCCTGCATATTTCTATGGGGAGGCCAGCTGATCAACTCAAATTGCGGCAAGGTGGCTGTTTTCTGACCCATAGCCTTCACTATATTGGCGAGCAGAGATACCTGCTGCTGATCTGGCAGATCGCCGTCTACAGCAGTGCAAATTAGCAAGTCATCCGCTGGCTGCCAGAGAGCGAGAGACCATTCGACAGCTACTGACCTAGACTGGCTTGGAGCCGCTTCCTGTTCACCAGCATTCTCAGTAGTGACCTCAGATTGATTATTGAGCAATTTGTCAGCGATTTCAGCGGCCTGGCTAGTCACTTGCGTCACAGTAGCCACAGCTTTGCCCTCAGCGCTCACAGCTTTGCCAAGTTGCTCGCTACCATCAGGCTGTTGCGCATCCTCAAGTTCTCTGGGCAAATACTGAACAATGCCCAGCATCTGTAAATACTGGGCACGGGTTCTCGCCTCAGAGATGGTCGACAAAAGCCTTAAACCCCGCCTAACTGAGGATGTAACCTACCCGGATTGCGCATCAGTGTCAGCGCATGCAGATAGGCCTTGGCGCTGGCCACCAGAATATCGGTATCAGCACCCTGACCATTGATAATCCGACCCTGCTTTTCTAACCGAACGGTAACCTCACCCTGGGAGTCAGTGCCTTGGGTAACTGCATTGACTGAGTACAGCTGCAGGTGGGTCTCACTATTGATCAGTTTCTCAATGGCATTGAATATAGCGTCTACTGCACCGTCTCCCTGAGCTTCTGAGTCGTGCTCACTGCCGTTGTAGCGAATACGGATTTGCGCCCTGGGCAACTGCCCCGATTTGCTCAAAACCTCAAGATCCACCAAGCTTAGGGCATCCTCCTCAGTACCGATTTGCAAATCGGACACTAGCGCCTGCAAGTCCTCATCAAAGATTTCACGTTTTTTGTCGGCTAAATCTTTAAATCGAGTAAACGCTTGATTTAACGCTTCCTTACTGTCAAAGGTAATGCCCAGCTCCTCGAGGCGGCTAGCAAAAGCCGCGCGACCGGACAGCTTACCCAGAGACAATTTATTGGTGCTCCAGCCCACATCTTCGGCTTTCATTATCTCGTAGGTCTCACGGAATTTTAGAATGCCGTCCTGATGAATGCCCGACTCATGGGCAAAGGCGTTGGCACCGACGATCGCCTTGTTGGGCTGGACCGGAAATCCGGTGATACTGGATACCAGGCGCGAAGCCGCCACAATCTGCGGCGTATCAATCTGTGTCTCAACCGGAAATACATCCTTGCGCGTGCGGATCGCCATCACCAACTCCTCAAGCGAGGCATTGCCAGCCCTTTCACCCAGACCGTTGATAGTGCATTCAACCTGTCTGGCACCGGCTTTTACAGCGGATAGGCTGTTGGCCACCGCCAATCCCAAATCATTGTGACAGTGCACCGAGAATACTGCACGGTCGGCATTGGGCACTGCATTGATCAGACGCTGAATCATCGCCCCATACTCTTCCGGATCTGCATAGCCCACTGTGTCAGGTAAATTGATGGTTGCCGCCCCTGCATCGATCACCGCCTCGGTAATACGGCACATAAACTCAAACTCTGTGCGACTGGCATCTTCCAGCGAGAACTCGACATCATCGATTAGACCACGAGCGATCTTAACTGCACCCACAGCCTGCTCTAACACCTGTTCTGGCTGCATTTGCAATTTGTATTTCATATGAATCGGCGAGGTGGCAATAAAGGTGTGAATGCGACCCGCATTGGCGTCTTTCAGTGCCTCAGCAGCTCTCTCAATATCCCCACTTATAGCGCGCGACAGACTACAGATACGGCTGTCTGTAACCGATTTGGCAATCGCCTGAATCGCCTCAAAGTCGCCCTGACTGGAGATAGCAAAACCCGCTTCGATAACATCCACACGCAACTTTTCCAGCGCTTTGGCAATGCGAACTTTCTCATCTTTGGTCATGGATGCGCCGGGGCTCTGCTCGCCATCGCGCAATGTTGTATCAAAAATTACTAATTTGTCTTTTGATTGCATTTTGTATTCCTACTTGCAGACCCTAAAGCTACCTTGGTCTTCCCTAATCAATTGTAAAACGAATTTGCACCCAGTGCGCAGTGAATTTGCACAATTTAGGCGCAGTACAGATTATTTTATAGATAGAGTAATAGATGCCCCTCAGGGCAGGAGGAACAGAACGGCACAGCAAAGCGCAACGAAGGGCGCTGAAATTGCTGGAATTAGTGTGGTTCGAACTATATTCATAAGCGGCAAAGTTAACAGACCACCCTGTTAATGTCGAGTGATTTGTCAATCTGACAGCTCTTTTTGACTCAAATTATTCGTGGTATTTAACGAAAAACCGTTGATTGACTACCCGATACCACGGAATTTTTTCCAACCCATTAAAAAAACGGGATAAACTGCAAAACCAATTGCCATTAGAAACAAAATGCGTGGCGGATCAAGGGTTACAACCACCAAACTCATTGCAATGGAAAGTATAACCACAAATGGCACCCTGCCTCGCATATCCACCTGTTTGAAACTGGGATAGGCAAAATTGGATACCATCAGTAGTCCGGCAGCTGCTGTTAATACTGCAGCTATTCCAGAGAACAGCATTGATTGCTGGAGTCCCTGAACAGACCAGATATACCCCGCAACCAGTGCCGCCGCTGCAGGACTGGGCAGACCAGAGAAATGTTTGCTGTCAGCGGCTGTCGACTGCACATTAAAGCGCGCCAGGCGCAGTGCCGCACAGGAGGCATAGACAAAGGCGGCAGCCACACCCAAGTTACCCAGTCCGGTCAAGCACCCGCCGTAGACAACCACTGCTGGGGCAATGCCAAAGGAAACCATATCGGAGAGACTGTCATATTGAACCCCAAATTCACTTTGGGTGTTGGTCATGCGCGCAACTCGACCATCGAGGCCATCGAAGATCATCGCCGCAAATATAGCGATTGCTGAAAGCTCATAACGACCACTAAATGCCAGTAGTACGGCGTAAAATCCACTGAATAGTGCGCCAGTAGTCAGAACATTGGGCAATAGATAAATTCCCTTTTTGGTTGAGGTATTATCCGCCCCCGAGGTCGATGGGACGTCCTCAAGATTTACCACTTTCTGTGGTTCGCTCTGTTTTTTCATATTAACCACTCAGCTCTGAGACTTGAAGGCAATCACTCGGACTGCAAATATTTATCTTTAAGCTTTTCAATATCTTGACTAGACATTCCCAGCCCCTGCACCAGGTAATTTTTAATATTGCCATACTTTTGATCAATCGCATCCAAAAAGCCATTGATATTGTCTGCATGCACCGAGCAGTAGGGAATCAGCCAAGAGCGATCCCACTTCTCCACCCCGGCATCACGCAGATGGCCTTCAACTATAGCAATCAGCTTATCCGAATTATAGTACTCCAAAGTCAGCAAATAATCCTCAACAATAGTCTGCCGCGGGATGTCCAGCGCCGCCAGAACAAGCGCTGCAGCCATACCCGTTCGATCCTTCCCCGCAGAGCAGTGAAAAACATCTACCCCGCCATCAGTATCAACTAAATACCGCATAAATCGGCTATAGGCTGGAATAACTGACTCAATACAGTTGCGGTAAGAATTTACTACCAGGTGATGGGAGGTCTCAGCGGATAGCGCTCCCTCAGCGAGAAATTCCCAAAATCTCGATATATCACCAATGGACATTTGGTAGTCATCGACAATCTCTGCGCGCACTGGCCGAGTTGGAGACTGGGATTGTTCATCCTCGCGGCGGAAATCATGGACTCGACTGACACCTATAGCCTTTAGCGAATCGAGATCTGTATCGGTGAGCGCCGCCAAATGCCCGCAACGCAGTAATTTTCGCCACTTGAGGGTACGTCCATCGCGACTGCGATAACCACCCAGATCGCGAAAATTAATACCGCCATCCAAGGGGACTAATCTTGAAAAGGTTTTATTTTCCATTATCGGACCCTTGTATCCATTAGCTAAGGTCTCAATTTAATAAAACGGCCCAGTAAAGGGCCGTAATAAATCAATTCCACCAAACGAAGGTTTTTAGTTTTTGTCCTTGTCCACTAGGGCATTCTGCGTGATCCAAGGCATCATCGAGCGCAACTCAGCACCCACCTTTTCAATTGGGTGAGCAGCATTATTGCGACGGTAGGCAGTCATTGATGGATAGTTTAACGCACCCTCAGAGATAAACTTCTTGGCGTATTCACCATTTTGTATATCCTGCAGAGCACTGCGCATAGCGGCGCGGGACTCATCATTGATAACCCTTGGCCCGGTCACATACTCGCCGTATTCAGCATTGTTGGAGATCGAGTAGTTCATGTTGGCAATACCGCCCTGATACATGAGGTCAACGATTAACTTGAGCTCATGGAGGCATTCAAAATAGGCCATCTCCGGCGCATAACCGGCTTCTGTCAGGGTTTCAAAACCGGCTTTAACCAGCTCTACTGCACCGCCACAAAGCACTGCTTGCTCACCGAATAGGTCGGTTTCAGTTTCGTCTTTAAAGGTAGTCTCTATGATTCCAGTGCGACCGCCACCGACGCCTGAAGCGTAGGACATAGCCACAGATTTTGCCTTACCTGATGCGTCCTGATAAACCGCCACCAGATCGGGAATACCACCGCCATTCACAAACTCATTGCGCACGGTATGACCGGGTGCCTTGGGAGCGATCATAATTACATCCAAATCGGCACGGGGAACAATCTGGTTATAGTGGATGGCAAAACCGTGGGCAAAGGCCAGCGTGGCGCCCTGCTTCAGGTTGGGCTCCAACTCTTCTCTGTACAACTGCGATTGGAACTCGTCGGGTGTGAGAACCATTACCAAATCTGCACCGGCTACCGCACTGGGCACCTCGGCCACTTTGAGCCCAGCGGCCTCTGCTTTGGCGACAGAGGAAGAACCTGAGCGCAGTCCAACAGTCACATCAACACCGGAATCTTTGAGATTGTTGGCGTGGGCATGACCCTGAGAACCGTAACCTATAATTGAAACTTTCATCCCCTGAATAATTGAGAGATCACAGTCTTTGTCGTAATAAACTTGCATCGATTTCACCTAATTAATAGTTAAACACGTAAAAATTTGTCACCACGAGAGATACCAGAAACACCGCTTCTGACTACCTCCATAACGCCTATCTCGCGAACCGCTTCAATAAAGGCGTCTAGCTTGTCGCTGTCGCCAGCCAGCTGTACCGTGTAGGTCGAGGACGTCACATCAATAACATGGCCGCGGAATATCTCTACACAGCTCTTTAATTCGTTGCGCACCTCGTTGCTCACCGCCTTTATCTTGACCAGCATCAGCTCGCGCTCAATATGCGCACCCACAGTCAGATCCACCACTTTAATTGTGTCGATCAGTTTGTGCAGCTGCTTGACCATCTGCTCTGCCATTTCGTCATCTCCCTGAGTGGTCAGGGTCAGACGAGACAGGGTATCATCATCGGTGGGAGCAACTGTCAGAGTATCGATATTATAACCTCTCTGGGCAAACAATCCGACTACTCGCGATAGCGCACCGGACTCGTTTTCTAACAATATGGAAATAATGCGTTTCATTAGGTTTTCTCCGTCTTGCTAAGCCACAAATCGCGCATCGAGCCCCCGGGCACCTGCATCGGGTAAACATGCTCGGCTTGATCGACACAGATATCCATAAACACCACGCGGTCTCGCAACTCAAAGCACTCGCGCATTTTTGCTTCCAAGTCCTCGTATCTGGTCACTTTCATACCCACATGGCCATAGGCCTCGGCCAGGGCGACAAAATCGGGCAGAGATTCCTCATACAGACTCTGAGAATAGCGGCTGCTGTAGTTCATATCCTGCCACTGACGCACCATTCCCAATGCCGAATTATTGAGATTGATAATCTTAATGGGCAACTTGTACTGGCTACAGGTGGACAGCTCTTGTATGCACATCTGAATACTTCCCTCACCTGTGACACAGGCCACCGGCGCATCTGGAAATGCTAACTGCACACCCATAGCCGCTGGCAGACCAAAGCCCATAGTGCCCAAACCACCGGAATTGATCCATCGCCGGGGTTTATCAAACAGATAATACTGGGCGGCAAACATCTGGTGCTGTCCCACATCAGAGGTGACAAAAGCCTGTCCATCAGTAACCTGATACAACGTTTTAATAACATCCTGTGGCTTTATCAAATCGCCACCACTTGGCGCATAGCGATTTGCCGTATAGATTCCCTTGTCATCCCGCCACTGGTTAATCTGTGCCCACCAATTCGTCAGCGCCTCTTTATCAGGCTCAGTATCGAGCTCATCAGCGATGATCGACATTTCTTTGAGCACAGCGCTACAGGTGCCAACAATTGGAATATGGGCATTAATATTCTTTGAAATCGATGTAGGGTCTACATCTACATGGATAATCGTCGCTGACGGACAGAACTTTTCCAAGTCATTGGTCACCCGATCATCAAAGCGCGCACCCACTGCAAATATCACATCCGCATGGTGCATTGCGGTGTTGGCTTCGTAGGTGCCATGCATCCCCAACATACCCAGATACTGGGCGTCAGTAGCCGGATATCCGCCAAGCCCCATCAGCGTGTTAGTCACGGGGAAGTTAAGCTTCTGCGCCAATTGGGTTAACTGTTCAGCCGCGTTATCCAAAATAATACCGCCGCCGGTGTAGATCACCGGCCGCTTGGCTTCCACCAGTGTTTTAACGGCGCGACGAATCTGTCCTCGGTGCCCCTTATCGGTGGGCTGGTAGGACCTCATCTTGATATTGGCTGGCCATTTGTAGGCGATCTTGTAGTCGGGATCAGTCACATCTTTGGGAATATCGACAACTACAGGGCCGGGTCTGCCAGTTGAGGCAATATAGTAAGCCTTGGCAATGGTTTCAGCGATTTCCTCCGTGCGAGTCACCAGGAAGCTATGCTTCACAATAGGACGAGAAACGCCCACCATATCGGTCTCTTGAAAGGCATCTTGGCCGATTTTGCTCATGGCAACTTGACCGGAGATCACTACCATGGGAATTGAATCCATATAGGCAGTGGCAATACCAGTAATCGCATTGGTTGCCCCGGGCCCCGAAGTAACCAGAACTGTACCCACTTTGCCAGTAGAACGAGAAAAACCGTCCGCCGCATGGACTGCAGCCTGCTCGTGGCGAACTAACAGGTGATGGACATCATCTTGACGAAAAAGGGCATCGTAGATATGCAGCGCTGCACCGCCCGGATAACCCCAGACAGTTTCAACGCCGGCATCTTTGAGGGCGCGAATAACGATTTCACCGCCAGACATCATGGTTGGCATTTGCTGTTCCTCCTATGTTTTAGGGACCACTCCCAGGGGCAACACAGATTGGAACATCGCAAGGGATACCGCTATGGCGGTTGTAGACAGTCACACCGATAAGTGCCTTGACTGTTTGTAGTGCTAGGGTAGTAACACTATCTCTTTTGATGACCAGTGACATGGGTTGTGCCTACCTGGTACTTGGAAAAAATCAGCCAAGTTATGGCCGAATTGGGCGCAATCTACCAGTTTTACAGCATTAGTCAACCCTAATTTTAGGGTGACCAGTGGCCTATGTAGTCCCGATTGGGCATGAAAGTTAGATTATTGATGGATTTTTGGTGGGGTTGCCGACCCCTGCACTGCTTTCATTGCGATAATTTAGCTGTTAAGTATGGGCATAAAATCCCTAGAACAGATAGAACTGCCGCCCCATCCCCCGCAGCATTAAACCGCTAGAAGAAAAGCGTGAGAGTCATTTTTATATGATCATCAGCGGCCAGGCCCTGTAGAACATCCCGCGGATCATCCGTATTAAAAACTCGCGCCTGGAGCGAAAATTTTGAACCCTTAAAAGCTCTTTGAGTGAATTCAAACACAGCACCACGGGTTTTGTAATCCAGATCATAATTAATGGCCGCTATCAGCTCACCACTCTGGGTATTATTGAACAACCAGCGTGCGCCCAAAAACAGATCATCCTGTATCCCAGAGACTGCATGCTCTCTCTGCTCATCCCAACCATATTCAAAAAAAATGGCCAAATCGCCGCCTTTATGTAGGTTGTATGCTGCATATTCCACGCCCAGCTGGGCGGCAAAATCTTGATCTTTGCGATTGCGGCGCCAGCGCGCTTCCCACTTGTAGAGCCAGTTGCCGCGAGTGAACTGGGTGTCGACACCTATCTGCGTGATCTGCGGGTAATAGGGGCTTGTACGCAGATTTTGACCTTGAGTGAAATTGGCGGAGGACATTAACAATATCGGGGCCCGGCTAGTACCCTGAAAAAGGTAAATGCCCAGGTCAGCTGAGCCCAGCACGTGACTCCAGCGAACCGCCAAGTCAGTATGACGATAACCTTGAGCGGACTGGTATTGAACATTTTTTGTATCGACGGGTACTGGGGTCCTCAGCCGGCCTTCAACACTGGGAAAAGTGCGCTGCCTAAAGCCGGGCAGCAGCAATAGATCCATATTGCCCCAGGGTCTGAACAATGACAGATTGATCATTGGTTGGCCCAATTTGGCTTCGCCATCAATATCCGCAACCAGGTCAGTCTGATTCACTATATCAACCAAGTGATTAAATTCTGTCACACCCCAAAAGATCCTGCCGATACCCGCACTAATCTCCCAGTGATCAGAGGTGCGCGTCCAAATCAACTCACGGATATCAGCGTAAGTTCCTGCATGGTCATTTTGATCAATACTTAAATAGGGGACAAAACTTAAACGGTCCCTGCCCTGATTCCATTTCCATTGGGAGCTGGACTGAAAGGTAAGGGATTGATTTGAGCTGTAATCTTGCCCTGGGTAAAGACCCTGCCGATCATAGAGATGCAGCTGAGCGCGAAGTTCGCCATTGTGTCGGGAATAAGCATTGGCAATCGTCGCTTGCGAAACTATTAGCACCCATAGCAAACTGCATCGAATGTTAGGGGACAAATCAGTAAGCCCGTTGCAAAGCGCTTTTATGGAAATCGCGATCCATAATCCCGGTATTAAATTGATAAGCGTGATACTCAAGACTGGTGCTTTTGCCAGTCTGATGATTTTGCATAGCGACGTTTTTCGGACGCCAGTACTTGCCTAGGTAGAGTGAAAAATCACTGCTAACGAGGGTCTTAAGCAACTGGCCTTTCTGGTCATAATAATCGATTTTCCATATCCGAGAATGCTCTTGATCCTGCCATACCTGACGTTTGGCGTAGCCAGAATTATGATCTACGGGTATCTGCTCTACAATATGGCATATCCCGCCCCCACCTTGACAACTTTCATCCCCTAGATATCGATGCCGGTACTTTTCAACTTCGAAGGATGAAAGATCTTCATAAGCAAATTCGGAACCCATAAATGCACCCGCTCTACTTGCCGAGGCAATACGCTTGACGCGCTTGAGTGCCGGCAGGTAGAGCCACTGCTCATCATCCTTGGCAATATGGGAATAGCTGAGAAATGCGCTGCCTCTTATATCTCCAGGGCTTTCAAAAACATAGAGATTTTTATCGCCATCGTCGACTGTTTCCTTGGATGTGACCCGCAATTCCCTCGTGGTTTCACGCCCCATTGCATCACGCAGCAGCATGGTCATCTGCACCTGCATATCCACCCATCCACGGCTTTTATTCTTTGCCTCCAATGCCAGTTCGAGACCTCGATCCTCAGCCCGTTGAAGCTCCTGCGCCGCAAGCGAGCCGAAGCTTAGTGTCGACAGGATTAGTATCAAAACCATCATTAATGTAGCAGCCGCTACTCGGATCATGCTCAATAACTCTGCCAATTTATCACCTCAAAATCATCTAAGTTAATTGACTTTAGTTTAATGTGACAATGTTCGTAGATTTTTTTGCCGTAATTTCCTCACAGGAGAATTTCTATCGTCTACACTGGAAATTGGCAAAGGAGTAGCGGCATGCCTAGCCGCAAAGTCAAAGAAAGGATTCTTGTATATGCATCAGGTCTATATTACCGGCGCATCAGCCTACTTGCCTAACGAGGCAGTCGGCAATGATGATATGGAAGCAGTGCTAGGCGAGATTAACAATCAACCCAGCATCTATCGTTCGGCAGTTCTAAAGCGCAATGGCATCAAACAGCGATACTATGCCCTTAGAGAGGGCAGACAAACCCATCTCAATGAAGAGTTGGCAGCCAATGCAGTAACAGATCTACTTGCCAGCAAAAGTATGACCATGGATAACATTGAGATGCTGGCTGCGGGAACTACATTAGCCGATGTATTGATGCCGGGGTTTGCTTCTATGGTCCATGGTCGACTGGGAGGTCAACCACTGGAAGTTGTCAACGGCGCCGGGATTTGTTGTGCCAGCATGATAGCCTTTAAAGCAGCCTATAACGCCCTGCGCTGCGGCGATCACCACAATGCTGTTGTAGTGGGCTCCGAACTGTCCAGTGCTGGGATGAAGGCATCGCGGTTTAAACGGGAATCGGAAATCGGCGACCTGCGCGAAACAGAGAATGACTCGTTTAAATTCTTTAATGCGGATTTCCTGCGCTGGATGCTGTCCGATGGTGCCGGCGCATGGTTGCTCGAGATAGAACCCAGATCCAATCAACTATCACTAAGAATTGATTGGGTAAGACTCTGTTCCTATGCCAACTGCTATCCAACCTGTATGTATATGGGAACTTCCAACACCCACAATCTGTCACCATCAGATTGCTTTCTATCCTACGACACCTATGCGCAAGCAGAAGCTGAGGGATTGATGATTGTCAGACAGGATACTCAATTGCTGCCCATCGGCATTCTCGGCTCTGTGGTAGAACAGGCGAAAAAACTCACTGATGCAGGCCTGATCGAGCCTCAGAATATCGATCACTTCCTACCTCATATCAGCTCGATGCTTGCCTATGAACCCTTCCAAAGTGCATTCGCTGAAGTGGGCATGGAAATTCCCGCAGAACGATGGTTCACCAACCTTGTCACTAAGGGCAATACGGGTGCCGCCAGCATTTTTATCATTTTAGAAGAGGCCCTCAATAACGGGCTATTTAAAGAGGGTGAACAGGTTCTGATCATGGTGCCTGAATCAGGGCGATTTATGTCCTGTTACGTCCACCTCACCTGTGTAGCCAACTAGCTCATTAATTGAAAGGAAGAGACATCCAGAGGATAGAAAAATGATCGTTAATCCCCATGCCAGCAGTACTCAAGTTACAGAAACTGAGATTGAAAGCGCTTTAAAACAAAGCCCCTTAGGTGAGGAGTTCGCAAAAACTGACAACAAAATTACAAGCTTTCTGGCCAACCAGTTGGCTGTGGTCTGGTTAGACTTCAATCGTCGTCTAGCCGAGATTCCAATAGTACAGAAAATTGAGAGCGGCACCCTAACTCGAGAGGATTACATGATTCTGTTGCTCAATATGCGTCAACAGGTAGCGGAGGGAGGACGCTGGATATCTCGGGCCGCCTCCAGCATGGAGAGTGATGATCTATTCCCCTTCCGCTCAATGATGATCCAACACGCTTCGGATGAGCATCGGGACTATCAGATGCTAGAAAAAATGTATACCGGTCTCGGTGGTAGTCTGCGAGAAATTAAGCAACGACCACGCAATATCGGCTCTGAGGCACTCACCTGCTATATGTTTCACCAAGCCTCTAAAACTGACCCATTACACCTATTTGGCGCTATGTTTATTATCGAGGGACTGGGATCATGCAAAGCTGGCGAGTGGGGAAGTGCTATTCAAAAGACTCTAGATCTGGAAGATAAGGATATTATCTTTATGCTCTACCATGACGAGCACGATGGGGATGATCACTATCAAAAGCTGCGTCTGGCTCTCTCACTACCTTTAATCACCCAAGAAATCGCTGTAGAAATTGTTAAAACCGCCAAAATGGTGGCGCGCCTTTACTGCTTGCAGTTGGAAGAATTGGACAACTATTGATTTGGCCACATCGTGTTGCACACCCAGGAAACAGCTTTGGATAGAGCTCCAGTGAATCTTCCCGAATCCCAAAGGCGACTAGAGCAACCGGACATTAACGATATTATTAAATCAGATAGGCTCTCTCCTCTATCTCCAGGTTGGCGCAGTTTGCAACACGCTGACCACAATCGCTGGACTAAACGCTACCTGCTGCCAGCAATCAAAGTAACCTGTCTGCTGGTCAGTTGGATCGCCCTACTCTTCAAGCGCTTAATCCCCCTGCCGATTGGATCAGAGCGACTTTTAAACTGGCTCAGTCAGGTATTTATGAAGTACTTTGTCTCCCCAGAGGCTCAGGAAATGCTTTACCGTCACTTCTCCGTAGAGAATGCGCTGGTGCACTTTGCAATTCAAAACAGTGGCGCTAAAGATATACAGCTGGTGACCTTGAGACCCAATAGCCCAGAGCAACTCGGGAATGTTGCGGGAACCAATGCGACACTGATGCATGACAGGATTATTCTGAACCTTTTTGCCGATCTGGGTAAATCGCAGGATGCCGATACAACCTCCAGACGACGATTGTCGGATATGGACTTTAGCGCACTGCAGCTACCTGAATTTAAGATTTACAGTAACAACCCAGGCCGACTTCTCAATCTGGACTTTGAATCCAGTCTATACATTACTGTGATGGTAATCGCCCTGTGCTTTACTTATAAACAGTTGGAGAATGCCGTCGGCTCGCTGTTTCTAGATAGAAGCCTTATGCAATTCTTGGCCAATCTGACTGGCATCAATAACTTTAGATTTTGGGCTCTATCTGCACTCGGAGAGCACCCACATATCCCTCTAGATCCGGCAGATTACCTGCACCGACATATTCTTATCCACGAGTATGCCTACTACCAACTACAGCAACTGCAAACACAGCAGCAGCCAGTCAGCAAACAGCGATAAAGGCATCAATTTTGTGGTGGGATAAGGTTTATACGCGGCTTATAACCACCTATCCCAAATACTGCCTGGCCCTGGTTGCAATCCTCACTCTGGCATCTAGTTTTGTGGTCAAAGATATTCGTATCGACAATAATTTTGCCGCATTATTCGCCACAGATAGCGAGGAAATGGCCTTTCGCCGTCTGTTTAGAGAGACCTTTAGCGCTGATGACAACCAGCTGATCGCTATCCTAGAGCGAAAAGATATCCGCGATACGGCACTGATTAAACTGGTAGAAAGCATCTCTAACCGCATTGAAGAAATTCCGGGGATTGAGAGAGTTCTATCGGCGACTCACAGCTCTGTACTTTGGACTGAGAACGATGATATTTATGTTGACCCCCTGTTTGGTAGTAACGTCAACACGGATAAAAGCTTTGCCGCGCGCTTGGCGCAACTAACCAGCTCCACCTTTGGCGGAGGTTATTTGGCCAGCGAAGATGGCAGATACTTTCTTATTATTGGCGAAATGCCTGCCAACCTAGACGATCTGGAAAAAATCCAAATGCCGGCAGAGCAGTTTCGTCGCCAAATTGAGAGCCTGGTAAAAGACGCTAATGAGGACATTTCAGTCTATTTTGCCGGGCTGCCACTGACGCGGATTGCCGCCATAGAATCAATGCAAAAGGATCTTGTCAGATCCACCCAACTCACCACTCTGGCACTGGTAGCATTATTATTTGTGATCTTTCGTCACTGGCTTTTGGTGGCCCTGCCATTGCTCAGCATAGGCGCCGGCGTTGTGGTGACCGCAGCTATTATTCGCCTCAATGGTGACGATCTCAATCAGATGACTATTATCTACCCGGTTTTACTGATGGTAGTTACCATCGCCAATGCAACCCATTTGCTACACCGTTTCCTGCGGGAGTATCAGTACTCACAATGCCTTGAGCAAGCCGTGGCGGTCAGCGGTGCCAAGATCGCTAGAGTGAGCTTTCTAACCGCTATAACCACCGCCATTGGCTTTGCCTCGATGTTGATCGCAAATATGCAAATCCTCTACAGTTTTGGCCTGTATCTAGCCCTTGGAGTTTTGGTGAGCTTTATCATCCTGTGTGTGTTTATACCCGCTGGCTTGATGGTATTTTTTAAACCTAGTCGAGATCCATCCCTAGCGTTGCAGGCTCTTGGCAATCAAAGGCTACTCCCCTCAGTCTTCTTTAAAATCTGTATTGCCCGCAAAAATGCTGCCCTGTTGCTCGGCATTGGGCTGTGCCTACTGAGTTGGTCGCTGTGGCAGAGTCAAGATGCGCAATATGACTATTCCATAAACAAGATGCTAAATGAGCACAGTGATATAGCCACAGGCAACCGCCTGATGGATAGCAAACTGTCAGGGACCCTGCCCATTGAAGTCAGCTTTCTGTCACCACAAAAGGACGCTTTTAAGCAGCCGCAAAACCTACTTAAAATTGCCCAATTTAGCGACTGGCTGCAACAGACCTATCCTTTTAGAACACCGGTCAGTCTGGCCAGCGCGGTTCTAGAACTCAATGAGGCATTTAGTGGAGAAAGGAGTCTTCCCGACAGCAGTGCAGCCATTGCCCAGTTGCTGCTAGTGGCCGAGAGTGCGCCAGATGCGCCTATTGCGCAGATTGCCAATCACAATTTCTCCCACACTAGATTGCGCACCTCCACTGCAGATCACGGCAGTCAGTACGTGATGGCATTAAAACAGGCAATTGATCACAAGGGCGCAGAAATTTTTTCCAACAGCCAAATCACAGTGCAAATGACCGGTGAGGCTCCCGCCGGCTACAGGGGAATAAATTTATTGGCCCAAGAATTAATTCAAAGTGTGCTACTAGCGCTGGTAGTGATTATTGTAACCATTGGCATCGCCTTTAGAAGCCCAACTATGGCACTGGCCAGTGTGTTCCCCAATGTGTTGCCTATTATGATCGGACTGGCTCTCTACAGTCTCACCGGAGAAAAGCTCAATCCCCTACCCGGCGTAGCCTTCTGTATTGCCATAGGTATTGCTGTCGACGACACTGTGCATCTGCTGGCGCGCTATACTGAACAGCTACACAGCAACAAAAATCCTCATCAGGCGATGCTGGCCGCGCTTGAACAGGTTACCCCCGCCCTATTTCACTCCAGCATTATCCTGGTCAGTGGGTTTCTGATATTTACCCTATCTGAATTCGAGTGGAATCAACAACTGGGAATCCTAGGTGCAGGACTGGTTTTACTGGCGTTTATCAGCGATATTATTTTTACTCCGGCGGTTATTAGTCTACTGACAAAACCGATCCGGAAAGCCAATTAAGTTAGCCAAGAAAGAAATCAATATGAGTCAACTGGAGGAAAAGACTGCAAACTATTGACGAGCTGCCAGTTGCAGAGGAATAGTATTAGCAGTACGCTCTACACTGTTATCCTGGTTGAGATAGATCAGCTTTGGCTTGTGATCGGCCAGTTCCTCTTCGTTAAACTGTCCATAGGTGGCAATTATAATGCGGTCACCAACCTGACAGCGTCGGGCCGCGGCGCCATTCATCGAGATAGTCCCCGAGCCCGCTTCAGCACAGATAATATAGGTGCTAAAGCGTTCGCCATTGCTGACATTATAGATTTCGATTTTTTCAAACTCGCGCATGCCGGCCAGCTTGAGGAGATCCGTGTCTATAGCACAGGAACCGTCATACCAGAGTTCTGCCTGGGTCACTGTGGCCATATGCAATTTGGCTTTTAGGAAAGCTGATAACATAAATAATTTTTCCGATAACGCGTAGTTAAATTATACCAAAAATCACAGTTTTTAATAAACCATGTGTTAAATACTTTTTACTCCAACTGCTGCTGAAAATCTCAGGTAGCTCGAAAACCGCAGCTATTTAAGCTCAATGCTGAGGTTATCAATCAGTCGCGCCGACTGGGTAAACATGGCTCCCAGCACAGTAATCTGACGATCGTCAATAGCCGCTGGCTCTAGGGTTTTACTATTGCTGATGGTGACATAATCAACTCTAAATCCCGCTGAATTGATACGCTGTTTTGCCTCTGACTCCAACTCGGTAAAATCAAGATTTCCCGACGCAATCTGCTGCCTGATCCACTCCAAACTATCCTTGAGCACTGTCACCTTCGGACGCTCTTGCGGGGTGATATAGCTATTGCGGGAGCTCATAGCTAAACCGTCAGGCTCGCGATGGATCGGTGCAGAGGTAATTTCTATCGGCATACATAGATCTTCTGCCATACGGCGAATAACCGCTAGCTGCTGATAGTCTTTGATTCCAAATACGGCTTCATCGGGCTGTACTATATTGAATAGTTTGCTGACCACTGTGGTAACGCCCTCGAAGTGTCCGGGCCTACTGGCACCGCACAGCACATCGGTCATAGTAGGACAGACTACTCGGCTCTGAGTATCCAGCCCGTTGGGATACATCTCACCATCCTCGGGGTGAAAGAGAAAGTCACAGCCACTGTCCCGCAGCTTTTGGCAGTCTGAGTCATAGGTGCGTGGATACTTGTCCCAATCCTCGTTGAGGCCGAACTGCAAGGCATTGACAAAGATTGAGCAGACCACAATATCATTGGCTTCCTTTGCCTGGGTAATTAACGCCAGGTGCCCATCGTGGAGATTGCCCATGGTGGGAACAAACCCAATTCGATGGCCCGCCTGCCGCGCTGTTCGCAATGCGGCTCTCAGGCCGTCAACTGTGTGGAACACCTGCATGATCAATTTCCTGTGAATTAGGCGGGGCTAGTTATCGGCAAAGTGGTCGCCGGCAAGATTTTCAAAACGGGTATACTTGCCCATAAACATCAGTCGGCAGGTGCCAATGGGGCCATTGCGCTGTTTGCCGATAATAATTTCCGCCGTACCCTTGTCGGGGCTGTCTTCATTGTAAACTTCATCTCTGTAGATAAAGGTGATTACATCCGCATCCTGCTCAATGGCACCAGATTCACGCAAATCGGCATTAACTGGGCGCTTGTTGGGTCGCTGCTCTACATTTCGACTCAACTGGGAGAGCGCAATCACCGGGCATTCATATTCTCTGGCCAGGCCTTTAAGCTCTCGCGAGATTTGCGAGATTTCCTGTACTCTGCCCTCAGTGGCAGTGCTGCCATTCATCAGTTGCAGGTAGTCCACCATAATCAGTCCGGGCTGGGCGCGCTCATAGAGCTCAGTGTTATCTGGCGGCGAACCCGAACCCTGTTCTTGCGTCCAGTTCTGTCGCAGTTGCTCAACTCGCTCACGGATAAATTGCTTGATGCGATTGCGCATCTCCAGCGGCGTAATACCAGCTGTGTCATCGATAAACAGCGGGCGATCCTTTAATCGCTGTGCGGCACTACTCAGGCGCGGCCAGTCATCTTCTTGGAGATTGCCGGAGCGCATTCTGGTTTGATCAATTTTGCCAAGGGATGACAACATTCGAGTGATTAACTGGCTGGCCGGCATCTCAAGGGAAAAAACCAACACTGGGCGATCCTGGTTCAGCGTCGCGTGCTCGACCATATTCATCGCAAACGAGGTTTTTCCCATGGAGGGTCGCCCCGCCACTATGACCAGATCCGACTTCTGCCAGCCCGAGGTCATTTTGTCGAGGTCTGAAAAGCCGGTGCTCAACCCAGTGATATCTGCATCATTATTAAATAGCTCATCGAGACGGGCTACCGCATCTTTGATCAACAGGTTAATTTCTTTAAAACCGCCCTTCTTGGGTCGATTTTCAATAATTTCTTGCAGGCGATTCTCTGCCTCAGCTAGCAATTTGGCGCTGTCCCATCCCAGTGGATTGTAGCCTTTGCGCACTATTTCACTGGAGGCGCTAATCAACTGGCGCACGATCGAGCGCTCGAGAACTATCTGGGTATAGGCCTGAACATTGGCCGAACTGGGGGTGTTTTCAGCTAAATCAACTATGTATTCAGCACCGCCAACTTGATTGAGTTGATTGGCGTTTTGCAGTGATTCAACCAGGGTTATGGGGTCGAAGGGCTGACCTTCAGTTGCCAGCGCAGCCATCGCATTAAAAATTGAACGGTGGTCTGGGCTGTAAAAGTCGCTGTCTGCCAGCACCTCTGCAACTGCATCAAAGGCCTCATTTTTGAGCATTAGGCCACCGAGCACTGCCTGCTCCGCCTCTAGGGAGTGGGGCAAGGGCTGACTGATACTCGGCTCTGTAAAAGCGACTTCATTCATAGGATAAAGCTTACTCATTTAGCGGGCAGAATCATAGAACTTGTTGCGATCAAATTGGCATCTGCGTTATTTGCGCGCCTAAACCAACTGACGGGTAGCAATTGGACATCAATACAAAAACGGCACTGCAACTTTGAAAAGAAGCAGTGCCGCCATAAGATTCTACATCGCAGTAAAAGCTGAGTTGGGTTTACTCGGCTTCGACAACGATAGTGATCGACTGAGTAACATCGGTGTGAAGTTGCAGTTCAACCGGGAATTCTCCCAAGCTGCGTATAGCACCCTCTGGCAGGTTAATTTCGCTTTTGACGATATCTCCACCAGCGGCATTGACAGCCTCTTCTATCTCGCGGGTACCTACGGAGCCAAATAACTTACCCTCTTCGCCAGCCACCGCAACAATGGTCACTGAGGCAATTTCAGCGAGTTTTTCGGCACGCTTTTGCGCTTCATTCAACTTGGCCGCTGCTGCAGCCTCAAGATCGGCACGGCGGGTTTCAAACTCGGCCACATTTTCTTTAGTGGCAAATACCGCTTTGCCCTGAGGGATCAGGTAGTTGCGGCCATATCCAGCTTTAACATTGGCAACTTCACCAATATCGCCCAACTTACCAATTTTCTCTAACAGAATAACTTCCATCTTTTATTAACCTCTCTCTAACGTATCTACTCAAGATTGACGATTTTTTACATCCGTAAATCTGGAGCGCAAATCTAAAAAACTATCTGCTGCAGCCATGGCAACTATCAGCAAATTGACCCAGGCGCCGAACAGGATCAAAGCAATATACAGCAGGGCCAACCAATGACTGCCCAATTGAAACAATTTGACAGCAAAATGCATCAGTGCGAAGCCAGCTATCAGCAGTGGCAATGTGGCCAGCCCAATCCAAAACTGGTAGTCCTGGGGTAACAGTTGCCCAGCTAGGATCACCGCGATCAACGGGATGGCAATAGCTCTATCAACCGCAAACCCGTGGAATTCCCGCTGAAAACCACCGGGGTTGTACAACAGCGACTGCCACCATCTAGAAATCATCAGACTCAAGATAGATGCCAGCGATAGCGCCATGGCGACCAGCCCCAAAACTACGGGCTGCGTTATCACATTTGCGCTGGTTTCTCCCTCTCTGGTTGCAGCTACTTCCGCTACCAGATTTTCGATCCCTATTATCAGCTCATTAACCTCTGCGCTCATCGATAGCGCCAGAGCGACAATCATCAGCGCAGTGATGACAACAATCACCAAGATTGTCCATTGCCAAGAGGCCAGCAACCTGTGAGCTGCTGCCGCCACTACCAGTATACCCAGTGACAGCACTGATAGCGCCGTTAGAAAGGGACTATCTGCATTCAGCTGATGAAGCAACAACAGCGGCAATGATACCCATAGGAATATCAACAGACCTTCTTTTATCCCTTTACTCAGGGAAACCAAGCCAATACAAGCCGGACCTAACAGCGGCAAGAAACTTGCCACAAACGCCGACAAGCAAGCTTGAGGGCGCCCACGCAGCACAAAGTTTGCCAGGGCTTGCAAAAATGCGTCCTCTGAATTTATTTGTGGCTATCGGTATAGGGTAGCAGTGCTATGTAGCGCGCCCGCTTAATGGCTTCAGACAGCTCTCTCTGATAACGAGCTTTAGTGCCTGTAATTCTACTTGGCACAATTTTTCCGCTTTCAGAGACATAACCTTTCAGCACATCGAGATCCTTGTAATCGATCTCCGTGGCTCCCTCTGCAGTGAAACGACAAAATTTTCTGCGTCGAACAAATCTAGCCATTATTCCTCTCCTTCCACTGTAGCTGCTTCAGCATCCGAATTTTCTTCGGGTTTTGAATCTGTTTCATCTGCCTTAGCTTCAGCTTTTTCAGCTTCTTGCGCCTTGGCTTTTGCATTGCGAAGCGCTCGAGCCTCTTTGTCCGCTTTTTCCGCGTTCTCCTGCTTCATGATCGGAGATTCGACAGTAATTGCCTCTGACCGACGGATTACCATGCTGCGCAATACAGCATCGTTGTATCGGAAAGTGGAATTTAATTCTTCGAGTACTTCTTGACCACACTCTATGTTCATCAGTACATAATGTGCTTTGTGAATTTTGTTGATGGGGTAAGCTAACTGACGTCGCCCCCAATCTTCAAGGCGATGAACTGAACCACCACCGGCCTCAACGGCCGAGGTGTAGCGCTCGATCATACCGGGAACTTGTTCGCTCTGATCTGGATGGACCAGAAACACGATTTCGTAGTGACGCATTGTGTCTCCTTTTGAGTAATGTAGTCTCCCGTCAACGAACATTTATCGATGCGGTGAGACAAGGAGTGTCTAAGTAAGGTTGGTTTGCAACCGCTCTTAGACCCTATTAAGCGGCGCGATTATAGTGAGTTGCCTCGCTAGTTGCAACTTGCTGAACAGAAAACTCTGATGCTGAAGAATCTACTTTGTATCGTCAGAATAATTACCCAATAACTGAAATACTGAACCGACATTGGTTCTCGGGTGCTTTAAAAGCAGGGTAATTAGCATTTCCTCAATTGCAACCAACCCATGTAATACAACCACTATCCTAAAAAACAGCTGGTTATCACTGAGAATTAACAGGTAGTAGGCAGGCGCAATTAAGATCGCTGCCAACTTGGCACCCCAAGTGTGGTAACTGGGATAGCTGCCAAAGCGGTTTAAGGCGAGAGCTACTGACAAAATATAGCTGAGCATCGCGGCAAATAGGAAGATGGCCTGGTCGCTGAATATGCTCGGCCAAATAAGATAGAGCCCCAGAATCATTACCGCATAGGTAAGCAAATCCCCCCAGCTATCCAGATGAGCGCCCAACTCACTGGTCTGCTGTAGTTTTCGCGCCAAGTAGCCATCCAGCACATCACTGATAAGCGAGAAAGCCAACAACACCAGAAACCCGACAGCTTGGTTGGTGATCGCCAATATTGCTAGAACTGGCACCAGTGCAAGGCGCAACATACTGAGCAGATTGGGGACAGAGTAAAAATCGTTATTCATGACTTCATTAATACTAGTGCCATTTTTAATTCTATGCTGGCATTCACCTGCTGCGACATTTAGGGGTTATATCCACCTCAAGATTAACGCAATCAGCGCTATTAATCGACCAAATTTCGCTGCCTAACTGCCTCAAATAGACAGACGCCCGTGGCTACAGAAACATTTAAACTGGACACTTCGCCGGCCATTGGCAATCTGGCTAAAAAGTCACATTGGGTGCGCACCAGTTGACGGATACCCGCCCCCTCGGCTCCCATCACCATCACCAAGGGTCCCCTTAAATCTGTGTCATACAATGTTTTATCCGCATCCCCTGAAGTTCCTACAACCCATAGCCCCGCCTGTTGTAATGTGCGCAGCGTGCGCGCAAGATTGGTAACTGCGACCAGAGGGACGGTCTCCGCAGCGCCACAGGCGACTTTGGAAACTACCGGTGTTACACCGACAGAATTGTCTCTTGGCACGATTACCGCCTGCACCCCAGCGCCATCTGCGGAGCGCAGACAGGCGCCCAAATTATGAGGATCAGTGACGCCATCCAGCATTAGCAAAAGACAGTTTTGACCCTGCTGTTCCACAAGGTCTACCAGAAAGCTCTCATCATAGGTCTGGCCCTCTTTGCAGAGCGCGGCAACACCCTGATGCCGCCCATCCACTCGCTCATCTAACTGCTTTGCCGTTACCCACTCCACGTTGACATTATGCTGTTCGGCCAGAGCCAATAATTTCTTTAGTCGAACATCCTGCCGTCCTCTGCAGACCTGCAATTGGTTAACTCTCTGTGGGTTTGACTTCAACAAACTCTGTACGGCATGGATACCAAAAATCCAATTCAAAAGCTCACTCCAAGTTTTTGATTAATGAGACCATCAGCTCTATTATAATCGCCATCCGCTGACTATAGTCAGTGACAACAGAATATTATCAACAGCTAATCGACATCAGTGACAGCAACCGGAGTAATCTTATTAAAGATCAATCCCAAATTCATCATCAAACTAAAGCGCGTTTATTTCGCCGTCTCGCCGCCATGGTCTACGACGCCTTCCTGCTTTTCGCCCTCACACTGGGTTATGGCGCTGTTTTGCTGGTCATTAAAGTGGTATTTCACGGCACGCAGGGATTGGAAGAGGTACAGCCCGGCCCCCTGCTGCAATGGCTGAGCCTATTCGGCTGGCTGGTCTGTCTTTCGAGCTACTACTATATCTGTTGGCGCAAACAGGGCCAGACTCTCGGCATGAAAGCCTGGCGCCTAAGGCTTCAGCAATCAAGCGGTAATCTGGCCACACCCAGGCAGTGTTTAACAAGGAGCTGCCTTGCCCCACTATCACTGGGATGTTTTGGGATTGGTTATCTCTGGTGTCTCCTGCCCAGCCAAGATGACTGCTTGCATGATATTTTCTCTGACACCGTTGTGGTACTGCTGGATAAATAACCTTAGCGAGGTCCTGTGAATAACAACTCTGAGCACTATATCCTAGCCATAGATCAGGGAACCACCTCATCGCGGGCCCTGCTGTTTGACAGTCAATATCACATAATTGCTCAAGCTCAACAGGAGTTTGAGCAACTGTTTCCCCAGGCTGGCTGGGTAGAACAGGATCCTCAACAAATCTGGCAGACCAGTTTCAACACAGCAATACAGACCCTTGATCAAGCTGGCGTAGATAGGGCAAAGATTGCCGGCATCGGGATTACCAATCAGCGGGAGACCACCCTGATCTGGGATCGACAGAGCGGCAAGCCGATCTACAACGCGATTGTCTGGCAGGACCGTCGCACCGCAGATTACTGTAAACAGTTAAAGCTAAGCGGCTGCGAAGCATTGATACGAGATAAAACTGGGCTGCTAATTGATCCCTACTTTTCAGCCTCCAAAATTGCCTGGATACTGGATAATATCGAGGGTGCTCGAAATCGCGCCGAGAATGGCGACCTACTATTTGGCACCGTGGATAGTTGGTTGATATGGAATCTCACTGAGGGGCGGCATCACAGTACCGACGCGACTAATGCCTCCCGTACGATGCTTTACAACATACATCGCGGAGACTGGGACAGCGATCTGCTAGAGCTATTTAATATTCCACGACAGATATTGCCAGAGGTCAAAGACTGCGCAGCCGATTTTGGCAACACAACAGCGCTGGGTGGCAATATCCCCATTTTAGGGGTGGCCGGCGACCAGCAATCAGCAGCCCTGGGGCAAGCCTGTTTCGAGAAAGGCATGATAAAAGCCACCTATGGAACTGGCTGTTTCGCCCTACTCAATACCGGACAGCAGGCAGTTAACTCACAAAACCGACTGTTGACCACCTTAGCATACCAGCTGCAGGGTAAACCCACCTATGCACTCGAGGGTTCAATCTTTATCGCCGGTGCGGCCGTTCAGTGGCTGCGAGACGGACTGGGCATTATTGAATCGGCTGCTCAATCCTCAGAGCTGGCTGATAATGCTGATCCCAGTCAACCGGTTTATCTGGTTCCCGCCTTTACTGGCCTGGGCGCACCCTGGTGGGATGCCGAGGCCCGCGGTGCCCTGTCAGGACTAACTCGCGGCACAGGACCTGCAGAAATTGCCCGCGCCACCTTAGAATCGGTCTGCTATCAGACTCTGGACCTACTGCGGGCGATGCAAGCAGACTGCGATCAACTGGAACAGCACTTACTGCGGGTAGATGGCGGCATGGCCACCAGCGATTGGACCATGCAATGCCTGGCCGATATTCTGCAGGTTCCTGTGGACAGACCCATCCAAACGGAGACCACAGCCCTGGGTGCCGCCTGGCTTGCCGGATCGCAGGCGGGCCTGTGGCCAGATCGACAGGGTTTCGCTAAGAGCTGGCAGTTGGATCGTCAATTTAGCCCGCTGATGCCCACAGAGCAGCGAGATAAAAAAGTCAGCGGCTGGAATGACGCAGTCAGACGGGTGTTGAGCGACCCTGCGTAATCTGTTGCTGACAGATCATAGTAGCTCAATCATTACCGTCGCGGATAAAGGAGGCCAAGCCACTGGCATCTACTCATCCGCGCATAGATCACTGCAATTAATTGATGAGCAGTTGTCCCCGACAAATTGCAGCCAGAGCCCTTAGCCATTGCGTTTTAGCAAGTACAGCCCCAAACCATAGCAGACAGCTATGGGAGTCAACACAGCGATCAGGGGAGAGAACTCAAACACTATACTCAAGGGACCCAAAATATCTTGGATCAGCTGAAAGCTGATACCAAATAGAACACCGACAAAAATTCGGAAGCCCATGGTGGCCTCTCGCAACGGACCAAAAATAAAGGAAATTCCCACCAACACCAGACCAATAATCGCCAGCGGTTGCAGCAACTTATCCCAAAAGGCCAGTCTGTAACTGGCAGTGTCTGAGTTGCGCTCCTCTAGAAAGTTAATGTAGTTGTACAGCGTTTTGATTGAAAGGGAATCCGGCGACAGTATATTCAGTGTCAGCACCTCTGGAGTGAGCTCAGTGACCCAGCGCCGAGTGATATATTTTTGGGTTTGCGTGGACTGGGATAAAAACAGCGTACTCGAAACATTTTCTTCAACCCAGTATTTTTCTATGGCGTTGTAGGTGGCACGGGAGGAAAAACTCGCCTCTGACAATTGCCGATCACTGTCAAATTGGTACCGCGTAACACCAAAAAGGACACCGCCGGGAAACACCGCATTGCTGTGAATGTACTCATTGCCTTCACGAGTCCAAAATCCGGTGCTCATATCCAGTGCGGACTCGCCTTTTCGCAGGTAGTCTCTGCGACTTTCCGCCAGCTGATCTAGGTAGGGGGAGAAATATTCACCGATCAGCACGGCCAGTAGGATAAAAACCAACACCGGCCTCAATACAAAGCTCAGGATTCGCAACAGCGAAACGCCAGAGGCTCTCATCACAATCACCTCACTGTTGGTGGCCAACATACCAAGCCCCGCCAAACAGCCAATCAGAGCCGAAATAGGGATATATTCATAGAGGGTTGAGGGTAATTTTGTCGCCACATAGACCAGCGCATCGACAAATTGATAATTGGCTTTGATATCACCGATTTGATCAATCACTGCAGCTACCATATCGAGACCCACAATGGCCGCTAGCGCGAGTGCGATTGCCGCCAGCACCGTGACGGCGACATGATTAGAGAGGCGACTACTCATTGATTACCGCCTGAAAGTGCCATTCGCCGACCAATGCGACCCAGCATGTTTATTTTCTCCGCAAACAGTAGCAGTAATCCCAGAGCTAAAAATACAACATGTACCGGCAATAATGTAACTGCGGCCGGCACAGTGCCGGCCTCCAGTGCACCGCGCATAGCATTCAAGGAAACTAGGTAGCCAAAATACAAAATTACTGCAGGCAGTATGCGCGCATAACTACCCGATCTCGGATCTATTCGACTAAGAGGTATCGCCAGCACAGCGACTACCAACAGCATAATCGGAATCGATAGACGCCACTGCAACGCAATCCTATGCTCTAATTTAGTAGAACCTAGAAGTTCCGCCGAGGTCATAGCATCAATCTCTGTAGCTTCCGAGAGCTCCTCGGCGGGCTCAAGACGCGTTCCGTACTCCTCAAACTGGGTTATCTGATAGTCGGCATATCCGGGCACACCCTCGACTCTGTATCCCCGCTGGAAGATTAAATATCGACTGTCACCACGGTCTGTAAACTTCTGATTGCCGCGCTCGGCAACCACTACCACGGGACGGCCGTCCTCCCCTCCCTCACTCACTGATAGAAAAAGGTCATTAAGCTGTGAATCTTCATCCATTGAATCCACATAGGTAACACCTTTTCCGCCTCTAAGGGAGTAAAATTTCTTGGGCGTCAGCCGATCTAACTCACTTTTCTGTTCCTGCGCAGTAAAAATGGCCTCTGCCTTTTGAATACCTAGGGGCGTCACCCATAAACTCAACCAGCCCACCAGGAGTGCAAGGGCACAGGCCATAATTAGCGCGTAGCCCAGCAGTCTGCGCTCTGAGATACCACAGGCTTTGAGCACACTCATTTCATTTTCTACATAGAGGCGACCAAATGTCAGCAGAATTGCTAAGAAGAACGCGAGCGGCAAGGTCAACTCGAGAAACCCGGGAATACGGTAGCCAATTACCGCAAAAATCACTTCGGGATCCATATTTCCCGCCAGCGCGTTGGCCAGATATTTGACAAAACGGCCACTGATCAGCACCAGCAACAGCACCGTACAGACCGCGGCGGTAACAGACAGAATTTCACGGCACAGATAGCGAAAAATAATCATCTAAATTGACTTGAGACCTTGGCAAAAAATGGTAAGGTTTAAGGGGCGTTCTAAATGTGCTTATAAGAACGTCCTCTGACTATTATTTTCAATATAACTTATATTCTCAACGGAACCCTTATGAAGTTTACCGCATCTAGCGCAAAACTAGCAGATCTCAAAACCGATTGCCTTATCCTGCCCACTGGCAAAAAACTAAACGAGACTGCCGAAACAATCAATCAACTCTGCGATGGCACGGTAACTAGCGCGCTAAAATCGAGAGAATTTCAAGCTAAAGCTGGTGAAACGCTGATTATTAATACGCCCAACGCACCGATAAAACGCCTACTTTTAGTCGGCACAGAGGGCGCACAAACCCAACAACAGGTCATCAAAGTCGTTGACGGCGCAGCCAGAGCTGTTGGCAAAACTTCATCGAAAACAGCCCTGTGGATCGGCGATTCACTGTCTGAGGATACCAAATGGTTAGCTGGTCTGGTGGCGCGAACTGTCAGTACAGCATTTTACAGCTACAAAAATCATCCCAAGCCCAAATCAAACAGCCTCAAATCTCTGGGTTTTTGGCTGCCAAAACAGTCCAGTCCGCAAGCCGCGACCAAAGCGATAAGAGCTGGGCTGGCCTTTGGTGCCGCTGTAGGCGCAGGAATGAACAGTGCGCGGCATCTTGGCAATTTACCGGCCAATATCTGTACGCCAAGTTATCTCGCGGCTCAGGCAGAGCAATTAGCTACAACCGGCGAATCATCGACTACCATCACCACTACGGTACTCAACCGTCCACAGCTAGAAGAACTGGGCATGAATTCGCTACTGTCTGTAGCTGCCGGCGGCCCTGCAGAGCCCTATCTGATTGCAATTAACTATCAGGGTGCGGCAATTGAGGACAAACCCACCGTACTGGTGGGCAAAGCAGTTACCTTCGACTCCGGTGGAATCAGCTTAAAACCGGGGCGCGGCATGGACGAAATGAAATATGATATGTGCGGTGGCGCCTCGGTGCTGGGCGTGATGGCGGCACTGTCAGAACTTCAGTTGCCGATCAATGTGGTGGGCTTGATTCCGGCCACGGAAAATATGCCTAGCGGCACCGCGACCAAGCCCGGCGATGTGGTGACCAGCATGTCTGGCCAGACTATCGAGATACTGAATACCGACGCTGAGGGCCGCTTGATTCTCTGCGATAGCCTGACCTACGCGAAAAAATTTAATCCGGATACGGTGATCGATATCGCCACCTTAACCGGTGCTGTTATCGGTGCGCTGGGCAAGGAGGCATCGGGACTGTTTACGAACAATGACAAGCTGGGTCAGTCGCTGCTTGAGTGTGGAACCCGCTGCGGTGATCGCGCCTGGCAATTCCCTCTCTGGGAGGAGTACGACAAACTGTTGAGCAGCAACTTTGCCGATATGGCCAATATTGGCGGGCCCCAGGCTGGCTCTATCACTGCCGGTTGTTTCTTGGCCCGCTTCGCCAAGGACTATCAATGGGCGCATTTAGATATAGCAGGCACTGCGTGGGTTTCCGGCAACAACAAAGGGGCCACTGGTAGACCGGTTCCACTGTTGATGGAGTACTTGAGTGGCCTGGTGGATTCGCAGTGACCAAAGTTTCCTTTTATAAATTGCTCGGCCAGCGCCATGCCGCTCTAAAACTGGCCTGCCACCTGATTGAAAAGGCCTGCAAGATAGATCAACAGGTTTTGTGCCTGGTAGAGGATGACCACAGCGCCGAGCAACTGGATCATTTGTTATGGGATTTCCAGCCCACATCATTTATCCCCCACGGCCGCGGTGTGGACCAGCTTCCAGTGGCAATCAGCACCGACCCTGAGCCGGGGCAACATCATCAGCTATTGATCAATCTACAGCCGGCAATTCCCAGTTGGTTTAGCCGCTTTGAGCGGGTGATCGAGCTGATTTACCAACAGCCGGACTACGAACAGGTCAAACGGGAAAATTTCCGCTTCTTCAAAGATCGGGGCTATTCTCTGAGTTTTCACGACCTAGGCGACCGGTTTACCGACTGACAACCATTTGCCCTTGACCTGTTTCGCCAGTGGAGCGCCCAATGTGGATTTACCGGTAATCTTGTGGGCTTCAACTGTAGCCGATGATAGCGACAACACTTATAATTCCCCAATCGAAAAAAGCCGCCTCAACTGCCAGAATTAACCCATGGATAAAACATTTAACCCCAAAGATATCGAAAGCAAGTGGTACCAAACATGGGAAGCCAACGGCAATTTCGCCCCTAGCGGCGAAGGTGAAGCCTACAGTATTGCGATTCCACCCCCCAATGTCACTGGCAGCCTACATATAGGCCATGCACTTCAACACAGCATTATGGATGCACTTATCCGCTACCACCGCATGAAGGGCAAAAATACCCTGTGGCAGGTGGGTACTGATCACGCCGGCATCGCCACCCAGATGGTGGTTGAGCGCAATCTCGCGGCGGCTGGTATGCCTGATAGGGAGGCATTGGGACGAGAGCAATTTATTGAAAAGATCTGGGAATGGAAGGAACATTCTGGCGGCACTATCACCCAGCAAATGCGCCGTTTGGGCAACTCGGTTGACTGGGAAACTGAGCGCTTCACCATGGATCAGGGCTTTTACCGCGCGGTACAGGAAGTATTTGTCCAACTCTATGAGGACGGGCTGATCTACCGCGGCAAACGGCTGGTCAACTGGGATCCCAAACTACACACCGCAATCTCCGACCTCGAGGTTGAGAACCGCGAGGTCAAGGGCAAGATGTGGCACCTGCGCTACCCTCTGGCAGATGGCGCTACCACTGCTAGCGGTGACAACTATATTGTGGTCGCCACCACTAGACCAGAGACCATGCTCGGTGACACCGCGGTGGCGGTTAACCCCGAAGATCCGCGCTTTGCCAATTTAATTGGATCCTATGTGGAACTGCCTTTGGTGGGACGGCGAATTCCCATTATCGGCGACGATTACGCCGATATGGAAAAGGGCACCGGCTGCGTGAAAATCACACCGGCCCATGATTTTAATGACTACCAGGTGGGGCAGCGCCATCAACTGCCGATGATTAATATTCTCACCACCAGCGCAGAGATCCGCCACAGCGCCGAGTGCTGCAATGCCGACGGCAGTGACAACGCCCAGTTGGACAACCGCCTTCCGGAAAAATATCAGGCTATGGAGCGCTTTGCTGCACGCCGGGAAATTATTGCCGATATGGATGCCCTGGGCCTGTTGGTGTCCATTGAAGAAAATCCCATGACCGTGCCCTATGGCGATCGCGGCGGTGTAGTGATAGAGCCGCTGCTGACCAATCAGTGGTATGTGGACGCCAAAAAAATGGCTGGTCCAGCCATTTCAGCAGTGGAGAGCGGGCAGATTGAGTTTGTACCCAAGCAGTACGAGAATATGTACTTCTCATGGATGCGTAATATTCAAGACTGGTGCATCTCGCGTCAACTGTGGTGGGGTCACCGCATTCCGGCCTGGTATGACCAGTCCGGTCGAGTCTATGTGGGTCAGAGTGAGCAAGCGGTCAGGGATAAATATCAACTGGGCGATACGCCCCTAACTCAAGATGAAGATGTCTTGGACACCTGGTTCTCCTCGGCACTCTGGACTTTTGCCACCCAGGGCTGGCCCGAACAGACCGAACGCCTAAAAACATTTCACCCAACTTCGGTGCTGGTTACCGGCTTCGACATTATTTTCTTCTGGGTGGCGCGCATGGTGATGATGTCCATGCACCTGATCAAAGATGCTGACGGCAACCCTCAGGTGCCTTTCAAGACGGTATATGTCACTGGTTTGATCCGCGATGAGCAGGGCCAAAAAATGTCCAAATCCAAGGGCAATGTGATCGACCCGCTAGATATGATCGACGGCATTGGTCTGGAGGATCTGGTCAGCAAACGCACTGGCAATATGATGCAACCCCAGCAAGCTGAAAAAATCGCCAGTCGTACCAAAAAACAGTTTAAAGAAGGCATTGAACCCCATGGCACCGATGCCCTGCGCTTTACCCTCTGCGCACTGACATCCACAGGTCGCGATATCAACTGGGATATGAAGCGCCTTGAGGGCTACCGAAATTTCTGCAACAAGCTGTGGAACGCCGCGCGCTATGTGGTGATAAACACCGAGGGCCACAACTGTGGACAGAGCGACAACAGTGATGAGAACTACCAACTCAGCCTAGCTGATCGCTGGATTATTTCTCGTCTGCAGCAGGCCGAGAGCGACGTCACTGCTGCAATTGACAATTACCGCTTTGATCTGGCGGCTCAGGCGCTCTATGACTTTGTCTGGAATGAGTACTGCGACTGGTATCTAGAACTGTCAAAGCCGGTCCTGTGGGACGAAAACAGCGATTCTCAGCTACAGATTGGCACTCGCCGCACATTAGTGAGGGTATTAGAGGCCATACTGCGACTCAGTCATCCGATTATGCCGTTTATCACTGAAGAGATCTGGCAGAACATTGCCGAGCTAGCTGGCATTCAGCTAGATAGTCGCACAACCATTATGCAACAGCCCTACCCCATAGCCGATAGTTCACTGGTGGACCAAGCGGCTACTGATAATATCGAATGGGTAAAGCAGGTGATTGTTGGTGTTCGCAATGTGCGCGGTGAGATGAACATTTCCCCCGCTACATCGCTGACTATCTACCTGGCAAAGGGCAGCGACAAAGATCGACAACTGCTGCAAGAAAATCAGCAGTACCTTTGCAAATTAGCCAATCTGGATACCATTATCTGGTTGGAAAATCCCGAGGATGCCCCCCTCTGCGCTACTGCACTGGCCGGCGAATTAGAGATTTTGGTGCCCATGGCTGGCTTGATCGATATAAATGCTGAACTGTCACGCCTGGATCGGGAAATTGAGAAATTATCTGGTGAAGAGAGGAAACTGAGAGGCAAGTTGGAGAATGAGAAATTTACTGCCAATGCACCTGCGCCGGTGGTGGCTAAAGAGCGGGAAAAACTCACAGATACTCAGGGATCATTAGCCCAGCTGACCACAAAGCGCGACGCTATTGCCGCGATGGCATAGCTATTCATGTCACAAAATCTCAACTCGCAACAACGCGCGGCACTCAGGTATATTGACGGGCCCCTCTTAGTGCTAGCCGGCGCCGGCAGTGGTAAAACCTCAGTTATCACCGGCAAAATCGCCTATTTGATCGACGACTGTCAAATTCCTGCGCGCAATATCTTCGCCGTCACCTTCACGAATAAAGCGGCTCGGGAAATGAAGGATCGGGTTGGCAAACTGCTTTCTGGCGCAAAAACCAGCGGCTTGACCGTCTCTACCTTCCACAACCTAGGTCTTACTATTATACGCAACGAGATAAAAACCCTGGGGTTTAAACCGGGATTCTCAATTCTCGATCAAGAAGATTGCCGCAATTTACTCAAAGAACTGCTAGTTCGCCACGCAGATTTGGACGAAAAACTTATCGATAATGTTCAGGCTAGCATCTCAGACTGGAAGAACGCCCTCCTCGACCCCAGCCAGGCATTGGCCTCGGCAACGAGTCAGGGCGAACAGCGCATCGCCCTGCTCTATGAGCGCTATCAACAGGCACTGCGCGTCTACAATGCACTGGATTTCGACGATCTGATTATGATCCCAGTGGTGCTATTTCGCCAACACCCCGGGATACTGCAAAAATGGCAGCACAGGGTGCGCTATATGCTGGTGGATGAATATCAGGATACCAACCTTGCACAGTATCAACTGGTAAAAACTCTGGTATCCTCGCGCCAGGCCCTGACCGTGGTCGGTGACGATGACCAATCAATCTACGCCTGGCGCGGCGCGCGGCCGGAGAATCTGAATGAGTTACAGGCAGATTTTCCAACTCTCAAGGTGATCAAGTTGGAACAGAACTACCGCTCAACTCAGCGTATTTTAAAAGCCGCCAACCAGCTAATTGACCACAACCCCCACCTGATCAAAAAAGCCCTGTGGAGCGAGCTGGGTTTGGGCGATCCACTGCGTTTTATTATCAGTGACAACGAGGATACCGAGGCGGAGCGTGTGGTTAATGAAATTATTGATATGCGCCTCAAACGGCGGGGTAAGTACGGCGATTTTGCCGTGCTCTATCGTGGCAACCATCAGGCAAAACGCCTGGAAATCAAACTGCAATCGCAAAATATTCCCTACGAAATTACTGGCGGGCAGTCGTTTTACGCCAAGACTGAAATCAAGGATATCATGGCCTATCTGCGGCTGATTATTAATACCGATGACGACAATGCCCTGCTGCGCATTATCAATACCCCCAGACGGCAGATCGGCGCAACAACTCTCGAGCGCCTCAGTGAATATGCCAACCAGCGGCAGATATCCCTATTCGCAGCTATGGATGAAGTGGGATTGAGCGCTGGTCTAGCAGCCAATAATCTTCAGCATCTGCAGCGATTTAAACACTGGCTGCAACAGGTACAGCGTCAGGTCTACGGTGATAATCCCCTGGCCGCTATCCGCGAGATGCTCGAGGATATAGGCTATCAGGGATGGCTGCAACAAATCGCCAGCAGTGAATATCAGGCGCAAAAACGTTGGGAAAACATCGAATTTTTGCTCACCCAACTGCAACAGATTATTCAAAACAATGACAGTGACCTAGGTTCAGATAAGTACCCAATTGAGGGCGCTATAGCCAAGTTGATTCTGAGGGATATAATCGATCGGGAGGATTCTCAATCGACAGAGGATATAGATAACAGGGTACAGCTATTGACCCTGCACGCCGCCAAGGGGCTGGAGTTTCCCCATGTGTTTATTATGGGTATGGAAGAGGATATCCTGCCCCACCGCAACAGTCTTGAGCAAGATCAGATCGAAGAGGAGCGACGTCTGGCCTATGTTGGAATTACCCGCGCCCAGCGCACCCTGACCATGACCAGCGCTGGCCGACGAACCCAGTTTGGCGAAAGTTCTGCCACCACACCCAGTCGTTTTATCGACGAACTGCCAGGGGATGATTTAATCCGACTGGGTGGTGGAACGGAAGCCGATGTAGCGCAAAATCAAATCAAAGGTGAAGAATCTCTGGCTGCGCTGAAATCGCTGTTTGCGCAATAGACATTCAGCTCCACAATCCCAAAGAACTATTTATAGTTTACTAAATACTATAGTATGGAAACCCTTACAGGATGAATAGCTTAACTAACCGAGCCTTTAACTAAGCGCTCTACAGTTAGGATGATTGAAAAAAATCGACAAGGAGTTACCGATGAAAATACTTTCAGTCTTGGCTATATTACTGCTTTTAAACGCCTGCGGTGGTGGCTCAAGTAGTAAGCCTCAAACCCCACCCACTGATGCCACCAGCAATTGGCAAGAAGGGGTCTACCCATCCTCCAAGACTTTTGCCAATCGCTGTGCCAATCCTCGCACTAGCAACAACTACCCAGACATACTGGGCACAGTGACCGACGAAAATAACTGGATTCGCTCCTGGAGCCATGAAACCTACTTATGGTATGACGAACTACCCGATATAGACCCCAAAACCGTTAGCGACGCTATCGACTATTTTGAACAGATGAAAACCCCTTTCAAAACAGCCTCTGGTGAAGATAAGGATCAGTTTCATTACACACGCAACACAGAAGAATACAATCGGGTGTTGGAATCAGGCATTTCTGTGGGATATGGGGCAAATTTTTTAATTATCCAATCGTCACCAAAAAGGATAATGGTTACCTATACTGAGGCCAATTCGCCGGCTGCTGATGCCAAAATTAGTCGCGGCGCGGAAGTATTAGCGATTGATGGGGTGTACCTCAATAATATTTCTTCACAACAGGATGTAGATACCCTTAACAACGGCCTGAGACCCACACAGCCCGGTGAGCGTCACAGTTTTGTGATTAGAGATCTCAATGCTGTCAATCAACGCACTGTGCAGTTAACCAGTGTGGCTGTTACTAAAATACCTGTCTATCAAACTAAGGTAATTACTCAAACCGATAAAAATATTGGTTATCTGGTCCTCAATACATTCGGAATTGCCACTGCAGAGCAGCAGTTGATCGATGCCGTCAATAGCTTAAAACAGCAAAATATCGATGAGTTGATATTGGACTTGCGTTATAACGGCGGCGGATCTCTCGATATTTCAGCGGAATTGGCAACAATGATTGCGGGTGACTATGCATTGGGCAGTGTCTATGGGGAAATTATGTATAACGACAAACGCAGTATGAATAATCAAATCTATCGATTTCCATTCACTGCAATTGGCTATACAGCAACTAAAGGTATGAGCCTACCCAAACTCAACCTATCCAAGGTCTATATTCTATCTACAGGCAATACCGCATCAGCCAGTGAATACTTGATCAACGGCCTTAGGGGCATTGATATCGACGTTATTTTGGTTGGAGAAAATACCACCGGCAAGCCCTATGGCTTTTTGCCACAGGATAATTGTGGCATCACCTACTTTACCATTCAATTTAAAGGTGCCAATGCCAAGGGCTACGGCGATTACGCCGGTGGATTTACACCTGCCGTTAGCGATAACGGGGAGGATCAAGTGCGAGGCTGTAGCGTTAGTGATGATCTCAGTCGGGAGCTTGGTGATAGCAATGAAAATATGCTGGCCACTGCACTGCATTTTATCGAAACAGGCAGCTGTCCCAGTACCGCAAGCATTGGTTTAAGCAAATCGACACACCCCCTGTTGTCTGTTAGTGGCGAGTTGCTGAGCCCATTGCCAATGGGCACAATTATGCAATGAGCAGATGGTTTATAACACTAGTGGCGGCAATAACCTGTTGCGGTTGCCAACTACAAGCACAGTCAAACTTGGATTCAGTGCCGGCACTGCTCACTGAATCCGATTTGGCTGATCGTCAGCAAATCAGCCAAATTATTGGTGATGCGCTAAATCTAGCAAGCGAAAATATACAATTGAGCCACTCGGTATTTACCCATACCAGTATTTTGGTTATTCAGCGTCAACCAGACAAATCCAACCCTCATCTCTATGGGCTGTCTTTAGATAGGCCCGATCAGTTTACCCTGCTAAAGGATCACCGTGGCTGTCTGATTCGTCATAGCCAGAGCAATAGAGAATGGCGTTTGGATAATTTACAGTGCACTCCCGTGGAGACCGACCAATAAACCGCAGCTGACAGATAGCAGTTATTGAGAATTGATAGTAGTGGGGATGGGAAGTTAAACGCTGTTATTGACTCGATCGCGCAGATCTTTACCCGGTTTGAAGTGAGGAACATACTTGCCGCGCAGAGTCACTGCATCACCAGTCTTGGGATTGCGACCGACTCGCGGTGCACGGTAGTGAAGGGAAAAGCTACCAAAACCGCGGATCTCTATGCGCTGGTTATTGATTAGCGCCGAGGTCATCCTCTCTAAAATCATACGCACGGCCTGTTCAACATCCCGCGGGGGGAGCTGATCTTGGCTCATTGAGATTTTTTCAATTAACTCGGACTTGGTCATTGGCTATTAATTAATTGGATTAACCACGGGGTTCACTACGCTTATTATTGAAGATTCTATTCAAGTTTCGCGGTAATACAAGCAAAAATTGCATAAACAGGGTTTATTGCAGAGGATCTTGCGATCAAACGCACTATCAAGCTCTAACTTTGCTATCTATTTATACTATCTGTTTATTCGCTGCCTAGTTAGGAGTGAAGCATTTGGGTGTTTACTATGTCAATAATGCTCAAACCAAAAAAAAGGGTGGACACACCACCCTTTTTTCTTTTTCTGGCAAAATCTAACTACTTGTCCATTTGCGCCTTAATCAGGTCACCAATAGTCGCTGGAGAAGAAGCCTCAGCCTCAGACTTGCGATGGGCTTTAACCGCAGCTTTTTCCTCTAGGACATCTTTGGCCTTAACTGAGAGGGCAATATCGCGATTCTTGCGATCCACATTGACAATCTTCGCCTCAACAGAATCACCTACATTGAGCTCATTGCGGGCATCTTCAACTCGGTCGCGAGACAGCTCGGATACTTTCAAGTAACCCTCGATCTCATTGCCAAGATCAATCACTGCACCTTTGGCGTCTACTTCTTTGACTGTGCCAGTGACAACTGAACCCTTGTCATTTTCCGCCAGATAGTTATTGAATGGGTCATCGGCTAGCTGTTTGATACCCAGTGAGATACGCTCTCTCTCGGCATCGATGCTAAGTACAACAGACTCCACCTCTTCGCCCTTCTTGAAGTTGCGAACCGCTTCTTCTCCGGCTTCATTCCACGAAATATCAGAGAGGTGAACCAAGCCGTCAATACCACCCTCGAGGCCAATAAATATACCAAAATCGGTAATCGACTTAATATTACCCACCACCTTGTCACCCTTGGCTTTAGTGGCGGCAAAATCATCCCACGGATTGGTGAAACACTGCTTGATACCCAGTGAGATACGGCGGCGCTCTTCATCAATTTCCAGCACCATAACCTCAATCTCTTGACCGAGATCTACAATCTTCGATGGGTGAACATTCTTATTGGTCCAATCCATCTCAGAGACATGCACCAGACCCTCAACGCCATCTTCCAGCTCAGCAAAGCAACCATAGTCAGTTAAATTGGTCACTTTGGCCTTGGTGCGCGCACCTTTAGGATAGCGTCCAGTGATATCACCCCAGGGATCTTCACCCATCTGTTTCATGCCCAGTGAGACGCGGTTGCGCTCACGGTCAAATTTGAGCACTTTGACATCGATCTCATCACCGACATTGATCATCTCAGAGGGGTGCTTGATGCGCTTCCATGACATATCAGTGATATGCAGCAGGCCGTCAATGCCACCGAGGTCAACGAAGGCGCCGTAATCGGTCAAGTTCTTGATAATACCTTTCAGCGATGCGCCCTCTTCCAGATTGGCCAACAGCTCTTCTCGCTCTGCTGAATTTGCGCTCTCCATCACCGCGCGGCGGCTGACCACAACATTGTTGCGCTTGGCATCAAGCTTGATCACTTTAAATTCTAATTCGGTATTCTCGAGGTGCGTAATTTCACGCAGTGGGCGGACATCGACTAGGGAACCGGGCAAGAAGGCACGCAGTCCTCTGACATCCACAGTAAAGCCACCTTTAACCTTGCCATTGATCACGCCGGTGACAATCTCATCGGCTTTATGGGCAGCTTCAAGCTCAATCCACGACTCGGCGCGGCGGGCTTTTTCACGCGACAGGCGAGTGGCACCAAAACCGTCTTCAACGGCTTCCAGCGACACCTGTACTTCATCGCCGACAGCGACATCGATCTCACCTTTTTCGTTATAAAATTGTTCAGCTGGGATCACACCTTCAGACTTCAAGCCTGCGTGCACAGTTACCCAGTCCTTATCCATATCGATAATCACACCAGTAATAATCGAGCCGGGGTTCATCTCAACGGTTTTAAGGCTTTGTTCAAATAATTCTTGGAAGTTTTCGCTCATAGGATTTACCTAAGTTTGACAGAGAATCAGCAGAGGTAATACAGGCTGTTCTCTCTACCGCGAGGCCAGTTTACGCGGGTCGGTTTAGTTGACTGTATAGAGCAGTTATTGCTGGCAACTAGCTACATACAGGTTTGTTTAGAGGATTACATCAGTTCTCGATGCAGTGCAATATTGAGCACCGTATCCAGAACTTCTGAAATCGAGAGATCGGTGGTATCTATTTCAATTGCGTCAGAGGCGGCAATTAAAGGTGATGCATCTCGATTTATATCCCTTTCGTCCCGAGAGCGCACCTGCGCCTCGAGGGCGCGCAGACTAACACTTTCGCCCTTCTCAAGCAACTGTTTATAGCGCCGTCGCGCCCGCTCCTCAACACTGGCGGTGAGGTAGAGTTTGAGCTGCGCCTCTGGAAACACCACGGTACCCATATCGCGACCATCGGCTACTAGCCCCGGCGGCCTCGCAAACCTGCGCTGTCGCACCAGTAATGCCTTTCTGACCTCGGGGTGAGCAGCCACCTGAGAAGCCAACGCCGCAGTCTGCTCACTGCGCAGTTCACGGGTGACATCCTCGCCCTCCAGCAGTATTTTGTTTTCACCACTGGCCAGTGCTTCAAATCGAATATCCATATTTTCCGCCAGCGGCGACAAAACCGCATTGTCCGAAAGATCAACGCGGTGACGAACCGCCACCAGCCCAAGTAAGCGGTACAAAGCGCCGCTATCGAGATAAAAAAACCCCAGTTTTTTTGCCAACTTGCGACTGATAGTGCCTTTGCCAGCACCACTGGGACCATCTATTGCAATTACCTTTGTCATGTAACTCTCTTGTTTACCCCGTCATCATCACGGAGATTGAACAACTTCAATATCCAAGCCTATCTCGCGGGCCAGGGCGACAAATCCCGGGAAGGATGTAGCCACATTGTCAGCTTGTTTAACGGTTATCGGCCCGCTGGCGCGCAGGCCAGCAATGGTGAATGCCATAGCTATGCGGTGATCGTGGAAACTATCCACCACACCACTTCCTATTTTGCCACCCTGGATGCGAATACCATCTTCGGTAGGCTGAGCATCGACACCCAGAGTCAACAGGCCATCGGCCATGCTCTGAATGCGATCGCTCTCTTTAACTCGCAGCTCCTCTGCACCAGTGAGCACGGTGGTGCCCTCAGCGCAGGCAGCGGCCACAAACAGCACTGGGAACTCGTCAATCGCCAGAGGGACTTGCTCCTCGGGAATCTCTATACCTTTGAGCGGTGCATAGCGCACCCGGATATCGGCGACCGGCTCGCCACCAACCTCTATGGGATTGGACAGCTGAATATCAGCACCCATCTGCTGCAGTATATGAATCACCCCTGTGCGAGTGGGGTTTAGACCCACATGGCGCAGCGTGATATCCGAATTTGGCACAATCGCTGCGGCAACCATAAAAAATGCCGCCGAGGATATATCTGCGGGCACATCGATGCGCTTGGCATGCAGGCGCCCACCTCCCTGCAATGTCGCTGTGTCAGTTTGGGATTCCACGGGATAACCAAACCCTCGTAGCATACGCTCTGTATGATCCCTGGTAGGTGCGGGCTCGACAACGGCGGTCTCTCCCGTGGCATACAGACCCGCCAACAGCACTGCGGATTTAACCTGAGCACTGGCCATCGGCAACTGATAGTGGATACCCTTTAGCTGCTGCCCTCCTTTGATTAGCAGTGGCGGGCGTCCATTTTCAGCGGTTTCAATGACTGCACCCATCTGCCGCAGGGGCTTAGCGATCCTGTTCATCGGCCTGCCGGTCAAGGATTCGTCCCCGCGCAGTTCAACATCAAAGGCCTGACCTGCCATCAGGCCGGCAAGCAGGCGCATAGAGGTACCTGAATTACCCAAATAGAGGGGTTTTTTCGGGGCTGAAAGGCCTTTTAAACCAACGCCCTGAACCACCACTCGACCCTTGTTGGGACCTTCAATTTCCACCCCCATATCACGGAAGGCTTGCAGAGTGGCCAGACTGTCTTCGCCCTCGAGAAAACCGGTGATTTCAGTCATTCCCTCGGCCAGCGAGGCAAGCATAATCGAGCGGTGAGAAATCGATTTGTCGCCGGGAACGCGAAGGTCGCCGCAGGCACCTCCGCCAGGCTGAACCAGATAGTCAATTGAGCGATCGGACATAGGGTTCGCTATTCCTTTATCAGAGTGTTGGCTTTCGAGAATTTTGCCAAAATAATGGCGGGCATCCTGTGCTCGGGTGAAGACTTCGGTCAAATATCGACTGTCCCCTCCTTGCACTGCGGTGCGCACAAGCTTGAGATCCGCCATCATCTGATCCATCACATCCACTATGGCATCACTGTTGGCCAGTGCTATATCGCGCCACATGGTGGGATCACTGGCGGCTATGCGGGTAAAGTCACGAAATCCACCCGCCGCATAGCGGAAAATATCGGTTTTACTGCCCATATTGGTCAGAGTATCCACCAGTGAGTAGGCCACCAGATGGGGCAGATGACTGGTGGCGGCCAGAATTTTATCGTGTTCTGCCACACTCATAGTCGACACTGCCGCGCCTGCACCACGCCACAGGGATGCGACGGGGCTCAGATGTTCATCAGCGGTGGTTTCAAGCGGCGTGAGAATCACCCGATGATCGACAAATAGATCGCCATTGGCGGCTTCGACGCCACTTTTCTCCGAGCCGGCTATGGGATGCCCCGGCACCAACTGGGGTGGAACCTCTCCGTACACTTGCCTTGCGGACTCGACCACTGAGCCCTTAACACTGGCCACATCCGTGATAGTCACCTCAGGCGACAGCAGGGACATACAGTCCTTTAATACTTCGGGAACAGTGAGGGTGGGGACACCCATCACCACCATATCGCCCACACCCAACTCCGATGCAACTTGCGCCAAGGAATCGGCAACATTGTCAACCAACCCGCGCTCCAGTGCTATTTCAAGGGTCGATTGTCTCCTGGAAATACCGGTCACCTGGCGAGCCAAACCGCGCGCTCGAACCGCTGCGGCCAAACTGGAGCCAATTAATCCAAGGCCGATAATCACAAGTCTGTTGACAGGCTGAGAAGGTTTTAAACTATTTGTGGTCATATAATTTTCGAACCGCTCTGGTAGCTATAAGCGATAACAATTGGGTTTAAAGCACAGCACGCGGATAGGATCCAAGTACTCTTAGCTCCGCCGCCTCAGACATCAAATCGGTCAACACATTGGCCACCGCTTGATCCTCTTGATGTCCTTGCATATCAATAAAAAACACATAGGACCACTTGCTAGTGCGGGAGGGCCTGGATTCCAAGCGGGTCATATCCACATTGTGACGGCGGAAAGGCTCGAGAAGATTATAGAGCGCACCGGGCTTGTTGTGCACAGATACCACAACTGAAGTTCGATCATCGCCACTGGGAGGCACAGATTCGCGGCCAATAATAAGGAATCTCGTGGAATTATCTGGACGATCCTCGATTTTTTCCCAGAGTTTTTCCAAATTGTAGAGCTCGCTGGCCATATCCCCAGCTATAGCCGCGGAGTTCCACTCACCCTGAACGCGTTTTGCCGCCTCGGCATTACTGCTCACCGCCACCCGATCAATGGTGGGGTAGTTAGCGTTTAGCCATTGGCGACACTGCGCCAGTGATTGGGCATGGGAGTACACTCTGGTGATATTGTCTCTGTCGGTATTCGCGCCAATCATAAAGTGCTGATGGATTCGCAACTCGACTTCACCACAAATTTTCAGTGATGAATCCATAAAGCTGTCCAGGGTGTGACTGATAACTCCCTCGGTGGAGTTTTCAACCGGTACTACACCATAGTGGCAAGAACCTGCTGAGACTTCTCGGAAAACTTCATCGATAGCCGACTGGGGCACACTGACCGCCGAACCACCAAAATGTTTCAGTGCAGCCTCTTGGGTAAAGGTGCCCTCAGGGCCCAAATAGGCCACTTTAATCGGTTGCTCAAGCGCCAGACAGGCGGACATAATTTGACGAAATAGCCGCGCCATCTCCTCATTGTCCAGCGGACCAGTATTGTTGGTCATCACCTGCCGCAACACCTGAGCTTCACGCTCTGGCTTGTAATAGGTCTGATCGCCGTCCGCTTTTTTAACCTCGGCGACCTGCTGCGCGCAGCGAGCTCGCTCGCTGATAGACTGCATTATCTGCAGATCGATTTCGTCAATTTTATCTCTAAGAGCCTTCAGCGATTGTTTTTTAGCCATAGTAAAAACCTCTGATCAATCCTCAATCGGCTGATCATCTTCTTGTGGTTCAGCAATTCTCGCTACACTGACTAGATTCTCACCTTCTTTGAGTCGAATAACCCGCACACCCTGAGTGTTTCGACCCACCACGGATACCTCGTCACCACGGGTGCGAACCATCGTACCCTGATCGGATATCAGCATAATTTCATCACCGGCGAACAACTGGGTTGCGCCCACTAGGGGACCATTTCTCTCGCTGGTCTGAATCGCTATCATGCCTTTACCGCCGCGCCCTTTGGTGGGGAATTCGTCAACCTTGGTGCGCTTGCCGTAACCATTCTCGCATAGGGTTAGCAAAAGTCCATCGGCTTCAGGAACCACCATCGAGATAACTGCGTGATCCTCGGGCAGACGCATCCCGCGAACCCCCTTGGAGACTCGACCCATAGCGCGCACATCGGTCTCGGCAAAGCGCACCGCCTTGCCCTCAGAACTAAACAGCATAATATCTCTGCCGCCATCGGTAATCGCAGTGCCCACCAGGTGATCTCCCTCCACCAGGTCTACAGCCCGCAAACCCACACTGCGGGGTCGAGAGTACTGATCCAGGGAGGTCTTTTTCACCGTGCCGTTGGCAGTTGCCATAATCACATACTGATCGGCACTGTACTCCTCCACGGGCAGAATAGAGCTAATACGCTCCTCTTCTTCGAGGGGCAGCAGATTGATCATCGGTCTACCTCGGGAATTGCGCCCAGCTACAGGGATCTGATAGACCTTGAGCCAGTAGACCTTACCCAAGTTGGTAAAACACAGAATCGTAGCATGGGTGCTGGCAATCAGCAGGTGCTCGACAAAATCCTCATCTTTGACCGCAGTCGCCACTTTACCCGTACCGCCGCGGCGCTGTGCCTGATAATCGGCCAATGGTTGGGTTTTGGCATAGCCCCCGTGAGAGATAGTCACCACCCGCTCTTCCTCGGTGATCAAATCTTCAACCGTGAGGTCTTGCTGGGATTCAACTATTTCGGTGCGACGCTCATCGCCAAACTCCTCCAATACCGCTTCCAGCTCCTCCCTAATGACTGTCATCAGGCGACTGATATCGCCGAGAATATCTTGGTAATCAGCTATTTCCTCAAGCTTCTGAGTAAACTCCTCAATAATCTTATCCTGCTCCATGCCAGTGAGGCGGTGAAGGCGCAACTCGAGGATATCCTTGGCCTGCTCTGGTGAGAGATAATATTCCTTTTTGTGCAATCCATATTGGTCGTCTAACCACTCGGGGCGAGTTGCTGTGGCGCCGGCGCGCTCTAACATGGTTACCACCGAACCGGGCTTCCAACTTCTACTGACTAGCGCCTCACGGGCATCAGCCGGCGTGGGAGACTGCTTAATTAAAGCGATCACCTCATCTATATTAGCCAGCGCTATGGCAAAACCTTCCAGGGTATGAGCCCGCTCTCGGGCTTTTCGCAACAGGTAGATAGTTCTTCTGGTTACCACCTCACGGCGATGGCGGACAAAGGCCTCCAACATCTGCTTTAGGTTGAGGATCTTGGGTTGACCATCCACCAAGGCCACGACATTGATGCCGAACACCGCCTGGAGTTGCGTCTGGGCGTAGAGGTTGTTGAGGATAACCTCACCGCACTCACCGCGCTTGAGCTCGATCACCACCCGCAACCCGTCTTTGTCGGACTCATCGCGGAGCTCGGAGATACCCTCAATTTTCTTCTCTTTAACCAGCTCGGCAATGCGCTCTATCAGACGCGATTTGTTGAGTTGATAGGGGATTTCCGAGATGATAATGGTTTCGCGTTTGGTTTTTTCATCGACCTCTATATCCGCCTTAGCGCGAATATAGATCCGCCCCCGCCCAGTGCGGTAGGCTTGAATAATGCCCGCCTTACCATTGATTATCGCCCCAGTGGGAAAATCTGGACCCGGGATATGGGTCATTAGCTCATCGATACTGATCTCTGGGTTGTCTATAAGTGCCAGACAGCCCTTTACAACCTCGGTGAGATTGTGGGGTGGAATATTAGTGGCCATTCCCACAGCGATACCGGAGGAGCCATTGACCAATAGATTGGGGATTCTGGTGGGCAACACCTGGGGAATGGATTCTGTTTCATCGTAGTTGGGAACAAAATCTACGGTTTCTTTTTCCAAATCCTCAAGCAGGGCATGGGCCATTTTGGTCATGCGGATTTCGGTGTAGCGCATCGCTGCCGCAGAGTCGCCATCAATGGAGCCAAAGTTGCCCTGCCCGTCTACCAACATATAGCGCAGGGAAAAAGGCTGAGCCATGCGCACAATGGTTTCATAGACCGCGGAGTCACCGTGGGGATGGTATTTACCGATGACATCACCCACTACCCGCGCTGATTTTTTGTAGGGCTTATTCCAGTCGTTGCTCAACTCATTCATGGCAAACAAAACGCGGCGATGCACTGGCTTGAGCCCATCGCGCACATCTGGCAACGCCCGGCCGACAATTACACTCATCGCATAGTCTAGGTAGGACTGCTTGAGCTCATCCTCAATATTTACTGGGACGATTTCCTTTGCCAAATCAACCATAATTGTTCTCTAAAGATTCGAATTTATTATACTTTTGCGTAGACTAATCGCGCAGTGCAATGGCTGACTCTGAGAGGGTTCTCACAGGGGCTATTGGCTGCTCGAAAATACAAGAGAATTCTATCATAGAAAGCGCGACATATCCTCTTTATCCGCACCCTGAATGACAGTGATTACTATAACTGCAACAAGAAAACTGGTTATACTCACTAGAACCCATTAGGAACGCTTATGCAACCCACAGAAATCGATACCCTGCTATTGTGCCGCTGGCTTATTCCCGTTATCCCAGAGGATCAAGTCTGGGAAAACCAGGCTGTGGCGATCGACGGCGGTCGCATTGTAGCTATTGGCACGGAAGCGGAAATACAGCGACTTTACAAGTCCGGGCAGACGATCCCATTGGATCGGCACCTAGTGATACCGGGACTGATAAACAGCCACTGCCAAACTGCCACCAGACTGCTGCGTGGTCACGGTGAAAATCAGCTGTCAGAATCATGGCTACAGCGCTACTACCAGCCCAGTGATAGCCGATTTATCAACCCGGAATTTGTTGCCAACAGCGCCAGCTTGGCGATGGCAGAAATGATCAAAACCGGCACTACCTGCTTTGCCGACCTGTACTTCGCCCAGGATTCTCTGGTAGACGCCATTCGCGCCTCGGGCCTGCGCAGTCAGATAAGCTTTGTGGTGTCCAATACTGCAACCGCCCACGCCAACAGTGCCGATGACTATATCCACAGTGGACTCAAGCTGCAGGACAGTATCGGCGATCACCCATTGATCAAGGTGGCCTGCGCGCCCCACGGATTTAATGAACTTACCGATGATATCGCTAAACGGGTTGCTATTTACAGGGACGAACTGGATATGGCAGTTCATCTACCCTGCCACCAAAACAGTGCCGAAATCACTCAATCCACAAGCCACCATGGCTGTCGCCCCCTACAGCGGCTTAACAGTCTCGGTCTGCTGGCACCCCATACTCAACTGGCGCATATGCATCAGTTAAACGCCGACGATATAAAACTCCTCGAAAGCACCAATAGCCATGTAGTTCGCTGTCCAAATTCCACAGTTAACGATGAATATCCAGCTGATCAACTAATCGACCAAGGCATCAATGTCGCACTGGGCTCAGAGGGTGGCAGTCTGCATCATTTAAATCATTTACAGACGCTCAGTCATGTCGCCACCACAGACACAGCGGAGGCCGTTGATCACAGATGCCATCGAGCACTGCGTATGGCGACCATCAACGGTGCGCGCACACTGGGCTGGGAGGAGCAAATTGGCAGCATCGAAGCCGGCAAGTATGCCGATATTATCGCCCTAGAAATTGATCCTATCCTGCAACAGCCGCTGTATAATTCGCCAGTGCAACTGCTCGGCAACGCTCAAGGCCATCAGGTGTCCCACAGCTGGGTCGCCGGAAAGCCACTGATGAGAGATCGGCAATTGCTCACCCTAGACACACAGAATTTGTCTAACTTGGCTACCAAATGGCGGCCCTAATACCCAGCATACAGAGCACATAGGTCAAAAATCCAATGCCACAAATACCCAATGTCGATGCCAATGAGATACACAAGTTTGAACAACTTGCCAGTCGCTGGTGGGACCGCAATAGCGAATTCAAACCCCTTCACGATATCAATCCATTGCGAGCCAACTGGATTGACAATCTGGCTCCACTTGCCGAACAAAAGGTACTGGATGTGGGGTGTGGCGGCGGCATCCTCTGCGAGGCACTAGCCCAACGCGGCGCTCAGGTCACCGGTATTGATATGGGGGATGCGCCTCTTGAGGTGGCCAAACTACACCGATTGGAATCCGGCGTATCCGTCGATTACCACAAATCCACCGCCGAGGATTTTGCCGAGACTCACCAGCAGGCCTTCGACACTGTGACCTGCCTTGAAATGCTCGAACATGTCCCAGATCCAAGCTCAGTGGTCCGCGCTTGCGCCAGCATGGTAAAGCCCGGTGGCAGCGTATTTTTTTCCACTATTAACCGCAACCCAAAGGCCTTTTTGTTGGCCATTATCGGCGCCGAGTACCTGCTGCGACTGCTGCCAAGGGGCACCCATGAGTACGCCAAACTGATAAAGCCCGCCGAATTGGGCTGTTGGATTCGCGATGCCGGCCTGCAGTTGGATCAGATGACGGGCCTGTTGTTCAATCCGATCACTAAAACCTACCGGCTTAGCGACCGCGATATGGATGTCAACTATATGATCTGTGCCCGCAAACCCCTAGACTAGCGCTGACAAGCCTCTATTCACAGGATATATCATGCTAGATTTTAAGGCGCTGCTATTTGATTTGGACGGCACCCTACTGGATACAGCCCCGGACTTTATCGGCGCCCTCAACCGCCAGCTGGCAGATCTGCACCGCGAGCCGCTGCCCAGCAGTCAGATCCGCAGCGCCGTGACCAATGGCTCGGTGGGTATTATCCAGACGGCCTATAACCTCGACACAGAAGATCCGCAGTTCGAAGCCCTTCGCCACCAGTTTCTAGATTACTACCTCGCCAATATTGCCGAACAAACTACCCTGTTCGATGGCATGGAAGCGCTTCTTACTCGCTGTACCCAGCAGGGCATTCCCTGGGGCATTGTGACCAATAAACCCTGGAAGTACACCGAGGCCCTGCTAGATCAACTGAACCTAGCCCATCGGCCAGCAACCACCATCTGCCCGGACCATGTGGCGCGGCCCAAGCCAGATCCGCAAGCCCTACTGCTGGCCTGCTCTGAACTGAAAATAAATCCAGTCGAATGCGTGTATGTGGGTGATCACCGCCGCGATATTGAAGCTGGACGCAGTGCTGGTATGATCACCATCGCCGCTGAGTGGGGGTATATTGAAGAGACGGAAAATATCTTCGACTGGCATGCCGACTGGATTGCTGCCACACCAAATGAACTGACCAAAATTTTATTCGGCTAAAATTTTCTACTTTTAAAACCACTATACCAGTACGACCTTTGCACCAGGGGTTTTGACCTAAAATAAGGGGAACAAATTTGCTTAACGCGCAACAGATAATCAACTACCAACCGGATAACAACCTTCTCTGTGACCGGGTAATTCTAGTCACCGGTGCCGGCGGTGGTATTGGTAGAGCGGCAGCCGAAGCCTTTGCTCAGGCGGGAGCTGAAGTAATTTTGGCGGGACGCACTCCCGCTAAACTCGAACAGACCTATGACAGGATCGTCAATGCGGGCTATCGGCAACCGACCCTCTACCCCATCGATCTACTGGGCGCCACTGACGAGGACTATGATCAGCTCGCAGTGGCCCTAGAGCAACAATTTGGTCACCTGGACGGCTTACTGCACAATGCCGGCATTCTCGGTCAGCGCACACCGCTGAGTAACTACCGCCAAGATGTGTGGGACAAAGTGCTCAAAGTCAATGTCACCGGGCAATTTCAGATGACCCAAGCGCTGATGCCGGTGTTAGAACAGTCAGACGATGCCTCAGTGGTATTTACCAGCTCTGGTGTTGGCCGCGTGGGGCGCGCCTTCTGGGGTGCTTATGGAGTCTCAAAATTTGCTGTGGAGGGATTGATGCAGACCTGGGCCGCAGAGTTGGAGGGTTTGAATTCAGTGCGCATCAACTGTATCAATCCCGGAGCGACCGCCACTAGCATGCGCGCTCAGGCCTATCCGGCAGAAAATCCCGAGACCCTCAAAGCCGCCGCCGATATTATGCCGGCATACCTCTACCTGATGGGGCCCGATAGCCGGGGAGTTAACGGTCAGTCAGTCAATGCGCAACTGCATTAATAAATAGCTATAAATAATTGTTTATAAAACTATTTTTTCCAAGGATTGCCACGGGCGCGAAGACGCTTCTCTTTGCGCTGGCGGATATCTCGCAGCACCGTTTTCTCGCTGAGACTGGGGGGCTTCATATCCACCGCAGCAAATAGTTTGGCAACCTGTTTAGGTTCCAGTTCAATAAACTCCGAGCGGCGAATAAAAGAGGGTAGCTCTACAGGGCCATAACTGATTCGCTTTAGACGACTGACCTCGACATCCTGAGATTCCCAGAGCCGCCGCACCTCTCGCGTACGCCCCTCGGCCAACACTGCGCGATACCAGCGGTTACTGCCGCCATACTCCTCAGAATCCCTGCGATGCTGGGGCTTTACACTGTGGAATTTTGCCAGTCCGTCGTCCAGCTGCACGCCCTCTGTAAGGCGCCTGAGCATGGCATCATCCACATCACCGCGAACCCGCACCAGATATTCACGTCTAACCTCAAAGGAAGGATGCATCAATCGGTTGGCCAACTCACCCTGATTGGTGAACAACAGCAGACCACTGGTATTGATATCCAGGCGACCAATAGCAATCCAGCGTCCGGAATTAATTCGCGGCAGGCGATCAAATACTGTCGGCCGGCCCTCGGGATCGGAGGTTGTGCACACCTCGCCCTCGGGCTTGCTGTACATCAACACTCTCGGGCTGTCATCCACTGTGGCTTTGATCGGCTTGCCATCGACCACAATACGGGCGTCTGCCTCGACCCGGTCGCCGAGTTTGGCGGTGGCGCCATTGACTGAGACTCGCCCCGCTGCGATCCACTGTTCCAGCTGACGGCGCGAACCCAGGCCCTTAGCAGCCAAGACTTTCTGCAACTTCTCACTCATCGGTGGTACTACTGGGGTTCAAAGATTCAGGCTCAGCTTGAGAATCCTGTTGATCCACGCCATCGATTTGAGGCTCAACAGCGAGCTCAGTATCGACCGCCGCATGCGTATCCGACGACTGAGCCTCAGCCACCTGAGAGTCGCTGGAGGCACCGGCCGCCAGTGTCATCTCCAGCTCTGGATCCAACTCCGTGAGGTCTTTGAGTTCACTGAGCGCCGGCAGATGCTCGAGGCTCTTTAGGTTAAAGTAATCTAAAAATTGCTTGGTGGTGGCATAGAGTGCTGGCTTGCCGGGTACATCGCGATGCCCCACCACCCTTATCCACTCGCGCTCCATAAGCGATCGGATAATATCCGAACTCACTGCCACCCCGCGCACCAACTCTATATCACCGCGCGTGAGGGGCTGGCGGTAGGCAATCAGCGACAGCGTCTCTAACAGGGCGCGGGAGTAGCGCTTAGGCTTTTCCTCCCAGAGCTTATTCACCCAGGGCGATAATTCCTGGCAGACCTGAAATCGGTAGCCACTGGCTGTCTGCTTTAGCTCGAACCCACGATCGCGACAGTCGGCCTCGATATCTTCGAGAGCGGCTTTTAATTGATCCCGCGGTGGTCGTTGCTCATCCTCAAACAGGGCTTCCAACTGAACAACCGTCAGGGATTTTCCTGCGGCCAGCAATGCACCTTCTAAAATTTTCTTAATTAATTCTGAATTCATGATGTCCGCGCTTTTACATGTATGGGTCCAAAGGATTCACTCTGCACTATCTCCACTAGGGACTCTTTTATCAACTCCATAACTGCCAAAAAGGTCACTACCACACCAAGCCGCCCCTCCTCCACAGTAAACAGACTGATAAATGGCACAAACTGTTGGTCTTGTAAGGTATCCAAAACCTTGGACATGCGCTCTCGAGTGGAGAGTTTTTCCAGTTCAACCTGATGACTTTCAAACATCTCAGCACGCCGCAAGACCTCGGCAAAAGCGGTGACCAAATCGCGCATATCCACATCCGGATGGGGTCGCTGCTGCTGTTTATCGGGCGTTTCCGCTGAAGCGCGGTGGATATCGCGGCCCATTCTCGGCAACTCATCCAGATCCTCTGCAGCCTGCTTAAAGCGCTCGTATTCCTGCAGTCGGCGAATTAATTCTGCCCGGGGATCCTCTTCATCTTCATCATCGGCCTGTTGGCGCGGCAAAAGCATTCGCGATTTAATCTCTGCCAACATCGCAGCCATCACCAGATACTCAGCGGCAAGTTCCAGCTGTATTGTGGCCATAAGCTCAATATACCCCATGTACTGGCGGGTAATCTCGGCCACATCTATATCCAAAATGTCCAGATTCTGGCGCCTGATAAGATACAGCAACAGATCCAGCGGGCCCTCAAATGCTTCGAGAATCACCTCCAGCGCGTCTGGGGGAATATACAGATCTTTGGGCACAATCGTGAGTTCTTTGCCCTGAACCACCGCGAAGGGCATTTCCTCTTGCTGGGGCATTTTCCGCAGGCGGACAGCATCCGACTCAGAGGCAATAGCCGAGGATGGGACATCTTGATGTTGGCTCACTTGATCGGACACTGACTAGCCTTGGCTTATTGTTTTTGGAATTATACTCGCAATGGGGGCATTGAACATCAGCAATCTCAGATTGCAGAGAAATCTCCGGCACCCTGGCGCAAAATAGATACCGCGTCGGAACTCATATCCACAACCGTGGTTGGCTCCAGACCACAGGGGCCACCATCTATGACCGCATCAATCTGCGAACCGATCAATTGATTGATTTCCTCTGCATCTGTTGGCGGATACTCCTGCTGCGGCAACAACAACGTCACACTCATCATCGGCTCCCCCAAAGTGTCGAGGAGCGAAGTGACAATAGGGCTATCCGGAACCCTGATGCCAATGGTTTTGCGCTTGGGATGCATCAGCCGGCGGGGCACCTCAGCAGAAGCCTTCAACACAAAAGTAAAGGGACCGGGCGTAGCCGCCTTGAGGGTACGAAATACTCTGTTGTCCACGCGCGCATAACTGGCCAGCTCAGACAGGTCACTGCATATCAGGGTAAAGTTATGGTGCTTATCGAGGCGTCGAATAGCCCTGATGCGATCAACCGCTTTTTTATCGCCAATATGACAGCCCAGAGCATAGACAGAGTCTGTTGGGTAGGCAATCACACCGCCGCGGCGCACAATATCGACAACCTGGTCGATCAGGCGCTGCTGGGGGTTCTGCGGATGAATAGAAAAGTAACGGGCCATTACCCACTCCCAATACAAATATCTCGGACTTGGAAACCACTGGAATTATCGCACAGCTTACAGCGCGGTGGATAGTCTGTACGACTGCCTCATCGAGGCCTAGCCTACAAAAATTCAGGGCAGTTAAATGCTCTAAAACCAACCTCCAGCACAGCACAGCAAAATCGCCAACAATGGCTTCAATCAATGGCTACAATTGATAGTCGAATTAGGCGTCCCCAGTAGGTACAATACAGCGGTGTAATCAGCTAAGCATGTAGCCAAGCAAAATATTCCACACAGACTTTAGATCGTAGAAAATTATTATATTGCGCACTGGAGAGCAAACCACAACTCCGTTGCAAAAGGAACACCACTCCAATGACCGACCTCAGCACTAAAACTCCAGATCAACAGACACCGCCAAAGCAGGAGAGCCTGCTACTTAACCTGGGCTGCAATATCTTGCTACCGACGATTATTCTGACCAAATTTAGCAGTGATAACTATCTGGGTATAAAACTGGCGATTGTAGTGGCTTTGGCATTTCCCCTACTCTACGGCCTGCACGACTTCTTCAGCCGCGGCAAGCTCAATTTTTTCTCCGGGCTGGGAGTGGTCAGTGTAGCACTAACCGGCGGCATCAGCCTAATGGAGATGGACGCCATTTATATCGCTATCAAGGAGGCCTCTATCCCCGGCGTGCTGGGATTAGCGACCCTGATTTCTCTCAAAACCTCTCAGCCTTTGATTCACACCCTGATTCTCAATGAGTCGGTGATGAATGTGGAGAAAATCCATACCGCGCTGGTTAACAACAAGGCCCAACAGCAGTTTGACCAGCTGCTGTTCAATGCCTCTTGGATCCTGGCGGGATCGTTTTTTCTATCCTCACTGCTAAACTATATACTGGCTGTGGTTATTCTCACTGCCGAGCCAGGCACAGTGACCTTCAATGAACAACTCGGGAAAATGACTGCGCTGAGTTTCCCAGTGATAGCCCTGCCAGCCATGGCAGTACTCACGGCCAACCTAATCTATCTATTTCGCGGCATTACTAGACTGACAGGCATGAGTATGGAAGAGATTGTTCGGCAGAAAAAAGCCTAGAATAGGTATGGGCGCTCGGTTTTCTACTTTTTGCTAGGCGCCAGCATCCAATCATCATTTAAACACTCTATAGGATCTCTTGATTATGTGGTACGCAATCATTTGTGAAGACAGCGAAAACAGCCTGGAAAAACGCCTGCAAGTGCGGCCGGCGCATTTGGAAAGACTCTACAAACTGAGAGATCAGGGCCGCCTGTTGGTCGCCGGCCCGCATCCGGCAATCGACAGTGACGATGCGGCCAGTGCCGGATTTACCGGCAGCCTAATCATTGCAGAATTTGACAGCCTAGATGCAGCACAGCACTGGGCCGATCAAGACCCCTATTTACAAGCGGGCGTCTACCAGAAGGTTGCGGTCAAACCCTTTAAGAAAGTGCTACCCTAAGTGGTACAACCAGAAACTGTTGTCATTAGAGCTCAGCACAACACTGAAAGTTGCAGGGAGATTTTACTAATCGGAGTTATTATTTTGCCCGGTTAGGAGTATGATGCCTCTAATCAACTTATTACCCATAGCTACACCGATGAATATTTTCCGACTAAATTTACTCGCAATCCTAATTTTATTGTCCCCTAGTCTGCTGGCTGAAGAAGACATTCAGCCATCTGCGGACAACGACATCCTGATGCTGGATCAACCCCAGACCGGCTATATCTCTGATCAGTTCTATGTGCCATTGAGGGGATCGCCCTGCGGACAGTGTAAGATTATTCACAAAGGTCTCAAATCGGGTACTGAATTCACCGTTCTCGGTCGTCAGGGGGAGTGGTCGCTGGTCACCACCCAGAGTGGCTATGAGGGTTGGATCAGAAGCCAACATATCGCGGACCGTCAAATCGCCCGAGTCAGTCTCAAGCAGAGGGAGGCGGAAATCGCCCAATTGCAACAGCAGAATCAACAGCTGCAGAAAGATATACAGCGATTGCTGACAGCCGATAAAAATCTGCGAGATTCCCTGGCTACCATGAGAGCGCAGCGCACTTCCATGAGCAAAGAGCTGGCCAATATCAAGGCGATCTCCGCCAGGGAGCTGAGCCTGCATGACCAAAATCAGGTACTGGTCAAACAAAACCATATGCTACAAGAAGAGCGGGATGTACTGCGCACCAATGTCGATGATCTCAAGGACAATAAACGCAATGAATCCTTTATGTACGGCGGTTTAGCGGTGTTTTTAGGTGCCGTGCTAGCGGCAATAATCCCCAGAATACGCGGCCGAAGACGCCTCTCTGAATGGCACTAGGCACGGACTGATCGGCAACGGAGAACTGGGTTGTTAAAACAGCTACTGCGAAATTTTATATTTCTACTGGCGATTGGTACTGGCTGTCTGAGCTCAGCCAAACAGCCACTGCCCAATGTGCTACTTGAAACCGATCTGGGAGATATGTTGATCGAGCTCTATCCCCAGCAGGCACCCATCAGCGTGGATAACTTCCTCAAGTATGTCACCGGCCACTACTACGATGGGATTATTTTTCACCGCGTGATCGAGGGCTTTATGATTCAAGCTGGCGGCTTTGCTTTTGACCTCAGCATCAAACCACCGGATAGAGCACCAATTGTCAACGAATCGGCCAATGGCCTAAAAAATAAGCGCGGCGCACTGGCCATGGCACGCACCTCTGATCCCGACAGCGCCACTAGTCAGTTCTTTATCAATCATCGCAACAACAAGTTTCTCGACCACAGCAAACAACGTCCTGGCTATGCGGTTTTCGGACAGGTGATCGACGGCATGGATACCCTGGATAAAATCGCCACAGTAAAAACTGCAACTGTTGGCTACAGGAAGGACGTACCCGTGGAGCCGGTGCGGATTCTCAGCGCTCGGCTGGTGAACCCCGAAAGCTGGTCACCACTGCCCGAAGCGGTTGAAAAGCCCAGCTTTGAGGCCCCTATTCCCGTTCGCTAGCGAAGTTTTTCTATGACCGCTCTCAGTATCAATCTCAATAAAATCGCCCTGATCCGCAATTCACGGGAGGGTAACTACCCCGATCTGATCGAACATGCACAGCGCTGCATCCAGTATGGCGCCAATGGCATCACCGTGCATCCGCGACCCGACCAGCGCCATATTCGACCCACTGACGTGCGTCAGCTAGCGGAATTAGTGCGGCCGATGCCAGAGATAGAGTTCAATATCGAGGGCAATCCATTTGCCGAACCCCTAGCCGATTACCCCGGCTTGTTGGCATTGGTCGAGGAGACCCATCCCGATCAATGCACCCTAGTGCCCGATAGCAACCAACAGCTTACCTCTGATCACGGCTTTAATCTCAAGGTACAGGGCGAACAACTGGTGCCCATTATTCAGCATATTCAGTCACTTGGGGTTAGAGTCAGTCTATTTATGGACCCCGATCTTGAACAGATTCAATTGGCCTCAGAGGTAGGTGCAGATCGCATCGAACTCTACACCGGGCCCTATGCCGCCGCATGGGGAACAGACGCTTTTGAAAGCCTATTTCAGCAACATCAGGCAGCGGCTAAACTTGCCAACTCCCTAGGTTTGGGTGTCAACGCGGGTCATGATCTCAATTTACAAAACCTCGGCAAGTTTGCTGAAATAGAAAACCTGCTTGAGGTTTCTATTGGTCATGCCTTTACCGTGGACTCCCTAAATATGGGCATGGAATCTGCCATTTCCAGCTACAGGGCACTGCTGGTCTAGCCTCCGATGCCAACCCTCTCATGTATTGGCGCTGGACGTTTGGGACAAACCCTCTGTCACCTGCTTTCGCAACAACTGACCATTGGGCAGATTATTAACTCCAGCATAGACTCCAGCCGTCGCGCGGTAGAATTTATCGGCACCGGAAGTGCAGCCACGTTTAACGACATCAAAGAGGCAGATATTTGGCTAATTGCCACGCCTGACAATCAAATTGAAACTACAGCCAAACAACTGCACAAAGCAGACCTATTAAAACCTGATACAGTAATCTTTCATTGCAGTGGATTATTACCCTCAACGGTTTTACAGGATAAAGCAAAGCCATTGAATGTAGCTTCCGTGCACCCTATCCATAGTTTTGCAGATCCACAACGATCAATTGAAAGTTTCTCTGGCAGCCACTGTGCCATTGAAGGGTCATCAATCGCAGTCACCCAACTTGATGCTCTATTTTCTTCCCTTGGCGCGCTTACATTTACGCTTGATAGCCAGCAGAAAAGTCTTTACCACGCGGCCTCAGTTATGGCCTGCAATTACCTCGTTAGCCTGCTGGAAGTAAGCCATCAAATGCTGAAAGAAGCAGGTATTGATGAAGCAGGTATTAATAGCACAGAAAACTCTAGCCCCCTTGAATCGCTTATCCGGCAAACATTGGATAACTACTTTGCTTTAGGCGCCACCCAGGCATTAACTGGCCCCATTGCCAGAGGTGATACAGAGACCGTTGAGACACATATAAAAGCCCTGCAACAAGCGCCAGATGCAGATGCATGGAAACAACTTTATTCAACCCTCGGTAAAGCCACTCTGCCTATCTCAGCCAAACAGGGTCAGGCATCAAAAGAACAGCTCGCCGCTATCGCCAATGGGTTAAACAACTTGGTCAGCGATGAAAAATAATACGCCGAGAACCCCTATCAAATCTGATAGCGCCGATTATTTACAGCGCAAAGCCTTTTATGATCAACTGATTACCGTCTATGGGCGCAATCCGGCGATAGAAGTGCTCAAAGACCCACAATTAGAGATATACAGAGTTCATCTAGCAGACTCCAATCGCGACAGTGGCGTTATCAAACAGATCAAACAGCTGGCCGCGGATCGCGGAGCAGAAGTCCTGTATCACAGCCGCCTAGAACTCTCGCGTATTTCACGCAATGGCAAGCAGGACCAAGGCGTGGCCTGCGATATCCACTGTGCAGGTTTTGATACCTACCAAAACCTACTGGACAATTTTGATGTAGAGGCCAATCCAAACTTTAGCCTAATTGCCCTTGATGGCGTTACCAATCCGCAAAATTTGGGCATGATTATACGCAGTGTTACCGCCAGCCCAGCCCATGGTCTTTTACTGCCCGCAAAGGGCAACTCAGATATTTCACCCCTAGTGATTAAAGCCAGCGCGGGTACGGTATTTAAAGGGACTATTTTGCGCTGCCAAAGCCTCGCCCAAGCGCTACAGGATTTTCAGGCAAAAGGTTTTGATATCTGCTCACTGGCTACTCAAAATGCTACATCACTGACTGAATTTGAGCCCTGCCGACCCACAATCTATGTGCTGGGTAACGAATCCAAGGGGGTTAGTCAGGAAATTATCAACCTCAGCGATCATTGCCTGAGCATACCCATGGCCAACGGCGTGGAGTCATTGAATGTTGCGGTTACTGCGGCACTGGTAGCCTTTAAAGCCTGTAGCTAGTCAATTAGTTAGATAGTTAGATAGTTAGATAGTTAGATAGCTAAATGCTCCACAGCACCTGCAACCTTATTAACCAATAAGATCAATAGTATACAAAGAGTGCCAACTAGAGCCAAACGAGGGGTATTTGCAGGCATACCAATAGAAATAAAACCAAACGCATCACAGACTAATTGATTAATCCGCTATCAAATAGATTTTAAGTTTTTGCAGTAAATCACATGCATTGTCTCTCAATTGTACTATTTTACAGTCCAAAGGTAGGTAATTTACTCATTGAGTATGCAACAAGCTTTTTTATTTAATTGTCAGCAACTTATTAGCAACAATTTAGCTCAATTATTTGTCAATCAAACTAAGCATAGAAAAATTAACATTAGGAAACTGTATATAAAGCAACACTCTGAATATAAAAAGCCAACACACAAAGCAGGTCACACTGGAATGGAGCCAAGGAAGGCAAAACTATGAGAATCATCAAACAGTCAGCCATCAGAAGCAACAGCTTAAAAGGTCTAATTAATCTGATCCTTGTCGGTCTGTTATGCGCTGTTTTCGGCGCCAGTACTGCATTGGCCATGAGTCCACCACCGCCTGAACCCTCGCCCGAACCTATTATCCCCCAAATTGATCCCATACCGGGTACACCGAGTTTATCTGTTGACATTGGTCTATCACCAAGCGAAGTAAAACTGCGTTGGTATGCCACCCAAGACGCTGAGTATTATCCTGTTTACGCCTATGCTGGCGGTCAGTGGCGATATGTGGAAGATATTAGCGGCACAGCAACCTATTTTACTCACTCCTACGACTATGAGACATATGGTTGGGATATCAGTGAATTGCAACTGAAAATCCTCGCCTGTAAAGCCAAGCCAGCTTGGCTGGCATTTTTTTGGTGGGAATATGATCGCTGTAGTGACTACTCCAATACCGTCAAACCCATGGATCAACTGTCGCAAGTTGGTACAGCCCTTGTGCTGTCGTCTTACCCTAGAATTTTGCAGCCTGCTACCGTTGCAAATGCTATGGTTGCAAGCACTGCAACAGCATCGCAACCTGATAATCCAGCTGATCCGCTCGGTGCCGTCAGATACATAGAAGCCACCTTGAGATTAAAAAATCGCAATACCGGTGAATCTCAGGATATTCACTGGCCAATTGATTTAGATGCCAATAACTTCACGATCATCTCTGATAAAACTATCGTAGTTGAACGGGGTATCTACAATGCACAATTTTTAGCCACCGATGGTGACGTGCAGTATGTAGCTAGCGCAATCAATATAACCCTTGACCAAGGTTACCAAACTATTCCTCTAGAGCTGAAAAGCGTTTTAGACAACAGCATGGTAACCATTGATAGCATCAACCAACTACCAGAACTTAAATTTCAGTATGATTCAGAAGATTTACAAAATTCTGCACATCCTGTTATTGGTGTCAAGATTGATAATGGCTATGAAAAACTACTGACATTCAATCCAGAACTCGGTGTGACTGACCAGTACATACCAAATGGTAACAGACAAATTCAAATTGAATTGAAAGCCCACAACGGCAAATTGCTTAATGGTCTATCGCGCCCCGAACAGGAGAATCGCACCGTTATAGCTAATCAGCCCTTGGCAATGGATTTAATGCCATTGGTTGGCAACGTCACCATGACACTCACTGGGGATACCGCAACCTTGCGCCTATCCATTCCTAGAATTGGTGTAGTCGACGAAGTGCTTGGTGATTACGAAGACTTTCGGGCTACGCTAAGCCTGAGTGGTGTCAATAATCAGGCCGATGATATAGCGTTGGGTGGCTTTACCTACAATGCCAACTCAGATGCTTATGAAGTGCAACATACTTATAGTGGGATGGGTGCCGGCAGCGAGATAAGTGCAGACAGCCAGATTGCCCTGAGTTGGGTGCTTACCAACGCAAATGAACCTAACCAATGGTTAGGTCGTTGTGTCGCAGATAATCTAGTATTGGATAATATTACACGCTCTGCCCCCTGTCGGTTGACTCTGCATCGTCGTGCAATTGCAGGCAGTCATCTGCTGACGGAAATAGACATCAATGTATTTGACTTACAAAATGTACGGGTCAAAGGTGCCGCTGTCTATGCCAAGCACCAAGGTGCTCAAGGTAGCGATTCTCCGCAGGGGCTGGGTACCCTATTAGGTCTTACTGACAGTGGTACGCTTGGCACAGCGGGTTACCTGAGAGCCTATTTGCCACCGGGCGACTACCAGATCACCGTGGTGCATACAGCATCCAATACCAAAGCGCAGGACACCGTAACCCTGAGTCCCTTCAATGTAAATAACCATGATGTAAGACTTAATCCCCAAACGCGCTGTCAAGTCAATACCACTGGCCTATGGGTTGTGACTGAATCTTGCACATTAGAGGGAATCGCCATAGCCCCAGCCAGTGTTTTGGTTGAAGAAGATGTCACACTGACCATAGCTAGTAATGGATTTCTAAATATTGACTTTGCCAACCATGAACTCAAGATTCGACGCAGGGGCCAAATTTATATGCATGAAGGTGGCAGAATTCAATAATCACTTATGGTGTAAATTCGAGCGACTATAAACTTATAAAAGGAAGAGTAATATTATGAAAGTTCTTATTAATACAGCAAAATTATGCTTGTTTGCAGTCGCGGCTTTAGGGTTGGGGCAATCAATAACTTGGGCTGATAATGGCTTTACCCTAGAAGCAGGAGATATTGTAGTTGAAGACGGAAAGATACAGACTAACAAAATCTGTGATAAAGACGGGAATAACTGTAAAGATATATCAAATATTTCTAGTAGCCACACTCATCCCTATTCTTCAAACACCCACACTCATCCATATTCATCTAGTACTCATGGTCACCAGCATACATCTTGTCAGTGGAAAGTAGTTCTAACACATGGCGCTGTAGCGTGTGACCAAGGACAGTTTGTAACTGCTGTCTGTATGACTAATAAAAATTCAGGTTGTCCAAATGGTGTAGCAAGTGGTGACGATGGCACATGGGTTGTCGCAGGAGCTATCAGGTGCTGTACAGCAAACTAAGAGTGGCAGAATTCAATAATCACTTATGGTGTAAATTCGAGCAACTATAAACTTATAAAAGGAAGAGAAATATTATGAAAGTTCTTATTAATACAGCAAAATTATGCTTGCTTACAGTCGTGGCTTTAGGGTTGGGCCACTCAATAACTTGGGCTGATAATGGCTTTACCTTAGAAGCAGGAGACATTGTCATTGAAGATGGAAAGATACAGACTAACAAAATCTGTGATAAAGATGGGAATAACTGTAAAGATATATCAAATATTTCTAGTAGCCACACTCATCCCTATTCTTCTAGCAGCCACACTCATCCCTATTCTTCAAACACCCACACTCACTCTTATATTTCTGAATGTAGGGTCTGTTTTAAAGAAACTGAGGGAAGTTCTCAATGCCAAGGAAAAAGATCTAGTTGCAGCGGATGGAGTAAAAATCCTAGTTGGACCGAGGCATTTAGGGATGACACAGATAAAAGAAGTGGCGGGTGTAAATACCAATGGAAAATGGAATGTCGGTGAGTGAGCATAGTATTTTTCTGAGGTATTCTATAACTTCTTGTAATACCTAGGAGGATTCAAATCAAGTCGAAGCGCTTTTTGCTGAGATAGTAGGCTTGGGAAGTTGCATTTTGGTTCCGCCCTTTTACGACCTAGCTATCTATCATGACTCAACAACTGTGGCTTTATCACCGCAGATAGACGCCACTACGAGAAAGCCAAACTTCTGGCCAACATTACTTAATCAATTTCGCTCTTAGGATTGGAGTTAGAGTTGGCGTTGGAGCTGGAGTTAGAATCAGAGCTGAATTGCTATCACTCCCTAACCCCCTCAATATGCCAAAGCGGCGAGCGCAGTGCGGTTATCACCGACAGGATCAGAGTAACCAACGCAATAGCAAAGAAGGCATAACTGAGGCCTATCCAATCCACTACTAGACCACACACCAGTGCACCCAGAGGCGCGCCGCCATAGAGACACAGCTGATAGACAGAGGCGGCGCGGGAGCGCATGTTATCCGGCACTTGGTTGTGTAATATGGTGCGCCCCAAGGTCATGGATAGACCGGAGAAAACGCCCCAGATATAGACCAGCACAAACAGCAACCACAGGCTCGGCTTAAAGGCGATCAATGCTACTAGAGTCCCCCGCAGTAGGAAGCTAATTACCATCAATTTGCCGGTCTGCCGAAATACTTTGGTCAGATTCATCACCCCCAGATTCACGGAGATAATACCCACCGTAAAAATGACCTGCAGCATGCCATAGAAGGTAGCATCGCCATTATAAAACTGCTTGGCAATTAGTGGCATCCCCACCAGATACACACCAAAGGCCAAAAAGCCGGTGGCAAACACAATCAGCACCAGATGCAATAACCCCGCATCATTGCGAAATAGGGTTAAACCCTCGCGCAATTCAGCGAGATTTTGCTTGAGGTCGCGCTGCTCTCCTGCGGGCAAATCAACCTTACCCGTAACAGCAACCTTGGGGTGACTGAGGCGGATAAACACCGCACTGAGCAAAAACATCAACAGTTGAAAACACAGCAATTGAACCGGGCTGACAATCCCCAACTGGCCGGCCATGAGAAAGCCGATGCCCTGAGCGATAAACTGCACCGCCATCACCTTGGCCACCGCCTGATGCATCAACTCTGGCGCCGCATAACCCAGCAGGCTCTCTCTGGCCGGCTGAATAAAGGCGGTAATAGTGCCAAACAGCACGCCATAAATAAGCACATAACTAAATTGGGGGCTGGCAAAGCCAAAGCTTATCGCCAGCACGCCGATAGGCAGCAGGTAGAGCAAATACAGCAGCGACAGCCAACTGCCGCGGTGGCGGCGATCTGAAATTACCCCTGCGGGCAGTACAAATAGCAAGCTGGGCAGTAACACTGCCAATTGAGCTAAACCCAGACGGCTGGGGGATTCATTGAGAACCCCGACAATCAACCAAGGATACAGCACCTTTTGCAGGCCCATAGCCAGATTGCTCAGGCCTATAGTGGTCAAAAAATAGGCAAATGAAAATCGCTGAACTGACACCTAGGGTTTTCGCTCTCTGAGGACTGCCAGTAACCATCCCAACAGCGCGGCCAGGGCGACAATCAGCAATAGACCGATCAACATCAGTAATAGATTAATAGCAATAGTGGATAGCGACACCTTGTAGACTTTGATCGCCATCAATAGAAAGGCAAAACAGGCGACCATAGATGCCACCCATGCCGAGCGCTGCTTTAGCGTGTATCTATGTTGAGTTTTGGGCATGGTAACTTTTAGCCGTCAGTTAAGGGTTGGCTGATTGATTGGCGAGAAACTCAATCAGTTCCTGCTCGGTTAATACGGGTATCTCCAGAGACTGGGCTTTAGTTAACTTTGAGCCCGCTCCGGGACCGGCCACCACGCTGTGGGTTTTTGCCGATACACTACCAGCTACTTTAGCACCCAATTGCTGTAATTGCTCTTTGGCCTCGGCGCGACTCAGGGTCTCTAAGCTGCCGGTCAATACCCAGGTCTGTCCCTGCAACGGCAAAAACTGTTGGCTGCGATCTATATCAGGCCACTGCACCCCGGCGGTTCGCAGGGCTTGGATAATTGCCAAATTATCTGGGTTGGCAAAAAAATCGCCAATATGGCCGGCCACTATGGGCCCCACATCATCCACCTCCAACAACTGCTCTGCAGATAACCCGATTAGAGCTTCCAGTGAACCGTAGTGATTGGCCAGATTCTGTGCCGTAGTCTCCCCCACCTCGCGAATACCTAGAGCAAATAAAAACTTCGCCAATGTGGTCTGCTTACTGGCTTCGATGGCCGCCAACAGATTATTTGCTGACTTCTCGGCCATGCGCTCCAGAGGAATTAGCTGCTCAGCCTGCAATTCATAGAGATCGGCTATCGAATATACCAGCCCCTGATCCACTAACAGCTCAATTAACCTATCCCCCAAACCCTCTATATCCATGGCCTTTCTGGAGGCAAAATGCACAATCGCCTCTTTGGTTTGGGCGCCGCAGAACAGCCCGCCCGTACAGCGGGCAACCGCTTCGCCCTCGGCTTTTTTCACCGGCGATTGGCACACCGGACAACATGTCGGAAACTCAATGGGGATAGCAGTAGCTGGCCGCTGCTCCAATACCACTTTGACAATTTGCGGAATCACATCGCCGGCGCGGCGCACAATCACTGTATCGCCGATACAGACCCCCAGGCGCGCAATTTCATCGCCATTGTGCAAGCTGGCATTGCTCACAGTAACGCCGCCGACAAATACCGGCTCCAATCTGGCCACTGGGGTTACGGCACCGGTGCGCCCTACCTGAAACTCTACATCCAACAGCTGAGTAATTTCCTCTTGGGCGGGAAATTTTCGGGCGATCGCCCAGCGCGGCGCTTTGGCAACAAAGCCGAGGCGCTTTTGCAGGTTCAAATCGCTAACTTTGTAGACAATGCCATCGATATCATAATCCAGATTATCTCGCTGGGCCGCCAACTGCTGATAGTACTGTTCACAGGCGGCAATACCCTCGACTAGCTGAATATGCCGATTGACAACAAATCCCCAGCGGCGCAAGTTTTCCAACATACCGTAATGGCTCTCGGGCGCCGTATCGGCGCCGTACTGGCCAACACTGTAGGCACACATCGCCAGAGGACGAGAGGCGGTAATTTTTGAATCCAGCTGGCGCAAGCTGCCAGCGGCGGCATTGCGCGGGTTCACAAACAGTTTACCGCCAGATTGCCGGGCCTTATCATTGAGTTGCTCAAAGCCCTGACGGGGCATATAAATTTCACCGCGCACCTCGAGTAAATCAGGGACATCATCGCCTCTCAGGCGCAGCGGAATCGATTTAATGGTTCGCACATTGGCGGTAATATCCTCGCCTACCGCACCATCGCCGCGGGTGGCGGCACGCACCAACAATCCCTGCTGATAGAGCAGGCTTACCGCGACACCATCTAATTTGGGCTCGCAGACATAGGCAACTTGGGTCTGATCATGCAGATTTAAACGGTCTTTTACCCGCCGATCAAAATCGGCCATTTCATCGGCGGAGAAGGCATTGTCGAGGGATAGCATGGGAATTTCGTGGCGAACCTGAGTAAACTGGGTCAACGCCTCACCGCCGACTCGCTGGCTGGGAGAGTCGTCGGTTCTCAGCGCCGGATACTCAGCTTCCAGTGCCTGCAGGCGACCCATCAGCTTATCGTACTGGCTATCGGGTATAGTCGGATCATCCAACACATAGTAGGCGTAATTGTGTTGATTTAACCCGTCCTTAAGCTGTTGGTAGGCCTCGAGTACAGGCTGTGGAATATCTGCCATCTAATAATGCCGAAAGTGTTGGCCTAGTGCTGAAAAGCGACTTTTTGCGCTCTCTGCCGGTAATGATCAATGGTCTGTTTAGTCATTGAGCTGCGCGACTCATCGAGAACATTCAACTGAAGCTGTGCCGCCAGCTCTTGTGCTGTCTGCAACATCAAATCAAAGGCCTGCAGTGGTTGCTCTAACTCCTCGGGGGTCATAAACAATGTGACACCGGCGCATTGGGTATCGCCCAGTGTATTTAGGTCAAAGGTGCCGGGATTGCGTAAGTTGGCCATACTAAACAGCACCGGCCCACTACCCTCCTCATCCCGATGACGGTGAAAAATCTTCATCGCACCGTAGCGCATATCCAAGCTGACCGCCTGATCGAGCAATAATTGCCCAGAACAGCTTTCATCTTTATTGGCCACCAAGTGAATCACCAACACCTCTTGAGCAGCTTGCGATTCACTATCAACGGGATTCTGCTCTGGACTGGCTGATCCTGCAGCTGATGCCTCAGCGGCAGCAGTGCTCTCTGCGGTATTTTCAGTATCCAGCAACAGAGAGCCCTGTTGAGGCTTGGACTGTGATTGCGAAAAGGTTTGTGGCGGCGTTGAAGGATCTTTGGACACTGTGCCTTCACCATTGCGCACACCCACCACGCGAGAGCGACCCGAGGGAAATTGACTCTGCTCAAAGGGATCATCCTCTGCCTCGGGATAATTGGATCGCTGCAGGTCGCGGGACGACATCTGCAACTTTTCATAGCGGTTGCGTTTTCTGCGGCGCAGCAAATCGAGCACAATGGCCAAACAGACCATCACTGCCACCGTTATTACAATTGTCTTTGGTGCCAAATCCATGTTTCAGAATACTCTTATCTCGCTTTGAGACGACTAAAAAACGATACTATGCCCTGATTGGATAGTTAAATCCTACTCAATCGTTCCCTGCGGTGCAACAACCCGGTATTCGAGTAAAAGCCTCATTTTATCAATCGGTTAAACAGTTCCTATCCAGCTCTATGCGCCAGCGAGTTCGGCCGCCTGGTTGACATCTACCGACACCAGACGCGAGACACCCGCTTCATGCATAGTCACACCCATTAACTGATTTGCAGCTTCCATGGAAATCTTGTTGTGAGAAATAAAGATAAACTGAACCTGATCCGACATCTCCTTGAGCATCGCCGCATAGCGCCCCACATTAGCATCATCTAGAGGCGCATCGACCTCATCCAGCATACAGAAAGGCGCCGGGTTCAGTTTGAAAATTGAAAATACCATAGCGATGGCGGTCAGCGCTTTCTCACCGCCAGACAGCATATGAATCGAGCTGTTCTTCTTGCCCGGTGGTCTGGCCATCAATACCACCCCGGTATTGAGCAGATCATCACCAGTCATCTCCAGATAGGCATTGCCGCCGCCAAACAACTTGGGAAACAGCTCCTGAATATGGGTGTTAACAAACTCAAAGGTCTCTTTGAACTTGCTGCGAGTCTCGCGATCAATTTTTTGGATAGCACTCTGCAGGGTGCTCAACGCATCCTCCAGCTCGGCATTCTGTTGATCCAAATAGGCTTTGCGCTCAGACTCCAGTTTGTACTCGTCAATCGCCGCCAAGTTAATGGGGCCCAAACGCTGAATTCGATTGCTCATCAACTGCAACTGCTCCTCCCAATCCTCAATCAGCGCATCCTCTTCCAGTCGCTCCAACACATCCTCTAAGCTCTCTTGATGCTCGGCTATCTGACTTTCCAGCGTGCGACGCAGGGTTGCGGTCTCCTGAGCTGAAATTCGCTGCTGCTCCAATTTGGCCTGTTGCCCCTGCAGTGCCTCGTCCACCTCAGTGCGCAGCTTCTGCTGTTCACCCATACTGTGTTCGGCCGCTTCCACTGCCGATCGGGCATCTGCCAGTTCAGTCTCAACAGTGAGGCGGGATTGCAGCGCTTTCTCCAATTCCAATTTGTGGTTTTCAGAGGGGTCTTCTTTAATACTAAACGCCGTCTGCAACTGATCGCGGCGCTCCTGTAGCCGCTGCACCTGAACCTCTAGGCGCTCGATACCCTCGCGAACTGATGCCAACTGAGTAGTTAGAGATCGCTCACGCATAGCCAGCTGCTGATGCTGATTGTGGTCGTTATTCGACTGTTCTCGGGCCTGCTCTAATTCGGCACGGCACTGATCGCGCTGCTGAACTAAAGTCTCGCGTTGAACCGAATCCGCTTCCATCTTATCGATCGACTGCTCTAGCAGACCGCGTGCCGCAGATAGGTTTTCCTGTTCAGTCTCGGTCTGCTTCTCAACCTCTGCCAATTCCTTTTCAGCCCGTTGCTTTCGATCTCTGTACTGTTCAATCTGCACTTCAAAGCCGCGCAGCTTAGAGCGCAACTCTGTGTAGTGCCCCTGCTGTTGCGAAATTGTCGAGGCAATCTCCTGAGCCTTTTCTTCAAGGGCTTTAAGCCGCTGCTCACTGGCATCGCGTTGCTGTTCAAGCTGGCTAACTTGCTCCGCGCTCGCAGTTAACTGTTGTGTGATGTGCTCTAGTTCCTGCTTGCGCTGCAAGAAACCCGCAGTGGCATCTTTGTCTCGGGCAACACGCAGCCAATTACTACCCAGCCAAATACCTTCGGGAGTCACCACCGATTCCGCGACACTGAGCGAGGGCTGAAGCTTTAACGCGTCAGCGAGGGAATCAGCCGCGTAGATATTGCACAGTAAACTCTGGGCGCTATCACCCTGAACTAACTCAGCTAGGGGTCGCGCCTTAGATGAGGAAGCCACAGTCTGGTTGCTCGAGGTGATCAACAACAACTCACCCTTATTGAAATCATTCAATAGATCCATGCTGTCGGCAATACTATCCACGGCGATCGCCTGTAGATAACTGCCCAATACGGTCTCCACCGCCAGCTCCCAACCGGCGGCAGGCGTTAATTCGTCGGCCAATCGCGGTGCTGTAGACAAGCCCTTTTCAGCCAGCCAGTTTCTCTCATCCTCATCGCCCATCGCCGCCTGCTGCAGTGCTTCAAGAGAGACCTGACGACCCTGTAACGCCTGCTGGTTACTGCGAGCGCTATTGAGGTCGGCATCAGTAATTTTTTGCTGATCTCGCAATGCATGAATTTCGCGGCTGTTGTCCTCGCGCTGAGTTTCCAACGTATCCCGAGCCAACTCCGCCTCAGTGAGCAGCGCTTGCACAGTGGCCATCTCCTGTTCCGCCGGACTGGCCTGAAAACTACTGGCCTCCGAGGAGAGATTGGTCTGACGCTCTTCGAGACGCCGCAACAGCTGCTCTAAATGCTGTATCCGCGACTGCTGAACCTCTGCCTGCTGCCGCGGATCAGCGGCCTGTTGGGTAAATTCATCCCAAGTTTTCTGCCAGCTCTGCATCGCCGCTTCCGCCGACTGCAGCAGTGCCGAAGAAGCGCTCTCCGCTTCACTGGCAGTCTCTAACAGTGGCTGTAGCTCGCTGTACTCGGCCTCCCAGCCCGCCAGTTTGGCCCTGTCGCTGACCAAGTGCTGTTCCGCTTCACTGAAGTTGTGCTCAGTCTGCCGCAGATCCTCAGATAACTCCAGAGCACGCTGTTGTGCATGTTCAATGGCCTGCTCAATGCGCGTCACTTCACCGCCAATTTTGTAATAGTTGGCTTGAATTTCATTAAATAGATCGGTGGATTGCGTAAATTTATCCCGCAGCTTCTCCAGCTCGGTATCACAGGCGCTGCGCTGGGCAATCAATTTTTCCTGCTCAATTTCCAACTTGCCAATAATCTGCTTCTGTTCCCCCGCTGACTGATCGTACTGGCGCCAGCGCAGTCCCAGCAGTTCGGCAGTCAACTGACGCTCCTGCTGCTTGTATTCAGCGTACTTCTCTGCAGCCTTAGCCTGACGCTCCAGGCGCGCCAACTGGCGACCCAATTCATCGCGAATATCGGTCAGTCGCTCCAAGTTTTCCGTGGTTCTCTGAATCCGCGACTCGGTATCACGGCGTCGCTCTTTATATTTAGAGATACCAGCCGCCTCTTCGATATATACCCGCAACTCTTCCGGCTTGGACTCGATCAGCCGCGAGATCATGCCCTGCTCAATAATCGCATAGCTTCGCGGCCCCAGACCTGTACCGAGGAAGATATCGGTAATGTCACGGCGGCGACACTTGTTGCCATTGAGATAATAGTTGGACTGACCATCGCGGGTAACCTTGCGCCGGATAGCGATCTCGTTGTAGGAGGCATACTCACCGACAATACGCCCCTCAGAATTATCGAACACCAGCTCAATTGACGCCTGACCGACCGGCTTGCGAGCGCCAGAGCCATTAAAAATCACATCCGACATCGACTCGCCACGCAGATTTTTTGCCGAGCTCTCGCCCATTACCCAGCGAACCGCATCGATAATATTTGACTTGCCGCATCCATTGGGACCGACCACGGCACAGAGATTACTGGGGAACTGAACATTGGTAGGGTCAACAAAGGATTTGAACCCAGCCAGTTTGATTGATTTAAGCCGCATTATAGGTCGTTCTTATCTGAGCTGATTAATTCACAATAGAGTTAACTTAGGTAACCATACCTAATTCTACACAGTATACCTAGCTCACAAAACTATTAATCTATTTTTTGCTGCGAGGGCGCGCAATTGTGTTCTGAGAAAGTCAGAATTTCGGGCTTAGCCCTAATGGGAATTTGAATGCACTACATAAGATGACTGAGGTTAAAATCCAGCTAGCTATAACAGCTGAAGAACAGCCCAGCGCTGAAAATTGCGTAAAACGTTCGAAGGTCAACCCCGCGCCCTGCAGGCGCGGGGTTGACCATTGATATTGATACGAGAGTTTGAGCTAACCCTAGTAGGGCATTAACTTCAAAAACCCAAACTTGCCGTTATCTACAGCGACAATTAGACCACCGTCACTGGTGTAAGCTATAGCTTCTCCGGCCCAATCCTCACCCCCATAGCCGATAAAAGTGTTCTCCCACAACAAGGTACCATCGGGAGAATAGCGCAAAATATAGACTTCCCATTGATCGGAACAACCATTCTCGTTACAAGCACTGTAATTCCAGTACTCATCACCGGTACCAGCGACAACATATACATCGCCATTTGCACCAATTGTTAAGTCCCACACCTCATCATGGATATATCTGGGATCAAACCCTCGGGGGTTACCTCGACGCTTTTCCCACAATGTATCGCCAGACTGATTAAGTTTCACTGTGTAGGTATCCCAATTCTGCACCCCGGAGAGCGAGTGACCCGCCAGATAAATAGAGCCATCGGCCGCCACATCCATAGCAAAGTTATGATCCGGTTGATCACCGCCAACCACGCGATACCAACTCAGATCAAAGCTATTACTGTACTTCAGGACACCGTAGTCTTCCGCTCCTTCAGTGAGCCCAGAGATGATATAGGAATTATTAAAGATCTTGATTCGGTACGGGTGGGCGAGATACTGGTTGACATCCTGCTGTGATAACTTATTGCCCGATTGGTCAAAAAACACCACCAAGCCCTGCCCCCCTGTGAAGAAGGTATTGTTGGGATCATCGGCGGAATGGTAGCCAACACCGACAAAACCACTGGCAGTCTGGATCAAAGATTCAAGGGCATCACTTCCCCCCAGGTCATACTTTTTCTCAATCAGAGTATCGCCAGAAACCTTATCCAACTTGATCAGGACACTGTCTTGACCCTGAGAGCCAACCACCCAGTAACCATCGCTCGTTTCGAGAACAGAGTTGCCCAGGTTATGTCCGGTACTGCCAAATTCCTTTTGCCATAGCAATGCACCGTTCTGATCAACCTTTACAACAAAAATCCTCGCTGAGTTCGGCAACATACCAGTCTCTCCGACTTGGACAAAGCCGCCATCCGACACCTGAGTAATGTAATGGCCATGGGATTCTGCCTGAGAGCCGCCGTAATCCCAAAACCACTCCCTGTACATCGAAACCGAATTCCCATCAGAACCGATATCCGGGGCTGTAACTATATTGGAGTGATCGCTGCAAGGGTCCTCCAACCAGAATGCCCAGGACAACCACCAAGGCTTGCTCTTACAGGCAAGGATTTTCAGTTGCAATTCGTTCATATTCCAACCTTTATCCGCGTAGTTGTAAGAAGCCGTTGTCCCGGAGGTAGATCCCAGCTCCCGCCAAACGCTCCCCATGTAGCCCTCGACAATATAGTATTCGGCATCATCAGCCGCGCCCCATGTGAGCGTAATAGTGGTTTGCGACTGATCAGCAGTAACTGTCAAAGTCGGGGGTTCAGGGGGCGGTGGACTCAGCGCCAGCACGGCAGTGGCGTTCACAAGAGCCCACAGCATGCAGACGCTGATCAAGATATTAAACACTGATTTATATTGATTGGGCTTTACTATCCCTGTACTACAAATTTTCATCCGATTTACCTCTTAATATTTATGCACTGTGCATAGATTGAACCGATTAAAATGTGCTCTCGATCAAGCTAAACACTAGCACAGCATAATGGAGGTCATAGTGCCGATTTTAAAAACTATTTGGTCTCAGATAATTATTATGAGGCTTGTTAAATGGGCAGGTAAAAGACACTCAAGGGATTTTGAGGTAGGTGGAAAAAGGCTTTGTGTGCAGTTGGCTTAGACATTCAAACTATATACTTTGTAAAAGATAGCAATTTTCATTTGATACACTTCGAGCTATAACACTTCGACGAATGCTATACAGTTTTTTCGGATCGAATACTGATAAACAGAAGAACATTTCGATAATTGACTTTTCTTGATCATGATCTGAAACTTCTTGTTGATGCTATGTTATAAATTATGCAAAATAAGGACGTTGCACAGTGCATTTTTTATCGGGAGGAAATTGACTTGGACATCCCATCTATGCAATCATAAATAAATAGACCATGGACGGAGTTTATTATGAAAGGATTCAATCCCCTATTCTTCCTATGTATTTTAACTTTTGTTACTGCCTGTGGCGGTGGAAGCTCCAACAACACCTCGGCAGACAACAATGCAAAAGAAAATCCTGTTGAACAGAAACAAAATACCCCACCTGTTGCAAATGCAGGACAGGATAAAACTCAAACAGAATCTCTCCCGGTAACCTTGTCAGGCAATGCGTCTACTGATACTGACGGCACAATTTCCTCCTACGCATGGAGGCAAATTAGTGGCACACAGGTCAGTTTATCGGATAGCGATAAAGCTGTGGCCACCTTTACTGCACCTCTTGCAGACACCGAATTAACCCTTGAATTTGAGTTGCAGGTAACCGACAACTTGGGTGCTTCATCAACAGATAAAGTGTTGGTTACTGTTATTCCCGACTCACCGCCGCCAGAGGTTACTATTGAATTCCCTCCATCTGGCAGTCGATTTTTTGGAGATTATATTACTGTTTCGGGTACTGCTTCCAAACAGGGTGGTATTGAGGGGACTTCAGTGAACATCAATGTTGGCAATTCTAATGTGAGCGCGCAAGTTGATGCAGATGGAAACTGGCATGCACAGGATGTCCCCCTCCCGACAAACCTATCAAATGTTGTAATTCTTGCAACAGCCACGGATAGGGTTGGTCAAACAGGCGAAGCGGAAACAAAAATTGAAAATATACCAACATTAACTCAAGCAAGACTTAGCTTTAATCCACAACTACCCAATATGCTCTACGCATTCGAAGATACAGGGATTAGTCATGACAGGATTATAGCTATCAATCTTGAAACAATGGAGCGTCAGTTACTATTACAATCTGATTCTCCATGGGGCGGTAACGGAGCAAACTTTGGTCAACTGCTATCGGCGGATTTTGATTCGCTAAACAATCAAATTGTGCTTGCTGATTGGCATCAACGTATCCATACCTTTAATCTTTCGGAAAACCAACTTACCACATTTGAGCTTGCAGAAGAGGATCTTGGAGAAAGTTCAAAGCCCTATGACATAGCAGTTGATAGTGAAAACAATAGAGCATTTTTTGTAGACCGTTACGACCCAGCCTTGGTTTCTGTGAATCTTACTAATGGCAACAGTACAGTTCTTTCAAATAATTCGGGAACTGGTACTGGTGTATTGTTTAATGAACCAAGTAATGTGTCTTTAGAAACAACAAAAAACAGAGCTCTGGTATACGATAGTGGGTTAGATTCGATCCTTGCCGTGGATCTGTCAACAGGCAATAGAAGTGTTATAGCTAGCAATACGGTTGGAACTGGCAATCCGTTAAACGCGATCAGATCATTGAAGTTTGATTCGGGCAAACTGATTGCGCTTAGTTGGGCATCCGTAATACTCGAGATCAACTTGGAAAATGGTAATCGCACTGTAATATCTGATGGATATGGAGAATCAGAACAATTTTATTACGCTCAACAGTTACTAGCCGATACAGCCAACAACAGATACTTGATTAATGGTTTCTCTGATAATTTTGGTGCCAACGATAGTGACGCTGTTGCTGCCGTTGACAAAGATACAAAAGAACGAAGCATTCTTTTTAAAGAAACCGTGTCTTCGGGGCCAGAGATGGATGGAATAGCCGTCATGGCTATCGATCCTTCGACAGATATTGGTTATATATGGGACAGAACTAGTCGGAGCATATATGACGTTAATTTATCCACTGGAGAACGTAAACTTTTCCTGGAGAATGATAATGGCCCATTAAACCCCTCAGACATGGTTTTAGATAGATCTAATAACCAACTGTTGATTACAGTGCCAAGTCTGGAAGCAATTATTGCCATTGATCTAACTACTAAATTAATGTCCGTAATCTCTAGCAATTATGATGGAGACCATCCACAGTATGAGTCACCCGTATTTCTGGCCCACAGTGATCAGACAGGCAAGCTTTATATAGCAGATTTGGGTTTGAAAGCTATTTTTGAAGTAAATCTCAACACTGGCACTCGATCAATTATTTCGAGTTCAGACAAAGGTACAGGTCCTGAGTTTAAATCTTTGACCGCAATGGCAATTGATGATGACGGGTCAACGATTTATCTAGCTGATGAAGGAAAAGGTAGTACAGTCGAGCATGCTCTTATCGCTATCGATACTAGTACCGGGGATAGAGAAATAGTCTCAAGTTACCGCATAGGTAGTGGGTCTTACCTAAATGGGACTAACAGTATTCATGTATTATCAAACACTAATCAAGCGCTAATTGTAGATAATCAAGTTATAAAGTTGGTTGACTTGTCTACAGGAGATAGAATGATTTTGGCAAGCAACACGGTGGGGAACGGAGAGCAGCTTCTGAACATGCGTGAAATAGCGGCGGGGGCAAACGAGAATATTATGTATGCTCTGAGTAGCAACTATGAGGCTATTTTTGCAATTGATCGGTCTAGTGGCGACAGAGTGATTATTAGCAAATAAGCAATGGAAAAATTTACCTAACATTCATGTTATTGCCAATCGAGAAATTTAAATATGGGGTAAAAAATGTCCAGCATCCATTTCTAAGGCCACTTGAAAAGCAAAATCACAGGTTCAGGTAAGAGTATTTAGCTGCTGCCTAGACACAATACAACTTTTCATTAGGCAAATCCCGTGGGCATAGCCGGGACAGATAGCCTGTACTTTAGAAGCTTTATTGTGTAAATCTTAGCACTATTTTCAAGCTGAAAATCCAACTGAGGGGGAAGCTGAACCACTCTAGAAAAAAAGCCGCACTGACAAATATCATCGATACTGCTATCCATTGCTAGCGTTGGCTAGGCAAACAGAATGTATGATGAATTAAGCTAAGGCCTTTGACGGGCAATTTTAAGGGCTATTATTGGCAGCTCTTTTGTCGCTTCTTTTAACAGCAGCTTATCCAACTGAACAGCATCGGAGCTAGCCTCCCAATCACCAGACTGAGGGGTGGCGGAGCCACTCTGGGAGAGTCGTGCAATGGCCTTAAATTCCTCCACACTGGAGAGGTTGTGCCCCACCATCACTGCATCGGCATCGCTAAGGCTAATCTTTATGGGTAGGTCCCCTGCCCTAAGTTTGCGCGCCGCCAGGGGCATGGGTGGGCCCGAGGTAGCAACTAGGGCGACAAATACGCTCTGCTCGGGGTCGTAGTTAATGCTGGGGTCAATGCTGATCCACAGCTCAACGGTTGGCGCTGAAATACCGCCCTCAACTTCTGATTGAGATTGCTGTAATTTGCTTTGGGCACTGGCAATACCGGTCTGCAATGCGTTGGCGGTCACTGTATTGGGTTCTACCTGTTGAATGGCTGCCTGCCAGTAGGTCAGGGCCAGTTGCCAGTCGCTATTTTCAAAGGCTTGAATGCCCTTTAGACCCAGAATGGTAGGGTTGGAGGAGTCGCTGGCAAAGGCGCGGTCGATGGCTTGAGTTACCTGCGGGGTAAACTGGTTCTGGGCCAATATAAATAGGGTCTCGGCGTACTGGGCCAGTAGGTAACCATCATTGGGTACGACTTCCAAGGCTTGACGGTAGTGGTCACTGGCGCCCTGTAAATCGCCTCGAGCCATGGCCTTGGTGGCTAGTAATGCGCGGTAGTAAATATTCTCTGGACGCTGTTGGATGCGCTTTTCAAGCGCCTGCTGCAGTTGCTCTGAGAGCTCTGCCTTAATTGGGTCATCTGCGGCTATTTGGCTGTTGAGGTCAATTAGCTCAACAATCTGCTGGTCGGCGGATGCACCCAAGTGATTATAAAGTCCGATGGTCAATACCGTTGTGAGCAACAACAGCATCGGCAGTAGCCAAAATCCCGTATTGGCGGCGGGCTGACTCTGCTCTGTGCCACTTTGATCTGGGCTTTGATTTCGGCTGTGATTTGGGCTGTGATCTGAGCTATTAGAAAGCAGTAGCTGCTGGGCCTCTGCTAATAGTAGCCGGTGTTGCTCTGAATTTATCTCGCCGCTCTCCAGTTGCTTGTTTAACTGATCTTCCGTATCGCGAAAAACCGCTAGGTTGGTATCGGGCATCTGCCCCTGCTGTGTTGAACTGGGATTATAGGCCGTGTTGCCGCGACCGATAAACGGATAGATCACAAACAGGGATGCCAGCCCTAGCAATAGCAGCATAATCAGCCAGATACTCATGGTTGGTCGGTCTCGCGGTTGAGTAGTTGCTGTAGACGCTGTTGCTGTTGGGCGCTGAGTTCCGTAGTTGCAGTGTCGCCATTAATTGCATTGCGCCCTGGACTGCGGTCTGAACGGAACTGGCGCCAAATAATTGCTATACCGATTAGCAATAGCAGTCCCGGTGCCAGCCATAGCAGCCAGGTTCTGGGGTTGACATCGGGTCGATAGAGAACAAATTCCGAGTAACGAGCAACAAAATGGTCTTTGATTTGGCGGTCGGATAGCCCCTGTTCGAGCATTTGATGAACCTGTACCTTCATATCTGTGGATATAGGTGCATTGGAATCGGCGAGGTTTTGGTTCTGGCACTTGGGGCAGCGCAATTCATAAATCAGGTTGTGGTAACGATCCCGCAGTGCCGGTTGGGAGAAGGTTACCAACTCGTCACTGGCCAGCAATATCGAGTTGCGGTCAATCGCGTGACTGGGCAACAGGCAAATTAACAAAGTCAGGCTGAGAGCTCGAATCATTGGTTTAAGACCTTTTCATGATCAGAAATATTGCTATCGGCGGCGGTTAGTTGCCGATAGAGATCACTAAACTCTTGATCCCAGATCCGCTGGTCCACCACTCCAACTCGGCGGTGGCGAATTATGCCCTGAGCATCCACCAGATAGGTCTCTGGTGCGCCGTAGACACCCAGATCAAAACCTAGGCTACCCTGCTGGTCAACAATGTTAAACCAGTAGGGGTTGCCACGCTCCTCCAGCCATTGCAACGCCTGACCTCGCTGATCCTTGTAGTTGAGGCCGACAATCTTGACCCCCTGCTCAGCCAGATTATTTAACATTGGGTGCTCGATACGGCAGGCAAAGCACCAGGTGGCCCAGACATTGACCAACACCACTTGGCCGGCAAAGTCCTCTGTGGCGAGTAGCCGCTGAGGATCCTGTAGCTGGGGGAGAATAAACTCCGGAAAAGACTCACCGATCAGGGCAGAGGGCAGCTCAGTGGGATCTCGGTCTAGGCCCTTGAGCAACAGCACAGTCAGGGCAATAAACAGTGCCAGAGGCACAAATAGCGCCAACCTTATGGTGCTTTGGGTCATGCTGAAACGACCTCAGAAGTTGGCGACACTGCTTGGGTTTTTGCTCGGGAGCGGCGGTAGCGGCGATCTCCGGCGGCCAACAGCCCGCCGAGAGCTAGCAGCAACCCTCCCAACCAGATGCAGCGCACAAAGGGTTTGACTTGAAGGCTGACTGCCCAGGCGCCGCCCGGTAGTGGCTCGCCGAGGGAGACATAGATATCTCTGGTGAGTGAAGCATCTATAGCCGCTTCGGTCATCACCTGACCGCCGGCATTGTAGGTGCGTTTCTCAGGGAATAGCACCGTGACCAGTTGATTTTGACGGTAGACCTGAACCTCGCCGCGATAGGCCAGATAGTTGGGCCCAGGATGCTGATTTATATCGACCAGATCAAAGCGATAGGCGGCAACTTGAGCACTGTCTCCAGGAACCATTCGCAACTCTTTAGACTGATCATAAACGGTACTCAGACCAATACCCAGAGCACAGATGGCGAGTCCCGTGTGGGCAATCTGCATACCCCAATAGCTGGCACTGAGTTTTCTGAGTCTAGATAGACGGCCGTCAAGTTTTTGCCAAAAATCTTGCGCAATCACCAGTATTACCCACAGCGCCAGAAACAGGCTGAGAGCTGCACCCACCGAATAGCTAGGTAGAGTAGACTCGGATAGAGAGGTAGCCTCTGGGCCGAGCCATAGCGGTGCTACCAGAGCACCAAGCAAGCTGACCGACAGCGGCAGGACACTGTTTTGGCGAATAATCCCAGTCTCGGTGCGCTTCCAGCGTGTGAATGCACCAATCCCTACCGCCAGCAATAGTCCGACCATCAGAGGTACAAAAAAGAAGTTAAAGTAGGGAGGCCCTACAGATATCTTGCCCAGATCCAGTACATCGGCAAGCAGTGGGTACAGGGTGCCAATCAAAATCATGGTCATAGAGCTGACCAACAATATATTGTTAATTAGCAGCATCACTTCCCGGGACCAGCCACTGTAGTTGGCGACTTTTTGCATAGCCGGACCGCGCAGGGCAAATAGCAGCAGTGAACCGCCTACCACAATGGCGAGAAATGCCAGAATAAACACGCCGCGCTCGGGATCCGAGGCAAAGGCGTGAACTGAGGTCAGCACGCCAGAGCGCACAAGAAAGGTTCCCAGCAGACTGAGGGAGAAGGCAAAAATGGCCAATAACAATGTCCAGCTGCGGAACACTCCGCGCTTTTCAGTGGCGGAAATACTGTGCATCAGGGCAGTAGCCACCAGCCAGGGCATAAAGGATGCGTTCTCCACCGGATCCCAGAACCACCAGCCACCCCAGCCCAATTCGTAGTAAGCCCACCAGCTGCCCAGAGTGATACCTAGGGTAAGAAACATCCAGGCCAGATTGATCCAGGGCCGCGACCAACGCGCCCAGGCGCTATCAAACTGTCCACCGATCAGCGCGGCAATGGCAAAGGCAAAGGGTACAGCCAGACCCACATAACCCATATACAGTAGCGGTGGATGGACAATTAGGCCAATATCCTGAAGCAGTGGGTTGAGATCACCACCCTGCTCGGGGGCAACCGGAAGCAGGCGTTCAAAGGGGTTTGAGGTGAGCAACATAAACAGCGCAAAACCCACTGAGATAGCCGCCAACACAGAGAGCGCCCGGGCGGTAAATACCAACGGCAGATGACGAGTAAACAGCGCAACCGCCGCCGACCAACCAGCCAGTATCAAACTCCAGAGTAACAGTGAGCCCTCGTGGGCGCCCCAGACGGCGCTAAATTTATAATAGCTGGGCAGTTCGGTATTGGAATTTTGCGCCACATATTTAAGGCTGAAGTCATCATTGAGAAAAGCGCTCACCAAACAGGCAAAGGCGATAGTGACAAATAACAGATGGCCAAGAGATAGGTTGTAACCTAAATTCATCCAACTGCGATGGCCGAGAAATGTTCCCGCTAGTGGTGCAACCATCTGGATCAACGCTAGACAGAGAGCAACGATTAGCGCCATATGTCCCACTTCGGCAATCATTAATTGACTCCCTGTGATTGGCCGTTGGCCTGCTTAGAGGCACTTTCCATAGCTTCTGCCACTTCGGGTGGGGTGTAGTTTTCATCGTGTTTGGCCAGCACTTGGCGCGCGGTCAACAGGTTGTTGGTATCCAGTATGCCAGTGGCCACTGCGGCCTCGCCCTCGGCAAACAAATCTGGCAGTATGCCGCTGTATACCACCTCGACACTGGCCGCGCCGTCAGTGACCTTAAAGCGGGTATCCAGGGAATCCTGCGACCGTATCACTGACCCTTCGACCACCATCCCCCCTGCCCTGATACTGACATTGATCGGCGCCTCGCCGGCGGCAATCTGAGAGGGTGTATAGAAGTAATTAGCGTTCTGGCCGAGCATATAGGCGATCAGTCCGGCGGCAACTGAAGCGGCAACCACAATCAAGATAACCACCTGCAAGCGCTGTTTACGAATTGGGTGCATCGCTCTCCCCTCGCTGAGTACTACTGAGGTACCCGATTTTCTCTCCCTGCAGCTGGCGCTCAATACTGGCGGTGATCTTTTTGTGCTGACTGAGCGGCCGCAGCACTAAACTCACCAGTACCCAGAGGGAAACCAGCACTGCCAGCCACACATACATACCATGACCATCCATGACCATAAAATCTTGAAAGCTTTGAAATTGAATCTTCATCGGCGGTCTCTTTTGTCGGTCACCAACTCTCTCACCCAACTGGATTTTTGTTCTCGCTGCAGCACTTCGGCGCGACTGTAGAGAATCAATACCAGAGCGTAGAAGCCGTAGAAGCCAACAATCATTACCAACAGCGGCGCAAACATATCGGGGTGCATACTGGGGGCACCGGTAAATTTGATGGTTGCAGGTTGGTGTAGGGTCTGCCACCAATCCACGGACTTGTAGATAATTGGAATATTTACCGTACCCACTAGGCTTAAAATCGCGCTAGATTTGTTGGCCGCTTCATAACTGTTATAGGCATTTCTGAGGGCCAGTACACCCAAGTAGAGAAACAGCAAGATCAACATCGAGGTGATGCGCGCATCCCAGACCCAGTAGGTGCCCCAGGTCGGTTTACCCCAGACGGCGCCGGTAAACAGCGCGATAAAGGTCAATGCGGCTCCCAGGGGAGCGGCAGCTCTCATCACTATGTAGGCGAGCTTCATCTTCCATATCAGCCCTACGGCACCGGCGATGGCCATCACATAGTAGCCGGCAAGCGCCAGTACTGATGCTGGTACATGCAGGTAGATAATCCGAAAGCTATTGCCCTGGCGCGCATCCTCTGGGGCATAGGCCAAGCCCCACACCAGACCGGTTATTAACAGCGCCCCGGTGACTATTGACAACCAGGGCAACCATTGGCTGGTTATATGGTAGAACCAACGGGGTGATCCGAGGCGATGAAACCAGGTCCATTTTCTATTTGATGTCATTTATAGATCAACCTCTATCTACAACTAGTATTCACTGGAAAGCCGCAGGGCACCAATGATTGCCAATGGGCAGAGCGCAATTGCCAGGGCCAAAATAGCCGTCAAAGTCGCTAGGGTTCCGGACCAGACCAGGCCGTCGATGGCACTCTGAACCGTGGCACTGCCAAAGATCAGTATCGGGGTATAGAGCGGCATCACCAGCAATGCCAACAGCATTCCACCCTGTTGCAATGGCAGGGTCAGAGCTGCCCCCACCGCACCCACTAAACTCAGCGCGGCTGTGCCTAGCGCCAAACTCAAAAGCATTGGCAGCAGCCCCTCGGCTGGCAGGTAGAGCATCATCGCTATCAATGGTGAGATCAGGGTCAGGGGCAAGCCAACCATCAACCAGTGGGCTGCGACCTTGCCCAAAATTGGCATCACCAGCAGGTTTGGCGATATCAACATCTGCTCCAAGGTGCCATCCTGCCAGTCTTCAGCAAATAAATTTTCAATCGACAACAGCGTTGCCAACAAAGCTATTATCCAAATAATCCCAGGCGCAAGAGTAGCCAGTGTTGCAGGCTCTGGGACCACGCCCAAAGGCACCAGTGTGGATGTGATAACAAAAAACACCAGCGGTCGAGCCAAGTCACTTCGACGGCGATAGTGCAGTAATACATCTCTGCTAAAGTGCGCTATAAAACCGCTGTGATAGCCACTAGTCACGAGCACTGCCCTCAGCTGTCAAATTGTAATTACGGGTAGCAGTTTGGGCCAGATCTTGGTGGGATGAGAAGATAATCGAGCCGCCAACTTGAAGATGAGATTGCATACACTGCTCGACCACTGCCATACCCTGTTTGTCCAGGGCGGCAAGGGGTTCATCTAGGTACCAGAGTTTGACTTTGCTGTTAATCAGCCTGGCCAGCGCCACCCTGCGCCGCTGACCGGCGGACAACTGTCGGCAAGGTATATCGACATAGTTGTCCAGCTCAACCGCGCTGAGTGCCGCCCTAACTTGATCCGGCGACAAGGGGTTTGGACTCAACCACCTGAGATTTTCCTCAACCGTGAGCGTCTCCTTTATCGCCGCGCGATGACCGATAAACAAAAGTTCAGAGAGGTAGCTGTGCCGGCACTGAGCGATTGACTGACCGCGGAAACTGATCTCGCCCTGAGTGGGCTGGAGCAGCCCCATTAGCAACCGGAACAGTGTGGTTTTACCCGAACCATTGGATCCTTGAATATGCAGAGCCTCACCGGTCTCCAGCGAGAAATCAGTTGGTGCCAGTAGCAGTCTGTGATTGCGCTCGAGAGCAAGGCTTTCAACTGTGATGATTGGCTCGGCAGACAACGGGTTGTTCCAAGTAAATTAGGGATTCAGTTTGACTATTATGCCAAAAATTTGGATAAATTGCTGTCTGTATTCTGTGGAATAGGTGGAGGAGAGCTAGTCCAGATCGTCAAAGTCGTAGTCCTGAATTTGCTTGTTCAGTCGCGACTCTTCGAGTTTTTTCTCCAAGCGTTTTCGGCAATCGCAATCATGTTTAATTTTACTTTTTAGCGCTGTGCTGGACTCCTCTTCCACTCCATCAGCCTCTTCGAGAATATCCTCGTCATCAATAGTGTCATTGTCCTCTGGCACTTTGTCAGCATCACCAACCATCTTTCACCTCAGCTCATAAAACCAACAAGAAAATACTTATATTTTCACCCTAAAAGGTAAGCCCATATCAAATTTTAGTCAAAAAAAATCTGCGCTATTAAAAACTTTTTGCAGTCTGAAATCTCGCGCTCTTACCCCAGCTGATACGGTTTAAAGTATAGTATTGATCACCGAATCACCTATCCTGTCACAAGATTATTGTGGCACTTTTTAAATGCACCTCAGCGGCCGACATTTAATCCCGCAAACCTCGTGCAAACTATTGATGCATCTTGAACAGTTTGAGATAGATCAATGGGCAATCTACAATAGCCGTCCTGAAAGGGCCTTTTTTGCCCTAGACTTTGTTGCACTGAGACTTCCGGTGCTCATGTATCCTTACATACACTTCGTCCCAGCTTGTTGTGCGCCTTGACTAGGATAAAAAATCCTCATCCTTCAGAATCGACTACAATAGGCAAAACTATAGGGTGTCTCTATGCAAATCTACCGAGTCGGCGGTGCAGTTCGCGATCGACTAATCGATTATCCATGTAGCGAAAATGACTGGGTGGTGATCGGCTCGACTCCAGAGAAAATGATCGACCTGGGATACAGGCCTGTGGGTCGAGAATTCCCAGTGTTTATTCATGCCGAGACCGGTGAGGAATATGCACTGGCGCGCACCGAGCGCAAGTCGGGGCATGGTTACAAAGGATTTGAGTTTTACACATCTCCCGACATCAGCTTGGAAGATGATCTGCTGCGCCGCGATCTCACCATCAATGCTATGGCCGAGGACTCTGCTGGCCAGATCATTGATCCCTACGGCGGTCAGCGGGATATTCAAGCCAAAGTTTTGCGCCATGTATCCGACGCCTTTATCGAGGATCCACTGCGGGTACTTAGGGTGGCACGCTTCGCGGCACGCTACAACCATTTGGGTTTTACTATAGCGCCAGAGACTGCGGCGTTAATGAAAGCCATCGTGGATGCTGGGGAGCTGGAATACTTGATTCCTGAGAGGGTTTGGAAAGAGTTAGATCGAGCGTTGCAAGAGCCATCGCCGGATATCTTTATTGAGGTCTTGAGACAGTGCGGCGCCCTGAAAGTTATACTCCCCGAAGTAGACAATCTGTTTGGCGTCCCCCAGCGTGCCGATTACCATCCCGAGATAGATACCGGCATCCATACACTGATGGCCCTTCAACAGGCGGCCAAATTGTCCGCTAACGGCGCCATTAGATTTGCGGTATTAGTGCATGACTTAGGTAAGGCAGTCACGCCAGATTATGTTCTTCCCAGTCACAAGGGTCACGAGGCTCGCGGCCTGCCATTGGTCAAAAATCTCTGTGATCGGCTGCGGGTACCCAATGAGTATCGCCAGTTGGCTATAGCTGTCACAGAATATCACCTCCTCTGCCACAAGGCTCTGGAACTGAGAGCGCAAACTGTCTTGAAATTACTTAGCGGTGTCGGCGCCTTAAAAAATCCACAGAAGCTCAAAGATTTCACCCTGTGCTGCGAGGCTGATGCGCGAGGACGAACCGGTTTCGAGGATCGTCCGTATCCTTCAACCAACTACTTGGCAAAGGCTTTAGATGTTGTATCTGCAGTGGATATCTCCGACTTAGTTGAAGCTGGGGTAGACGGATCAGAAATTGGCCGGCAGCTAAAACTGCGGCAGATAGCTGCACTGACAGAACATCGGCAAAACTACAGCCAACAACAGGATTAAAATGATTGAGAAAAGTGGTAAAACCGTATTAATCACTGGGGCGGCAAGACGCATTGGCGCAGTCACTGCCCGGCTCTTTCATCAATCTGGCTACACCGTGATTGTCCACTATAATCGATCGGCTGCGGCCGCCAATAGGCTGTGTAGCGAATTAAACGAATTGCGCGCTGACAGCTGCCTGCTAGTGCAAGCAGACCTCAACAGCGAAGCGGGGATTGATAAAATCTGTCAGCTTGTCTGGGATTTAGGTCGATTGGATGTGCTGGTCAACAATGCATCGAGCTTCTACCCCACTCCCCTCGAAAACTGCGATCAGAGCCAGTGGGATGATCTGGTAAACAGCAATTTAAAAGGCCCCTTTTTTATCACACAAAAACTCAGTCCACTGCTGGAAAAACAGCGTGGCGCTGTGGTAAATATCTCGGATATCCACGGCCGCCAAGCCCTGGCCAAGCATCCTATTTATACAGTAGCCAAAGGCGGCAATATTGCCATGACTAAGGCTATGGCCCTAGAGTTGGCACCCTCTGTACGAGTAAACAGTGTAGCGCCTGGCGCCATTCTATGGCCGGAACATGAAGAGGATGATCAGGACAAGCACAGTGAAGTCTTAAAGGGCGTGCCACTGGGCAGATTGGGCAATGAAATGGATATAGCAGAAGCAGTATATTTTCTGGCGGTTAAGGCTACCTATGTCACCGGGCAGACTATCGCCGTAGACGGTGGGCGCTCCAGCAGCCTCTGACGCTGAGGATTCCTATATAAAAGATGCATTAAAGTTGGCGCTGCTGCCAGCAAAATTCCACCGGCCACAACTGCTGCTCAGTTTTATCGTATTGCTGCCAGTGTTGAGCGTAACTTTGGCCGGTAACCGGGTGCACTGCATGGGGTGCCAACTGGGCCAATGGCTGCAGTACAAAAGCATTTTTTAGCACTTCATCTCGAGGCAGGGTAATACCCTCAAAAACGCCTGTTAAATCATCCACAGTGAGAATATCAATATCCAAACTACGCGAGCTGAAACGCGGCTGACGGCGATCGCGGCCATTGCTGTTTTCAATGGCTTTGAGGACTGCTGAAATCTCACCAATACCTAAATTTGAATAAATGCCCACGACTAGATTGAAAAAATTTTCCCCCTCAAAGCCCACCGATTCACTCTCGTAGACGGTTGAGATCTGCAACTCGCCAAACTGCTCTGCCAGCGCATCCAAGGCGGCACAGATATGCCGCTGAGGTTCAATATTGCTGCCCAAACTCAGGTAGATCAGCGCCATTAATCTGCGCCCTTAGTGGCCATATTAGTGGGCACAGTAGTGGGTAGAGTACCGCGCTCAATAATTATGCCAACATCCTTTGAACCGCGCAGGGCACCGGGTTTGCTAACCCTGAGCTTCAACCAGGGAACTGAGAACTCTTCGATAACAATACGCGCCACCTCTTCGGCCATACGCTCCACCAGCAGAAACTCACTCTGCTCGATAAAAGCAATTAGACGCTTGGCAATTGACTTGTAATTCAGGGCGTATTGAATGTCATCGGTTGCCGCAGCACGGCGGATATCATGGGCCATTTCCAAATCCAGACTCACCGTCTGCTTGACTTGGCGCTCCCAGTCAAAGATACCTATGATAGTCTCGATACGCAGATCTCTGATATAGACGATATCCATCAACAAACACCCTCGGGGACAGTTAATTGTTGCAGCGGCCAGCGCGGCGTTATCGGCAGCGCCAAACCGGTTCTCTCACCGGCGAGCAATCGCTGACATCCGGCATAGGCAATCATCGCACCATTATCAGTGCAAAATTCATGACGAGCGTAGCAGACCTCACCGCCATCCTCTTTCAGGGCGGCCTGCAATTTATCTCGCAACCTGCGGTTGGCGGAGACACCACCGGCAATCACTAGGGTCTTCAACCCAGTCTGCGCAAGGGCTCGCCGACACTTAATAATTAGGGTATCCACAATTGCCTCCTGAAAGCCGGCACAGATATCAGATATGGTCTGTTGATCTGGCAACACATCACCACCGCGATGACTATCAATTAAATTGCGGGTATGGGTTTTAAGACCTGAGAAGCTGAAATCCAAACCCGGTCGATCGGTCATGGGTCTGGGAAAACTAAAGCGATCCACCTGTCCACTATCAGCCAATGCCGCCAACACTGGGCCGCCGGGATAGTCGAGGTCGAGCATTTTGGCAGTCTTATCAAAGGCCTCACCAGCGGCATCGTCGAGGGATTCTCCCAACAACGCATAGTCGCCTATGGCCTCTACCCGCACTAGCTGAGTATGGCCGCCAGAGACTAGCAGTGCGATCAGTGGAAAAGCGGGAGGATCGTCCTCTAGCATAGGTGCCAGAAGGTGTCCCTCCATATGATGCACCGCTATCACTGGAATACTCAACGCAAAACCCAGCGCAGTTGCCACTGCTCCACCCACCATCAGGGCACCCACTAGCCCAGGACCCGCGGTGTAAGCTATACCCTCGAGCTGCTGTTTGCTGACGCCTGCCTTGTCCAGCACCTGATCCAGCATAGGTAGAATTTTGCGAATATGGTCGCGGGAGGCTAACTCTGGCACTACGCCGCCATAATCGGCGTGTAATTTAACCTGAGAGTACAAACTGTGGGCCAGCAGACCGCGCTGACTATCATAGATAGCCAAACCGGTCTCGTCACAGGATGTTTCAATACCTAGTACTAGCATTTCGCCCAGCGCACTGCCTCCGATTTAATTCAGGCTGCAACTGTACCCTCTGACAATGCCAGTGTGAACCCATTGCGGGGTTGAAACTGAAATTTAATAGTTAATACCGCCAGCGCGACGAATCTGACCGCCCATTAAATTTGATACAGCGCCAGCCACCGCTGATGGCATGCCAATCCTGAAAAAATTTTGCATCGGCTGAGGGAAATGTATAGACTACGCCGCCTTGAGATCTGTGCTAGGCCGATCTCGATAAAAAGTTTACTACAACAGGATATTGCATCTATGCCAAGTGTGCGTGTAAAAGAAAACGAGCCCTTCGATGTCGCACTGCGTCGATTCAAGCGCTCATGCGAAAAAGCCGGTATCTTAGCCAAGGTTCGCTCCAAGGAATTCTATGAAAAGCCAACCTGGGAGCGAAAGCGCAAAGGCGCGGCCGCGGTCAAAAGAAACCTGAAAAAAGTGTCTCGCGAATCGCGCAAGTTTAAGCGGCTCTACTAGTCAGTAGCTAGCAGCCTGCTTGAGCTGTCCTAACTGAGGCAATGTTTAGTCGCCGTCAGTTGACCCAAAAAGATGTAGTAAAGAGCGCCCCAGTGGCGCTTTTTGCACTTCTGCAAACCCTGTAATGCCATGCCGATAATCAACTAGGGGTGTTCCAATGAGCCTAAAACAACAACTCCATGATGCCATGAAACAGGCCATGCGAGCCAAAGACAAAGCCCGATTGGGTGCAATCCGTTTAATCCAAGCTGAGGTGAAACGGGTTGAGGTCGATGAGCGCATTGAAATTGACGACCAGCGCCTGCTGTCTATTATGGATAAAATGGTCAAGCAGCGCCGAGATTCTATCAGTCAATATGAACAGGCCGGTCGTCAAGAGCTAGCCGCTGTAGAGACTGCAGAGATTGCCGTGATACAGGAATTTCTACCAGCGGCTCTGGACCAACAGGAGATCGATCAGTTGATTGGGGACGCAATCGCCAGTACTGGCGCTGAGTCGATGCGCGATATGGGCAAAGTGATGGGCATACTCAAACCACAGATCCAAGGCCGCGCCGATGCCGGCAAGGTCAGCGCGATGGTGAAAAAAGCTCTGACCGCTTAGCACCCTTGGCCACTCTGTTTTGACGGGATGTTTATTTCCCGCCATAACCGGTTAAACTAGAGGTCATAGATAACGAGCTGCACCGCTGACCATGGCCGGATTGATACCGCAAACATTTATTGACGATCTGTTAGATCGCATCGATATTGTCGATGTGATCAACAGCCGTGTGCCACTGAAAAAGGCCGGCAAAAGTCACAAGGCCTGCTGCCCCTTCCACGAAGAGAAAACACCTTCATTTACAGTTGCTCAGGATAAGCAGTTCTACCACTGCTTCGGCTGCGGCGCCGGTGGCAATGCCCTAAGTTTTGTAATGGCTTTTGATCGCCTGGACTTTGTTCCAGCCGTGGAACTGCTGGCAAAAAATGCCGGCTTGGAGATCCCCCGGGAGGCAGCGCCAAATCCCAGTGTCAAGAAACACCGCGACAACCTTTACACTGTGGTTGAAGAGGCGGATCGATTCTATCGCAAGCAGCTGCGAACACCTGAGGCTGCAGGTGCGGTCAACTACCTTAAATCCAGAGGTTTAACCGGCGAGATAGCGGCTAAGTTTGGTCTCGGCTATGCACCCCAGGGCTGGGACAACCTGATCAAGGCAATGGGTGGCGACGACCACAAACTGCGTCTACTGGATGAATCTGGGATGTTGGTGACTAAACCAGAGGAAAAAAAACAATACGATCGCTTTCGTCATCGCATTATCTTTCCTATCAGAGACCAGCGAGGCCGAACTCTGGGCTTTGGGGGGCGGGTTTTAGATAACAGCACGCCCAAGTATTTGAATTCCCCGGAAACCCCCATCTTTCACAAAGGCAGAGAGCTTTACGGCCTTTTCGAGGCTCGTCAGGCACTGCGAGAAATTCCCTATCTGCTGATGGTAGAGGGCTATATGGATGTGATAGCCCTGGCGCAATTTGGCATCCACAATGCAGTGGCTACTCTGGGCACGGCGTTGACCGAAAACCATCTACAAAAGCTATTCAGATACACCAGCGAAATTGTGTTTTGCTTTGACGGCGACCAAGCTGGCCGACGCGCGGCAGCTCGATCGCTAGAGATCGCCCTGCCCCAATTGCGCGACGGCGTCTCGGCAAAATTTTTATTTCTGCCGGACGGCGAAGACCCAGATACCAGAGTGCGCAATCTCGGCGCCGAGGGTTTTCACGCTGAAGTCAGCGGCGCCACCCCCCTCTCTGAATTTTTATTTGAACAGATGGAGCAAGGTATTGATATTGCCACCGGTGAGGGCAAAGCCAAGCTCAGCAAGACCATTGCCCCATTAATCAATCAGATACCCCCCGGGGTATTTAAGCAACTGATGCTTGAGCAATTATCAGAGCGAACCGGCATCTCAGTTGACAGCCTAAAGACCTATGTTGATGCCCGCAAACCAGCGGCTTCAACCGCCGGCGCGATGAATACACCACCGCAGAATCATGCAGATGATGGATTGATACCAGAGCCCTACTATGTCGACACCGACAACCGCATCTCCAATTCGATTGAAGCCGAACGATCCTCTAAAATTCGACTCACACCCATCAATTATCTCACCGCCCTGCTAATCAATCATCCGCAGCTGGCAGATCATGTGGATAATACAGAACTGCTCGAAACCTGTGCCGATGCTGATACCTCGCTGTTTTTGCGTTTACTAAAGTTAGTTCGTGACAATCCCAGCTACAAGCCCTCACATATTTTCGCCTACTGGCTGGGAGCCAACGGCAACCAGCAGGAGACGCAACGCCTGCAAGAACTCGCCGCCAGCGAACTCTATCACCCCCCATCCGGCACTGGCAGAGATGATAACCGCGAGTTCTGTGACGCACTGTCTCATGTGCTGCAACAGGCGTTTTACCAACTGCCGCCGCTGCAACAGGCCATGCATTTGCTGGAGAGAGAATCCCTCGAAGAATGGGAAATCAAACAGCTACTCAAACTGCATCTGCAACTCCCCGAGGATGCGGAATCCCAGAGGCTAAAACAACGCATTAAACAGCGATTGGTCGATTAATCTCAAAAACCTTGGATATAACCTCTAAAATTAAAATTACTTGCGACAAACGAGTCCCATTTCGGTATAATTGCGCGCTATTTTCAAGCACACTAGTGATTGTTAAAACCTATGAATGAAAACCTTCAAAATCAACAGTCCGGCATTAAGAATCTGATCGCTAAAGGGCGTGAGCAGGGCTACCTGACTTACTCTGAAGTGAACGACCATCTCCCCGAGGGTATCGCTGATCCCGAGCAGGTTGAAGACATCATCCAGATGATCAATGACATGGGCATTACCGTTTTTGAAACGGCACCCGATGCTGAGACCCTGTTGATGATGTCCGGAGACAATACCCCCGATGAAATAGCCGCGGCTGAAGCTGCAGCTGCACTGGCTTCTGTGGAGTCGGAACAGCATAGAACCACAGATCCTGTGCGTATGTATATGCGCGAGATGGGTTCGGTAGAGCTGCTTACCCGAGAGGGTGAAATCGAGATCGCCAAGCGCATCGAAGAGGGCACTCGAGAGCTAATGTCGGCTGTCTCTGACTGGCCATCGACAGTTGCCGCCGTGATACAAGAGTGGGACAGAGTGATTGCCGGCGAGCGCAAGCTGACCGATATTATCAGTGGTTACTTGGATCCCATGGAGCACGTCCCCTCCGCTCTTGCGCAGCAGCAGGCTGCCGAAGCTGAGAAGCTGGAGAACGGTGATGACGACGATGACGACGACGATCAAGAGGAAAATGAGGGCGGTCTAGATCCTGAAGAGGCAGAGCGTCGTTTCGAAGAGATCCGCGCCCAGTTGAAAAAAACCGAGACTTGCATTGCCCGATACGGCCGCGAAGGTAAAGCCTCGAAAAAGAATTTAGAAGATTTGGCCGAACTGTTTAAATTCCTGAAATTGATTCCCAGGCAGTTTGATCCCCTAATCGCCATGGTTAGAGAGACTGTGGAATCCATCAGGGTTGAAGAGCGGACTATCATGCGACTCTGTCTGCGCTATGCAAGAATGCCGCGCAATGACTTTATCCGCAGCTTCCCAGGCAATGAGACTAATCTGGAATGGGTCGATCAAGTACTGAGTACTGATCCTGATTTCTCCAAAGGCCTACTTAATCAAAAAGAAGAAATTCTTCGCTGTCAGCGCAAGCTTTTGCAAGTAGAGGCCAACAGTCAGCTCAGCATTGCTCAGATCAAAGATATCAATCGCCGTGTGACCATGGGTGAAGCCATGGCACGCAGGGCGAAAAAAGAAATGGTGGAAGCCAACTTGCGCTTGGTAATCTCCATCGCCAAGAAATATACCAACCGCGGGTTGCAATTCCTCGATCTTATTCAGGAAGGCAATATTGGCTTGATGAAAGCGGTTGACAAGTTTGAATACCGGCGTGGCTATAAGTTCTCAACCTATGCAACCTGGTGGATTCGTCAGGCGATTACCCGATCTATTGCCGATCAGGCGCGCACTATCCGAATTCCTGTACATATGATTGAGACGATCAATAAGCTAAACCGCATCTCGCGACAAATGCTACAGGAAATGGGCAGAGAGCCGAGCCCTGAAGAGTTGGCAGAGCGCATGGAAATGCCTGAGGATAAAATCCGCAAGGTATTGAAAATTGCCAAAGAGCCAATCTCCATGGAGACGCCAATCGGTGAAGATGAGGATGCCAATATCGGCGACCTGATCGAAGACACCACTATTGCTCTGCCAGTGGATGAAGCGACTAGCTCTAACCTTACTGATTCCACTCGCAATGTCCTCGGCAGCCTCACCGCTCGCGAGGCAAAAGTACTGCGGATGCGCTTTGGTATCGATATGAACACCGACCACACGCTGGAAGAAGTTGGCAAGCAGTTCGATGTAACCCGCGAGAGAATTCGTCAAATTGAAGCCAAAGCGTTGCGCAAACTGCGCCACCCTACCCGCTCTGATCATCTGCGCAGCTTTATTGACGAGTAATTCTTCAAGCGACAAAAAACTTAAATGTTATTAAGGACTTTTGCCGATTAGGCTAGAAGCAGCACAGTAGGCTGAGGGAGCA
>JBMZBJ010000002.1:166569-166840 GCA_049612225.1 Porticoccaceae bacterium | reverse complement strand
ATACATTAGGTATGTGACTGAAGATTGTGAGCACGCGACACCGCCTAGCGGCAAAGAGACAGGCACAAAGTTAACGCAGGATTTTTGCTGATTAGGCTAGGAGCCGCACAGCAAGCTGAAGGAGCATACATTAGGTATGTGACTGAAGATTGTGAGCACGCGACACCGCCTAGCGGCAAAAAGACAAGTTAAGGGCCCATAGCTCAGTTGGTTAGAGCAGTCGACTCATAATCGATTGGTCGTAGGTTCAAGTCCTACTGGGCCCACCATT
>JBMZBJ010000002.1:0-166473 GCA_049612225.1 Porticoccaceae bacterium | reverse complement strand
TAGAGCAGTCGACTCATAATCGATTGGTCGTAGGTTCAAGTCCTACTGGGCCCACCATTATTTCTACCGAATAGGTCAATCGACAAATAAGTTTTTAATCGATTGCCATTCAGAAAGAATCAAACCCAAAAAAGACCATCAAAATACCGTCAGTCGACTCATAATCGATTGGTCGTAGGTTCAAGTCCTACTGGGCCTTTATGCCCGCGGGGTACACCATTATTTCTACCAAATAGGTCAATCGACAAATAAGTTTTTAGTCGATTGCCATCAGAAAAATCCCTGTCAGCTCGTTTCGGAAAACTATTCTCCAGAGATAGTAGCGATGCCCCCCATACCAGGATGAAGAGAGCAGTAGTAATATAAAGTGACGGGTGTGCTGGAAGTCACTTCGATTTCAGTTGTCCCACTAGCTGGCGTATAAACCCCTACTGTATATTCGCTTCCGTCACCATGCGTTCCATCATCAGTGGTAGAAAATTTTAATGGATGCCCCGGAGGATGAGTGAAGATATATTTTGTACCGGCATTTAGGGTAAATGACGCTTTCTGCTCACCATTTATCACATACACATTTCCTGACCCGTTGTTATTGGCGGCTACTGTGACTGTGACGGTTACTTGTGATGTTGAGGAGTCAGGGGCAAATGTTCCCATTATTTCCGCCTGATCGAGTATGCTGCCGCCATATTCCAATTCAAAGGTGCTACGCGTGAATGTCGAGTTTGCAGGTATTGCCGACATAGAGGAATCGAGGGCATATACCGTAGTTGTGTAGGTATGAGCGCTTGAAGGACAGGGTCCCTCATAATTGGTTGTCGGTATATAAGTGAAACCTTCAACTGTCCCTTCTATGGTCGCAACATCTATGTCAGTCTCTAGAGAAGTGATTGATGCGGGAATATTAAACAGTGCCCAATGAACGCAGGAGAGGGCTCCGGTTCCGCAAGGTGGCGTCTCGTCGTCCATAATTAGCGCGTATCCCGCCGTGCCAACAGGTGGGTTAGCCCAACTAAATTGGGGCGATGCATCTGCACCTCCCAATGCGGTACATGCATTCGATAGAGGTATTGCATTACCGTTAGTATAGCTGCCCGACGTTAGTGCGAACGCTGCAGTGTTGCCATTTTCCGAAGTCTCCTCAGCTTCAGGAGTGCTTTCAACTGGTGTATTGCCGTAGTCAGCTTCCGAAGTCTCCTCAGCTGGCGTAGTGCTATAACTTCCACCACCGCCACCGCAACTAACTAAAAATATAATGAAAAGGGCAGAAAATAATGATGCTAAGCTGAAATTCATGCGTACACCTCTACTATTTTTTTAGTGAGTAAGTTAAGTCGCTCAACTCTGGTCAAAGCATTAGTTCAAGGCCAATTACGGTAAGTGGGCGTATTTGGTTTTTTTTGGAAAATGGGTTTAGTTTGTATATGGGCAGCTACACTAAAAATGGCAATCCCTCAGCAACCTCCCCAGGCGCCTCTACATACCCCTCCTGTCCTAGGCACAATACGGGTAATGGTCGAATTGACGAATAGGCGAAATTGAGCAGTATGTGATCATCAGGTGAAAGTAGAGATTGCTAGCTAAATAATTATTTTACATAGAATTTATAGGACTATGGTGGAAGACGCCAATAACTCAGTTGGCTAGAGCAGTCGACCTATAATCGATTGATCGCAGCCCCAAACCCTACCGGGCCCTTGTCCCCGAAGTGTACAACCTTTTCCGAATTCAGCTGTTAACTCCCCTTACCCCTAAAGTAGCTATAACCGTATTCCAGAGCTGCCACCAGAACAAAGCTGATTCCAGCGGCTGGAAGAAATAGACCCATTGCTATTATGCCGAACCACAGCGATCGGGATGGCGGTGACATTGCCTTCGCTGGCGCAGCCAGTTCTCCACGCGGTCTTCTGAGCCACCAAATCACTAGACCAAAGCTAGAGAGTCCTATAATAGCGATAGCAGTTAATAGCCCTAACAGCTGATTTAACCAACCAAAAAGCGCTCCTTCGTGAAGGGATATGCCCTGAGAGGCCAACCTCTGCACAATGTGATAGTCATCAAACGTCCTACGCATCAATTCCTCCGCACTGTGTCTGTCATAGTGGATGGTTACGCGCTCGGAGCGTTGCTGGGGCAGGGTTCTGACGATCCAACCCTGCTGCACTGTGCTGGGTGGCTGGACCTGCACTGGCGGCGCTAAATCTTCCTTTTGCAGGCGTTTAACAATACCCTCTAGGGGTGCCATATAAGCCTGTTCACTTGGCGATAAATGCACAGTTTGGCGGTGCTCTGGGGAAGAATCTGAAGTTATCTCCCAAAGAGATGAATCGGTCATTGTCCTGTATTTTTGTTGTGGTGCTTGAGACGCGGGGGATTGAGTCAACTGTTGCCGCAGCTCGCACCAACCCATTTTATCTTGCAACTGTTTGAATCCTGTACCCCAGAGCTGGGTCCAGGGCAATCCCGACAACAGCAGCAATAGTATGGGAATAACAAACCACATACCGAGAACGCCGTGGAGACTTCTGTATTGAGTTCGTGGGCGCCGAGACTTGAGTCGGGGAATTAACCAGCGCTTCCAATTGATCTGGAGGCGTCCTCGATAATCTGTTTTAGCTAACCACAGGTAGAGACCTGTCATTAGCAAAACGATCATCCAGCTGGCCATTAGCTCAACCACATAGGAACCCTTGGAACCCAGCAGTAACTCACCGTGCAGTTTTTTTACTACGGCTAGAAATCGCCGATCACTGATTGCGCTGTTAAGAACTTGACCGCTATAGCGATCCACCCAAAAAATTTCTTCTTGCCCATTGGCTTGGTTCAGTACCACTTCTACTGTTCGATCATTTTTTTTGGCCAGGATAAAGTGCTTAAGGTGAGCCTGGGGCTGATCAAGTAACAGCTTCCTAACTAATTGATCAGCGGGCATGGGGGAAATATGCGCCTCAACAACTGGCGCCCGAGCATTTATTCTGTTCTCTTCATAACTGTCTATTTGCGGTTTAAATAAATAAATCGCACCAGTTATAGATAGCAAAATAGCAAATGGACAGACCATTAGGCCTGCGAAGAAGTGCCAGCGCCAAAGACGCTGGCGCAACTCAGATCGAGAACCCATTTACTCGGCTAGCTGGTAGGCCGCTTTGAGATGGAATGTTCTGCCGGGCCAAGGGTGAAAAACGTAGGCCTGCTCATTAAACAGATTATCCACACCAGCACTTAATTTGAGGGATTCGTCGATCTGCCAAGTGGCTTTCAGCCCCACAGATAAGAAGCCGTCATGGGCACCAAATACATTGTCCACATTATCGCTATTGTTTAGAGTTCCGAAGCTGTCACTGGCGTAACGCACATTAACAGCTGAATTCACAGCATCATTCCATTGATAATCCATCACCAGATTACTGCGCCACTGGGCAGTGCGCGGGAAATCATTACCCACATACTCGGGGTTGAATACATTGTCCGTGATTTCTGAATCTGTATAGGTCAAATTGTATCGGATATCAAACGGCATCTGAAAAAGACCACGCTGTTCCCAGATAAATTCGGCGCCTGTAGTGGTTACTTCGCCAACTGGCAGGAAAGTGCTGACACCATTACTTGCACGCTGGTTGAAGATAACATCCGCAACCACCTCATGGAAGATATTCAGGCGTCTACTGGCGGCGGCGGTACCACTGACAAATGACAGATTATGGAATACACCATCCTCTGGCTGCAGAGTGGGATCGGATATCATTGAGGTGCCGCTGCCATCGACCACGTTGACATAGAGCTCTTCAATAACCGGAAAACGCAGCGCTTTGGCTACTGAGTAACGCATCTCAACGATGTTATTTGCCAGCCAAGAGAGGGAGAACTTTGGCGACCAACCGGTTTTACTGCGAGGGCTCGACTCGGTGCCACCGAGAAACCCTTTTTCAGTCTGCCAATCTTCATACCTGAGACCAACAGATAGATCCCAGTTTTCCGCTAATTGATAGCCATACTGGGCAAATAGCGCCCAGGTACTGGCTGCACCACCGCTATCCGCCCTTCCGCTGTCTGCATTGCCATCGGTCTCGTCACTGTCACGGTGACCCGTGATGGAATTGTAATCATCCACCAGATAAGTCAGCTCATACTCATCGTAGTGCGCGCCCAGAGACAGGCGCTGCCGATCATTGCCGGCCAGGCTATCAGTGGCAAACTTAATATCAAATATCTGCCAACCGGTATCTTCATATTCAGTAATTCGAGCACGGTAGCGCTCATTGTCTGATGCATAGCTATCGGAATCTGGGTGGTTTCCCGAGCGAACCTCAACATCTTCGAGGATATCAAAAACGCTATAAAAGCTATCGGCAACCCAGCCCGAGGCAAACTCAGTACTAGCCCCAAAACCAACCACGATACTATCGCGATCTTGAACACGATCCTGCAGTCTACTTCGGCCATATTGGTAGGTGTCATAGACAACACCATCAATATCTACACGGCGATCATAAATGACATTGCCTTCAGCATCCCGGAGAAAATTATTGCTTTGATTTTGCAAGCGGTCGCGCTCTTCATAGGCGATAGAGCCGCGCAGCTGAACAGCATCGAGATCGTAGAAAAGCTTCAACTTAAAGAGATCTGTGGCGGCCTGTTCGGGCCCAGAATCGGCAAAATAAACACCGACATCACCGTACTCATTGACACCATGCAAGGCACCACTGGCTACTGTTGCTGTAGCCGAACCCGATCCTGGCTTGGCAAAAAGCTGAGTCTGGGGCTGGCCCTCATTTTCCAACCTCGTATAGGAAGCGAAAAGGCCGAGTTGGTCATAGGTATTCTCATAGGCGGCAAATACCTGATGTCCGCCATAAGTCTCGTCTGTATTCAACACATCATACTGCTGGGAAAAATAGCCGGTCTCCAGATAGATGTTCTCCGCGCTTGGTCGGCGGGTGGTCAGGTTTACCACGCCCCCGATGGCATTGCCGCTGTACTCGGAGGAGTAAGGTCCGTAAATAACTTCAACCTGATCAACTTCCCCAGGAGATACCAGCGACCATCGAGGAGCACCTCTGTATCGCGTCTGCAGATGGTAGTGCAGTGGCATGCCATCAGCAAAAACCATAGAGCGCGTAGTCTGAAACATGTTTGAACCACGCAGACCTATAACGCCATTGGCATCTCCAATAAAGCGTTTGCGTACGATAAGACCGGGTTGATGTGCCAGGGAATCCTCGACGGTGGTCATATTGATGCTCGCCAGTTGCTCGGCTGTTACCACACTAGTGGGACTAACTAGGGAGGTATCCTTAAACAGTTGATCTGCCAATATGACAATTTCTTCTACTGGGTCAGCCGAGATTGATGCCGAAAAAGCTGTGGCCAAAAGCATAGGCAAGCCCAAAAAGTGGGGCTTAAATGGTTTTTGAATCATTGGTTGATTAATCCATGCAGGAAAATGCGGATTATAAGGAATCAAGAGGCCTCAAACCTGCGGCAAATGGTCGCACCTACTGGCTATTAACAGCCAGAAAAAGAGTTCTTGATAGTAGATTAGTCTCTAAGATTGGTGGAAATATTGATCCCACATTAAGCGTCTTGGTCAAGTACAACTATAGTCCAGCACAACTAGGGTCCAGTAAAATCATGGTCCTTTACCTTAGTGCCGCACTCGCTTTGGCAGATAAACCTGCAGCGTAATTAACCGCATGAAAAATCACCGTCTGCTCATGACTGCCAGTAATCAAATGGGCGCCGGGGCCGATAGCATAAATCGGCACATCCTCACCGGAGTGGGTTTCAGACTTATTGGGGATTAATACCTCCTGATAGAAACCGGGCTGGGTGGTATCTAATCCTCGCAGATCTTTTCGACCAGCGTTAATTGCCGATCGATACGCCATATCGGCATTGGTTTCTGCGCCCAAGTGCTTGTGACCCCGGCCGAGAGCATAACCCAGTGTGGTATAGGGTAGATTATCTGCAGCTAGCGTGGGCTCCATCTCATCCACAGCAACCACCTTACCCAGTATGGGATTTCCGCGTTTTGGATAGCCCGCCATAGTAAATACATGGCCATGATCCGCGGTGGCAATAATAAGAGTGTCCTTGGGGTCGGTGTTTTCAATGGCAGTTTTGACCGCTTTTGACAATTCAATGGTGTCACTAAGGGCATTGTAGGCATTGCCCGCATGGTGGGCGTGGTCAATTCGCGCGGCTTCAACTACCAACAAGAATCCTTTTGGGTTGTTATCCAAGATGGCAATGGCTTTGGTGGTCATTTCTTGTAGCGATGGCTCAAGGGCCTGTTTAGCCGTGCGGTCCATTTCATAGCGCAGATGGGATGGATTAAACAGGCCAAAAACCTGCTTAGTACGCTCTGTTGCTATAGCATTGAGTCCAGAGCTGTCCTCGACATAGACCCCATCGGGATAGACTGCCTGCCACTCGGCAATAAGATTACGCCCATCGGTGCGCTTACCCGAGTGGTTTGATTCAAGCTCGGGAACGCTATTCTCTGATGGAGCAGGAAGGAAATGGTGTCGCCCTCCCCCCAGCACTACCTCAATACCATCAGTCTTTACTCCGGCAAATCTGGCTTCGAGATTGACGTTGTAGTTGATTAGCTGGGAAGCTATATCCTCGCAACCATCTACAATGGCCTGCTGTGGCATCTGCGAAGGACCCTCCCATTTTCTGTTGGGGGACTTAGCGTACAGAGCGGCAGGCGTGGCATGGGTTACCCGAGCGGTGGTAACTATCCCCGTGGATAAACCGGCAATTTCTGCAAGATCCAGAATTGAGGTCAATTGATTGCCATAACTGGAGACGCAGTCTCCGCGATTCGCGTCCTCTGTGAGCGCCAAAATCCCATTGTCAGTTTTTACCCCGGTTGCCATGGCTGTCATGGTGCTGGCGGAATCTGGCACTTGGGCATCCACAGCATAGGTCTTAGCTAGTCCGGAGAAGGGAAAATTGTCAAAACTGAGATTGTTTTCTTCGCCGGCAAAGCCTTTTTGCTGTCCCTCTAATATGCGCGCAGCGGTCACCGTGGTCAAACTCATGCCATCGCCAATAAATAAAATTATATTTTTAGCGGCACCAGCTCGGGTATCGATCTGCTGTGTCAGGCGATTTTGTTGCGTTATCTGTTCCATCCCTGTCGCATACCAGGGATTATCTGTGGGAGTCAGCTGCGCTAGTACATCACTGGTCGAAGGATCGGATAGCTGATCGCAACTCGTGAGACCAACAACAAATAAACCCAATACAAGTACTCTAAACATTACTGACCTTTCTAATTATTCAAATAAACAGGTATAGATTTGATGGTTTAAAATCCATCTTACCGCCAATTTATGGATATTTCATTAAGGTTGATAACCCGAGTTTTAGTTTAACTGCACAAATTTCTTTATCCATGATGGTTTTTGTGGGCTTATTGGCAAAATCCTTATTGATCTTTATCCTGCTGTGGTAATCTCAATATTTTGCCCCTGTAGTGTCTATCACCATGACTGCCGCCGCCCGTGCATTTCTCGACAGAAATCGTCTTACCATCGATTATCTCACTACTGCCAATCAGTGGTTTGAGCCATTGATTGAAGGTTTCTTCGATCAATACGATGCTCAACGACCCCCAGTGGTATTGGGAATCAATGGCTGCCAGGGTTCCGGCAAGTCCACTCTAGCCGACTATCTGTGCTGCATGATTGCCGAGCGACTGGATATCGCGACCATTGCCCTGTCACTGGATGATTTCTACCTGACTAGAGCCGAGCGCGCAGAGTTGGCTAAAAGCGTTCACCCCTTACTTGCAACGCGCGGGGTTCCGGGAACTCATGATGTGGCGCTGGCCATAGACTGTCTAGACAACCTGCGGGCTGGAAACAATACAGTGATCACTCGGTTTGATAAAAAAATTGACGATCGGGCCGTAGATCTTGAGATCAACAGTCAACCTGTAGGCCTGATCGTGCTTGAGGGCTGGTGTCTTGGCGCACAGCCTCAACCGGCGTTGGCACTTTCCACACCCATAAACAGCTTGGAGCAAGTTGAGGACCCTGAAGGCATATGGCGAAATTATGTCAATCGCGCGCTGCAGGGTGATTATCAACGTCTCTTTGCCTCGATAGATCAGATGATTATGCTGCAGGCACCCTCCTTCGAAACAGTTCACCAGTGGCGAGTTGAGCAGGAGAGAAAGATGATTGATAGCGTCTTGGAACAGGGACTCGACGCGCCACCAGAGGCCATGAATGACGAGCAGATACAGCGCTTTATTCAGCACTTCCAGCGTATTACTGAGGAGATTTTAAGGGAGTTGCCAAGCCGCGCAGATCACTTATTTACGCTGGACCATCAGCGGCGTATCGGCAACTACTCGCAACCTGTTAAATCAACAAAATAACCCAATTCCGGCCGATTGGCAGACTTATTCAAAAGCGTGATTTAGCACGATGGTTTCAACCCGGTCGGGACCGGTAGACACCACATCCACAGGCGTGCCAATCAGCTCCTCAATACGGCGAATATAGGCTCGAGCGGCATCCGGCAGCGCATCGAGGCTCTGTGCACCCGCGGTAGTTTCAGACCAGCCGGGCATAGATTCGTACTGGGGAGTAATACCTTCAAAGTCATCGGCATGGGTGGGATTACCGGCATCAGTGCCATCGGCATACTGATAGCCCGTGCATATTTTGACTTCATCCAGCCCGTCCAGTACATCCAGTTTAGTTAAACAGATTCCGGATAGACTATTGATGCGCACTGCCTGTCGCAGCGCTACCGCATCAAACCAACCACAGCGTCGATCACGGCCAGTGGTGGTGCCGACCTCACGGCCCTTCTTTCCCAGGTGCTTACCGATATCACAGTGCAATTCGGTGGGAAAAGGCCCGGAACCCACTCTGGTGGTATAGGCCTTAGTGATACCCAGTACATAGTCCAAGTAAAGCGGGCCGAAGCCACTGCCAGTAGCCGTGCCACCCGCAGTGGTGTTGGAGGAAGTGACATAGGGATAGGTGCCGTGGTCGATATCCAACAGCGAGCCCTGAGCACCCTCAAACAGGATATTCTCGCCGGCCTCGCGGGCACTGTGAAGAATCCCGGTAACATCGGCCATCATCGGCAACAGAGACTGCGCCCAAGTCTGGCACTGGGTCAGCGTTTCCTCGTAGTCCACGGGATCAGCATTGTAGTAGTGCTGGAGTGAGAAGTTATGGTATTCCATAATCTCCCTGAGCTTTTCGGCAAACCGCGGCATATTGGCCATATCGCTGAGACGCAGACCGCGGCGCGCTACCTTATCTTCATAGGCGGGCCCAATGCCGCGCCCAGTGGTGCCGATCTTGGCATTGCCCCGGGCCTTCTCTCGAGCCTGATCTAAAGCTATATGATAGGGCAAAATTAGTGGGCAGGAACCGGATACCTTGAGCCGCTCTCGCACCTCGACACCGCGCTCCTCGAGCATTTTTATCTCTTTGAACAGTGCATCGGGAGCCAACACCACACCATTGCCAATCACACAGGTCACATGATCTCTCAGAATCCCCGATGGAATTAGGTGTAGTGCGGTTTTCTTACCATCTATTACCAGTGTGTGACCGGCATTGTGACCACCTTGAAAACGTGCAACCAGTGAGGCTTTGTCAGTCAATAAATCAACTATTTTTCCCTTGCCCTCGTCGCCCCACTGAGAACCCAGGATTACTACATTAGTACCCATAAAATTTTCTGCTCAATTTAATGGCATCCCTGAGGATGGCCTATTAATCCTGAAGGAGAACCGATCAGGAAATATTTTTCACCCTGTATTTTCCGCCACTGCAAACCAACTGACGATCGCAGTTGATCTCGCGGTAATCCACCTTTTGCCCGGCAAAACCGCGCACCACGCGGTGTCCCTCAGCGCGCAGCTTATCAATCCGTTGCTGAACCTCGGGATCGTCACTAGCGGGCACATAGATACCGCCAGCGTTTTCAACAGGCGCCTGTGCCTGGGTGACCAGAGACTTGAGATCAAATGCAAATCCGGTCGCCGGACGCGAGCGGCCAAAGGACTCGCCTATATCATCGTAGCGCCCGCCATTACCCAAGGCCTTACCATAACCCTGCACATAGGCGGCAAACACCACACCGGTGTGGTAGTGGAACCCCGGCAGTTCTCCCAGATCCAAGTAGATGGTGACATCGCTATCAGACAGCGCGGTAACGATCTTCTGCAGGTCGTCCAGCGCTTCAATCACCACCTGTGGCGCACCGCTGAGACCTTGCTTTGCCCGCTTGAGAACATCCGGGCCTCCAGAGAGGGTGGGCAAAAGTGTCAGTTGGGCAGAGAGCTGAGGATCGGTGATATTGTCCGCCACCCACTGGTTCAACTCGGCAACTGCCTTGCGCTGTAATAATTCAAAAAGTTCGCGCTGCTGTTCAGGCTCCAACCCAGAGTCACTGAGCAGGCCGCGGAAGATATCCACATGACCCAGATCGAGGTGAACTGAATCTACACCTGCGGTATCCAGCGTTTTTAGAAACAACTCAATCACTTCGATATCTGCACTGAGGCCGGCTTCGCCAAACAGTTCCACTCCAATGGAGATCGGCGAGCGCGATTCCAGCGGCGCTCTGGGTTTGGTGTGGAGAACTGTACCGGCGTAACAGAGACGGCTGGGGCCCTGCCGGCAGAGACTGTGGGCATCGATGCGCGCAGCTTGGGGGGTGATATCGGCGCGCACGCCCATCATGCGGCCGCTAATCTGATCCGTCAGTCTAAAGGTCATCAGATCCAAATCGCTGCCGGAACCGCTCAACAGTGACTGAGCAAATTCTACCAGCGGCGGAATCACTAGGTCGTAGCCCCAGAGATTGTAGAGATCCAGCAGTTTTCGACGCGTTGATTCGATGCGTTGCGCCTGCTCTGGCAGCACCTCATCGATACCATCTGGCAATAGCCAACCATCTACATTTGTCACAGCGACCTCTCGGACTTACAAGTCAAACTAGTTTAACGCCAAAGCACCAGCAGGCACAGGCCTGTGAGCATACTCAGCAGGCCTATAAAGCGCATGGTTCGGTTGTCAACCATAGCGAGTTGACTGGCCATTTTGCGCCATCTGTTGGGTACACAGAACGGCAATATGCCTTCAAATACCAACATCAATCCCACGGCGGTAGCTATATCTGCTAACAAATCTGACACCCTTTGGCACACACAAAAAAACCGAGTGACCCCGGTTTTTTTATTTTACCAAAATAGACTTAGCAGTGGCAGGGATTTTTATTTAATCCTAATTGCGCTGACCACTAAAATCATTCCACTCAATCTATTTACTGAGTTGACTGCTGTTTAAGGTATTTAAAGAAGTCGCTATCCGGTTCCACCAGCATAATATCCCCCTTATTTGCAAAGGATTGCTTGTAGGCATTGAGACTGCGCACAAAAGCGTAGAACTCGGGGTCTCTCTGGTAGGCATCGGCATAGATGCTGGCGGCTTCGGCGTCTCCTTCACCGCGAATCTTCTCAGAGTCTCGGTAGGCATTGGCCAGTTCAATAGTGCGCTCTCGATCTGCAGCAGCGCGGATCTTTTCAGCTTTCTCCTTACCGGTAGAGCGCAGCTCTCGAGCCTCTTTTTCGCGCTCGGCAGTCATGCGCCTAAACACTGGGCCACTGACTTCTTGGGGCAGATCAATTCGCTTGACCCGCACATCGATAACCTCGATACCCAAGCTATCCAGAACTGACTGATTGAGGTCGTCGGTGATGTTTTTCATTAGTAGATCGCGCTCACCGGAGACCACTTCCCGCAGGGTTCTGGTACCAAACTGATTCCGCAGTCCGGTATTCACGCGGTTGGCTAGTCGGTTCTGAGCCACAGACTCGACCCCACCGGTGGCCTTGTAGTAGGTTTCAACATTTGAGATGCGCCACTTGGCGTAGGAATCCACAATCAGTCGTTTTTTCTCAATGGTGAAGAAACTGGCTGGCTGGGCATCCACGGTGAGGATTCGCGCATCAAAGATACGAACATTGTCCACAAAGGGCATTTTGATATGCAAACCCGGTTGAATATCGGCTTCGATCAATTTACCAAATCGCAATTTGACTCCGCGCTCAAACTCACTGACTACAAACAGCGAGCTATTGGCACCAAACAGAATAACTACTACCACCGCTAGCGTTTTAAGAAGGCTATTCATCGTCGTCTCTCCGCTTGAATTCGATCACTGTTGCGCTGCAATTTCTCAATCACGTCATTGGCGATCCGATCGATCATCTGATCACTGGTAACGGTCTGTTCACGCTGCGCTGTGCCGCTCTGTTGAATGATTTTATCCAGAGGTAAATACAACATATTGTTGCCGCCCTCAGTATCCATCAGTATTTTGGTACTCTGCGTCATCACCTCTTCGATGGCATCTAGATAGAGGCGTTCGCGGGTAACCTGCGGTGCCTTTTGGTACTCAGTTAGCAGTTTAGAAAAGCGCTCCGCCTCACCACTGGACTTGGATACCACCTGAGACCTGTAACCCTCAGCCTCTTCACGCATACGCTGAGCCTCACCGCGGGCCTCGGGAATAATGCCGTTGGAGTAGGCTTGCGCCTCATTGACCAGACGCTCCAAGTCCTCACGGGCTTTAATGACGTCATCATAGGCCGCCTTCACTTCCGAGGGTGGGCGAGACTCTTCGATATTAATCTTGACCACATTGATACCGCTGCCGTACATATCCAGCAGATTTTGCAGTTTTTCAGCGGTGTCTAAAGCCACTTGCTCGCGGCCGGTGGAGATCACATTATCCAGGCCGGTACTGCCCACCACATGGCGCAGAGCACTGTCAGTCGCCTGCTTTAAGCTAGTCTCGGGGGCTTTGATATTGAGCACAAAATCTCTGGCATTGGCGATGTTGTACTGCACCGTGAGCGAGATTTCGACAATGTTTTCGTCCTGCGTCAACATCAGTCCTCGAGCGGGATACTGACGCTCCTCTGTGACCCTGACCACAGTCACTGAATCGACGATTGGTGGATTCCAATGCAGGCCCGAGCCATAGGTTTGAAGATATTTTCCAAGCCGCAGAACCACTGCCTGCTCTTTTTCATCAACCTGATAAAATCCCAGCAGACCCCAGAGGACAGCCAACACAGCAAAGATAATTGGCAACAAACTTTTACCACCTGCTCCTTTGCCGCTTCCACCGCCGCTGAAGAAGCTAAACTTCTCTGCTAGCTTTTTAAACGCCTCATCTAAATCTGGGGGACCATCATTGTTGCGATTGCCACCCCAGGGGTCTCTGCCGCCACCGGGTTCATTCCAAGCCATAGCCGTACTCCAATTTTCAATTTAACCTAGTTGTGTATTTTAAGCCGCAACAGCGACTGTGAGTCCAGTCAATCTAGGCACTGTGGGTTGATTTTAACCCTACACCGCACTATTCAATCAACGATCTTTCTAGACCAGGGTTAAGTCCTTCGCGGTCAACCCTGAATCTTTTAGCAGCCGAGAAAAGTCGCTCTCTGGCAGCTGAATTTGCAAATTTATGTCCCCAGCCTGACTGAAGGATTCTTTGATCACCGCCTTGTGCTGGTAGAGGGCGGCGCGCAGTGCCCCTTGACTAGATTTCAACTGCACCGACTTACAAACCATTTTTCGCGGCAACCGTTCACCCACAGCCTGCAACAGCAGGTCGAGGCCCGCACCGGTATGCGCCGATAACCACACCGCTACTGGACGGCCCTGACCGTCACGCTCAATTCTGGCTGCGGTATTGTCTATGAGGTCGATCTTGTTGTAAACCAGAAGTGCAGGCAGTTCACTGGCACCAATCTCTTTTAGCACCTGATTGACCCGACTCATATTGATCGCGCGATCTTCGACTGAAGCATCGATTACATGCAGCAACAAACTGGCCGATGCCGCCTCTTCCAGTGTGGCGCGAAAGGCGTCCACCAAGCGGTGGGGCAGGTGGCTGATAAACCCCACTGTATCGGCAAATACCACAGTGCCCTGCTCTGGAATATCCAGTCTTCGCATAGTGGGATCGAGCGTTGCAAATAACTGATCTGCAGCGAATACATCAGATTGGGTAAGCGCGTTAAAAAGCGTCGATTTGCCGGCGTTGGTATATCCCACCAGCGATACCGTGGGCACATTGGATTTATCTCGCGAACGCCTGCCCTGTGCGCGCTGTTTTCTGACTTTTTCGAGGCGGTTCTGTATGGATTTAATCCGCTCCCGAACCATACGCCGGTCAGATTCCAGCTGGGTTTCACCGGGGCCTCTGAGACCTATGCCCCCCTTTTGCCGCTCGAGGTGAGTCCAACCGCGCACCAAGCGCGTTGAGAGATGTTGAAGCTGAGCCAGCTCCACCTGTAGTTTGCCCTCATGGGTTCTGGCGCGCATGGCAAAGATATCCAGTATTAACCCCGTTCTGTCGAGAACGCGACAACAGAGTTCAGATTCTAGGTTGCGTTCCTGACTGGGCGACAGATTGTGATTAAAGATCACCAGATCGGCTGATTGGCTTTTAACGCAACTGGCAATTTCCTCTAACTTGCCAGTGCCGACAAAATACTTAGGATGGGGAACCTGACGACTACCGAGGATAAGCGCTACCGAGTCTCCGCCTGCAGCGCCCACCAGTTCTTTAAATTCAGTGACATCTTCCGGCTCAGATTCATTGTTGAGCTTGAGGTGAACCAGCACTGCGCGCTCACCGTGATCTGGCCGCTCAAAAAACAATGTCACTGGATCTAGAAGCTCTCGCCATTGTAATTTCCGTCGCCTTTGTGATCAGCGGCGTGCCCCGAGGGGCCGTTACCAGTCGAAAAATTCACTGACCGGGAGGGTACTATGGTTGAGATGGCATGTTTGTATACCATCTGGGTCACAGCATTTTTCAGCATAACCACAAACTGATCAAAAGAATCGATCTGCCCTTGCAATTTAATCCCATTTACCAGAAAAACTGAAACTGGAACGCGCTCTTTTCTAAGTTGGTTTAGAAAAGGGTCTTGTATATTTTGCCCTTTTGACATTGTGACAGTTCCTCATGTTGACAAATTATTCCACGCTTTATCATCAATCAGTTTAGGCAAGAAAGCGTATCATTTAAGTATAGTTTACTTATGACCTACGGCATAGTACATGGGGTTGGATTAAATACATTTCAAGCACAACTTACACAGATCATCAGTACTGAGGTATCCACTGTCATTATCAACCGCTATCTGCTCGCAATTGGACCAGTTGCGCAACCAGGTTTGCTGTCTTTTTGAAAGTTGCCTTGTAGCGACTATTCCCCTCTCAATCGCTTCACTGAGATCACAATTTCCCTCAAAATAATCCCATAGCTGGCGATAGCCCACCGAGCGTATAGCTGGCAGGCTAGCCTGCAGGTCTCCGCGCCTGTAGAGCTTCTCAACTTCAGCCTCAAAACCCTGATCCATCATGCTGTAAAACCTGCTCTCTATGCGCTTATGTAACAGCTGACGATTGTTGGGTATCAGCGCAAACTGTCGAATATCGTAGTGCTCTTGTATCCCACCACCAGTACTGGCCTGCAGCTCTGACAGTGGCCTACCGGTGAGCTGGTAGACTTCCAGGGCGCGCTGGATGCGCTGAGAGTGGTTGGGATGCAAACTCTCGGCGGTGACAGCATCAACTCTCTGCAATTCTCTGTGGACACTGGGCCATCCATCGCGATCGGCCTGCCGCTGAATAGCATCGCGAATACCCTGATCCGCTTCAGGTAAGTCAGAGAGTCCCTCTAGTAGCACCTTAAAGTACAGCATGGTGCCGCCCACTAGCAGTGGTATTCTGCCCGCGGAAACTATATCTTCCATCTCACGTTTGGCATCTGCGGCAAAATCAGCAGCACTGTAGGCCTGTGCCGGATCGCGAAAACTGATCAAACGATGGGGTGCAAGATCCAGTGTTTGCCGATCTGGCTTGGCAGTACCTATATCCATGCCGGTATAGACCTGCGCCGAGTCGACATTGATCAAGTCAACCGGCAACTGCCCGCGCAGGGCGATGGCAAGATCGGTCTTGCCAGATGCAGTGGGCCCCATCAAAAAAATCGCTTTGGGCTTTGGGCTATCTCGATCACGCAAACTTAACTACCTGCCTCGCAAAAACAGTTTATCCAACTCATCTAGCGTCAATTGGGAGTAAGTAGGTCGTCCATGATTGCACTGGCCGCTGCGCTCGGTGGCCTCCATATCCCGCAGCAGCGCATTCATCTCCGGCACTGTTAGCTTGCGATTGGCACGTACCGAGCCATGACAAGCCATGGTGGATAACAACTCATTGATGTGCTGGCGTATGCGCTCTGAGGAGCCGTGTTCTAACACATCGGATATTACATCGCGCAGCAGTGCCTCAACCTGAGAGCCACGCAGTAGTGCCGGTATTTCGCGCACTATAATACTCTCCGCCGAAGCTCTTTCGACCACAAAGCCCAGGCCAGTAAAGATCTCAGCGCGCTGCTCAACAGCATCGGCCTCACGCTGACTTACCGATAGACTCTCCGGGACTAACAGCGGCTGAGAGATCAAACCATCGGCATCAAAGTTAGTTTTCAACTGTTCGTAGGTAATGCGCTCATGCGCAGCGTGCATATCCACAACAATCAATCCCTGAGCGTTCTCTGCCAGCACATAGATACCTTTGAGCTGAGCGATAGCAAATCCCAGAGGGGGAATATCCTGTTGATCTTCAACCGAGGTCATATCGGCGCTGTAAAGAGATTGATAGGCCTGCATCGGGGCATTGACCGAGGAACCACTGGAAAATTTGGATTGCCATCCATAATCAGCTCGGTTATCGACATTGAGGGACAGACCCATAGTCGACTGCACCGGTCCAGTATCAACGTCTAAACCATCAGCGACGTTACTCTGGCCTTGAGATGATTGCAGATGGTCCTGTGGCCGATCGGCGGCGATCGCCTTTTGCAGCGTGCTGCTGACAAAACCGTGAATACTGCGGCTGTCGCGAAAGCGCACCTCATGCTTGGTGGGATGAACATTGACATCCACATCGCGGGGATCAATTTCCAGAAATAGCACAAAAGCCGGATGACGGCCGTGATACAACACATCCTGATAGGCCTGACGGACCGCGTGAGAGACCACTTTGTCTTTTATGCTGCGACCATTGACATAGAAATACTGAAGATCAGCCTGGCTTCTGGAGAAGGTCGGTAACCCTATCCAGCCCCAGAGCCGCAGGCCGGTGCGCTGATTATCCAGACGCAGGGCCTGCTGCATAAACGGCGTACCGCAGATATCGGCTACCCGCTTCTCCTGCTGCGCCTCGTCCAGGGCTGGCGGTAAGTTCAGATTGACCCGCTGATTGTGTCTCAGACTGAAAGCCACATCCATATGACTGAGGGCCAGCTTTTTGGCATGGTCATCAATGCGGTTATATTCTGTGGTTTCCGTTCTGAGAAACTTGCGCCGCGCCGGGGTATTAAAAAATAAGTCTCTAACTTCGACACTGGTACCCTGAGGGTGGGCCGCCGGCTGGATATCCACCTCCATATCCCGACCTTCGGAGATTGCCTTCCAACCCTGATTTTCACCGCTATTTGAAGTGAGCGATAGACGCGATACCGAGGCGATACTGGCTAGCGCCTCACCGCGAAAACCCAGAGTAGCAACCGCCTCGAGATCATCTAAGTCATTGATCTTGCTGGTGGCATGGCGACTCAGGGCGAGGGGCATCTCAGCTCGAGGGATGCCGTGGCCGTCATCTCGCACCCGCAACAGTTTGACACCCCCCTGCTCAACCTCGATGTCGACGCGCTTGGCACCGGCATCCAGACTGTTCTCGACTAGCTCTTTAAGCACCGATGCCGGACGCTCTACCACTTCACCTGCGGCGATCTGGTTTGCCAACTGGGGGCTTAAAACTTTAATACCGGACATATACTGGGGAGCCCTTAATGCTGATTATCTAGCGCGTTGGAATGAGCAATTCTTGGCCAACACGAATAGTACTAGATGAAAGCTTATTGTAGTTTAAAATTCTGTTCACCGAAGTGTTGTATCGGGCGGCAATTTCCGACAGCGTATCGCCACTGGCCACGAGATAGGCCAGAGGTTTACCACTGACTGCCGTGGCCAACAACGTGCCCAAGGGCGGGTTCTCGGTGTAGTACTGAACCAGCCCATTGTAGATGGCGGTCGCCATCTTTTGCTGATAGGAACCACTGCTCAACTGGCGCGCCTCCTTGGGATTGGAGATAAATCCAGTCTCGATCAGCAAGGAGGGTATATCGGGGGATTTCAACACCAAAAAACCGGCCTGCTCGACTTTTTTCTTATGCAGTCGCGCCACAGTACCCATATTCTTCAACACATACGCGCCGGCATTTAAGCTGCTACTCATGGTCGCAGTCATGGACAGATCCACTAGGACGCCAGCCAACATATCATCTCTGTCCCCAAGTTTGAGTGCACTGGTGCCACCGATCAGGTCGGCACGGTTTTCTCGCCTGGCTAGGAATCTGGCTGCTTCACTGGTGGCGCCACTGTTGGACAATGCGTATACCGAGGCGCCATTCGCTCGCGAGTCGGTAAAGGCATCGGCATGGATGGAAATAAAGAAATCTGCGCGCTGCTCTCGAGCGAGCTGAGTTCGCTTGCGATGGGCCAGATAGTAGTCACTACTGCGCACCAACAGACCTTCAAAATGTGGATCTCTATCCAACAGGCGTTCAATACGCTGGGCAATCTGCAGGACAACATTTTTCTCCATGATGCCCTTGGGCCCCAGAGCGCCGGGATCCTCACCACCGTGACCGGCGTCTACTGCAATAATAATTTTTCGATCGCTGTGTTCGACAACTTGTTGCACAGAGCGGCTAATTGCGGTTTGCTTGTCAAACAGGTCGATTACCAGGCGATCGCTGTACTGCTCATTGGAGTCCAGAGTGAAATGTCTGGGCTCAATGGCAGCACTCAGGTCTAATACCACCCTTAAATCGCCGTTATTCCTGACTGCTGAGCGCATCTTAGCAATTGGTGTACTGGTCAATTTCAGTTGAGTAAAATCTGTACTCAGTGAACCCTGGGCAATATCAATTACCAATCGCTGTGGGTTCTGCAGACTGAACAGTTTGTAGTCAGCGGGCTCGCTGATATCGAACACCAGTCGGGTATGGTCTGGGGCTCGCCACAATCGCACCGAATTGACCTCCGCCGAGAATAGCTTGGAAGAAGCAAAGGTTGTCAGCAGGATGAGACAGACGGCAATTAGAGCACTTTGCTGTTGGGTATTATTATTTTTCATCTGCACTGCGCCCTAAATCTTAGATGGCCATCAGTTAACCATTACTAGCAATCATTTTAAATGTCTTGACGCCGTCGACAAGCAATTGACCCATTTCATTTGAGGCCTGAAGGGTAACACAGCGACCCTCGGCGGAGGGCGCAATTTTGACAGTCAAATCCGGCTGGGGCAGAAATCCTCGACCATTTTCCGGCCATTCCAGCAGACAGAGTCGCGCCTCGGCGAGATAGTCTCTAAAACCCATATGCTCCAGCTCTTCAGGATCCTTAAGGCGATATAAGTCAAAGTGGTAAACCCTGCCGATCTCTGGCTCGTAGGGTTCAACCAGTGTATAGGTGGGACTTTTGACGGCGCCAACATGACCCAAGCCACGCAGAACCCCGCGGCTGAATGTGGTTTTCCCAGCACCCAGATCGCCATACAAAAACACCACCAAGGGAGCAGATAACGGCACAATGGTCGCGGCAATCTCAATACCAAGCGCATTCATAGCCTGCTCGCTAGCAATCTCTAGAGTCAATGGCTGACTATCAGCAGCATCCATCACAACAGATCTCGATTGAGCAACCTGTGGACATAGGCGAGTGTATCGGTAGCAACCAAACCGCGATCACCACGCTCATCTACCGCCATATCGGCTGCTGCAGAGTGAATACAGCAGCCCAGCTCAGCTGCCATCTGCAAGCTCAGTCCCTGAGCCAGCAGGCTGCCAATAATGCCACTCAAAATATCCCCCATGCCGGCGGTCGCCATGGCTGAATTGCCATAGGGACAAACTTTGATTATTTGACCTTGGCCAGCAATCAGGGTTCCAGCACCTTTGAGCAGTACCACACCGCCGTATCTGCGCTGAATTGCGGTGACCGCTGCAAAGCGATCGGCCTGTACGGCTGCCACCGTGGTATCTAGCAACCGCGCGGCTTCACCGGGATGAGGAGTCAAAACCCAATTAGTTCTGCACGGATCGGATAACACCCGACCATCGGCCAAGATATTCAGGGCATCGGCATCCACCACCATCGGCAGTTCAGTAGCCAGCGCCTTCTGCAACAGCTGCTCAGACCAAGCCGAGCGTCCCAATCCTGGGCCGACAATCAACACTGTCGGCCGTTCCAGCCAGGGTTCTAACTGTTGACCCGAAGTGACACCACAGGCCATCACCTCGGGACAGCGCATCAATAGGGCAGCAATATGCTGTGGCTGGGTGGCCGCTGAGGTCAAACCACAGCCACTTCGCAGACTGGCCTCTGCGGCCATAATGGCAGCGCCGCCATAACCCTGATCTCCACCGATCACCATACTGTGACCGCGCTGATGCTTATGAACATCAGCTGGCCATTGGGGCAATGCATCCATAAGACCAAATAAGTCCATCAGTTGAGCTTGCGGCTGGTGGTCTTGGAAGATCTGTTCTGGCACCTCGAGGGAGTGATAGACAATATCGCCACACAGGGATGGTCCTCTACCGGTAAATAAGCCTTTTTTTCCAGCGATAAAGGTCACAGTAAGATCTGCCTTAACTGCGCTATCCTCTACCGCACCGGTGTCTGCATTCAACCCCGAGGGGATGTCTACCGATAACACTGGCAATCCGGCACTGTTGATCAGGTCAACCGCCTGACGGAAGGGTTCCCGAAGCTCGCCGCGACAACCAGTGCCCAGTAAGCTATCCACCACCACGCCCTCTGAGAGTTCTATATGGTCGTTAAAAGCCGTTAGATCAACCTGGGATTCCAGGGCAAATTGTCGCGCCCGCTGAGTTTCTTCAGAATATTTGCTGCTGTCACCCAGCTCATACAATGTAACCGGAATATTTCTCTGAGCCGCCAGTGCGGCAATTACATAGCCGTCGCCGCCATTATTTCCCGCGCCGCAGAACAGCGTAATCAGTGTCGGCTGACCAAATGCTTGTAATAACTCTGAAAACGCCGCACCGCCGGCGCGATTCATCAGTGCCGACGGGGAAATTTGCATAGTTTCAGCCGCCGCGCGATCCACAGCACGCACAGTCTCTGCACTGTATAGGTTGTCTTGAATGGCAGCGGAAAAGGTAAAGTGGGACATATTGGCTGTATCTCAGTAAAATTGCCTGCAGTATAAATTAGATTGTTAGAGAAGGCATGTCTGAGACAGCTCAAACTGAGTCCATGGACCCATTGCAACTGCAAGCGCTGGCCGACAATATTAAGCTTTGGGGTCAATCTTTGGGCTTCCAGCAAGTGGCTATTGTCAAACCCGATCTGGATCAGGCTTCCCAGCGGCTCAAGCTGTGGTTGGAGAAAGGCTATCAGGGGTCTATGGGCTGGATGGCCAGCCACGGCGACAAGCGCTACCGCACTGATAAATTGGTAGCGCGAACTGTGCGGGTTATTTCAGTGAGGATGGACTACCTTGCTGACGAAAATATGATCGCTGTCCTCAAGGACAACAACAAAGCCTATATCTCACGCTATGCCCTGGGCCGCGATTATCACAAATTGATCCGCAAACGCCTCGCAGAACTGACGCACAAAATCAAAACTGCGCTGCCCAATAACGACCTGTCTCAGCGTCCCTTTGTCGACAGCGCGCCGGTGATGGAGAAACCCCTGGCCGAGCAAGGCGGGCTGGGCTGGATTGGCAAGAACAGCCTATTACTCAACCGAGAGGCCGGCTCCTGGTTCTTTCTCGGCGAGATCTACACCTCACTGCCACTACCCGAAGACAATGGGCAACAGCCAGATCGCTGCGGCAACTGCCGCGCCTGTCTAAAGGTCTGCCCCACCGATGCCTTCCCCGAACCCTATGTGCTAGATGCCCGCAGGTGCATTTCCTACCAGACCATCGAAAACCAAGGCAGCATCCCGGCGGAATTACGGCCACTGATGGGCAATCGGGTGTTTGGTTGCGATGACTGCCAGATTATCTGCCCGTGGAATCGCGGTGCCCCCAAAACTGCAGAGATAGATTTCTCGCCCCGTCACAACTTGGATAATGCCGACTTGCTAACCCTGTTTACGTGGAGCGAGGACGAATTTTTAGCCAAAACCCAAGGTTCCCCAATCCGCAGAATTGGCTATCAGCGCTGGTTGCGCAATTTGGCAATCGGATTGGGCAATGCAGAGGGCTCAATAACAATCCTCGAACAACTTCAAAAAAGAGCGGCCGATACCTCAGCGCCATTATCAGCCCTAGCAAAGGAACATATAGACTGGGCTATTGAAGAACAGAGACGCCAGCTGAGAAAGTCGGAAACAAAATAGAGAACCACGACGTTTAGCCCCTTCGAAAATAATTCATAGATAAATAATCTTATCTTTGCCTATTGATAATAATAATGATAATTATTATCATTTGTACTGGTTTATTTTTCAAGGAAGAACTATGTTGTCAAAACAGATCAAAACAGCACCTCTATTTTTATTACTCCCATTCCAAAGTAGTTTTTGCTTATCACCTCTAACAAGGAAGCTCACAGTTAAATCACTATTATTAGCTGTGACAGTCGCCGCATTGCCCTTGCAAAATGGCTGGGCAGACCCAGGACAGGAACAGGCATTAGAAGAAATCACTGTAATTAGCATGCGTGAGCGCCTATACAGTGCAGGCGTGTTGAAAAATACCATTCAAAAGACCGAAGTCATCACCGATGAGTCGATCGAACAGATGAACGCTGCCGTGCTAACTGAGGCCATCGACGAGTCAGCGGGCGTCCGAGTAAATAATGAGTGCTCAATGTGCGGTGTTAAGCGTGTCATGCTAAATGGCCTGCGCGGTGAACACACCACTATCTTGGTGGATAATATTCCAACTTATACCATGATGTCTGGTTTCTATGGACTTGATGCAGCGGCTTCAGCCGGCATTGGCGCTATTGAGATCGCTCGCGGTGCGGGCGCCTCCTTGACTGCCCCTGAGGCCATTGGTGGCACCATCAATCTAGTCACTAAGGAAGCCACAGCGAATGACGTTGAAGTTGATTTATCCACTGGCGAAAACGGCTACAAAAAAGCCAGCTTGGTTGCCACAGCCCTGGCCAATGAAGATAGCACCAAAGTGACATTGATTACGCAGATTGATAAACGCGATGATTACGATGGTGATAACAATGGCGTTAGTGAAAATCCACTGCTCGACAACCGATCGTTCACCGCTTATGTTTCCCAAGATATCGGTCAGCAACATAATATTCGTCTGCGTTTTAATCACACCGAGTCGGAAATTTTCGGTGGTCCAACTGGCTCAAGTATTGGTGCAGTCTTGGCTAGTTTTAAGCAAGATTCAACACCGTCAACTAGCCTCTTTAAAGATGGCGATGTGCGCAAGCAGTACATTGGCAAACCTTGGGAGACCGCGGAGTGGATTGAATCTAAGCGCGATGAAATTTACGTCAGCTGGCTGCATGAATTGACTGATAAGCTGAATGTGCAGCTCTCTCTATCTGATAACGAACACATTCAAAACTCATTTTACGAAGGTTTTGTTTACGACGCGGAAAACAATATGTCCTTCAGTGACTTACGCATGAATTGGTCGATAAATGAAGACAATCTTCTGACCTTTGGTGGTGACTTGCGTGTCGAATCGTTGCGCTCTAAAACCAACGTCAATATCAACGATGTCCCTGTATTCGTTTCAGATAGCTTTGACTATGATACTGCTGGGGTTTACTTGCAGAATACCTGGACACCCAATGAAAACTTGGAACTGGCGCTTGCTCTGCGTTACGACCAGATAGAAGCTAACTTTACGGATCCTAAGAAACCAGGCACTGAGATCGACGATAATATCTTCTCCCCGCGTTTGGACTTGCGCTACAGTCACAATGACCAGTGGACTTCGCGCTTTTCCTATGGTCGAGGTTACCGAGCCCCCCTTTCTTTCTTTGAAAGTGATCACGGGATTCTGGATGAAAAAAAGGGATTTGTGATTGATATCGACAAAATAGAGCGTTCAAAGTCCCTGAATTACGCGCTAAGTTTTGCCGGTGACCGTCTTTCTTCCACTGCGTCGATTGCTCATACTAAAGTAGAGAACCTTGCAAACCTAGATGAGACAGATGCCGGTGTGCCTTTACTGACTCAGTTGGACAAGGATGCGAGTGTATTAGTTGCTGATATTTCCTCAACCTACAGTCTTACAGACAATCTCATTGTTTCAGCCACTGCGGAAACCATCAATTACTCCGACGAGTTTAAGCAGGTTTTCGGTGTGGTGCCTGTAGAGAGGCGCATTGTACTGGCGCTAGACTGGCATGTTGCAGGCTGGGATCTATATACCTCCGCAACATGGATCGGCAGTCGCGACTTATCTGAATACGGCATCCCTGAAGCCCCCACTTTTGATAAGGCGGGAGGTGCAACCATGTCCAAGAACGCTGAATCTTTCTGGACAGTTGACTTACGCGCATCACGTAACATCAAAAGCAATCTAGAAGTCTATGCGGGCGCCAGCAACCTATTCAACTATACACAGGTTGAGGATATGCAAACGCCGCTCTTCTTTGAAGACGATGGTGACGATGTGGGTTACGATGTGGGTTACATCTACGGACCCCTGCGCGGACGCGAAGCTTATATGGGTGTGAAGTATAGCTTCTGATGAATTTATACATTAGAGCATTTTTGCTTATGCTGATCAGCTTGGGGGTGACGCCCCAAGCTTTTTCATCACTGGACGAAATTCAACTGCCTAGCCTAGGGAACAAGGCTACAATCAACATGGCAGATTTTAACGACAAGGTTGTCCTACTTAGTTTTTTCGAACCAGACTGCCCTTGGTGCCATCGCCAGATGAAAGTATTTAACCAAATACAGTCTGAATGCGTCGAAAGACTTCAACCGCTGTCGGTGGGCATTCACGGTACTGATCAAAAACTAAAATCAGAACTACGACGTGCCAAGGTTCAATATCCAGCAGTTAGGGGCACACCCGCCTTGATCCAATTGACTGGAGAAATTAACGCAACCCCGGGGACGCTTGTATTCGGACCTAATAGACAATTGCTGGTTACATGGCGTGGCTATATAAAGTTTGAACAGATTCAAGCCTTATTCCCTGAATTATGTCCTGCTAGCCAGTCATCAATGGGCTAAATGACCTTAAATTTGACTGATTAAACTCGATGATCAGTTCATTAATACGCTCATAGAGAACAATATACTAGTTTGAAATACTGGAGAACCACCAAAATGGAAAAGTTAACCCTTACACTTATTGCTTGCCTACTCAGTTTTAACGCATTTTCAGCAACTGATACTGCTGAGAAGCCTGTACAACACCTTATCGTTGAAAATATGGGTTCTTTTTCAGAGGCAAAGACAGTTTTTATAGAAATGACTTCTGACTTAAAAGCAAAGGAAGTGCTGGATAAGGATGAGTTACATCAGATTCATATGATCACCTATTCGCTGGAAAAGAGCTTAGCTTTCTATGCTGAAAATCTAAGCGGTACGGTTCAAAAATTGGCAGAGGACATTGCTGTAGTCGTCGAAGAAATTCATCTTGCCTCTGAGAACAATCGCCAAGAATCTACGAGAGCGTTTCTGAGTAATTATTTTGAACTCTCCAGAGATTTTATTGCTACTATCGAGTCATCAAAGTCTCAGTGATGAACTGCCCCCATAGCTGACAATCTGGCTCTATTAAACCGCTAGGGCGACCAGAAATACACGACAAAATCTAAAGCATAAAACATTCAAAAAATTATCCAAAACGTTTATAGCGCGACAGAATCTTTCTAAGACAGCCTTATTTTGCGCCCTGAATCTGTCAATCAAAACACTGAGAGATTCATTTTAAAAAAGGGTTAGTTGATAGGCGAATCCGTCGACTTACCTTTGTAAGGAAAACTAACTGATTTTTCTAAATCATCCGGATTGGATAAGCGCTGGCTCTAAGTCTTAATAAAGGTTGTTCGATAATAGGATAGCTCTGCAATAGAATCGTAGATATCGTCCAGTGCCAGATGCGATCCCTTTTTGGTAAAGCCGTTTAATAACTCCGGCTTCCAACGTCTCACTAACTCTTTAAGGGTACTAACATCTAGGTTTCGGTAGTGAAAAAACGCCGCCAGCTCTGGCATATAGCGCACCAAAAAGCGCCGATCCTGACCTATGCTGTTACCGCACATCGGCGACTGCCCGCCGGGCACCCACTGCTTGAGAAAATCCAGGGTCGCGGCACTGGCCTGTTGCTCGGTGATTTGGCTAGCTCTCACCCGCTCTATCAATCCCGAATTACCATGCTGATTGGTATTCCACTCATCCATACTGTCCAATAGGCTTTCAGACTGGTTGATGGCCATCACTGGGCCCTCAGCCAGAATATTGAGATTGGCATCAGTCACCACGGTAGCGATCTCAATGATCCGCTCGCGCTCAGGGTCTAAACCGGTCATTTCCAGATCGATCCAGATTAAGTTATCGGGGTGTAACTGGCTCATTAAATTTCCCTGTAGAGGATTGGCAAAGTTTTTCTTCAGTGCGTTATGCTATATGCTTCAACAACATAACGCCAGAAGTGCTGGAGCAGAATAGGTATTTCACTCACCAGCGTTGGATAAAACTACGGGGTATCTATCAACTGAACAAGCAGCAACCCAACAAAACACAGCAACAGGCTCTGCCCGGTGATTTGGATCCGGGGCAGTTGGGTGCTGAAACCTCCGGTACTGTAATTACCAATTTCGGCGCCCATGTGGATATCGAAGGTGATCAGGCGCCGTTTCGCGGTACCGTAGTGCGCTGTTTCAAACGCGGCAATATGGAGCACTTGGTCAGCGGCGATCGGGTAGTGTGGCAACCCGCGGAAGCCAGCGGCGTGGTGATTTCACGGGAGCCGAGAAGATCAGAACTATTGCGTCCCGATCGACGCGGCAAGCTGCGCCCTGTAGCGGCTAATATTGACCGTATCGGGGTGGTATTCGCCCCGCGACCAGCGCCCCAGAGCAATCTAATCGACCGCTATTTGGTGGCTGCAGAAAATCATCATATAACACCGTTCTTGGTACTCAATAAAACCGATCTGACGACTGAAGAAAATCGAGCTGCTATTGAGCAACTGGTTGAAACCTATAAATTTGTCGGCTACCAGGTAATCTGTGTTTCAGCCACAACCGGCGAGGGCGTGGCATCACTCAGCAATTACCTCAGCCAGCACACCTCTATCTTGGTTGGACAGTCGGGAGTCGGCAAGTCCTCTCTGATCAACAGACTACAACCGGATAACCACAGTAGTGTCGGTGCCCTATCCGAGAGCAATGACGAGGGCACTCATACCACCACCGCATCTAAGCTGGTACACCTGGATAATGGCGGTATGCTAATTGACACCCCAGGGATTAGAGAATTTGGCTTAAATCATCTGGATCCCCAGAGTATTATCGAAGGTTTTGTAGACTTTCGCCCCTATCTAAACCAGTGTAAATACCGCGACTGTCAGCATCACAAAGAGCCTGGCTGTGCCCTATTGGCTGCGGTAGAGCAAGGCAGTGTAAGCCCCCAGCGGCTACACAGTTATCGACAGATACTAGAGAGCGAAATCAATCGCTAACCTGTAACTTGGCAGCAAACAAAACCGTTAAATCTGCTAAAATCACCCAATCAATCATTAGATCGCCGTCGCTATGAACCATTTGCTAGAACCTCGACAACTGCAAGCCGAACTGGAAAACGATAACCTGATCATCGTCGATCTGAGCAACATAGCCCTCTATCAACAGCAACATATTCCTGGCGCTGTGCATCTGGCTGGCAGTCATCTGTTGGCCGGCACCCCCCCTATTCCCAGCAAATGCCCGAGCCCAGAGCAGTTATCGAAAATTATCTGCCATCTGGGTATTGATCAGAGTAAGCAGGTGGTTGTCTGTGATGACGAGGGCGGCGGTTGGGCTGGTCGTATGGCCTGGACTCTGGACTTGCTGGGCCTGAATAATTGGCACTATCTCAACGGTGGCATGGTGGCTTGGATTAAAGAGGGATTCCCCACGGAATCTACACCCAATCATCCGATCTCTGGTGCATATAGAGATATACCCCTAACCAATCCCGAGGCGAAAATTAGTGCCGATCAGATCAAAACATCCCTCGGCTCGCCGGACTTTGCCGTGTGGGATGCCCGCAGTCCCAATGAATACAGTGGCGCTATGGTCAGGGCAGCCCGGGGAGGACATATTCCCGGCGCCATCAACCTGGAGTGGACTGCACTGATGGATCAACAGCGAAATCTGCGTATCCGCGATGATGCCCAACAGCTTCTGGATGAATTGGGACTGACCAGGGACAAACGCATAGCCACTCACTGTCAGAGCCATCACCGCTCCAGCTACACCTATATGGTGGCACGCATTCTGGGCTACCCAAAAATTTGCGGCTATGATGGCTCTTGGGCAGAATGGGGCAATTCCGATCTACCCATTGAGACCGGCCTTTAAGCTATACGAGACCCCACTTATTAAGTTCCACACTGAGAGTACCAAAACCATGAGCCACAGCGCCGAAATTATGCTCGCCCTGCAGCGATTACTACCCAAACACCGACTTTCCCGAGCCGTGGCAAAACTGGCGGAATCAGAGCGCCCTTGGCTTAAAAATCTGCTGATTAAGGCAGCCATCAGAGCCTTTGACATCAATATGCAAGAGGCCATCAGCGACAATATCGACGATTATGAAAATTTTAATGCCTTCTTTACTCGCGAACTTAAAGCCGGTGCCAGACCTCTAGACTCGGACCCTAGTACAGTGATTAGCCCTGCCGATGGCGTGGTCAGTCAGGCTGGCGATATTGTCAGCAATAGAGTACTGCAAGCCAAGGGAATCGACTATTCGGTTGCTCGCCTAGTGGGAGACTCTACTCAGGCTAAGCTTTACAACAACGGTACCTTTGCCACCATCTATCTATCGCCAAAAGACTATCATCGGGTACATATCCCCGCCGATGGGCAATTGCTCAGCACCCGATATATCCCGGGAGAACTATTCTCAGTCAATCAGCAGACCGCGGAGACCCTGCCGGGATTATTTGCCCGCAATGAAAGGCTGGTCTGCGAATTTAAATCTCAAGAGATTGGTCACTTCTCGGTGATCTTGGTTGGCGCTATGCTAGTGGCAGGGATTGAAACGGTCTGGGGTGGATTTGAGCAGCCGGGTCCGGGATCGGTTCGCGAGACTGATTTTTCGACCGCTGATAAGACCTACAGTAAAGGGGATGAAATTGGACGCTTTAAATTTGGCTCTACAGTGATTCTGTTATTTCAATCGAATCAGGTAGCCCTAGAGGAAGATCTGCAACCCTCGACAGCCCTGTGCATGGGAGAAAAAATGGGTCTAATAGGGTGAAACCACTGACAGCTTGAGTCTCAACGAGCTGATATCGACTGTACCGCCTCTACCAAGACTTTGACATTCTCTGGATCTATATCTGGCGTAATCCCGTGACCTAGATTAAAGATATGACCCGTGCCGTCACCAAAGGCTTGCAGAATGGTCTCGGCCTCACGCTCTATCACAGCGGGACTAGAACGCAGCATAGCGGGGTCCATATTGCCCTGCAGGGCGACCCGATCACCCACCGCGCGGCGAGCATCGCCAATATTGACCGTCCAATCCAATCCCAGCGCCTGACAGCCGGTATCTGCCATGGCCTGCAACCAGTTACCGCCACCTTTAGTAAACAGTATTACCGGCACTTGACGCCCCTCTGCATGAGTCGTTAGACCTCTGACAATTTTCTCCATATAGGCGAGGGAGAATTCTCGATAGGCCCCATGACTGAGCACTCCTCCCCAGGTATCAAAGATCTGCACCGCCTGAGCGCCGCTGGCTATCTGGGCATTGAGGTAATCAATCACCGACAAAGCTAGCTTATCCAACAGCTGATGCATCAGTTCTGGCTGTTGATAGAGCATGGTTTTAGCGCGAGCAAAATCGCGACTGCTCTGCCCCTCGATCATATAGGTTGCCAGCGTCCAGGGACTGCCGGAGAAACCTATTAATGGCACACGACCATTGAGTTCCCGACGTATGGTAGACACAGCATCGGTGACATAGCTGAGATCGGAGAAGGTATCAATCACCTCAAGCTTTTCAATATCAGCGGCGCTGCGGATTGGCTTGTGGAACTTAGGCCCCTCCCCTTCAGCAAAATAAAGTCCAAGACCCATGGCATCGGGAATAGTGAGGATATCGGAAAACAGAATCGCGGCATCTAATGGAAAGCGCTCCAAGGGCTGCAGAGTCACTTCGCAGGCAAGCTCGGTGTTTTTACACAGACTCATAAAGTCACCGGCAGTGGCTCGACTAGCTCGGTACTCGGGCAGATAGCGCCCCGCCTGACGCATAATCCAGATCGGCGTGCGATCTACTGGCTGGCGCAACAGTGCGCGCAAAAAGCGGTCATTTTTAAGCTCGGCCATCATCTATCCACTTATGATTAGATTTTGAAAGGTGTTCCAAAACCCAATTCCACCATCAGACACTGTACTTGCACTAGGCAGTGGGGCTGAAGGAACGGAATTGAGATTTAGACATCCAGTGAGATTTAGACATCCAAGTAGTCGAGAATACCCTGGGCCGCCTGCCGACCCTCCCAAACAGCGGTGACCACCAGATCAGAGCCACGCACCATATCACCGCCTGCAAATACTTTGGGATTGCTGGTTTGGAATGGGAAAGTCTGCTCTTCCTCAGCGATAACTGCACCCCAGTCGGCGGTATCCACCTGTACCTGACCGAGCCACTCGGGAGGGCTGGGCTGGAAGCCAAAGGCTACTAAGACTGCATCCGCCGGCAACAGTTGCTCACTGCCGGGGATCACTTGTGGACGTCGACGACCGTTGGCATCTGGCTCTCCCAACTCAGTGGACACCACCTTCACACCGGCCACATTGCCCTGGTCATTGGCGACAATCTCCACCGGCTGCACATTAAACTTAAACTGTACGCCCTCCTCGCGGGCATTTTGCACCTCGCGTCTGGAGCCGGGCATATTCTGTTCATCGCGGCGATAGGCACAGGTCACACTGGCCGCACCCTGACGCACCGAGGTGCGGTTGCAGTCCATAGCGGTATCACCACCACCCAGCACCACTACACGCTTGCCCTTGAGATCAATAAATTCGTTCGGTGACTTTTCGAATCCCAGATTGCGGTTGACATTGGAGACCAAAAATTTCAGTGCCTCGTGGACGCCAGGCAGGTCTTCACCGGGGAAATTACCCTTCATAGTGGTGTAGGTACCCATACCCATAAACACCGCATCATAGTCCTGCATCAGCTGATCGATCGTGATGTCTTTGCCAATTTCAGTATTGAGCTGGAATTCAACGCCCATGCCCTCAAGCACCTCACGGCGCGTGCGGATCACCTCTTTTTCCAACTTGAATTCGGGGATTCCAAAGGTGAGTAGACCCCCTATTTCCGGATAGCGATCAAACACTACCGCCTTGACCCCATTGCGCACCAAAATATCAGCGCAGCCAATACCGGCGGGACCGGCACCAATTACCGCAACTCGCTTGTCGGTCCAGACAACTTTTGACATATCTGGGCGCCAGCCCATGGCAAAGGCGGTATCAGTAATATACTTCTCTACCGATCCGATAGTCACCGCACCGAAGCCATCGTTTAGGGTACAGGCACCCTCACAGAGCCGATCCTGAGGACAGACCCGCCCGCAGACCTCGGGCAGTGAGTTGGTCTGATGACTCAGCTCGGCAGCCTCCAGCAGATTGCCCTCAGCCACCAGCTGCAACCAGTTGGGGATATAGTTATGCACCGGGCACTTCCACTCACAGTAGGGGTTACCGCAGGACAGACAGCGATGGGACTGATTTTCAGCCTTGTGCTGATTTAACGGGTCATAAATCTCGACAAACTCTTTCTGCCGGCGCTGCATATCCCGCTTGGGCGGATCGGCGCGCTGCACCTCGAGGAACTGAAATTCGTTGTTAAGTCGTGCCATAGGTTTATTCTCTAGCCGATATGGGTATTACTTAGCGATCTCGTGAGCCTGAGCCAGTATGCTCTGCAAGCTCGATGCCTTAGGTTTAACCAACCAAAATTTGGGTGCAAAATCAGAGAAATTATCGAGTATATTCTGCGACCATGCACTATTTGTTTCGCGCGCATGCTGACCAATCATGCCCTGTAGGAAACTGCGGTGAGACTCCAGGGATTCGGAGGTCACATGCTGGATATCGATCAACTCCATGTTGTAGCGATCGACAAAGTTGCGGTCCATATCCAGAACATAGGCGAATCCACCGGTCATGCCGGCACCAAAGTTGTAGCCGGTGGGACCCAACACGGTCACTATACCGCCGGTCATATACTCACAGCAGTGATCTCCCGCGCCCTCAACTACAGCCACAGCACCGGAGTTGCGCACTGCAAAGCGCTCGCCAGCCATGCCCGCTGCATAGAGCTCGCCGCCAGTGGCACCGTAGAGGCAGGTATTGCCCATAATCGGTGTGGTATTGGAGGCAAAGCAACTGACCGCCGGAGGACTCAAGACCAACTTACCGCCCGACATACCTTTGCCAACATAATCATTGGCATCGCCAGTCAGATGAATATTCAAACCGCCGGCATTCCAAACACCCAGCGACTGCCCCGCCACACCTTTTAATTCAAGGGTAACTGGGTTTTCCTGCATACCTTTGTTGCCATGGCGAACCGCTATTTCACCCGATAACCGCGCACCAATCGAGCGGTCACAGTTGCAAATATCGTACTCAAATGTACCGCCGCGCTTAGCCTCGATTGCAGGCAGCATGTCGGCAACCATTTTCTCCGCCAATAGACCTTGATCGAGGGGATCATTTTTTGCCTGACTGCAAAATTGCGGTTTTTCACTGATTTCAGCTCGGTCTTCAATTAGGGGAGACAGATCCAAGTTGCTCTGCTTGCTGGTAGTGCCGGGCAGCAATTCCAGCAGATCGACTCGGCCGATCAACTCCTCGAGGGAGCGAACTCCCAGTGATGCCAGCCACTCTCTGGTTTCCATCGCCATAAATTTGAAAAAGTTGGTGGCCATGGCCACGGTGCCGCGATAGTGGTCATTGCGCAGACGATCGTCCTGCGTGGCAACGCCAGTGGCACAGTTATTGAGATGACAGATTCGCAGGTACTTACACCCTAGGGCAACCATCGGGCCGGTGCCAAAACCGAAACTCTCAGCACCCATAATGGCGGCTTTAATAACATCTAGACCAGTTTTTAGACCGCCATCCGCCTGCACCCGCACCTTGTCGCGCAGGTCATTGGCACGCAGTATCTGATGGGTCTCGGTAAGACCTAGCTCCCAGGGGGACCCAGCGTAGCGAATAGAGCTGATGGGGCTGGCAGCGGTACCGCCATCGTAACCGGAGATGGTGATCAGATCGGCATAGGCCTTAGCTACCCCAGCGGCAATAGTACCCACCCCGGGACGGGACACTAGCTTCACTGAAATCAGCGCCTTGGGATTGACCTGCTTGAGATCAAAAATCAACTGCGCCAAGTCCTCAATCGAGTAGATATCATGGTGGGGCGGTGGAGAGATCAGAGTGACTCCGGGCACCGAGTAGCGCAACTTGGCAATCAGGTTATTGACCTTGCCGCCGGGCAGCTGACCGCCCTCACCGGGCTTGGCTCCCTGGGCCACCTTAATCTGTATCACTTCGGCACTGCGCAAATAGGCGGGCGTTACCCCAAAGCGGCCGGATGCCACCTGTTTGATCTTAGAGGATTTAATAGTGCCATAGCGAGCCGGATCCTCACCGCCCTCACCGGAGTTAGATCGCCCGCCCAGCGTGTTCATAGCCTCGGCTAGGGACTCATGGGCCTCAGGCGACAGGGCGCCCAACGACATTCCCGCGGAGTCAAAGCGACTGACAATCGCCGCCACCGGCTCCACCTCATCGACAGGTATAGCACTGACATCCTGACGCAATTTAAACAGATCTCGCAACGCTGCAGTGGGTCGGTTATTGACCAGCTGGGCATAGTCCATCCAGGCGCTGAAATCATCGTTCTGCACAGCGCGGTGCATAGTCTGAACCACATCGGGATTGTAGGCGTGATACTCCTGACCGTGAACATATTTCAACAGCCCTCCCGGATTGATCGGCTTGCGCAGTTTCCATGCCAGCTTGGCCAGCTCGGACTGATCCTGCTGCAGATCATCGAAGGTGGATCCCTGAATGCGACTGGTCAGACCGGGAAAACAGAGCTCGATCACTTCATCGCTGAGACCCACAGCTTCAAACAGCAGTGCGCCGCGGTAGGAGGCAATGGTAGAGATGCCCATTTTCGAGAGGATCTTGTGCAGACCTTTATTAATGCCGCGCCGATAGAGCTTGAACGCAGTGTCCACGTCGATCAGTGACTCGCCACTGGCAATTAAATCGCACAGCACATGGTAGCTGAGATAGGGGTAGACGAGAGAGGCGCCACAGCCAATCAACGTCGCTATCTGGTGGGAATCTCGGGCATAGCCAGTGCTGGCTACCAAATTGGCATCGCAGCGCAGGCCCTGGGCAGTCAAGTGATTGTGGACGGCACCTACCGCCAACAGAATATGGATCGGCAGCTTGCCCTCTTCGATATTGTGATCGGAGAGGATACAGATAACTGTGCCCGCTCTGACAGCGTCCTCGACTTCGGTACAGACACGGCGGATTGCTGCGGCCATGTCTTCCCTGTCTGGCGAGAAATTTAGATCAAATTTTTGTACCGGGAATTCATCGAACTCATTGGCTTTCAACGCGTAGTATTTGCGCGGCGACAGCACCGGACTTGAGAGCCCTATGCGATGGGCGAGCTCGGCTCTCTCCTCAAAGATACTGCCCTCTCGGCCCAACTCCACACCCAGAGACATCACAATTGACTCACGCAATGGATCTATAGGCGGGTTGGTCACCTGGGCAAACTGCTGCCTAAAGTAGTCAAACAGATTGCGGTGTTTACGAGACAGCACCGCCATCGGCGTGTCGTCGCCCATTGAACCCACTGCCTCCTGACCGCCTTCAGCCAGCGGGCGCAAAACCTGATCGCGCTCCTCAAAGGACACCTGAAACATCTTCATATAGGTGCGGATCTGCTCTCGGGTCAGGGTGCCTTCGAGCTCAATGCTATCCATATCGAAAGTCGACTGTATGGCGAAGTGCCCATCCCGCAACCACTGTTTGTAGGGCTGGCGAGCGGCCAGCTGGTTGTCGATCTCATCACGGAACTGAATGCGGCCCTCCTGGGTGTCAATCGACAGCATATCGCCGGGACCCAGACGCCCCTTGGCGACCACATTCTCGGGTGCATAGTCATAGACGCCAATTTCCGAGGCCACGGTAATCACATCGTCATCGGTCATCACCCAGCGCGACGGCCGCAGGCCATTTCTGTCCAGCGTACAGACCGCGAAGCGACCATCGGTAATCACCAGTCCGGCAGGGCCATCCCAGGGTTCTTGGTGCATGGATAAATAGTCATAGAGGGCGCGGTGGTCGGCATTCATATCTTCGACATTTTGCCAAGCCGGCGGCACCAGGGAACGCACCGCCAAATGCAGGTCCATTCCGCCGGTCACCAACATTTCCAACATATTGTCCAGACTTGAGGAGTCGGAGCCGGTGCGATTGACCAGCGGCGCCGCCTCAGCCAGATCGGGCAGCAGTTGACTCTGATATTTCGGTGTTCTGGCCACAGACCAGTTCCTGTTACCCATAATGGTATTGATCTCACCATTGTGCGCCAGCATTCTGAATGGCTGGGCCAACGGCCATTTGGGCATGGTATTAGTGGAGAATCGCTGATGGAAAACACAGATTGCCGTCTCCAAGCGCGGATCGGCTAGGTCAGTGTAGAACTGAGGCAGATCCACCGGCATCATCAAGCCCTTGTAACTCAACACATCGATGCCAAGACTGGCTATATGAAAGCTCTCATCTGCAGCGAGGCGATTCTCAGCCTTGCGGCGGCCCATATACAATCGAGCTGCAAACGCTTTTTTATCGGTTAGGTTACCAGGGGCGACAAACAGCTGCTCGAAGCTTGGCAGTGAATCCAGAGCAATAGGACCGAGGCAGCTATTGTCTGTGGGTATCACTCGCCAGCCGATCACCGACAGACCCTGAGCAGTCAATTCCTCATCGAGAATTTTCTTAGTCGCATCTCGCTGAGCATCTTCAGTGCTCATCATAACTGCGCCCACTGCATACAGCTCCGGCAGTTCAGCTCCCTGAGATTCTTTGAAAACTGTGCGCAGAAATCCATCGGGCTTCTGCATCAACAGCCCGCAACCATCACCCGTTTTACCATCTGCAGCCACGCCGCCGCGATGGGTCATACAGGTGAGCGCCTGTATAGCATTCTGCAACAGCTTGTGGTTGGCATTGCCCTTAGTGTGGGCGATTAGGCCAAAACCACAATTATCTCTATAGTCGTCGAGCCGACATAAGCTTTGAGTCATAAGGGAACTCTGAAAAATTTGACAGAAAATTTACTAACCTGTGCCCAGACCGGTTGGGCGAAAAGGCCGATATTCTACACTTGCGAGGCAATTTCGACAAACGCTATCTCTACTGGCTAAAACCGGATCAAATTGGCATGTAGCAGCCTGATCGGGAATTTAGAAAAAGTCTCTGATACGCTACGGCGAGCAGCTATCGATCAGCGTTCGCTGTAACTGTTTCTCACTGAAATCGCCCGTGACCTCAGCCGTACCCAACGCCGAGAGCAGCACCAGTCGCAGCTGACCATCCTGAACTTTTTTATCGCGATACATCAGCGCCATAAAATCGTCTGCACACATGTCCGACGGAGGTAATACGGGAAGCGACCAACTGGCGATCAGTTGCTCGATGCGCTCAAACTGCTGCTGGGTCAGCCCTCCCCTGGCCAGCGACATTCGCGCCGCCATCAGCATGCCGGCTGCAACGGCCTCACCGTGCAGCCAACCCCTGTACTGCTGAAAGGTCTCAATGGCATGACCGAAGGTGTGACCCAAGTTGAGAATAGCGCGAACACCCTGCTCAGTTTCGTCAGCACTGACAATCCTAGCCTTGTTGAGACAGGACTGCTCAATCGCGTAGGACATAGCGGCATCCTCTCGGCGCTTTAAATCGGCAGAGTTCTCCTCCAACCAGGCAAAGAATTCAGCATCGGCGATCAGCCCGTACTTAATCACCTCAGCCATCCCCGCACTAAATTCTCGGTCGGGAAGTGTAGTCAAACTATGGGTATCAATGATCACTGCTCGGGGCTGATAAAAGGCGCCAATCATATTTTTGCCCAGGCTGTGGTTAACTGCGGTCTTGCCACCCACCGAGGAGTCCACCTGAGATAACAGCGTTGTGGGAACCTGTATAAACGGCACCCCGCGCTGATAGCAGGCGGCAGCGAAGCCGGTGATATCGCCAATTACACCACCACCCAGGGCAATTAGGGTGGTCTTGCGATCGTGCCCCTTATGCAACAGTTCGGTACAAATAATATTTAAGGTCTCGAGATTTTTAGTCTGTTCCCCATCTTCGAGGATAAGGCTATCCACCTGCTTGCCTGTAAGACGCGATTGCAATGCCTCAAGATAGAGGGGCGCCACCGTTTTATTGGTGACAATCAGCACCCTTTTCCCCTGAACAAAACCGGCAATATCTGCGCTTTCCAGCTGTTTAGCACCGATATAAATGGGGTAACTGCGGTCACCCAACTCAACCTTAACGGTGGCAACTGACAATGTATTTTGAGGATTGGACATATAAAATCTTAATGGTTAGTAACGGCTATTTTATCAGAGAGTCTCAAGGGCATCTAACAATCGTTTTGTCACAGCTAACACCTGCCCACCCACAGCCGGAAACACCAGATCAGCCACCTCTCGGTAAAGGGGATCGCGCTTCTCAAGGAGCTGCTCAATCACCTGCTCACGGTTTTCCACCTGTAGCAGCGGTCTTTTCTTATCCTTTCGAGTTCTGCGGTAGAGCTGCTCCTTGGAAGCCGCGAGGTACACAGTCTTTCCGTGGGCACGCAACAGGCGCCGGTTGGTATCGGCGAGCACCAGGCCACCACCCGTGGCAATTACCGCGCTGTCATGGGCAACTGCAATATCCTCTAATACTCGACTCTCTCGCTGACGGAACCCCTGCTCTCCCTCTCGATCAAAAATCCACTGAATATCCGCTCCACACCGAGCTTCAATCTCAGCATCAATATCGAAAAAGGGGCGCTCGAGCAGTTTTGCCAACTGCCGACCAATGGTGGTCTTGCCGGCTCCCATTGGGCCCACCAGGAAAATATGTTGTTCGCTCATAACTGAATCTAAATAACTAAAAATGCTCAATGTAGCTAGTATTCCATGTTTTTATTCAGAGCGCAGGAGTTTTTATTTTCACGATGCAAATCGCAGTAAATAATGCACAATGTTCGATGCAAACTCTATAATAGCCTTTCCTGCAGAAGGAATTTTTCAGGGTCGACTATAATAGGCTAACTGTTCATTTGGCACGGGATAAAATTGCTTAATAACTATCGCAAACTGCTCAAGGCTTTTGCCGTCCTCGCCGCTCTGGCTGGAGGTGGAGGTCTGGTGCTTGCCTCCGGTCTCTATCTGTACCTGAGCCCCAAACTTCCCTCGGTGGAGGAACTCAAGCGCGTGGAGCTTCAGACGCCGCTAAAAGTGTACTCCCAAGATTTGGAAATCATTGCCGAATTTGGTGAAAAAAAACGCACACCCGTCAACTTTAATCAGATTCCCACGCCTCTGGTGGATGCCTTTTTAGCCGCTGAGGATGACAGCTTCTTTGAACACCGCGGAATTGTTGTCTCCGGCTTGGCGAGAGCCGCCTTCGAGCTGATCACCACAGGCTCTATTCGCAGTGGTGGCAGCACCATCACCATGCAGGTGGCGCGCAACTTTTTTCTCTCCAAACGCCAGGAGTTCACCCGAAAATTTAACGAGATACTGTTGGCATTCCGCATTGAAGAGGAACTGACCAAAGAGGAGATCCTGTCCCTCTATACCAACAAAATCTATATGGGCAATCGCGCTTACGGCGTGGGCGCCGCCGCCCAGGTCTACTACGGCAAAACCCTGGATCAACTGAGTCTGGCACAGATGGCAATGATCGCCGGCCTGCCCAAGGCACCTTCAAAATACAATCCCATCGCCAAGCCGGAGCGCGCACTGCAGCGAAGGGACTGGATTTTAGGGCGAATGTTATCCCTAGACAAAATTACTGAGGCACAGTACCAGACGGCTATCGCCGAGTTGGACACCGCGTCCTACCACGGCTCGATCTCAAAGATTAATGCCGCCTACGCCGCAGAGATGATCAGACAGGAGGTTATAGATCGCTTTGGACTGCAAGCCTACACCCGAGGTTATACAGCGATTACCACCCTGGATGCCAAGCTACAGACTCATGCCACTCAGGCACTGCAGAACGGTATTTTGGCCTACGATGCACGCCACGGATACCGCGGCGTGGAACAGCAAACCGTGCCGCAGGATAGCTGGCAACAGGTATTGGATGAAACGCCTATCTACGCCGGACTCGAGCCAGCCATCGTGGTCCATGCCGCGGATGATCACCTAATGGTCCAGTTGGTGAATGGTGATGTATTGCCGCTAAACTGGGTCGATGGCCTCAACGGCTTGAGACGCTACCAGTCAGCCAGTCGGCGCTCAGCCCCCATAGAATCGGCGCGGGATATATTCAGTGTTGGCGATTTAATCCGCGTGGTCCGCGATCAGCAAAGTTCTCGCCTGACTTTGACCCAACTGCCTGAGGCCCAGGGAGCGATGGTCGCTCTCTCCCCGCAAGAGGGTGCCATAAGAGCGCTGGTCGGCGGCTTTGACTTCCGCCAAAGCCGCTTTAATCGCGTCACTCAGGCCAGTCGACAGCCGGGCTCCAGCTTTAAACCCTTTATCTACACTGCCGCCCTCAACAGCGGATTTACCCCGGCCTCAATTATCAACGATGCGCCGGTGGTCTTTGATGACAGCAAGCTAGAGGATATCTGGCGTCCAGAGAATGATGGTGGAAAATTTTATGGGCCCACGCGAATGCGCGAGGCACTCTATAAATCCCGCAATCTGGTCTCCATTCGACTGCTGCGCCGCATGGGTATTGACCGCACTTTAGAGTCACTTCAGACATTTGGTTTCGACACTGGCGATATGCCCTCAGACCTGTCCCTGGCATTGGGCAGTCACGCCATGACACCATTGGAAATAGCTCGCGGTTACGCCGTATTTGCCAACGGTGGCTTTTTGGTGAAACCCCATATACTAGATAAGGTGATAGACCGCGAGGGCAATATTATCTATCAGGCGACACCGGCGGTGGCCTGCGATCCCTGTGCGGAGGATTTAATCACTGATAAAAGCGCAGGCGAAACCCAGGACACAGCGGCCATGCCCAGCCAGGAAATAGACCTACTGCTGGCAGATTTGATGGAGAAATTGGCCGAAGAATCGGTGCCCGATGCAGAAAAAGACAGCTATCAGCTGATTCAGCAGGCGCTGCGCAATGCGCCAGAGCCGCCCACTGTACCTGCCGAGAGAGTTTTGGATCCCCAGACCCTGTTTCTGATCGACTCGATGCTAAAAGATGTGATTGCCAGAGGTACTGGCAGAAAGGCAAAATCCCTGAAGCGCAATGACCTGGCGGGCAAAACAGGCACCACTAACGGCCCCAGAGATGCCTGGTTCTCCGGCTATTCCTCTCATTTAGCAACTACCGCCTGGGTGGGATTTGATGACAACTCACTGCTGGGGCGCAACGAATATGGCGGTTCCGCCGCACTGCCGATCTGGATTGACTTTATGGGTCAGGCACTGGCCGATAAACCACAGATCAACCTACCTCAACCTACCGGTATTGTCAGTGTCAAAATCGATAGCCAAAGCGGATTGCGCATATCGCCAGATCAACAGGGCATCTACGAAATGTTCAGATCGGAGAATGTCCCCGAATTTACCACCGCCGCTACCACTGGCTCCGGTGAAGACCCCCTGCCCGAGGACCTTTTTTGAGCGCGCCACAGCATATGCCAGTGGCTTGGGATAACATAGACTGGGTGCTGCTAGATATGGATGGCACCCTGCTCGACCTGCACTTCGATTCCTATTTTTGGAAACAACATCTGCCCAAGCGCTACAGTGAACTGCACAAAGTAGAACTGGAGACTATTGCGCCACAGATACATCACCGCCTAGAGGAAAAACAGGGCGCTCTGAACTGGTACTGCACGCAGTATTGGTCAGAAGCGTTTAAGTTGGACATTATTGCCGCCAAAACTGAGGTCAAACATTTAATTCGCGAACGACCAAAGGTTCTCGAATTCTTAAAATATATAGGTACCTTGGGAAAACAGCGGGTACTGGTAACCAATGCAGATCGACCCGGCATCGCATTGAAATTTTCCGCCACAGCCATAGCATCCCAGTTAGATCTGGTTATTTCATCCCATGATTATGGCATCCCCAAAGAACAGGCCGAGTTTTGGCATAAGCTGCAGCAGGAAATGCCCTTTGACCCCGAGCGCACCCTGTTTATCGACGATTCGGAATCTGTGTTAAGTGCCGCCAGTAGCTTTGGTATCAAGTATGTTTTCGCCATTGGCCAAGCCGACAGCACCCAGCCGCGCCTGCAGTGCAGCCAATTCCCAATTATTGATGATTTTATGCAATTGGCAGACCTTGACCATGGATAGGGATGCACAAAAAGTTCGGTTGGATAAGTGGCTGTGGGCAGCGCGCTTTTTTAAAACCAGAGCACTGGCCAAAAGTGCCATCGAAAATGGCAAAGTACTTATCGATGGACAAAAACCCAAGCCCAGCCGAGTGTTAGATACCGGCCTCAACTTGACTATACGTCAGGGTTACGATGAAAAAACCGTACTGGTCTTGACCCTCTCTGAGCAGCGCCGCAGTGCGCCAGAGGCTCAGACCCTGTATCGAGAGACCGAGGAAAGCATCGAGGCCAGAGAAAAACGCGCCGCGGAGCGTCGCGCCATCAACCAGTCCACGCCAAAAACGCTCAAGCCCAACAAGAAACAGCGCCGTCAAATACACCGCTTTGTCAGAGGCTAAATCCTCGCCAAAGATTCTGCACCCTTTTAGACTCGGCAAAACTCCCACAGAGGCAAATTAATAATGCCGTGACCCATCCATTAAAGTAAAATAACTCTCCCTGAGAAGCCACATGAAAAGCCCCATGAACAACCCCATAAATAGCTCAGATACCCGACAGCGCTTTCTGTTTGATCACAGTGATGTGCGCGGCGAGATCACCTCCCTGCAAAGCAGTTTTCAGCAGATCACCTCCCACCAAAACTATCCGCCGGCGGTCACTGCTCTTTTTGGAGAATTTCTGGCTGCTGCCAGCCTATTGAGTGCCACCCTTAAATTCCCCGGGATAGTGAGCATTCAAGCAGTGGGACGGGGGCCGGTCAAAACCATCATGGCCGAGTGCTACCAAAAAACCAAACTGCGCGGCATTGTCCGCGGTGAGTTGGATGCGCTCACCGGACCCGAGACTCTCAGCACCATGCTCGGCTCGGCAACTCTGGCAATCACCATAGAACCCGAGGGCGGCGAACGCTATCAGGGCATTGTACCCATGGAGCAAGATAGCCTCAGCGGCTGTCTGGAACATTATTTTGCCCAGTCAGAACAGTTGCCCACCAAAATTAAATTGGCAGCAGATACTGAAAATGCCGCGGGAGTCCTGATTCAACAAATACCGGGCAGTGAAGATAAAGAATTAGCCCAATCCCAGTGGCAACACCTGGGAACCCTGTTCGACAGCCTAAAAACTGAAGAGCAACTGACCCTCAGTCATGGGGATCAACTTTATCGACTATTCCATGGCGAAGATCTCCGCCTGCTGGATAAACAGCCCCTGCAGTTTTTGTGCAGTTGCTCCAAGTCCCGCACTGCCACAGCACTGGTTTCCCTCGGCCGCAGTGAGGTTGAATCGCTGTGTGAGCAACGGGGCTCAATTCAGATTACCTGTGAATTTTGCGGCCAACGGTATGAGTTTGAGCAACCGGAATTAGACACTTTATTCGACGGTGGTCAACTGCCTACCCATTAGGTTACCGGCAATCAATTTTTTATCAAATAAATCAATTACTTTGGTAATTTTGACAAGAAAATACCCAGTGAAGTGCTAATTTGACGATGTAGGTTTTGCTCGCTTATTGAGCATTACAGCTTGATGCTATGGGACAAAAAAGCTCACTCCATTGAGAAGTGAGCTTTTAATTGTAGAGACTAGTAATTATTTATACTGCGACATTCGATAAGCATTGAGCAATCAAGGATTACTGGCTGTTTTCCAAAATATAGTCAATAGTAATCTTGATTTCATCATCACTACAGTCCATACAGGTGCCTCGCGCCGGCATACCGCGTATACCATTGATAGCGTTGGTATAGACGGTTTCTATGCCCTGCTCCAGACGACTGGCCCAGGCTGCAGCATCACCAAACTTGGGGGCACCGGCAACGGCGTAGTCGTGACAGGCGGCACAGCTGACACTATAGATGGCATCAGCACTGCGAGCGGCGCTGGCAACTGCAGCGACCACAGCTTGTCCAGCCATAACCACATGCCCATCTGGTGCGATACGCTCGGCCACCAATGCCTGTTGATTGGCGGTCAGTTCTGCATTGCCCGATTGATCACTGCAGGCAACGACGATTGTGGCCAGTATCACTGTGCCGAGAATTTTGATTTGGCTCATTCTGGTCTCCCTAATTAAAACTTGAGCGTAAGGTTGCGGCGGGTTTTGTCCGGAGCACCTATTATACTGTGAGTTACGCAATTTCTCACTATTAAGCCCACAATTTAAACCTTTAAATGGCCAATTAAACCAGTGGCTTGATTCCCACAGCGCGGCGCAGATCAGCCATTAATGGGGCGCTCTGGTGACGCGCCTTCTCTGCGCCCTGCACCAGTATCTCTTCAACCTCGGATGGATTGTCAACAAGCTGGTTGTAACGCTGTCGCGGACCCGCCAATTGCTGATTAATTAACTCAAAAAGCTGTTTTTTTGCCTCGCCCCAGGCGATGCCTGCGGCAAACTGATCGCGCATATCCGCGGTCTGCTGTTCGGTGGCAAATGCCTGCCAGAGTTGAAATACCGATGATGTATCGGGATCTTTGGGCTCACCTGGCTCCAGGAGATTGGTCTTTATCTTGTTAATATGCTTTTTCAGTTGCTTCTCAGATAAAAACAGCGGGATGGTATTGTTGTAACTCTTGCTCATTTTGCGACCATCCAGTCCCTGCAGTACAGCGACCTTGTCATCCACTTGCGCGGTGGGCAGCACAAAGTGCTCGCCGTAGTGATGATTAAAGCGCTGGGCTATATCGCGCGCCATTTCAACATGTTGGATTTGATCGCGACCCACAGGAATCTGTTGGGCTTTAAACATCAGAATATCCGCGGCCATTAATACGGGATAACTAAACAGTCCCATACTGATAGCATAATCCTCATCTTCACCCTCGTCCTGATTGGCCTGCACTGCGGCTTTGTAGGCATGGGCACGATTCATCAGCCCCTTGGCGGTCATGCAGGTCAACAGCCAGGTCAACTCGGGTATTTCCGGTATATCTGACTGGCGATAGAAAACCACTCTATCGGGGTCCAAACCTAGCGCTAGCCAGGCAGCGGCGATTTCCAGCGTGGATTGCTGTACCAGCTGGGGGTGGTGATTTTTAATCAGCGCGTGGTAGTCGGCCAAAAAGAAAAACGACTCCCGAGAGGAATCCTGACTGGCGGCAATTGCCGGACGGATGGCACCCACATAGTTGCCCAGATGGGGGGTTCCCGAAGTGGTGATGCCTGTTAAAACTCTGTGATTACTCATACATACTCTTTTACTATCGATGCCTGATAAAAAACGGCTATGACTGCTGCTCTACCTCAAGTTTGCCCGGCGTATTGTAAAATTCTATCAATACCTGCGATAGCGCCATGGGATCACTGGATCCGGCAAGTTCACGACAGGAGTGCATGGCCAACTGAGGAATCCCCACATCCAGGGTGGCCACTCCGAGACGCGAAGAGACAATCGGGCCGACAGTACTACCACAGGCCAAGTCAGCCCGGGATACAAACTGTTGAACCGGCACATCAGCCTGTTGGCACAGTTGTTTAAATAAACTAGCCGTCAGGCTGTTGGTGGCGTAGCGCTGTTTGGCGTTGGTCTTGATTACCGGCCCACCATTGAGTCTGGGTAGGTGCTCAGCATCGTGTTTATCGCGGTAGTTGGGATGCACTGCGTGGGCATTATCGCAGGAGACCATCAGTGAGCGCGACAGCGCCGCAGCGCTGCAACTGGCGGTGCTGTCGGCCTCAACAATACGCTCGACGACTGACTTTAAAAAAGGCCCATCGGCACCAATAGCGGAGACACTACCGACCTCTTCGTGGTCATTGCACACCATAAGACAGGTGTTGATACCATCGGCTTCAATCAGCGAGCGAGTAGCCACATAGCAGCTGAGCAGGTTATCGAGGCGTGCAGAGGCGAGAAACTCTTTGTCGAGACCGATTATCGCCGCCGGCTGGGTATCGTAGAGGCACAGCTCAAAATCCAATACCTGATCGCTGTCCTGCAAAAAGCGCTGCCTTACTATATCTCGAAAATCTTCTTCGCTGTCGCTGTGTTTAAGCAGTTTGACCAGTGGTGGGAGATCGGTTTGTGGATTGACGGTGCGCCCGGAATTAGCCTCGCGATCGAGATGGATAGCCAGACTTGGGATCACTGCCACCGGTTCTCGAAAGTCCACCAGTGTTTGTCGCAGACAATTGTCGGCATCGCGGTAGACTACCCGCCCGGCGATGGACAGATCGCGATCGAACCATGGGTTTAGCAGTGCGCCACCATAGACCTCTACACCCAGTTGTCGGCAGCCCTCTCTGGCGATATCCGGCTGCGGCTTTAACATTAGACAGGGGCTATCGGTGTGGGCAGCTGTCATTCTCAAACCAGAGTCACTCACTGGGGCAGACCCGATTACAAAGGCAATAATCGAGGAGCCGTTGCGCACTACATAGTATTTTCCCCTGGCCTCCAAGGACCAGGTCTGAGATTCCTGTAACTCGCTGAAGCCCGCCTCAGATAGCCTGTGCGCCATACTTGAAACTGCATGGAACGGGGTTGGCGAGGCATCGAGAAACTCACAGAGATCGCGGTTAAACTGACTTTGATTACGACTCATCTACTATCCTAAATTCTTCAATACGGCAATTGGGGCCAGAGGTAATTAACGGGCTTTTAACCTAGCCAGCAAACTCGAGGTATCCCAACGACTGCCGCCCAATTTCTCGATATCAGCGTAGAACTGGTCGACCAGCTCAGTCACCGGCAGTTGGCTGGTATTGCGCTGGGCTTCCTCAAGGGCAAAGGCCAGGTCTTTGCGCATCCACTCCACAGCAAAGCCATGATTATACTCGCCAGCCAGCATGGTTTGATAGCGATTTTCCATCTGCCAGGACTGGGCCGCTCCCTTAGAGATCACCTCGACCACCTGCTGGGGATCCAGCCCTGCGTGCTCGGCGAAATTTAAACCTTCAGCCAGACCCTGCAACAATCCGGCAATACAGATCTGATTAACCATCTTACACAGCTGACCAGAGCCGCTGGAGCCCATCAGAGTCGCTGCTGTAGCATAGTTGGAAAGCAGTGGTTTAACCGCATTGAACACCTGCGCTTGACCGCCGCACATTATAGTTAGTTGGCCGTTTTCCGCACCCTGCTGACCGCCGGAGACCGGTGCATCAAGAAACTGGCAATCCAAATCGGCTGCTCTCTCAGCGAGCTCACGAGCCAACTGAGCTGAGGTGGTTGTATGATCAACCAATATACCACCTGCGTGCATCCCGGCGAGAGCACCCTGATCACCCAACAGGACGTCTTTTACATCATTATCATTGCCAACACAGGTAAACACCACATCGGCGCCTAGGGCGGCAGCTCGGGGCGAATCTGCCAGCCGACCCGTATAAGTTTTAGTCCAGCGCTGGGCGACACTGGTTGTGCGGTTATAGACAGTCACCTGGTGACCGTTGCGACTAAGCCAACCGGCCATCGGATAGCCCATAACCCCGAGCCCGATAAATGCCACTTTAGTTAGCGCCACAGTAAAACCTGCCCTAGAGCTGACCATTGATGATTAGTATCAGCACCAACCCCAACAGCAATCGGTAGATCACAAAAGGCAACATACCCAGGCGATTTACCAGCCGCAGAAACCAGTGAATACAAAGATAGGCGGTGATTGCCGACACCATTGTACCCAGTGCTAAGATCAGCCAATCCACTGCGGGACTGGCCAACAACTGCAGCGCTTTATAGCCGCCGCTGAGGGCGATAATAGGTATGGCCAACAGAAACGAAAAGCGGGCGGCAGCCTGGCGCTCAAATCCTAGAGCCAGCGCCGCAGTGATGGTAATGCCAGATCTGGAAGTGCCGGGAATTAGTGCCAAAATCTGTGCTAACCCGATCAGCAGTGCAGCTTTTAGCGTCATATTCTCGAGGACTTTGTCGCCTCGATGGCGCAGATCCGCCCATCCCAACAGCAGACCAAACACTAGGGTCGTAGCGGCAATAACCCCCAATGTGCGCAAGTGGGTTTCAATCAACTGATCGGCGACCAAACCCACAATACAGGCGGGCAGTGTAGCGGCAATAATATACCAAGCCATGCGACTTTCGGGGGTCTGAAGGCGCTGACCCTGCATGGACTGCAGCCAGGATCGGCCTATTAAACCCATATCCCGCCGAAAGTAACTGACCACAGCCAGCAGTGAGCCCAAATGCACCGCAACATCGAAGGCTAATCCCTGATCCTGCCAACCTAAAAGCGCCGAGGGCAAAACCAGATGAGCCGAGCTGGAGATGGGTAAAAATTCCGTCAACCCCTGAATAATAGCCAGCCAAAAAGCCTGGGTTGCATCAATCATAGTAGACCTCCATGTTAGATTTCACGAAGTCGCTGCCGCTTTTGCCAGGCATCGGCACCGCGAAGATAGACCAGATCTACCGCGCTAACAGGCACTGCACCACCCTGCTGAAAAATGGCTTGGGCGATAGGTAAGATATCCTGTGCTTGGGGGTAGATCGGCTGATACAGGTCGGGCAATTGTGGCTGATCTACCACTAGCTGCTGGGCTTCACCGATCAGAGCACAGGGTTTTACACTGTCTATGGTCGCCAATACCTGTTGCTCGGTCAGTAATTGATCATCCGCCAAGGGTTGAATTCCGACACTGTCGATCACTGCGTAGCGTCCGACACTGTACTCTGACATTCGCGCATCCAGTAGTGCGACGATCTCTGCGCCCTCGTTGATCTGCTGGGTATTACCGGTGCGAAGATAGGTCGCAACCATCACTTGAAGGGTGGATACTGGCACAACCGGAATATCGGCTGCGTATGCAAGCCCCTGGACGGTGGCAAAGCCGATGCGCAAGCCGGTAAACGAACCGGGGCCAACCGTGACGCCGATGACATCTAGTTGGCTGATTCTGCATTCCATCTCTTCAAGTACTTCATGCACCATAGTCATCAGCAGCTGGGAATGGGATCTGGGTTCGGCAGAGGACCGGCAGATGGTGTGACCGCGGCATTGCAGGGCCACTGAGCAGGCCGCTGTGGAGGTATCAATTGCCAAAATGGAAGTCATTTGTTTCTCTGCAACGCTTATCCGATATATTGGTATTAGTATAGAGCAGAAGCACTATAAAATGGCATAGAGAAAAGGCAGGAATTTTTGTGATTAACAAGGCGCTCATTGCAGCGCATAGTGGTGGCTATGGGCAAAATGAGCAACACAGTGAAGTGCGAAAATAACCGCTTTGATTGTGTCATTTTATAGTACTTCTGCTCTAACAGCTCACCGGATAGCAAATGGGCTATGCATAGCTGCACAGCCCACTGTCTGCTTGTCTTCTCGCCTGCTTGTTGGGTGGGTTGATCAACTGAGGCACAACCAGCCTGACGCCGCGTTATCCGAGCAGGGATACAATGCGCGCCTGAACCTCATCCAACAATCCCAGACCATCGACTGATTTGAACTGGGGAGACTGCTGACCCTCTGCGGCCATGTCACGGTAGAATTTGACCAGCGGCTCAGTTTGACTGTGATAGACAGAGAGTCGGTTGCGGACTGTTTCTTCGCGGTCGTCGTCGCGCTGAATTAGCGGCTCACCAGTGATATCGTCAACCCCATCAGTTTGCGGGGGGTTGTGTTTTAGATGATAGACTCGCCCGCTGTTCTCATGGACCCGGCGCCCGCTGAGACGCGACACTATCTGTTCATCGTCAACCGCTATCTCAACCACAAAATCTATACTCACACCGGCATCGTTTAATGCCTGAGCCTGGGGAATAGTGCGCGGGAAACCATCCAATAAAAATCCACCGCTGCAATCGTCCTGCTGAATGCGCTCCTGTACCAGGGCTATGATCAGGTCATCGGACACTAGCGCTCCAGAGTCCATAATATCTTTTACTTGGCGTCCCAGCTCAGAGCCTGACTTAACTGCAGCGCGCAACATATCACCGGTGGATATCTGCGGTATGCAGTACTTTTCACAGATAAACTGCGCCTGCGTGCCTTTTCCAGCGCCTGGGGGGCCCAATAGTATTAATCTCATCAGTCCTTTACCTTATCGATAGTCATTCTCACAGGATAAACAAACTATATATCTTTGCATAAATCGATTTAACCAGTGAAAGTTTGTACTCAAAAACGGCCGGCAACCATACACTGATTAAACTGCTCAAACAAGTTGAGGGTCAGTCAGATCAGCTTATAGCTGGTATCGCACAGAATTATTGCGGCTTTTTTTGCTCAGTTTTTTTGGCTTCCTGCCAAGCCTGATCGAGCTCCTCCAGTGAGTAGCTGCGGTGGGCCAAATCTAGTTGCTCTTCAACCCTCTCAAAGCGCCGCACAAATTTGCGATTGCACAGCGACAGTGCCCGCTCTGGATCTGCAGACAGGTGGCGCGCTAAATTGACACAGCTAAATAGCAGGTCACCCAATTCCTCCTCGCGGCTCTGATCAGTACCCGCGGCAATTTCTTGCTCAAGTTCGTCGAGCTCTTCTCTGACTTTGGCAATCACCGCCGTGGTATCAGACCAGTCAAAGCCGACACCGGCAGCCCGCTTCTGCAGTTTTACTGCCCTTCCCAGAGCCGGAAGCGCCTGGGGCACATCATCCAAAATGCGGTGCTTACCCTTTTGCTGGCGCTCCTGTTGCTTAATCTGCTCCCAATTTTTATGGATGCTCTGCTCATCAATATCGGCGCTGCGCACCGATTGTAGCGTGCCCTCGGGAAATACATGGGGATGGCGGCTGATCAACTTAGCTGTGATTTGATCGACCACCTGATCAAAATCAAACTGTTCTGTCTCACGGGCCAGCTGACAGTAAAAGATAATTTGAAACAGCAGATCGCCCAATTCCTCTTGCAGATGGTTGAGGTCATTGCGATCTATGGCATCCACCACCTCGTAGACTTCTTCCAGGGTATGGGCCGCTATGGACTGGTAGGTCTGTTTGAGATCCCAGGGACAGCCGGTCTGGGGATCTCGCAGTCGCGCCATCAGGTATTGAAGATCTGAGAGGGAGTATCTCTGTGACATAGTTGCATCCAGCCCCGCTGTTCATGTTGTTCGATACTTAATACTAGCGCCTTGACTGGCAAGTTAAAACATCACTTGCAACCTTAGCACCAATCGGGAGGCTAGATTTTAAACAACCCCGAGGACAGATAGCGATCGCCGCGATCACAGATAATCGCCACTATGGTGGCATTCTCTACCCGCTTGCTCAGTGCCAGGGCTGCAGCGACCGAACCGCCCGAGGAGACACCGCAGAAGATACCCTCCTCTCTGGCCAGTCGCCGCATCATGGTCTCCGCTTCAGCTTGGGAGATATCCACAATCTGATCCACGCCGGCGGCATCAAAGATACCGGGCAGATAGGCCTGGGGCCAGCGGCGGATCCCGGGGATGGCGGCGCCATCCTCCGGTTGAAGACCAATAATCTGAATTTTCGGGTTTTGCGATTTCAGAAAGGAGGATACCCCCATTATGGTGCCAGTGGTGCCCATTGAACTGACGAAGTGAGTGACTTCTCCCTGGGTATCGCGCCAGATCTCCTGCCCAGTTCCCTGATAGTGCGCCAGAGGGTTGTCGCTGTTGTTAAATTGATCCAACACCTTTCCCCTGCCCTCATCTTGCATCTTTAGGGCGAGATCTCGAGCCCCTTCCATACCTTCCTCAGAACTGACTAGAAGCAATTCTGCCCCATAGGCACCCATTGCCTGCTTGCGCTCCTCCGTAGCATTTTCCGGCATAATTAGCGTGATCGGATAGCCCAACATGGCAGCGGCCATTGCCAAGGCTATACCCGTATTACCACTGGTAGCCTCAATCAGGTGATCACCGGGCTTTATCTGACCGCGCGCCTGAGCCTGCTTGATCATGCTGATAGCCGGTCGATCCTTGACACTGCCGGCGGGGTTATCACCCTCTAGCTTGACCAAGATGGTATTGGAGGTATCCCCGGGCAGACGCTGTAGCCTGACCATGCGGGTATTGCCAATAGTTTGATCAATAGTGGGGTATTGCATGAGTTAACCTCTTAAAAAAACCAACTGAAACCCTGTCAAAAATATCGCCCTACACGAACCTATTTTCTATTCGCACATCAGTCAGCAGTTGTACATTGTGTATCTGCTATTGTGCCCTAAAAAAAATACCATGACCTCTATCTATTGCTTCTAGGCCATAGAGTTTTGATCTATAAGTCCTGCAGATGCTGTGACTATTGGCGCCCAAGCACTGGCCTAAATCATCACAGCATAGGCCAGTGCACAGTCTCTCTCATCAGACAGGCTCAATAATATCTGGGTACCGCCTCGGGCAGCGAGCACAGTGGCAGCGCCCCCACTGAGGTTCACTTCGGGAGCACCCTGCGCATTGTTGTTAATAACTATATCCTGAAAGCTGACGCCTCGGCCAATACCGGTTCCCAGGGCCTTGGCGATTGCCTCCTTGCCAGCGAAACGCTTGGCGAGAAATGCTGCCGTTTCCCCCCGCGCCTGATAGTCGTTTAATTCGCTGTCAGTGAGCACCCGTTGAACAAATCGGCTACCCTGACGAGAGACTGCCTCTGCTATACGGGCAATTTCCACAATATCGGTACCTATGGCTATAGTCATTACTCACCTACGATTGGCTGTTCACGTCGTACCATCCTGAAGAAACTGGCGATACAGTTCACGGCTGTGCAACTGGCGACCATTGAGATAAAAGTCGATAACACCGCGGGTCAGACGTTTGGCGGTTTTAACCGTCTCGTCGCGCGAGAAATCGTCGCGGGCAATAGCCATCAATTCGGCACCCATGAGTGCGCCACCTAGATCCTCGGCGCGCTGGCCCTGAATCTCCTGCAGGCCCTGCTCCGGTATGTAGCGATAGTACGCATCGGACCGCAAGGGCACGCCCCTTTCGGCATCGGAGTCCAACACTAGGCCATAGCCCAACTGTTGCAGCAGAGACAACTCGAAGCGCCTCAAGGCACTCTCATCCACGCCTTTATTCGCCAATTCTATCATCAGTTGCCGGTACAGTTGATAGAGGGCTTCATAGGCGTCTTGTTCCTGTAAAAGACGGTAGAGTATCTCGTTGAGATAGAGCCCGACAAACAGGGCCTGCTGGGTCAGCAGCACGGGGGTGGCGGCAATATCGGCGCGATTGAGGTTTTTGAGTTCACCGCGCCCCTGCCAGTTCAATAGGTATTCAGTGTAGGGGAACAGTGCTCGGCTGCTGCCCTTTTTCCCGGGTTTGCGAAAACCCTTGGCCACACAGCGAACTCGACCATGATTGCAGGTAAACAGATCGACCAACAAGCTGGTATCGCGGTAGGGGGTAACATGGAGCACAAACCCGGGTTCAGACTGGATGCGCATCGGATTTCACTGATCCATATAGCCGAGACTGCGCAGGGCCCGTTCGTCATCGGACCAGCCGCTGCGCACCTTGACCCAGGTGCGGAGCATGACTTTGCGGTTGAACAGTGACTCCATATCGGCGCGCGCCTGCTCTCCGACCTTCTTTAGTCGAGATCCATTGCTGCCGATCAGAATTTTTTTCTGTCCCTCTCTCTCCACCAGTATCAGTGCGCTGATATGGGTGATCTTTTTTTCAACTCGAAATTCCTCAATCTCTACGGTGACCTGATAGGGGACTTCGGCACCCAGCTGACGGGTAATTTTCTCTCGCACCAGCTCCGCGGCGAGAAATCGCTCACTGCGATCGGTGATCTGATCCTCGGGAAAATGGTGGGATTGGGATGGGATAAAGGCTTTGATTTTATCTTCGAGCTGATCGATATTAGTGCGGCGCAGTGCTGAGACTGGCACAAAATCTTCAGCGTTGATTTTGTCATTGAGAAATTGGATATGGGGTAGCAACTGGTCGGGATCGTCAATCATATCCACTTTGTTAATTGCCACCAGCACTGGCACTGAGCTGTTTGCCAGCTGTTGGGCCACGTAGGCATCGGCCTCGGACCACTCCTGGCGATCGAGCACCAAAACCACCAGGTCCACATCAGCGATCACACTGGCCGCAGAGCGATTCATTACGCGATTGATGGCGCGGGTCTGGTTGGTGTGAATTCCGGGGGTGTCCACGAAGATAATTTGTAGATTTTCCTGGGTTTTAATTCCCAACAATGTATGCCTGGTGGTCTGGGGCTTACGCGAGGTAATACAAAGTTTTTGTCCCAAAAGATGATTGAGCAAGGTGGATTTACCCACATTGGGACGGCCGACAATGGCGACAAAACCGCAGTATTGCTCTTCACTCATTGGCCACTCTGCTCCACTGCGGGTAAAAATTGTTGGGCAACTTTCTGCTCGGCTTTGCGTCTACTGCTGGCGGTGGCACTGAACTCCAGATCCAGACAATCAATTCTACAACTGACGGTGTAGCGGCGGTTGTGATCTTCACCACTGACTTCAATCACTCGGTAGTCAGGTAATTCACGTCCGCGCTGTTGCAAAAATTCCTGCAGCGCAGTTTTGGCATCCTTGGTAGGTACCGTCTGGTCCACCGTTTGCAACAATGGCTCAAACCAGCGAAGCACACAGTGGCATGCTGTATCCAGGTCGGAATCCAAATACACGGCACCAATCAATGCCTCGACACTGTCACCTAAAATAGAATCGCGACGGTGAGCGCCACTTTTCAGCTCGCCGGGACCGAGCAGTAGATGCTCACTTAACTGCAGCTGTCTGGCCACTTCGGCCAGGGATTCGGCACGCACAATTTGCGAGCGAAGGCGACTTAACTCGCCTTCGCGAAACTGGGTAAATTTATTGTAGAGAAAATCGGTAACTGTCAGACCCAATACCGCATCACCGAGGAATTCTAGACGCTCGTTATTATCTGCAGCATAGCTGCGGTGAGACAGGGCCAGTTGCAGAAGTTTTGGATCGCCAAACTGATACTGCAGGCGCTGTTGCAATTGCTGTAAATGATCGACCACCGCCATTTACTCCAAAATTCTGTTGCGGGGAAAAGTAGTTTTCACAGCAGTTGCCGTGAGTACAGCGCTATTTTATCCCGATTTGGGGTAAATATCCCAAGAAATGCTATCACTATTGAATTTTGCCGGCGCGATCGAAGCTGGGCAGGGAGGCCAGTTCATCCCAAAACATCCATCGAGCGAAGGCCTTGCCGACAATACGATCTTCCGGAACTGGGCCCCAGACTCGACTATCGCTGGAATTATCGCGATTATCTCCCATCATAAAATAATGGCCCTGAGGCACGGTAGTGGAGAAATTCATACTGAGCCGAGTCGGCGATAAGCGCTTTTGCATCAGATGGTCAACGCCGGTTAGGTGTTCTTCCATAATCACCGATCTAGGTGACAGCGGCTGATCTGGCAGTGCCGTCTGCCGCATCTTCTCACCATTGACATACAGCACGCCCTGAATCACTTTGATCTTGTCCCCGGGCAGGCCCACCACACGCTTGATAAAGTAACGGTCCTGATGGGGCGGGAAAAACACCATCACATCACCGCGCTGGGGGGAGGAGATATCTACAATTTTAGTGCGCACAGCCGGCAGGCGAATACCGTAGACCCATTTGTTGACCAAGATAAAATCGCCGGGCAGCAGCGTGGGCTCCATAGAGCGCGAGGGTATCTGGAACGGCTCCACCAGGAACGAGCGCAGTACCAGTACCAAACCCAAGATTGGCGCTAGGGAGGCGAGAAAACCCAGTAGCGACTCGTCCTGTTTCATTATCCATCGGTTGGCCAGCCAACAGCTGCCACAGACTAAAAACAATACAGTGAGCACTAGTTCAAAATTAATATCCATCGGTCAATCCTCTATCGAGTTCCCTAATCCCTAGGTTTTTAACACGGCTAGAAAGGCGTCCTGCGGGATCTCAACCCGCCCTACCTGCTTCATGCGTTTCTTGCCAGCCTTTTGCTTTTCCAATAATTTCTTTTTGCGGGTCACATCGCCGCCGTAGCATTTGGCGGTGACATTTTTGCGCAGTGCCTTCACTGTGGTGCGCGCCACAATACTGCCGCCCACCGCCGCCTGAATGGCCACATCAAACATCTGGCGCGGTATGAGTTCTTTCATTTTTTCCGCCAAATTGCGCCCCTTCTGAATGGCGTAATCGCGATGGATAATCGCCGCCAGCGCATCCACACGGTCACCATTGATCATAATATCCAGCTTGACCAGAGACGCCGGCTGGAAACGATCAAAGCTGTAGTCCAGAGAGGCAAAGCCGCGGCTGACCGATTTGAGGCGGTCAAAAAAGTCCATCACCACCTCACTCATAGGCAAGTCGTAACTGAGGGATACCTGACCGCCGATAAATTGCATATCTTTTTGCACCCCGCGCTTCTCGACACAGAGGGAGATCACATTGCCGACATAATCCTTGGGCACCAAAATATTGGCCTCACAGATCGGCTCGCGCATCTCGTCTATAGTGCCGATATCTGGCAAATCAGAGGGGTTGGAGATATACAGGGTCTCACCTTTATTGGTGACAATCTCATAGACCACAGTGGGCGCGGTGGTGATTAGGTCTAGGTCGTACTCGCGCTCCAGGCGCTCTTGGATAATCTCCATATGCAGCATACCGAGGAAGCCACAGCGGAAGCCAAAGCCCAGGGCGTCAGAGCTCTCGGGCTCATAAAACAGCGAGGCATCATTGACCGCCAGCTTGGCCAGGGCCTCGCGGAAGTCCTCAAAATGATCCGAGTCCACCGGAAACATACCGGCGTAGACCTGGGGTTTAATACGCTGAAATCCGGGCAGTGCAGCGATCTCTGTATTGCCCATATGGGTGATGGTATCCCCCACTGGCGCACCCAGAATATCTTTGATACCGGCTACCATAAAGCCCACTTCACCGGCTTTTAGAACCCCGGTCTCATTGCGCTTGGGGGTAAAGACACCCACACTGTCAACCACATGAGGCTTGCCGATCGACTTGGCCATTACCTTATCTTTGACATTTAGAGTGCCCTGTACCACGCGAACCAGTGAGACCACTCCCAGATAGTTGTCAAACCAAGAGTCGATAATCAAAGCCTGTAGCGGCGCCTCGGTATCGCCACTGGGAGGCGGCACTTTCAACACCAGCTCTTCGAGAATATCTTTAATGCCGTCACCGGTTTTAGCGCTACAGCGCACTGCCTCGGTGGCCTCGATACCGATAATGTTCTCGATCTCATTGGCTACTCTGTCCGGCTCAGCCTGGGGCAAATCCATCTTATTCAGCACTGGAATTACTTCCAGACCCTGCGCTATAGCGGTGTAGCAATTGGCCACTGACTGAGCTTCGACCCCCTGGGCGGCATCGACAATTAACAGTGCGCCCTCACAGGCTGCCAGAGAGCGGGATACCTCGTAGGAAAAGTCGACATGGCCGGGGGTATCAATAAAGTTGAGCTGATAGGTTTTGCCGTCTGCGGCTTTAAATGGCAGAGTCACACTCTGACTTTTGATAGTGATCCCACGCTCGCGCTCAATATCCATGGAATCCAGTACCTGAGCCGCCATTTCGCGCTCACTGAGGCCGCCACACATCTGAATAAAACGATCGGCAATAGTGGACTTGCCGTGATCAATATGGGCGATAATGGAAAAGTTTCTAATATGACTGAGGTCGGACAAGTTATTGGCTGCCATTTGAAATTGCGCGAGGATTCTAGCCTATTTGTGCACCGGACGCCATCGGCATCCCAGTGTTTTCGGTCGGTAAATGCAGGCTGGGGAACCGATTATCAGTCGATAATAATAGTTCTAGACACCGCCCATCCCTGTCGGTAAAAACGGATTAGCACCGGTGTGTTCTCCGGCAGATCTGCAATCACCCGAGCATAGTCCTCTTGGTTATCAATCACCGTGTAGCCGAGTTGCACAATCATATCTTCAGCTCTGAGTCCGGCGTCTGCTGCCGCAGAGTCGGCACTGACATCGGTGACTAAAACGCCGCCACGAACACGCAGGGATCTCAACTGCTCAGGAGTCAAATCCTCTGTCATCAATCCAAGTCTGTCGTAACCTGAGACCGAAGCGATCTCAGCGGGATCATTTTCCAGCGCCCCCACTTTGACGTCGAGTTTTTTACTTTTGCCCTCGCGCACAATCTCTGCACGCACCACAGTCCCAGGGGCCACCATGCCCACCAGATGGGGGAGATCATCGGCGTGCACTATGGGCTGTCCATCGAAACTGACAATCACATCCCCCGGCTCCAAGCCACTGCGATCTGCGGGACTATCGGGTTCGACTGCATTGATCAGCGCCCCTCGAGGCTTATCCAACTGCAGCGACTCCGCCAGCGCACGGTTGATATCCTGAATCGCCACGCCCAGCCAACCGCGCTGCACCAAGCCATCGCTCTTCAGTTGGGCCACTACCTTTTGGGCCACCGAGCTGGGTACCGAAAACGACAGGCCAATGGAACCGCCAGAGCGTGAGTAGATCTGAGAGTTAATGCCCACCACTTTACCGTCCAGATTGAACAATGGCCCTCCGGAATTGCCTGGGTTTATCGCCACATCGGTCTGGATGAAGGGTACATAATTTTCCCGTTGATCTGTGGGTATGCTGCGTCCTATCGCACTGACAATACCGGCGGTCACCGAGTAATCCAGCCCAAAGGGTGAGCCTATAGCCAACACCCATTCACCGGCTCTCAACTTATCTGAATCACCAAATCGCAGAGGCTTCAGTCCCTTGGCTTCAATTTTAAGTAGCGCCAAATCCGATCGCCTGTCGGTACCAATCACCTCTGCTCGGTACTCCGAGCGATCGGCAAACAGCACCTCAATAGTATCCGCGCCATCCACCACATGATGATTGGTCAGAATATAACCATCTGCAGAGATCACAAAGCCTGAACCCGACGAGCGCACTGGCTGACGGGGTGCTTGAGAGCGCCCACGCCGTTCAAACAGATCGCGAAAAATATCCGGTATTGGCTGTCCCATGGACTGCTGTGGCGCCTCTCCAGAGGTATTGATCTTTACCACTGCCGGAGAGACCTCCTCAACTAGATCGGTAAAGTCTGGCAACTCTGCTTGAACAGAGGGTACGCAAATCAGCAACAGAGTGGGAATAAGTAGTAGCTTGCCAATCACAGAGTGGTTCTCCAGTGGATAATCATTAATTCGTAGGGGCTACGAGAGTTCAACTCTAAGTCGATCACCGGGATCCTTATAGAGCACCGGATTTAATCGCGGATTGTCTCTCAATGTAAGACTGTATCGGTTGACTGCAAAGGCGCCGAGCAATAATCCCAAAGCGGCACCCAGCAGGGCTGAAGTATCGCCGCCAGACCCCAGCAAGGCGAGCCCCAGCAGGCTGCACAGCAACGGTAATAGGTACACCAACAGCGAGGCACCAACCACCACATCCTCAGGAATGGCAATGGTAATCTGCTGACCCACAGTCAATTGCTGCAGCTGATGCGGCTCGGCTACAACACGAACTTGGTTGCTTTTGCCCATCAATTTTGAAAGCGTTCGGGTTCCACAGCCTTTTTCGGCAACACAGGTTTCACAGGTTGACTTCTGTACTGTATCCACCCACAGAGAATCTGATTCAATGGTTACCACAGTGGCAGTCTCAAGAATCATTTGACAGTTTCTCCTGTTCAGCAGGTGGCCGAACCGACAGAGCAATCTGGTTAACTGTCACTCGCGGCATCTCAGCTGATACAACAATTTGGTAGTCAGTGTTATTGTGAATATAGTTGGTCACTGCCATCTGTGTTGGCCCAACTCTGGCAACTAACTCGGGATATTTCGAGTCGGGAGCGGCATCAATCAATACCGAAAACACACTGATACCATCGCTGTAGACCAAGGATACTTTGCCCTCTTCCAAGACATTCTCATCGACCCGTACAAAACCTGGAGGCATCCAGTCTACTTGCCATTGCAGCGCTTGAAAGTGGCTGTCTGCCCTCTCATAGCTACATTCACTCTGAGTGACTGGCTGATCCTCTGAAGCGAGCTGAGGCTGAGCGTTTTTATCAATGGTAATATCAATATACTTAAGATTTTCCAGTGGCCGACCCGACTGACTAATCAAAATGGACTGCAACATCAGCCCGGTCTGTTGGTCTATGCCATAAAGGTGCCCATAGCGCAGATTATCTATAGGTAAAACCTGTACTTTCAGGGCATTGCGCCCAGCAACTCGGTAATTACCCAACACTTCAAAGCGGTAGTAATCTCGGGGTTGGGGGCCGCCAACATAGGTGCCGTTACAGTCATTAGCAGCGGATTCGTGTAACTGATCTTTTGCCGTACCGTCTAAGTAGGAAATACGCCGATAGGCCACGCCATCCACCACCTGGTGCGAGACTCTGACACTGCGCTGGATATCCGCAGCCTCGTAGCTAAATACTCCCGAATAGTTGAATTGCTTGGCCAGCAGTGGCATGCGCTCCACCAAATCGGCAGCTGTTTGCATTGCCAGGGCACTGGTAGTCAAAAGAGCAGTCGAGAAAAAGAGTAGCCAAGAGGTAGAGGCTCGAGATTTTATTGCTATTACTGCCAACTATTGCTCCAATTCGCCCTCACCGGCATCTAAATGACGCGCTAGGGGTAACATTCCCTGGATACCGTTGACTGATTCATTGGTGACGTGAGTTTCAAGCACCTCACTGAGCAGCGAGCGCAACTGCTGATTTCTGGCTAGGTTTGCATCGGGATTGGCGACCTGTACTAGGGTGACCGGCGATCGTGAGGTTTTGACTACACCGCCGGCACTGACGGTTCTCGCCTGAACACTAGGTTGGAAATCGGCGGGAAACTGAATGGCCGGACCGCGGTTGGGCTCAGCATCGTCTACCTGCATTTCAGCAACCTGAATACTCTGGATATCCTGATGCATGCTGCCGTTATACTGTTGAACACCGATAATGGCGATCATAGCGACGCTGGCGGCAACGGCAAAGCGTCCGATCTGACCCATGCCTGAACTATTCGCACTCACCGAATAGGTGTCTTCAGTAGCGATCGCCGCTGAAACAGCACTAGAAATATCCCTGAAGGCCATAGGAGCATCGGCCATACTGTCGGATACCAGATGGTACCTGGACCATTTACTGCGAATACTCTGACCCCTAAGCACTGAATCGTCGACCGACTGATTGGCATCCACAGCCTTTAGTACCTGATGCAGCTCCATCTCGCTGACCTCGGCATCCATGAGTGCTGAGACCGACTCTGCCAAGCGCTGTTGGCTATTGGGTATTTCTGCTTCGCTCATTAAATATCCCCGTATTTGATAAACGCAAAATAACAACCACGTTGTTATGACCCACCCGTCCCTAAAAGGTTCACTAGTGTACTAATTTTTGTCCAACAGATGTAACACTTTTTGATCCACAGATTCCCGCGCCCTAAAGATACGCGATCGAACTGTACCCACTGGGCACTCCATAATCACAGCGATATCCTCGTAGCTCAAACCATCGAACTCACGCAACGTTAGCGCAGTTCGCAAGTCGTCGGGCAGCGCCGACAGAGCACTATCAATCGTCAGTTGTAACTCCGCGCCGAGCAACTCGCTCTCTGGTGTGCTTTCGTCCAGAAACCGATCATTATTGGAAAATTGTTCTGCATCGACGATTTCAACATCCGCGGTGGCGGGTCGACGGCTTTTGGAAGCCAGATAATTTTTTGCCGTGTTCACTGCTATCCGGTAGAGCCAAGTATAAAATTGGCTGTCACCGCGGAAATTCGGCATGGCGCGGTAAGCCTTGATAAAGGCTTCTTGCGTGACATCGGCGACTTCATCAACATCGCGAATAAAGCGACCGACAATTGCCTGCAGCTTATATTGGTACTTTAATACCAGTAGATCAAAGGCCCGCTTGTCACCTCTCTGTACTCTTTTAACCAGCTGATGATCAGTTGGCTCAGTGCTGCTGGGGTCGACCATTACCTGTTCCGTCTATACTATTTATTGCACAGCTTATCTTGCTACGCGACTTTTCTTAGGTGACCTATCACCCAGCTAGCGCGACCACTGCCTGTGTGATTTACTAAACTCTAATTTATGTTCGACAGTTGAATCGTCGAAAAGGTCAGTTGTTATTCAAATATCTTATCATCTCTATGCAGATCTTTGCACCGATAGAAATGTTGTCAAACGCTTGCCTATAGTATCATTACCGTTTTGTTGTGCATGGCCTACCCATGAAAAGTGAATCTATTTACGATGTGTTAATTATCGGCAGCGGCGTGGCAGGTTTAACCCTTGCGCTGCAACTGGATAGCAAATACCGCATTGCCCTAATCAGCAAATCGACATTACAGGGTGGTGCATCCTGGCTGGCCCAAGGCGGTATTGCGGCAGTTTTCGATAAAGATGACAGCGCTGAGGCTCATATTAATGATACGCTAATTGCCGGCGCTGGCCTGTGCCACGAGGACAGTGTCAGACATGTGGTGGAAAATGGTCCAGCAGCAATCAACTGGCTGATCGATCAAGGTGTAGATTTTACCCTCGACGCCGATCAGATCGGCTACCACCTTACCCAGGAGGGCGGCCACAGTCATCGGCGCATTCTGCACTCCGCCGATGCCACTGGCAAAGCGGTCACCAGCACCCTAGTGGATCTGGTAACAGCGGCTGACAATATCCACCTGTTTGAGCATCACTGCGCGGTGGATCTGGTCACCCAAGCAGATAGCGACTCGCGGAAAATTCGCTGTACCGGTGCCTATTTGCTGGATATTGAGGCTGATAAGGTATCTCTGGTGCAGGCCAAGACCGTAGTGCTCGCCTCCGGTGGCGCCAGCAAAGCCTATCTTTACACCAGCAATCCGGATGGTGCCAGCGGCGATGGGTTGGCCATGGCTTGGCGGCGCGGCTGTCGCGTTGCCAATTTGGAATTCAATCAATTCCATCCCACCTGTCTCTATCATCCCAAGGCAAAATCTTTCCTGATCACCGAGGCTCTGCGGGGTGAAGGCGCGCAACTCAAACTGCCGGATGGCAGCCGGTTTATGGATAAATTTCACGCCGACGGCGAATTGGCACCCCGCGATGTGGTAGCCCGCGCCATCGACTTCGAGATGAAGCGGCTCGGTTGTGATTGCCTGTATCTAGATATCAGTCACAGGCCGGCAACATTTATCACTGAGCATTTTCCTACGGTTTATCAGAACTGTCTTAAATTCGGCATTGATATCACCACCGATCCGATTCCTGTGGTGCCGGCAGCCCATTACACCTGCGGTGGTATTGTTGTCGATAAGAGCGGGCAGACAGATTTACTCAATCTCTACGCTATCGGGGAGGCCGCCTTTACCGGACTCCACGGCGCCAATCGCATGGCCAGCAATTCACTGTTGGAATGTCTGGTGTACGCCCGCGCTGCCGCCGAGGCGATCAATCGGCGAGGGTCGACAATTACTGATCCAGACTTTATTCCCGAGTGGGACGAATCCAGAGTTAACAGCTCCGATGAGGATGTAGTTATCTCTCACAACTGGGATGAGTTGCGGCGCTTTATGTGGGATTATGTCGGTATAGTACGCACCGATAAGCGGCTGCAGCGTGCTCAGCACCGCATCAAACTGCTGCAGAGTGAAATTCAGGAGTATTACAGCAATTACAAAATTTCTCGCGATCTACTGGAATTGCGCAACCTAGCCACGGTTGCCGAACTGATTATCGGCTGTGCGCGACAGCGCAAGGAGAGCAGAGGACTGCACTTCACCATGGACTATCCAGATCTATCGAGCATCGCCCGCGATACCATTATGGTGCCGGTCAACTTTGCCGGTCAGGACGTGGTGGTGCGCCGCGACTAAACTGCGTGCGCCGCAAGTTGATCTACCACAGAAAATAACCTGCGATTTTGATCCACCCAGTCTCGGCTTTCACTGCGCTATACAGGTTTCTGGTTGGCCATAAAACCGATCAACAACCTGCGCAATTCGATATGCCGAGGCAACGGCATGGCATCTGCGGGTATCAACTGTATTAACTTTCTGCCGTCCTCGGCGCGCATAGAGACAATGACCAAATTGCGAGTGATAAATTGCTCGCTGGATAAGCTCACTTTGCTGCCATTGAAACGCCATTGATTAAACGGGGTCTGATAGCAGAGCGTAGTGCAGGGTTGACGGAAAAATTGTCGAATGCTGTGCAAGGCGTAAAACCCCAACAGCGTCAAAGCAGGGAATTTAACCCAACCAACCACTGACATCAGCGCTAGTAACAGCGCGCAGAGCAGGGTCAGCAGCAACTGAAAATAGAGTGTAGATAGTGCAGGATTAATCTCGAATTGGTGCTGTCTGGCGTCGACTGTCATGAATTAGGGTTACAATCCTTTGTATTTCAGGGTCCGTCGGCTGCTCGCGTTTCATTAACCAGGCAAACAGCTGTTGGTCCTCAAGCTCCAGCAATACCTCGAAACGCAACTTGTCGTCCTCTGCTAGATGCTCATACTGATGTTCGGCGAAGGGTTGCAGAATCAAATCCAGCTCCAACATACCGCGGCGACTGGCCCACATTAAGCGGTTTTTATTCATAACAGGGATTCCAAAATTTATCTCGCCCATTATACGGTCGCCGGCAGAAATAGGCTAAACTATAAGTCTAGTAAATAAAGTTCATTAAAAAAGTCCAATAAACCTGTTTTGTTAGCCAATGACTCAAACAAAGTCTTCCAATAACCACCGCGGTCTAATTCAACTCAAGGGTGAAGACAGCGCTAAATTTCTTCAAGGGCAAGTCACCTGCGATATCGACAGCCTGACGGGAGATCGAGAGGTCTTCGGCGCCCACTGCACGCCCAGTGGGCGCGTCGTGTTTGTGTTTAGTGCACACCGAGTCGACGCCCAGTGTATTATTCTTGAAACACACCCCTCTGTGGTCGAACTGGCTGTCGCCAGTCTCAGCAAATACGCGGTGTTTTTTAAAACACAGATCACCGCTGTCGGCGACGGTGAAATCCCTATCCAGCCCCCGATATCCAGTCTCGACAGACTGCGCTGTGGCCGACCCTATATCACCACGGAAACCACCGAGCAGTTTATTCCGCAGATGCTCAATTTGGATTTAATGGACTATATCAGCTTTAAAAAGGGCTGCTACACCGGTCAGGAGGTGGTGGCCAGAGCCCACTATCGCGGCGAGGTCAAGCGCCGGATGCATCATCTCTCCCTCAGCAGCTCATCACCTGTTTCGTGCTTTGCGCCCGGCACAGCTATCTTGGACAGTCAAGGCAAGGTCCTTGGCAATCTAGTCAACTGTGAACTGATTGAGGACAACCGCATTGAGGCCCTAGCGGTACTTGCCAACAGGGCGCTGGAACTTGAAAGCTTGACTGTAGAGGGCGAAAAAGTTGATGTCACCTACTTACCCCTACCCTATCAACTGACCTAACTGGTCTTCGATCCTTGATCAGCTGGCTATCTAATAATCTGCAATTACTGACCTTAATCGGGTTTGTTTCTGCTTTGATTTTCGTAATCAGCCTGTTATCGCTGCCATGGCTAGTGGCGAAAATACCTGAGGATTACTTCGCCTCCCAGGGTCGCGCCGAGACGGCCTGGAAAAGTCGCCATCCGGTTGCGAGACTGCTGCTAATTATCGGCAAAAATCTGTTGGGTTTTATTCTGCTACTGGGGGGGATTGTGATGCTATTTCTGCCCGGCCAGGGTATTCTGACTATAGTGGCGGGATTGCTGCTAATGGACTATCCGGGCAAGTTTGCCATAGAAAAACGCATCGCTAGAACACCAACCATCTTTAAGGGCTTAAACTGGCTGCGCGACAGAGCTGGCAAACCGCCCCTGAAATAGGTGGTCTCAGGTATTTTCCTGCAGCATCGCCGCTGCCTGCTGGCGCTCTGGCAACTGCCAATCAATCGGGTCGAGCCCCTGTTCCTGCAAGTACTGATTGGCTGCTGAGAAATGCCCACAACCGAAGAAGCCGCGGTGCGCAGACAGTGGCGAGGGATGTACAGATTTTAGTACCAGATGTCGATCTTGATCGATCAATGCGGCTTTTTTCTGGGCAAAACTGCCCCACAGCATAAAGACTACCCCCTGTCGCCGTTGGCTGAGTGTCCTGATTGCCTGATCGGTGAATCGCTCCCAACCCTTGCCCTGATGAGCACCAGCTTGGCCTCTTTCAACTGTCAGTGTGGCATTCAATAACAGTACACCCTGCTGTGCCCAGCTAACCAAGCAGCCATGGTCTGGTTGTTGAATCGACAGATCGGATTTGAGCTCTTTATAGATGTTGGCCAGCGAGGGCGGCACCCTAACATCGGGAAGTACAGAAAAACACAGCCCGTGAGCCTGTCCGGGGCCATGGTAGGGATCCTGACCCAGAATAACTACGCGAACCTGTTCGAAAGCTGTGGTATTTAAGGCCGCGAACCATCTTGAACCCGGGGGATAGATTGTCGCGCCCTGTTGTCGGCGCTGGATTAAATAAGTGCGCAACTCAGCCATATAGTCGCTTTCAAACTCGGCCTGCAAAGGTGCCAACCAGGAGGGGTGCAAGTTTATTTGGTCAGAATCAACCATATGGATATCCCCTATTGCCTCAAATCCTTAACCGCTGTGCGGTGCTGAATGTTATGATAGGCCTCCATGCAAGCAGTTTCCACTTTTTCTATCTGGCGCCTCACCTGGCCAACCATGCTGAGCAATATGTTCTTTATGCTCGTCGGTATTGCCTTTTTAAAAATCGCTGCAAACCTTGGCACCGACGAGGTGGCCGCTGCAACCACCGGCCAACGCCTACTATTTGTGGTGCAAGCGATTACGCTAGGGCTTTGTAGTGGCACCACTGCAATGGTTGGCAAATACTGGGGCGCAGGTGACAAAGAAATGGCCGGTCACTGTGCCGCCCTATCGCTGTTAATATTTAGCTTCGCTGGTCTCTTGCTATCCTGGTTACCAATCCCCTGGCTACAGCAGATCATTGGATTGTTCGGTCTATCTGCTAAAGCTCAAGCCCTGGCTATTGACTTCACCTTTTGGACTGCCGTGTTTGCACCACCTATGCTGAGCAGCTTAATTTTAAGTATGTCTTTCCGCGCTATCGGCGATAGTTTTACCCCGCTATGGATCTCGATTATCAGCTCCTGCTCGGCCATTGTGCTGGCTTCTGCGCTGACATTGGGCTGGGGGGGGCTGCCGACTTATGAGCTATCTGGATTGGCAATTGGTGGCGGCATCGCCTTTGCCATCAGTACCCTGCTGTTTACTCTGCTGTGGATTTTCGGCCTGCTGTCATTTAAACCGCACAATCCGCTGACCTCTTTCAAAATACATGGCAAAAAACTGGTGGACATAGGTGCGCCCGCCGCTTTCGAGCAGGCGGTATTTCAAGTTGGGGTGATTGTATTTTTAGCTTTCCTCACCAGCTACGGTAATGAGGCCTTTGCCGCCTACGGCATAGGTTTGTCAATCCTGGGACTAATTATCGTAATGGCCTTTAGCTTCTCCATGTCCAGTGCAACCCTAGTAAGCCAGCACCTGGGTGCTGGAGATCATCAGGGAGCCTACCGTGCAGGTTGGCGCACCATGCGAAGCTGTGTCTATTTTATGTTGGTGGGTGCCCTGATAATGGCGCTGAGTGCCGAGCAAATCGCGCGATTTATGAGCGACGACGAAGCAGTTATTCAACATATGATAACCCTGATTTACATACTCAGCTTGAGTTTGCCACTGATGGGCATAGAGTTCAGTATGGCGGGTGCTCTGCGGGGTGCGGGAGATACCCGCTTTCCAATGCTGGTAACCCTGTTTAGCATGCTGTTAAGTCGAATTTTTATCCCCTGGCTACTGGTTGAGATGGGTGCTGAGGTTGTGTGGCTCTACGCAATTTCAATACTGGATTTCGCCATAAAATCTAGTCTAAATATGGTCCGTTTTCGTAGTAAAACTTGGATGAAACTGGATCAGCAGATCCCAGCTACCCACAACTAGGAACAAGCATGCTTCAGGACAACACACGCTATGATAGACACAACAGGCAGATAGCCCTTTGGTTAATAAGCTGCGCCGTCGTTATATTCGGAATGATTCTATTGGGTGGCGTTACCCGCTTGACCAACTCCGGGCTCTCCATGGTGGAGTGGAAGCCTCTAATGGGCATTATTCCCCCCCTGAATCAGAGCGATTGGCAGGAGCTCTTTCTCAAGTATCAACAGTTTCCCGAATATCAGAAAATCAATCTCGGCATGACACTGGATGAATTCAAACCCATTTTTATGTACGAATATCTGCACCGCGTGCTCGGCAGACTGATAGGATTAATCTTTGTTATCCCATTCCTGTTTTTCTTGCTTACCAAGCGTATTGCGCCGGGGCTGACTCCACGACTAGTTGTTATGCTGGTACTGGGTGGCTGTCAGGGTCTGCTGGGCTGGTATATGGTCAAAAGTGGCCTGGTGGACAATCCCCATGTCAGTCAATATCGACTGACTGCGCATCTGGGACTGGCAGTGCTGATTTATGCATTTATTGTTTGGACCGCCTTGGATCTCATAAGCCCCAAGACCAATCAGCCTGCGAAACTCAGCAAGCCGGCCAATATACTTACTGGCCTAATATTTCTAATGATTTTAAGCGGTGGGCTAGTGGCGGGCACCAAGGCCGGTTATGCCTATCCAACCTGGCCTTTGATGGGCGACAGTTTTTTCCCCGCCGGGCTCTATGATATGCAACCGTTTTGGCTATCCGCTTTTGAAAATATCACTACGATTCAATTCAATCACCGCATCTTTGCCTATCTGATAACCCTATTGGTGGTGGGGTTTGTAGTGGTGGCACTGCGATCAGAGATCAACGACAGACTGCGGATTGCAATGTTCTGCCTACTGGGTTTGCTAGTGGTACAAGTTACTCTGGGGATTAGCACCCTGATCTTCCATGTGCCTATCCCAGTGGCTGCGGCCCATCAGGGCGGTGCAGTCGCACTATTGACTGCTGCACTGTTTATCAGTCACAGCCTAAATCCCAAACCGACATTCACGACTATTTCTGGAGAACGATGATGAAAATCTTATCACCCCTTGCCATTGCCTTTGCTTTAACAATACTAGCTACCCCAGGCCTAGCCGCTGACATAGAGGCAGGGAAGAAAAAAGCTATGACCTGTGCCGCCTGCCATGGTGCCAATGGAATTAGCAGCAATGATATGTGGCCAAATCTTGCTGGGCAGAAAAAAGGCTATCTGATTAGCCAATTACAGATGTTTAGAGATGGTCGACGCAACAACCCGATGATGACAGCCATGTCAAAGGGGCTCTCGGATGCGGATATAGTTAATCTTTCCGCCTACTACGCCAGCCTAAAATAGATTTTTCGTCAGGTCGGTGGCAGCCTCTCCAGCTGCCACCGCCACTTGTCACAAATCTATACTGCCTCAAGCCTCGAGACGCATATGCGGAAATAACAGCACATCTCTGATTGAAGGTGAGTCTGTGAGTAACATCACCAGGCGATCAATCCCGATACCCTGCCCCGCTGTGGGGGGCATGCCATATTCAAGGGCGCGAATATAATCGTCATCAAAGTGCATCGCCTCGTTGTCACCGGCTTCCTTTTCCGCCACCTGCTGTCTAAACCGAGCTACCTGATCTTCTGGGTCATTGAGTTCGGAAAAACCATTGGCAATTTCGCGACCACCGACAAAGAATTCAAAGCGATCGGTGACAAAGGGATCGCTGTCATTGCGACGCGCCAGAGGCGATACCTCAGTGGGATAGCTGGTAATAAAGGTCGGTTGTTGCAGTCTTTGCTCAACGGTCTTTTCAAAGATTTCAATTTGCACTTTGCCCAAACCCCAGAGGTCTTTTAGCGGGATGCCCAGGTCTGAGGCGATATTTCTAGCGCCCTGCTCATCGCTCAACTGATCGGCGCTAATATCGGGATTGTGCGCGAGAATAGCGTCAAATACTGACATCCGTGCAAAGGGTTTGGCAAAGTCATAGCAGACCTCTGAGACAATATCGCCATTGGCATCTTTAACTGTATTGACTACCTTGCTGCTTCCCAATACCTGTTGGGTCATTTCCCGCAACATCGCTTCGGTCAAATCCATTAGATCGCGGTAATCCGCATAGGCCTGGTAGAACTCCAACATGGTGAACTCGGGGTTGTGACGGGTGGATAGACCCTCGTTTCTAAAGTTGCGATTGATTTCATAGACGCGCTCAAATCCACCTACCACCAGGCGTTTTAAATACAATTCGGGCGCAATACGCAGATACATATCCATATCCAGAGCGTTGTGATGCGTGATAAAAGGTCGCGCCACCGCCCCACCGGGAATAGACTGTAACATCGGGGTCTCAACTTCTAGGAAATCCAGTCGGTTGAGGTAGTTGCGAATAAAATCTACTACCTTGGAGCGCGTGCGAAAAGTTTGCCGCGCCTCGGGATTGACAATCAGATCCACATAACGCTGACGGTAGCGCATCTCCTGATCGGCCAAGCCGTGAAACTTATCTGGCAGTGGACGCAGGGCCTTGGTCAGCAACTGATAGTCATCCATCTGCACATAAAGGTCGCCCTTGCCGGACTTGTGGAGCTTGCCAACCACCGCCACTATATCCCCTAGATCTAGGGTTTTGGCAAAGGCTCGAGCCGCCTTGGTCACATACAGCTGGATGGTATCCGAACTGTCCTGAAGCACCATAAATGCGCCACGATTACGGATAATTCGCCCGGCAACACTGACCCCGAGATCCAACTGTTCAAGCTGTTCTTTGGTTTTTGTCGCATGCTCTGACTGTAATTCAATCGCCCGATGGCTGGGGCGAAAGCTGTTGGGAAATGGCGCGTCAGTCTGCTGGCGGAGCTGATCGAGTTTGGCGCGACGCTCGGCGATTAATTTATTCTCGTCTAGTTGTTCTGTCATCTTATGATTCACTATGTATAGTAGCCGCCCCTAATAAAAAGGGATTTTCTCTCAAGCTGCCTGCGTTATTACAGCCCCGCTTTAAGCGAGGCGACAATAAACTGATCCAGCTTTCCATCCAGCACTGCCTGGGTATTTCTAGTCTCCACATTGGTCCGCAAATCCTTGATTCGCGCATCGTCCAGCACATAGGAGCGTATCTGGCTACCCCAACCTATATCGGACTTACTGTCTTCATTGGCCTGCGCCGCCTCCTGGCGTTTGCGCAGTTCCATTTCATACAGGCGTGCCCGCAACATCTGCCAACACTTATCGCGGTTCTGATGTTGCGAGCGCTGATTTTGACACTGTACCACGATACCACTGGGCTCGTGAGTTAGCCGTACCGCTGAGTCGGTTTTGTTGACATGTTGACCCCCAGCGCCCGACGCTCTGTAAGTATCGGTGCGCACATCTGCCGGATTGATTTCAATATCAATATTGTCATCGATCTCGGGAGACACATAGACTGCAGCGAAAGAGGTGTGTCGGCGATTTCCGGAGTCAAAGGGAGATTTTCGCACCAGTCGATGCACACCAATTTCAGTGCGCAACCAGCCAAAGGCATAGTCGCCATTGACTTGCACGGTGGCACTTTTGATCCCAGCAACCTCACCGGGGGAACATTCGACCAGCTCTGTTTTAAAGCCCTTGTCATCGGCCCAGCGCAGGTACATACGCAGCAACATATCGGCCCAATCCTGAGCTTCAGTGCCGCCAGAACCGGACTGGATATCCACAAAGGCACAGTTTTGATCCATTTCACCGGAGAACATACGCCTGAACTCAAGGGTCTCCAACTGCGACTGCAGGCTGTCAATTTCTGACTCGACCTCAACGACGGTTTCCCCGTCACTCTCCTCTACTGCCATTTGCAGCAGTTCGCGGGCATCGGCTATACCGCTATCCAAATCTTCGATGGTCTTGACTACCACTTCCAGTGATGAACGTTCGCGCCCCAATTGCTGAGCGCGCTCGGGATCACTCCACACATCCGGCTCGGCGATCTCCAGTTCAACTTCGGCTAGACGCTCTCTACGGTTATCATAGTCAAAGATACCCCCTCAACAGGTCGGTGCGCGCCTGCAAATCATCGAGGTTATTGTATAGCTGGTTTACTTCCATCTGCCTGAGTCTGCTGTGTCGATAAGGTCGTGCATTTTACCCCAGCATAGAGATCACACCAAGAAAAACTCTGTTGATTACATCGCCCTGCTGTCGCAATATGGTCACCCTAACTAGATAGGGCATTGAAGAAAATATGCGCAGGGCAAGTTTGATAACAATCTCAGTAATCGCGGGCTACCTGTCACTGTGGCCAGTGGCTATCGAACCGGTAGCTTGGCGGACACCGATCGATGCCGGGCTCACCGGTGTTTTTGCGGAAAACCGCCACCTGTCCGAGCTCGACACCATTGTTCTCAAGGATACCCATGGACCCGAAGCACTGGCTGTTAAAGACAATGTGATTTATGCCAGCACCAGAGAGGGTTGGATTGTCCGCTACAACGAAAACACCCGTCAGACTGATCAATGGGTCAATACTCAGGGCAGCCCCCTGGGCATGGCCTTTGATGCCAACAGCAATCTTATTGTTGCAGATGCTTATCGGGGATTATTGGCAATTTCACCCAGTGGCGAGGTAACTGTTCTCACCGACCATATCAATGGCCAACCGATCCGCTTTGCCGATGATCTGGATATTGCCGAGGATGGGAAAATCTATTTTAGCGATGCCTCCAGTAAATTTGGCGCCATGGCCTTCGGAGGAATCAATGAGGCCAGTATGTTGGATATTATTGAGCATGGCGGCCATGGCCGACTGTTGATGTTCGATCCACAGAGCAATACCACCGAAGTGATGATGTCAGGACTGAACTTTGCCAATGGTGTGGCCATCGACAGTCAGAGTCAGTTTGTACTGGTCAATGAGACCGGATCCTATCGCATCCATAAATATTGGCTAAAGGGTCCAAAAGCTGGCAGCTCGGAGCTATTGATCGAAAATCTACCAGGCCTTCCCGATAATATTGTACGCGGCTCCGAAGGTCGTTTCTGGGTGGGCTTGGTGTCTCCACGCATTCAGCTGATCGATAAGCTATCCAGCTATCCGAAGCTACGCAAAGTGATACAGCGGTTGCCAGCATTCACGCGATCAGATGCCGCGGCCTACGGCCACGTGTTCGCTATCGATCGAGATGGTAATGTACTGACTTCATTACAGGACCCAGAGGGCCAATACCCCACCACCACCGGTGCCATCGAATCTGAAAAATGGCTGTATATCAGCAGTCTACATGCACCCAACTTAGCACGAATTAGCAGGGATAATGCAGATATTCCATGAGTGAGTTTTTCTACAATCAACTTCAACAGCATTTTGGTGATAGGTTTGCAGACGCCGATAATCGTTACTGTAGCCCGGTTTCTGTCCAACCATTGGTGCAACCCCAATGGGTGAGCTGCAATCCGTTGCTCGCTGAACAACTGGGTATTGAGAGCCAGCAAGTTGCCAGTGACGGTTTCTTAAATTCAATCGCTGGTGGCGATCACAGTAGCGATATAAAACCTATAGCCCTTGTCTACTCGGGACATCAGTTTGGTGTCTGGGCCGGACAGTTGGGGGATGGCAGAGCTCTGACTCTGGGTGAACTGGCGGTCGGTGACAAGGGGGAGCTGTGGGATATCCAGCTCAAAGGCGCGGGCACCACGCCCTACTCCAGATTTGCCGATGGTCGCGCAGTGCTGCGCTCCAGTGTTCGCGAGTATCTGGGCTCTGAGGCAATGCATGGCCTCAGTATTCCCACCACCAGAGCCCTGTGTCTAGCCACTAGCCAGACCCCAGTTTACCGCGAGGAAGTAGAGACCGCCGCGGTACTGTGTCGCGTGGCCCGTAGTCATATTCGCTTTGGCAGTTTTGAACACTTTCACTACCGCGGTGATACCTCGGGAGTCAAAGCACTGGCAGACTATGTTATAGAGCGTCACTTTCCGGTGTGGGTCGGCGAGCCACAGCGCTACCGGCGGCTGCTGGAAAACGCTGTGCTAAAGACCGCGCAGATGATCGCGCGCTGGCAAGCGGCGGGCTTTTGTCACGGTGTTATGAACACTGACAATATGTCCATTTTGGGGGATACCCTAGATTATGGACCCTTCGCTTTTCTAGATGCCTACGACCCAGAATTTATCTGCAACCACTCCGATACTGGAGGTCGTTATTCATTCAAAAATCAACCGGCGGTGGGCATGTGGAATCTCAACGCGTTGGCCACAGCCTTCACCTCGGTACTCGAAACCGAGGAGATCGTCGCCTGCCTAAAACAGTATGAGCCAGAATTTCTCACCTGCTACCGACACCTGATGGCCGCCAAATTAGGACTCGAAAATTTTCAGGACGGCGATGAGGCACTAATCAATAAGTTGCTGTCACTGATGGCCAAAGACCGAGTTGACTACAGTATTTTCTTTCGCCAACTCTGTGATTTCTCATCCCAAGACAACAGTGTGCGCGATAACTTTATCCACCGCGATCAATTTGATGACTGGGCTGAGAAATACAGCCAGCGACTTGCAGCTCAGGATCTTGATGACTCCCAGCGCAGTGCCACAATGCGCTCGATCAATCCCAAGTATGTGCTGAGAAACTATATGGCCCAGATCGCTATAGAAAAGGCTGAAAATGGGAACTACAGTGAAGTGGAAAGGCTACTTAAAATCTTACAGAGTCCCTTTGAGGAGCATCCCAACGCTTCAGAGTACGCTGGGCATCCGCCAGATTGGGCAGCAGAGATAGCTATTAGCTGCTCATCCTAGCGGCGTTGGCAAATAAGGGGCGTCGACTTTTGTGAGATTAAAGCACTCAACCCCAAGACCGCCGGTGTTTTTGAGCAGTTTCAAAGACATTGGCCACAAATTTTTCATCTGAACAAAAGTCTCAAGTTATAATGTTCCCAATGATGCACATTAAAAAAGCCATGAGATTGAATTTCGCAAGAGTCCTGCCCTGTTTAGCGCTTGGCGGCTACTGGCAACAGGCCTATGCAGATATTTTCTGGATGTTCCGTGAGCCGGATGGTGCGACCAATTGGCAGTATATTGCCAACTTCTCCAGCAGCGTCTTAATAATCGCTCTAACTGCTATTGCCATCCGGCTCTACTTTAGCCGTCGTCAGGCGCGGCGCTATAATCGGGAGTTGGAGGAAATTCGCGCACAGTTGGAACAACGGGTTGAGGATCGCACCGCCAGTCTCAAGCAAAGCCACGATGCCCTGCAAGTGGAGATTGGCGAACACCGCAATACCACAGCGCAATTGCAAAATTCTGAGGCCTACCTAAATAGTATTTTGCAGTCTATGCCACTGATGTTGATTGGCTTGGATAAAGACAATCGAATCACTCAGTGGAATCGGCGCGCTGAAGTTGTCACCGGCCTGACTGCGGATCAGACCAAAAATAATTATCTGTGGGATATCTACCCATCCATTGCCATCACTCCCAAGCAAATTGCCCAGGCACAACAGGACAATAAAGCCCTCAATGTAAAATACAGCCAACGCGGTCAATACCATTTCAATATCACCATCTACCCGCTAGTTTCCAGTCAGGGCGCGGGTGCCGTTGTATTACTCGATGATGTCACTCAGCGGGTCAACCGTGAAACGCGACTGATCCAGCAGGATAAGATGTCAGCGGCCGGTGAGATGGCGGCAGTGATGGCCCATGATATCAATATGCCTCTCAAGGGAATTATCAAAGATATTAAAACTGTGCGTCAGGGTTTAACCCTTGATCCGGTCGATAATGAAGGGCTGAGCGAGTTACTCGAAGATGCTGTAGTGCGCGGCGATCAAGCCACAGCAGTACTGGCCAACCTAATTAACTTCTCAGCCGCCAGTAGCGGGGAGAAAACCCAGGCCAATATACCCTCGATTATTGATCACAGCTTGGAGCTGGCCTCTGCTGTGCTCTCAGTTACTGCTGGCCTGAGATTTAGAGATATTGAAATCGACCGCAATTATGCGGATAACCTTCCGGAAATACCCTGCCATGTTGCAGAGATCCAACAGGTGCTTCTGAGTCTGTTCCGTCACTGTTGTCACGCCCTAAATAGAGTTGAGGACCTAGATCACCAACCGCAGATTGGCATTGAGGTAACAGTTTTTTACGACAACCTGTGGATTCGGGTACAGCACAATGGTGTGGGAATTAGTCTGGAGCAACAGCGGACTATTTTTGAGCCCTTCGATAATCAGGGCGACACCAACGACAGCCCAGATGCCGGCAATCACCTATCGTTCTCTAATTTTATTATTGTCGAAGAGCACCAGGGACAGATTGCGGTGACCTCTGATCCAGAGATAGGTACCACCTTTCATATCCAATTGCCGCTGGAATAATTTAATCTGTATCTGCTGTGAAGAAGATACATAACGCAAGATAAGTAATAAAAAGAGTCCCTTCTAGGGGTAAATGTATGCCAAACATAATGTTTAGACTACCTGTTCCCAATCATCAAACTATTGCCTAGTGCAAAAAACCGTGGATCTTCCACTATAATTTTGTTAACACCCCATCTTAAGGGTAGATAACCAAATTACCTTTATATCAAGCTAACGCAATATCACTGAATCATGAATTAACACACAATTTAGGGTGGTCATCAGAGACTGTCAGATGGATCAAATATCCCAGCTGATGGCCTTGCTGGGATTGACGTGCTAGAATTGTACGGTTAAGCCGTACTTTTGGAGCAACCTATGAATACCGTCAGTGTCAATCAGTTCAGAGAGAAGCTTAAAACCTTTGTGGAGCAAGTGGTTACCAATCACTCGCCATTAAAAGTGACCCGCCGAGCCGGAGAGGACTTTGTGGTGATAAGCGCGGATGACTGGGAACGCGAGCAAGAAACACTCTATGTGCTACAAAATACTAGCCTTATGAAGCAGATCGCGGAGTCGAGTGAAACACATGCAAAAAGTAGCGGCTATAGCCCTAGCAGTGAGGAGATAAATGAGATCACTGGTATTTGAGGGGCGAACGTGGGAGGAATATGAAACACTGCGTGAGAAGGACAAGAAATTGCACAAAGCACTTTGCAAGACTCTGAAAGAAATGCTCCGCGGTGATCCGAGTACTGGATTGGGCAAGCCTGAGCAGCTCAAACACAATTTAACCGGGTTTTGGTCGAAACGAATTTCGCAAAAAGATCGCTTAATTTATAAATTTGATGATAGCTCTATTTATATTTTTGCGATTGGAGGACATTACAACCATCACTAATTTTTCGTGCTCCCAACGATATATAGTCGACCCTGAAAATTGTATAAAACAGCGTCTGCCCCATAAGTGAAGCGAGTGTTTTGAGTAGAGCCTGCCCCGTGAGCGAAGCGAGTGTTTTGGGTAGAGCCTGCCCTACAAGTGAAGCGAAGGTGCTTATCGAGGATTAGAATCAACCCCATTGGGTTCCATATACTGAATCACCAACTGCAGGTTTTGCTGACCGCGAAACTCATTGATATCCAAGCGGTAGACACAGCGCACCTTATTCTCAGTGGTGGGCCATTGATCCAAGTCTACATTAAAGTAGATTCCCTCGATTGGCATCTGCTCTGCAGAGCTGGGTGCCAAGACTAACTTTAGATGATTTTCACCGACAATCCGCTGCTGTTTGAGGGTGAAGATGCCATCAAAGCAGGGCTCGGGGAACTGCTGTCCCCAGGGGCCGGCGTCGCACAGCAGTTGGGCAGTTTGCATCGTAATCTGCTGGGGCTCAAGGGGCCCATCGGTAATTATCGAGGCCAGCAGATCGGCCTCCGTAAGACTGTTGGCCACCTGTTGCTCAAAGCCGCGCTGGAACTCTGGCAGTGCAGACTCAGCAATACTCAGTCCCGCGGCCATGGCATGGCCGCCAAACTTATCAATTAAACCTGGGTTGGCGGTGGCCACTGCATCCAGGGCATCGCGAATATGCAATCCGGGGATAGATCGCAGCGAACCTTTGAGTACGCCGCTGGCGTCTCGGGCAAAGACTGCCACCGGGCGGTGGTATTTCTCTTTAATTTTTGATGCCAACAACCCCACCACTCCCTGGTGCCAATCGGGCTGATAGAGACAGAGGGCAACCGGCAGTGGCTGTTCTTCAAGCGCTAAATTATCGACGATCTTTAGTGCTTCCGCCTGCATCTCCTGCTGGATGACTTTGCGATCGCGGTTGAGATCATCCAGAGCGCGGGCGGTGTCCATAGCGGTGGTGACATCCTCGGTAAGCAGGCATTGAATACCCAGTGAGATGTCATCGAGGCGACCAGCAGCATTGAGCCTTGGCCCCAGGGCAAACCCGAGATCAGCAGCTACCAGACTCTGCGAATTTTTTCCCGCCACGCGCAGCAGTGCTTGTATACCGGGACGGGATCGACCGCTGCGAATTCGCAGCAACCCCTGATGCACCAGAGTGCGATTGATTCGGTCTAAGGGCACCAGATCGGCCACTGTGCCTAGAGCTACTAAATCCAACCAGCTGGCCATAACCGGTTCGGCAATTCCCTGCTGGGCAAACCAATCCTGCTCTCGCAGTCGCGCACGCAGCGCGCTGAGAACATAGAAAGCCACCCCAACACCGGCGAGGTTTTTGCTGGGAAAGCCACAGTTGGGCTGGTTGGGATTGACTATAGCCGCGGCATCGGGCAGCTGGGATCCCGGCAGGTGATGATCGGTGACCACCACCCTGATACCCAGTTGATTGGCACGAGCAACCCCTTCAACACTGGAGATGCCGTTGTCTACAGTGATGATCAAATCAGGGGCTTTGGAGCGCGCCAGCTCGACAATTTCCGGGGTTAGGCCATAGCCGTAGTCAAAGCGGTTGGGGACCAGAAAATCTACCGCTTTAAAACCCATAGCGCCCAGTGCCAATAACATCAGCGCTGAGCTGGTGGCACCGTCTGCATCGAAGTCGCCGACAATAAGAATTCGCTGCTGTTGATGCAGGGCATTGATCAATGCATCGACCGCCGCATCTATACCTTTCAGACTGTGGGGATTGGGCAGCTCAGCTAACTGCAGATTTACATCAGCATCGGATTTTAACCCGCGACTGCGATAGATTTGCTGCAGTAGAGGATCGCTGATCTCAACAAAGTTAGTTTCACTAAGATCATCGGCGCGGGCAGTGATTTTCATAGCTAATCAGCGGTGTATGTAAGCCTAGAGAAAACCCGACTGCTTACCTATGTACCAGCTGATCGCCCCTATGACCACAACCACGACCCAGATCGCGCCCAACAGTAACAGCGGCCGAAAGGGTTTGCGCTCGGCGTTATTGAAGCCACTTTGCAGATACTGCTCTACTCTTTTCATATCCTCTGGGGATAACTTGTTATCGTCCATACTGGCTCTCATTTTCAATAGGTAACTAAACTGTATACCTTGGAAGTTTTCTCATTCAACTGGGCAGCTTGATAAACTCTGCAACCCGCTGGGGTGAGAGATCTGTCAGTCGGGGTATCACCCCCAGACAGGGCTCTGCAATCAGCCGCTCTAGTGTAGCAATATTTTTATCCAACTGGGGCATATCTGGATCTATGGTACTGCCGATCCATCCAGCGATCTTAAGACCATCAGCGCGAATCGCTTTGATGCTCAGCAGTGCGTGGTTAATGCACCCCAATCTTAAACCTACGACCAAAATTATCTCGGGGTTCAACTGTTTGGCAACATCTGCAAGGGTTTCGCGATGATTTAGGGGCACATACCAACCGCCAGCACCCTCGATCACCAATATATCCACGGGCAACAGGGTCAGTCCCCGACAGAATCCGCTGAGTCGCTGTGCAGACAGCGACCTACCCTCCTGCTCTGCCGCTATATGGGGGGCTATGGCTGCTTGCAGGGCAATTGGGTTGACCTGCTGATAGCTCAGTGGATGACTGGCAGCTGCCTGCAGTTGCAGGGCATCGCTATTTTGCAATCCATCCCCCCGATCTTCACAGCCCGCCGCCACCGGTTTTATTGCCGCAGTGCGCCTGCCCTGCCGATTGGCGACCTCTATCAAGCCAGTGGCAGCCAAGGTCTTGCCAACATCGGTATCGGTGCCAGTTACAAAATAGGTTTTCACTGCCATTTACTTCGCCTTATCACACTTTATTACGGAGCCAACAATAATTTCCCAGGTGGCGGGTATAGTACCCTTGCTAGTACGCCGTTTCTGGTAGCATCGGTCAAGCGCCTCAAAGCTAGATTTACCTGAAAAGCTTCTGGGTTTTCCACTGCTATTGCACTGTCCCATTGCGCTCTGTTGGATTGCGTGGCTTTTAATGTTGGCACCCACTGCCTTAATGCTCTGCAACAGGGCTTTGACCGAGCTGTGGTGCTCCACTTGAGTGGTATGACGCAGGTCGATTTGCTTAAAGCCGCAGCACTCTAGCGCTGTTTGCCACTGAGCACTGGACCAAAACTGATTAATCGGGCTATCTAGACCTACCCGCTCACTGGCATCTCGCAGTTCCCAGAGGGTTTTCGGCCCCGGCACTGCAAAGTAGAACATACCTCCTGGCGTCAGCGTATCGTAGATCTGCTGCAGCGCAACCCTCAGCTGATCGCACCACTGCAGGGAAAAATTTGAAAATATCAGAGTTTGAGAGAGTGGCGCAATGGCCAGATTTTCAGCGTCACAGCACAGCCAGTGGATGGATTTATCGCCATAGCGATCGCGACCGTGGCTAAGCATACCCTGTGCGATATCAATGGCTGTCACTCTGGCATTGGGAAATTGTTGTTGCAACTGTCGGGTGTGGATGCCAGTGCCACAACCCAAGTCGACAATAGACCTAGGCAACAGGTCATCGGGAAAACTGGCTATCAACTGCCGAGCAGACCAGTCTTGCACCCTAGCGGCACTATCGTAGTTGGCCGCTGCACGACCAAAGGACTGGGCTACGCGATGTTTGTCAAAACGTCGCCAACCGCTGGCCAAAAATTCACCAATATGGTTGATAACTGTGGATTGGGCGCTCAGATGCGGCAGGTGGGAGGCACCATCAATAGTGACAACACGACAGTTGTCCAATGCAGCATTAGCGGCGGCGGCCACAGGCACCAGGTTGTCCTCAGTTCCAAATATAGCCAGTCGTGGACAGTCAGACTGCAGTAATTGACTTTCATCTAGGGTCGCCAATAAATCGAGCATCGCTTCGGCGGCAGTTGGATCCATAACAGTCTGCATCGCATTGAGCTGGCGAATTAGTTGCCGCTGCTGACGGTCATCGCGGCACTGCAGGCTTTTAAAGCGCTTGAGGCACTGGGTTGGATGTTGATGCCAGCTGTCTCTAAAGTCACTGAAGTCAGCCTGAGACATGGCCATCGGGTAGTCATCAGTAGCGACAAAGCGCCGGTTGGTGGCAATGGTAATCAAGGCAGCGACGCGATGCGGGAAACGCGCTGTGTAGGCGCGGCACAGCATACCACCCAGAGACAAGCCAATCAGGTGACAAACACTGGGCAACTGTTGACCCAGCCATGCCAGCAAGTGCTGCTCACTGTAGTTGTCCAGAGCTGGGGATGCGCCAAATCCCGGCAAATCCACAGTGTAGACATCGGTATTTTCGCTGAGCAATTGAGGTATGTCATGCCATATTTCACTGCCGGCACCCCAGCCGTGAACCAAGACAACCGGTATCTGACTGGATTTTCGATGGCGGCAGGGAAACAGTTGCAATATAGAGGAATCGCTATCGGCAGGCTGCTGAATCAATGACTGGGAATCACTCATCGACATTTATCCAGCGCATCCACCAGTGCATCAACCTGTTGCTCACTGTGATTAGCACAGAGCGTGATTCGCAATCTACCCTGCCCCACAGGTACTGTGGGCGGTCGAATGGCGCCGACAATAAAGCCCTGTTCACGCAACGTTGCGGCACTGTCCATAACTCGCTGATCGTCTCCAAGCAAAATGGGCTGAATTGGGGTCTGGGAGTCCATCAATGTCAAACCGATCTGCTGCGCAGCATGGCGAAATCTGGCGATCAATTGACCCAGTTTATCGCGCCGCCACTGCTCAGATCGCACCCGTTGCAGACTGGCACTGGTGGCAACCGCCACCGCCGGTGGTAGTGCTGTGGTGTAAATATAGCTGCGGGCAAATTGAATCAGCGTCTCAATTAAGGCGTCACTGCCGGCGACAAAAGCGCCGTAGGTACCAAAGGACTTGCCCAGAGTGCCAATGAGTACAGGCACCTGATCCACAGATAAATTGGCATCTTCGATCAGTCCGCCACCCGTAGCGCCCAAAACGCCAAACCCGTGCGCATCGTCGACCATCAACCAGCTGTTGTGCTGATGGCAAATATCCGCCAACTGCTGTACTGGCGCCAGATCACCGTCCATACTAAATACACCATCGGTAACCACTAATTTGCGCCTCGATTTGCCGTTGTCAGCAGCCCGCAATTTGGCGGCTAAATCATCGCAGTCAGCGTGTTTATAGCGCTGGAATTTGGCTCGACTCAGCAGTCCACCATCCAGCAGCGAGGCGTGGTTGAGATAGTCTTGCAGCACTTGATCAGTGCGGCCCACCAGGGCATTGATAACGCCTAGATTGGCCATGTAGCCGGAGGAGAATAGCAGTGCTCTGGGACGCCCGGTAAATTCGGCCAACTGCTCCTCGAGGGCATGATGGGCCTGGCAGTGACCACTGATCAGATGGGAGGCACCACTGCCACTGCCGTAGGTATCTACACCCTGTTTAAAGGCTGCGGCTATATCCCTATGACCGGCAAGGCCGAGATAGTCATTGCTACAAAAGTTATGGAGCTGTTTGTCATCCACTCGAAGTTGCTCACCGCAACCGGAGCTGATGGTGATGCGCTCGCGATACAACGACTGCTTTCGGCGCTGTTGAAGATCGGCCTGCAGCGCACTGTCCATTGAGCGATTCAACAATCAGCTCGCCCGATAGAAGAGATGATCGTTTTTCTGATCTTCGATGGCTTGGTGAAGTGCCGCCTCCTGTTCCTCAGTATCTTGATCGATTGAATACTGTTCTGGACTCATGCCGAGGCGCTGCAACAACTGCATATCAGAATTGGCGTGGGGATTGGGGGTAGTCAACAATTTGTCGCAGTAAAAGATTGAATTGGCACCAGCCATAAAGGCCATAGCCTGCATCTGCTCATTCATCTCCTCACGGCCTGCAGATAGCCGCACATAGGATTTGGGCATCATAATGCGCGCCACAGCAATAGTGCGAATAAACTCAAAAGGATCCAGGTCCTGCTGATCTTCCAGCGGCGTCCCAGCAACTTTTACCAACATATTGATAGGGACAGACTCGGGGTGTGCCGGAAGATTGGCCAGTTCCATCAACAGGCCCACACGATCACTCTGTTGCTCGCCCATACCCACAATGCCCCCAGCGCAGACCTTCATTCCCGATCGGCGCACATTATCCAGGGTATTTAAACGATCTTGATAGGTGCGGGTGGTGATGATATCACCGTAAAATTCTTTTGAAGTATCCAGGTTGTGATTGTAGTAGTCCAAGCCGGCATCAGAGAGTCGCTGCGCCTGATCCTCACTGAGCATCCCCAGAGTCATACAGGTCTCCAGCCCCAAGTCCTTTACCTCTTTGACCATCGCCTCAAGGGCGGGGATATCCCTGTCGTGGGGAGAACGCCATGCAGCACCCATGCAAAAGCGGCTTGAGCCGCTGGCCTTGGCAGCTTTTGCCGCCTCTATTACCTTCTGAATCTGCAGCAATTTCTCCTTCTCCAACCCGGTATCGTAGCGCGCGCTCTGCGGACAGTATTTACAGTCCTCTGGGCAGGCACCGGTCTTGATCGATAACAGCGTACTCAGTTGAATTTGATTGGGATTGAAATTTTCTCGGTGCACAGACTGCGCCTGATAAAAAAGATCATTGAAGGGCATATTGAACAGTGCAGTGACCTGTTCGCGGGTCCAGTCATTGCGCAGTTGTTGGGCGTTTTCAAGCGTCATAATTGTTATCCAGAGATCTGCAGTTAGCTACTAGTTAAACCAGTCACATAATAATTGAGATACCTAGGCTGTCAACCTAAATAAGCTTTTATAGTTAACTAATGTAAAAATCGACAAATTGATAGGCTTTCAAGTATATTTTTGAGCGCCTAAGAGAGGCAAAACTATTAAATAAACTTCTGTTTTTATTGAATTTTTAGTCAGATTTACGAGTTAAAAATTGACTTAACACAAAGATGGTCTAACCTTGTGCTTGAGCATCGACACTCCTACAAGAACTCACCCAGCTTAGAGGTGGGGAGTCCTTCTAAATAAAATACCTGTATACAGGAAATAGGAAGGGCAGTTTCTTGTGGCTGTCTCGATTACTCCTCACCACCATTTTTGGTAACCCGCGGCAACACCACCCTCTACAAGCCAGTACATCTTCAGCCCCCAGATTGGCTTAGTCGCTGGTTATCACCATATTGTCCCGATGAATCAACTCATGATGTTCGCAGTAGCCCAATAGGGTTGCGATAGCTCCGGTGTTCTTGCCCTTGATAAGATCGGTCTCGACCGAGTTGTAATTGATCAGACCGCGGGCAACCTCATGGCCATCGGTGTTCACACAGCGAACCAGTTCACCGCGGGTAAAGTTACCCTGCACTGCCGTGACGCCTACCGCCAGTAAGCTGCGGCCCTGCTGCTGTAACACCTTGACGGCACCTCGATCCAACACGAGCGTGCCTCTCACCTGTAACTGACCTGCCAGCCACTGCTTGCGCGCAGCAAGTGGTGCCTGATCGGCCAACAGCCGGGTACCAACCTGCTCTCCTGAGATAATGCGCAATAAAACATCTGGATTGCGACCCCCGGCAATCACTGTGTCGCAGCCAGAGCGCGCAGCCAGGCGCGCGGCCTGCAACTTGGTAAGCATGCCGCCGCGTCCCAGAGAGCTGTTACTTCCGCCCGCCTTGGCATCAAGTGAGGTGTCGGAGGCCCGAGCCTGAGTAATTAAGCTGGCGTTTTTGTCGATATCTGGATCGGCATCGTACAGCCCATCTTTATCAGTGAGAATAATCAGCATATCGGCATCTATCAGGTTGGCTACTAGCGCCGCCAGACGATCGTTATCGCCAAATCTGATCTCATCAGTTACCACGGTGTCATTCTCGTTGACGATTGGCACCACATTTAACTCGAGCAGGGTCTGAATAACACCGCGAGCATTGAGGTAGCGCTCGCGGTTGGCCATATCATCATGATCCAAAAGAATCTGTGCAGTCTGTCGGCGATAGCGTTTAAAACTGCTCTCATAGGTTTGAATCAGGCCCATCTGACCCACAGCGGCAGCTGACTGAAGCATATGGATACTCTGGGGACGGGTCTCCAATCCAAGTCTTGTCAGACCCTCGGCAATAGCGCCGGAGGAGACCACAACCACTTGCCTATGCTGATCCAGCAGCCCGGCAATTTGATCAACCCAACTGTCAATGGCAGCCGTATCGAGGCCAGTGCCATCATTGGTCAACAGTGCGCTGCCAACCTTGATCACTAGGCGTTTCGAATCCTGCACTCTGTGCTCACTCATAATCGGTTACTCTGCATACACCACTTCAACATCGCAATCATCATCGTCTTGGTCATCATCAACTGCTGACTGTTGACGCGCACTGCGCCGCACTGACGCCAGCTGCTCAATACGCTGGCGAGCCTCCGCCTGCATCTGTGCGCGCCGCGCATCTTCGGCAACCACCAGTTCAGGGTCAGCGCCTTCACGATCGCGCAACTCATCAATGTGCGCCATTATTTCAGTACACAGGGCCTTAGTTCCGATACTCGACAGACCGGATATTTTAAAAACTGGCCCCTGCCAGTTGAGTTGGTCGACAACTGCCTGACAGCGCTGCTCCACCTCATCTTCAGGCAGCAAATCTAGCTTATTAAGCACTAACCAGCGCTCTCCCGCCGCCATGGTGGGACTGAATTTTTGCAGCTCAGTCTCGATGGTCTGAGCATTGTCTGCAGCGCTGTTGCCATCGTAGGGAAACATATCCACCAGATGCAGCAACAAACGGGTTCGAGTCAGATGCTTTAGAAAGCGTATGCCCAGCCCCGCACCCTCGGATGCGCCTTCAATTAGGCCGGGAATATCAGCGATCACAAAACTTTTGTCTGCACTGAGACCGACCACACCGAGATTGGGGATCAGCGTGGTAAACGGATAATCAGCAACCTTGGGGCGGGCAGCGGACACAGAGCGTATAAACGTCGATTTACCGGCATTGGGCAGACCCAGCAGGCCAACATCGGCAAGTACTTTGAGCTCCAATTTCAGCTCTCGAGATTCCCCCTCTTGACCGGGTGATGTCTGTCTGGGCGCCCGGTTGGTACTCGACTTGTACCTGGTATTACCCAACCCGTGATAACCGCCTTGGGCCACTTTTAACTGCTCGCCAAGTTTTGTCAGATCGCCCAGTACATCGCCATACAGTGTATCGATCACCGTTGTACCAACTGGCACATCGAGAATTAAATCCTCACCACTGCGGCCGGTACATTCACCACCACTGCCCTGTTGACCATTTTCAGCTTTAAAGTTGCGGGTGTAGCGAAAGTCGATCAGGGTGTTGAGTCCGTCCACCGCGCGCAGATAGACACTGCCACCGTCACCGCCATCGCCACCATCGGGACCACCTTTGGGAATATATTTCTCACGGCGAAAACTCAGACAGCCATTGCCACCCTTACCCGCCTGTACCTTAATAGTTGCTTCGTCGACAAACTTCATAGTGAGGCCATTGTATTAGGATAACGCTCGTTGACCAATATTTAGAGCAGATGCACTAGTAACTCTGTCAGCAGTATTTATTGACAGCCATAAAAAAAGCCCCGCGAGGAGGCTTTTTAATGCATCAGGCCGTGAATTTATGCGGCCACAACCTGCGCATATTTGCGGTTTTTCGGGCCCTTTTGCACAAACTCAACCACACCAGTGGCTGTGGCAAACAGGGTGTGATCTTTACCGATACCCACATTGTCACCAGCGTGGAGCTTGGTACCGCGCTGTCGCACGATAATGCCGCCAGCATTGATTTTTTGACCGCCAAAAACTTTGACGCCGAGACGTTTGCTCTCTGAGTCGCGACCGTTTCTAGTACTACCACCAGCTTTCTTATGAGCCATATCTATCTCCTCGGGATTTAACCGGCATTGATGCCAGTAATCTTAACTTCTGTATACCACTGTCTGTGGCCCTGTTGCTTGCGCGAGTGCTTGCGGCGACGGAACTTGATGATCTTAACTTTATCACCTCGGCCATGGGATACCACTTCTGCGGTAACCTTGCCACCTTTGACCACGGGAGCGCCAATTTTTACTTTGGCACCCTCTCCAACCATTAGCACCTGATCGAAATCTATACTCTCACCTGTGGCTACATCCAACTTTTCAAGACGCAGGGTTTCGCCTTCAACTACACGATGCTGTTTACCACCACTTTTAATCACTGCGTACATGTCCAACTCCAAAATTTTTCTGGTCCCAACTCTCGGGAACCTGACTCAACCACCGGTGAAGTGCGAGAAGTGCTGTCAGCTCTGACTTTTCAACCCGCTTTAAAGGGCGGCAATTCTAATGGAAGGCGATGCGCATAGCAAGTGTTTGTCGCGCTAATTCTGCGGTTGTTTTAACACCGCAGCCCCAGATCAAAATCGGGATTTAACTCGCTGTCTTGTAGCCATATCAGAGAGGCATTGCGACCAGTTTTCTGATCGCGCCGGTAGGAGAAAAATTGCCCGGGTTGAGAGTAGCTACAGTAGTCGCCTCCATAGACAGACACAACACCACAGCAACGCAATTCAGCCCTGGCAAGGGCGTACAGATCGGCGATATAACGTTTCGCTCCTGCAACACTTTGAACGGGCCGAAATGCCGCTTCTATCAAACAACGATGCTCGCTATTTTGCGCTCCATCGCAAAATGCCTGATACACCTCATCGCCAACTTCAAATACCTGCGGCCCGATCGCTGGCCCCAAGTAGGCTAGCACCCTATCACCAGCTGAGAACTGTGCCAGAGTTTGGCGCAGGACACCGCCACAGAGTCCGCGCCAACCCGCATGGGCGGCAGCCACCTGTGTGCCCTGTTGGTTGCAAAATAACACCGGCAGGCAGTCCGCGGTGAGCACCACACAGACCCTATTGACCTGATCGGCAAAAGTGGCATCCGCATCGGGGGTACCCTGAACCTCACAGGCATTCACCACTTGGGTGCCATGCACCTGATTAAGCCATACTGGCTCCGAGGGCAGATCCAAATCTTGTCTCAGTTGCTGCCGATTGGCCAACACTGCACGGGGATTATCACGCACATGATCGGCGAGATTATAACTATCAAAAGGCGCTTGACTGTGACCACCCTCGCGCAGGGTAATTGCCGAGCGCACCCAGTTCGGCGCCGGCCATTCCGGTATTAGGTAGTTACTGCCCTCACTGGTCATCAGCTAATGCCTGAACCAGTGCGGCAAAGTCAGCGGGCAGTGGTGAGCTGTATCTGACAGGCTCACCACGGGCAGGATGGACAAACCCTAACTCGACAGCATGCAGTGCCTGGCGACTGAAATTGTCGATCATTTCTGCCAGCTGCATAGATACTCCTTTGGCAATTTGATTGCGCCCTCCGTAGAGGCTATCCCCCACTAGAGGATAACCAAGATTAGCCATATGCACTCTAATCTGATGAGTGCGGCCAGTTTCAAGCTTGAGACGCAGGTGAGTATGACCAGCATAGCGCGTGAGCACCTGATAGTTGGTTTGCGCCGGCTTGCCATTTGCAACTACAGCCATTTTAACCCGCTGCTTGGGGTGCCTGCCTATGGGCTTATCAACTCTGCCACTACCGGTGACGACTCCCTGCACTACCGCTTGGTAAATGCGCTCTACAGACCGCGCCTGTAGCTGATTGACCAGATCAGTGTGGGCCTCCAGGGTTTTGGCCACCACCATCAGTCCAGTGGTATCCTTATCCAGGCGATGAACTATACCAGCGCGAGGCACAGAGACTAATTGCGGACAGTGTCCCAGCAATCCATTTAGCAGGGTACCTCTGTGGTTGCCCGCTCCCGGATGGACCACGGAGTTAGCGGCTTTATCGATAACGATAAGCTGTTGGTCTTCGTAGATGATATTTAACGGAATATTCTCTGGCAGCCATTCTCCCTGCTGTTCAAGTTGAGCGGAAATTTGCAGGCGCTCGCCACCGAGGAGCTTTTGCTTGGGGGTCACCACTTCGCCGTTGACTCGGAGCTGTCCATCTTTAATCCACTGCTGAATTCTCGATCTGGAGAATTCTTCAAATAACTCAGCGGCAACCTGATCTAGGCGCCGACCACAGTTATCCTCTGATACCAATGCAGACTTTTCAATCCGAGGTGGTAACTGATGGGATTGTTCGTTGTGAATATTATTTTGATCGTGCATTACAACCAGCTTTGCCGTTGGCTTGTCAACTACTCTATGTTTAAATACCCAGCCTTATAGGGATAACCCATACTGCCTGTGCAGCCGAGATATTACATGAAAAGTATTGCATATTTTGCCTTAATTATAACCCTTGCTCTAACGGGCTGTTCCTGGTTGGGCGATGAGAGCAACGCTGAAACAGAAGAATCCGGTGCAGATTTCACGGAACGCGCCTTTTACGACAAGATCCAAAGTAGCTTAAATAGCAAAAATTGGTCGGTGGCCATCGCCAACTTGCAACTCTTGGAGTCACAATTTCCGTTTGGCAAATATGCCGAACAAGCGCAATTAGAATTGATTTATGCGCAGTATAAATCCACAGACTACGAGTCCAGCATTGCCTCAGCAGAACGCTTTATACGCCTGCATCCCCAGCACCCGAATGTGGACTATGCCTTTTACGTCAAAGGCCTCTGTGAGCTATCGCAAAGCTCGGGATCCCTCGACAATTTTCTGCCTTCCGATAACAGCAAGAGGGATGTAGGCTCCGCCCGAGATGCCTTTGCAACCCTTACCGAACTGCTGACACGATATCCGCAGAGCCCCTATGGCCCGGATGCTCGTAAACGCCTAATCAATCTGCGCAATCTATTGGCGCGCTCAGAGATCAATGTCGCTAACTACTACTTTAAACGCGGTGCCCTGGTGGCGGCCGCCAATCGCGGACAATATGTGGTGGAAAACTTTCAACAGACACCTGCAGTTGCAGATGGTCTGGCAGTGATGGCTCAGGCGTATCATATGTTAGGGAAACATGAGCAGGCCGATAATGCAGTCAAAGTATTAGCTGCCAACTATCCAGATTACCCATCTCTGGACGCAGATGGCAGCTTTGACTTCGACAGCAAACTGTTTGAGACAAGCGACCCACTGTTGAGCAAGCTTACCCTGGGTTTGATCGATAGAGATACCCCTCCGAGCTTTGACACTCGCAAACTCTATAACCCAGCTGAAAAAACAGACGGTTAGCCTCTCCCAAAACAGCACTCTAGTCAGGGACGCACTTTTCTAGACAGGGATACCCCATCAGTTGCAGTTTTTTTATTACACGGGTGCAGAGGTTCGAGCACTTTGGACTTAAATTTGCAAATCTACTAGCGCGTGGATGACTAAAACCTATGAACAAACAGGCCATTATTCAAGAAATGCGGGTAAAGCCCCAGATTGACCCGCAAACTGAAATACAAGACCGCATTGCTTTTATCCAAAAGCAGCTACTGGAATCCGGATGCAAAAGCCTGGTTCTGGGAATTAGTGGCGGCGTCGATTCGTTTACCTGTGGCAGCCTCGCCCAACGGGCTGTGGAACAGCTGAGAGAACAGCATCAAAGCACTGAGTTTAAGTTTTTCGCTGTACGCCTTCCCTACGGCGTGCAAAAGGACGAGCAGGATGCACAGATTTCCCTTCAGGCCATAGACCCCGATCATATTCTCACAGTCAATGTGCAACCGGGAACCGATGCTATCAACCAACAAGTTTCCCAAACCTTGGAACAAATCGGTCAGTTACCAGCGGCAGATGCTGTGGATTTTGCCAAGGGCAATGTCAAAGCCAGAGCACGGATGACCAGCCAGTATCAAATTGCCGGCCTAGTCAATGGCCTAGTGCTGGGTACCGACCACTCGGCGGAGAATATCACCGGCTTCTACACCAAATTTGGCGACGGTGCCTGTGATCTGGCGCCACTGTTTGGATTGAGCAAACGTCAAGTCCGGGCGCTGGCGGCGGCTATGGGCGCCCCAGACTCAATTGTCACTAAAACCCCTACTGCCGACCTTGAGTGTCTCAGCCCGCAGAAGGAGGATGAGGCGGTTCTCGGCCTGACCTATGATGTAATCGATGACTTTCTCGAGGGCAAAGGTATACCCGCTGAGAGTGAACAGCAATTGCTGGCTATCTATCTGAAAACCCAGCACAAACGACTCCCGGTAGCAACGCTCTACGACTGATTACACCAGACTTCACAATCGATATCCGCTGACTGCTGACTGTACCACCAGAGCTCCTGTAGCCTGAGGCCTGTGATTGCCGAAGCTGGATCAGTTGCTGAGTTATCTGTTATGGCAATAATCCGCAATCCCTGTATTAATTCCGTTACCACGCCGGTTTGCACATCACTGATCTCAATCTCCAGCTGCCAAGTGGTTTGATCCAGGTCGGACAGTTCGAGAGTTTGTCCAGTGCTGGGTTCTTCAGCTGGGCAGTCCAAACAGGTGAACTCGCCAATACTCGCCCTGCGAGGCTGTGCAACTATATGATCGGGAATCGGGATATCAAAATTGCTATCGGCGTCGAGATAGCGGCTGTGTTTAATAAAGTAGCTAATCAGGTAGTTGAGCAAGTTATCACCGTCTCTCCCCACCGCAGTGGCACGCTCATTGTGCAACAATACCTGACTGCTGATATTAACCGAGGACAGAGTCGCCGCGACTATCAACTGCAACAATAACAATACAACCATTGTCACCACTAACACTGAACCCTCAGCCGCCCTAAATTGCAACATCAAACTCCACCACTTTTGGGGCCACGTTATCCAGGCGAGAGATACCGGTAAAAACGCCCCGCGCCTCCCCTCGACCGGCGCTCAGAAATAGATAAAACCTAATAGCCACCAGCCGCCGCCATTGAGCCTCGGAGTTGGGAAGATCGACAAATTCGATAGCGGCTGCGGCTTGGCCAGTAGACCTAAGGCCGTACATCAGTTGGAAATTGTCCACACCTTCAACCAGTGGTTCGGAAGGTTTGTGTTTGTGATTTACAAAGCGGCGGTATTTAAGGGACCTATCCCGAGAGAGGTAGAAGATAGTCTGCTGCCAGTTCTGCGGCTGCCCCTGGTTGCTACTCGTGGGTAGTACTGCCCTGCGCAGTAACAGCACATCGGATTGCGGCATCAGGTTATCGCGGCCGCACAACCGCTGACCGGAGGACGTATTATTGATACCATCCACTGGGTACAAAAGAACATAGTCAATATCCGCAGCCGTCATTTGCCTGCAGAGTTCCGGCCGAGTAACCGCATTGTTGGGGATAACAGCTTCGAGTTGTTTATAAAAGCCACTGAGGCGTATTTCATCCTGCAACAGGCCTATTGTGTACTGGGCATTCTCAAAGATCTCGCCGGCTTGCTCGACCTCAGTACTCACCCGAGTGACATTGACCACTAGCGCGGTAATAAGCGACATAAATAACAGCGTTAATGCGGCGGCAACCATCAACTCGATTAACGAAAACCCCCGAATGCTTCTGTTCATCTAGGCATGCCGCCCAGATTTTCAGCTCCCAGTGCCCTATAGCGGGTAACCGCCTGAAAGCTATTATCAGCGCAGTCAGGTGTCGCTGTGGACAGCCCTCTACTGCGCGGGAAAAAAATACCAATAGTGTAAATCGATAGGTTGCTGTCAAAGCGAATGCAGCCCAGAGGATTGTCATCGTCCATATCAAAACCTGTGGCTCTGTAACCCGCTAAAAGCCGATGATTCCCATAAAATATCTCCGCTTCAACCGATCCTGATCCTGAGCTTTCTAAATACAGCATTAGCTGAGTACGCATATAGTCGGCCATAAGTCCCGCTGAAAAGGTTTGCGTGACTTGCATCTGGGTCAACTGAACCCGCGCAATCAATAACCCGCAAGCCAGCACACCGGAGGCGAGTATTAAAAAGCTAATCAAGACCTCAATATAGGAAAAGCCCGAGCAGGCATTAGCCGACCACTTAGGGGTTCCAATTTTCACTGGTGCGCCCCAGATGATTGATGGTCAGGGCCTCTAGCGAACCGGTGGTATCGGTTTTGGGCACGGCCGACAATCGATAGCCAATATTCCCTGAAATATTTTCACTGGCTACAGTTATTTCATACCGACTGGCTAGCTGATGATCCACCGCCAGCCCCAGAGCTTGCAGACTTTGGGCATAGGTGCCATAACGACGCAGATAATGCTGCTGCCGGTCTGAGACTTCCAGTAGAAAAACCTTGGCCCTCGTCGCAGTATCGATTTGCTTGTAACGGGCGTAATTTGGATAGCCAATGGTGATCAACACAGTAATAATTGCAATGGTCACTAGCAATTCCAGTAATGTTATACCCCTGGTAAATCTCCCTCTAATCAAACCTTTAATCCCTTAAAACTGAAGCTCTTAATCCAGCTTGACCAAGATGGCACAGCGGATAGGCGATCCATCTTTTTCATCATAGCCATCTTGATTGCTGTCTTTTGACAGGCGGATACGGCCACTGTAGTAAAAAATTACCTGCCTGCCAAAATCGCCAGCGCTGGGCGTACAGATTTGAAAATTACCCAACCCGCCTATTCGTCCAGAACTTAGAAATTTCACATAGGCATGACTCGAGGCCGAGAGTTCGATCAGCGCATCTCCCGTGTCGATATCTCGATACAACGGCTCGTCGGCAGACCACTGATAATCCCCGTTTTGGTCATCAAACACCACCAGTCTCGATCCATTTCGCTGGACACACTGGTAGGTCTCAGTGGCAGTACACAGCAGCATGGTCCTGTTGTGGGTAATTGCCAGATTTCGCGCATATTCCATGCTGCGTTTAATTTCCCACACCTTGAGACTGACAGATCGCCGAGCCTTTAGCTCGGCATAGGACGGAACCAGCAGCGACGACAACCACAGTAATATGCTCAGGCTGACAAGCACCTCGAGTAATGAATACCCTTTACTATTCAGACTCATGGCCATCCCTAGCTATCAAGTCTTAAAAGACTAGCACATTCAAAACCACTAGGCGCCTAAACCCATTGACAGTTTTTTTAGTTTCGCAGATATAAGATTATGGCCGTTGCCAGCAAATCAAACAGCCAGCCTGCAACAGCTACTGACAGCGCTAGATCTCAAATTGCGCATTACCGTGCTGACAAATACGCACAATTTCGAAGGTGTCTGCTGCCTCAATCAATGCATCCGCAAGCTCAGCACGATCACTGTACTTCGCAGCCAAATCGCGGTATTTCTGGATAGTGACAAGTTTTTGCGCGTTGGATTTTTTATCAAAATTATCAACATACAGAGAAAAATATAAATCCATTGCTGTTGGATGATTATCGACTGTAGCCATTCGTTACACCTTTTAAAAATTTGGTCAGCGTGCAGCCAAGTGCTTAACCACTTACTACATCTGTCCTTCTACCATTAAACATTCTGTCTTCCTTTAATTTAGACCAATAATTCACATATTGTTATTTTATTCACATTTTTTTACTCAGACTGCTACCTTCACATTAGAAGCAAGATCATGATTAGCGTAGTCATAAATTAGGGAAAACACCCAAGGTGCAGACCGAAACGGCATTTATGGATATTCAATGCGTGAGGTGCTGCGGGCATTTTGTGCCTATTTTTAGCGACCTCTAAGCGAGTATAGCCCTAATGTGGTGATTTAAAAGGATACAAATGGCTGCCGATCCGGCATCACCTATACGGGGATACTTTGAAACTAGGTAAGACAAAATCAGCACCCTTAGAAGTCGACTGGCATCCAATAATGCCGGCCGCAGAGAAAAAGATCGCTACCTGGTGGATCGCAACCTGTGATAAGTGTCTGTGCCAGGGCCTAACAGTTTTTCAGACAAAGACACATCACTGCCAGCCATGCGGTTGGAACTCGTGCAACTGCACCTAGGATTGTTGTTGCTGTGTTTCGGTTACCGAGTCCAGATCGATACCAGCAGCCTCAGCCCGCAACCGCCACAGTTCTCGAGCCCGCTCCTGCATATCAATATGGCTATCCGACTCATCGACAATTTCAATGCCGAGCATGGTCTCCACCAAATCTTCCATACTGACAATACCCAGCGGGTCACCGTACTCATTGATTATCAAGCTAATAGGTACGCGCTCACCCACCATTTTTTTCATCAAATCTGGCAGGGCCTGGCTCTCCAGTACGCTAATAAAATTATGCTTAAGCTCGACAAGCCTCGTCTCGGAGCGACCCTGTGCGACCTCTCCGTAGATTTCATCCTTGCGTACAAAACCGATAAAATCATCGCTGTGATCGGCAAAGATCGGAATGCGGGAAAATCGCAGTGAGGGATCCGTTGGCGAGATATCATCGACACGCAATTCTGCCGGCAATGTTGCTATAACCGTGCGCGGCGTCATCACATCTCTAGCAACCAACCCCCGAAAGGCTAGCAGTGCACTAATTGCAGTGGCTTCGTCGGCATTAATAACACCCTCCTGGCGTCCCACCTTGGCCAGGGCGTAGAAGTCTTCCCGCGATAGCGTTTGTTCTTCGCTCTTAGATGCAATCAATCCAGTTAAACTCTTGGCACCCACCACTAAGGGGTACATGGCCCACTGTACCCAACGCAAAATATAGGCACAGGCCGGGGCCAACTGCTGCCAGTATCGAGCGCCCAGCGTCTTTGGAATAATTTCTGAAAAAACCAGGATCAACAGGGTGAGAACAGCAGAGATAACGCCAAAATAAACCTCGCCAAACAACAGGGTAGCCTGAGCTCCAGCGCCGGCAGCGCCCACGGTGTGAGCAATGGTATTGAGGGACAGGATCGCCGCCAGAGGCCTGTCGATATCCTGCTTAAAATTGCGCCACAGCGCACCCACTTTAGGGCGCTTATCCTCAAGGCTTGCCAAGTAGGTGGGCGTCAGCGATAGCAGGGTTGCCTCCAAAAGCGAACACAGAAAAGAAACCCCCAGTGCCAAAAAGATATAGGTGGTTAACAAGACCAATTCACTGTCCTCATAATCCCTAAGATTTGCTGTCTAACCGTTTCCATAGCTAGCAAGTATCGCCCAATCAGGGTTGGTATTCAAACAGGCTGACATCGCGCTCTGTCGGGATAATTTGGTGCTGGCAATGCTGACAGGCTAGGTTGCAGTGAGATCTGTTATAAATTACTGTTAAACCATTTAGATAAGGCTAGCAACAACAATTTAGCTGCTCGCAAAACCATTATCAGCTTTAAACAAAAAACCCTCTAACTGCACAAGGGTACAATTAAAGGGCTCTTTGCAATGGCTAGAAAAGAGAACTACGTTTCTAGCCATTTAAGTGTTTGACTGGGTCCTAAAGTCTCAGCATTGGAGCGCACTGAGACTTGAAGACCCCAGACTACCACCAATTAAAATGGTAGTGAGTAGGAAGCTACAAAAGTAGTGTCGTCGTCAGACGCACCACCGTTATCGTCAACTACCGAGCTCATTGTAAAGCTTATAGAGTCATTTACAGCGTAGCTAATATCAAAGTGTGACATAGCGTCTTTGTGTTCGCCGTAAGTAAATGCAAAATCACCCGCTTCGTAGCCAATAGTGGTGTAGGTGTAGCCTGAATCACCAGCAATGTTATCGTATAGTGTAACGCTTACTGGACCAGTACCTAGGGAAATAATTAACTCAGAGAGATCGCCTGGTTCTCCACCCGATGTGGGGTAGACATAGGTAGCAAGACCGATATCGTAGGAAATTGAACCTACTGAACCACCATAACCGGCAAAGTAATCATACTCAGTTCCAGCGGCAGCATCGCCTGAAGATAACCATAGACCGCCATAGAATCCACCCTCGCTGTAGACAAGATCTGCGGAAAGAGCTGGGACACCTTTACTCGAATTGTACTCCTCTCCACCCGAAACTAGACCGCTAAAGTTTCCAGCACCCAGGTCAGAACCGCGCCATAGGTAGGAGGATGAAATAGTTGCTGAAGCGGCAATTTCAGCAACAGCAGCAGGTGCGGCAATTGCCATGGTTGAAACGGCTGCAGTAGCTAACAGGGTTTTTTTAAATGTGTTCATGTGGATAAACCTCAAAGTTGATTGAATAATATAAAATTGTCTTGCCTTATACGCACAGCAAGCAAATTAATATCATCACTCTATTTGTAGAACAGAAAGTGACCTGTTTATGTTAAGGAATGCGTCAGATTTTAATATGCGTGTATAACCCTATAGGACTACGTAGAATGACGTATATAGGCGGTGTGCTGAGTTTTTTTAATATCTAACCTCACTGAGGTAACGCAGTGTCACTGCAGCCGCGGCAGTGCGATTTTCCACATTCAATTTACGAAAGATCTGCTCTAGGTGCTTATTTGCGGTGCGCGGACTAAAGTCTAGGATTAGCGCGATCTCCTGGTTGGTTTTACCTTTAGAAATCCAGGTTAAAACTTCCGCTTCCCGAGTGGTCAAATTGAATTTTTCCTTGAGCAGGTCCTCTTCCCTGGGTTTGTTTGCCGGCTCAATCAGCAGCAGTTTTTCCTCTGCAGACTGAGACCCCACTGCAGAGACTAACATCGGCTCGGCGAGTTCATCCACTCGCAGTGGCTCAGTGGCACCCTCCGCTAGCCAGGGCTTCAACAGTTGCGGCATGACTTCGGTTATCCACTCATGGTTGGCACCAAAACTTTCCATAAGACTGTGGGTATTGGGCGTTGACCACAGTACATTGCCCATCATGTCAACTGACAGCGAGTGCTGACCGAGGGTATCCAGCGCATGGCGGGCACCACTGGCAATTTTTGAGTTGGTCAGGTGAGCACGAATTCTGGCAATTAGGCTTTCTAAATTGATCGGTTTGGTAACATAGTCTATTCCGCCGGCGTCAAACCCTCTGACCATATCTTCGCTGGCAGTTAATCCAGTCATAAAGATAACCGGGATATGGGCGATAACTGCGTCTGCCTTGATGCGTCGGCAGACCTCAAAACCATCCATTTCCGGCATCATGGCATCCATCAGGATAATGTCCGGCTGGATACGTCTGGCGATAGTGAGTGCCTGTTCCCCAGACAGCGCAACGAGGACCGTCAAGCCAACTTCTGACAGGGTCAGATTGAGCATGTTTATGGTCTCTGAGTTGTCATCAACGATTAAAACGACGCCGTTAAAATTTTTATTAGTTTTCATCGAGTGCAAGCACGAGTTGTGATCGAATTGTTGTTAGTTTTAGCTGTACCAAGTCTTCGTGTATTCTACTACAGAGATCGGGCGATAGTCTGGCATTTTGTTCGGCATCAACCAAACATTGCTTAAAGCCGCCGACATAGCCAATATCCAGGTAAGAAAGTAGCTCATGTATGACTACAGGATCATTTTTCTCACTATTCATCGGTTTTTCAGCGGGAGGCTCTTCCAGTTTTAGCTCAACATTCAGATGATAAGCCAATGTCGAAAGCAGTGAGCGTAGATTGATTGGCTTGACCAAATAATCATTGTGTAATGGTTTTTCCGTGTCCAACCCAAACCCTTCATCAGCCTCAGCCGAAATCATCACCAGTGGCACATTCACCCCCCGCTCGCGCAGTTCAGCAGCGAGTTCCCAACCACTCATATCCGGCATAGAAATATCTAACATAAATAATTTTGGTGAACATTGCTCGAGCATTTTCAAACAGGCAGCTCCATTGGCCACCGCAATAATATCGAAACCGAGAGGGGTCAGTGTATCGATCAATAATCGCCGCTGGTTGGGATCATCGTCCACAACCATCAGTTTCAGCGGATCGCCGTGGTAACCGATCACTCGATCAACGGCAAGGGGTTTGTGGGTGACTTCATTAATACTGGGCAACATCAGCGACACTGTAAATGTTGATCCCACGCCAATATCGCTCTCAATGCGCAGATCGCCACCCATACAGTAGATCAATGCCTGGGTAATTGCCAAACCCAAACCACTGCCGGATGCCTGATGGAGTGGGTTAGCGATGCGCACAAAGGCCTCAGAGATTCGTGAAATATCCTCCTGCTCAATCCCTATACCGCTATCGGTTATAGTGATGTAAGCCACCTGATTGCGATATTTAACATCGACCGACACCGATCCCTCTGGCGTGAACTTAATCGCGTTGGAGATAAGATTGATAAGCACCTGACGCAAGCGTCTCTCATCGACAATCACATGTTGCGGCAATCTCTCTTGGTGAGAAAAATTCAGGGTCAGATTTTTTGCTTGCGCCTGAATCTGAAACATATTTATCAACTGCTCAATCATATCGACCAGAGCAACTTCGTTTCTATGCAAGTCGAGGCGTCCCGCTTCAATTTTGGAAATATCTACTAGGCCTTCAATCAGATCAGTTAGATGCTCACTACTGGTACGCATCACCTTGATCGCGTCGCGCCGCGGTTTGGGGATATCGTCTGCACTCTCGAGCAATTGTGCGTAGCCCATCACAGAATTAAGTGGCGTGCGAAGTTCGTGGCTTATACGCTCAAGGTAGCGGCTTTTTGCTATATTGGAAGCATCTGCCTGTTCTCTGGCCTGTTTTAGCTCTACCGCTGTTTTCTGGTGAGCAGCCACTTCCTTCATCAGTAGTTGGGTCTGTTGCTGAGACTCTCCTCGAGCCAGCCGCTGCCCCTCCAGACTGAGCAAAAATGCCCAGGTTCCAACCACTAATACTACTATTACCACAAGCGAAACTGTCCATAGAAAACTATTAATCGCCTCTATTTGTTGAGGATAGGCTGCGAGGGTTTTTGAGTAGGCGATCAATACAACCGTTGAAAAAACAACCAGACTCAGTAAAAACAATAGGGCGAACTTAAAACTACGCGATTGAATATGCTGCAATTTAATCTTTTTGAAAGGGGATTTAAGCCATGTAAGTAACTGATTATCAAAGCGTCCCGAGGGGCGGCAGACATCTTCGCACCTTGTATCCAGGGAGCAGCAAAGCGAACAGATCGGTAATTCATACATGGGGCAAAAGGTCATATCTTCACTATCAAATGTATTTTCACAGACCCCACAACAACTGACAGGCTTGTCTTGGTCAATGCACGCAGGGCGTGCAATATAGTAGCGACCACCGGTTGCCCAGGCGATAAGAGGCGCCGATACAAACGTCATCAACAGTGTCAGATAGGAGGCAAACCCCTGCATGAAATCACCAAAAAATCCGCCATAGGCGATCAACCCAAGTGCCATTGAGAGCAGCATACTGCCGATACCGACTGGGTTGATGTCATACAGATGCGCCCGCTTAAACTCAATACCGGACGGGCTCAACCCCAGAGGTTTGTTAATCACCAAATCAGCGACTATGGAGCCTATCCATGAAATAGTGATGATTCCAAACAGCCCAAGGGTTTTCCCGAGCGCATCATAGATGCCTATTTGCATCAATGTAATGGCAATAAAAACATTAAACACTACCCAAACTGCGCGCCCCGGATGCGCATGGGTCAGACGTGAAAAGAAATTTGACCAGGCGATTGAACCCGCATAAACATTGGTGACATTTATCTTCAATTGCGAAAGGATGACAAATAGTGCGGTGAGTGCAAGCACTGTGGAGGGCGTTTGACTCAGGTAGTTAAACGCGACCAAATACATCTGTGTGGGCTCAATAGCCTGCTGTGCATCCACACCATGATTGACCGCAAGCACAAACAAAAATGAACCCAACAATAATTTTAAGCAACCTATAATCACCCAGCCGGGACCTGCGGCCAGGGTTGCCAGCCACCAGGCTGACCTACTTTGATTTTGTTGCGCGGGAATAAATCGGGCGTAGTCCGCCTGCTCGCCAATCTGCGCTGTCAGCGCGAAGATCAAGGTAGAAGCAGCACCAATCATTGTCCAGTTTATCTCTGCACCACCAGTGCTGTTGATGTCGCCGCGGTAATCTACCCAATCCTGTACCGCAGTAAAGTCGTTGAGCAATATAACCGCTATTGGAAGCAGCTGGAGTAGCACCCACAATGGCTGAGTCCACAATTGAAATCGACTGATAGCACTAATCCCATAAGCCACTATGGGTATAACCACCAGTGTGCTGACCAAGTATCCCCAGTGCAGGGGCAGGCCAAAGCATAACTCTAGGGCCAGGGCCATGATCGTGGCTTCAAGCGCCAGAAAAATAAATGTAAAAGAGGCATAGATTAATGAGGTAATGGTCGAACCTAGATAACCAAAACCGGCGCCACGGGTTAATAAATCAATATCAAGTCCATAGCGGCTACTGTAGTAGCTGATGGGTATAGAGAGTAAAAGCAGTATCGCGCTCACCATCAAAATGGCGATCAGGGCGTTATGGAATCCGTAGTCTAGGGTAATGGCACCACCTATTGCCTCAAGCGCTAAAAATGAGATTGAGCCCAAGGCGGTAAGGGCCACGGTTTTTGCACTCCATTTCCGAGCGCGCAAACCTGTAAAACGCAATGCATAGTCTTCTAGGGTCTCATCTGCGACCCACTTGTTGTAGCGACGGCGCGCACCGAAGACTCCCTGTTTGACCAGAGTTTCAGCTTTGGAGGTCTGGTCGTTGTCAGTTTTGCTTAAAGTAGAGCGCATAGGCAGATTAAGCAATATATTCACCAATTGTGCAATATACAGCGAGGGCAAAAAGGCGTTGGATGATCTCGTATAGGCGCTATTACAGGGCGCTAGGCGTCTATGTTTAAGGCGGGGCTGACTAACAGTTGGGCTAAAACCGTGGATAATTCAATGGGCTGACGATCCCATACAGCCTATTTTCACGGTTTAAATTGGCACAGATTGTCCAGCTGAGGGAATGCCTGCATCACCACCTAGAGGGCAGAAATTAAGCAGGATAATTTCAACAAAATTACCGGGGCTAAACTGCCAAATGCTTTGCAATGAGTTGGTCGGACAAATCGGGCATTGCTCCCGAGGCCACCACGCGCCCCTTTTCCATTAATCGAAATTCTTTGCCTACCCGTCGCGCGAAGGTCAGTTTCTGCTCAACCAGTATTACAGTCATACCCTCCTGCTCATTAAGCAGGGTAATGACATCGCCAATTTGTTTTACAATATTTGGCTGAATACCCTCATTGGGTTCGTCCAAAATCAGAACCTTAGGCTCAATGACTAGCGCTCGACCAATAGCCAGCTGTTGCTGTTGCCCACCTGACAGGTCCCCACCTCGACGTTGTAACATATCCTGTAATACGGGGAATAACTCAAAGATCTTGTCGGGTATTTTTTTGGATTTGTCCCTGCGCGCACCCAATCCCGCCCGCAAGTTCTCCTCCACGGTTAACAGCGGAAAGATATCGCGCCCCTGAGGCACATAGCCAATCCCGTGGCGCGCCCTAGACTCGGCAGACTTGCTGGTAAAGTCTTCACCACCAATGCGCATTTCACCGCTGCTGACTGGCAATAGACCCATTAGGCACTTTAATAACGTCGTTTTCCCCACGCCATTACGCCCCATAATGCAGGTACAGGATCCCTCGGCAATATCTAGATCGAGATCCCAAAGTATCTGGGTGCCGCCGTAAAGTTGATTAATATCTTTTAACGCAATCAATGCTCTTCTCCCAAATACACTTCAATAACAGCGGGATTGTTCTGCACATCCGACATACTGCCTTCAGCCAGAACCGAACCCTGATGCAGAACCGTGACTGTCTTGGCAATACTGCGCACAAATTCCATATCATGTTCTACCACTACCACCGTTCTATCTCCTGCCAGTGAGGTGAGTAGCTCTGCTGTGCGCTCAGTCTCTTGAGCGGTCATACCTGCGACCGGCTCATCCACCAACATTAACCTGGGATCAGCAATCAATAACATACCGATTTCCAACCACTGTTTCTGGCCATGGGACAGAGCGCCGGCAAGCATACGGTATTGGGACTTAAGGCCGATAATCTCCAAGACCTGACTAATCCAATCTAACTCTGCGGGAGATAATTTAGCCCACAGTGTAGACAGAATGCCCTTATTGGCCTTCATGGCTAACTCGAGATTGGCAAAAACAGATTGCGGCTCAAAAACTGTGGGTTTTTGAAATTTTCGCCCAATTCCCAGCTGCGAAATTTCAGCTTCGGTTTTGCCGAGCAGGTCGATGGTCTGACCAAAATAGACATCGCCTGTATCGGGACGGGTTTTGCCGGTTATTACATCCATCAAGGTGGTTTTGCCCGCACCATTAGCACCGATCAAACAGCGCAACTCGCCATCATTGATATACAGATTAAGATCATTTAGCGCTTTAAAACCATCAAAACTGACCGACAATCCCTCGACATAGAGCAGTACTTGGTGAGAAATATCCACGGCGGGCGGCTGCTTTGCCGAAAAGAAACTGTCCTGATAACGCTGAACAGCCTGCTTTGCATCTGCCAATATTGTCATACTGTCTCTTCCTCAGTTTTTCGACCTTTGCGCCAGAAAAATAACTTGTCAGTCGGGAGACGTTTGCCCTTTAGCAACCCCATCAAACCCTGGGGCAAAAAGATGGTTACACTGACAAACAGCGCTCCCAGTGCAAACAACCAGGCCTCCGGAAAGACCGCTGTAAAGCGCGTTTTGGCGTAATTGACTAGCAGTGCGCCGACGATAGCCCCGTACAGCGTACCGCGACCACCCACAGCTACCCAGACCACGATTTCAATAGAGTTTAAAGGCGAGAACTCTCCCGGGTTGATAATGCCAACCTGGGGTACATACAGGGCCCCTGCTACGGCAGCCAAGATAGCTGAGTACACAAACAGTGATACTTTGTAATTTTCAGTTTTAAAGCCTATAAATCGGGCTCTATCCTCTTCATCGCGGACACTCATAATCACTCGCCCAAACCGCGACGACATAATCATTAGGCTGAGACAGTAGGCAATGGCCAGCACCACAGCCGAGCATAAAAACAGCGCCACCCGCACATTGTCAGATTGCAAGCTGAAACCCAGTATATCTTTAAAGTCAGTCAGACCGTTGTTGCCACCGAACCCCATTTCATTGCGAAAGAATGCCAGCATCAGCGCGTAAGTTAATGCCTGGGTCATAATCGACAGATAGACTCCGGCCACGCGAGAGCGAAATGCCAACCAGCCAAATACAAATGCCAATAATCCAGGTACCAATATCATCGCCAGCATAGCCACCCAAAACTGATCAAACCCATGCCAGAACCAAGGTAGTTCCTGCCAATTTAAGAACACCATAAAGTCGGGCAGTATGGGGTCACCGTAAACACCACGATCGCCAATTTGGCGCATCAGATACATACCCATGGTATAGCCGCCCAGGGCGAAAAATGCACCATGGCCTAAGCTCAAAATACCGCAGTAGCCCCAGACCACATCCACGGCTAATGCTAACAGTGCATAACAGAGGTATTTTCCCAGTAGGGTAATGGTGTAGGTACTGACATAGAAGATAGAATCTTCAGGTACCCAGAGGTTGCAGGCCGAGGCATATAGAGTGATGCCAAAGAGTATCGCCAAAAATAGTGGCGCCTTCTCGCGCAAATCATGCAACGATGAAAATTGATTGCGAATAGTATTCATTCAGCTGCCCTCCCTTTTTGAGGAAACAATCCGCGAGGACGCTTCTGGATAAATAAGATAATCGATACCAAGATAATAATGTTGGCCAACACTGCCCCCGTAACAGGCTCCAAGAATTTATTTAACACCCCCAGGCTAAATGCACCTACCAAGGTGCCCCAGAGATTGCCCACTCCGCCAAATACAACCACCATAAACGAGTCGATAATGTAAGCCTGACCTAAATTGGGGCCAACATTGGTCAACTGGCTAAGTGCAACGCCGGCTATGCCGGCAATACCTGAGCCCAGACCAAAGGTCATAGCATCCACCCATTCGGTTCGAATCCCTATAGCCTTGGCCATATCTCGATTCTGAGACACCGCTCGTACATGTAATCCCAGAGATGTTCTCTTCAAAACTAACTGCAGGATAAAAAACACCAACAAGGCAAAAAGTAAAATATATAGACGGTTGTAGGTGAGGAAGAAGACCGGGTTTAGTTCCAGTGAACCACTCAGCCAACTGGGGCTGACAACCTGTCGATTTAGCGGCGAGAAAATACTTCGTACAGCCTGCTGCAAGATCAAGCTGATACCAAATGTGGCTAATAATGTTTCCAGCGGACGACCATGCAAAAAGCGAATAACACAGCGTTGAATCAACACTCCCACAGCGCCGGCCACTAAAAAGGCCATGGGAATCGCTACCAGGATTGAGTATTCCAGTGCATTGGGCATCAATAGCTGAACAACGTAGGCAGTATAGGCGCCAATCATAATCAGTTCGCCATGGGCCATATTGATAACACCCATCACACCAAATGTAATTGCCAAGCCAGTTGCCACCAGCAATAGGACCGAACCGAGGCTCAAGCCAAAAAACAGCTGCTCCATCAATCCGTAAAAATCTATTTTCCGTTGGATACTATTTTGTAGCGCAAGGGCTTTTTCGCGAACCACACTGTCCGCTTCAAGATTGCTCCCAGCATCATCCTGCGATAACAGTGCGCTCAGGGTGTTGAACACAACCGGCTCTAGACTGCCATCCATTGTCTCAAGCGCGCTCAAGCGCTCTGCTTGAATATCGGATGTCTTGAGAACGTTAATTGCCAATGCCAGTTCAATCAGCGACATAACCCTTGAATCTGTCTCAACCTTTTTGGCTTGGGCTAACATCAGAATATTGCGTTCGCTCAGTTTATTGAGCATATTCCGCACCGCGCTTTCGCGGATATCGGCATTCACGCTAGATAGTGTCACTCTGGCAATAATGTCACGCAGTTGCACCCTCAAGCGGTTATTGACTTTCACTTTCTTCAGCCGCTTCTTCGGTAAGGCGGCTAATGGTTCGGCGCTGAGCGCATCCACCAGCGCATAATCACCGTCTTCTTGACGATCACCAATCACGATTAACTTATCGCTTTTGCGAACAAATAATCGCCCGTTTAACATCGCCTCTAGCATAGGCAATGCAGCTTCACCACCCACCTCAAGCTGCTCGACAATTGCCGGCATCGCCCTTAGCTTTGCGCCCACCAGCTGTTGCGATACCGCACGCAACTCCGACTGCGCATCAGCAGACGCTGAGACGCCAAAGCTGAGTATCAAAAGTACTGACCCAAAAATAAATTTAACTAAACTGGTCACTGTATATCCGCCATTCAATTGTTAAGAGTTTTTCAATCAATGTCATAAAAAAAACGAGAGGCCTGACGGCCTCTCGTTCTTAACAACGTTGTTTCAGTGAAACCATCTTAAAAGTTTTGACCTGAACACTTCGCAGTTTTGGTGTTGAAGTTACCGCAGCTAACGGGAGCCGTCCAATCGGCAATCAGATCCTTGGAGCTGGGCAAAAAGTCTGACCAGGCGTCACCAATAACCGTGCCATCTGTCTCCCAGACTGTTTCAATTTGACCATCATCTTGAATCTCACCGATCAATACAGGCTTGGAGAGGTGATGATTGCTGTTCATAACTGCAATGCCACCAGTCAAGTTGGGCGTAGTAATCCCGATCATCGCTTGTTCAACGGTATCTACATCAGTGGTGCCCGCTTTCTCTACGGCTTTAGCCCACATATTGAAGCCGATGTAAGTCGCTTCCATTGGATCATTAGTTACACGCTTATTGTCTTTGATAAATTTCTTCCACTGTTTGATAAAGGCCTCGTTTTCATCAGATTCAACACTTTGGAAGTAGTTCCAAGCAGCCAGGTGTCCTACCAGCGGGGCAGTATCTAAACCAGATAGCTCTTCTTCACCCACAGAGAACGCAACTACAGGAATGTCTTCGGCTGAGATACCTTGGTTACCTAGCTCTTTATAGAATGGAACATTGGCGTCACCATTAATGGTAGAAACTACAGCGGTTTTCTTGCCAGTACTGCCGAATTTCTTCACATCAGCAACGATGCTCTGCCAATCAGAATGGCCGAAGGGCGTGTAGTTGATCATTATGTCATCGGCGGCAACGCCTTTGGCAATCAAATAAGCTTCAAGGATTTTGTTGGTGGTACGGGGATATACATAGTCTGTACCGGCTAATACCCAACGCTCCACTTCAAGCTCGTTCATCAAGTAGTCGACTGCGGGTATAGCCTGCTGATTTGGTGCCGCGCCAGTGTAGAATACATTTTTGGATGACTCTTCACCCTCGTATTGCACAGGGTAGAAAAGTAGACCATTGAGCTCTTCAATAACAGGGAGTACAGATTTACGCGACACTGAAGTCCAGCAACCGAAAATAACGTCAACTTTCTCTTTAGTGAGCAGTTCGCGTGTTTTCTCAGCAAATAATGGCCAGTTCGAAGCAGGATCAACGACAACAGCCTCCAATTTCTTGCCGAGCAGACCACCTTTTTTGTTCTGCTCTTCGATCATCATTAGAACAGTGTCCTTCAGGGTGGTCTCTGAGATCGCCATGGTTCCGGAGAGCGAGTGGAGAACACCCACTTTAATCGTGTCCGCAGCTGTAGCCGAGAACGACAGAGCCAGAGACAGGGCTACTACTGTCGTTTTAATTAAATTGATAAGTTTCATGGTATTACCTTTGGGTTTAGATGAAGGGTGAGCGCTTTAGGTAATTGCTAGAAAAGCACATTGTGTAATTACATGGGATGCAGTGTTTAACAACCTTGATTCATTATTGATCAGATCAAAACATTGAACTATTCGTTACATGGCTCTAAAGATTACGCTTTTTGACGTATATGATTAGAGGTCACTGCATTAGAGATAAGACGATGCTCAGAGTAGGCAAAAATAGGTGAAACACCCTGAGGGGCAGAATCTACCGGAGTTTATAACGAATAAATGAGGATTTTGAGCCTGTTGCTAACAACCTATGAGCGGGTATCATCCTAATGCAGCGATCACGATTAGTATGGGGTTGTTAGCCTTAAAATAGGTATAGAATATAAGCGCCGCCAGAAGTCAAAACCTATTTATCGCAAGCGCTGATCCCCTTACTAATAAGCAAGATTGCCATACCTTTAGCGAATTTAGCGAAAGAGAATAAAAGACATGACGACGGTGTAAATCCCTGTCCCTTCTGGAGGATAATGACAGGCGCAACCTCAGAAAATAATAGCTTGCCGTCGTTTTGACAAAGAAGCCGCTGTCCGGGCCGTTGTGCCTGCAACAAAGAGCTCTATAAGGTGCTTTTGTTTATAGGCGCTTAATCGAATTTTTCTCATGTTGCTATCCTAAATAATCTTTACTATCTATGACAGCCAGCTCCTAAATCTATTGAATTAGCTCGATTTGAAGGCGCAAAAGTTGTGTGTCGTCATGGTCTTATTAGCCACGCCAATTTTGAGAACTTCGTCACGCAGCCAAATTCATTTTGTGCTATATACATTCAGCTAAGCTTGGTTTGCATGTTCTGAAATAGTTGTGAATCAATCGTGTTTTTAGCGGACTAAATTGGTTAGGGACGGATCCTTGACGTTGTCTGACTGAATCTATTAATCCAAGGAATGGAGATATGAAAATGTTTAAAAAAATAATGTTTTTCGTAGTAATTGCTACATCCTTTTCATTTGCTACTTCTGCAAGTGCCGGATGGGAAAGACATCCTTACCTCTCTCACGCCTACAATTATAAGCATAATGGAGCATTGCTTGCTAGTTGGCTTGGCATACCACAATTTGCACAGCCCACAAATTACACCTGTGGATCATCAACAACATCCATGCAGATGGTTTGGGAAACACATAAAAAGGGTAGGGCAATACGGTATGACATATTGTCAATTCATGATTACATAAACTCCAGTGGTGGCCCAGAAAGCGGCCTCAATACAGTAGAGCTCAAACAAGGCCAAGCTAAAGTGATTGAATACATTAATAAAACCGAGAAATTAGGGCTTAATGTGACTATGAACGAGGCTAAGATGAATAGTATAAAAGATGCTATCTCAGATCTGAATTTTAGAATCGGTCAGAATCTCAGTCCTGCCATAATGTTTGGTAATGTTGACATTCGAGGAGCAAGTCCTGGAGGACACTATTACCTTGTCACTGGTGTGATTTATTGTCCCGAGGGAACCTGTAACCGCGATGTTATGGGGCTTTATATCAATGATAGTGTATATAATTCGCCTGCCTATAATGGGGGAAGTCTTATTAGAAAACAGGCAATCTCTCCAAGAGATTATGTAACGGCAGAAGAGTTAGAATCTTATTGGGAACCTACTGGCAGCAGGTGGCCATGGAGACGCGGCCATATGTATCTCTGGAACAGTAGTCAAATAATTTAGAATTTTAGGCAGTCTGTGAAGGCTGCCTCTCAACTTTTTCACTACACCATACATGGACGTACATATGCGAAAAAAAAATATTTCTCTTCTCCTCACACTTATCTTAGTTATATTGGCACTGTTGTATTTTCTAGTATTTAAATCCGAAATAAAGCCAATTAACGTTGCACAAATCTCAGCTGAATCAGTCAAAAGCTCCGTCGCAAGTGCGCCAAAAAATCCTCTTGATTTAAAGGTCACCGCGAAAACCAATGAAGAAGCCGAATTACTAGCTTCAGATTTATACCATGAACTTTTCGCCATGGTGACACTAGAAAATGGTTTAATGGATGAAGTAGAGGAAGGCAAATCAATTGATGTAAGCAATTTCTTTGATGCTAATGAGCCTGCCTCACAATTTGTCCCGCTTTACGCTAATAATAAGGTAGTTGGTATAGTCATATTCCGAGAGTTTACAAAAGGGGAAAAGGAGCTTGCAAGAGTATCTCAAGTAAATGAAGATTGGAATTACTACCCTCCTGTCTCCCTCTATGATGCTGATGCCGAGATAGTGAAAAATTATCCGACAATGTATTACACCCCTATTGATGGGTACTTTTTTGTTGAAGATCGAAAAACACCCTATTACCTATTCGAAGGTGATGATGGTCAATCAAGTCAATATTATTTAGTCAACGCCTATGATAAAAGTATCGTTGTAAAAAAAGACAGAAAGCTACCTAAATCTGATGATGAAGACCTACCTGTAAAGTTTTCTGAGGATGGACTTATCGAGCTGGACGATGCTGCTCTTGCCAACTCTAACCTTACTGATGAAGACCTAGAAGAACTGAAATTAGAAATCATTTCGATAAACAAAGACATCAAAGAGGGCACTGTGAAACTCGATGAAAATATGCATGTGATCTATGATAATCGTGATGAAGAGGATAAGATTTCTTCATCTAAAGAAGGTGAGGGAAATCAATATTCTGGCGAGGATTTCTATGACGATAGGAAAATGGATAACGCAGCAAAATATGCACCATTAATCGATTAATGCAAAAAAATATACTAATCACAGTTGCGCTCGTTGTTGCTTCTGCCATTTATTTTGATAGATTTCATCCCAAGCTAGTTTATCAAGATATTGGCTGTGTAGACAAAATTGTGGTCGAGAAACAGCAGCGTATCCTGTCATTATTTTGTGACAGCAAGCACGTCAAATCCTATCCAATATCCTTGGGTCGAGAGCCAATTGGACACAAAACACAAGAGGGTGACGGCAAGACCCCAGAAGGTAATTACTTTATTGATTGGATACACCCTAATAGCTCGTACTACAAAGCCATTCGGATTTCCTACCCCAATGCCAAGGACAAGCAAAATGCGGCGGCAATGGGCGTAGACCCAGGGGGAGATATTATGATTCATGGCATGCCCAACGGATTTGGTTGGCTGTACCCATCGCTCAGCAAAACTGACTGGACTGAGGGCTGTATAGCCGTATCGAACACAGCTATGAATGAAATAGAGTCATCAGTGAAAATAGGGACAAAAATAATTACCAAGCCATAGCTTAGAAAATAAGCTAATCATCATTCTATTTGAGAAGTGGTATTTTTAAATGGCAGCTGTCAGTGGACTTTAACCACCGACCTTAGCGTTATAAATGCTGTACAGCAACATTTAACTAATCGTTTTTATTAACTATTTAGGGCATCTGTTGAGGACGTCCTAAATATCTAATTCTGCTAGGGTTAATGCTCTTTATTCTGGCTAGGTCATTCAAAATATCATTCTGAGAGTCTCGCTACCACACCCCTTGGATTTTGAAAAATTCGCAAGGGGATACTAGCTTTCTAAGCAGCTAGCATCCCCTTATCGACAATAAAATCAATAATAGTTTGCAGGCCCGTATGCTTGTGTAGGTTGGTAAAAACATAGGGAATGTTCGGGCGCATACGCTTGGTATCGCTGTCCATAACCTCGAGACTTGCACCAACATAGGGTGCCAAATCGATTTTATTAATCACTAGCAGGTCAGCTTTGGTAATGCCGGGGCCACCTTTGCGTGGCACCTTCTCACCACCAGCAACATCGATAACATAGATCGTAAGGTCAGCCAGCTCAGGGCTGAAAGTCGCGCTTAAGTTATCACCGCCACTCTCAATAAAAATTAGGTCCAACCCTTCATGACGCTGACTCATTTCCTCTACAGCTGCCAAATTCATTGAGGCATCTTCACGAATTGCCGTATGCGGGCATCCACCGGTTTCAACACCGATAATGCGGTCTGCGGCCAATGCCTCAGCACGGGTCAATATAATGGCATCTTCTTGGGTGTAGATATCGTTGGTCACTACCGCCAGATTGTACTGATCGCGCATCGTTTTACACAGTGCTTCGAGGAGAGCAGTTTTGCCGGAGCCGACCGGCCCACCGACACCAATGCGCAATGGGGCAGTTGCATGATTCATAGATTACTCCTAAATGATTTTAAGACCTAAAAAGGCGTGTGTATTGAGTTTCATGGCGACTGCTGGCAATTGCCATCGCCGGTGTTGAGCTGCTGATACCGGCATCGGTAATCAGCTCGGCATGAGTGACAGCGGCGGGGATATCTGCCGCTAGCTCGAGCATAATCTGCTGACCGTGAGTCTGTCCCAGGGGAATTAGTTTTACCCCGGCAACCACGTTGTTTTCCACCCAGCTCCAGCTGTAACCCCGACAGAGTTGCCGATGGTCAATACGCCACTGGCTGGCAGCAAGGGCGATGCCGGTGAGTTGACTGCTGGCGACTGCCGAAGACAGATGATCTGGAATTGCAATATCCAGTTGCGGCAGCAATTTAGCTAGTGCTGCACCGCGCTGTCGCTCCTCCTTGCGCAATTCCATGGTTTCCCGGCAGGCAATTAGCCAACGGGTCCAGCGCAACACACTGGTTTCATCGCCGTTATTGAAGGCGTCAAGAAGACGTATCAAAATCGGTAGCTCAAGGGTGGCGACACTGGCAGCGAAGACACTTTTTAGCCAAGCTTTCAAACTGTTGGTATCAGTGACCCATCCAGCTTCAATCGCCCACTCCAAGCCCTGAGAATAGGTAAATCCGCCCACCGGCAGTGACGGACTGATCAATTGGAAGAGTCTCAGCTCAGCGAGCGAGTGGTTGCCCATTACTTTTTAGCGGGAATAGTTTTTGCAGTTTTTTGTAAGCGCATCGCGACCGCACATAACAGCACAGAAGAAAGCACTATAAACCCGAGATGATCTGGGGCAGTTATAAAGTGGAGGATCGATGGCAACGAGCCATCCGCATTATGCGCCTGAACAACAGATTGTCCGAAAATAGCCAGGCCAATGATGGCCATTCGATTTAATAGTTTACTCATTTTTTTGCCTTGTTAAGTGGTTGAGTTCAAGTAGTCGCTGAAATATTCATTAATGGTGGTGGCCATGACCCACCGCGCTCTTATAGGCACCGGCCTCGGGCTCAAACGGCGCCTGTTCGACTTTTACCGAAAGCCCCAACCCAATGATCATCTCATCTAATACATGATCATGTTGGTAGCGCAGAAATTCTCGTTCCACTTGCAGTGGAACATGGCGGTTGCCAAGGTGGTAGCATGCCCTAGCGAGAGCATGGTGGCAGTCGCTAGTCACGGTTGAGACTGTTTCCGGCGCAGCGTTAACCTGCACCACCAAACCATCGCTGCTCTGGAGTAAATCACCACCGCGCAGAATCTCGCCGCGAGGCAAAAAAAGACCGGCCTCACGGCCATCGTCCAGAGTGACCTTAATACGGCTTTTGGTGCGCTCTCTAATCGGCAAACTCAGGGTTGCGTTATGCGCCGCTGAAGTCTTTAAGATACTGGTAATACGAATCATAAATTGGTTCTTATTGGCTCTCAGAATAAGAAGTAACGCTGGGCCATGGGCAGTTCGGTTGCCGGTTCGCAAACCAGCAGTTGACCATCGGCACGGACTTCATAGGTCTGAGAATCAACCTCTATCGTCGGCTGATAACTATTTAGCAGCATATCTTTCTTAGTGACATTGCGGCAATTTTTGGTCGAGCCGATCAAACTTTGCAAGCCCAGTTGCTGGGGAATATCCGCGCTGAGCGCAGCTGTCGATAAAAACAGCATCGACGTGTTGCTGTTGGCTTTGCCCAAGGCGCCAAACATCGAGCGATAGTGAACTGGCTGGGGGGTTGGAATCGACGCATTGGGATCGCCCATAGGCGCCGCCGCAATCATTCCACCTTTGATAATAATAGAGGGTTTGGTGCCAAAAAATGCCGGCTTCCAGAGCACTAGATCAGCAAGTTTGCCCTGCTCAATTGAACCCACCTCATGGGAAATACCATGGGCAATGGCCGGATTGACGGTGTACTTGGCGATATAGCGTTTAATGCGCTGGTTGTCATTGGCACTACTATCTTCCGCCAATGGGCCGCGCTGCACTTTCATTTTATGGGCGGTCTGCCAAGTTCTCAAAATAACCTCACCCACTCGACCCATGGCCTGTGAGTCTGAGGCAATCATGGAGAACGCGCCCAGATCGTGGAGGATATCTTCGGCGGCAATAGTCTCCCGTCGAATCCGCGACTCGGCAAATGCCACATCCTCCGCAATATTCGGATCCAGATGGTGGCAGACCATCAACATATCTAAATGCTCGTCGACCGTGTTAATCGTGTAGGGTCGTGTCGGGTTGGTCGATGAAGGAAGCACATTTGACTCAGCACAGGCCTTGATAATATCAGGGGCATGGCCGCCACCGGCGCCCTCCGTGTGATAGGTATGAATGGTTCGACCATCAATTGCCGCCAGCGTAGATTCAACAAATCCCGATTCATTGAGCGTATCCGTATGAATAGCTACCTGCACATCGGTCTCTTCGGCAACATTGAGACATTCATTGATAGATGCCGGCGTAGTTCCCCAGTCCTCATGAAGTTTAAGTCCCATTGCGCCAGCGGCAACCTGCTCTCGTATCGGCTCTGGCTGACTGGCATTGCCCTTGCCCATCAGGCCAATATTCATCGGCAAGGTATCTGCCGCCTCCAACATACGATGAATATTCCAGGGTCCGGGAGTACAGGTGGTGGCATTGGTACCGGTTGCCGGACCGGTACCACCACCGAGCATAGTGGTAACCCCAGACATCAGCGCTTCATCGACTTGCTGGGGACAGATAAAGTGGATATGCGCATCAATGCCACCAGCGGTAAGAATATGGCCCTCGCCAGCCAGCACCTCAGTGCCTGGGCCGATAACTATATCTACGCCGCTCTGGATATCCGGATTACCGGCTTTGCCCACAGCGAAAATACGCCCATCTTTAATGCCCACATCGGCCTTGACGATGCCCCAGTGGTCAATCACCAGGGCATTAGTAATCACCAAATCGACGGTTTCTGCACTGGGTCTCTGACTCTGTCCCATGCCATCGCGAATCACCTTGCCGCCACCAAATTTAACTTCATCGCCATAGTGGGTGAAGTCTCGCTCTACCTCCAACCACAGCTCAGTGTCAGCTAGGCGCAGTTTGTCGCCAGTGGTCGGGCCAAACATCTCCCCATAGGCCTGCCTCGAAATTGATCCCGGCATAGTTTACTCCTCGCCTTTGGGTGGGTTGTATGCGCTGATATTGCCCATTACTTTCCCCTGAAATCCGAAGATATCCCCCGAGCCGGCATAGGCCACAAGCTCAACGGTACGCTCCTGGCCTGGCTCGAAGCGAACCGCAGTTCCGGAGGCAATATTGAGCCGGTATCCCAGTGTGATATCGCGGTCAAAAATCAGGGAATCATTGACTTCAAAAAAGTGGTAGTGAGAGCCAACCTGAACTGGACGATCGCCAATATTTGCCACTTTTACAGTGGTACGTTGGCGACCGCTATTGAGCTGGATTTCACCTGTAGCAGTTTTTAATTCTCCAGGAATCATAATTATCGGCTCCTAGACTATAGGGTTGTGGACAGTGACGAGCTTGGTGCCATCGGGAAAGGTTCCCTCCACCTGCACATCGTGAATCATTTCAGCCACGCCATCCATCACATCGTCGGCGCTCAGAAGCGTGCGTCCGTAATCCATCAACTCGGCAACTGTCTTGCCATCGCGCGCACCTTCGAGAATGGCCGCACTGATAAAGGCGACCGCTTCAGGATAGTTTAGCTTTAGCCCTCGGTCCTTGCGGCGCTCTGCGAGAAGCGCGGCGGTAAACAACATCAATTTATCTTTTTCGCGAGGTGTTAATTCCATAGTCAGTTCTTAGGTTAGGTGTTCCAAATACGCGGTGGACAGGGGGGTTTTTGCAACCACTCTGCGCGCAACTGGGACCACAGTTGGGTAAATATATCCAGTATGGGTTCGATTTGATCACCCAGTACTCTCGCAACCAGAACTTCATCGACTAGGGTTAAGCCAATGGAATCCGGATACAAGTAGCAATGCAAAATTCGTTCCAATTGATCCCGCTGCAGTTGGTTGCAGGGGGCCGCGATTAAACTGCCCTGCATGGCCACCCTGCGCAGCCCACTGGGGGACTGGAGCAGGGAGTCATTATCAGTAAACAACTGCTCCACTAATCGCAAGTCTCCGCCGATAGAGACCTCAGTGCGGCTACTAATCTTGCCTTGGTGAAAGGTTTCTTGGTTAGCAGGGCGTCCAAAACAGTGCATTTCCCAATTGATAAATTTACCCGTGGGTGCGACATCAATTTGCGTGCTCAGTGACGACTGGGCTCCAGGGAAAAATATATTTTGTTGCGGTAGCCACTCGACAACCGAGCCATCGGCAACCGATATCTTCTGAGATTGTTCACTGCTGAGATCGGCCTTTGATCGATAGAACTTAGTCGCCCCGGGTGTGGTAATCAAACAGTGCGATCCGGGCTTAGCACCAAGGCTAATTCTCAGCTTATCTCCACCAACTACGCCACCTGGCGGGTGTAAAAGATAACTGTGACAGATATCGCCCTCGGGATAAAACGGCCGCTGCAGTGTCAGCGGACCACGCTGTTTCTTTTGCACCAAGCAGGTCTTGCCGCGTCGAACTGCATAGTCCAGTTCGAGTTCTGCTAGCCATCCGGAGTCTTGTTGCTGCTGGGGTAATTCACCGTTCATCGATAATACAGTAGGAGATAGTTTTTCGAGGTCAGTCTTTTGGAGCACCAAGACTAACATTAGAAAATACCCAGCTACCAGAAAAAAATACATTATTAAAAACAGATTTTTAAACGCACCAAAATGGCGCAGATCTCCTTGCACATGCCCATAATAGGGTCCTATAAATCCGGATCACTCAGCTGCGCAACCATGGATACTAAAGGATCAAAAGATATGGCGTTTTTCTGACTGGAAATTACGCAATGATGCCTGTTTTCGTGGAGCAAGACGGCTATTGGTATGATCGATTGGACTTGAATCAATGATAGCCAGTATATGTAGGCTTTATAGGGTTTATACCCTATTGAATTTACTGAGGTTTTGCTACTGGTTTGTCTGTATAAACGCGTCTGAATAAGCGCTCGATAGGACAGACGCGCGTTTCCGTTAGCAGTAGAAGCGGCTGTTTGGCATAATTGATCGAAGGCTAAACCATAACTATAAGAGAAACAAAATGAAAAATAATAAGCAGCCTGATTTCAACAAATCTGTGTGGGCATTGATGTTAGGAGCAACTCTGGTGTCCTGCTCTGATAAAACGATGGAGCCATCCAGTGAATCATTCAGTACTGCCGCAGACGTTCATTTTGATGAGGCGGTCATTCAACAGACCATTGAAATAGACGACATTATAGCCACCTCTAACGCTGGCGCTCTGGGCGGACAGCGAAGTCTTTTCCAAGGTGATACCGAATTATTAGACCGTAATGCGCTATCTGTGCCCACAGCGATTGCAAAGAAAGGGATTCAAGAGCGAAATGCCTATTTTGGCGATTTGCATGTTCATACCGCATACTCTTTCGATGGCTATGCGTTTGGAACCCTAGCGACACCCCGTGATGCCTACCGTTTTGCCAAAGGGGAGCCGATTAAAAACCCTGCGGGCTTTAATATGCAACTCACTAAGCCAATGGATTTTTATGCCGTTACTGACCATGCGGTGTTCCTGGGCTTGCTAAATGCAGCGGCAGATACCTCGAGTGATTTCTCTAAAAATCCTTTCTCAGAGCCCTTCCATGACTTCAACGCACCCGAGAAGCTTGGTACAGATTTTTTAAGCATTACCAGACGATTAAGCACATTTTCAAGTTTTATCCCCAGTGCCATCGAAGGCATTAGCGATGGAAGCTTAAACCCTGAAGAAGTTCTGGGGGTAGTGCGAAGTGCCTGGGAAGATACAGTGGATGCCGCAGATCAATTTAACGATCCCGGAAACTTCACTACCTTTGCCGCCTATGAATATACGACATCTAGTGCTGATATGGGTAACTTACACCGCAACGTTATTTTCAAGGAAACAGAGAATCTGCCCCGTGAGCCATTTTCTCGAGTCCACTCACCTAATCCGGAGGATCTTTGGAGCTGGATGGATGAGCTTAGGAGTAAGGGCGTTGAAAGTTTGGCTATACCCCACAACTCAAATGCCTCTAATGGTGAAATGTTTAAAACTACCGACTGGAATGATAATCCCTTCAATGAGGCATATGTACAGAAGCGCCTAAGAAATGAGCCAATCGTTGAAATAACTCAAATAAAAGGGACCTCTGAAACACATCCTATTCTATCAACACGCGATGAATGGGCCGGTTTTGAAATTGCACCCTACCGGGTTGCAGCAACCGCGCTGAGCAAAGTCGATGGCTCCTACGCGCGCCAGGCAATGCTAAAAGGTCTGACACTGGAGCAGCAAGGTATTGGCAACCCCTACCAGTTTGGTTTAATTGGTTCTACGGATACCCATTCAGCGGCCAGCCAGAATGATGAGGCTGCTTTTGTTTCCAAACTTGGCATTTTGTCGAGCACCGCAGTACAAAGAGGCTCTACCCCGATATCTGGAATCTATGGCGAATTGACCTATTACCGCTATAAATTATTAGCTACGATGTTCCCCTCGCCAGCAGGTAAACACAATTACGTCAAAATTAATGGCGACGTCTATCTTAGCGGTACTTCCCCTACCTATGGAGCCTCTGGTTTAGCGGCGGTATGGGCAGAGGAAAACACCAGGGAATCTATATACAGCGCCCTGCGCCGTAAAGAAGTGTTTGCAACATCCGGACCTCGATTAAGAATTCGCTTGTTTGCCGGGTACGATTTTGATCAGACTATGCTCACCGCGCCTGATGGTGTCGAGCAAGCCTATGGCAAAGGTGTGAGTATGGGAGGCACGCTATTGGCACAGGATGCAGCACCCAACGTTATGGGATCGCCCGGATTTTTGGTGATGGCTGCAGCTGATCCAGACAGTGCGCCCTTACAACGCCTGCAGATAATAAAAGGCTGGGTTGATGCAGATGGCACTACCCATGAGGATGTTATTGATGTCGCCTGTGCCGATGGCGCAGAGGTCAACCCTGAAACTAATCGTTGTGCGGATAATGGTGCCCGAGTCGATATCTCCGATTGCAGCATTATCCCCGAAGTTGGCACCACAGAGTTATCAACCCTGTGGCACGACCCAAACTTCAAGCCAGACCAACGGGCATTTTATTATGCTCGTGTACTTGAAAACCCCACCTGTAGATGGTCGACTTGGGATGCCGTTCGTCAAGGTGTTGCGCCAAGGCCTGATTTTATGACCACTATTCAGGAGCGCGCCTGGTCTTCGCCTATCCACTATATGATTCAATAAATTTCTTGTGGGTATTTTTTGGCTGAGAAATGATTCAGGGTAACTAGTCTACACAGGTAAGGGGCAATCTGTGATGGGCAATAGACTAAATAGAAGCTGATTTTTCAGGGTTTAGAAGAGCTATTGGTACGACCGAGTGGACTCGAACCACCGACCCCCACCATGTCAAGGTGGTGCTCTAACCAGCTGAGCTACGGTCGTACTGTATAAATAACTGGAAATCATCTGTGTGATTTCGGGCGGCCATTTTAACCATCCATTTTGCGGAGTGCAAAGACTTTAACTTGTAGATAAAAATCTAAAATTAGTGGCACAAGGCATTTGAGCTTCTGTAGCTAGACCCACCATTGGAATGTTCAGAGTTTAAAACCTTTGCCGATTTGTACAGCAGATTGAGGTTTTCAAGTAACCTTTCACATCCATCACTGTTAGCAGACAGCTCAGACTCAAACCGATCTATTGCCATAAATAAAACCTCACCCGCCTGACTATCATAATCAAGATTCTTCAAAACGGCAGAGAGCAACACCGTAGAATGATAAAACCAATTGCAGGCAACATCATAATCAATAGTTTTATTGGCGATTAAAATTTCAGCGGTTTCAAAGGCGCAGCCAGCGTGGCAGACGGCATCACTCCATAACCTCTGGTCATAAAAAAACTGTGCCGTATCAAAACCATCTTGCCAACATCGGACAGCCTTAGAGGTAGAAATCTCCAATTGCTGACGGTGTCTTGCACATAAAAACTTAAGTTTCATCAATCATATCCCTTGCCGTTGTTTATTCATACTTGATAGGTCCTTAGGTTTACCAAGCTGTCAGTTTGAAAATGATAGTTGAATCTTACTTAAATGTAAATGATAATCATTATTATTTACATATGTGAAACCTTTTATCAGTAACCTACTCTCTCTGGAAGACTCTAATGCGCAATAAACAATTGACGGCAAATCTGGTTTTAAAAATGGCAATAAGAACAATGCTTTTCGGGCTATTTCTTGGCCTATATCTCTACAGTTGGAGGTTACTCTATGGTTAAACGCGCTATTCCACTGCGTTTCATTCCTGCCTGCTCATAACAAACAAAAGTTGAGTGAAAATCAGCTCAGACAGCGATTATTGTTGGCTATGGCATCCGAAAATCTGTGAGGGGGCTACTCGTCAAAATGGCACAGGTCAGTGCAGTACTGGGAATTAAGCATGCATCTGTAGAATCAGTTATTGAGTGATATTTAAAGCGGAGTCGTGGGTCGCGGCTGCGAACAATCTTTGAGGCGTGAATTAGATTATAAACGGTGTGAATGGTTGCCTGCAGACAGACTCTGTTTGATTAGTGCTGTTTCATTTTCAGAGTGGGAGAACTGTAGGTTCTAGTAGGTTCTGAGAAGGCGCAGCTCGCGCTGATGGATATCCTTATCATATCATCGTCCCTGATGATCGCCTTCCCAGACGGGTCTTATCCCAAGACACAGATGTATACTAGTGTCGGATGGAAATAATTAAAATACCCATCAAGCGCTAATACTAAAGAACTATGTGGTTAGTCTCGTCAGGAAAATAGACCCTTAGGATTAGGAAACTAGACTTCTTTCTCTGAGCTTACCCAACTGATCTCTGACCTTTGCCGCCTCTTCAAACTCAAGATTGCGCGCGTGCTGGTACATCGCTTGTTCAAGACGCTTGATTTCAGCTGCGATATTCTTGATTGGCTGACCGCTGTCAATATCGTAGGCTGCCTCGGCCTCAGCCACTTTTCTACCGCGCTTACCCTTACCGGGATTGGCATAGGCGCCCTCCATAATATCAGCCACCGCCTTATTAATACTTTTCGGGATAACACCGTACTGATTGTTATGCGCCAACTGCAAAGTGCGGCGGCGCTCGGTTTCATCCATCGCCCGTTGCATGGAGCCAGTTATCTTATCAGCGTAGAGAATGGCTTTGCCCTGAAGGTTGCGGGCTGCGCGACCTATGGTTTGGATTAGCGATTGCTCGGAGCGCAAGAATCCCTCTTTGTCGGCATCTAATATAGCCACCAGAGAAACCTCAGGCATATCCAACCCCTCTCGCAACAGATTGATACCCACCAGCACGTCAAACTCACCCAGTCGCAGGTCGCGGATAATCTCAACGCGCTCCACTGTGTCTATATCCGAGTGCAAATAACGCACCCGAACGCCGTGCTCATCCAAGTATTCGGTCAAATCCTCAGCCATGCGCTTGGTCAATACCGTAATCAACACCCGCTCATTGTTAGCCGCGCGACTGCGTATCTCTGACAGCACATCATCGACCTGAGTCGATGCTGGACGAACCTCTAGCTGCGGGTCCAACAAGCCGGTGGGCCTAACCACCTGCTCCACCACCTGACCGGCATTGGCCTCCTCGTAGCGACTGGGGGTGGCTGAAACAAAAATCATTTGCGGCGCTAGGGATTCCCATTCATCAAAGCGCAGCGGTCGGTTGTCCAGAGCCGAGGGCAATCTAAAACCATACTCAACTAGGGTCTCTTTGCGCGAGCGATCGCCTTTGTACATCGCACCCAACTGGGGCACCGAAACATGGGATTCATCGATAACCATCAGTGCGTTATCGGGCAAGTAGTCAAATAGGGTCGGTGGTGGTTCGCCCGGAGCTCGGCCAGACAGATACCTAGAGTAATTTTCAATGCCGTTGCAATACCCAAGCTCACGCATCATCTCAGTATCGTAGCGCACTCGCTCCTGCAGACGCTGCGCCTCGACCAATTTATCGACTGAGCGCAGCTGTTGCAGGCGCTCTCCCAGCTCCTCCTGGATGTGGTCCACCGCATCCAAAATCTTTTCTCGCGGGGTAACATAGTGCGTTTTGGGATAGATAGTAAAACGCGGCACTTTACGCAAAACTTCACCGGTCAATGGATCAAACAGCGTGAGGTTGTCTATTTCATCGTCAAACAACTCGATCCGCAGCGCCTCAAAATCTGAATCCGCAGGATAGATATCGATAACATCCCCCCGCACTCGGTAGGAAGATCGATCAAAGTCCATATCATTGCGTCGGTACTGCAGTTCAGCCAGCCGGCGCAAAATCGCACGCTGATCAATCTGCTCGCCGCGAGAAAGATGTAACACCATCTTCAGATAAGAACTTGGGTCCCCAAGACCATAGATAGCGGACACTGTGGCTACCACAATTACATCCTGGCGCTCCATCAGCGATTTGGTAGCCGATAGCCGCATCTGCTCGACATGGGCATTGACCGAGGCGTCCTTTTCGATAAAGGTATCAGATGAAGGCACATAGGCCTCGGGCTGATAATAGTCGTAGTAAGAGACAAAATACTCGACGGCATTATTAGGGAAGAAGCCCTTGAACTCACCGTAGAGCTGGGCCGCCAAGGTCTTATTATGGGCCAACACAATGGTTGGACGCTGAGCCTGCTCAATCACCTTGGCGATGGTGTAGGTTTTACCAGAGCCAGTAACCCCCAGTAGTGTCTGGGCTGCCAGACCATTGTCCAGGCCAGCCACCAATTCCTTTATCGCCTTGGGCTGATCACCGGCGGGGTCATAGTCGCTGACTACTTTTAAAGGCTTGATGGGCCGTATTTTTTGACTACTTAGCAAGTTTGATTGTCCAGTCGATCTTTGGGATCGCAGAGTTTTGAAAAAACGCATTGTTTTTAAAGGCGAGTTTTTCAGTTAACCCCTCAATACCCTGTTTATCCAGCAGCTTGCGGTACTGGTACTTCTTAACAGCAACAAAGGTGATGCCCTGAAAGCGCACATCCACTGCCTTCCATACACCAGTATCATTACGCTTGATCAATATATCCAGATTGAGGTCGGGAATAATTGGCGACTCCATTAAAACCTGCAACCAAGCCATTTCTCTCGAACGACTGATAGCAATATCCTCTAGGCTAAACTGCTGTCCACCATAGTATTCAAAGCCCTCAAACGCATAGCGAACTAGGGTAGCATCCACTGCAGCTATCAGCTGTTGTCGGTGATCCACATCCAGCGCCTGAAACTGTTGCTTACCAATCAGTGCGCTGCTGGTGGAAGCTGGATCCCAATAAGCGCGAAGGTTTTGATTAATAAATTCACTATAGGCTCGGGGATCCTTTTTATACAGCGCCAGATTATCGGCAAGCTGTGTGTTGACCCGCCGGATTATCGGCTCAAATTGTTGGCGAATCTGCAGCTTTATAGATTGATCTTCAGCTTCAGTATCTGACACCTCGCCAGCGAGACTGGCGGCTGAGACCAGTAACAAGATCAGATAACGCGTTAACCCAGTAAAAAAAGTATCCATGCCTACTTAACAACTCCATTAATAAATCCATACCAGATAACTAGTATACCCTGCAAGGCGGCTAAATCTTAAACCATCTGAGATTTAAGTGGCAAAAATTATCTGGCAAATAACCTCGCTGGCGGCGCCTTCGCCGCTTTACAGATTATGTTGATCAACTGGAGGAAACAGTTGACTCATATGGGGTAGATGCCTAAAATGCCCCGCTCTAGGAATAGACTCCACTCCGCCTTAGCTCAGTTGGTAGAGCAAATGACTGTTAATCATTGGGTCGCTGGTTCGAGCCCAGCAGGCGGAGCCAACTTCTACGCTGTTTTAAAACTACCTCGCTGTTCAAATCCCATAGTGCATTCAGTAGACACAATCTGTTAGCAGTAACTTTTTCAATCTACCCTAATGTGTTGCTAATCAACCTATATAGTATGCAAATCAAATACCTGTTAGCATGGGTTGATTGGGATCGTTTATAACTTGCGGTTACTGATAATAAGAGGGAGATACCCTATGCATAAAGGGGTGAAATTTTATCCACTAATATCTGCCATGTTGCTCCTGTCCGCCTGTGGTGGGGGAGGCAACACCAATGATCCGGGACCTACACAGCCATCCGATCCCAAAGGTCTGCTTGTGCCAATCGCCAACAATTCCGAACTGGTGGCCACTGTACGCAGTGGGTTTAATAAAACTGTGCAGGACAATCTGGATCGTGCGGCAGTTGCCGAGGCCGCCGACAGCTCCACCTCGGGCTTTACCACCACCTATACTGTCGAAGCCGACATCGATGAGCACGACATCGTTAAATACAACGGCGATCATCTGTTTATTGCGCCAAGCCGCAGTATGGATTGTTGTTTTGTGGTCAATGATATAGCCCCGGCAGCACAGTCCGAAGCTGCAGCCAACACTGAGGTTCCCCCCGATACCAATTCGGCAGAGCGGCGAATTCGCATAGTTGCCACCGAGCCCGAGAGCGCTGGAGCCACTGAGGTTGGCAGTATTAAGCTGGGTGATACGCACAGCGTGGAGGGGCTATATACCCACAATAACCAATTGGCGGCCATCAGCAGTAGCGGCTGGTGGGGTCTCTACGGTGATAGCTTTGCCCGCGCAGCTAGCTGGCAGGGACAGACAACCGCATTTGACCTCTACGATATCAGCGATATCACCGCACCCAGCCTGCAGATGCAGATCGAGTTACAGGGTGGCTTTGTCAGCAGCCGCAAACAGGGTGATACAGTCTATTTAATTGCCCGCCATACTCCGACTATGGAAGGCTTTAGCTATAACCCATCAGAACAGCAGTTAAATCAAAATAAGAATCTATTGGACCAGCTGACTGCAGACAGCATTTTGCCAAAGGTGACCATTAACGGTACTGAAAAACCACTAGTGCAGGCCAGTGACTGTCTGGTGATGGATAGAGATAATAGCCTGGCTACCGCTGAGACAGGCTACCCGACGATGACTCTGATTATCGCCATCGACCTTGCCCAACAAGCCCTTGCTAAAACAGTCTGTCACCTCCAGTACACCGATGGCATCTATGTGAGCGAAGATGGCATCTATCTCACCCAAGTGGACTACAGAGATGAACAATCCCGCACCCTGGTCCACCGCTACAACCTGTCTCAACAGCTAAACTACCAGGGCTCTGGTGCTGCAGAGGGCGCCCTGTATCTGAGTGGCAATCGAGATTTCCGTATCAACCAATATGGTGATCATATTCGTCTGGTGACTACCCAGCGCACAGACAATGCGGAAGACCGTTTTGATCACAAACTGACGGTTCTCAAGTTAAACAGCGCGGATATGGCTTTAGACTCTGTGGCGACTCTGCCAAACCCGTCGAGGCCGGAAGCCATTGGAAAACCTAACGAAGATCTCTATGGCGTGCGCTTTTTTGACGATACAGCCTACCTGGTAACCTTTGAGCGAATCGACCCGTTGTATGTGCTGGATCTCAGCACCCCCACTGATCCATTGATCGCCGGCGAATTGGAAGTACCGGGCTTCTCCGACTTTCTCCATCCAGTCAATGATTCTCTGTTGATGGGACTGGGACAGGATGAAAACAATCTAGTCAAACTCGAGCTGTTCAATGTAGCCGATATCAATGCGCCCTACTCTCTGGATACTCTGATATTGGGAAAACAAGCCGGCGATATTACCTTGGATTCGCTTAACTGGAGCTACTCCGAAGCGCGCTACAACCGCCATGCCTTTACCTATCAGTCCTACAACGAGACTACTGACCGCTTTGCAGTGCCCGCCACATTGGGATTCTATTCAGAGAGTGAGGGGTATTATCACCAAGACCGGTTATTCCTACTTGAGATCAATGGCAAAAACACCCCCAATCTGGCTACCATTGATCAAGTTGGCTATATCAATGCAGACAAGCAGCCCTACCACAGCGGCGGCACCCATCGCTCGAGAATTCACGGCGATAGCCTATACTTTATTAGCGGCACTGCAGTGTGGTCGACATTGTGGACCAACCCCACCCAGCAACAGGGGCCTCTCTAAATCAGCTGCCCATTAAAAAAGCCCCAAAACCATTCAGCTTTGGGGCTTTTAAAATTACCGAAAAATCTGCTAATCCGAAGCAGCAATCTGATCCGTTGAAAACTTATCAGACAAAGCCGCATAAGGGTTCTGCTCCTGAATCGCCGAGGGGTGTACCACTGAAATAGTAATCACACTACTGCTCTCACCACCCAAAAATCCGGGGCCTTTGGATCTGAGAATCTCAATAGTGGCATAGCGACCATCTTTGGTATAGGTAAGAATAATCTCATCACCTACAGTTGAGGATATCAGGGTCCAACCAGTGCCGACCGTAGACTCACCGTAAAAAATCAGATTCGATGCAGGACTGACCGGCGAGTTCAAAACAATCCGTCCCGCGATACCCGTACCCGTACCTAAAATAACCGTGGGGGTCTTTTGAATTTCAGCATCCTGCGGCAACGGCATATCCGATAACAGATAATCTATGACTTTGCGGGATTCGGCCTGGTAGGCATCGGGGGCGAAAAGACTGCAGCCAGACACAGACAATAGGACAGCAAACAGTAGAGGAAAATGCTTCAAGAACTTCATGGTCGGTAACTCTCTTGTTAACATTGGAATTGTAATAATTATTACAACATTAAATTAACACAAACTGCTTGAGTTTCAAACAAAAACTGCCGCTGTGGTCTGTAGCTCTGATCGAGCAGCAAATACTAAAACCTATGCCCAATGCTACGACTATGCTTAAAAAGCATGCTTACTGTCGCATCAAAACATGCAGCCACACTTTATTATTCGGATACACTTCACTCTGGGAAGCCTGCAAAGCAGGGGCTTCCCATAGCAAAATCATTGAAATCAGTTGAGAAAGTTAACAGCCGTTTGCTATTAATTTGAACTGGCGATCTCACAGCTTTCGCGGCTATTGCCAGCATCAAAGTACTCTTGGAATTTCTTCGGCGTGCGCCCTCTTCCAGACCAGAGGTATTCAACCCCATTATCGACCAGACGGTATTTGGCGGGTACGGGCTTTGCGGTCTTTTTCTTTACCGCAGCGGCTTTCTTGGATTTCCTGGCGACTTTAAGGTCATCTGGGGTTAAACCAGACTCGTCGAGAAGGGATTTAATCTTGGCAATATCTTTAATGCGTTTCTTTTCAGTCTCAAGTTTGATCTTCTCTTTCTTTTCAGAGAGGACCTCGTTAAGCACCGATATAAACTTTTCCAGATCGCCAACGGTAAGTTTTTTAGCCTCTTTCTTGATTTTAACTTTACCTTTAAGGCTATCTAAACCAAATACTTTACTCACATTAATCACCTTTAATTTTAAAAATGGCAATTTTATCCTTACCTAGAATAAAAGATAGGCTAATTGGATAAAATCATGGTTAGTTATTATAGTTTCAGAATTATAACACAGCATTGGGATTAAAAATGGCGATCGTGATCAATAAGGTCTTTTAGTTTGTTTTAATAAGTCAGTTTGCTTTATTAAGCTGATTTAATTTATTAAGAAAGCGCCACAATAAAAATTATCCTCCTCGGAAAAAATTGAATAGCCCTATTTAAATAAATATATTTTTCGAACAGAAATTAAAATTAACGCAAGCTAGATTTAGCCAATTAATTGTCCTGAAAGAGATCCCTAGAAAAACACTTAGCACGAACATCCTCAAGAACGTCACTGCGTCTATTGGCAACTATAATATCGCTTTGTTGCTTAAACTCATCAATATTCTCTAAAACTCTTGAGCCAAAAAACGTTTCTTCATACAGGGTAGGCTCATAGATTAACACCTCAATACCTTTAGCTTTTATTCGCTTTATAATCCCTTGAATAGCGGATGATCTAAAATTATCACTACCCTCTTTCATCACCAACCGGTAGAACCCAACAACCTTTGGTTTTTGCTTTAGGATTTCTTCAGCTACAAAATCTTTGCGGGTGACATTAGAAGAGACAATCGCCTGAATAAGATTCTGTGGCACCTGATCATAGTTCGCTAAAAGTTGCTTGGTATCTTTTGGCAGGCAGTAACCACCATAACCAAAGGATGGATTGTTGTAGCCATCACCTATTCGCCCGTCCAAACACACACCATTAATAATACTCCTTGTATCTAAATCATGGGCTAAGGCATAAGAGTCCAGCTCATTAAAGAATGATACCCGCATCGCTAGGTAAGTATTGGCAAATAACTTAACCGCTTCGGCTTCCGTAGAGCGGATAAATAGGGTCTCAATATTGTCCTTCTCGGCACCCCGAACCAATAACTCAGCAAAGTCTTTCGCAGCATCCAACTGACTGCCAACAATAATTCGCGAAGGGTAAAGATTATCCTTAAGCGCCTGCCCCTCACGAAGAAATTCAGGAGAGAAAATAACCCGATTGGTAACGTACTTTTCTTGGAGCGATTTAGTGTGACCTACAGGAATAGTGGACTTTATTACTATCAGCGCTTTAGGATTTAGCGCTAGTGCCTCCTCAACCACCGTATCAACTGAACTAGTGTCAAAGCGATTGTTTTCTGGATCATAGTTAGTGGGGGTCGCAACCACCACAAAGCTTGCATCCTTGTAAGCCGACTCTCTGTCTAGGGTTGCGGTAAGAGTCAGATTTCTCTCTTCAAGAAAAACCTCGATTTCAGCATCAACCACAGTGGATTGGCGATTGTTGACCATTTTGACCCGCCGCGGATCCACGTCCAAAATAGTAACATCGTTATTTTGGGCGAGAAGTACAGCTAATGACATACCTACATAACCGGAACCCACCACGGTAATTTTGGATGTATCTACCAAAACAAAGACTCTTAAATGAAGAATTTCTTTCAATATTACTTCTGGAATATGAAAGAAATATTTAATGCCTCTTTTTTTGGAATTCCTGTTGTAGCAATAAAGGATTAGAGGTAGGAGTGATTGCTGGTAAGCAAGGTTATCGTCACCTTAGTACCTAATAATGATATTTTTCGGGCATCCTTTTGGGCATGCTTAGTGTAACACAGCATCCACATTACCAATTTAATTCAGTCGCAGCGCCGTCAATGCTCTCCTGCATACCCTCTAAAATTGACTCGCGCATCCCTGGCACCGATAAAAGATGCAAGGTTTCGTTGATAGCATTCCAATCATCTTCAGCCAAAAGAACCGCATTGCCGCGCTTGCCCGTTATAACCACCGGCTCATGGTTGACTGACGCATCGTCGATCAGTTTATACAGGTTGGCTCTCGCCTCAGTAACATTCAATATTGTCATAATTAAATCCTCTTCAACAAAAGCCACGCTAAAGCGTACGCAATATCAAGTTCACCTGAGTTATTTCCCACCAAAAGCCGATAATCCTATTTATCGCCAGCTAAACCTAACCGCAGTTGAACAGCAGATTTACATAGTCATTTTGGATGATGTATTTTTTTTACCTAATATCAGGCTGCAATCATCAACATAGCCCCCAATAACGGAAGCCACATAAGACCAGAATTCATCCTGCTCAAGAGTCCTTTGTGAAACTTCAGGAGACACAAAACGACTCATTTCCTGATAAAAATCTCGTTTAGTTTCTGCGTTTGATTTTATAAGTTCAGCGTGCCGGCTTATAAGTCCAATAAACTCATTTTGATTTTTCCGGCGCAACTCAAGTTTTTTCACCACTAGCGATAAATCAATTTTAATAGCTCGTTGACTTAACCAAGCTAGATCCCAAATGTATCTAGGTTTTATCCTCCTCTCTCGGTAAGCAAATGCAATCAATTTATCCGCAAGTATTTCTTCCAGACTCTCTACAGCAATAGGTAAACCCTCAATTTTTGAACCTATCCCATAGTGATCGGCAACCGGTTTATATACCCTATCAAGAGAGGGGTAAGCGCAAATATCGATATGACATTTTTGTGATGGCAAATCAGGTCGATTAGCAAACTTTTCAATGGTTACCTTCCAAGTAGAGGTATCACCTGCTTCCAGCTTAGGCTCATAAACTTCAACGTTAAGGCGATACACCTGATAAATATGATTCTTCAGCGCCTCTGATAAACCATGAAATTTATCCGGCGAGAAGGTTTGGCCACCAGCGAAATCCAAATCCTCAGATAATCGATTGGATCCGTAGCATAATCTAAGTGCAGTGCCTCCCATAAAAGTAAGCTGCTGTAAAAATCCTTCTTTATGCAGAAAATATAAAATTTCATGATGGAGAATTTCCTTTTCTACAATATTATCCATGCCGATAAACTGAGGCGATTTTTGCAATGCTTGACTGACTAATTCATTAATCACTTTATTCTCCAACATCAAGCATATGAGTATTGCGCCCAACCCGCTTTAAATCTCTAAGGGCACAGTTTTCTTTAGCCCTAAACATGCCAACCTCGGCATCAAAATATAGCTCATCAATTAACCCGTCTGGATCACGACCGGTATGAGTAAACTCTATTACCCCAAAAGGGGTTTCAACAACATTACTACGGCCAGTTGTCATAACCGTTAATCTTTTTATCGGCAACTGTGATATCCGACCTATATGGCTAAGTTGCGATTCAAGACTGATATACATAAAACGGTTCCAGTGCAAAAGCTTTGCAATATACTCTAGAACACCTTTGGCTTTCATGCCCGCAGAAGGACAATAATAAAGTCCTCTAGCAACTTTTCGCAACACACCAGCTTTAACAGCCTTATGTAAATACTTATTAAAACTATGGTTAGCTGGAGTATTTAGCAAAAGCGCCAAATCTTCGGCAGTAAATATACCAAAGTGGCCAAGTTTCACCGCTTTATTGGCCAATTCAGTTAGGTTTCTTAATTTATTCATACCATTATCTAAACATATTTTCCCCATAATGGCGAAATAACGTATAGATGTCAATGGTTATAGGTCTGCAAATAATGGTATTTATCGCACACCAAACTCTTTGGCTTCGTGTTATTATTTTTTTAGTTTACTTGCACCGAACTGCTTTGAGAGCAGCGCAATCAACTTATGGGTATCTGATTCTCGACAGGCAGGTAAGCCAAATATCAGCAAGCAGCTCTACTACAGCGGCCAAAACTAATATTATCCATCAATTAACTTCATTCCCTCTATTCCAACAGCACCCTTATCAAAGGTAACTGTTACTGTGCATCCCTGACGCTGGCCCGCACGGGCAATCATCAAGTCGGCAAATCCAAGTTTACTTTCCAGATACCTTCTCAACACCCATGCGACATCACCGCTTTGTTCAATCTTAAGTTCCTCTGCAGCCAACAGTCCCTCTATCACAGCCCCGATATGAGATCTGGATATTTTGTACGCGCGCTCCAAAACCCAAACTGTTTCAATCATCACCTCTCGAGAAATAAACCCAGGCTCATAAGTTGAGAAAGAATTAAACACATTCTTGGAAAGCCGGGACTGCTGAAGGTCATCACCTACAAGATACCGAACAAGAACATTGGTATCCACGCCAATCATTTATTACTCTCCATAGCGGCATCCGCAATCACAGCATCCATTTCACTGATGGTTACAGGGTTTTGCACCTTTTCAGCAAGTATATTGCGTAGACTAGATACTGACTTAACGCGCAAAATCTTGACCTCTTCACCACTCACTAGATAGCGCACCTTATCGCCAGCTTGTACACCCAAAGCTGATCTCACTGATTTAGGCAAAGTTGTTTGTCCACGTACCGTAACTGTCGACTCAAGCATTTCAATCATCTCCTATCGTTTTCTCCAAAGCATACTATTCGATAATTTGTAATGCAATAGTTGTTATGTATTACTTTGATCGCTTTATTAATGCAATGGCTAAGATGTTTTATCAATGCCACAGCCAACATAATTTACTTACAAAACCTGAATAACCAGCATTTTTACTGGCCACTAAACTCTTAGGCTTCGTTTTGTTATTTTTTAACCTGACTCTCCTTGCGAAGTTGATTAAAGGCACGCTGCTCATAGCGTATCAGCTTGCGGTGCGCCTCAAATTTCTCAAACAGCAAAATCGGCAGGTTATTAGCCATCCGCAGACGCATCAATAGCCTAGGTACAGTGCTCAAATTATCCAAAAACCACGACACCACCAAAGACCCAGAAGTGATACTCGCCCTAAAGCGCATGCACCGCAAAATTGGGAGAGCTCAAGAACAGGCCACACCATTGACTAAAACACTGCTCAATCAGCTACTGACTAGCTGTGATAACAGCATTATGGGAATAAGAAACCAAGTGCTGCTAAGACTAGGCTACGAAACCATGCGCCGACGATCCGAACTCTGCTCCTTTAAGTTTGAAGATGTAGATTGTGCACCCAATGGCAAACCTATAATAAAGCTTAACTTCTCCAAGACCGACCAATTTGGAACAGGTAAAGTTCTACCTATCAGCGAGGAGTTGCTTACCTTAATAGAAAAATGGGAAGGGATAGTTGGCGATGAGGGCTATATCCTAAGATCCATTAACAAACACGGACATATTGGTGATAGCCTAAACCCAGCGAGTATTAGCACCATCTTAAAGGCACTACAGGAGGGATTAAAAACTGGGTCAAACCAACAACCACTAAGCGGTCATTCATTTAGGGTGGGAGCAGCATTGGATCTACTTGAGCAAGGTGAGCCGCTGGAAAAGATAATGCTTAGAGGTGGATGGCAGACTGATTCGACGGCGATGAAATATTTACGTAATTTTTTATTTTGAGAGGATGTTTAAAATTGCATCTTGAAAAAAATCTAGTATAAGGTGTTACCTCAAAACTACCTTGTCCACATTATCCCAGTTTACCGCCTTAACAGCCATATCAACATTAATAAATTGATGCTCTTTCAACAAAGACTCCAATTTACTATACGCTCGACTAAGCCCCACATAACTCTTAAACTTTCTAGTCATACCTAAACCGGGGACCATCGGCTGTTCAGGATCAAAATCCCTAGGGTGAAAGTAAGTCATAATATATTTATCGATATTAAATCTTCTTCTCAAATACCATAAAGGAAGCAGCCTAAAATACCCGCCACCTGAATAGACAATATTTTTGCCTAGAATTTTTGATGTATTAATTGGCAATGATTTAAGCGTAACATTTTCATATTTAATCAATGAAGGACAAGCCGCGGAGTACTCAGGAATACCTCCGTGTGCTCGATTGGCAGGAAAAACTGAACAATCATTCTCAATACCAAGTTTATGTAAAACCTCAAAAGCCCAAAGGTTTTTGCTGGTAATTGAAAAACCCGGTGCACGATAAGTATCAATTTTTGTTCCACTAGCCTGCTGCAATGTATCAATAGATCGCTGCAGATCCTCTTCATACTGATTCTTCGACTGGTCATAAGCCAGCTGATGCGTATGAGAATGTGTTGCTAAATGATTTCCACTATTAACTATTTTATTAATAACGCTGGGGTATTTTTCAGCAACCCATCCTAAACAAAAAAAAGTAGCGGGCTGATCAGTGTCACTTAACAAATGCAGAATACGATCAACACCAGCCTCGAGCCTTGATGGTATTTTTTCCCAACTAGTAGGATTTGATGTCGCTGGATTATCCAAGACATGAAACCAATCTTCGATGTCAAATGAAAGTATTTTCATTAAAAAAACTTTCCTCCCACCTTTCGAAATTCGATGACATCCTCTCTTGTAGGAAATCCAAAATAAGTCATATCATTATTTTCATTTGGGAGCGTGGAGATATCATCAATTAAAATCTTATTTATTGCCTCGACAATACACTCCATTCCTAGATGCTTTGTGTGCGTAATCAATTGAGCTTGGGTCATACCATTTATGAATACCTCGCGCTGCACAAGTATTGGGCCACTATCAATTCCCTCATCTACAAAAAAAACGGATACACCAGTTTTCTCTTCCCTATTTTTAAGAACCCAAAAACTAGGCATCAATCCACGGTATTTTGGGAGTAATGCAGTATGAAGATTTAAACAACCTTTTGGAGCTAATGATATAATTGGCTTCTTAAAGATTTCATTACCTTGAATACTAATTAATAAATCCGGTTTATAGCTAGAAATTTCACTTATTGATGATGAGGAATTTATTGAATTATCTAAGGTAATAATTGGAATTTTCTTTCTAATTAAAAACTTTTCAACACTTCGGCCTGTAATTTTTGCAGCTAACAACTTAATGAAGTAATAAAGAGTGAATGCTAATCCAAATACTTTTAAAGTACTGAGTCCCTTTTTAAAGGAGCTTAATTTTTTGCCAAATGGTGATGCTGCAAGAAGCACTACACCACTTATGTGACAGTCTTCGGGTAAACTATCTAAAAGGTAACTAAGTGACTTGCGCAAATAAAATGGTTCATTCTGAGTAATTACAACAATATTCACTTTTGATCATCCTCACGGAAAAAGAAGAAATTTGATTTACTTTTTTTCTTAAGATCAATGTACCACTCAACAGATTCCTTCAAAGCTTCCTTAGTACTATACTTTTGTTTAAATCCTTTTTGGATAAAAAGCTTGGGGTTAAAGTTAGTTGGCCGAACAAATGTGTCTATTCTTGCTTTAGTAATTGGAAAATTTACTTTTGTTATTTTTGATAAGAAATCAAAAAAGCCAGATATTGGGCGGATGATGAAAAATGGCAATCTTAAGCCAATACCAGATTTTCCCAACTGTAACCTAATATCCTTAACCAAATCTATCATACGACTTGGCGGAGTATCAGCGTATACATAGAGCTCGAAACCTTTAGCATTCTCTACTGCAAAAATGATTGCATCTACAAAATTTTTCACATATGCAGTGGTTTTAATTGTTTTTCCATCTCCAACGATTGCAAATCTCCTAGATGAAATACCATCTATGAGACGGAATATATTATTATCGACTGCTCTGTAAATACCTGTGTTTTCAGGATTAGATGGTCCATACAGCACAGATGGTCTTATGATTGCTAAATCTGTTTTCTGCGAAGATTTATATTTTTTTATAAATAGTAATTCCGCATCTTTTTTTGAAAACCCATAGGCATTGATAGGGTCATATGGTGCTGACTCATCCAAACAGTCACTTGTTTCTTGTGGCATTACCGATATAGAAGACACAAAAACTATTTTGGGGACTTCATCTCCAATAGCATTTATCAGCGACTGTGAAGCATTTACATTATCTCGAAAAAATTCCTGATCACTAACACCCCAGTCTGCTCTTGCAGCTGCGAGATGAATTACTAAATCAAATTTATATTTGTTTAATTGGCATGCTTTAAGATTATTTAAGTCCTCGCAAATAAAATCATCACAATAGGCTGATGGGTTTTTCTTTCTATCAAGTCCAACTACAAACATTTTTCTAAATCGCAGAATCGGAATCAAATGTTCAGCTACAAAACCTGAGGCACCAGTGATTAAAACTCTTAACATTTATATCTCTCTTGTAAAAAAATTGAGTTTACAGACCATCAGCTAAATTTAGTGGTCTTATAATATTTTTGTTAAGAAGCCTACAAACCTCTCGCCCATCTTTTCTCTGGTATATATTTTCGAAGCGCCAAGGCCATTTTTAGACATACTTAAAAGTAACTGTTGATTATTTTTTAAGTCAATAATTGTATTTTTAATAGCCTCAATATCTGAGGGTTCAAATTGAAAGCCACAATTATTGTCAGTAACAAAATTTCCAGCCTCGCTTTGAGGGGCAACTATGACTGGTAACCCTAGCCCGAGATACTCCCATATTTTTACAGGAAAAGAGATTTTAGAAAGCGCGTCATTCGATCTTAATGATATTCCAATATGACATCTGGCCGCCTCCATGAGTGTCGAATTATTTGATAATTGACCTAGAAAACGGAGATTATTCAAACCAACCTTCCTTACTTGCTCACTCTTGTGACCATAGCCAATGACAACAAAATCTATATCCTCAGACTTCAGGCTTTTTGCAAGAATAAGCAATGAATTAATATCTTGATAGAACCCTAGAACTCCATGAAAACAAACTGTGAATTTAGAATGCTTTGCATTTTGAATTTTTTCAACCTGACTTGGAAATCCGTTATATATTGTTTTTACATTAGAGAGTCTACAGCGCTCGGAAACTTCATTCTCAATGCCTTTTGTAAGGGAAATAATTGCCTCCGCTCGCCTGCAAATAGATCGAGACAAATGCTCAAAAAAACGGTAGGTAATTGATGTATCAACCAATAATCCAGTATCCGCATATGCCTGCGGATAGAGATCTCGCACTTCCAGAATGTATCTTATTCTAAAAATATAACATGCATAACCTATTATTATACTGGACAAATACAAAGGTGAAGAAATGACAGCTATTCTTGGTCTTTTGAGAATTAGTCTAAAACCAACCTGTAACCCAAAGAGAAATTCACCTATTGAGCGTAACATTAAACCCTTTGAATTGGATAAAAATGACCCGTTAAAAACAATGGTTTTATAAGAAGAAATAGGCATAGACTCTTTTACTTTTGCCGTATAAACTAAAACCTCATTTGCTTTAAAGCCGGCTTTTTTGAGACCAAACTCGATTGACTTAAAGCGCATTGCGACTGCGCCAGAAAACGGAGGAATATGATGATAGACTAATGCAATAGGCTTATTTGTATTCATGTGTAAACTCTTCTAACTCTGATAAAAGAAATACACCATCTGGCATCTCATCTCTCATCCACCATCTACCTGGTTCATTTGCGAATGTTTTACTAAGATCATCGATTAGAACTTTTTTATTTAGCATATGGGCCTGAAATAACACCGTGCTGTATGCAGAACAAATATATTCATAGAATCTAATAGAATCATTGACATCCAAATGTACGTCACAAATATTTTCTGAGATTTTTTTACTAGTGTATTTAGGATGTGGACGAAGTCTTAATTTTTTAAACCTTGAGGCTAAAAAAAGAATTGTACTTTTAACTTCATCAACATCACCTTGGAGGTAGTAACATATTTCAGCATTGAAATTCCAAGTATTGTCATATGAGGTTCTATCTAACCTGGTTGTTTGGTCTAGATTGAATGGACAGCATATCATAACATCACCAAATGACCAGCGAAGTTTGCGAAATAATTCTTCATATCTTTGATGCCAGCATATAATTCTATGATAGATATTAAAGGCATCAACAATGTCATAAACTTTTTCACCATGCATGATATTAATTAACTCAATATTTCGTTCATGACATACTCGAAAGCAACTAGGTGATGAAAAAGAATATTCATTTGAGCAATACACCTGCTTAGGTGAGTGTATTTCCACAACCTTGGTCCATCGCCCTGTTAATATAGTTACTACAAGAGCTGGGTAAGCAGGAAGACGTATCTCCTTTCCAAAAATATAAGAAACAAATAAACGGAATGACGCATCAAAGTAAATCATAGAACTACTGTCAATAGCAATAATATGTGATTCATAGTAGTCAATATTGGAAGAAGAAATTGACAATTTTTGACACTTTAGACCTGTAGTGTCTTTTGAAAAACGTGATAGTTGACCGAGGATTTTTACAGCCAAAATTACCGGAAGAAAACATACAAGGGAAACAACATTTAAAGTGAAATGAAGCAACATACCTTCAATAAATCTCTGACCAAGGTATTTAGCTAAAATTCTTTTATCAATTGACTCTATGTCTGCTTTGCTAACAAAAATATACTCTTGAGCAAAGGTTTTATCCCTAAATTTTCGTCTATACATTTTAAGATATGAGATTAAATTAAAGATCATTGACTTTCCAGTTATTAGCACGAAGTTTCATTAATAATAAATAATAAAGCACTGACTCAGCGCCGAAGATGAAAACCGAATCAATAACCATCCTTATAAGTACTAGAATCAATACAAATACAATGAAATGATTGGCAGCCAATGTGAAAATGAACTTAAAATGAAGATAAGTAGTAAGCAAAACAAATAGAAGTCCTGCTATTCCTCCTAGATATATGAACTGTAAAAACCCATTGTGATAATTGTGTTTATAAACTTCAAATACATATGTGTTGGAGCCAGAACCAAAAAGAATAGAATAAAAATTATCTATAAAATCGAGGTAAAGTAAATACCTCGGCTCTTTAGCAGCAGTTTCCATAATGTTGCTAAAATCCAAAAATACATAAAGTTCATAGAAAACCGCGCATATGGACAACACTAAACAAAATATTTTTAGAGAAGTATTTCCTGGAAATGACCTATACATCATGTATACAAATATCAAAGTACCCATCAATATTTGACTTCGACCATCCAAATGCACACCAAAATATAATGTAAGCGCACCTGTTAAAATCAGCCATACAAATAGATTTTGACTTTTCGGTTTCTGGACTTGTAAAACGCACACACAGAGCAAAGCGTAGACTGCCAAAGTACCACTGACATTTTTACCATATTTATCAATGAAATGAGTATCGCCAAAAATCATTAACTCGATTAAAAATATCATTAGAGAAAAATAAATGGTATTCCTGGCTAATCTAAGAACCATAGGATCTAGATTAACATGGGTAACAAATACTAACGCCAAAATTGTTGATGCAATATAAAAGCTTTGATACGAGTATAAGGACCACAATAAGGCGCCTAGTGCGCACACAAGTAATGTGTAATTAAACGCGATAGATTTAGTGAAATAATAGTGATCATGTTTTTTGTGGTTAAGTATAACCAGAAGCACTGCTACACCAACGAGCAGTGAGGAAAAATATCCACCAACGGTTGTTCCTGCCATAAATGTCAGCACAGGAGCAATTAATATCCAATAATTAATAATTTTCAATTAAAACGATTCGCTATAAGACTAAACTTTAAAATGTTTAATGCTACTGATGGATCTAATACACCCTTATTTGACATTTTAAGTATAATTTTTAGTTCTTCATGACTAAGGAGTGCATTATTTTCTTTTAATAAGCTCTTAATTTCGGCTTTATACTTAGCATAAGATTTTTTGTAATTCATTACACCCTGCCCCCTGATTAAATATGAACCCAAAAATCTTATTTTTTTAGCAATGCTAATATCTAACATCCCTTTACTACCCTGCTCAAAAACATCATCAAAGTCGCCAATATCATTTAATATCTCTCTAGCATAGGAACGATTTACTAAAGCTCCAGTGTAATATGAAGACGATGTATTAGGTATTTGTTCAGCATAGATACTAAATGGTAACTGTCTATTTTCTAATGATTCGAAAACGCCGCTAGATGTCATCGCAGCTTGCATACGCGCGGTATAATTAACAACCACTTCATCAGCAGACAATTCACTATATTGACCAAGAACCAACGAAACTTCTTGTCTTAGAATTTTCTCTATATCGGATAAGTTTTTGGCCAGCCCCTTCCGTGGAAAGTTAGTCCCAATCAGCGCATTTAAAACAACTCTCAACTTTCTGAAGGGTAACCAGTTGTAAAACAGTGATTTTTTATAAAGAATCTCGTCATTGTACGCAACATCAATGTTAGGGCTATGGACGAGAAATCCCCACGCGCCATTAATTAGAACGCCCTTGCTCCATTCAGGAAATTCACACAGCCTAAAGGCTTCTGATCCCCCAAGAATATTATTATCTAGCTCATGCTCAATTCTGGTTTTCATGTTATCTTTCACATAGGGAACGATCTCAAGCTTTAGATTAAACTTCTTACACAATTGCTTAGCAGACTTGTAATCACGTGTCTCAAAACCACATGCATGACTCAAACCAATATAAAATGGAATTATTTTTAAGTTATATTTATTGCAGAAAGCAAGACAAATACGTGAATCGAAACCACCACTCACACCCACATAAATTGGCTTATTAATTTTTTTTAAAATCGAAATCTTTTCTTCCATACACTTAATATAATGAGATACAAATTCATGTTTAGATTGTGGACTTTCTTTTCTAAGGTAAGTGGTATGATTTTTTTGAAACAACTCAGGTTTATTGTTATCTGTAATCTTGAATTTAGAGTTAGGGGGGACTACATAACTATTTGAAAAAATCCAACGCCCATTGCTAGTTGAGCCAAGAAAACTTATCGCTATTGCAGCTGACTTATCAACTTTAAGAGACTGTTTTTTTAAAAAACAACAAATAGCTGACGAATCAGTAAATATATTAATTTCAGTTTTTGATTGATAAATAAAAAGCTGCGGCCAATTATGATGCCCTGTTTCGATAATTAGTGTATTTTTCGAGATAGAGATCAGAGGTAACTTAATGAGTGTACTCGCCCACTCTGGACCTATAACGAAATTTTTAATTTCCTCAGAGACAGAAACATATACATTATCAATAAAGACTTTCATTTATTTTTTGTAATCCTTAGTAGAAATATTTGGTCGCAAAACAAAAATAGCCCATAATAAAAATATTATTGAGAGAATATAAAAAAGAAATGGATAATAAATAAACATATTATCAAAAGGAGAAATAAATATGATAAACAAAACTGCAAGTATAAAACTTATACAAGTTGTCATTATTCGAATAAGAATGGTCTTTTTTGTCAAGTTCATATAAGGACTAATTATTTGTAATACCGCTAAAAATAAAAATCCAGAAAAAATTACTGCTAATTCACTAATTTTAAAACTTTTTACATTTAGAAAATTCATTGACTCAGCATATAGGAAGAAAAAAGGAATTGCGAAGATTACAAGGAAGGGTAATCCGGTCAGAATTCTAGTACTAAAAACACGCCATACATCGAAAGACTCTCCATCTCGCAATTTACTGATAAGCTTTGGATACATAATATTATTTATCTGGTTTATTGCAGTCATAAAATAGCTACCCCAAACACAGCAAATTAAATACTCTTGCATATGAGGAAATCCACTAAAATTAGCTAGAAATTTTTCAATATTTCGTAAAAGAAAGAAAACAAGAAAAGAAGCTAGAAGATAGTAGTTTTGGCCTTTAATTGCAAAACTAAATTTTTCACTTCCTGAGCTTAAAAAATCACAATTTAAATAACTAGAAATTATGCCCATGATTGAAACAATTAAATAAGCGAATGAGGCAATAAAAATAAGTGTTATGGGGCTAAACCAAATACTCATGGTAAGTATAGAAATACAAATACCTAAGCAAATTTTGAAATAACCGATCAAAGCTTTATGTTTTTTTGAAGCTCTCAAGTGCTCAATATAGTAACGACTAAATAAAACTGCAAGTAAGTATGTAACTAAATCAATAGCTACAAAAAACCCAGAGTCATACGCATATATGAGTCTGTAAAAAATTAATAATACGGTAACAGATAAAAAGACCCGCCAATATTTATTTAGTACGTAGGCAAGATTATGAAAGGACCTCCCAATAGAATATTGCGCAAGTGCTACATATCTTCCCCCTGTTATTAAAGTGATTAACAATGGAGAAAGAACGTAATAAAAAAGGAATTCTTGGTGTTCGATTGATCTGTACTGCAATAGTCCAATGAGTACAATAAAGCATGAGCGCGAAATAAGATCGCCAGTATATTGCAGAAATTTATCCACCAGCGCGAGCCATTTTAAAAGTCTGCTTAATTGCGGCTGAGACTAGATGAACTTCATCAGTGATCTCATCGATCATATAGTCCTCAAGGAGACCTGATTTGTCCACTAAGTTTCTGGAACCTATACCTATCCTTAAATAAATTCTATCAACATCCCCATTTGGCTTTTTAGAAAACGCCGGTTGACCAATTGAGAAAACATTCATTCTGTAATTTGATTGAATACTCTCATATAACTTTTTGGCTTTTTGAAGATTATATTGTGACGGAAGCTCAATAAGAATAATTGATTTTGCCAGCAAATCGTCAAGCAATGAAAAATTATCTGATGAAGAAAACTGATCACTTACATTAATATCAACATCCTTAAATTCATTTTTAATTAAATCTATGTATGCATCAATAACACGCTCTATACGTGTAATATCAGTTGCAAAAAAACGTCGCATTTCATAAATCGCTGCTTTCCATCTTAATAAAAGGCCGAAATTTGCACTCATTGACGTGTTAATAAAGTCAAAGGCACTCCAATTTTTGGGGAAATCATATCGCGTAAAGCATGATCTCAATGTGGACAATTCTTTTATATTGGTTTTTGGAATCTCATGGAATAATTCTTTAAATTTTGGTGGAAAAACCAAACACCCACAAAACGGTGGCGCTGAGAAAAACTTTGACCCTGTAAAATTAACTATCCAGCCTAATGATAAAAAATACCTGATTCTCTTTGGGCTCAACCTACCTTGACAACAATCTGCCACAATGACTAAGTCTTTATACTTTTTTGCAACTTTATTAATTACATCAAGTGTTGGATACTTACGCCCTAACTTAGAGCCCCAAACTAACCTGAGTATAGGAATTGATCCCTTTTTTAATGCTTTGTCTAGAATTTCTTGAAGCATCTTATATGAATCCTCTTCATTAGCTACTTCAAGTGCAATTGTTTCTATTGAATGCATGTTGTTAAGGTTTTCTAGAGACTCACTTCCATCAGGATAAACAGAGCTAAAATTTTTGATTGAAGCGGCATTAAAAGTCCCACCTCCTGTTTCTGATGGGATAGACATTATGTTGACAACATTTTTATTTTGTAAAAGTCCAATAAAATTAGGGATCATTTCTAGATCGGTCCCACTTGGACCAATGACAATATCATATTTATTTTCTAGCCCCAGCACCGACCTTAAATCATCCCTAACACTCTGAATCTCATTTTTATACAACTCGGATAGTTGGTCATCTGATGAATTTCGGTTAATACACAAGGATGCATAATAATGAAGTATATTAAAAAAAGTCTCTCCATTGATTGAGGAACCTGTCGAAGACGAAAGGCTTATATATTCATTCGGCAAAGGAACGATACTTACTCCATAACTATTCCTACCTGCTTTATTAGTTAAAAGCCTTTGATCACCACCTTTTGAAAGGAGACTAATAACTTCTTCAACATTATCAGTAAAATATTTTAAATCCATAATAATTTACTCATTTAAGAAATCATCAGCTAGACTTAGCGCTATATCCCAATCACTTTGAGTGTCAATATCTAAACTTTCAATTGGATCCTCAATTACAAAAGGTTTAAAGCCCGGAAAAACAAAGGTTTTATGCTTTCTCAAAGCCTGAGGTTTAACAAGAAAAACACCCCCATTTAATCGCAATATACTTTTTTCATTTGATGAATAAAAATCCCATCCGAATACTGGCATTATGTCTTTGGCATCCTCATAAAAATATAAAGATCCTTTCGACAAACTTGAATCAACGCTTATAACTGAATCTGCATTGGTGGAATGCATTAAGTTGATAGCTCCGATTATTGTACTGGCCTTTCTGAAAGGTGACGTTGGCTGAAGAAGAACTAGAATATCAACTGGCCCTTCTTTTTTCTCATATTTGTCCAACTCATAAATCGCCATTTCTGCGCTCGACGCAGTATCCGTTGATAGAATTGGGGGCCTAAGATTGGGTACTCTATAGCCAAGGTTAGATGCAATATCAGCTATAAAATTATCATCAGTAGAAACTAAAATATCTGAAAAAACACCAGTTTTCTCCGCGCATAAAATACTCCACTCCACCAATGATCTGCCAGCAAGAAGGCGTTTATTTTTGCCTGGCAATCTCTTTGACCCCGCACGCGCTGGTATTAGTGCTACTACTTTCATGATATAACCCCATAAGATTATTTTTTAAGTTTGCGTTAATATAAAACTAAGGCTTTACAAAAGTTATTTTTTTATATGCAGGATATACATCTAGGTTAATTGTATTTTAAAGATCAACATATTTTTTTGTTATATCCAATGAATTGATGACATCGTCCGCAGTAATTTTTTGGGTAAAAAAAATTGAAAAAATCTCTTTGTATATGCTTTAAAAGCTTGAAAAATTTTTAAATTTGAATACTTACATGACTATGACAACCAGCAAACGGGTTCTTTAAAAAGAGAGCTATCTCGCAGTTATATAATTGAATGGGACTTTAGCTAAAGAAACAGTTGAAGAACCATCCATTGTTTTAACAAAAAAAACGAATAAAACGATTTCAAGGCTCGCATTCATATAAGTAAAAACGAATCTCGATATCAATATTCTTTACTAAAACCTCATTCATCTTTTATCGATTAGCTAATACATAATCATTGGTACATTAATCTTGACTGGGGTTTTTTAAGTTTTATTTACAGTATGCTTTAAAACCCATTCATTATTCTTCTTTTCCCACAAATGCGGAGACCGATTATCGTCAATGACTTTCCAAAAATCCTCTTCTGTTGTGTCAATATATTCAAGAAACTCTTTAAAGTATTTTTTCGGAAACTCCTGATCATATTTCTGCACCAAGTAAGCTGCCTCATCTCTAGTTATTTTGCCGTTTCTAACCTCTTGAGCCGCATCATATGTGCACCGGCCAATGCCAAATTTAATTAACGTGGTATAATAATGAAACGGATCAACTTTGTCGTCAATACTACTGTATTTTGAATAGGTACCTTCAGTTCTATCTGGATTAGCTTGAAAGCCCGTATTATCAGCTGCATAGTAATAACATTCTTGAGGGTCCCAATTTAGGTAGTAACCAAGGTAATGTACTTCAACCCCAGCTTTGATCAGCTCCTCCTTTTTTGGGGCGATGTATGGTGAAAAGTCAGCCATGTTATACTTTCCATCTTCTAAGTAATGAGACATTGGAACTCCACCAAACTTCATATCTAGCACATCTTCGGCAGAAAAAAAGTCCATATTCATTATTGGATTAGAATTTTCTTCAATAGCATTACCGTATTCAGCTTGATTTTCACCATACATCACAAGCTTCACGCCATATCTTTTTGCCATAGCCGGCCCAATTATCCTTTGCCCAACAATGAAAGGCTGGAAGGGATGCAACAAATTATGAAAAGCATTTCGAGTCATTTCACGATGCAGCTTTCCATTTGGTGTATACAAAATATTATCTAAACCACCAGTATGCATCCATTCTTGGAAGTTTTGGAACCCAATATTTGTATAAAGATGAGGCGCCCAAGTCACCGTAAGTGGATTCATGCCATATTTATATTTTAAGACATGAGCAGTATAAGCACTATCCTTACCTCCGCTCCCAGGAACTATTACGTCATATGAACCATCATTACTCTTAAATTTAGACAATAATTCTCTTAATCTATCTTCTCTGGCGTCCCAATCAATTCCCGATTCTTTCTCAGCATGATATACACATGCTGAGCATATTCCATCCTCATTAAAATTTATAACTTTCTTTTTTTCACCTTTTTGGTTTTTAAATTCAACTGTGCTGCTAGGACGTTGATTTGAAATAACACAATTTTTGCAAAATTTAACTTCTTCGGGAAGCCCAAAATATGTCTCACTCATTATTTTCTCCGCAAATTTTAATAAACTTTTTTAAAATGTTTAATCCAACTGGACCACTTTTTTCAGGATGAAATTGGCAACCATAAATATTGTTATGTTGAACTGATGAGCAATATAAAAAATCCCCATACTTACTTAACGACAATACATCTTCTGATAGCTTTGGTGTTGCAAAATAGCTATGGACAAAATATACATCTTGATCTGGTATAGTTTCCGCTAAAATTGTGTCATCCCAACGCATATCCCTTGGTTCAGAGATTGTATTCCAGCCAACATGTGGTAGCCTGCAAAAATTGACTTCTAGATCTTTGAAAGAAGATACATGCCCGGGGATCAGTCCCAGTCCTTTATGGTTTCCAAACTCAGTACTTGATTCAAAAAGCATTTGCATTCCCAAGCATATACCCATCAAATAGCCACCATTATTTATATATTCTCTCAAGACAATGTCTAGCCCCTCATTCACAATACGCTCCATGCCATAACCAAAAGCTCCAACTCCCGGCAATACAACTCCTGCTGAATCAAATAACTCATTAGGATCTTTCGTTAGAATGACTTTTTCATGTGTTACTTTCCTTAACGCTTTAAGTATGCTTGAAACATTTCCAACACCATAATCAACTACAACAAATTTGCTCACACTCTAACCTTAATTTTGTTTTCTATTAAAAACTTTTTAAGTTCTTTGATTGTACTTATTTCATAATGCAACAAGGAAGCGAGCGCCACACCAGAAGCATCACTTGTACTTAATAGTTCTTGAACATGACCTATTGAACCCGCTCCACCACTCGCGACAACTGGTATATTTACTGCATTACAAATTTCATTCAAAAGATTGACGTCAAAACCTTTTTTTGTACCTTCTTTATCAACTGAAGTAATGAAAATTTCCCCTGCACCAAGAGACTCTAACTCCTTAACCCAACTAATAACGTCCATCCCGCTATCTTCCCTTCCATTATCATAATAAGCGTTCCAGGAATCGGACTCAAAATTTCTCTTTGCTTCAACTGATGCAACAATACACTGACTCCCAAAAATCTTGGAAGCGTGACTTATAAACTCAGGAGTCCTAATACTTTGTGTATTCAATGCTACCTTATCAGCTCCTGCATTTAGGGCACTTTGCACATCGCTTAATGTCCGAATTCCACCCCCTACTGTGATTGGAACAAAAACATCATTACAAGCACGCTGAATAATTTCACTTAGACTATTCCTATCGTAATATGCAGCAACCGCGTCCATAAAAATCACCTCATCAACACCACTGTTGTAGTAATTTAATGCCAAATTGTTAGGATCGCCTATTTTTCTTAAGCCTTCTAGGTGAATGCCTTTGATTGCACTTTCGTTTTTTACATCTATTCGAGCGATGATTCTTTTTTTCATTACCTATCTAATACCTGCATTTGTTTTTGACAACTTGTTTTCCATAAAGAATTCGACATCAATATTTCAAAAAAATGCTTATCACTTTGACCATTTCCAAAATCTTTAAAAGCGACCTTTTTCACATTTTGTTTATTAACATTTTTTACAGCGCTTACTATTTTTAATATTTCTATTGCTTGATAGTCGGAATGAAAAATATCTTCATGATCGGCTCGGTTTCTTTGTCGAGTACCAATATCAACTGTGGGAACACCATAAAATGGTGCCTCCCTTATTCCAGCACTTGAATTGCCAACAATATAGTTTGAGCTTTTTAGAAGGGTAAGAAAATATTCAAATCGCAATGAAGGAAAAATCCTAAACCTAGGATTGTTTTTTAATCTCTTATATTCATTTATAATTTCATCACTACCAAGGTCATTGTTCGGAAAAATTACCACGAAATTATCTTCGCTCGCCAAGAGTGCGTCGACGAAATTTTTAGAATGCGATTTTATTTTTGCATACTCAGTAGTCACTGGGTGAAACATCGCAATTGAAAATTCATCGAAAGATATATCGTAATGCTTCTTTACACGATTCAAACAAGGTAGTTTTTCAGGATCCATCAAATCAATATCTGGTGAACCAATAATCCATATTGAATTCTCTTTCTCACCCAGTTGTAGCAACCTATTCTTCGCACTTTGGTTTGCAACAAAATGTATATGGGACATTTTTGTTACTGCATGGCGAATCAGTTCATCAATTGTGCCAGAAAGTTCACCCCCTTCAATATGGGCAACTAGTATATTGTTTAAGCTACCAACTATTGCACCAGCAAGTGCCTCTACTCGATCGCCATGGACAACAATCAAGTCGGGTTGTATTTCGGAGATAAAGTGTGAAAACCCATTTATTGTATTAGCCAGAGTTCGATCCATATGATCGATACCCTCATGATTGATATATGGATATATGTTTTTGATTTTTGCTTTGATGACCTCGTCAATGGTCCGGCCATATTTAGAATTCATGTGCATTCCGGTAACAAAAACATGTACATCAAGCAGTTTACTGCTCTGGGATATTGAAATAAGTGACTTTAATTTTCCAAAGTCAGCCCTTGTTCCCGACAAAAAAACAATTCTTTTATTCCTCAAAGATGTCACTCCTTTTAATTTGTGTATCCTTTAAAATGTTACTTAAAGCCATTTTCCCAAGTAAGCTTTTGAAATCCTTAGCTGGTATTTCACCGTCGCCCGGTCGTTTAACCCATATATTATTTGAAGAGAACAATTCTCCTTTTTGGATATTCTCAATTGCAACTACTGATGCAAAAGCAAAATCTATTGTCACCTGCTCTTCCAATGCAGCTTGTTTTTGACCTCCCCTCATTTTTCTTATTAAATCACTACCTTTAATAAGCTCACTTAATGCCTCTGGATCCATGGAGTTAACTATGTCCGGACCAACTCTTTTCATGGAATCAGTAAAATGACGTTCAACAATATTTGCACCCAAAGCTATAGCAGAAAAACAAGCAAGATTTGATGTAGTATGATCAGATAAGCCAATTTGAACATCGGGGAAATGCTCCATCATTTCTTGCATAGCTCCCAAACGAACAAGCTCAGGTGGTGTTGGATATAAATTAGTTGTATGAAGAAGTGAAAAATCAACCTTGTGTGCTTTAAGTATCTCAACTGTCGTCTTAACCGAATGAATGTCATTCATTCCTGTACTGACGATCATTGGCTTTCCGAAACTGGCAATGTGCTCAATTAGAGGATGATTATTACATTCACCAGATCCAATCTTATATGCAATAACGCCTAACCTTTCTAGTCTATCAGCAGCAGCGCGAGAAAAGGGAGTGCTTAGATACATCATCCCTTTTTTTTCAACATAATTTTTAAGCTCTATCTCATCTGGCTCAGATAGTGCACACCTCTTCATTATTTCATAAATCGAAATATCAGCGTTTCCAGGAATTACTTTTTTTGCTGAACCAGACATTTCATCATCAACAACATGTGTTTGATGCTTTATTACTTCTGCTCCTGCAGAAAAAGCCGCATCAACCATCTGTTTGGCTACATCCAAATCACCTCCATGATTTATCCCTATTTCAACGATAACTAATGGCAAATGCTCACTATCAACAACACGATTTCCAATTTTAAATGGTTTCACATTTAACTCCTTAATTTTTTTAAGAGATAAGCTTAGAAGACTATATCTAATATTTCGGTAAACCTAATTATTTTTAAGAATACTCAATCCTGAGCAATTGACCTTTCTCTCAATAACAAATACATCACGCAGTCGCTTTTTATGCTATCTAAAGATGTGATTACTTTTCTTCCCCCCTACAGCTAAAATACATTTTTTATGGAAAAAGAAAGAACCGCTGCTTTATAAGAAAAACTTATAATTTGCTTGCTGATTAATCTCGCAGAACTATTCTGCTCATCTAGATAATCGAAAATATTTTTCCCTTTTCTATCTACATATAGTGGATTTGTACCCGCCTTTATCATGCGAAAAATCCAAACTGTTCTGGACTATAAATTTTGGTCAGCATTGGGCCTGCAACAATAGGTATTGATTGCAAAATTAATGCCACTGGCATTACCAGAAATATATTCTTTAAATACAACTTAATCAGTGCCGATAAATTGATCATAATTATACTTAGATTTAAATTGTTAATTTTTTTTGTAGAATTCATTGATGGTACTAATGACCTTACTTATATCTGATAGCTCTAAATGCTCACCAATTGGTAAGCTCAATAGAGTTGTATCTGAGGATAATGAAAATTCACCATTAAATTTATTTTCTAAATACTGATAGGCAGACATTTTTGGAAGTGCTGTTGGGTAGTGAATTCCCGTCTGAATACCGCATTCACTTAGAAAACATTTCAGGTCATCTCTCCGGCTGGACCGAATAACAAATAGGTGATAAGCCTGCTTGGCCCAATTCATTCGTTTAGGAAGAATTAAATCGTCAATTTCTGAAAGTTCTCGCAGGTATAAATTAGCAATTTCAATTCTTTTTGATATCCATGAGTCTAGATGTTTAAGTTTTACAGATAGTACCGCCGCCTGGAGTCCATCTAGACGGGAGTTTCTTCCCTCGAACACATGGTCATATTTTCCAACTCTTCCGTGGTTAGCAATCATTCTTGATTTTTTAGCCAACTCGTCATTATTTGTAACAATTGCACCACCATCACCATAGGCACCTAAATTCTTACCGGGATAAAAGCTAAACGCAGCAATGTCGCCAATACCTCCAATTGATGTTCCTTTATATTGCGCACCGTGAGCCTGTGCACAATCTTCAATTATTTTAAGGTTATTTTCATTAGCTATTCTTAATAACCCATCCATATCACACGGATGACCATATAGATGAACAGCAATTATTGCCGCAGTTTTTGCATTTATGCGCTTCAGAACATCCTTCAATGAAAGCACATATGTATCCTTACAGACATCAGCAAAAACAACCTTATGACCTGTTCTTGTTACAGCTTCTGAACTTGCTATAAATGAGTTGGCTGGGACAATAATCTCGGACCCTTTTGGGAGATCAAGTGCCTCAATTGCAATCTCTAGCGCGTCAGTACCATTACCGACTCCAATACAATTTTTAACACCTATATATTGGGCGAAACTATCTTCAAACTCTTTAACATACTTACCACCAATATATGCAGAATCATTGATAACATTTTTAATTGCTTGATCAATTTCCTCCTTAATTGATTGGTATTGTTTTTTAAGATCAAGAAATTTAATCACTTCAAAGTCCTTTGCAATGTTGCTGGAATTCCTGCGTATATTCCGCTTTGTTTATATTTTTAGTTACTACAACACCAGTTCCAATAACAACATCATCTCAAATTTATACCGGTAAAATTGTGCTGTTACTTCCAATTGGTACTCTGTTTCAAATTCTGGATTTTTCCATTTTGATTGATCCCCACCTGATGGACCACCTAAAGAAAAGGTATCATTTACAAACACCATGCCATACCCATTAAAGCAATTTCACTCAATAGTAGTCGCAAAATAATCCTAGCCAAAACAACGGTTTTCGAGTGTAAAAATTAAGTGTAAAAGTTTTTGGTTTATTATTGTGTATCTCACTATCCTTGTAAGGTAAGTGGGTTTGCATTTCTAAAGTTGTAAAGCTTACAGCTACTTGAGGGCGAGTGAATAGTGCTAATTTGATATCTGATCTTTTTTTTGAAAAAAGCTAAGATAGCTACAGCAATTACTTGATCAGCGTCAACTCGATTAAAAGATATAGATTGATAGTTTTTCAATTTTTTTGTAAGCCAGTCATCTTGAGTTTCCAGTCGTCGAATTTACGAACCATCTTAGCTTCAACTTCAGCACTCATTCTCATCGTGGCTGGCTTTTCCATACCTGTGGGAATTACACGACTTTCAATTACATCTAGTACATTTGCTAGCATGTCTATTTCATTTTCATAATGCCTTCGCGCAAGCGTCATTAAATTATCGGATGTCAGTACTGGAGTGTTCATGATTTGCAAAATTTCTCCCTTATCGACTTCATTGTCAATTAGGTGCAGAGTGTTACCAACAGGATCGTTATTGTATATAGCCCACTTGAAGGAATCTAGGCCACGCGTAACCGGAATGATACCTGGATGCGCATTAACGATCGGCTTTTTGTTCGCGAACGAAACATCTAAAATTCCAGCTCCACCTATCACAAATATGTCGTTTTTTAGACTAATATCCTCTTCACCATCCCACTTTTGAAAATTCACCTTTGACAATTCCGCCAAACTTTCTGTCGGAACTGATCGATTCATATCAGGGCGGTGTGCGATCAAAATTGCTCTTTCTTTTCGCGGTTTAAATGGCAGAGCATATAGGTTAATTTCTTTTACTTTTTCATTTTTGATATATCTAAAAACAAGTTGTTCTGTCTTTAAATGGGTATAATCGTATGTGATCAAACCTATTCTCATTTTTTCCTTCTCTCTTCAGCAAAGTGTTTTTTCATTGATGTACCATTCTAGATACAACTATTGTTCGGTTTTATAATATTTGAGTACAAACTATGTGAGCTAATTTTTCGCATAGTTTAATTAAGTTTCTATTGCCTTATGTGAACTAGTTTACTTATTTAAGTAGGAAAACATACCTTTTCCGTAATTATCTTTATGGTTATTCTCTGCTCCAGCATTTATAAGGAGTTCTAACAAAGATAGGTTTGGATTTTTTTAAGCCAGTAGTTTAGTTTTAGCATACATCAAAACGCTCGCTCCATTCTTTCCTTTATCATTTACATTTGCCCCGCATTTGATGAGAAAATCAACAAACTCATACCTTTGCCAAAAAGATGCAACTATTATTCAGCTCCATCCTTCTTTGCTTTTATGATGAATTAAAGAGGGATTTTTTTTCAACATTTTTTCAATGCTGACACAACAACTTTCTTTACATGAATTGAAAAAATTATCTTGAGTGTCTAAATCGAAACTTTCCATTAATTTTGCCCTCCTCGCCAATAGTGACTATAGAGCAAATAAATGAATGAGACTGAATTTCGACGAAAGGACCAATAGAACATTATCATCTAGTGCTCAGTCATAAAGATTTGAGGGTTTAATTACCTCTATACCACCCCCACATTTAAAATTAACTATTTTTGAGTCATGTTGAATCACGATAATCCCAACTTTGAGTATTTAGGAGAAAAATTTAGGTATACCTCTTTTCCTGTCTCAATTGATTCATATATCGCATTAATTAATTCAAGGCTTTTACGGCCTTTGAGACCATCAACAAGCTGAGGTGTCCTGTTTTGTATGCAGTCAACGACGTGCTCATAATATGCTTGATGTCCAAAACCATATACATTTGGAGGATTGACCGAATATTTTTCAATAACACTTTTGTCTTCATCAGTCATTTCTGAAAAATTCCATGTTTTCATTTCGTTAACTGCAAAACCACCAATCTCAACACTACCCGTCTCTCCTAAAACTGAAATTGAACCTTCTAGATCTTTTGGTCTTATTGCCGTAGTTGCCTCAATCACGCCTAGCGCACCATTTTTAAACTTCAACATCACTACCGCAGTATCCTCAGCCTCAATATCTGCTAATGCTTGCTTACTCTTTGCAAAAACAGATTCAACATCACCCATCATCCACTCTAACAAATCAACATGATGACTTGCCTGATTAGTCAAGACTCCACCATCATACGCCCATGTTCCGCGCCATGGATCCTGATCATAGTATGCTTGTGGCCTGCACCACCTAACCCTTACAGTACCCATTATTAACTTACCAAATCTACCACGTTCAAGGGCGTTCCTCAGCTGAACGACAGGGACATTAAATCTGTTTTGCTTAACAACAAAGAGCTTAACACCATGCCTATCACAGGCTTCAATCATGGCATCAGCATCCGCAAGTGTTAATGCCATAGGCTTTTCAACAACAATATGTGCTCCATACTTCGCAAGATCAATTGTATTAGCAGCATGAACGCCACTCTCTGTTAAAATAACAACGACATCTACTTTTTCAGATTGCATCATTTCATGATAGCAACTATAGGCTGGTACACCGTAGTTGCTAGATATGGCCTCAGCTTTTGATAAAACTTTGTCGCATACAGCAACCAAACCTGCACCCTTAATTTGATTTTCTCCAAGTAATTCACTATGGCGCTTGGAAATACGCCCACAACCAACCAATGCAAACCTCAACATACTAAAACCCCATTTGACTTACTTTTTTTAAAACTTTTCTCGACAACGATGGCGAAGATGTCCACTTCCCGCCGAATATAGTTAATACTTTCTCAACGACTTCAATCTCTGCCTCCCTGCTGGCACGTGAAAAATTGTGCTTACAGGGTTTTTCTTTCCTAGACAGAATCGGTCTAAGACCGGAATAGTCTCTAATAATATCTTTGTAGCCAATATTATGATTAAAGTGCTCGTTAAATATTTTAATCATAAAATCGCGCTCTTCATTTGAACAAACTGCTCTAGTAGGATTTTCTTGCATTACTTCTGTAGTTCCAACGAGTGCATTTCCAAAATAATCTAAGGCATAGATTACCCTTTTACTGGCTGGATCCTGAAAAAGATAGGACCCCTCTATTTTATAGTCGATGAGAAGGTGGCTTCCTCTAACAAGGGTTAATGAAAATTTTGAATCAATATTATTTTGTTCATTTAACTTCGCTGCCCAAGGTCCAGCTGCATTGATTATTAAGTGGTATCTTTTCGGTTCATTTGATTTGGTACTAAGATCACCCGAGGTATTAAAGTAGTTAACTTTTTCACCTTCATATATTTTTACACCCGCTTCAATTGCCCTATCTCTAACCCAGAAACCAAGATTTTCCTCATCCATCTGGCCATCATAAAATGTAACAGCACCAATTAAATTTTTTTTAGCTCACTGTGTGACTGCATTAGTTGATTATATTTTAGCAATCGGGATGGTCCCAGAGAAAATTTTCCCGCAAGCAGTCTATAAATTTGAGCGCCAGCAAATAACTTTAATAATCCTCTAGAGCTGTTTCGATAAACTGGCATACAAATTTCAATAGGGCGTGTGGCATGTGGGGCATTTTCTAACCACCAGGATCTATCCAAAAGTGATTCCCTAACCAAACCAAGGTGGCCATGCTCGAGATAGCTTATACCACCATGTAATAATTTTGAAGAAGCAGAGGATGTTTTTCCCAGTAGTTTATCTGCTTCAAACAAATCAACTTTATAGCCATGAGAAGCCAAACGCCAAGCACTAAAAATTCCATTTATTCCACCACCAATTACTGCAATGCTCATCTACTAGTTGTCACCAAATAAATCTCTTGTAAATACTTTGCCATCAACATCATCAAGCTCAGTACTAATCCGATTTGAAATAATGACATCTGATGTTTTTTTAAAATCATCAAGTGAACTCAAAACTTTTGATTTAAAGAATTCAGCCTCACCATAGGTTGGCTCATAGATCACAACCTCGATGCCTTTAGCCTTGATTCTCTTCATAATGCCCTGAATGGCACTTGCCCTAAAGTTATCAGAGCCCTGCTTCATTACCAACCGGTATATACCAACAACCTTGGGCTTCAATTTGATAATTGAGTCTGCAATAAAATCTTTGCGGGTGGTATTTGACGACACAATCGCCTGAATAAGGGTTTGCGGCACTTGATCATAGTTTGCCAACAGCTGCTTGGTATCCTTCGGTAAGCAATAACCACCGTAACCAAAGGATGGATTATTATAGCCCTCACCTATTCGCTCATCTAAGCACACGCCCTTTATAATACTCTTGGTATCTAGGTCATGGGCCAGCGCATAGGAATCAAGCTCATTAAAGAAAGATACACGCATAGCTAGGTAGGTGTTGGCAAATAACTTGACTGCCTCGGCCTCTGTTGAACGGATAAAGAGTGTTTCTATTTCGCTTTTCTCAGCACCCTCAACCAAGAGGTTAGCAAATGCTCTCCCCGCCTCTAGCTGGCTTCCCACAATAATGCGCGATGGATATAAGTTATCCTTTAATGCCTGACCCTCTCGAAGGAACTCGGGCGAGAAGATTACACGGCTTGTATTGTGCTTCTCTTGCAGTGATTTTGTGTGACCCACTGGGATGGTGGACTTGATTACCACCAATGCATCTGCATTTAGCTCTAGGGCATCACTTACTACGCTATCAACCGAGGTGGTATCAAAACGGTTAGTATCAGGGTCATAGTTGGTGGGCGTTGCCACCACCACAAAGCTGGCATCCTTATAGGCCTCTTGCTTATCAAGGGTCGCTGTGAAGCTTAGCTCTTTTTCGGCTAAGAAGGCCTCAATCTCAGCATCAGCCACGGTGGATTGCTTATTATTGACCTTTTCAACTCGTGAAGCGTCCACATCAAGGACTACCACATCATTGTGCTGAGCAAGGAGCACTGCGAGGGACATGCCCACGTAGCCAGAACCCACAACCGTAATTTTTGTTTTGTTCGTCAAATTTAGACCTTTAATTTGATGTTAATCGATTACTTTACTTTGGGAATTTACTTAAGAATTTTGTTTCTTTTTTATAGACTACAGAAACTCTGGAAACCATCCTTTTAAATGCGATAAGAGCTTTTATCAAAACCCACAATCTGATTTATGCAATAAACCTTCGGATTAAATCGCGCAGATGATCCAATAATCTACGCTCCATTTCCTCAGTTACAACCGAGGGCGTTGTTCAGCGGTATCAAGTTAATCAAAATACCAGTTAAACCTAGCTTTACAGGCTCAGCGCTGTTCGTAAATCTTCATGCTCAAACGCGCTTGCCATTCTTTTGATCTCGGTCGCGCGCGCACCCACCGACTGTGCTACTTCAACCCATAAACGGGTGACTTGGGCAACTTGAGAGATCATTTGGTCTGCATCAGCTGTCTTCAGCCCGAACAAAGGGGCGACCTCACGCAGCAATTCAACAGAACAGGTGCCGTCCTCATAGTCAATGTGCGTAGTGAGTACACGCGGTTTTAGGTCTTGCGGGGTTGGATTCAAGTCATAGGCCGGCGAGAGTGTCCAACCCTGTTGGCTTAGCATCAGAAAACCATGGTTGCGTAAATGATCATCGACGTTAGAAATAAGAACGTTGAAGACCATGCGTCGATAAAGCTCAATTCTATCTTCCCTAGCCTGTGCGCCAAATTCTGCCAATGCGTCAACGATGTCGAGATAGCTTCCACTTTCGCCATCCCGTGACCCGGTCATCGACATGGCAGACATAAACGGGATTCGATGCGACCCGACTCGATCGAAACGGCGGGATAACATAACCGCCTTGCCTGCGACATTCACCAATTGATGGACCGGCGTTCGAATCCCAGCCTTTTGTGCAAGTCTTAGGGCGATTTCTTCCCAAGTCTCAATACTGTATTCATCATTTTCCTTGGGAAATTTGGCAATCGACAAATGACCCTGCTGATCAATCACCGATGCCTTGGGGCGCGCCCCACCCAAGGAAGACCCAGGTGCGAATATCATGTGTAAATCTTCATCAGTTTCTTCATCGCGAAGAATCCGTTCGGTTACGCCTAATAAACGGCCAAGCTCAATCAGTCTGGGCACACCCGCTTGGGTCGATGCCTGAAACATAGATTCACCTGCACAACGAAAACGCAGCGCACCTAGCCTTGTCTCGTCGGCCACCCCCATCAAATAATCGGTCTCAAATAAAGTGCGAGGTGTTTGCCCCTCTCTTTCGGCGCGACGACGCTCAGCACGTCGCATAAGCCGACGCCCCCACTGATCGGGCGCCGAATCGCCCAGTGTACCGAACATCTCTTGCCCTGCCGATGGAACAAAAAGACCGCGACCGAGACGCAGCGAAGCATCGATTGAAAAGGCATCAGCAGACGAGAGCCAGCGATCGTCATATTGGAAGAAAGAGACTGTCTCACGCCCTCTACCGGGCTGACGTCTCAACACCCCCAACTGACGACATTGGCTTTGCCAATCAATCGATACTTCGATTTCAGCCATCGCGTTCACCGCGATTCTCACGGGGAATTCTTGCTCGCTTAGGCAACTCGGCTGATATGATTTGCTGACCAATAATATCCTGAGCTGGCCCTGCCAATTTGGCGAGCTGATCAAGCAATCCCAGTGCTTGCAGTACTGAGGCATAAATCCCCATGCTAACCCCCGGATCTCCTTTTTCAAGACGAGCGAGCGTGGGACGCGACGTTGACGCGCGCTCTGCAACAACGCTCATAGGCAGCTTGCGACGCACTCGGGCCTCATAAATGTTTGCACCCAGTTCTCGCAGTGCCTTACAAACCGCGGGAGGAGGAAGATGTGGCGTTGGCATAGTTATCTTTGTATTACCTTAAATATATTTAGTGTAACATGATATTTACAAAATACGCCACAAATTGCTATCTCTCCAAAAAAGCGGCCCCTAATATTGGTTTTCATTATGTAGCCTAGGATGACGATAATAGCCACTATCAACACTCAAATACCAAACTCCTGCTGAATAGCATCAAACTGCGCACTGTCCAATCTGGGACCAAACCGTTCCACTACCTTGGCCGCGGCATAGTTGGCTAAGTTGGCGGCCCAGCTATAGTCTCTACCCGCGGTGAGGGCATAGAGAAAGGCGCCGGCAAACATGTCGCCAGCACCGTTGGTATCCACTGCTTTGGCGGTTATCGCCGGTGAATAAATAGCGTTAACGCCATCAAATACACTGGCACCCCGGGCGCCATCGGTGATGGCATAGGTTTGGGTGTAACCTTTGAGTGCTTCGCCCGCTTGTTCCAAGGTTTCAGTTTGAGTAAAGGCCAGCGCTTCATCTCGGTTGCAGAAAATAAGATCAATACCGTCACCAATTACCTTGCGCAAGTTTTCACCAAAGATCTGGGCGACAAAGGGGTCGGAGAGGCTCAGGGCTATCTTAACGCCATGGGCTTTGGCGAGATCTACTACTGTTTGAATAACTGCGGTTCGGTCATCGTCAGTGAGCAGGTAGCCCTCGATATATAGCCACTGTGACTGTTTTAGCGCCTCTAGGTCTATATCCTCGGCGGCGAGATCTTCACTGGCACCCAAATAGGTGTTCATGGTTCGCTCGGCATCATCGGTTACCATCACCAGGCATTTGCCGGTTACTGCACTGTGGGCTTGCTGACCACGAAACTGGACGCCCGCCTCGGCTAGATCATTGGCAAAGTGTTTACCATCTGCATCTGCAGCCACCTTACCGCTAAAAATGGTGCTGGCACCCAAGCTGGCAGCGGCGACTATGGAGTTGCAGGCCGACCCGCCGCTTTTGCGAATTGGGCTGACTCCCTCGGCACTAAGTGCCTGTAAAAGCTCCGCCTGTCGCGGCTGGTCTACTAGGGTCATCACACCCTTTTCGATGTGCTGTTGCTGGATAAAATGGTCGGATACTACGACTTCAGTATCCACTAGCGCGGCACCTATGCCGTAAATAGGGTAATTGGCCATGGGCTTAGAACTCATCCACTTCGGTTTGCAGCTGTTCAATTTCACGCTTAAGCTGAGCGAACTCTTGCTGTTTGCGTAGCAAAAACCGCCGGGTAATTTTAGCTTTCTCTAGCACACCGGCTGGGGTCAGCAGATAGGCATAGCCCAGTTTATTATCGGAACGCTGAAAGTTTTCCAGTTTGATCCAGCCCACTTCCACCAGCGCCTTGATCACATAATGAGCCTTACCCAAGCTGACTCCCAGCTCTTTGGATAGTTGGCGCTGGGTCATCTGCGGGTGCCGCTCTAGGACCTTTAGTGTTTTGTATTCTAGCTCTTGATTGGACATAGGTACTCAGGACTGCAACCAGTGAAAACGGCAACTAATTGAGGTTGCAGACCTCAGTTGGGAAGCTAGCGCACTGGTAATAAGAGATTAAGGGTAATGTTTGTACCGGGCAGGCTACCGCAGGGCTTTTGCACTGCGCCCGAGAAAAAATTAGCTACGTTCACGAAATGAACAAGTGTATTTTAAGGCTTTCAATCTACAAATCAATAGTTATTTTTGATTAGTAGGCTAGATTGTAGGTAAGGTGCAGAGCAGACTGAGTAACACTATTTAGAGCTGTACAACCGAGTGTTCTGCGCTCTACCTTTCTCTCTGCCCTCTATCCTATACCCTTGATCAAGCTGCTCACTACAGAGCCATTCTTGGCAGGGATGTTGGCTGTTAGAGGCTGTCAATGGCCTTCAGCGTATTCTGTCTCTAGGCCACTGCGCTTGAGCAACACCATGGCAGTGCAGTACAGGGCGACTTCCAACACAAAGACCCAAGCCCACATAGGACTGGTGGGCGGCCACCAGCCATTGAGATACCCCAGTAGTACCAGCCCCGCCGAACTGCCACTAATCATTAGTCCAGTCAGCGAGTTGGCGACAATATTGTGGCGCAACCGAGGTTTGAGCCAGCGGTAGAGCAGGTTGTGTAGGTGGCCATTATCCGCGGCAAACGGTGAGTATCCCCTGGCAAGACGTCGGCCTATGCTAACCACAAAGTCTACGCAGGGATAGGCTAGCAGTGCCGCCATAAAGGCGGGTGAGAAGTCTCCCGCCGCGACACCATTTAGCCCGAAGATAACTAGGATCGAACCCAGACCGTAGCTACCCATATCACCGAGAAAAAACCGGCCAGTAACCACATTAAAAATTAGAAAGGTGAAACAGGTAAATAGCAGTGCCGCTTCAGCGGGTCGACCATAGGTAATAAAAATTATAAAGAGGGCACAGGTAGCTATACCGGGCACTAAGCCATTGGCACCATCGGCCATATTCATGGCGTTGACAAATCCGACACAGAAGATCAGCGTGATCACCCAGGCAATGAAGTCGACCTGCATTAGCCAATCAAGTACAGGTGAACCCACCTGCCTGGGAAGTAGGCCTGGCACTATATACAGCAGTAGCCCAAATACGATAAATTTGCTGGCCAAGCGCAGTTTTGGCGGCAGGTAATCTGGCTTAAAGTCCTCTATCAGACCCAGTACACAGCATATAAATACAGCACTCCAGATATACAGAAAGTCATTAGCGCGCAAGAAGCCTGGCGTATAGGGCGAAAAGATCGCCACCCCGCCAATAAAAAGTATAAATACTATACCAATGGCCAGCCCGCCGAAGCGTGAGGAATCTGTGGTGCTAATACCATGACTGGCGGCCGCATCTCTGCCCTGTGCCAATAGGGAAAGCAGGTACATCAGGGCCATAAATCCCAGGCCAATAAGCCCAAATGCCAACCCTGCGCCTAGCAGCATCAATCCAAAACGGATTATCGTCATAGCGCTGCTAGCGAGTCCCTGAGGCAGTACAGGCATTATCGGTATGGCTCCTCCGGAGTAATCACCGTGTGCTCACCGACTGCAATTACCTTTTTGGATATAAAACAGCCTGCCGGGCCCAGAGTGATATAAGTTTGTGACGTGCACAGGCCGTCCATAACCTCTGGTGTAAATTTACCTTCAAGGGCAGTATTGCCCATTCTGCTCATTTCAGTGATTCCAGCATTGAGAAATATCACTGTAATTAGCAATGTGCATGCTAGTAAAAGTTTGAAGGACGCCGATGATTTTAAAGACATGTTTTTATTTATTATCGTATCTGTATTCATAATAGCCATAATCATAATAATAGCTACTGGATTTCTTTTCCATACAGTTAAAGATAACGCCATCAATTTTAATACCCTGGAGATCAAAGCGCTCGTTTGCTGCCAACACCTGCCTGACCGTACAGGATTCAAATCGGGCTACCATAAGTGATGCGCCAGCGTACTTACCGATAATACTGGCGTCGGTTACAGCTAGAATAGGCGGAGTATCGATCAGAATAAGGTCATATTCAGCTTCCAGCCCAGCTAACAGTTGGTTAAATTGCGGCCCCATCAGCAATTCCGAGGGATTTGATGGGGCTTTTCCTCTGGGAATAAAATCAAATCCGGGAATGCCTGTGGATTGCATTACTTGTTTAGGGTCTTTTGCACCTTTCAGCACATCTGATAGACCGACATTGCCACTACAGCCAAACCGCTTATGCAACAGTCCTTTGCGCATATCTGCATCGATCAGCAGGACTTTCTGGTCTGCCTGCGCGGTCACCGCAGCCAAATTTGTGGAGACAAAGCTTTTACCAACGCCTGGAGATGCGCTGCTTATCATCACTCTTTTATTATTGGCTTCCAGCATCGAGAAGTATAAAGACGTTCTCAGGCTGCGAATCGCTTCGATTGCCAGATCGGCCGGGTGGGTTTTTGCTAAGACACCCGGCATTTGATTAGTCTCTTGATTGCCCTTTTTAAAGCCGCTCAACAAACTCCTTACCTCTGGGGCGGACTTTTCATTCTCGGACAGCGGAACCATAACCTGAACGGTCAATCCATTTTGGATTAAATCATTGGGGTCTTTGATCCCTGGCTTTAAGAAGTTGCGCATAGCAACGAAAACCACGCCAGCCATCATGCCCAGCAGTGCTGCCAGAACCACAATTAGGCTCTTTTTGGGCGCGACAGGCTCTGGCAGCACCTCGGCTTTGTCTAAAATGCGCACATTACCCACAGTGCTGGCTTTAAGGATCGATAATTCTTGGCGTTTATTCTGTAGCGCAATAAATATAGCCTGATTGACCTCGAATTCGCGCTTGAGGCGCAGTACTTCCTTTTGCGTTTCTGGCAGGTTCTCAATTTTACGATTAATCTTTTCACGCTCGCTGAGCAGGTTGCGCTGCTGGCGTTTAAAGGAAATATAATTGGGGTGTTGGGGCGTAAAGCGACGGGAGATATCCGCTTCATTAATCGCCATGGTGCTAATATCCGCTTCAATTTGCACTAGAACATCCAAAGCGGTTTCCGCTTCCAAGGATAGATCAACGGAAGAGCGCTCATTTTGGTATTGATTGAGTTTGTCTTCGGATAGCATTAATTCCCGCTGCACTTTGGGAATCTGTTGATCAAGAAAAGTCAGGCTTTTTTCTGCCTCTTCAGCCATTCGCTGAACATTTTGGAAATAGTAATTTGCTGAGACTGCATCCACTATTTGCGCAATCTTTTTGCGGTCTGGGCCTTCGATGGATATTTCTATAATGCCTGTGTCCTTGCCCTTTTCTGATACTTGCAACTGATTCTGCAGGTCAAGAATGGTTTGTAACCGACCTGCTTTTGACAAGGTAAATTCTATCTCTTCAGAAGTGGCTACTCTATTGACCAGAATGCCTAGATCGCCACGCAGTGCCAGCTCGCCCATAACACCCTGAATCAATTTCTGATTATCAAACCAAAGGCTGTAACTATTTTCGGTTTCAATGCGTAAGGTCAACGCTTCGCCAATCAGATAATCCGGAATATCTAATTGCGAAACCTCGATAGACAGGTCATTAATGTTGGATGGTGTTGGCAAAAACAGCTTGGATTGGGGTTCTACCTGAATTGCCAAGCCCAGCTCATCGACAACCTGCCCAACCACTAGGCGCGATTTAATCACATGCAATTCTGTCGCAGAGGAACTCTCAGTGGCAAAGATCTCTGCCATATCGTCGAGACCAGGTACACCGGGAGCATTATCTTCGACTTGAATAATACCATTGGCGCGGTAGATAGGTGTCGCCATAAACACATAGACCAAGGCCAGCAGTACGGTTATCACCAATGTAATTGCGATAATCTGTCGGCCATCGATCAGCATGGCCAATAATTGCCTTAGATCAATTTCATCCTCAAAGGGCGTTTGATCGGGGCGGTATCCCTCTGTGGACGAACTGGATTGTGACATAGTATTAAAATCCTAATGATTCTTGAATAAGCATTTTTGCGCCAACGGCTGCTTATCAGTTGCGCCCTAGCCTAGTTATCCGTTAAGCGGTCTATCTGATAGATACTGGTAAAGGTAGGCAGTAGCTGCTGAATGACTTTGTTCCAACGAGCCACTGGCGCCGAGGTGACATAGACCATATCCATGGGCTGGAGCTTAAATTTGGTACTGAGAACCAGCATAGCGCCCGTAGAGGCATCTAACTGAAACACATCGACAATCTTGTCTTGGCTATCACTGGATCGCAGCACAAATATACCGCTGGCACTGGCTTCATTGATGCCGCCGGCATTGTTTAGCGCCTCAGCTAAACTCAGTCCGTTGCGGCTGATTATTTGTGTCTCGGCCTTAACAACGTCGCCCATAACGAATACCTTGAGACTGTCGTTTCTGGGTACATGGATAAGGTCATTGGCGGACAATAGTCGATTTTGCGTCATATCACCTAGCTGATAGAGCGCATAGAGGTCTAAAACCTCCTTGGTTACGCCCTGTTCGTTTTTAGATGTCAGCACAACGGACTTCCAATCTGCGTCTGCTGCCAGACCCCCACAGGCATTTAGGGCGTCCAAGACAGTCAGCGGCACATTGGTGATAGGTACAGTGGAGGGTTGCTGAACAGCACCAGAGATAAATACACGCTTAGACCGATGGACGGCAACTGATACATCCACCTGGGGTGCGCCAATGTACTTACTCAGATCCTCAGTGATTCGATCTCTTATCTGGGTTACATCCAGCCCTGAGACTGCTACCCTGCCAATATAGGGGTAAAAAATTGCACCGTCGGGATGAACTACATTGCCGGTTTCGCCCGCGGATCTAAATTGGCCTGCGGGAATAGTCAGTTCGGGATGGTCCCATACGACGATATTGAGCACATCACCTACGCCCACCAGATACTTGTAACTATCGGTTAGCTTTTGTAGCTCGGGATTCGCTCTGGAAATTTGGTAAGCGCTATTGGCATTAATGCTATTGATTAAATCAGATGTAATTGGGATCAGATTAACCTTGTCGTCACCCTGCTGACTTTTGTGAAACCAGCCAGAGGAGTTGATATGGCCACCTGGCACTGTGGAACATCCGCTTATTACAACCATTAGCAGGATGATGACTGACGCAACAGTAGTTTTTCGCAGCCCTCTAAAGATGTTGCTCAACTTTACGTACTTATCAGTAATGGGAAGATCTATGTGATATTTATTATTCAAACCTTGAGTACTCTTTTTGAGGTTTGCGAGGGAACTTGAATGCCTAAGCAATATAACAACATTCAGTTTTGACAGATTACGTCAGATTGAAAAAAAGCCATGATCACACAAAATTTTAACGGTATGAGCAGAGTTCTTGGCGCCCAATTTTTGAATGGATCTACTAATATGCTTCTTTACCGTACCAACACCTATCCCCATGCTCTCCGAAATTTCTTTGTAAGTGAATCCATTACCCAAATAAAATACTACCTCCCGTTCCCTAGGAGTTAGCTTGATGCTGCTAACTTCTTTAGGCATTTGTTATACCACACTGTACTTCAGTTAGTCGCATAGTAAACTAGGTAAAAACAACACAACATGGTCCATTTGGATATTTTTGCTCGTTGTATAACTTTAATCCCCGGGAATAGGGTTAGATGTTTAGATTGACGCTAGTAAAAAAGCGGACACAAATATAGAAGTTAGAGTAATGTCTCTCACAGTCTTGTTGCTTCCCATAACCGACGTTTAAAGTTTATTTAATTTATGACTCCAGGTATCACAGGCCTGCTCCATTTGCCGAAATACTAACGCAAAGGCTTCGTCACTTTTGCCATAGGGGTCATTTATTTCTTGATTGCCAAGCCATTGCCCCAGCAGCATAACTTTTCCTGAGTGGGCTGGGTAGTCTCGCATGAGTTGCTGTTGCTGGTACCTTTCCATCACCAGCACCAAATCAGACTCCTGGATCATTTGCGCATTCAATTGTTGTGCAACATGATTGTTTAGATGATAGCCGTTGGCACTCAATTGTTTGGATGCATTGACTTCAATTGATTTGCCCCGTAGGGCCTTTAGACCAGCAGAGGAAACGCTTAAGGCGCTACATTTTGATTGCAAGATTATCTCTGCACTAGGGCTTCGACATATATTTGCCATACAAACTATAAGAATTTTATGGAATGGCTTTCTATCCATATCAGATTTCGCTTTTTTGTTTATATAGGTGAACGGAAAATTTTACAGCAGAGAGATGACTGGCATGCATCATCAGGATTGCGCAGCAAAGTTATCAGAACCAAGATGCCCCTGCTCATAGAGGAGCTTAATGGTATGAGCAGAGTTTTTCGCACCCACTTTTTTTATGGCGCTACTGATATGTTTTTTGACCGCTCCAATACTGATGCCCAATTTTTCAGAAATTTCAATATAGGTATGTCCGTTACCTAAATAATAAATTATCTCCATTTCTTTTGACGTTAAATAATTATCTTCAACCATGCTTATTCCTTAATTACACTAAAAACCATGGATCACTAATACAGAGAAGGAGCATGTAACATGGGCCATTTGGCCAGTATATATTCATTTATTTGCTATAGCAATCAGCTATAAATTTCTATGCCTAACTTGAAGTTTTACACAGCGTGAAAAATCTTGCGTTCTTTAGGCAGTCTGATAATGAGCAGGTGAGTAACCATTATTTAAAACCCACAACATTTCAGCCCCTTTGCACTGCCACTAGGCGTCAACCCCTTGGTCAAGATGGTCAGAATACTTAGCTTTATCAGCTGAGGTAATCAGGGATAGGGCTTACTAATTGGATAGGTGTTATCTGTAGCAAGGAAGCAATGTGATCAGCTTTACTAAGCCTGTGAACAACTAAGTTGAACTTTTAAAAATAACCCCACAGCGGGTTGAGCACACCTTTTTAAGATAATTAGACAAGAATGGCGTTGCGAGCGACGCACTTAACTGATGGGAATAAGTACCTAATTAGGCAGTTTTCAAGCCCTCAGCTCGGGCACTCAGGTACAGCCAGACATAGCAAATTGCATATAGCCCTACCTGACCAATAAACACCCAGCCCCAAGCACTGTCCACTGGTGACAACCAGCCATTGTGGCTACCCATCAGTGCGACACCTGTACTAGCACCTGCAATAATTAAACCGGTAATCGAGTTCGCCACCACCCGCGACTGGGTTTTCGCTCGCAAACGGTCGTGCAGTAAATTGTGAAGATGATAGTTGTCCGGCTTAAAGGGAGAGCGTCCAGCCAGGATTCGACGCAACATAGATACCAACACTTCGAGACAGGGGTAACACATCATCACCGCGGCAAACTCTACCGATACCCATTTGGTATTGACTGCATAGAAACCACCCATAACCAGTACCGCACCCAGCCCATAGGATCCGGCATCACCGAGAAACAGGCGCCCGGAGATCACATTGAACAGCAAGAATACACCGGTGATCACCAGTAGCACTTCCCAGACTAGGGTACCTATAACGGCGTA
>JBMZBJ010000001.1:291402-419398 GCA_049612225.1 Porticoccaceae bacterium | reverse complement strand
CGGCTCACCTTGCATTCGAATCAGGATATCGGTTTCAGCGCCAAAGTGAACTACCACGGGATTGTCAAAGCCGGCACTTTCAAGTTTATTGCGCAACTGGGCAACTTCAACTGGCTGTTGATAGCCCACTTCAATCTGGGTGCCGCCAGAAAAATCCAGACCCAAAACCAAGCCCTGGGTAATCAGCGACCAGCTGGATACCACAAGCAGCAGTGCTGAAAACACTGCCGCGTAGCGGCGCAAGCCCATAAAATTGTATATTTTTAATTGACTCATTCGACCACTCCTATATCCACAGCTTGTCGACTTTGCGACCACCGACAATCATATTGACTAGCCCTCGAGTCAGCACAATTGAAGTAAACAGGGAGGTCAAGATCCCAATTGAAAGGGTCACTGCAAACCCCTGAACAGGCCCAGAACCGATCAGGAACAGAATAACTGCTACAATTAATGTGGTGATATTGGCATCCAAAATAGACACGAAAGCGCGATCATAGCCGGCACTAATAGCCCCCTGCGGCGAAGCACCGTTGGCCAGCTCTTCGCGAATACGCGAGAAGATCAACACATTGGCATGCCACCGCCATACCCATTGAAGAAGACTTGAAAATTCAGGGTCAGCGATTGTTATATCGGTACTGAAATTAACAGCTAATGCACACGACCTTATTATCGAGGCTAATAAACGGTACTTGATGCCTTCACAGCGTCTTGCATTTGGCCTTTAGTTAAGGGATTGAACCTTAGTATGGGCTTTACCAGATGTGACATCCGACATTTTCTAATGTACTCCTGCAACTAATTCCCGGGAAATAATTGCCCCTGGATGCTGAATAACTTTACTGGCTAGCCTGTGACCCAGTTCAGCGCACTTCGGGGGGAGCATTGCACCCTTTAACCGATTCGCTAAGTAGCCAGCACTGAATGCATCCCCCGCAGCGGTGGTATCTACTATTCGTTCAGGTGGAACCTCTAAGGCATTTACACTATATCTCTTGGTCGAAGTTTCTATAAGACAGGATTTTGCACCACGTTTTAGTACTACTTCTGCTATGCCAAAGTGGCGATTGCGATCAAAAATTTGATCGGGACTGGCGTCATTCCACAATTGACATTCATCATCGTAGGTCAAAAAAGCAATATCGGAGATGGATAAAATTTTCCGATACCATTGTTGAGCCTTATCGGCGCTAGACCAGAGCTGATGACGATAGTTGTTGTCAAAGCATATCTTAGCGCCCTGTTTTTTTGCTCTAACCAAGCCATCCAGAAGTTTTTGTCGATCGAGATCGGGTAGGATGGCTAATGAGATGCCTGAGAGGTATAAATAGTCAATGTTGCAAAGAGATTTAAGCTCGGAGTCGAACTCATGCCCACTTAGAAGATATCGAGCAGCAGATTGATCGCGCCAGTATTGGAATGATCTCTCTCCCTTTTTGTCCACATTTATGCAGTATAGTCCGGGTTGCCTGTCTGGGATTCGCCGTATTTTTTCACATTGAATTCCTTCTTCCTTGAAATAGTCGAGCATTGAGGTGCTCAAAGGGTCAACACCCAGTGCTGTCATATAGTGAATGGGGAGCTGGTTACTAGGAAACAGTCTGGATAGATAAACGGCTGTGTTTAAGGTGTCTCCAGTAAAGCCCTGACAAACATAGTTGTTTATGTCTCCAGTTATTTCAACCATACACTCACCAATAAAAGCTATACTGGGCGTTTTTTTCTCTAACATGTTTATGACCCTAAAGGCTCTGGAGTAAGACTAAAACAGCCTTCCATGTTACCACCTTACTTCAGTGAAAACAGTATGGTAGCCGATGGCCTGTCCATCGCTGACATTTAGGCGTAATCGATAGGTGCCCGGTGCTGTAAATGTAACCTCAGTGGTGAGATTATTTGGGTTGGAAAACTTTACCGTGCTTTCATCCGCAAAGGGATAGTAGACATCGTTACCATCGGCATCTTCCCCCATGGATACCGCTTCAGCATCGTCCGGCACTGCCACCCACTGAAATGTCAGTGGATCGTCTTCTGCATCGAGCGCATCCCCTGAAAAAGTGATGCTATTTTGATGAGCCAGACTCAGAACTTGCTCCTCTCCAGCATATACATCTGGGGGTGTATTGTTTGATTGCAGAACAAGGGTAGATTTCTCTGCGTCATCAATAAATGCATGCAATGGTTGATTATCGACCGTCATATTTCGAAAGAACATGGTATCAAAGTCAACAAACCTGACCGCGTTTGATTTTTCCCCGGGACCTAAATGTACATTATCGAAGACGAAGTCCTTTAACGGTACCTTATCCGTTCCTTCCAAAATTACTGGGTAAATGGAGCTACCGCCAATAATATTTTCAAAGCGAATATCTTTAAATTCTGGATTGCGATTATATTTCACACTGCCCCCATCGTAATTTGTCGTCACTTCGATCATGGATAGTTTGCGGCGATTTTCCGGGACATCAGCAAGGTCACCATAAGTCAGATTTCGTAACCTAATATGTTCAAAGTGACTGCCTCTATTTTTATTGGCCTTGAAGTAGAATCCCTTGCGGAGATGCGTACCCACGGAATTCTCAACAAATACATTTCGAACTCCACCAGAAGCTTCGCTGCCTAGGGCGATGGAGTCGTCTGCTAAAAAGCGAACATTTTGTACAACAATATTTTTGCTTGGGATCATCTTTTGCAAACCTTCTAAATCGCGTCCCGATTTGATCGATATGCAATCATCACCAGTCGCAAAATCAACATTGTGTATGTAGACATCCTGACTGGACTCAATATCAATGCCATCATTGTTTTTGTTTAATGAGCTCATGGTCATATTGCGGACAGTTATATTTTTAGACATATAGAAATGGTTCACCCAGAAAGGAGAATCGATAATATTGACCCCCTCTAGAAGAATATTTTCACTGTCATAGAAAAGTATAAACGCAGTACGCAAGTTTCCTGAGCGACCAAACTTGCGTTGTGATAAGGGCACATTATTGTTATTCATATCCCGAACAGCCTGCTCCCAGTCACCTTTCGGAGAGCCCGAAATACGTTTAAGATCCTCTTGTGCTGCTTCATCTACCCATGTTGCCCAGCTGTTTGCAGCCTGCCCATTAAGGGTACCTTTCCCTGTGATGGCGACATTCTTTTTTTGGTATACATAGATAAGGGGAGAAAAACTATACACATCAGTTCCCTCGTAGCGAGTGAGTACCTGAGGCAAGTAACTTTCATAGTTGCTGCTAAACAACAGTTCGGATCCTTCCTGTAGATGTAAATTGACGTTGTTTTCTAAATTTAAAGGTCCGTCCACATAGAATTGTCCTTTGGGGATGCTGACTGTACCGCCACCAAAACGCGATACATCAACAATGGCATTTTGAATAGCTTCTCTGGCATCGCTCAAACCATCGGCTAATGCATTGTAGGGAGGCTCGGTCACAAGGATCGTACGGTTTGCAAAACTGGGTACTTGAATACGAGACAAGATGACGGGCACCTGGGCCCATGAGCCACGATAGTTTGGGTTACTGTCAGTTGCTATGGGCTCCTTGGTTGCAGTAGGAGAGTCTGAACATCCAGTTACTATTAATGAGAAAAAAATAAAAAATGCCAATTTATAGTCGGTTTTTTTTTGCATATGTTTTCCTTTTTATAACTTTATTTCAAACAGGTAAAAAAGTAAGACTGGGTAGGTACGACAAGGGATAACTAGTCTTATACCAAGTTTGCGCTACTATCTTGTGGCGCCAGAACAAATGGGCACTATCTTTTATTTTTTATTGCACCCTCGTTAATTCGATAGGCTTGTACAGGGATGTTATAAGTTAAATCCTGTGCAACCTGTAGGGCGTCATGCTCTGAGAGTCTATGTTCAGAAACCAAACGTGCTAAGTAGGAGCAGTCGATGCGACGCGACATATCATGTCTGGCAGGGATGCTCAGCAAGGCACGGGTATCGTCATTAAATCCGACCGTATTGTAAAAGCCCGCTATTGCTGTGGTCTGTTCACGGAATCGTATAATACCCTCGGGGCTGTCATGAAACCACCAAGCTGGGCCCAGTCGCAGGCAGGGATAGTGTCCCGCTAGGGGGGCCAGTTCGCGCGTATAATTGGTTTCATCGAGGGTGAACAGTATGACCCTCAGATCGGGATTATTTCCAAAACAATCTAATAGAGGTTTTAGCGCCGTTGTGTATTCGACCCGGAGCGGTATATCCGCGCCCTTATCGGCGCCATAGTTTTTAAATAGCCACTCATTATGATTGCGTACAGCACCGGGATGGATTTGCATCACCAGTCTATCATCAAGGCTCATGCGAGCCATTTCTGTCAACATCTGTGCCCTAAATAATTCCGCATCTTCAGGCTTGGCTTGGCCAGTGATGATTCGATTGAACAACTTTTCGCAGTCCCCACTTGAGAGGTTTGCAGTTCTGGGCGTTGGGTGGCCATGGTCACTGCTGGTTGCTCCCAGGGCAATAAAGTCAGCCCGTCTTCTTCTATGAGCTTGCAAATAGCCCTGCCAAGAATATGTATCCTCCCCAGTAATTTCGCCGAAAAGTTGCAATGAGATGGAAAATTCAGGATGTTCGGGGTCGATCACTGAGTCTGGGCGATAGGAGGTGACAACTCTACCATTCCAGTCACTGTCTCTAAGCATCTTATGGTATTTTAATCTGTCGACGGCCGATTCAGTAGTAGATAGGAACTCGATATTAAATCGATCAAAAATCTGTCGGGGACGGAATTCCTCCCTTCGAAGCTGTTCAGAAATGCTATCGAAATAATCATCGGCAGTCGTTTCATCTAGCACTACAGATTGCTTAAATACATCAGCAAATATCTGGTTCAGCCAAAAACCAGAGGGCGTACCACGAAAAAGGTAATAGTTCTTTGCAAATAGCTTCCACGCACTTCGAGGATCATTGATACTTCGCTGTTTGCAGTCAACTGTAGTTTTGATACCCAGATCGGCGAGGTGAATACCTTGGCTATATAACATGCGAAGCAAATAATGGTCCGGAGCAAGCAATAGTTCATGAGGATCATTAAAATTCTTGTTTTCTGCAAACCAGGAGGGGTCAGTATGTCCATGGGGGCTAATAATAGGTAGATCTTTAACTTCTTGGTAAAGACGGCGCGCTATTGATCGACTGTTCTTATCTCCAGATAACAATCTATCAGGGTGATTTTCAATAGGTTGTGCCATTACAATTATCTCTTTCTAAAGAGCAGGTATGCAAATTTTACAAATCAGATATGATACCGGTGTCAATTTGCCGTGTCAAACTACTTGAACTGTATGCGTCTATTTGATGAATTTTGGTGGTGCTGTAGTCTGGCGTTCTATTAAGGTTGGCAGCAGTTCTGATTTTATACTTGTAGCTGCTGCGATATCATTGTTGCACAATGCCAATAATTTTCGTGTTGCCAGTTTGCCCATCTCTTTGACTTGCAGGTTCACCGTTGTCAATGCAGGCCATACCTTTGAAGCCTGTGGGTTGTCATCAAATCCAATAATTGTTAGCTCATCAGGAATCTTAATGCCCATTTTTTGGGCAGTTACCATAGCACCAATAGCCATCTCATCGTTACTGGCGAAAATTGCAGTGGGTGGATTCTCTGTATTTAACAGCTGCCCTGCGCAATCTACACCGGATTGAAAAGTATTGGCACCAATCACAATGTTTTTTGACGCAAGGTGGATGCCATTCAGTTCTAGCGTATGATTGAAGGCCTGGTGTCGCTCTGTACTTGACTTGGAATTTGCAGGGCCTTTAATAAATCCAATTTCCGTATGACCAAGCTTAATCAAATGCTCGGCAATATTAGTGACAGCCTCACGATCATTAAAGTGAACCATATGTGCAACATCGTCGGCAATGACAGAAACTAATCGTACATAGTGACAATTTATAGCTTTTAGTTTGTTAATTAAATCATCTGATTCGGAGAGTGGTGGTAACAAGATAACACCATCAATTTTTGTGCGGCGGATAAAATTAATGATGTCATCATGAAGGTTGGGCTGGGTCGCATCACAGGGGTGAACAACCAACTCATAGCCATCGGGACGGCACTGACTCAGAGCACCATACATGGCTTCAGTAATAAAGGAAGCATTGGGGTTATCGTAAATCATTGCTAGTAAAAAAGAGCGACTAAAGGCTAAACCTCTAGCTTGAGGATTAGGCGTATAATTCAGATCTTCAATAACTTTCTTTACCTTGCTCAGGGTTTTGGCGCCAACATTGGGCTCATTATTAATAACTCTAGAAACGGTTTTTTTTGATACTTCGGCGAGTCTGGCAACATCGCTGATTGTTGCCTTTTTACCAATGATCGATTCTTCGATAGTGATCACCTTCGTAGAATCCATATTAACCTCTACTTTGCTCAATACAATTATGATTAATTTTAACATAAGGTCGCAAACTAAAATGCCCCATAGACAATCTTGTATACAGGTTGATCAACAAAGATTGAGGTTAAATGGAGCAAATAGATATTGATTATGCGGCTAATTTAAGCATACAGGTTAAGTTTTGAATACCTATGCAACACACTGTTTTTTCTTTCCATTAATTTACCAGTAAATTAGTGTAGGCCAATTTTTTTGAAGTAGCGCTTTGAATTCACTTTGTGCTCATCGCTATGATCTTTTTAGTCAGAGTGACGATGTGGTTTGAGATTTTGGTACATTATGGAAGTTATTTAGGCGTAAATCTTACAGTCCGTCATAAAAAAAACGCCTAATACGTTCTCGAGTTGAGGGGACGTATTAGGCGTCTAATTTAAACTCTTACTCAGAAGCGATAATTCGCCGTTAAGGAGTAAGTTTTACCAACTTCTCGATACTCTCGAGCACGACTAGTGGTACCTTGATAAGCATAGAATTGCTCATCGGTTACATTGAATGCCTCAAAGGTAAACGTCATACCTTCGATTTGTTCCGGTCTGTAAGAGATGGATAAATCAAGACGATTTTGAGGTTCTATAAATCGGTTACTACCGGAAACTGTACCCCATGTTTCGTCGAAATAATCGCTTCTGCTAGTGTAAGCAGCACGAATACCTAGCAGATCAGTCTCGTAGAACATAATCAAATTATAGGTTTCCTCTGATACCCCTGAAAGAGGGAGTCGATTGCCAGAATCGTCGAAGTCAGCGCTTTCATCAGCATCTATATAGGTGAAGTTTGCTTGCACACCCATATCACTTAGCACAGGTACGTCTGTAAAATCAAAGTTTTGCAGTAAACCAATTTCCCAGCCAGAAAGATCAAAACTACCTGAAGTATTGATACTGTCGGTAATGCTTACAGTGACCCCATTTGAATCTGTACATATACCGCTGGAATTTAGTGCTAGGGCTCCAGGTGTATCAGTACCCAAATCGAGGCCGCTTAGTGCCGGTATATCAGTCAAATTAGCTGGACAGAGAGTTCTATTGTCAATCCCGTTTGTTATCTCCTTGGTAAAGTAGGCAGCTGTGATTGAGCTTCCTGAGCGGTTATACCATTCAAGAGAGAGATCAAATGAATCGGCCTCAAATGGTTCCAGTGAGGGATTACCTAACGAAATCTCGATAGCATCACCATCGATATCGACTGATTGACCAACACCGTAATTACCCTGATGCGGACGTGAAATTGTCTCTGCATACGAAAAACGCAGCAGCAGGTCATCCCTAATGTCCCAGATAAGGTTTAACGAGGGTAGAACATGGGAAAAGTCATGATCTGCGGTGTAGTAAACCGAATCACCTAAGCCATCTGTATAGGCGCCAACAGTGCGGCTGGTGTCTTCATATCGAAGTCCTACATTACCTCGAATTGGCAGGCTTGACTGAAGATTGTTGCCGTTAAATCGGATCATTGCATAGGTTGCGAAAATATCGCGCTCCGAATCACTGTAGTTTTCTATTAAAGACTCTCCCTCATAGGCTGGCAGACCCCCAAAAGTATCCCCAGTTACTGGGTTGCCATCCAAAAGCGTTTGCTGGAAACAGTCTGGATCAGCGAAATACCAATCATCCACTTGTCCGTTTAGGACACCCGCGAAGTAACCACCTCCGGGTGATGTATTTCCATTTATGGAAGAGCGCATGCAGTCAGTATTGTCGATTGAATTGTAGTCGTAATCGCTACTTGATAGTTTCCATTCTGGTCGCATCCTAGACTGCTCATGTTTCCTTATCTTCACCCCAGCCTGAATACTGGTTACAAATGATCCTTCAATATCTCGATTGACATCAAGCTGAAAAGCCTTCTCAGATTCATCGATATCATACTCGTGACCTGAGTCATAGCTACTTCCCCAGGCATCGCCAGCATAAGTCGTCAAATCAGCGAGGTCTCCATCGACTTCTTGAAAGACGAAGTCGTTGATATTGCCACTACCAGTATCTATTAAATACTTAATACCATTGTCTGCACCGGCACTAATCTTGCGGCGAGCCATGTAACCAACGGAATCATAGGTAGCGGACGTGTCATGGATGGCGCCATTGACGGTCCACAAATCATTAGACCACTCGAAATCAGCAGTTAAGCCTTTTATTTCTTGCTGAACAGGTATCTTTCTTTTTTGTGCTCTTACTTCCGGTCCGACAGCATATAGTCTAGAGACGGTTTCACCATAAATCCCACCGTCTGTTGAAGTGGTGATCGCTTCTGTGCTGCTGAATTTACGATTTCTTAGCATTTGCCAGTCGTGGGTGTAGTCATCTGTGATAAGGATTCCATTAAGTCCTAATTTCAAATTATCATTGGCTTGAAATTCTAGTCCTAGAGTTGCGGACATACGCTCACCCTCAGTCTGACGAGATAGCAGACGAATTTCAGAGGGTGTGTAGAGATCATCTACACCATCACCATCTGAATCTGATGCGGAGTAGGAATTGATACGGGCAGTATCACCTCTAAAGTTTGTATCGGAACTCGATATGGAGCCAACGACAGCCAACTTACCATCTTCTATGATCTTTCCTCCACTCAATGTGAAGCCAGGTACATAGTCCTCAACGTTAGTTTCATAAGTGGTGTTGGCACTTATAACTAAGAAGTCTTCCGATAAATCTAGTGCTTTTTTAGTGATTACATCAACAGTACCACTGATACCGCCTGCATCCATATCTGCAGTGGGTGATTTAATGACGTTAACTGCAGTAACTACTTCCGAGGAAATAGTTCCGAAGGAAAAGCCTTTATTAGCTTCAGGTGCCGCTAAAAGTTGACCATTGACAGAGGTGAATGCGTACTCTGGCGGCAGTCCACGCAAGGCAACTAGTCCACTCCTTCTCTCCCCTTCATCGCCAGAATAATCCATTTGCACACCAGTGACACGTTGCAGTGACTCTGATAGGTTTAAGTCAGGAAATCTACCCATAGAATCAGCAGAAATTCCGTCAACAATCGTGTCATAGTTTCGTTTTGTATTGAGTGCATTCTCCAGAGCGGCTCTGGTTCCAACTACAACTACTTCTTCAAGCGTTTCTTCATTCTCATTTGAATTTTCTTGCGCTAGTGCACTGGTATAAGCAGTGGCAATCGCTATTGCAAGAATACTTTTCAGGACTTTCATATCAGTTCTCCCACTTTTTAGTTGTAATGTTAATTGACCACATATTAAAATGACACCGGTAACATTTAAGGTTATAATTTGTTATGACACCGGTGACATTAACAAGTATAGATTAAATAATAGTTAGTTACAATATACAGCTGTCTGATAAATTTCAGCTGAGCTTTGTATTCAGTAAGGAGTAAAATGCAGTATCGAATCTCTCTAACACGGAATTCTATATCTCTTGAGTCGAAGGATTGTTGCATGGCAATAGATGGGACCTATTGCAGAGAGTTTATGAATATCCCCTGCCACTTATGGTTTAGCAATGATAAGCATTAGAAGCTTCTATTTATCCAGTATTGCAATGCTGGCATTGCTTTGCTGTGGATTAGCTTGCGCTAAAGATCGCATACATTTTCTAATTCCCGGTGGCGCAGGGGGCGGTTGGGATATGACGGCGCGCGCCGTTGGTGAGTCATTATCACGCTCAGGTCTTATTGACATAGCTTCCTATGAGAATCTGTCTGGCGGGGGTGGCGGACGTGCTATCGGGTATCTAATTGATACTGCCCCCAGACAGACCAATACCCTTATGATCAATTCCTCGTCCTTTATTCTACGCTCATTGCTGAGCAAATTTCCCCATAGTTACCGAGATTTGACGCCTATAGCCAGTGTTATTGCTGACTATGGGGCATTCGTTGTTCGCATCGATTCACCCTATGTTAAATGGAAGGATGTTATTGCGGATTATCAAAGGGATTATCGCCGGATCAATATTGCTGGCGGTTCATCGCGTGGTAGTACCGATCATATTGTAGCTGCCTTAGCATTTTCTAAATCCGGTCTCGATATTAGTCACCTTAAGTATATTCCCTACAATGCTGGTGGGCAGGCAATGGTTGGCCTACTCTCTGGAGAATCACAACTACTTTCCACAGGTCTCAGTGAGGCGGTTGCACTGGCCGAGCAAGGGGAGGTTCGCATTCTGGCGATCACAGCACCACAGAGATTGTCACTATTTCCAGATGTGCCTACATTGCGTGAACAGAATGTCGATGCAGTGTTTGCCAATTGGCGAGGTTTTTTTGCCTCACCTGAACTTAATCAGCGAGATGCAGAACATTATCAACGCTTAATTGAGGAGTTGGTGGCAATAGAAAGTTGGCAGCAAGTTCGTACTGATCGCGGATGGTCTCATTTATATTTGAGTGGTACTGACTTTACAAGTTTTCTATCACAACAGGAAGTTGAATTATCTCAGCTTCTCTATGAATTGGGATTACTCAAGAAATGATAAATTTTTTTGATGACAAAGAGCGCTTGGGTGCCTTTCTTCTATTGGTTTTCTCGCTTTTCTATCTGCGCAGTTCATTACATATTGCGGTGGATCCATTTGATTTACAAATTGGTTTTACCTCAAAAACATTACCTGTCTTTTTGGCCGCCTGTGGAATTTTAGTTTCCACGTCCCTGTTAGTTCTTTCCTATTTGAGGCCGCAGAAAGAACACATTTTAGATACCGTGCGTCACTTCGATTGGAAGCCAACATTGGGCTTGATACTGCTGATGGCTATTTATGTCAGCGTATTTAGTTATCTCGGTTTTGTAGTGGCAAGTATACTATTTTTGCTGGCAGCGTTTTCACTATTAGGGGAGCGCCGGCTATTGATGAGCCTATCGATAGCATTGGCTGTGGTTTTATTTTTGTGGTTAATTCTAACCCAAGTATTTGGCCTTTATCTTGATAGTGGCGCCCTTTACCAAGACTTGAGGAGTTAGTATGTTAGAAGGAATTTTACTTGGCTTTCAAACCGCCTTTACGCCAATCAATTTATTGATGGTGCTGGCCGGTTGTTTCGCTGGGACATTTATTGGCATGCTACCGGGATTAGGTCCGGTGTCGGCAATTGCCTTGATGATACCTGTTACCTATGGCTTGGACCCTGCTTCCGGTTTAATTCTGATAGCTGGGGTCTATTATGGTGCGGTATTTGGCGGTTCAACATCTGCCATATTGATTAATGCTCCCGGCGTTTCGGGCGCTGTAGCAACGGCATTTGATGGCTATCCAATGGCGCAGAGGGGAAATGCAGGCAAGGCGCTGGCAATAGCCGCCTATAGTTCATTTGCTGGAGGCACCATTGGTGCGTTGCTATTGTTGCTATGTGTGCCCTTTCTAGCCAGCATAAGTCTGAGTTTTCAATCTTCAGAATACTTTGCTTTGATGGTATTTGGTTGTACTGCAGTTGCCGCCTTTTCAGGAAAAGGTCAGGTATTAAAGGCTATTTTGATGACATTGGTAGGGCTGATGTTAGCAACTGTGGGTGAAGATCCATCGGGGGCACAGCGGTTGACCTTTGGTAATCCTGAGTTATCTGATGGTATTAGTTTCCTATTGTTGTCGATGGCCACCTTTGCGCTCGCCGAGGCGTTGTCGGTGGTTTTGAAGGGTAAATCTCAATCGAATGACAGTCAGTCTCAGTTACTGACTAAAGTCAATTTCAATTCCCTTAAACTCAGTCGCGATGAGGTGAAAGAAATCAGGATGCCAGTTGGACGCTCTTCTGTATTGGGATTTCTGGTTGGAGTATTGCCAGGTGCCGGCGCTACAATCGCTTCATTCCTAGGATACGGTATGGAGCGCAATCTGGCCTCCAAAGACCAGAAGAAGCAGTTTGGTAAGGGCAGTGCTATAGGTTTAGCTGCACCTGAAACAGCCAATAATGCAGCCTCGACAGGTTCATTTGTACCCCTTTTGACCTTAGGTATTCCTGGTTCTGCTACTACCGCCATCATGCTCGGTGCATTGCTGTCTTATGGTGTGCAACCGGGGCCACGGCTTTTTATTGATAATCCAACGATCTTTTGGTCAGTGATTGTTTCCATGTATGTCGGAAATCTTATCCTGCTGATTCTCAATCTACCATTAATTCCCTATATAGCTAAAATGTTGCAAGTACCGGGTCAATTCTTAACTCCGATTATTCTGTTTTTATCCCTTATGGGTGTGTATCTGGTGTCTTTTAACCCCGCTGAGTTATCAATTATGCTGGTGATCGGTGTAGTTGCAGTGATTTTTAGGATCTTAGATTATCCTTTGGCGCCCATGCTTCTCGGTTTTATACTCGGAGGCATGCTCGAAGATAATCTGCGTCGAGCATTGCTGATTTGGGACGGTAACTACGATTTTCTCTGGCAGCGTCCCCTCACAGCCATCATTATGTTGGTGACCTTGGCAATATTGCTGGCACCCAGTCTTATGTCTATGTTCAAGCGTCTGCAAAAACAGTGATCGGATAAATAGGATGTATCATCGCCGTGATTGGCATTCTGAGCAGGGAGATAGGAAATAGCCTAATATCTCGGACCAAACAGAGTGAAATGGTAGCAAGCTTGCTGACTCTATGCAGAGAGAGCTCTGATCACGCCGCGGATTTCGGCAAGCCCTTTAAGCCGCCCAATGCCTGAATAACCTGGATTTACGACTTTGCCGATATCGTCCATCATCTGGTGCCCATGATCTGGGCGAATAAAAATCTCCGCTGCTGTACTTGGATCACCTTGGGCTCGCGTCAGTTCTTCGGTGAGTAGCTCTCGGATAACGCTAACCATATCAATATCACTGTCTAAATGATTGGCTTCATAAAAAGACCTCTGCTCGTCGGGGTCTCGGCTGACGCCGCGCAAGTGTGCAAAGTGAATACGGGAAGCAAATCGGCGTGCCATAGCAGGCAGGTCGTTATCTGGCCGACTGCCGTAAGTACCAACGCAAAGTGTTATACCATTAGCTACACTGGGTTGTTCTTTAAACAATCTGTCGAGATCGTCAGCGGTACAAATGATTCGAGGAAGTCCAAGCATATCTCTGGGTGGATCATCTGGATGAATGGCAAGTTTTACTCCCAGTGTTTCCGCTTTGGGTAACACCTGGGCAAGAAAGTTATACAGGTTGGTCCGCAGCTCCTCAGGACCTATATGTTGATACTGTGCCAAGGCTTTTCTAAAGTCCTCGAGGCTGTAGCTGTCAGTCATCTTACCGGGTAATCCGGCAATAATATTGCGAGTCAACTGATCACGATCTTCAGTGGACATCTGTTCATAGATCTCTTTTGCTTCGTTGATTTCCTGTTCTGTATAGTCTGCCTGTGCATTGGATCTATGCAGTATAAACAGATCAAATGCGGCAAATTTTCTCTGATCAAAGCGCAGTGCATAGGCGCCAGTACTTAATCTGTAGGCTAGGTCAGTGCGCGTCCAGTCAATCACTGGCATAAAATTGTAGCAGATGGTTTTAATGCCACAGCGGGCAAGATTTTCCATAGAGCTAATCCAGTTGTCTATATAGATCTGACAGCCAGTACGCGCCAACTTTATATCTTCATGAACTGGAATACTTTCAACCACTGACCAGCGCAATGAATGCAGTTGAGGATTATTTGATTCAATCAGATTCTGGTGCTCACGAATAGCTTCTATTTGCCAAACTTCCCCGGCTGGTACTTGGTGCAGAGCACTAACAATATCAGTGGCCCCTGTCTGTCTTATATCGTCAATACTGACTGGATCATTGGGGCCAAACCATCTCCAGGATTCACGCATGGCTTAGATCCTTGGGCCGTAGCAAAGATTTAGACAAAAATTCATTGATAGCACTTATGATGTTTGATTGTTTAAGGGTTTTATAGGCCTGTAGTGTATCAGTCATAAAGGCAGCAGAATTGATAAAATTAAAGCGATTAGCACCGGCAATAACAAGAAATTCCTGAACAGTTTCCCTGTTATTTTCATAGGCCACCAATAAGTCATCGCTCAGAGGATCATTGAGTTCACCTGCGTCCAGTGCCTGTTCAATATAGATAACCCAAGCTGCAACAGCAAAACTCATCAGTTTAGTATTAGCATTTTTCATCAATGCATGATCGATACTAGGAAACCAACGCTGTTGTATTTTCTGGGAACTGTCGCTGTTTACCTGCTGAACAGTATAGGGCAGGGCACTGTTCTGAAAGCGTTTTATAACATCAGCAATATAGTCCTCGCCCCGAGAGTTTAGAGGAATTTCAGTAATTGGTAACAGAGTTTCGTAAAGTGCTTTTTGCGCAAACTTTAGAATACAGGGTTGTTGCAATGCCTCATGAATCGTCTGCCGTTGATCCAGATAGCCCAATACCGAGATAATAGAATGCCCCGCATTAAGAAACCGCAATTTCATCTGTTCATGGAGTGAGATATCACCAGCAAACAGAACGCCGACTTTATCCAGAGCAGGTCGTCCATCGGTAAATTTATCTTCAATTACCCACTGACTGAAGGGCTCTGCACTAACTGGCCAAGCATCCTCCAATTGTAGCGTTGAGTTAACTAATTGTTTTAATGTGTTATCGGTTGCAGGTGTGACTCTATCCACCATCGAGGAAATAAAGCGCACATTTTTTTCTGTCCACTCCAGAGCGTCCTTTGCATGCCTTTGTAATAGCATCTGGACACCTGCTCGCAGCTTGGCTCCGCCAGTTTGAATATTGTCGCAGCAAAGAATATTGAGCGGTGCTCCATTATCATTGCAGCGTTTAATAATTGCTGCGGCTAAATAGCCATAGATTGACCGCGGATTTTTCAAACAGGTGCTGTCTGCCGCCATATCGGGATGATCGCTGTTAATTTTATCCGAGGATAGACAGTAACCTTTCTCAGTAATGGTTACGCTGACTAACTTAATATTGGAGTCTGCCACTTGATTGATCACTGCATCGGGACATTCTGGTGCCACCAGTATATTGACGATAGAGCCGATGATATTGAATTCTGTCTGCTCGCCCAGAGTAACTTCTGTGTAGAGAAAATCCTGTGCTTGTAGCGCATCTCTGATTTTGGCAGAGCGCATAGAGACACCTACAATACCCCAATTTAAATCGCCCATGCCCAGTAGCTTGTCTATATAAACTGCCTGATGACTGCGATGAAAGTTACCCACGCCAAAATGGACAATTCCCGGTTGAATGCTGTCTCGGTCATAGTTCTGCCAGAAAATGTTGCGTTTTTGATCAGTAGCTTTACCGGTGCTATTTACCAAAGTTTGTTGATTTAGTTGTTCCATAATTGGGTGACTCTATTGACTAGTTCTATGGCTATTGATTAAACAGGTTGGGTAAAAACAGAGTTGTGCTTGGAAAATAAGTGACCAGAGCCAATACTGCTATAAATACCAGATAGAAAGGCCAAATCGAGCGCAGGGTATCTTCAATACGAATCCCCCCCACAGCGCAGGATACAAAGAGTACGGTCCCCACGGGTGGTGTGACTAGGCCTAGGCCTAGGTTCAGAATAAGCATAATGCCAAATTGACTGGGATCCATGCCAATAGCCACCATAACTGGCAGAAAAATAGGAGTGGTGATAACAATCAATGGTGACATATCCATAAAGGTACCCAGCATCAAAAGCACTAAATTAACAATCAGCAGGATTACCAGTGGATTGTCGGAAATCGCCAGTAGTGCTGCGGATAGCTGTGCCGGCACTTCGGTAACTGCCAGAAGCCATCCAAAGGACGCAGCCGTTCCAATGATTAAAAGTATCATCGCGGTTGTTTTGACTGCATTAATGCTGGCTGTAATAAAGCCTTTCCAGTCTAGGGAGCGATAGACAAAGACTGCGACAAATACTGTATAGATCACTGCGATAGCTGAGGATTCAGTGGCTGTAAAAACCCCGGACAGAATTCCTCCAAGAATAATAAATACCGTAAATAGCCCTGGTAGTGCATTGGCAAAATGTCTGAATACCTGTCTCCAGCCGGGAAATTCGCCCTTGCTATAACCTCTTTTCACTGCGACCACATAAGTGGCAATCATAAGGCCTAGACCTAAAAGGATTCCCGGCACTATGCCGGCTAAAAATAGAGAGCCTATTGACACGCCTCCGCCCGCCGCGACAGCATAGATAATCATATTGTGGGAAGGTGGAATTAGTAGACCTGTCGTGGCAGCTGTGGCAGTTACATTGACGGCGTAATCGGCGTCATAGTCCTGTTTCTTCATCATCGGAATCAAGGTTGACCCCATAGCAGATGCGCTGGCGACGGCGGAGCCAGATATGGCCCCAAACATCATGCTGGAACTGACATTCACCAGGCCTAATCCACCCCTGACTCTGGCTAAAAGTGAATGGGCAAATTTCACCAGACGTTCAGCAATGCCAGATTGATTCATCAGCTCGCCAGCATAGATAAAGAATGGGATAGCCATTAGGGCAAAAATATTCATTCCTGCTGCCATGCGTTGGAAGGCTACTACTAATGGGATATCCAGATAAGTCATTGTTGCTAGAGAGGCCAGACCCAGTGCAAAGGCAACAGGAACGCCAATCACTAGCAGAGTAATGAGGGTTGCAAAGAGGATTAATAGCTCCATAGTTTAGCCCTAAGCGGTTTGACCATCGTTTGGTTGTTGCGCAGAGTGATTATTTAAAACAGTCAACAATAGCCTCTCCAGTGCAAAGAGAGTGATCATAAAGCCCGCTGTGGCAAACGGCCAATAGGCCAGAGCGCGACTGATCTCTAGAGTTGGGATAACATGGTTCGCAGTAAATTGAGCCAGGCGAGTACCATTAATCAGCATTGCTATACCAAAAACTATAATCAGTGAATTATTTACTATCTCCAATGAGCGTCTGCTGCGACTTGATACAGAATCAAGTAGGAATTTTAAACCCAGATGAAAGTTTTCATACACACCCACTGCCGCAGCCAGCATAATGTAATAGAGCATCAGTAGTAATGCTGCCGACTCTGACCACGCCGGACTGGCATTAAGTACATAGCGGGCGAATACTTGCCAGCCGACAATCAAGGTCATAGCAACCAGTCCGGCAGCAGAAATAATAACGGCTAGGCGGGAAATTTTATGGGTGAAACCAGCTATAATTGAGAGAGAAAATTCTATGCTCATAAGGTGGGAATTTCCTCCGTTTCCTGAATGCGTTTAAGCAGGTTGCGCATTTCCCTCGTGGTGACAAAGCTTTCGTAAACTGGCTCCATTGCCTCGGCAAAGAGCGATAAATCTGGGCTTTCTACAACTTTGACACCCGCATTGAGTACCTTCATTCGGGATAAAGCTACACGTTTATCCCACTGTTCACGCATATAAGAGACTGATTCTTTTGCTGCGCGGCGAATCAATTTTTGCTGATGCGATGATAATTTCTGCCAGCGATGTTTTGACATCACCAACACCTCTGGCATCATCGTATGTTTGGTTAAAGTGTAATGTCCCGCCGCTTCATAATGGCCAGTGGATTCATAGGAGGGCCAATTATTTTCACTGCCATCAATGGTGCCCAATAAGAGTGACTCGTAGACCTGACTAAATCCCATAGGGGTAGGATTGGCACCCAAAGCTTCCACCATAGCCACAGATAGTGCAGAATTTTGAACGCGAATTTTTAATCCAGCCAAGTCTGCAGGCGTCAAAATAACACGCTGATTATTATAAAAACTACGCGCTCCTGAATCGTAGTAGGCGAGTCCAATAAGGCCATGAGGCTCAAGATATCCGAGAATTTCTTGGCCAATTGGACCATCAACCACTGTGCGCATATGGTCAATAGAGCGAAATAAAAAAGGCAATCCCAATAAACTGGTTTCTGGGGCGATTGAATTCAGCGGCGCCATGTTGATGCGGTTTAAATCAATACCGCCAAAGATTGTTATTTCCAGCGTGTCTTTTTCCTCTCCCAGTTGGCCACCTGCATAGAGCTTAATCGACAGCTCACCCTCTGACCATTCATCGAGGAGGCTACCCATATGCTTAATTGCTAACGATGTGGGATAATCGCTGGGATGGGTTTCCGCGGTTCTTAGAACTAAGCCATCAGTAGCTAGAGATATATTATAGGTAGCAAACAGGTAGCTTTGAGCTAGAAGCAGTTGAAGTGCTATTTTTATGTATCGGATCATTTACCTGTAGCCTCTGTACAGCCCTTTTTTTTCTGCACTGTTTGCCAGTAATTAAAAATTACCCATCATGGTTTGCATAGAAAGTTCGCTGAGTTTATTGCGCGAGGGGATCTTTTTGCAAAATGCTTGAGCAATCTTTTTACACTTTGGCGTCTACACAACTGTTCTGTATGTAAGATACGCAAAATGATACCGGTGTCAATTATTCTTGTCAATTATATGCACCTATTTTTTTAGTTAGCACCTTATTGAATCTATCTAACAGTGAACTCTGCACTGGTAACGAAGACATAAACACTGACTTTATCCCTATCATAGTGAACCGATCAGAGGATAACTGTGAACAGCAGAGTCAGCTTGATACGTGGGTTTTATGGTTTACTGAGTCCAACAGGCAGACTACTTAGGTGGACTTATACCATTTCATGAGTAAATTTTACGAGAGCTGAAGAATGAGTTGATTACGATTCAAATTGAAGATTTAAAGCGAACATTGACAATCCCGCGGTAGTTCACTTTGGCGCTGAAACCGATATCCTGATTCGAATGCAAGGTGAGCCGGATCAAGGTTTGTCACAGCAGGTCTATGCAGTACTGCAAAGTAAAGCCACCACTTATCACACTGTACAGGCAGTTAGATGACTTCAGATCTGTGGTCTATTTAACTGAGGTTTCTGTCGAGGGCAGATAGATAAGGTTCTCCACCGTCGATTCAGAGCTCGATTGAGCTTGAATTTTACTGGCCTTGGCAGAGCTAGCCACTTTTAGAGCCAAGGCAAACACCCGATCCTGTGCCCGTCCCAATGGGTCCACTGCGGAAGCGTAGATAGTGATGTAGTATTTGCCCGGCGCCTCTGCTATTGCGGTTAACGCAACTGTATGAGGGCCCTCATTGTCCATAGCAAAAGTCTGTACAGCGGTCTGTGGCTCTATCGATAGCCCTGGGTCGGCTTTTAAGCCTATCTGCAATTCTCCGTGCGGGTAGGCTTCATAAAAGGAGAGTTGAATCGACTCAGTTTCTCCAACCTCAGTTTGACCGTCGTAATCGTGCTTCAGCCTAATAGCGGCGCCTGATTTTTCATGAGTTGCCATGGGCTTGTCGAATTCAGCGGCCGGCAGGGTATGGGTAGGGTTAACCCCTTCAGCTGCCTCCTGGCGGCAGGAAACCAGCAAACAGCAACTTACTAGAGCAGTAAAAGTTAAGGTTATTTTACCCATGATATACATCCTACTTAGTTAGCAGAGAGTTGTAGATTAAAACAGACATCGCGACCATCTTCATTGTCATCAGCGTTGCTACTGTCAAGAACTTCAATTAGATAGGTGCCAGTGTCAGAGAAATTGACGGTTGTTGTTTCCTGACCATTTAATCCTCCGTCTGCGATATGGATGATAGCGCCCTGTTTGTAGATTAAAAAGTCAGGATCTGACCTCGCCGAGCCACTCACTCGGGTGGCCGTTATGCGATATGCGCCCGGAGTGCTGACTTCAAAAACCGCAAAGTCACGATTGCCCAGCTTATTGTAAGTTCCGGCATTATCTACTGAGCACAGCGGGACTGGATTACCACCGATAATGACGGTTTTGTAAACTGGCAAAGCCCAGTAGACTCCACCATGGTTGACTTCATTGGTGCCGCGGCTACCCGAGCCGTAAATGCGCTGGCCGCTGAGTAATTCATTTATGGCGTCTACGGATTGAGGTTGCTGCCGCTTTAGCTCGTCGACAAAGGAATAGATACTGGTAAAGAAGGCTGTGTTCTTAAAGTTATCGCTGACCAGGGTTGTGTAAATAGGCCCTAGACCCAGTGCGATATTATCCCCGCCTTCCGCTTGGGTCGGTGTCTGACCTTCTACTTGGTTTTGCTCACCATCGTACAAGTCATAGAGAATGGAATGTACCGAGCCCTCGTTGAACCATCCCGGGTAAGTGGTGCTATTACTCTCAATATTAATCCACCAGCCACCGGCTTGCCCAGCGCCAACGCTATCGCGATAAATGGGATTGTCGGTGATTATGGCAGACAGCGCATTGCTCCAGCCCTCACTGAAGGCAACTCTTAGATCCAACCGATCATCAAGACCGTGGGTTCCACCGATGGAGTCTGAGCGCGAAACCATGTCCTCAAAGTAATGACCCCACTCATGAATAACAATATGTCGGTCGTACTCATCCGTATCTTGATCCGCTTTTCCCGCCAGATAGATGGTGCCATTCGAGTAGAATGAGCTTCCTATATCGCCCTCCTCAAGATTTCCTTCGGCGGCGCTATTATTGACACTCCAGCGGATTTCCAGCGGGGGCAGGTTGATATTGGGCTCCACGGCTACCAATTTCTCTATGCTGTCATAGATTGCATCCAATATTGCAAAGGGTCCGGCCGCTCTAGGTTGCGAATAGGCGATGCCATCCCAACCAGAAGCCAGGTGAAAATTACGCACTGACCCCTCTGGAGAGCTAGTAAATAACTCGCCTTGAGTCACATACAGCGCGTTGTTATTGGTATTGTCAGTGACCTTTACATCCCATTTAGGTCCAGAGCTGTGAAGCATTTTGGCAGATATTCTCAGTCGCAAATCAGTATTTGGCGCCAAGTTGAAGCGAAACTGGCCGTTGTTATCGGTTGAAGTAGCGTCAATTAGATTGTCTTCGGGGTCCACGGCTTGAACCCATACACCGCGAGCAGGGGAAACCTGGGTATTGTCGTAATCCAGTCCATTGAAGTGGTTGCTAAAGGGAACCAGATCAAAGGTTACACGGCCAGTAACTGATACTAGGGGGTTTTCGGAATTGATATCACTTTCGTTATCTTCACTGCCACTGCCACTGCCACTGCCACCACAGGCTGAAACCAACAAATAAGCTACAAGAAAAAGACGTTTTATATTTAGGGGGGGCAATTTTTTACTATCTGAGGTGTACATCTTATCAGCTTAGGTTAGTTTTCACTCGTTATCAAATAATGCGTGTGACCTCAAGATCGTTGATTTTTTTAAATATGTGCCGATGACTGTCAACTGCAAAGTCAGTTTATCTACTAGTGATAACCATTATTAGACTGGAAGATTTTCCAAATCTGGAGGAATAGGTTATATTTTCCTCTGGAAGAACATGGGAAAGAGAAGAGCGTAGGTGGTCAAAAATACCACGGGTATCTGTGCTGTCAGTGGTTCTACGATGTCAGTGGACAGAGGGTGAGTAAGACTCTACTCGCAGACCTTCAGCCACGCTCTATCAGAAATAATTCTAAAGTCATTACCCGCTTATTTCCTATGAATTTGCCAGTGTTTTCTCCAAGCCGGTGGTAATACTGGTTGATAGATAGTTAAAAATTTTAAAGCTGGGACTGATCGTCCGCTACGATCATCCCCAGAATCACAAAGGTTATACAGGAAGGAGTTTATCAATGATTGGAATTGACCCCGCCGCGGAAACAATACCTGCTAGTGTTAATGCTTGGGTTGAACAGATAGCCGATCTCTGTAAGCCGGAGGATATCTACTGGTGTGACGGAAGTGCTGCTGAGTATGACTCGCTGTGTGGCAAACTGGTAGATGCCGGCGTCTTTATCCCTCTCAATCCAGCCAAGAGACCCAACTCATTCCTGTGTCGCTCCGATGCTGGCGATGTGGCGCGTGTTGAGCAGCGCACCTTTATCTGTAGTCGTCAAAAACAGGATGCCGGTCCAACCAATAACTGGGTTGAGCCCGAGCAGATGAAGCAGAAATTAGGTGGCCTGTTCGAGGGTTCCATGAGTGGTCGCACCCTATATGTGATCCCCTTTAGCATGGGGCCTCTGGATTCCGAGTTAAAACAAATTGGCATACAGATTACCGATTCCCCTTATGCTGTAGTGAATATGCACATTATGGCGAGAGTTGGCCGAGAGGTTCTGAACGTGCTGGGAGACGGAGAATTTATCCACTGTCTGCACTCCGTGGGTCACCCGCTGGCAGCCGGTCAAGAAGATGTTGCCTGGCCCTGCGATGTGGACAACCGCTATATTGTTCATTTCCCTGAAGAGCGCGCGGTCTGGTCCTACGGCAGTGGTTACGGTGGCAATGCCCTGCTGGGCAAAAAATGCGTCGCTCTGCGTATCGCCTCGGCGATGGGCAGGGAAGAAGGCTGGCTTGCCGAGCATATGTTGCTGGTGGGCATTGAGTCGCCAGAGGGACAAAAAACCTATGTGGCCGGTGCCTTCCCGAGCGCCTGTGGTAAAACCAATCTCGCTATGTTGGTACCGCCAGAGGGTTTTGAAGGTTGGAAAGTGTGGACTGTGGGTGACGATATCGCTTGGATCAAGCCCGATAAAGATGGCAAGCTGCGGGCTATCAATCCTGAATTTGGCTATTTTGGTGTGGCGCCGGGAACCTCGGATCAATCCAATCCCACGGCCATGAAAACTATGGAAAAGAACACTATCTTCACCAATGTAGCCCTTACTGATGATGGTGATGTTTGGTGGGAGGGGTTGACGAAGAATCCCCCCGAGCATCTGATCGATTGGCAGGGACAGGACTGGACGCCAGACTGCGATCGCCCTGCGGCCCACCCCAATGCGCGATTTACCAGTCCCGCCTCCCAGTGCCCCTCTACTGACCCGGCTTGGGACAAGCCTGAGGGCGTGCCCCTGGATGCCCTGCTATTTGGTGGCAGAATGAGTAAGACCATGCCGTTGGTATTCCAGAGTTTAGACTGGGATCACGGTGTCTATCTGGCCGCGACTATTGGCTCTGAGGCCACTGCCGCAGCTGACAATCAGGAGGCGATCAGAAGAGATCCCATGGCCATGTTGCCATTCTGTGGCTACCATATGGGCGACTACTGGCAGCACTGGTTTGATATGGCCAGTAAAGCAGACAATCTGCCTCAAGTGTTCCGAGTGAACTGGTTTAGAAAAGATGCCGACGGCAAATTCCTGTGGCCTGGGTTTGGTCAAAATATGCGCGTGTTAAAGTGGATCGCCGAGCGCACCCAAAATCGCGCCAACGCCCATGAAACGCCTATTGGCCATGTGCCTGCCTACGAAGACCTGAGCTGGGATGGGCTGGAATTTACCGAGCATGAGTTCAATACGCTAATGACAATTGATGCCGGTGAATGGACTGCGGAATGTGAAAGTCAGCAGAGATACTTTGATACCTTTGGCGAGAATACGCCGCAAAAGATGGTGGCCCAGTGTCAGCTGACGGCTCAGCGAGTTGCAGATACTTCAGCTAGCTAGTACAGTCGTTTAATACTCTGTGAAAAGTTTTTTATGTGGTGCGATGGACAGCCGCAAACTTAAAAAATTATGACGCTTAAAAATAAAGTTCCACCGCCGCTGATAACCCTGTTTTTTGGTGGTCTGATTTACTACACATCAGCGCTGTTGCCGTCGGTGACCTTTGGGTGGCAGGGATTGCTAGCCCTAATTATATTGGTTGTGGCTCTGGGTATTATTGTAATGGCGGTCGCGACATTTAGACAATTGCAAACTACGGTCAATCCGCTGTTGCCGAAATCTGCCTCTGCTCTGGCCACTTCAGGTATTTTTAGCTACAGCCGCAATCCAATGTATCTGGGTATGCTGCTTATCCTGATTGCCCTATCTGTCTACACCGGTGCACTGGCCAGTGTTTTATTGCTGCCAAGCTTTGTCGCCTATATTTGGATTATGCAGATCGCGCCGGAAGAGCAGGCCATGAGCGAGCTATTTGGCGATGAGTTTACCGATTATTGTCATCGGGTAAGGCGCTGGCTCTAGAACATCGAACTTATTTAAAACCCTATAGCCTGTAGTTTTAGTCTATTCTATTTAAAAGGATTTACCATGCATTTCTCTTCTAATCAGGTCTCTGGTAATCAGGATCTACTTAATAAAAATCTAACCCAATTGAAAAAACTGCTTACCATTAGCCTCGCTGTAGCTCTCTCGAGTTGTACATTGGTAACCCTTCCCATTGCCGTGGTTGAAACCACTGCCAGTATTGTTAAAGTTCCAATCTCTGCGGTTGGTTCGGTAGCTGATGCAGTCAGTGGTAGTGATGAGGATGAGGAGTAGGTTGATTAGTGCGGACTCGGGAGGGTCTGCCTATCTTTCTCTCCATTATTTCTAAACCTCTGTTTAAGAGAGAGATAGTTTCAAGATTTTGCCAACACTGGTAATCAACAGCCCATCTCGCATCAGGCATCAGTGCAGCACTAGTCTGGCTAACCCTGTCATTAAACTCATTGCGCTATCCATGGGAGATGTAGTTGGGCACCGTGCTATGTAAGGAGGTTTTAAGTTGGCTTGGGTTGCTAAACCCTCTGCAGCGTTTTTGAAACTTCTCCTGGCTTATCGCGCACCAACTTGGGAACTAGGTATCCCGGTAACTGGGCTAGCATCTGCCGATATAGGTCCTGTGCCTGCTGCTCGGGAATATCGAAGTGGCTAGCCCCCGCCACCGGGTCTAATAGGTGTAAATAGTAGGGCATAATGCCGCAGTCAAATAGCCGCTCGCTGAGACTCACCAGCGATGATGCATTGTTATTGACCCCCCGCAGTAACACCGCTTGGTTCAACACCTGGATGCCCTGATCTAACAATCGCCGTACTGCCGTCTGTAGGGATTGATCAATTTCTTGAGCGTGGTTGATATGCAGAACCACAATGGGCTTAAAGCGTGTACCGCCGAGCCAGTCAAGCAATCGATAATCGACCCGCGAGGGGATCACTACGGGTAATCTGCTGTGAATGCGCAGGCGTTTGATATGTCGAATAGCCGCTATCTGTTCTGTGAGCCAGCTCAAAAACTGATCATTGGCTGCCAGCGGATCGCCGCCACTATAGATCACTTCGTTAATTTCTTCTCTGCTGCAAATATAATCCAGCGCTTGCTGCCACTGCTGTTTGCTCTGGCGATTTTCCTCATAGGGAAAATGGCGGCGGAAGCAGTAGCGGCAGTTGATAGCGCAATTGGGACTGACAATCAGCAGTACGCGATTGCGGTATTTATGTACAATGCCGGGCACTGGATTGTATTTTGACTCCTCTAGTGGATCGGGACTGTACGCGTTGTCGTCCCGAAGTTCTGCGGCGCAGGGCAACACTTGCGTGAGTAACGGATCCTCTGGGTCGCCGTAGTTCATGCGTGCAACAAAGGATTCGGGTACTTTGAGAGGAAAGTCGCGGGCGGCCTGTTGGCGCTCCGACAAGTCCTGTACATTAAGCCCTAGCCGGCTCAATAACTCTGAGGTAGAACTGATGCTGTGACTGAGTTCAGTTTTCCAATCCTTATGGGGATGGATCTGAATAGTTTTGATTGAGTTGGTTGCCATAGCAGTATCTGGAAATCAGTTAGTCTGGGAGAGTTTACGCTATTTTTTTATTTACAGAAGAAATTAGGTTTTGAGTTTGCCAAACAATCATCAGTTTTATATGTCTGAGGCCCTAGCGCTAGCCAAGCAGGCAGCTCTAGAGGGTGAAGTGCCAGTGGGCGCCGTGGTAGTTGCCGCCGGCGAGGTGATTGGTCGGGGATACAACCGCCCGATTACAACTTGCGATCCCACCGCTCATGCGGAGATTGTCGCCATGCGCCAAGCCGCGCAATTTCTGGACAATTATCGACTGACTGACTGCGATCTATATGTGACCATTGAGCCCTGTGTGATGTGTGTAGGTGCTATGGTGCATGGGCGCATACGCCGGGTGATCTTTGGCGCACCAGAGCCTCGCGCTGGGGCTTTGGCTAGTCAGTTTAAATTAATGGATCCGTCTCACTTTAATCATCGCATCGACTGGCAGGGTGGCGTGTTAGAGCAACAGTGCAGCCAGCTGATAAAAGATTTTTTTAAGAATCGCCGATAATAGCCCTACCTAAAGCGCATGCGGCGTGGTGGATTGCCAATCTTCGGGCAGTTCAGGTTGCTGTCGATTATCTGATGTGGATTGTTGCGCCAAGCTGTGCAGTTGTAAGTAGGACCTGTAGTGTTGGATATTATCCACATAAATCACCGGTTCATGGCCTCGCGCATAGCCGTGCTTTAGTGTGGAGTAGTATTGTTTTTTGCTCAGTAGAGGTAGGTGCTCCCGCACATCTCGCCACAGATCGGGGTTCTTTTTATTTCTCGCGGTGAGGATACGCGCGTCCTCGAGGTGACCAAAGCCCACATTGTAGGCCGCAAGGGCCAGCAGAGTTCGGTCTGGATCAGTTATCCGCTGCGGCAATCGCTCCTTTAATTTGAGAAAGTAGGCCACCCCGCCGTGAAGACTTTGCGTGGCATCCAAGCGGTTGGTGACCTGCATCTCCCGAGCGGTGTTAAGGGTCAGCATCATCAGCCCACGCACGCCAGTGGGGGATTTCGCTCTCGGGTTCCAGTGGGACTCCTGATAGGCTATGGCGGCAATCAGATGCCAGTCAATGGCGTATTTCTCTGCCACCTCGCGGAAAGCTGGTTCAAATTTTGGCAGCCTTTCCGCCACCAATTTACTCAGTCGCTGTGAGCCGCCAGCGGAAAAATTGTCAGTGTGGGCGAACAGCTGTTGCTTGAGGGATTCCAACTCACCTGAGGCTTTGTACTCCTCAAGGAATCGGTTTGCCGCGGCCAGCAGGGTGCCATCGGAATGTGCGGGAAACGCCCAGGACAGGGATTGGGCTGTTGAGATATCAAATGCCCTTCTGGCATTGGGATAGATATGTCGGTTGGCCACATAGGCAAGAGAGTCGGCGACTGTATAGGCAATCTCACCACTGTGCACCCGGCGGATCATTTCACCCATCTCCGCATCCCGCTCTTCAATCCACTCGAGGTCGGATTGAGAGTCCCGCAATGTGCGCAACTGCTCACTGTGCGAGGAGCCGCCAATAACCACTAAATCGCCCTCCAATTGTTGAAGATTCTTCGGTCGTCGGTTGCCAGCCTTATAGATTAACTGCTGGACAACCTGATGGTAGGGCACAGAAAATTTAAACGATTTTTGACGCTCGGGGGTGCCGACCAAATTGGCGGCGGCAAAGTCACCCTGGGGACCGCCAATAGATAGCAGCAAGCTGGGAAGAGTGAGTTTTTGTCTGACCACCAGATCCACGTCCAGATGATCGGCGAAGGCCTTGGCGAGAAGGTACTCAAAACCGTTTTTGCCATAGCCATCTTCAAAGTAGGTGGTCGCACCGGGCAGGGTCAGCATTACCAGCTGCCCCTTATTGAGCACTCTGTCCAGATCGCTAACTCTACTGCTATCCGACAGGTTGGCGACCAATACAAGAGCCAGAACCGCTAGTACCGTTCGGTTGCGAATTTTTCTTACCTGTTTGGATAACTTATACATGGGTACCTGTAGACACTGCGTCTGACAACAAAACTCCTACTTGTGCGATGGTCTCATTCTACATGGTTTCGATGTATTAAACAGACAGAGATAGTGAGACCTCTGCGCAAATGCTCCTTTGCAACCATGGCGCATTTGGGGGATGCTCAATCAGCAATTTATGACCGAAAGTTGTCCATTTTTGCCTATGGCGATTATCTGCTGATCTTATTGCCCTCGATTCTGCCTAAAGGCGTAATTTTCAGATAGAATATCGGCTCTAGAGTTGGCGCTGATATGCGGTAGTAATTTGCGTTGGTGCTAATACCCCAATTATTTGAGATTCGCTGTAATATGATAATTCTTTCCGGTGCCCCCGCTCTCTCTGCTTTTCGTCGGCGCAAGTTGCTTGCCACTATCACACAGGTGGCTCCCGAGGTGACCGCTGTGGTAGCTGAGTATCGGCACTTTACCGAGGTCAGTCAGCCGCTATCCGATAGTGAGCAGCAGACCTTAGAGGCGCTGATGAACTATGGCCCGACCCACGAATCTTCCCCTCTCAATGGCAGATTGCTATTGGTGGTGCCGCGACCGGGAACTATCTCTCCCTGGTCCAGCAAGGCCACCGATATAGCCCATAACTGCGGCCTTAGCTCTGTGATCAGGGTGGAGCGGGGCATCGCTTACTATATTGAAACCCAAGGTGAGCTAACGGAACAGCAGTGGCAGGCGGTGGGTGAATTAATTCACGACCGCATGGTGGAGACGGTGTTGTCCGACCTCAATCAGGCCCAGCAGCTGTTTAGTCAGCAGGATCCTACACCGATGACTACTGTGGATATCATCCATGGGGGTAAAGAGGCGCTGAATTTGGCCAATACGGCATTGGGATTGGCGCTGGCCGAAGATGAAATCGACTATCTGGTGGAGAGTTTTCAAGCTCTGGGGCGCAATCCGTCGGATACCGAGCTGATGATGTTCGCCCAGGCCAATTCCGAGCACTGCCGACACAAGATTTTTAATGCCACTTGGACCCTAGATGGAGAAGATCAGGCCCACAGTCTGTTTGCCATGATTCGCAATACCCATGAGTTGGGTGGAGACAATGTGCTGTCCGCCTACTCGGACAATGCCGCGGTAGTCACTGGTAGTCAGGGCGGTCGATTTTACCCAGATCCGGTCACGAGAGAATACACTTATAACAACGAGCCGGTTCACCTATTGATGAAGGTTGAGACCCACAATCACCCCACTGCCATTGCACCCTTTTCTGGCGCAGGCACTGGTTCAGGTGGCGAAATTCGCGACGAGGGTGCGGTGGGTCGCGGCTCCAAGCCCAAGGTTGGACTTGTCGGCTTTACCGTATCCAACCTGCAAATCCCCAATTATATGCAGCCCTGGGAACAGGATTACGGCAAGCCGGATCGCATAGTCTCGGCACTGGATATTATGCTTGAGGGCCCGATTGGCGGCGCTGCCTTTAACAACGAATTTGGCCGGCCCAATCTGTGTGGCTATTTCCGCACCTTTGAGGCGGATTTTAACGGCCAGCGGTGGGGCTATCACAAGCCAATTATGATTGCCGGTGGCTACGGCAATATCCGCGAGGAACATATTGAAAAACCCGAATTTGAACCCGGTGCCAAACTGATAGTTCTTGGGGGTCCGGCGATGTTGATTGGCCTCGGGGGTGGTGCCGCTTCCTCAATGACCACCGGCAGTAGTTCCGCAGACTTGGACTTCGCTTCAGTGCAGCGTCAGAATCCTGAGATCGAGCGCCGCTGTCAAGAGGTTATAGACCAGTGTTGGCAGTTGGGCAGCGAAAATCCAATTGCCTTTATTCATGATGTAGGTGCCGGTGGCCTGTCCAACGCTCTGCCGGAGCTGGTCAAGGATGGCGGAACGGGAGGGCGTTTCGAGTTGCGCCGGGTGCCCAATGATGAGCCCGGGATGTCGCCACTGGAAATCTGGTGTAACGAAGCTCAGGAGCGCTATGTGCTGGCGGTTATGCCAGAAGATCTCCAGCGCTTTACGGCTATTTGCGAGCGGGAGCGCTGCCCGTTTGCCATGGTTGGTGAGGCCACGGCGGAAGAGCAGATTGTGGTCACTGATCAGCACTTTGACAACAGTCCTGTAGATCTGCCGATGTCGGTATTGTTTGGTAAGCCGCCAAAAATGCATCGCGCAGCCGAGAAGTTGGAGGCCCAGGCCGAGCCGTTTAATCCAAAGTATTTAACTATTAATGAAGCTGCAGTGCGGGTGCTGCAGCATCCCACGGTGGCCAGTAAAAGCTTTTTGATTACCATTGGCGATCGCTCAGTCACCGGCATGGTGGCTCGGGATCAGATGGTCGGCCCCTGGCAGGTGCCAGTCGCTGACTGTGCGGTGACCACTGTGACCTACGATAGCTATGCCGGTGAGGCGATGGCGATGGGCGAGCGCACGCCGCTGGCGTTAATCAATGCCCCTGCCTCAGGGCGGATGGCGATCGGAGAGGCAATTACCAACCTCTGTGGGGCATCTATCGGCGATATCCAGGCGATTAAACTCTCGGCCAATTGGATGTGCGCGGCCGGATCTCCCGGCGAGGATGAAAAACTCTACCGCACGGTGGAGGCGGTGGGTATGGAGCTCTGCCCGCAATTGGGGATCACTATTCCAGTGGGTAAGGATAGTATGTCGATGCGAACCGCCTGGCGTCAGGGAGGAGAGGATAAGTCCGTGACCGCACCACTTTCGCTAATTGTCAGTGGATTTTCGCCGGTGCTCGATGTGCGCAAAACGGTCACTCCCCAGCTGCGCAGCGATTGTGGAGATAGCCAATTATTGCTGATTGATTTGGGTGCCGGAGCTAACCGTATGGGTGGCTCGATACTGGCGCAGGTCTACGGGCAGTTGGGCGATACAGCACCGGATGTGGACAGTCCTGAGAGTTTGAAAAACTTCTTTGAGATCACCCAAGAGTTGATTCAGCAACAGCAAATTATCGCTTACCACGACCGCTCCGATGGTGGCCTGTTCACTACCCTTGCCGAAATGGCTTTTGCCGGACGCACCGGCTTATCTATCAATCTCGATAGCGTTTGCAGCCTCGATGAAGAGGGTATGGCAGTGCTATTCAACGAAGAATTGGGCGCGGTGATCCAAGTCGCCGCTGAGCATGCCGATAGCATATTGGCCCAATTCAGAGCGCTGGGGTTAAATGCTCACGGCATAGGTACGCTTAACAGTCTGGATGCCCTGCGTATCAGCCGCGGTGGAGCGCTGCTATTTGACAAACCTCGCGCGGAGTTACAGGAACACTGGAGTCGCACCTCTTACCAAATGGCACTGCAGCGCGATAATGCCGACTGCGTGGAGGAGGAGTTTAGTCGTATCGCCGCCGAGGACCCCGGTCTTTCAGTGGCCCTGACCTATGACCCCGCCGAGGATATCTGTGCACCCTATATCCGCTCGGGGGTGAGGCCGAAAATGGCTATTCTTCGCGAGCAGGGCGTCAACAGTCATTTCGAGATGGCAGCGGCTTTTGATCGCGCCGGGTTTTCCGCTATCGATGTGTCCATGAGTGATCTGCTGGCCCAGCGCCGCTCTCTGGATGAGTTTGTGGGAATGGTCGCCTGCGGTGGGTTTTCCTACGGCGATGTGCTCGGTGCTGGAGAGGGTTGGGCAAAAACCATCCGGTTTAACAGCCAGCTCAAAGATCAGTTCGAGCAGTTCTTTACTCGTCCGGAAACTTTCAGTCTGGGTGTCTGCAATGGCTGTCAGATGCTCTCTAATCTCCGTGACCTGATCCCCGGTGCAGAGCACTGGCCGCGCTTTGTGCGCAACCTATCCGAGCAGTTTGAGGCGCGCTTTTCACTGGTGCGCATCGAGCAATCGCCCTCGATTTTGCTGCAGGGTATGGCTGGCTCCCATCTGCCGATTGCCGTGTCCCACGGTGAGGGTCGCGCTGAATTTGCCGATCGTCAGGCGCTAACTGATCTACAGCAGAGCAGTCAGATTAGCCTTCGCTATCTGGAGAATAATTTACAGGTTGCCACCCAGTATCCGGCCAATCCCAATGGCTCTCCTGATGGTATCACCGGCGTCACTTCGGCTGATGGTCGCGCGACTCTGATGATGCCCCATCCCGAGCGAGTCTTCCGCAGTATTTTGAACTCCTGGCATCCAGATGATTGGGGTGAGGATAGTGGCTGGATGCGCCTGTTTAGAAATGCCCGTATTTTTGTCGACTAAATTTATTAACTATTAGCAGGAGGCTATGTGATGAGTAAATTGCCCAACGAGGCTGAGCTGGTTAAGAAAGCGCTGCAGGTAGGAGCGGTTTATGCCCAAAAGCGCGCCTATGGCAAGGTCGAGGCTCAGGATTCCGTAAAACTAAAGGTTGAATTTATCTATAAAGTACTGGTACAGGACAAACTCATTCAACCTCTGGCTAAGGATCAGATTAGCGATCCGGCCATGCGTCACAAGCTGGCGCTGTGGATTTCTCGCCAGTTGCCAAAGGAGCACCCACTGTTAAAAAATTAATTCACTTATCAAAATCGTATAGATAAGTGGTCCAATCTGTAACTATCTAAAAGGAGTTAGATTATTATGAAGAAAACCTTTCTGGAAATTTATGCCCTGCTGGTCTGTTTTATTACCATGGTTTGTTTCTCAGTATGGCTGGGGCTGAGCGCATATCACTTGGTCGGCGTTATTGCTCCTGAGGTCACCATTGATTCACGGGCTTACGACAGGCATCAATCCAATCAGCTGTTTTCAGTTGAGCGGCTCATTGTGGAGCCCCTTATGCTGGGGCCTAATCCTTTTGAGGCAGATACAACACCGCAGCCAGTTGAGCCGCTATCAGATGAGGAAATTACTGCACAGAGACTCGCCAGTTATCAATTGGCTCTGGATTCCGAGGTTAGAGTTAATTTTCAGTCAATGTTGCGAGGGTTAATTGTTATCCTAATCTGTATACCTCTGTTTCTGATCCACTGGCGTTTTGCGGGCTTTGGATCTGTTGTGAAAATTGACTCCTAGCTGACCGCTCAGCGATTTTTTCAAGTTATTCTGTTGCCTATGACACTACTGTGCTAGTCTTATCTGCGAGTTGACCAGACAGTCGCTGTGTCCTTGCCACTGTTGCTCGCTTGCGGGTAACGTTGGTTGATGCAGAGGAAAGTCCGGGCTCCACAGGGTAGAGTGCCAGGTAACGCCTGGGGGGCGAGAGCCCACGGAAAGTGCCGCAGAGAGCAGACCGCCGATGGTTTTTCGGAACACAGGCAAGGGTGAAAGGGTGCGGTAAGAGCGCACCGCACTGCTGGTAACAGTAGTGGCAGGGTAAACCCCACTCGGAGCAAGACCAAATAGGTTCCCGTACGGCGTGACCCGCGTTGGGAACGGGTAGGTCGCTAGAGGTAAGCGGTGACGCTTATCCCAGATGAATGACTGTCCACGACAGAACCCGGCTTATCGGTCAACTCAACTTCTTAATCAATCGCTGCCAAGCCCCATTCTCAATTAGCTTGCTGGCGCTATCTCGGCCATTTGCTGTGCTGACGGCAGTGATGGCAGTGCAATTGGTCGCCGTAGAGTGGCTGTGCGCCTTGTTGGGTCTTGCCAGTGGAAAAATGATGCAAAATCATTGCCTCTCAGCTGTTTGAGAAGGCTCTCTAGCTAGGCTGGCAGATGCCAGTGGTTTTTGTTCGCTGGCAGGCGTAATAATCGACTGTAAAGCAACCTTTTTATATGCCTAAAAAGCATATAAATAACCTTTCTAAGCGCTAAATATTCTTAAAAATAGCAAAAGCTAGAAGTTACTTTAAGTTGTTACCTTAGTTATCTGTTTTATCTTTGTTAATTTTATCACCTCCCAGATTTACCGGTTTTCCTATACATAACTTACTGATTTTATTCGATTATTTGTTATTGCTGCAGCCTTGACATTGGCTGGCAGTAACAATAATCTGATCAGGTGGGTAAAAGTGGCAAAAAGTGTTTTATTTTTCAGTTAAAGTGGCGGTAGAGGGTTAAAAATGTTCAGAGGTAGCGATCCAATCAATATGGATGCCAAGGGGCGGATGGCCATTCCGACCCGCTACCGTGTTCTGCTGGAAGAAGTATGCGCCAATCAATTGGTTATCACCATTGATATGAAATCTCCCTGCTTGACTCTGTCGCCCCTTCCGGAGTGGAAGCGATTTGAGGAAAAGGTGTCAGCACTGCCAGCCATGGACGAGTTGGGCGAGATGTTGAGCCGCTTTGTAGTAGGGCAGGCCAAGGATCTTCTGGTAGATGGCAGTGGTCGCATTCTAATCCCGCCCGAGCTGCGCGGCTACGCTGAGCTAGAGAAAAAATTAGTACTGGTGGGGCGCACTCAGAGATTGGAGCTATGGTCGCAAGAGAACTGGGATACAGAGCGTGAAAAGTCTCAGCAAACCTACCGCGGCATGTTGTTGGACAAAGAAAATATGTCAGATGCCCTGAAAAGTCTCTCGTGGTGAACAGTATGAATGATCAGGCTGTCACTCTCCATAAAACCGTGCTGCTCAAAGAGGCTATAGATGCGCTGGTTAATGATCTCGACGGGCACTATGTAGATGGCACTTTCGGGCGCGGCGGTCACAGTGCGGAATTACTGGATAGATTGACGGCGAATGGCTCAGTGACAGCTATAGATAAAGACTTGGAAGCCATAGCTGCGGGCCGCAACCGGTTTGCCGACGATCAGCGTCTGACCTTGGCTCATGGTAGCTTCGCTGGGCTCTCAACGATCGTCGATCGACAGGGTATCCAGGGTGCGGTTTCCGGTGTGTTGTTGGACTTGGGTGTGTCCTCGCCACAACTGGATCAGTCCGAGCGAGGATTTAGTTTTTTGCGCGATGGGCCATTGGATATGCGCATGGATACCAGTAGCGGTATCTCCGCTGCCGAGTGGATTGCTTCCGCCGATGAGCAGCAGATGGCCCAGGTATTTAAAGATTACGGCGAGGAGCGTTTTGCGCGGCGCATGGCTAGTGCGGTGGTTCGAGAGCGTGAGCAGCGGGCGATTACTCGCACTGTGCAGCTGGCGGAGATACTGGCAGCGGCGCATCCGGCCTGGGAGCGAGGCAAGCATCCGGCCACCAAGGCATTCCAGGCGATAAGAATTTATATCAACCGTGAGCTCGAGGATCTGGAGACCCTGCTCGAGCAGATTATCGACTGTCTGAAAGTGGGCGGCCGGTTGGTGATTATCAGCTTTCATTCCCTGGAAGATCGGCGAGTTAAGCGCTTTATTCGCGATCAGCAGCGCGGAACTGTGCTGCCGAAACATCTGCCGATTCGCGATATTGATCGCGGGGTACGCTTGATCAAAGTAGGTAAACCCATCAAGCCGGCACAGGCGGAAGTGGATGGCAATATCAGGGCGCGCAGTGCAGTGATGCGTGTCGCTGAGCGGGTGGCCTAAGTAGTAAATGGTGGGTTTGAATTTTTTTCCACTGTTGCGCATCAGTTTGTTGTGGCTGGCAGTGGTAATCAGTGCGGTGGCGGTGGCGCATTTTAGCCATCTTTGTCGCGAGCAGTATGCACAGCTGACGGCGATGGAGCGCGAGGCCAATCAGTTGCAGGTTGATTACGGAAGGTATCTGCTGGAGCAAAGTGCATGGGGGTCACTGCAGAGGGTGGAGTCTATCGCCATCCAGCAGTTGGAAATGGGTACCCCCAGGGTTGATGAGATAGTAATGGTTAAGTAACAGATCAATTGGTAGCGATCAAAATTAGGTGAGCAGAGTTAAGCGCTCTGAATGGGAATAACAAAAGGCATCAAAGTGGCCAAACAATCGGCACAGAATTTAATACCGCGCTGGCGTTACTATTTAGTGATGTTGGGGCTGGTCTCTCTGCCAATTTTGCTGGCCATCAAAATAGCCCAGCTACAGATTATCCCCGACCATGAATACGGCGTTGATTTTCTCCAGCATCAGGGTGATGCGCGCGCTATTCGCAGTCAATCAATTCCCGCCTATCGAGGCTTGATTACCGATCGCAACGGTGAGCCCCTGGCAGTGAGTACGCCAGTGACCTCACTGGTTGCAAACCCCAAATACTTGCTCAAGGCTACAGAGGAAGATCTAAGCCGGCTTGCAGAGTCCCTTGACACCGGTCTGAGTCAGCTCAAAGCGCGGTTAAATCGCTACCGCAATAAATCTTTTATGTATTTAGCCAGACAGTTGCCGGTTGGCGAAGCCGATAGGGTACTCGACTTGGGAATAATAGGTATTTCTGGGCGTCAGGAATTCAAGCGGTTTTATCCCGCCGGTGAGGTGACAGCGCAGCTGGTGGGATTCACTGACATTGATGATGCCGGTCAAGAGGGTCTGGAGCTAGCTTACAATTCTCAGTTGACCGGTGAGCCCGGATCGAAAAAAGTGATCAAAGATCTCAAAGGGCGTGTTATTAAAGATATCGCCCAGTTAAAGCCCGCCCGGTCTGGCGATACATTGCGTTTGAGTATTGATCTGCGGGTGCAGTATGCCGCCTACCGGGCGCTGAAGGCCTCGGTGCGTCAGCATCGCGCCAAATCCGGCTCTGCAGTGGTGATGGATATTGTCACTGGCGAAGTACTGGCTATGGTCAATCAACCCTCTTTCAATCCCAATAACCGCGCTGCGCTGCGGCCGGAGTCGGTGCGCAATCGTGCGGTGACAGACATGATGGAGCCGGGGTCTACAGTCAAACCATTTACCCTGCTGGCCGCCCTTGAGAGTGGTAAGTTTGCTGCGGATACCGAAGTGGATACTAGTCCCGGATATCTCAAAGTCGATTACAAAACTTTTGTCGATCCCCATGATTATGGCGTTCTAGATCTAGCCGGCATTCTGTCGAAATCCAGTCAGGTGGGCACATCAAAATTAGCTCTGGAACTGGATCCCGATGAAACCAGAGAGCTGTTTGAAAGGATGGGTTTCGGTGAGGGCATGAGTACCGGATTTCCCGGGGAAACCAGTGGCAATTTACCGGCTCATCGCAAATGGGATCCGGTCACTCAGGCGACATTTGCCTTTGGCTACGGTCTAAGTGCGTCCTCACTGCAACTGGCTCGGGCCTATTCCATACTGGCCAACGACGGCCTGCGCAAGGAAATTTCCCTGCTGGCCCTAGAGCAGGTGCCCGAGGGCGTGAGAGTGGTTGATGCCGATTTAGTGAAAACCATGCGCCAGATGTTGCAACAGGCCACCGGTGATCAGGGCACAGGCAAGCGCGCCCTGATCAATGGGTACTCTGTAGGTGGAAAAACTGGCACTCTGCACAAAGTAAAAATTACCGGCGGCTACGACGAGAATCGTTATATGTCGGTGTTTGCAGGTTTCTCCCCGGTTTCAAATCCGCGTCTGGTGACCATTGTGGTGATCGACGAACCTCGAGATGGTGACTATTTTGGTGGCTTGGTAGCGGCTCCCGTATTCTCTGAGATCACTGGTAATGCCCTGCGCCTGTTGCAGGTGACACCCGATCAACTGGAAGATGATAATGCCGTCGCTCAGTTGCCTCCCCAGCCAATACAGCGGGGGGAATCATGATGAGTGTTGTTGATAAATGTCGCATCAGGGTTGCCGATTTGTTAGCAGATCTGGTGACTGAACCAGTGTCCTCAGAACTATGGATAACCGGTCTGACTCTGGATAGCCGGCAGGTTCGAGAGGGAGATGGTTTTATCGCTCTCAAAGGTTCGCTCACCAACGGTGTAGACTATATAGAGCAGGCGGTCGATCGGGGTGCTGAGGTGATCCTAGTCGATGCTGAAGCCGAATTGGATGCCAAACTGTTGGCCCTTGAAGCGCCATTGTTCAGAATCCAAAATCTGGCCGCGCAAGTGTCTGAGATCGCTGGACGCTTTTACCATCACCCATCGCGGCAGATGAAGTTGGTAGCCTTTACTGGCACTAATGGCAAGACCACCTGCAGTCGACTCTATGCGCAGTTATTGGCAAACCTATCTGTCCGGTCGGCTTTTATAGGGACCACAGGATTTGGCATGGCGCAGACTGGCGGTGCCAAAGGTACTGCCGAGACCACTGCTGATGATTGGCGTATCAATAGCGGACTGACAACGCCTGATGCGGTGACCATGCAGCGAATTTTGGCAGAGTTGTCAGCCACCGGTGCTCAGCAGGTTGCGCTGGAGGCGTCCTCTCATAGTTTGGTGCAACAGCGAATAGCCGCCCTGGAAATTGATACTGCAGTATTTACTAATCTGAGCCGCGATCATTTGGATTATCACGGTGATCTCGATCGCTATGCTGCGGCAAAAGCCAGCCTGTTCTCAATGCCCGGGGTAAAGCATGCAGTGATTAACCGTGATGATGTGATAGGGCGGAGAATTCTCGCAGGTCTCAATCCAGCAATTACTGCCCTTACCTTTAGTCTCGAAAACCCCGCAGCAGATATTTACTGTTCGCAGATCACCGCCAGTTCGCAATTGAACGCACCGGGACTCAGGGCCACTATTCACACCCCCTGGGGTCGCGAAATCCTCGAGTCATCACTATTCGGTACCTTTAATTTACTCAATCTGTTGGCTGTAATTGGTGTTGCCGGCATCCAAGGGATCGAGCTGTCAGAAATTCTGCGGGCAATAGCCAAGCTCTCTGCGGTGCCGGGACGCATGGAGGTGATAACGGCTGATGGCAAGCCGGTGGTGGTGGTAGATTATGCCCACACACCAGATGCATTGGAAAACGCGCTACTGGCATTGCGCCCTCACTGTGCGGGTCAACTGCATGTGATTTTTGGTTGCGGGGGTGACCGGGATGCGGGCAAGCGGCCGCTGATGGGTGAAATAGCTCGGCGCTGTGCCGACCGGGTAGTGGTGACTAGTGATAACCCGCGCAGCGAGTCACCTCAACAGATTGCCGATGATATTTTGCAAGGCATTCAGGCAGAGGTTGAGGTTGAGCTGGATCGGCGTCAAGCCATTGCAAACTGTATCGGCAATGCAGCGGCGCAGGATATTATCCTGATAGCGGGTAAGGGGCATGAAAACTATCAAATTCTAGGTGGCGATCGACTGCCATTTAGCGATCAACTGGAAGCTAGGTTGGCACTTCGAGGTTTCTCGGAAGCGGTTTTGACCGATTCACTTGGGGGTATCAGCTTATGATGCAACTGCGCCTTACCGACTTGGCGGTTGCCTATGGTGGCACCCTGCTAAATCCAGACTGCCAGTTTAATCGGGTATCTACCGATAGCCGCCACACCGCTGAGGGCGATCTATTTGTGGCACTGCAGGGAGAGCGTTTCGATGCCCATCAGTTCCTATCCGATGTGGCTACTAAGGCCGCCGGTATCGTGGTATCCCAGAGAAATCAACATATCCAGTTGCCCCAGTGGGTGGTCGAGGACACCACCCGCGCGCTCGGGCAGATAGCTGCAGCCCGCAGGGAATTGCATCGAGGCCCAGTGGTTGCCATAACCGGCAGCAGCGGCAAGACCTCAGTTAAGGAGATGACCGCTGCCATTATGGGGCAAAATTGTGCGGTACACGCCACAGCGGGCAATTTTAACAACCATATTGGCGTGCCATTGACGCTGTTAAATATGAGCGCCAACAGCGATGTTGCGGTGATTGAAATGGGTGCCAGCGGCGCCGGAGAAATCGCCTATCTATGTGAAATTGCCCAGCCCACCGTTGCCCTGGTCAATAATGTGCAGCGCGCCCATCTCGAGGGTTTTGGTTCGGTCGAGGGAATTGCCTCTGGCAAAGGTGAAATCTATAGCGGCCTCAGCGCCGATGGTACCGCGGTGCTCAATCTCGATCAGTCCTGGTCATCCCAGTGGCGACAGCTGATTGGGGACAGAGCCTGTATTACCTTCTCCATTGCAGATAACCAGGCAGATCTCGGCGCTGAACAGATTGAAACCCTGGATAACGGCTGCTGTCGTTTTCAGTTGCGCGATCGGCGCAACCCAAGCCTATCCAGTCGCCAGATACTGTTGTCGGTACCGGGAGTACATTCGGTTAGCAATGCTCTGGCCGCCGCTGCCTGCGCTACCGCAGCCGGTGCTGATATGGATCAAATTGCTGCAGGATTGGCCGCAGTGGTGCCGGTCTCCGGCAGACTGAATAGCATTGAATTGGCGCCGGACTTGACCCTCATTGACGATACCTACAATGCCAACCCAGATTCATTTAGAGCTGGTATCGATGTGCTCAGTGCCACTGCCGGTCAGCGGATATTGGTGATGGGTGATATGGCGGAGCTGGGAGACCAGTCTCAAGCCCTGCATCGACAGATTGGCGAGTATGCGTTGCAAGCGGGTATCGATCAGGTGTTCACCACCGGCACTTGGAGTGCGGCTGTGACAGATGTCTGCAATGGCAGTCATTTTAAAAACACAGAATTATTGATTGAGGCTTTGAAAAAGGCACTCGATAAGACCCGAAGAGAACAGGGGAAAACGGTTGTAATGGTCAAGGGGTCTCGCAGTTCCAGGATGGACGAAGTAATAACAATACTCAACAGAGAGGAAGCACTCTAATGTTGCTATGGCTCGCTGACTACTTAAGTCAATTTTACAGCCCGTTTTCGGTGATTCAGTATCTCACCCTGAGGGGGATTTTGGCGGTGATGACCGCTCTACTGATTAGTCTGATTGCCGGCCCTGTAGTTATCCGTCAGCTCAACCGTCTTCAAATGGGGCAGGCGATCCGCAGTGATGGGCCAAAAACTCATCTGAGCAAGGTTGGTACACCCACCATGGGTGGTGCACTTATCCTATTGTCGATTTTTATCAGCAGTTTGCTGTGGTCGGATTTATCCAACCGCTACGTCTGGGTAGTTATGGCGGTGACGCTGGCTTTCGGCGCCATCGGTTGGGTGGATGACTACCGCAAAGTGGTAGCAAAAGACCCTCGGGGTCTCACGGCGCGCTGGAAGTATTTTTGGCAATCTGTAGTGGGGCTGGCCGCTGCACTATTTTTGTATTACAGCGCCCAGAGTCCCGCGGAATTAGCATTGATCGTACCTCTTTTTAAAGATGTCGCCCTGCATATGGGCCCATTATTTATTGTTCTGACTTACTTTGTGATTGTCGGTACCAGCAATGCGGTCAATCTCACCGATGGTCTAGATGGCTTGGCCATTCTGCCAGCCGTTCTGGTGGCCGGAGCGCTGGGGATCTTTGCCTATCTCACCGGTCACTATCAATTTGCCAGTTACCTGCATATACCCTATATCAGCGGTGCCGGTGAATTGCTAATTATTGCCGCGGCTATCTGTGGTGCCGGTCTCGGGTTTCTTTGGTTTAACACCTATCCAGCAATGGTATTTATGGGTGATATCGGCTCTCTCGCCCTGGGTGCAGCGCTGGGTGTGATGGCGGTGGTAGTGCGACAGGAAATCGTACTGATAATTATGGGGGGCGTATTTGTGGTTGAGACCCTGTCGGTAATTATTCAGGTCAGCTCCTATAAGTTGACCGGCAAACGGGTTTTTCGCATGGCGCCTCTACACCATCACTTTGAATTAAAGGGCTGGCCGGAGCCGCGGGTGATAGTCCGCTTTTGGATTGTCACATTGATGCTGGTATTACTCGGTCTGGCAACCCTAAAACTTCGATAAACAATGGCCACTTTGATGACAGAAATTATTGCCACTAATCGCAGAACCGCTATCCTGGGCACCGGTGCCACGGGCATGTCGGTGGCGCGATTTCTGTCAGCCCGAGAGACTCCTTTTGTACTGATCGACAGTCGTGCCGAGCCCCCCCACAGCGATCAGATACAGCGAGATTTTCCCGATATTGAGTTGATACTGGGAGACTTCGATCAAGAGCGGTTGGTGCAGTTCGATAGGTTGATAGTCAGTCCTGGAATCTCGCTCAGCGAACCAGCACTGGTTGCAGCTAGAGAGCAGGGCGTTGAGTTGATCGGTGATCTCGAGTTGTTTTTGCAATACGCCAAATCCCCTGTTGTCGCCATTACCGGTTCCAATGGCAAGAGTACAGTCACTACATTACTGGGGCAGATGGCGCGAGATAGTGGCCTTGTGGTCGGAGTCGGCGGCAATTTGGGGACGCCGATGCTCGATCTATTGGACGGCAACAGTCAGCTGTATGTACTGGAGCTTTCGAGCTTTCAGTTGGAATTGCTCGACAACAGTCGCGGTGCCATTGTCGCTCTGCTCAATATCAGCGCAGATCATCTGGATCGCTACCCCCAGCTTCAGCAGTATCATGCTGCCAAACACCGAATTTTTCGCGGTGCCGGCAAGGTGGTGGTCAACCGTGAGGATAGCCTGACCCGTCCGCTGATCTCTACGCAAATTCCTATGACCAGTTTTGGTCTCAATCAACCAGACCTCGGAGACTTCGGTATTTTAGAGGGACTCAGTGAAGGTTACCTGTCCTACGGCATCGAGCGCTTGATGCGCATTGAGGAGTTGGCACTCAAAGGTACTCACAATCTAGCCAATGCCCTGGCTGCATTGGCACTGGGCTACGCTGCCGATCTGCCCATGCAGACCATGCTGCAGACTTTGAAAACGTTTAAAGGCCTGCCTCACCGCTGTGAAAATATTGCCGAGATCGATGGCGTTCTCTACATTGATGATTCCAAGGCCACCAATATTGGTGCCGCGGTGGCGGCGCTGCATAGCTTTGGTGTCAAGGGGCAAAAAAATCTGTTGCTGATTGCTGGCGGTCAGAGCAAAGGCCAGGATTTTGACAGGCTCAGATCCCCACTGTCCGATTTCGTTAAACTCACCCTGTTGTTGGGAGAAGATGCGCAGCAAATCCAGCAGGCTGTAGCGGGTTGTGGTGACCTGATCACTGTGGATTCCATAGAGTTCGCGGTTCAGGCGGCACATCAGGTGGCAGTTCCCGGGGACATTGTGTTGCTGTCTCCCGCCTGTGCCAGTTTTGATATGTTCACTGGGTTTGAGCACCGTGGTCAGTGTTTTCAACAGGCAGTTACCGCACTGCTGGGACAATCCCAGGGAGTGGCCAATGAGCTATAGTCTTTCAACAAGAGCCATGGCCCACCGCAATGATAGCTGGCATTTGGACTTCAGTTTGCTATTGCCGGTGCTGGCGTTAATGTCTCTCGGGCTGATTATGGTGGCCTCGGCTTCATTTAGTTTTGCCGACTATAAATTTGACAGCCAATTTATGTTTGTCAAACGGCATATCGCTTACCTTTTTATAGGTCTGGGTGCCGGCGCAGTGGGTTTCTATGTCAGCCCTCAAATCTGGGCAAAGTATTCACTCCTGTGGCTAGTGATTGCCACTGTATTATTAGTAGCAGTGTTGATCCCCGGAGTAGGGCTCAATTTAAATGGCAGCCGCCGTTGGTTGAGCTTAGGTGGCTTCACGCTACAGGCCTCAGAGATCGCCAAGGGCGCTGCGGTGGTGTTTTTTGCCAGCCAATTGGCCAAGCACCGACAAACATTGGGCAGTGACTGGACCCAGTTGGCGAAATTGGTGGCAGTCGCTGGCCTGATGGCTGTTTTATTGATTCTGGAGCCGGATTTTGGTTCGGTTGTGGTCCTCACAGGCACCTTTTTGATACTGCTGTTCTTAGGTGGAGCCCATCTGGGACAATTTGCCCTATTGCTGGTATCTGCGGTCGCCGCTCTGGGGATGCTGCTGATAGCAGCGCCCTACAGACTAGCTCGTCTGACTGCCTATCTGGACCCCTGGTCCGATGAATTTAAATACAATTCTGGATATCAGTTGACCCAATCGCTGATTGCCTTTGGTCGCGGTGAGTGGACAGGGGTAGGTTTGGGGCAGTCGGTGCAAAAAATGCTCTATTTACCCGATGCCCACACCGATTTTGTCTTTGCCATTTACGCCGAGGAATTTGGATTTGTCGGTGTGCTCTTTCTTCTCGGCCTCTACAGTTTCTTAGTCTTTAGAATTATGCGTCTAAGTAAAAAAGCTATTGCTCATCAGCAGTGGTTTGCCGCCTATACATTGATTGGTTTTGGACTGCTGTTAAGTGGTCAGACCTTTTTCAACCTGGGCGTCAACGCGGGGTTCTTGCCCACCAAGGGATTGACTCTGCCCTTTGTCAGCTACGGCGGCAGTAGTCTGCTGGTCTGTTGTGGCATGGTGGGGATAATGTTGCGGTTGGCCCACGAGTTAAACCGCAGTAAAAAGACCCCATCGAGGGTATCGCTATGACAGCTGCCCGTTTATCAAACCCCAACTATCGGGTGCTGGTGATGGCTGGCGGCACCGGTGGTCATGTATTTCCCGGGCTGGTTGTCGCACAGCGACTGCAAGCCGCCAATTTTGATGTCTCGTGGCTGGGTACGCGCCGTGGCATAGAGTCTAAACTGGTGCCCGACAGTGGCATACCACTCAATTACCTGAGTGTTGAGGGGCTTCGTGGTCGCGGCGTTTTAGCGCTGCTCAAAGCCCCATTGATGTTGTTAAAGTCTCTGATTCAGGCCTGGCAGATACTGTCTGAGGTCAAACCGCAGGTGGTACTGGGTATGGGAGGGTTTGCATCCGGTCCCGGTGCCGTAGCAGCCAGAATTAGACGCATCCCTCTAGTGATCCACGAGCAAAATTCGGTGGCTGGAACCACTAATAGGGTGTTGGCAAAATTGGCTACCAGAGTGTTGCAAGCATTTCCCGATAGCCTGCCGGATGCCGAATGTTGTGGCAATCCTGTAAGGTCGCAAATTGCTGCCATCGACGCCCCTCAGGTGCGTTTCGCCCAGCGTCGGGCTCCGGTAAAAATGCTGGTACTGGGCGGTAGTCGCGGCGCTCTGGCACTGAACAAGCTCATTCCCCAGGCGCTGGCAATTCTCGACCCTGAGGAGCGGCCTGAGGTGTTGCATCAAACTGGAGAAATCCACTTGGCTGCCACTGATGAGATTTACAGACAGCAGGATTTTGGTGACTACAACCAGCAGCTCCAGCGGGTTGCCTTTATTGATAAAATCGAAGAGGCCTACGCCTGGGCTGACTTTGTGATCTGCAGGTCAGGTGCGCTGACCGTTGCCGAGCTGGCAGCGGCTGGCTTGGCTTCGCTGTTGATTCCCTTTCCCTATGCCATCGATGATCATCAGACCACCAATGGTGAGTTATTGGTGAACTGCGATGCCGCCAAACTAGTGCAAGAGCGCGATTTGAGTCCCCAGTTATTGGCGGAGCAGATGCAGTTCTTTTGTCAGTCATCAGAGCGCCGCCTGTCGATGGCGGTGGCCGCCCGATCGCTGGCCAAGAACCATGCAGCCGAACGAGTGGCTACAGTCTGTATGGAGGTGGCCCGTGGCGAGTAGAGACTTTGAAGCTCCCAGTATGCGCCGCATAAAGAAAATACACTTTGTGGGTATTGGTGGCAGCGGTATGAGTGGTATTGCCGAAGTGCTGCTCAATCAGGGCTATCAGATAACCGGCTCGGATATCAGTTTTAGCCCCAGCACCAAACGCCTTCAAGCTGCGGGTGCCGAGGTGTTTTTGGGGCACGGTAGGAGCAATGTCGAGGGCGCTGATGTAGTGGTTAAATCCTCGGCGGTGACGCTCGAAAATGAGGAGATAGCAGCGGCCAGAGAGCTGGGTATTCCAGTGGTTAGACGCGCTGAGATGTTGGCTGAACTGATGCGTTACCGGCATGGCATCGCAGTTGCCGGCACCCACGGTAAAACTACCACCACCAGTCTGATCACCGCAATTTTTGCCGAGGACGGTCGCGATCCGACTTTTGTCGTCGGCGGTCGAGTAAACAGTGTCGGCACCAATGCCAAACTGGGTGGCAGTCGCTATCTGGTGGCCGAGGCCGATGAGAGTGATGCATCATTTCTCCACCTGCAACCCATGGTATCGGTGGTCACCAATATTGAAGCCGATCATATGGAAACCTACGGTTTTGACTTTCAGCAGGTGAAGAACACCTATATAGAATTTCTCCACAACCTGCCATTCTATGGATTGGCGGTAGTCTGTATCGATGATCCGGTCATTGAAGAAATTCAATTGGATATTGGTCGGCCCACTTTAACCTATGGTTTTGCCGAGCGCGCTGACTACCGTATCAGCGATCTGCGGATCGACCAGCGACAGTGTCACTTTGTCGTGCATCGACCCGACAATAAACCCAGTCTGTCAATCACCCTAAATATCCCCGGACGACACAATGCGCTGAATGCCACTGCCGCCATTGCGGTGGCTACCGATGAAGGCATATCCGATGCTTCGATTGTCTCCGGTCTGGAAAAATTCACTGGTGTTGGACGCCGCTTTGAGCTGGTTGGCAGCTATCCGATAACCGGCAGTGAGACGCAGGGCACAGCCATGTTAGTGGATGACTATGGTCATCATCCCACCGAACTAAAAGCCACTATTCAGGCAGTTCGCGAGGGCTGGCCCGATAAGCGATTGGTGATGGTGTTTCAACCCCATCGCTACACGCGAACTAGAGATCTCTACGAGGACTTTATTCAGGTTCTCTCCGCTGTTGACGTGCTATTGATACTGGAGGTTTATGCCGCTGGCGAGGAACCCATTGTTGGCGCCGGCAGCAAAAATCTGTGTAGCAGTCTGCGACAGCGCGGCGATGTCGATCCTATCTATGTAGAGGATATCCAACAGGTTCCGGCAGTACTGGCGGGATTGGTTCAGGGTAATGATCTGGTGATCACCCAGGGAGCGGGCAGTGTTAGCAAGCTAGTAGCACTGTTGCGGGAAACGCAACTCCAGCCTATTGGAGAGCAATCATGAGTGGGTCAATGGCGGCATTTGGCAAGCTGGGTCTGCTCTATGGCGGTCTGTCCTCCGAACGAGAGATCTCCCTGATGAGCGGTAGTGAAGTGCTCGCGGCACTGCGCAATTTGGGTGCTGATGTGACCGCTATTGATGTGCAGGACAATCTTATCGAGCAATTGCTTGAACACCGTATCGAGCGAGCGTTTATCGCTCTTCACGGGCCGGGTGGCGAGGACGGTACAGTGCAGGGCGCGCTGCAATATCTGGGTATTCCCTACACCGGTAGTGGCGTGATGGCATCGGCACTGGCGATGGATAAATTGCGCTGCAAACAGCTGTGGCGGGGAATGGGTCTGCCCACCGCTGACTTTGCTGTATTGCAAGAAAATTCGGATTGGCATGGGGTGCTTGAAGCGCTGGGTGGCAGTGCGGTGGTCAAACCTGCTACCGAAGGGTCCAGTATGGGTATGAGTATTGCCCAATCAGCTGAACAGTTACATCAGGCCTGGCAGCTAGCATCGCAATTTGATGGCGGGGTGCTGGCGGAGTCCAAACTGGAAGGTGAGGAATATACCGTGGCGGTGCTGGGTGAACGCCCACTGCCTTCAATACGCATAGAGGCTGCAAGCACCTTTTATGACTATCAGGCCAAATACTTCTCAGATAAAACCCAGTACTTCTGCCCCTCGGGTTTGAGTGATCGGCGGGAAGGAGAATTGGCAGAGTTGGCTATCAGTGCATTTCGCAGCTTGGACTGCCGGGGTTGGGGTCGGGTTGATGTGATGACCGATAGCCGAGGTGACTTCCAGATTTTAGAAGTGAATACAGTGCCCGGTATGACCAGTCACAGTTTGGTACCTATGGCGGCTCGCGCCGAGGGTATTTCCTTTGACCACCTGGTGCAAGCTATCCTTGAGGAGTCACTGTAATGGCTTATTCAAATCGACGTCAAAGCAGCTCAACAGCAGAGGCCAGAGCCACTGGCACAGGACTTGTGGAGCATTTTAGTCGACTGTTGATGGTGTTGTTGATCTGTCTGCTTGCCTATGGCGTGTATTTCACAGTGCAAGCTGTGGATCGACCACTGACTAGGGTCACCATTAGCGGCGATTTCAAAAACCTCGATCACGGCGACCTCAGAGTCCTGGTCAATCAGGCAATCAGTGGGGGATTTTTATCCGTGGATTTGAAAAACCTCAAAGTAGTACTGCAGCAGCATCCGTGGGTCAGTGATGTCAGTGTTCGCCGGCAGTGGCCATCCCAGTTAGATATCAATGTGTCTGAAGAAGTGCCCATTGCCCGCTGGCGAGATGATTCCTTTCTCAACCGGTTGGGACAGCCGTTGAATATTGCCGACAACAGCAAGCTGCAAAATCTGCCGCTACTGACTGCACAGTTTGGCGATTCCACACAAGTTATGGAGCAGTATCAGCGACTTTCAAAATTGCTACTGCCAACAGGATTGAAACTATCGGAGTTACAGCTCGACAGTTTGGGTGCCTGGCAGGCTGAGACTTTCAAGGGAATTCGTTTAAACATTGGTCGCGACCAGGTGGGAGAAAAAATCAGGCGTTTAGTCAAGGTTTGGCAGTCGGGACTCAGTGTCCAGTCGGACAGTATTCAAACCATAGATCTGCGCTACCCCAATGGACTGGCCGTCGCTTGGCGCAACAATGCGCTGGGCGCAAACCTAAACTACAGCACAGATGAAGTAATAGATGTCCACGGATAATAGCGGACTTGAGAGGAATCAATATGGCAAATACCAATGAAGAAAACATGATCGTAGCACTGGATATAGGTACTTCAAAAATAGTGGCCATTGTGGGTGCCATAGGCGCCGATGGCGAGCTGGAAATAATCGGCACCGGGATGCACCCGTCCTCGGGATTAAAAAAGGGCGTAGTAGTGAATATCGAGGCTACTGTCAATTCCATTCAGCGCGCCATCGAAGAGGCCGAGTTGATGTCTGGATGCTCTATTCACTCCGTCTATGCCGGAATCGCTGGAAGTCATATTCGCAGTCTCAACTCCCATGGGATCGTGGCAATTCGCGACCGCGAAGTTCAGGCACTGGATGTAGATAGGGTGATCGATGCCGCCAGGGCTGTGGCCATTCCCGCGGATCAGGAAATCCTCCATGTATTACCTCAGGAATACATTATTGATGATCAGGAGGGGGTGCATGAGCCAATCGGTATGTCGGGAGTGCGCTTGGAGGCAAAGGTACATCTGGTGACCTGTGCCGCCAATGCCTCGCAAAATATTAAGAAATGTATTCGTCACTGTGGGCTAGAGGTCGACAATGTGGCGCTAGAACAACTGGCATCGAGCTATGCTGTGCTCACTGACGACGAAAAGCAATTGGGTGTGGCCCTTGTGGATATAGGTGGCGGCACCACCGATATTGCCATATTTACCGAGGGCGCTATTCGCCACACTGGTGTTATTCCTATAGCTGGCGATCAGGTGACCAACGATATTGCCATGGCCCTGCGAACGCCAACTGCCCATGCCGAAGAGTTGAAAATCAAATACGCCTGTGCGCTGGCCAAGCTGGCGCGGCCCGAGGAGACTATCAAGGTGCCCAGTGTCGGTGACCGCGAGCCCAGAGAGATGTCGCGCCAACTGCTGGCCGAGGTAGTGGAACCCAGATATGACGAGCTGTTCACGCTGGTACAGGCGGAACTCAGACGCAGCGGTTTCGAGGAGCTAATTGCCGCGGGCATCGTGCTCACGGGCGGCACTGCAAAGATGGAGGGTGTTTCAGAATTGGCTGAGGAGATCTTCCATATGCCGGTCAGGATCGGCACCCCCACTGGGGTCAAAGGCCTATCAGATATTGTTGACAATCCCATCTATTCAACCGGGGTTGGACTATTGCACTTCGGTGTACAGGAGCAGGTAAAGAACGGACGTGGCGGAGCCAGTGGCCAGGATGGCAAAGGTATGTTGGAAAAAATCAAAGATTATTTCCAAGGTGGAGTTTAACGCGCAAAACACTGTGTTTTGTGCACCAAATTTTGAGGCGCAACATAAGGGGAAAGTTATGTTTGAACTAGTTGATAGCATTCCGAAGAATGCAGAAATAAAAGTAGTGGGAGTTGGCGGTGGCGGCTGTAACGCCGTGCGTCATATGATCGCCAGCAATATAGACGGTGTGCACTTTATCTGTGCTAACACCGATGCCCAGTCACTCAATGATCTTGGCAGTGCGACGATACTGCAGCTGGGCGAAAGCCTCACCAAAGGTCTGGGTGCTGGCGCCAATCCGGAGGTGGGACGCGAGGCGGCGCTAGAGGATAAGGATCGCATAGCCCAGGTGCTAGAAGGTGCCGATATGGTGTTTATCACTGCCGGTATGGGTGGTGGCACCGGTACTGGCGGAGCGCCAGTGATCGCTGAAGTAGCCAAGCAGATGGGCATACTGACAGTGGGTGTAGTCACTAGACCCTTCTCTTTTGAGGGTCGCAAGCGTATGGAGATTGCCAGCGAGGGCATTGCTCAGCTAAAAGAGCGCGTGGATTCTTTGATTATCGTACCCAATGAGAAATTACTCCAGGTGCTGGGTAGAGACTTTGCGGTGCTCAATGCCTTCAAAGAGGCCAACGATATACTCTATGGGGCAGTGCAGGGAATTACTGACCTGATTCTTCTCGATGGTCTGATCAATGTCGACTTTGCCGATGTGCGCACAGTGATGGCAGAGATGGGTATGGCAATGATGGGTACCGGCGAGGCCAGTGGCGCCGACCGGGCAGTAGTTGCGGCCGAGAGTGCAGTCAAATGCCCGCTGTTAGAGGATATCAACCTGCAGGGTGCCAAGGGAATTCTGGTGAATATTACCACCGGTTACGACCTGACCCTGGGTGAGTTTGAAGATGTGGGTAACACGGTTCGAGAATTTGCTGACGAAGATGCTACGATTATTGTCGGAAGCGTTTTCGATGCCAATCTCGATGATCAGATGCGGGTGACCGTAGTGGCAACCGGGCTGCGTTCGACCTCCGTGCAGAGCGGGCCACGCGGCCTAGTGGTGGACAATCAACCACCGCGCAAAGCCGGAGGTGACCTCGATTACGGTCGCTTAGATCAGCCGACCATTAATCGGCGCAGTACCGGATCCTCTGCTGTGGGCGGCTCAACTGCTCGAGATATGCAGGCCTGTACCGAAGCTGAGGGCGACTATTTAGATGTTCCGGCATTTTTACGCAAGCAAGCAGACTAACTGACCCTCTGCCTCCCACCGCCGCGCCTCAGATTTAAAATCTTGGTGGTGGGAGGCTTGTCTGGTAGAATCGCCGAACTTGCAGGCTAATGGAAATATTCGGCTAGATGATAAAGCAACGCACATTGAGGAATTCAATCCACGCCACTGGCGTAGGTCTGCACACCGGAGATAAAATCTATCTGACGCTCCATCCGGCCGAGCCTGATACAGGTATTCTATTTCGCCGAGTCGATCTGGATCCCGTAGTAGAAATACCCGCCCGCGCCGAGAATGTGGGTGACACTACACTATCCACCACCCTGATGATCGGTGATGTGCGAGTTTCCACCGTCGAGCATCTACTTTCAGCGCTGGCAGGTCTGGGTATAGACAATATAGTTATCGATGTGTCCGCGCCTGAAATTCCAATTATGGATGGCAGCGCCGCGCCGTTTATCTTCTTACTTCAGTCCGCCGGTATTCAGGAGCAAGACGCGCCGAAAAAGTTTATCCGTATCAAGCGCGAAGTGACCGTCGAGCAGGATGGCAAGCATGCCACCTTTAGACCTTTTGAGGGTTTCAAAGTCAACTTCGCTATTGAGTTTGATCATCCCGCGTTTCATCGTGAAGTATTGGATGCCAGCATCGACTTCTCCAGTACTTCATTTGTCAAAGAGGTCAGTAGAGCGCGGACGTTTGGTTTTATGCATGAATTTGAATATCTTCGTTCAAAGGGATTAGCCAGGGGAGGCAGTTTGAACAACGCGATTGTGGTAGACGACAATGCGATCGTCAACGAGGATGGTCTGCGCTTCAAGGACGAGTTTGTCAAACACAAGATACTGGACGCTATCGGCGACCTCTATCTGTTGGGCAATAGTTTGATCGGTGAATTTGATGCCTATAAGTCTGGCCACGCCTTGAATAATGCCTCCCTGTTGGCCCTTATTAAGGATCCAGATGCCTGGGAGATGGTTTCGTTTATCGAAAATCCGGAAGATGTGCCTATACTCTATGCCTAATAGGCATTAATTTAAAAGCTACCAACCGTAAAAGCCGAGCGCCACCTTTGAAAATAATCCTTATCAGTAAACGCAGCGACAAGATTAGGACAATCGACCTAAACGGTCGGCTGCGCACCCTATTGTCGGTGCTGTTGCTGGGTATACCGGTTGCTTTGGGTACTTTGATGGGTATCAAAATTGCCGACGGTCGCTGGCAGTTATTGTTTGATGACAGTATTGCAGAGATGCAGCAACAATTGGTGGTGCAACAGCAGCAATTAGATAATGGCCGTCAGCAGGCTGATAATTCGCTGGCCACACTGGCCGCTAAGTTGGCACAGATGAGGGCCCGCATGCTGCGCCTAGACGCCCTCGGCGAGCAGCTAACGCAGATCGCCGAGATTGAAGATGGTGAATTCGACTTCTCATCACCCCCGGGACTCGGTGGGCCAGAGCACTACAGCTTGGCAGGTAATCAAAAGCCTGTGGATATCCAGGCCAATTTATCTACGCTGTTTTCCAACCTGCAAAATGCCCTTACCCATCGTGAATCACAATTGCATCTTCTGCAGTCGATGTTGGCTGATAAAGAACTCAGCAATCAACGCAAGCTGACTGGCCGCCCAGTCACCAAGGGTTGGATGTCCTCGTCCTATGGTATGCGAACAGATCCTTTTCACGGTGATCAAAGGTGGCATGCCGGGATCGATTTTGCCGGCAGGCACGGCTCGGATATTATTGCTGTGGGCTCTGGAGTCGTCACCTGGTCGGGAGAGAGAAGTGGCTACGGGTTGATGGTTGAAATTAATCACAGCGATGGGTTTGTCACTCGCTATGCCCATAATAATGAAAATATTGCCGAGCTTGGTTCGGTGGTCAAGAAGGGTCAAGTTATCGCCAAAATGGGTACCTCAGGTCGATCTACTGGGCCCCATGTGCACTTTGAAGTCTACAAAAATGGCCGAGCAGTTGATCCTGCAACCTATATTCGCCGCACCAGTCCCTGAGAAATCCAAGCATCTGAGACCGCTGACAGCTGGTCTCCCCGGAAAATCTCAGTTTTTTATGTGGAAAATGATCAATGATTGGCAAATTAATTAAAAATATCTTCGGTAACAGTAATGATCGTCAGTTGCGCAAACTGCGCAAAGTGGTGCAGCAGGTCAATGCAATTGAAGCCCGGCAAGCGGCCCTTAGTGATGAGCAGCTATTAGAGCAAACTCAGCGCTACCGCGATAGGTTGGCTGCTGGTGAGACACTGGATCAACTGCTGCCAGAGGCCTTTGCAACAGTGCGAGAAACCGCCAAAAGAGTCTTGGGGATGCGCCATTTTGATGTGCAAATCATCGGCGGTATAACCCTTCATCAGGGCAAGATTGCCGAGATGCGAACTGGTGAGGGCAAGACCCTGGTAGCCACGCTGGCCGCCTATCTCAATGCATTGGATGGCAAGGGTGTGCATGTTATTACCGTCAATGATTACCTGGCCAAACGGGATGCCGAATGGATGGCACCGCTGTATGCCGCGCTGGGCATGTCAGTGGGGGTGATTCAATCCTATCAGGGTGCGGATAACCCCTGTTCATTCAAGCTTAGCCAAGGCGATACTGTTCTGCATGCCTGTGATCGCAGCGAGGCCTATAGCGCCGATATTACCTACGGCACCAACAATGAATTTGGCTTCGACTATCTGCGGGATAATATGGTGTTGTCTCTGGCGGACAAATCTCAGCGCGGACTCTCATTTGCCATTATCGACGAGGTCGACTCAATTCTTATTGATGAGGCCAGAACACCGCTGATTATTTCCGGTGCGGCCAGGGATAGTTCGGAGCTCTACACCAAGGTCAATGCTCTCGCCCTCAAGCTTGAGCCTCAGATCGAAATTGAGATCGACGATGACACCCAAGCGGATGGCGATGAACAAGCGCCCAGTGGGGATTTTGTGATCGACGAGAAAACCCGCAGTGTGGAATTGACCGAGGAGGGTCACAGCAAAGTTGAAGGTATGTTAATTGAGGCGGGTTTGCTGGACAAAGATGACAGTCTCTATCAAGCCTCCAATCTGGGTCTATTGCACCATGTGCACACCGCGCTGCGCGCCCAGCGTCTATTTCATCGAGATGTCGAATATATTATTCAGGATGGTCAAGCAGTCCTAGTTGACGAACATACTGGGCGCACCATGCCCGGCCGCCGTCTCTCCGAGGGGTTGCATCAAGCCATCGAGGCGAAGGAGAAACTGACCATCCAGCAGGAGAGTCAGACGCTGGCCTCAACGACCTTTCAAAACTACTTTAGGCTCTATCAAAAACTCTCCGGCATGACTGGTACCGCGGATACCGAAGCCTATGAGTTTCAGCAGATCTACGGGTTACAGGTGATGGTGATTCCCACCAATGTCGAGGTACAGCGTCAGGACCTAAACGACCTTATCTACCTCAGCCAGGAGGAAAAATACGAGGCGGTTATTGAGGATATTAAGTCCGTTGTTGAACAGGGTGCTCCGGTTTTGGTGGGCACTGCCTCAGTGGATACTTCAGAGTTGCTATCTGGCCTGTTAAAAGCGGCGAAAATTGAACACAGTGTCCTCAATGCCAAGCAGCATGAGCGCGAGGCCAATATTATTGTCAATGCCGGCCGCCCCGGTGCAGTCACCATCGCCACCAATATGGCTGGGCGCGGCACCGATATAGTACTCGGCGGAAACCTTGAAGCCGAGCTCAAGGCGCTGTCCGACAGTGCCAGTGCTGACCAGCAGAAGATAGAGGCGGTGAAAGCCGATTGGCAACAGCGCCATGACCGAGTGATCGAGGCCGGTGGGCTGCATATTATTGCCACTGAACGCCATGAATCGCGGCGCATAGACAACCAACTGCGTGGCCGTGCCGGACGTCAGGGTGATCCCGGGGTATCCAGATTTTATCTATCGCTGGAAGATCCACTGATGCGCCTATTTGCCTCTGATCGAGTCAAGAACATGATGCGAGCCATGGGTATGGAGCGCGGGGAGGCCATCGAGCACCGCATGGTGACCAATGCGATTGTCAAAGCCCAGCGCAAAGTGGAGGGGCGCAACTTTGATATTCGCAAACACCTGCTGGAGTACGATGATGTGGCCAATGATCAGCGACAGGTTATCTATCAGCAGCGCAATGATCTGCTGGAGGATGAGGATATATCAGATATCATCGCCAATGTGCGCGCCGATGTCGTCGAGCAAACCGTCGCCGCCTATATGCCTCCGGGTAGTCTCGAAGAGCAGTGGGATATCGATGGCTTGGAGAAAGTCTTAACCACAGATTTTGCAGTGCAGATACCCCTAAGGCAATGGCTAGATGAGGATAATCGCCTGGATGATAGTGGTGTTAGAGATAGATTGGTTGAAGCCATAGAGGCCGACTATCAGCGCCGTTGCGATCATATAGGTGATCAAATGCGCGAGGTGGAGCGACAGATTATGCTGCAGTTGATGGATAATCTGTGGAAGGAGCACCTCTACAATATGGATCAACTCCGCCAGGGCATAGGTCTGCGTGCCTATGCTCAGAAAAATCCCAAACAGGAATACAAGCGAGAATCCTTCGCCCTGTTCGAGGAGTTGCTGGATAACATCAAGCACGAGACCATCAAGTACCTCAGTCATGTACAGATTGCCAATCGCGAGGACCTAGATCGACTGGAACAGCAGCGCCGTCAACAGCAGAGCCAGAGACAATATCAACACTCTCAGGTAGCTGGCCTCAATGAGGAATCCGATGCCCAGGCTGCAGCCCAACAGCCGCAACGATCCCAGCCAGTGCAACGGGCGGCACCGAAAGTGGGGCGCAATAGTCCCTGTCCCTGTGGTTCAGGTAAAAAATACAAGCAATGTTGCGGTAGAATCTAACTATGGCCACTGGTAACGACAATTTTCCCGACATGCACCCGGTATCCGGCTTTCAGCTGGGAACCGTCAGTGCCGGGATCAAAACGCCCGGGCGCAAAGACCTTGTGCTGATGGAGATTCCGTCGGGTAGTTCAGTGGCTGGGGTTTTTACCCAAAATCGCTTCTGCGCTGCGCCGGTTCAGATTGCCAAGCGTCACTTGCAGACCCAGACGCCACGCTATCTGTTGATCAACACCGGCAATGCCAACGCCGGAACCGGATCTCAGGGTGAGGCCGATGCACTGGATTGTTGTCGAGCCGTAGCCACTGCCACAGGGGTGGAGTGCCAACAGGTACTGCCCTTTTCCACTGGCGTAATTGGTGAGCCGCTACCTGTGGACAGACTGCTGCCAGCTATCCCCAGTGCGGTCAGTGAGCTCTCTGAACAGGGCTGGGCCGCAGCTGCAGAGGGAATCTTGACCACTGATACCAGACCCAAGGGCGCCAGTCGCCGATGTGCAATAGGTGACGGCGAGATAGTGATCAGCGGAATTGCCAAGGGATCCGGTATGATCAAGCCCAATATGGCCACTATGCTGGGATTTGTTGCAACCGATGCCGCGGTGGACGAAGAGCTATTGCACCGCGCACTCAGATTGGCCAACCAAAAATCTTTCAATCGCATCACTGTGGATGGCGATACCTCCACCAATGATGCGGTAATGTTAATTGCCACGGGCACCAGCGGTGTAGAGATCGACGAACTCACCTTTGAATTGTTTGTTGACGAGCTGACAGAGCTGTTTATCCAATTGGCCCAAGGCATTATCCGTGACGGTGAAGGGGCCAATAAATTTGTCGAAGTGTTGGTAGAGGGTGCCAGGGATACAGAAGAAGCGCTCAAGGTCGCCTATACCATCGCCGAATCACCTCTGGTTAAAACGGCGCTGACCGCCTCAGATCCCAACTGGGGCAGAATTCTCGCCGCCCTGGGTCGCGCCGGCCTCGAGGATCTTGAAATTGATCGCGTTCTAATCAGCCTCAACGCAGTATTAATTGTCGAGGGTGGGGGTCGTGCCGCCAGCTATACGGAAGCCTTGGGCCAACAGGCGATGCAACCGGAAGATATTCAGATCAGGGTGCAGCTCAACCGTGGAGCGGTGAGTGACAAGATCTGGACCACTGACCTCAGCTACGACTATGTGCGGATCAACGCCGAGTACAGAACCTAGCGGTGGCGGACGCAATACCCAACCACAACAGCCCCATACCCGTGGTGGCCGCGATTATTTACAGTGTCCACAGGCCCAGACAGATTCTGATCTCCAAGCGCTCAGCCCACCGGCATCAGGGGGGATTATGGGAATTTCCCGGTGGCAAAATTGAGGCCGGTGAAACCCCCTATCAGGCACTGGTTAGGGAACTTGGAGAGGAACTGGGTATCGACGTCACCGCAGCCCAGCCCTTTTTGCAGCTCAGCCACAGCTATAGCGATCGGCAGGTTCAGCTAGATATCTGGAGCGTTACCGCCTTTCGCGGACAGCCCACGGGCAGAGAGGGACAGGAGTGCCGCTGGGTTGCAGAAGCAGAGTTGTTATCGGTGTCGAGCAGCTATCGCTTTCCCGAAGCCAATCTGCCTATTCTCGACAAGTTAAGAAATTTATAGAAATCGGCGCCACAGCCTAGTTTTACGATTTCTCTGCAATATCTTCAGGCGCAGCCGGATCACCGACAATACTAAAGCGCTCGGTAGCCCAGTCGCCAAAATCTATCTGTTTGCAGCGGGCGGAGCAGAAAGGTCGGTGGGGAAAGTCATCGCTCCAGACAATCGCCTGCTGACAAGTTGGGCAGTTGAAAGAGGATGGTTTGCTCACATTAACCCTCACTTGGTGTCGATTGTTCGATTCTATCCAGAAATACCTGATGTAACTCTTGCACTCTCGGGACTAGAGTTGCGGTTGCCGCATCTTCAGTATTATCAATAATCCAATCAGCGCGCTCTCGGCGCTGTTCGCGGCTCATCTGGGTATTGATAATTGCCTGAATCTGCTCCGTAGTGGTGCCATCTCTGTGGCTGGCTCGCTGCAATTGTAACTCAGGGGGAATATCGACCAGCAATACGCCATCCACTAGATGCTGTTGACCTGTCTCCAACAATAGTGGTGACTCCAGAATAACATAGGGGCTGGAACCGGCACTGTGTAATTCACTAATAATCCATTGTTCTATCAATGGATGGAGTAACTGTTCCAGCCAGTGTTTTTCATCGGCATCGGCAAAAATTATCTCGCGCAGAGCGGGTCTATTGAGCTCGCCGCTGGGCAATATCACAGAGCGGTCCGGGTATCGCTGGGCAAAGTGATTATCTATTGCCTGCAACGCGCTAGATCCCGGCTCTACCACCGCCCGCGAGGCTTGATCTGCATCGACAACTTTTATCCCGAGATCGCGAAAGGCCGCGGCCACAGTGCTCTTGCCACTGCCTATACCGCCGGTTAATCCTATGGCCAGTTGCTGTGAAGTCAATTGAATCTCGCTTTACGATATTGATAATTAGAAGAGGTAGAGGGAGATGCTATCACCCCACAGCATGGCAATCCAGCCGGCGATGCACAGATAGGGTCCAAAGGCGAGCGGAGCGTCTCTATCCCTGCCGGCAAAAAAAATCCCATAGCAACCCACCACCATGCCCAGCAGGGAGGCCAGTAAAATCACCACGGGCACCATCTGCCAGCCGAGCCAAGCACCCAGAGCCGCATTGAGCTTAAAGTCACCGTAGCCCATACCCTCTCTGCCGGTAATCAGCTTAAATAACCAGTATACCGACCACAGGCAGAGATAGCCCAGTGCCGCACCGATAATGCCGTCCTCTGGGGTGGTAAACAGGCCGCTCAGATTAACTAACAAACCCAGCCACAACAGCGGCAGGGTAATCTGATCGGGCAGAAGCTGTTCGCGGTAATCTATTAGAGTTAAAACGATCAATGCACAGGTGAATAATATGCTGGCCAATGCCGTGGTACTGATACCAAATTGCATTACATAGTAAGCAGTCACTACGGCAGTTAGCATTTCAACAATTGGATACTGCGGTGATATGGATGCACCGCAATGATGGCAGCGACCTCTCAGAAACAGAAAACTGAGAATGGGGATATTGTGAGCTGGCTTTATTGGATTCTGGCAATGGGGGCAGTGAGACCCTGGTTTAGACAGGTTAAGAGTGGGTTGGTCCACAGGGTTCAGATTCAAAAATTCCCTACTATCCCTTGTCCACTGGGCCTCCATTATCCGGGGTAGACGGATAACCACCACATTGAGGAAGCTGCCGATAATAGCGCCCAATAACAGGCCGATCAGCGCTAGTGAGATGGGTGAAAAACCTAAGTCGATTATCATTTCGTGTCGCTTGTATCCGCTTGTTGATATCCAGTTGCCACAGACTCAATATACCAAGTTCTGGAGCAAGTGCAATTTGATGCTATCAATGCTGGTTGTATGATCGCAAACCCGCTTTTTCCTCAGTCTTGTCAGTGGGCTTTTAAAGTATCGAGCCCAACTCAAAAACTGGCATATACATAGCCAGCAATAAAGTGCCGACCAACAGACCCAACACTAGCATTACCAGGGGCTCGGTTAGCTGCACTAGGGTATCCACTGAGAGTTGCATATCCTGCTCGTAGAGTCGCCCAGCTCTGTCCAGAATCTGCCCCAGAGTTCCCGACTCCTCGCCGACAATAATCATCTGTTGCAGCGCTAGGGGAAAGATTGATTGTCGATGTACCGCACGCTGCAGTGAGACTCCCTGAATTAAATCTTGTCGCAGGGTCAGTATGCCCTTTGCATAGAGTGCGTTGCCTGCAGTACTTGCGGCCGATTGCAGGGCATCTAAGATCGGCACCCCAGCGTTGAAGGTGGTGGCCAGTGTGCGTGAAAATCTGGCTAAAATCGCCAGTTTGATGAGTTTGCCAATGCCGGGCAATTGCAATAAAAGCCTATCTACAGTGTAAGAAAACCCTATCGACTGCCTGATTACCACCGTAAAAACGCCGCAAAGGATAACGGCACCCAGTACCGTGGAGAGCCACAGTTGCTGAACCTGGTGGGATAGATTCAACACGAATAGCGTTAAGGCTGGCAGTTCAGCGCCCAGCTCGGAAAATGTCTGGGCAAATTCTGGAATCACTTTAATTAACATCACCGCAGTCACCAACAGGGCCACAACTGTGACAATACAGGGGTAGGTCAGGGCCTTTTTAATAGTTTTGCGCAGCTTTTCCGACTGCTCTTGATAACTGGCAAGGCGCTCTAAGACAGTGGGCAATCTGCCGGATAACTCACCGGACTCCACCATATTGCAGTACAGCGTATCAAACTGCTGCGGATGTTTGCGCAGTGCCCTGGCAAAACTCTCCCCTGTCCCTATATCCTCTTTTAACTCGGCAATTAGCATTTTCATCACAGCCTTTTGCGTGCTGGCAGATAAGATATCAAAGCTTCTGCTAAGCGGTATTCCAACCTTTACCAGGGTACTCAACTGTCGGGTAAACAAGACGATATCTGAGGGCGAGAGACTACGCCCAGCTGTGAATGCATACTTTCTCGATCGCTTTATCGATTTGACCCTGATGCCCTGTCTGCGCAGTTTGTGCCTGGCCCATTCAATATTTTGCGCTCGCAACTGACCCTTGACCCTATGGCCTTGACTGTTATTGCCCGAGTAAATAAATAGCTGTCGTCTAGTGGAGGACATGATCGCAGGACTACCCATGGTGGAGACAGTGATAACTATAGCAATTGGCAAATATATTGTGACCCGCGTCACAAAACAGCAGGTTGATAATTAATCGAGGTTCAAATTGGTCTAAATTATTAGAAGGGCTAATGTGATGGAAGAGAAATGGCCTCAACCTCTGAGGAGGCAATGGTAATAACAGCTACCCTGCTATTTTTGGGGCTAGGGCTGTTTAACGGCTGGTAATTTAACGTGGGTTGCAAAATGGTAGAAAAAAATCACCGGGGGTTTTCCCTGATAGAACTGATGACAGTGATTGTCATTATTAGCGTGCTTGCACTGGTGGCAGTTCCCGGCTATCGCAATTTTATTGCTAAGGCCGAGTTTGTCGAAACTAAAATGGCGGTGGGGCCAATCAAAGTCAGTGTCGATCTCTGTGTGCAGACCATGGGCTTGGCCAATGCCAATGCCTGTGGCAACAATAGTCATGGTATTCCTGAGGATGTGCCGGTAGGAGCCGATACAGTGGGGTTGGCACTGACCGGAACTGCGCCCGGGAAGGAAGATGATACTGCCGAGGACGATACTTTTATTATCACCGCCACAGCGCCGACCAACTCGCAGAATGACGGTGCTAACTATACCCTGAAGGGCACTTTGGACGCCAATGGTCGAATTCAATGGGATGACGGCGAGTGCTCTCGCGGCGAGCTGTGCTAACTGGGGCTAGTCCGCCAGGCGCATCGATAGATCAATAGCGCGAATATGCTTGGTCAGACTGCCGGTAGAAATATAGTCTATGGGCAGACCTCGATACGCTGGTATTGACTGCTGGGTAATGTTTCCTGAGACCTCGATTTTAGTAGTGCCCAAGTCGAAGGTTTTTAACGCCGACAACTGATCGGTAGAGAAGTTATCTAGCATGGCCACATCGGCGCCGGCATCCACCGCCTGCTGTAGTTCTGACAGCGATTCCACTTCCACCTCGACAGTCTTTGCGGGAGCGATCTGGCGTGCCTTGGCCACTGCTTGGGGAATGCCGCCACAGGCGATAATATGATTTTCCTTGATTAAAAACGCATCGTACAGGCCGATACGGTGGTTGTGACAGCCGCCTACCAACACCGCATATTTCTGCGCTAGGCGCAGCCCGGGGATGGTCTTTCTGGTATCTAGAATCCTGATATCGGAACCTGCGGCCAAGTTGGCATATTCACGGGCAGTGGTCGCCGTGGCCGACAGAGTTTGCAGAAAGTTAAGGGCGCAGCGCTCGCCGGTGAGAATTGCCCGCCCATTACCACTGATTGTAAACAGCGATTGATCGGCCTCGACTTCAGCACCCTCCAGAATATGCCACTCAATGGCAAGGCTGGAATCTAATTGTCTAAACACCTCATCCACCCAGGGGCGACCGCAGATAATTGCCGCCTCTCGTGATATCACGCTGGCGGTGACCTGTTTGGTTGCAGGGATCAATTCGGCAGTGATATCGCCAGATCCTCTATCCTCCTCAATGGCGCGGGCCACAATTTCAGGGATGTCGTCTAAAAGTGCCTGGGGTATATCGATTGCCGTCATTGCGGTTTAACCAATTGTTATCAGTGGAGGGCGGCGATTATAGCAGTTTCCCCTGTTTTATCCCTATCCAGTTATCTGAGATAATACAGTTGCAGCATTGCCGCTAACGGGTTGCGGTATGTTCCAAGTAGGGTAGAGAATCGACAATGAAAATAGTGCAAGGTTGGCTCGAAAACTGCAATTTCAACAGGGTTGAATCCCCCAATGCAGACAGCCGTCCATCGCCCACAGATATCAGCTTGCTGGTTATCCACAATATTAGCTTGCCCCCAGAGCAATTTGGTGGGCCCTACATAAGCCAATTATTCAGTAACTGTCTGGACCCTGCAGAGCATCCCTATTTTCAACAGATTCACCAACTAAAAGTCTCATCTCATCTGTTGATCGATCGCGATGGCCAACTGACTCAGTTTGTATCTTTCGATCGACGCGCCTGGCATGCCGGGGTCTCGCAGTTTGCCGATCGTACCCAGTGCAATGATTTTTCCATTGGAATTGAGCTCGAGGGTGCCGACCATATCGACTATACAGCGCAACAGTATCAAAGTCTTAGCGCAATCAGCCGTCTACTGATGACCCAATACCCACAGATAACACGAGAGCGTATTGTCGGTCATAGTGATATAGCCCCAGGTCGCAAAACTGATCCGGGCCCCGCCTTTGATTGGCAGCGCTATCGCCAGGATTTGAGTGAGTTGCTTGGCGATTAGTCTTTGGCGATTAGTCTACTGACAGCAAATATCAGTGCTATAACCGGTAGCCCGATCAGTGCGCTGAAGGTGAAGAATGTCTCATAGCCCACCGCGTCGACAATGGATCCGGAGTAGCCGCCCAGTGCCTTGGGCATCAAGGTCATCAGCGAGCTAAAAATAGCGTACTGGGTGGCAGTAAATGAGATATTGGTCAGGCTAGAAAGAAAGGCAATAAAAGCGGCGGAGGCCAGGCCGGCGGATAAATTATCAGCGGCGATTACCAGATATAACAGGTTCAGGTCATGATCGGCCTGAGCCAACACCACAAACAGCAGATTGGTCAGCGACGACAGTACCGCACCTAGCAATAGCATCCTGATCACGCCAAAGCGCAACGCCATAATGCCGCCCAGCAACCCGCCGACGATTGTCATCAATAGCCCAAATAGTTTTACTGCTTGGGCAATGGTAGTTTTGCTGTAACCCAAATCCTGATAGAACACATTGGATATCACACCCAATACAATATCGGAGACGCGATAGAAGCCGATTAGAACTAACAGCGTCCAGGCCAGTCGCAGACCATAGCGCTGGAAGAAATCTCGCACTGGATCTAAATAAGCTGTCTGCACATGCTGAAGCTCTACCACGCCAACTCTGACAGCTAGTCTGGCAATTCCAGTGGCCACCAGCAGGGCCGCAGTGAGGCGAAATAGTTCGATGATCACGGCGCTCAAGTCACTGTTGAACAGCACAGTCCCCAGTTGTTGTTTGAGCGTAATTGCCAGATTAGCGCTGAATAGGTAACAGCCAATAAATCCTACAATAGCCGCGATAAATAGTAGTAAGAAACCCGTTTCGCTGCGCGGGGTCAGGGCTTTGTTATCACCACTTGATAGCTTCGGTTCGGTGATTAACAACGTGGTAACTAGGCCAATTGCCATCAAACTGGCCATAGTGAAGTAAGTAGTTCGCCAGGCACCGTAGTCATAGTGCGTCGAGGTAGATCCCAGATGAGCGGCTAGAAACAGCGCACCGGCACCGGCTAACAGCATGCCGACCCTATAGCCGGCCACATAGGTTGAGGACATCAGTGCCTGAAGATTATCAGGGGCGGATTCTATTCGATAGGCATCGATCACAATATCCTGAGTGGCTGATGAAAAGCCCAGCAACACTGCCGCTATCGCCATCGCTGTCAATGTCTGGCTGGCGGGATCAATGGCCGCCATAGCGCCGATCGACAGCATAATCATCAGTTGTGACAAGAGTAACCAGCCGCGGCGGCGGCCCAAATAATCGGTCAGCCAGGGCAGCGATAGGCGATCCACCAGCGGTGCCCAGACAAATTTAAACGAATACCCCAGCGCCGCCCAACTAAAGTACGTTACTGCAGAGCGATCTACACCGGCCTCGCGCAGCCATAGGCTCAGTGAAGAGAAGATCAGTAACAGGGGAATCCCCGCTGAAATTCCCAGAAAGAACATGCTGATAACCGGAGGTTGCCCCAGGGAGATAACGCTCTGCCGCCAGCCCACGGCTATCTCAGATTTAGTGGGCGGTGACTTTGATTGACTAGTATCTATCATCGACAGGCTTGTGAAATTACCCTTGTAGTATATTTATCTTTGCAAATCTATTCTGGTTACACTTGGGATCTGCACTGCCTAGCTGTATCTGCATAGAAAATCCGCTTATCCTCCCCCTGCGGGGGCTTTGGTGCTCAGTGTCGACCGGGTTGAATCTGAGATACATCCTATTGAAAATGCTAATATCATCCCAATACTAACGCTATTGACGCCAGTAACCAACCAGTAACTAAGTTGAGGCAAGTGAAATGCGCCTGTTGTTAACAGTATTTATTGTAATGCCAATCCTCGAAATGTGGGTACTGATCAGTGTAGGTGGCCATATAGGCGCTATCAACACTATTTGCTTGGTTCTACTGACCGCAGTGGTGGGAATTGTCCTATTGAGAGCACAGGGTTTTGAAACTCTGTGGCGGGGTCGAGAGAAACTGCAGAAGGGCCAGGTTCCGGCACAGGAGATGGCAGAGGGAATAGTTCTGGCGGTATCTGGAGCGCTGTTGTTAACCCCTGGGTTTGTCACCGATGTTGTGGGTTTTATTGGGTTGGTGCCAGTTTCTCGAAAAGTGCTGATCCGCGCCCTGTTACACAGGTTAAAAATTACTTCTATCAGCGCCGCGGGCCGCGCTGACTTTTTCGGTCAGGCGAATTCACAGGATGGCCGCGAGACAATTAATGGGGAATCCTGGGATGTTGCCAGTGAGTCTAAGCGGTTAGACGATAAATAAAATTAGTCGGTAAATTAATTTATTTTTTTGCCCTTGAAAAAACACACCCTGACACCATATATGACTGCAGTTGCAGAGACCTAGGTCCTGCAGGTGATATTGAATTTTGCACAGTGATAATTTGGAGATAAAAAGTATGAAAATTCGCCCATTACATGATCGAGTGATTGTGCGTCGTGAGGAAGAAGAACAGAAAACTGCCGGCGGTATTTTGCTGCCAGGTTCCGCACAGGAAAAACCCAATCGTGGAGAAGTTGTCGCTGTGGGTAGCGGCCGTATCCTCGACAGTGGTGAAGTTCGTGCGGTAGATGTCAAAGTTGGTGATGTTGTAGTGTTCGGCCAGTACGCCGGCAACGACAAAATCGACGTCGATGGTGAGGAGTTGATAATCCTCAGCGAGAGCGATATCAAGGCGGTAGTCGAAGGTTAATCAACAGGTATTTTTGTAACTGAATTTTAGGAAGGAAAAAAATCATGGCAGCTAAAGAAGTAAAATTTGGCGACAGCGCTCGCCAGGGCATGCTGGAAGGTGTAAACACTCTGGCCAACGCCGTAAAGGTAACTCTGGGGCCCAAGGGTCGCAATGTGGTTTTGGACAAGTCATTTGGGGCACCCACAGTCACCAAAGATGGTGTCTCTGTAGCTAAAGAAATTGAACTACAGGACAAGTTTGAAAATATGGGTGCGCAAATGGTCAAAGAAGTTGCGTCCAAAGCTTCCGATGACGCAGGTGATGGCACCACTACCGCCACCGTGCTGGCTCAAACTATTGTCAATGAGGGTTTAAAGTCGGTTGCCGCTGGCATGAACCCCATGGATCTCAAGCGCGGTATCGACAAGGCGGTCAGTGCAGCAGTTGAAGAGATTGCCGCCATTGCCAAGCCCTGTTCCGATAACAAAGAGATCGCTCAGGTAGGTACTATTTCCGCCAACAGTGATGAGAGCATTGGCGCTATTATTGCCGAGGCAATGGACAAGGTGGGCAAAGAGGGCGTTATCACTGTGGAAGAGGGCTCCGGTCTGGAAAACGAACTGGATATCGTTGAGGGTATGCAGTTTGACCGCGGCTATCTGTCCCCCTACTTTATCAACAATCAGGACAGTATGAGTGTTGAGCAGGAGAGCCCACTGATATTGTTAGCTGATAAAAAGATTTCCAATATTCGCGAGTTGCTGCCACTGTTAGAAGAAGTGGCCAAAGCTGGCAAGCCACTGCTGATTATTGCCGAAGATGTTGAGGGTGAAGCCCTGGCCACTCTGGTAGTTAACAACTTGCGTGGCATTGTCAAAGTATCCGCCTGTAAAGCACCGGGCTTTGGTGATCGACGCAAGGCGATGCTAGAAGATATCGCCATTCTCACTGGCGGTACTGTGATTTCTGAAGAAGTCGGTCTGGATCTGGAAGGTGCTACCCTTGAGCATTTGGGAACCGCTAAGCGAGTGACCATGACCAAAGAGGCTACCACTATCGTGGACGGTGCCGGTGAGGGTGCAAATATCGAATCTCGGGTCAATCAGATCCGCGCTCAGATCGAAGAGACCAGTTCAGATTACGACCGCGAGAAGCTCCAGGAGCGCGTGGCTAAACTGGCCGGCGGTGTGGCAGTTATCAAAGTGGGTGCCACCACTGAAATCGAAATGAAAGAGAAAAAGGCACGGGTTGAAGATGCCCTGCATGCTACCCGCGCCGCCGTCGAAGAGGGTGTTGTCCCCGGTGGTGGTGTCGCCCTGGTTCGCGCCTGCCAAAAGATCGAAGATCTCAAAGGTGCCAATGAGGACCAGACTGTAGGGATTGCCATCGCGCGTCGCGCTATGGAAGCTCCACTGCGTCAGATCGTTGAAAATGCTGGTGAAGAGGGCTCTGTGGTTGTTGATAAAGTCAAGAATGGCGAGGGCAACTTCGGTTACAACGCTGGCCTGGGTGACTATGGCGATATGATCGGACTGGGTATTCTCGATCCGGCCAAAGTAACTCGCACAGCTCTTCAGGCAGCGGCTTCTATCGCCGGTCTGATGATCACCACTGAAGCCATGGTCTCCGAGATCCCAGCTGATACTGCAGCACCAGCGGCACCGGATATGGGTGGCATGGGTGGTATGGGCGGTATGGGTGGCATGATGTAGTAGATTATTACTACTAAGCCCTAGCTGCTTGAAAAGCCCGAAAGTGTTTACTTTCGGGCTTTTTTGTTTGTGTGCAGCAAGCTAGCTGCTTGGTTTAGCGTGCAATTTGGTTTTCGCCCGTCAAAGGAAAGTAAACTTAATAGATCGAAAATTCGCAAATACCGAGCGCATGTGACGAAAAAATCCTAGCTGTGCACTATTTTCCTCAAACATAGGCAGTGTGGACGCCGCTACACGCCGCCCACATTGGGTCCTGTGTAATGAGAGTGACTAAGCTGTGCGTATTATCCCCATAGATCGGGTAAGTACTTTATAAACCACAAGCCTGAGACAAGCTTTTACTCTGAGGTTCCAGCCGAAGGTGCTGTTTTAAATCCCAACGACTGGCAACGCGATCTCAAGAAAGGTCGCGATAGACGCGATCTCCAACATACGGAGATAACAATGAAACTACTTACACGATTTGAGCTGGCAACGATGAAGACACCTGAAATGCAAGTGCTGTATCGACAATACTTCAACCATCTTGCCAATCCTCACCTAACAGATATAGAGCGTTCCAATGCGCTTGGAACAATGCAGAACATCACGAACGAACTGGCATCAAGAATACCGTAATACTACCGATATACATGCTTGAACTATATACTTAACATAAGTATAGATTCCCTCTTAATTATGTGGTTGAATGAAGTGTATGGGTGGATTCAAACCTAATTTCCACATACTCTTTATTTGACTAAAGGAAATAGCAATGAGAGAACTTACTAAATCAGAAATAGCCGAAGTCACTGGCGGCACTACAGCTGGAAATATTCCTTTTGGTGTAGCATCAACATGGGCAGCTACTGTTGCCGGCTTTGGTGTTGGGATAATTGTTGGAGGCCCTGCTGGCGCTCTTGCAGGAGCAGCAGTTGGCTTTGGTATAGGCGTTGCAACTAGTGTAGGATACAATCTAGCTACTAGTGGCGTTTAAGCTATTAAACCCGATGCTCAGTAACCGTCAAAAAGTAAATTCAACATGATTCCTAATCTGCTTTCAAAGATAAAATACTCATTGAGATCGATTGGGTGTAGTGCATGTTGCATTTATTTTTCGTCTAAATGGCGAATATTAAACAAAAATGAAAAGCGTGCCTTTATTTTTAATGCCTCCCAAGCTTGGGATAGTCAGCGTGAATCTCTTCCTACTCGAGTTTTTTATATTTCAATTTCACTCATTACAAGCTTCATTTCTTTTATTTTTATAGCATCTACTCTTTTCGAAAATAATTTGCTATTCCCATTAGTGATTATACCAACCTACATACTAGCCTATATTATCTATCAGCTTCTTGTAGGACTATCCTTATCATTTGTACTTAAAAAAACTAGCAAATAGTCAGTAAGCTTTTAATCAAGAAGTTTAATCTTTAGAAAATACTAACCCAAACTAATTTCCCTATCAGCCAATTTAATTGTACTTTCTCTATGGGCGATCATTACTATTGTAATATTTAGCGACTTTAAAGAATCATTTATTATTTTCTCATTTTCATTATCTAGATGGCTGGTAGCTTCGTCGAGAAACAATATTTTAGGCCTTGCATATAAAGCGCGAGCTAATAAAATTCGTTGCTTTTGCCCTCCCGACAAAGCCATTCCCATACTTCCAACAAATCTATGAAATTTCATAGGCATAGATTCTATTTCAGACATTACTCCGGCCAAATAAGCAGAAGTTTTTACCAATTCCAAATCTACTTTGGGATCAAAAAAACTAATATTTTCAATTATTTAACCACTGAATAGGTCATCATTTTGCATCACAGAAGCTGACTGCTTTCTATAATCTCTCAATCCAAATTCTTTTAGTTCCTTTGAATCAATTAAAAGCTTTCCTTTCAAGAAAATATCCTGAGTACAGAAGAAGGATTAGATTAAAAAATAAATGAGAAAAATTTCCATGGACACTGATACTTGTAAATAATCGGAATAACTCACCATGAAAAAACAACGACGACTGTAGACCTCCACTCTCTATTAAGAGAAGAGATAAATTGTTAGTGTTAGAATTTGAAATTTTTATTACAAAAAATAATATCAATATAGATACTATAAAAAGTGTAACTCTAGGTATTTCCTTCTTACTGTTGAGTAAATTATTAAAAATGGAAGCATCTTCTTTCTTTTGATTTTTTACTGCATAACTTTCTGCATATTGACAAAATTTAGAAAATTCGTTATTTGTAGCAAATTGTGATTGAGCGTATGCTATTGGTAACAATCCTTCGTAAGTAACCAGCAAGAACTTCTCCTTTCGCAGCATAGGTTTGAACTCTTCAACGTGAAGAATTTTATCGCCGCCTATTGTTTTTCCTAGAAAGAAAAAAATAGCTCTCCCATAACTATCTATTCTGAGAATGGGTTTATTTTTTTTTGATAGAATTTCCATATACATCCTTTTTATATAGTTCAAACAGCTAGAGATTTCTATGTTGATTTGCACCCAAAACCCTCCCACCCCGCCACCGGAGTTTTTGGTGGGGTACGAAGTGGGGTATGCCCATGAGGTAAAATTTATTTTATCAATTAAAACAATCAGTTATGAGAGAATGGGCGGTATGATGTAACCTTCGCTCTCTCAGCTATAGAAAAACCCCGTATCTGTGGATGCGGGGTTTTTTTGTGGAATTTGCTGTGGGGATCGCTAAAAAGTCCTGTTCTAATGCGCTCAACTATTGCTATTTGTAGGCGTTTGCAGAACAATTGCCAAGTCAAAAATTACCGCCCTCAAGGGGGCACGATTAAGAGGACCTGTTATGACTGCTGAATTTATTAATTTTCTCGCCCGCTGGGGACATGGACTGTTCGGTATCACTTGGATTGGGATGCTCTACTACTTTAACTTTGTTCAAGGTAGCTACTTCAAAGAGGCCTCGCCGGAAGGATTGGCCGACGCCAAGGCCAAGCTGGCACCCAGAGCCCTGTGGTGGTTCCGCTGGGGAGCTATGTTCACCTTCCTCACCGGCCTGATCCTGTTGGGCGGCGTCTATCACAATATGCAGATGAACAACTATATTATTATAGGTTCGGCAATGGGCATACTGATGGCAGCCAATGTATGGATGGTTATCTGGCCGGCGCAGCGAATTGCCCTGGGCATAGAGGAGGGCGGTGATAAAGCCGCTGCGGCAGCCAAGGCGCTGCTGGCCTCTCGCACCAACACCCTGTTCTCAGCGCCGATGCTGTTTGGCATGTTCGCCGGTCCTCACTATGTGGGTCATGGCTATGGTACTGCAGTGGGTGGCACCGGACTGACAGTTGCATTGGTGATTATCGCTGCTATCGAGCTGAATGGCCTCAAAGGTAAGCAGGGTCCAATTACTACGATTCAGGGTGTGATTGTGTCCAGCTTGGTGCTGACCGCGGTATTGGCTGTCGTGTTAAATACACTCTGATCCAAAACAGCGTTTAAGCACAGAATTAAAGGACCGGCGCTGAGTTGCTCAGCGCCGGTTTTTTTATAGTACATAAATGAGCGGTCAATCCTTTTCCTCGCCAGTGAGGAGAGTATAATCCCGTACATCAAATCAAAGAGTTCAGGTGAATAGTTTCCATGGATAAAGAGCGTATAGATCCTATTATTGCTCAGCGAGATGATCTGATCAGTCCCACGCCAGTGGATTCCAGTGGCGAAGGCCCTACTGTTAAGATTTCCAGTAACAGTTCCACCCAGTCCAGTGCAGGCTCGGAGCTATGGAAAACGCTTGCACTGGTAGCTTTCTTTGCCTCAATCGCTATAGCTTTAATTGGTTGGCAGCAATATCAAAATTTTATCGATCTGCAACAGAGATTTGAGACATTGAATTCGCGATTGAATAGCACAGATCAGTCGGTCACCCAGTCTGGTGCGGCTATGCAGGTAAGTATTAGTAAGCAGGGGGATGAGCTTAAAAAGCACTGGAGCGAAATTAAAAAGCTCTGGGGCGTCGCCAATGACACCAACAAGGGCAAAATCGCTAACAATAGCAAGGATATTGCATTCCTTGCCAGCAAGCGCGTTGCGCTGGAAGCATCAATTGCTGGGTTGCAGACCGAACTCGAAAAGGGCGAGGGCGCACTGGCGGATATCTCTGGAGATTATCTGGAATTATCCGCAGAGATAGACACTCTCAGGCAGTCGATAGGCAACTATGCATCTGCACTAGAGAAGCTGAAGGCCTCTCAGGCGCGATTGCAGCGACAGGTGAACAGCAACGCCGAGGCAATTAAATCCATCGATGGTTTTCGTCGACAGATCAATCAGAAAATCTTAAAGCTCGAGCAGAGCGGAGCCCAACAACCGCCATCTCAGCCCGAGCCCCAGACATTAGTAGAATAAGTCAATCTATTCAAAGTGAGCACTATGACCGTTATTCGTCAACAAGATGTTATCCAAAGTGTTGCAGATGCGCTGCAATACATCTCCTACTACCATCCGGCCGATTTTATCAAAGCGCTAGGAGAGGCCTACGACCGCGAGGAGTCTAAGTCCGCCAAAGATGCCATGGCACAGATTCTGATCAACTCGCGCCTCTGTGCCACCGGTAAGCGGCCCATCTGTCAGGATACAGGTATTGTCACGGTATTTGTCAAAGTGGGTATGGAGGTGCAGTGGGATGCCGATCTGAGCCTCACAGATATGATCAATCAGGGCGTCAGACAGGCCTATACCCACCCAGATAATGTGCTTCGAGCCTCCATATTGGCCGACCCGGACGGCGAGCGAAAGAATACCGGTGACAACACACCGGCAGTTATCCATTATGAAATAGTGCCCGGGGATAAGTTGGAAATTGATGTGGCGGCCAAAGGTGGCGGTTCTGAGGCCAAATCCAAATTTGCCATGCTCAATCCCTCGGACTCGGTGGTGGATTGGGTTTTAAAGATGGTGCCTACTATGGGTGCCGGCTGGTGTCCTCCAGGCATGCTCGGTATAGGTCTGGGCGGAACTGCTGAAAAGGCCATGTTGATGGCCAAAGAAGCACTACTCGACCCCATTGATATCCACGAGTTGCAGGCCAGAGGGGCGGCTAATCGCAATGAACAACTGCGGTTGGAACTGTTTGATAAAGTCAATGCCCTGGGCATTGGCGCTCAGGGTCTGGGCGGGTTGACCACAGTGTTAGATATCAAAGTTAAAGATTATCCCTCCCACGCTGCCAATAAAGCAGTGGCAATTATTCCCAACTGCGCCGCCACTCGGCATCTGCACTTTGTGCTCGATGGCTCGGGTGCCGCCCAGTTTGAGGCGCCCTCGCTGGATGACTGGCCGGATATCGCCTGGGAGCCGGATCAATCGATTCGACGGGTCAATCTCAATCAAGTTACTCAACAGGAGATTGAGCAGTGGGAACCTGGAGACACACTGCTGTTATCGGGAAAAATGCTCACCGGCCGCGATGCCGCCCATAAAAAGATGACCGATATGCTGGCCCGCGGGGAGCAGCTTCCAGTCGATCTCAGTGGTCGATTTATCTACTATGTGGGACCTGTGGATCCTGTCAGGGAGGAAGCTGTGGGTCCGGCGGGGCCGACCACAGCCACCAGGATGGACAAGTTTACCCGTACCCTGCTGGAGCAGACCGGCCTGATGGGTATGATCGGCAAGGCCGAGCGCGGTCAGCAGGCGATTGAAGCTATCAGAGACAACCAGGCGGTCTATCTAATCGCCGTGGGGGGTGCGGCCTATTTGGTCTCTCAAGCCATCAAAAATGCCGAGGTAATCGCCTTTCCCGAGTTGGGTATGGAAGCGATCTATGAGTTTGATGTCGAGGATATGCCGGTCACCGTGGCGGTAGATACTCAGGGCGAGTCTGTGCATCGCTCGGGGCCAGAAATCTGGAAAGTGAAAATTCAGGAGCAGAGCTGAATAAAATCAGCAATGGCTTTGGCGGTAAGTTTTCGCGCCTGCCAAAGTGGACTTGAATTTGTGGTCGAGCCGACCAATACTTAGCGGGTTGACTGTATTTGAAGGGGGTCCACAGATGGCCAAAAATACCAAGCAGACAGTATCCATAGATCGAAGTTAAGGCGATGGCTGATAGTTTCTACTGGCACGACTACGAGACCACTGGCGCCAATCCAGCCGTGGATAGACCTTCTCAGTTTGCCGGTTTGCGCACTGATTTCGAATTGAATGTGATCGGTGAGCCGCTAGTGCTCTACTGTCAGCCCCAGCGGGATATTCTGCCCGCTCCAGAGGCCTGTCTGGTCACTGGCATTACCCCGCAGCAGGCGCAACAACAGGGTGTAGCTGAACCTCAGTTTATGGCGCAGATCCACAACCAGCTGGCGGTTCCGGGAACCTGTGGTGTGGGCTACAACAGTATTCGCTTCGACGATGAAGTGACTCGCTATGGACTGTACAGAAATTTCTATGACCCCTATGCACGGGAGTGGCAGAGCGGCAACTCGCGCTGGGATATTATCGATCTGTTGCGGGTTGCAAGGGCTTTGCGACCCGAGGGTATTGAATGGCCCGATCACCAGCCCGGCAGTCCCAGTTTTAAGCTGGAACACCTGACGCGGGCCAACAATATTGAGCACGGCGCCGCCCATGATGCGCTGTCTGATGTGACTGCCACCATTGCTATGGCGAAATTGGTAAAACAGGCCCAGCCCAAATTATTCGACTACGTATTAAAGCATCGCAGTAAGACAGCTGTTGCCCAGCTGGTCAATCTGCGTCAACCCGAGCCTTTCTTTCACTGTTCCGGAATGCTCTCCAAGGCGCATTTATACGGTGCCATTATGTTGCCAGTGGCGCCCCATCCCACCAATAGCAATGGGATTATCTGCTATGACCTGTCAGTAGATCCCGATCCCCTGATTACATTGGATGCAGAACAGATCAGGGAGCGGGTATTTAGTGCCAGTGAACAGCTGCCAGACAATATACAGCGTATCCCCCTGAAAGTGATACATCTCAACAAAGCGCCAGTGGTGATGCCGGTCAACGTGGTGGATAGTGCGGTTTCAAAGCGCCTAGAGATAGACCCCCAGCGCTGTCACTCACACTGGCAACGCCTAATAGGTATTGATCTGCAGAACAAACTGCAGCAGGTGTTTGCACCGCCAAAATACTCCTCTCAGGGCGAGGCTGAACAGCAGCTCTATCAGGGGTTTTTGCCCAACCGCGACAAACCGCTGTTAGCGCAAATTCGAACTGCCGATGTGCAGGAGCTTCAGCAGCAGAGCTTCCACTTTAACGATGACCGCTATAACAGGTTGCTATTTAGCTACCGCGCCAGATACTTTCCCCAGTCCTTGTCAGCGCAGGAACAGGCACAGTGGGCAGAGAGCTGCCGCTGGCGGTTGTCTGACCCGGAGTCGGGCTACCTAACCCTAGAGCAGCAGCGAACTACAGTCGCCGAGCTGCTAAGCAAATCTGAACTGACAGAGGATAAGCGAGCAGTGCTCAATGAGCTGCTTGTATGGAACAGATCGGTAGCTGATGAATTTGGACTAGAGTAGCGCAGTTAAACAGGCTAGAATTCGTCTATTATAATTATTCATAAGGCACACCGTTGATATTTCAGGGCGCCCATATACTCTCCATCAACCAGTTTGAGCGCGAGGATGTCACTCGGGTCTTTGATGTCGCGGACCAGATGCGGCCCTACGCTCTGCGTCAAAAGGTCACCCGGGTGCTCGAGGGGGCCATCCTCGGCAATATGTTCTTTGAGGCCAGTACCAGGACGCGGGTGAGCTTTGGCTCCGCATTTAATCTCCTCGGCGGTGAGGTGCGGGAGACCACCGGTTTTGAAAGTTCAGCGCTGGTCAAAGGCGAGTCCCTGCAGGATACCGCCAGGGTTCTCTCTGGGTTTAGCGATATTATCTGCATGCGCCACCCCGAGCCGGGGTCGGTGGCAGATTTTGCCGGTGCCAGTCGCGTGCCGGTTATCAATGGTGGCGATGGCGCCAATGAACACCCCACCCAAGCGCTGTTAGACCTCTATACTATTCGCAAAGAGATGGCCGCTAAAGGGCGGGATATCGACGGGCTTACAGTCGCTATGGTTGGCGATCTGCGCTATGGCCGCACAGTGCACTCCCTGTGCAAACTGCTGTGCCTCTACCAAGATATTCAGGTGGTGCTGGTTTCGCCCCAAGAGCTGGCTCTCCCCGAGGAGATTGTCGAAGATATGCGCAGTGCGGGGGTTGAAGTTAAAGTTTTTGATGATCTCTCTCAGGGAATTAGCGATGTAGATATCGTCTACTCGACACGCATTCAGGAAGAGCGTTTCGGCAGTAAACAGGAGGCCGACCTATACCGCGGCAGGTTCCGCCTTAATCAGGCCATCTACACGCAGTTCTGCCAGCCCAATACAGTAATTATGCATCCACTGCCCAGAGATTCGCGGCAAGATGCCAATGAACTGGATAATGACTTGGACGACAATCCCAATTTGGCCATCTTTCGCCAGACTGACAACGGCGTGCTGGTGCGTATGGCGCTGTTTGCTCTGATTCTGGATGTGGCCCACCGTGTCGATGAGTATTCCTATCAGGTTCGCTGGTTTAATGGGCGATCCAGTTAACCGCTGTAAACAGAGAATAATCACTGAGCCAACCTATACCCTCGACTTATAAGCTGCCCAAAAAGCTCTTCCACAAGGCACAATCCATGAACCAGTTTGATGATATTCGTCCCTACCACGATGCAGAAGTTACCGATGTGCTCAACAGGCTGATTGCCGATCAAGAGTTTATCGACCTACTGTTAGAACGGCGAGTGCCACTATTGCCCGCGGTGTTGAGGCCGCTGGCGCGACCTCTGCTCAGGCGCAGCCTGCAAAGGCTGACAGCAGATGTTGTCAGTGTGGCGGATCTTCAATCCCATATGGCCGCTAGCCTCAAGTCTCTCTTAGACAAAACCACCGATGGCTATAGTTTTGGTGGCCTGGATCAATTGGATACCCACAGGGCCCATCTATTTATCAGTAACCACCGGGATATCGCTCTGGATCCGGCAATGGTCAATTTGGCACTGCACAGTATAGATTTGGACACAGTGCGCATCGCAATCGGCGACAATCTTTTGAGCAAGCCCTTTGCCAGTGACCTGATGCGAGTCAATCGCAGCTTTATCGTCAAACGGTCGGTCACTGGTCGGCGCGAAAAGCTGACTGCCCTCAAGCAGCTCTCTGCCTATATCCGCCACAGCATTCAGCAGGACAATGTATCCTGTTGGATTGCCCAGGCCGAGGGGCGGGCCAAAGATGGCAATGACCGCACTGAGACTGCGCTGTTGAAAATGCTGGCGCTATCCAAATCCTCAGATCAGAGCTTTGCCAGTGCCATCGGTGAGTTGCGGCTGATGCCGGTGGCGCTGTCCTACGAATATGACCCCTGTATCGCGGAAAAAGCCGGAGAATTACTTGCCGCTGCACAGGGTCGCGACTATATTAAACGCGAATATGAGGATTTAGACAGCATTCAAAAGGGCTTTGTGGGCTACAAGGGTCGAATCCAGGTCAATTTTGGTGACCCCATTGAACATAATTTTAATGATGCCGATGATTTGGCGGCACAGATTGATCGCCAGATAACCGGCCTCTATCAACTTTTTCCCTCCCATATAATAGCTTGGCAAATGCAGTGCCAGAGAGAGGGCCAGATAGATAGTGCCACCCTTGCGCTATTGCAGAAAAACTGGCCAGACGAAGACTGGGCAGAGGCCGAAATTAAGTTTGAGCGCTATCTCGACTCGCTGCCTGAAGAACTTAGAGAAATCATCATAGGCATCTACAGCGCACCGGTGATCAATCAACTAGGTTATCATCAGTGACTGCATATTCAGCAGTCCAGCTGGTGCTAAGGTGCTGATGGCACCGCCAAGTTTTATAACCACTAGGGATATCAATTTTTGCTAGATCAAACTAACAGGGAGAGTATTCAGAACGCCTACAAACAGTTCTTGGCGAGCCGCAACCTGAAACCCCGTCTCGGTCAGAAGCAGATGATTGCAGCGATTGCCAACAGTCTCTGTGCTGAGGATCCTGATCAGCGGCTGGCGGCTATCGAGGCCGGTACAGGTACCGGTAAAACCGTTGCCTACTTAATCGCCGCGCTGCCAGTGGCGCGATCCCTTGATAAGACTCTGGTGGTGGCCACTGGCACTATTGCTCTGCAGGAACAGTTGATTCACAAGGATATCCCAGACCTGCTCAGTGCCTGTGACTGGGACTACGATATCGCGCTGGTTAAAGGGCGCGGTCGCTATGTCTGCAACCTGCGGTTAAGTCAGTGTATGGAGGCCATCAATGCCAAGGATGATGGATTATTTTTGTTTGAGGATGAGTTACAGTTCAACCCCAATCAACAGACAGAAAAGCTCTATACCGAACTCTCCAATGCTCTGGAAGAGGGCAGTTGGGACGGCGACCGAGATGCCTGGGATGAATCTATACCACCCAGTGATTGGCGGGCACTGACTATTGATCGCCGTCAGTGCAGTGGCCGCCAATGTCGGTTTATTAATCAATGTGCGTTCTACAGAGCGCGCAGTGAACTCGAAGAGGCCGACTGTATTGTCGCCAATCACGACTTGGTGATGGCCGACTTGGCGCTGGGGGGTGGTGCTATCCTGCCAGCGCCGGAAGACTGTATCTATATCTTTGATGAGGGCCACCGTTTAGGGGATACCGCCACCTCCCATTTCGGCGCCCAGTGCCGAATCAACAGCACCCTCAATTGGCTGGAGCGCCTGCCGAAACAAATTAAAGGCCAGACACCGCTATTTGCTAAAGACAGTGAAATCTGCCAACTGTTGCCGCGCATTGAGCGGGGAGGTGCTGAGATCAGCGAGCAGCTTTCAATCGCCTATCCCCTGTTAAAACAACTGCTGGACGCCGCCGATGGGGTCGAGCAGCGCTATCGCTTCCCCCAGGGCGATGTGGGTACCGCTATCCGCGATCTAGCGCAACAGATCAGCGCCTGTGGGAGTGGTCTGCTGAGTCATATTGAAGCGCTGGAAGATATCCTCAGTGAAGCGATGAGCAATCAAAAATATCCAGTGCCCGCGGCGGATGTTGAACTGTTCTATCAACAGGTGGGCAGCTGGTTGTCCAAAACCGAGGCACTCATAGCGCTCTGGGACCGCCTTAAGGGAGACCTTACAAGCAAGGGTACGCCCATGGCCTGTTGGTTGAATTTGGATCAAAGTGACTCTGGCAATCTGGATATCGCTATCCACGCCAGTCCGGTACAGGCCAACGAAATCCTGCGCGATCAGCTGTGGGGCAGTTGTTATGCCGCCGTTATCACTTCGGCGACCCTGAGATCTCTGGGTAGCTTTAACAGCCTTGTTCGCGAGACCGGCATTCCCGACAGCGCCCAGTTTTTAACTGTCGCCGGCGCCTTTAACTACAACCAAGCCGCCACCTTAGAAGTGCCGGAGGACTGTGTTGAGGGCAATCGAGCTGAGCAGCATACCGACTATATAATCAACAGCCTTGGCTCCATGATCGAACAGCGAGTCGGCACACTGGTATTGTTCTCCTCTAGGCGACAAATGCAGGAGGTCTTCGAGGGTTTGGACACCGATCTGCAGCAACGCATTATTATGCAGGGTCAGTACGCCAATCGGGAGATGGTGCGCCTGCACAAAGAGCGCATCGATCAGCGCAAGACATCCGTGTTGATGGGATTGGCCAGTTTTGCCGAGGGCGTCGACCTGCCCGGCGACTACTGCAAACAGGTAGTGATTGCCAAGCTGCCGTTTGTGGTTCCCGATGACCCGCTACACGAAGCACTAGCGGAGTGGATTGAAGATAATGGTGGCAATGCCTTCTTTGATCTCAGCCTACCCATTGCCTCTCTTCGCCTCACGCAAGCCTGTGGTCGCCTGCTGCGCACTGAGACCGATACTGGCAGAGTGCTTATTTTGGATAAGCGACTGAACACCAAGCGCTATGGTGCGCAGTTATTGGAAGCCCTACCGCCTTTTCGGCGCCATCAGTAGTTATGGCACCATAAATTCCCGCTGAGGACGGTTATTTTTTCTTCCCCCCTCGGGGTGGGTTCTTGGAAGTCTTTGCTCCAGCGCCAGATTGTGACCTTTGTTTGGGTTTGGACTTGGGTTTGGGCTTTGCGCTTTTAGACTTTTTAGGCTTTGTACTAGCTTTTGTACTCGGTGTTGCCCGCGGCGGCTGTGGCCGCTGACTGTCCGTCAGCAGGCTAATTTTTAGTGGGTTGCCGCGCACTCTGACCTTTTTGAGATGATTAAAGATCTCACTGGGCATACCCTCGGGCAGGTCTACAGTGCTGTAGGTTTCGAACAGTTCTACCCGCCCTATATACTGGCTGCTAATATCTGCCTCATTGGCGATAGCGCCGACTATATTGGCCGGTTCCACTTGATCGTTTTTGCCCACTTCGAGACGGTAAGTCATCATCGGGATGACCTTTCCATCCTCATCTCGCAATGTGCGGTCCCGTTTAGTTTTTTTCTCGGCCTTACTGCGCTTGCTATCTCTGTGATTAGTGTTTTTTTGATTGCCGCTACTGGAGGGCTCGGGGCGGGGCGCCACAATATTATCTAATTTTGGAAACAGCGGCCGCTCTTGTTGATTCTGGTAGGTCAGGGCTGCGGCTATATCGGCCATATCCAAGCCATTTTCTTCGGCGAAGTTGAGGATCATTGCCCGGAATTTATCCAGTCTCGGGGTCTCCAGGGTTTTGACCAGCTGTTGGGTAAACTGCTGGATACGCTGATTGCTGACTTCCTGATTGCTGGGCATGGTCAGAGGCACAATCGACTGGCGGGTTGATTTTTCAATAGAGCGCAGCAGTCTGGTTTCTTTGGGGGTAATAAACAGTATCGCTTTACCCTCTCTACCGGCACGGCCGGTGCGGCCTATGCGGTGCACATAGGACTCGTTGTCGTAGGGGATATCAAAGTTGATCACATGGCTGATGCGCTCGACATCCAGTCCACGGGCGGCGACGTCGGTGGCCACTATGATATCGATCTTGCCGCGCTTTAATTGATTGATGGTGCGTTCCCTCAGTGCCTGGCTCAAGTCGCCATTGAGCGCTGCTGCCGACATTCCTCGCGCTTCGAGGCGCTCGGCTATGTCGACTGTAGAGGATTTGGTGCGCACGAAGATAATCATGCCATCGAAGGCTTCCACTTCGAGAATGCGGGTCAGGGCATCCATCTTTTGATGACCTTTGACCGTCACATACTGCTGGAAGATGCGTTCCACAGTTTTGGTTTTACTTTCAATCCGCACCTGCTGTGCGTCACCCAGGTAGGTATCGGCGACCCGTTTGATCGCCGCTGGCATGGTGGCGGAGAACAGTGCCCGCTGACAGTTATCGGGAGTTTTCGCAAGGATAGTTTCCACATCGTCGATAAAGCCCATACGCAGCATCTCATCGGCTTCATCCAGAACCAATCCCTTAATCTGACTTAAATTGAGGCTTTTGCGCCGCAGATGGTCGAGAATCCGCCCGGGGGTGCCAACCACCACCTGAGCACCGCGCTTCAGCCCGCGCAGTTGGCCGCCAATATCGGCACCACCATAGATTGGCAGCACATTAAACCGGTCGATATATTTGGCGTAACTTTTAAACGCCTCAGCCACTTGGATGGCCAGTTCACGAGTGGGGGTCAGCACCAGAATCTGTGGGGTTTTTTGGGCGCTATCAATGCCACTTAACAGGGGTAGAGCAAAGGCAGCAGTCTTGCCAGTGCCGGTCTGGGCGGTACCCAGTAAGTTTTGTCCCCCGAGCAGTATGGGGATACTCTGAGCTTGGATAGGAGAGGGCTGTTCGTAACCCAACTGTTGCACGGCTTTTAGAACCGGTGCTGAGATGCCCAGTGATAGGAAGTCATTGGAGGACATGAAGTTACCTTTGTTGTAGGCTCTCGGGCATAGCTACCCGATAGTGAAAATGGTGATATGAGCAAAGGCCGCGGAGTATACTCGGTTATAGATGGGGTAGCTAGCTCCGCTTGTCATACTGTAAAGAAAGTCGCTCATCCCTTGCGCAGTGACAGGCCAAGGGCCCCTGGCAGATTCGCCCTATGTGTGACAGCTGGTACGAGACAAAATTAGCGAACCGCTGGGCACCCTAATTATGTTAAATTAGCCGCCTGTATAAATTTATACCCAATTTCAATAACTGAGCTACCTATGAGTGAACTTTATCTGGTGCGCCATGCCCAGGCGTCTTTTGGTGCGGCAAATTATGATCAACTGTCTGAACTTGGTCATCGCCAATCGCGCTGGTTGGGCGACTATCTAAAGCAGCGCAAAATTGAGTTTGATTGCTTTGTGGTGGGTGATATGCATCGCCATCATCAAACTATGGATGGAATATCTGCTGGATTGGCAGTGGATACCAGTGATCGTCTGGTGATTCCCGGTCTCAATGAGTATGATTTTCACAATATAGTAGAAGTCTACAGCGACAATCACGCCGATGATCCGTTGTTAGACCGAATTCAACAGGATCCCACCGATACCAAAAGTCACCACCGACTGTTGCGCAAGGCGCTGACGCTCTGGGCCAAAGGGCAACTGCCGGAGGTGGCTGAGACCTGGATTGAGTTCAGGGCCCGCCTGCAGAGTGCTCAGCAGCAGATTCAATCTTTAGCTGACAGCCGTCGAAGAATTCTAGCCATTGGTTCGGGAGGATCTATCAGTGCTTTTGTGGGCACAGTTCTGGACATTCCAGACGAGAATATATTTGATCTAAATTTACAGTATCGAAATACCGCCATCAGCCATTTCTACCTTGATAGTAAAAAACTCAGTCTGAGTAGTTTTAATGGTTTGCCACATTTAGATACCAATGAGATGGCTCAGTTTATTACCTACAGTTAATCACAGTGAGAACAAAGAATGACAACAGAATTTAATATGCAAAATAAAGTGGCCATGGTTACCGGTGCATCCAGTGGCATCGGTGCCCACTTCGCTAAAGTACTCGCTGACAGAGGGGCCAAGGTGGTACTGGCCGCGCGCCGCGCAGAGCGCCTCACTGATTTGGTCAAGGCTATTGAGGCAGCAGGCGGCGAGGCGTTGGCAGTAAATATGGATGTCACTGATAGCCAGTCCATTGTTGACGCTTTCGACTGTGCTCAAGCGGCCTTTGGGACCGTCACCGTGGTGGCCAACAACGCTGGTATTGCCGATGCGAGATCATCTTTAAAGACCTCAGAGGAGAGCTGGGATCGGATCATTGATACCAATTTAAAGGGTGCCTGGGTGGTGGCCAATGAGGCGGCCAAGCGCATGATTGCCGCCGGCGTTGGCGGCAGTATTGTCAATACTGCTTCGATACTGGGTATCAGGAATGCCTTTGCCCAAGCCAGTTACAGCGCTTCAAAAGCCGGTGTAATCCATATGACTAAGGCCTTGGCCCTAGAGTGGGCGCGCAAGAATATTCGCGTCAATGCCCTCTGTCCCGGCTACTTTGAAACCGAAATGACTGCCGACTATATCAACACACCGGCCGGAGAGGCTTTTATTAAGATGTCTCCAGCGGGATATCTGGGCTCGCTTGAGGATTTGGCCGCGCCTTTTTTGCTGTTGGCCAGTGATGCAGGTGCCTTTGTCAATGGTGTTGCACTGCCGGTAGATGGCGCCCAGAGTCTGGGTAATCTCTAGAAACTGCTGGCATTGATAGCGACTTTTATTGAACGGCTTAGTGAAAAATTGCGTAAGGGATCCCTATGAGCTTACAAGATAATCGACGTGAATATACCTACGGTGAACTGAGCCGCGAGTCACTGGCAAGTGATCCCTACGCGCAGTTTAAGCTGTGGATGGATCAGGCACTGGCAGCAGAGATTGTCGACCCAACTGCTATGAGTCTGTCAACCCTGGGCGCCGATGGCAAACTCTGGTCGCGGATGGTGCTGCTAAAGGGTTTCGATCACCGTGGTCTGGTTTTTTACACCAACTTGGGGAGTCGCAAAGCGCTGGATATGGACAATAATCCCCAAGTTTGTCTGCACTTTCCCTGGTTGCAAATGGACCGCCAGGTGATTGTTGCAGGGCGAGCCGAGCGCCTTGGAGATGCGGAGGTTGAAAAATATTTTTCCAGTCGCCCCAGGGCGAGCCAATTGGCGGCCTGGGCCTCTCAGCAGAGTACACCCATCGAATCTCGACAGCAGTTGCAGCAGCAATACGACGCTTTGGAGCAGAAATATACTGGCGCTGAGATACCGCTACCCAATTTTTGGGGTGGTTATCTGGTAGTCCCCAGTGAAATGGAGTTTTGGCAGGGGGGTGAAAATAGACTCCACGATAGATTTCGTTATGCCCTGAGCGGAGAGAAGTGGCAAATAACCCGCTTATCGCCCTAGGGGCACTCTCAATTGGGCGCATAAAAGTTCCGAAGAAGGGAATACTTCCCTGCCAGAACACCCCTAGTAATCTATAGCTGTAATAACTAAGTGTCGCTCGCCGCTGGGAGTCTGCACTCGTATCTCATCATCCACAGATTTACCAATTAAAGCTCTAGCCATAGGTGAGTCAATACTGATCCAGTTGCGCTCAGCATCAATTTCGTCGGCGCCCACTAGTCGGTACCGCTGAGGTTGTGCTTGTGCATTATCTTGATCTTCTACCATGACCCAGGCGGCGAAGAATACCTTGGAGCGGTCTCTGGGCCTGCTGTCGACAATAGTGGCATTTTCCAGGCGTGCATTCAGATAGCGCACCCGCCGGTCGATCTCTCGCAACCGACGCTTGCCGTAGATATAGTCGCCATTTTCCGATCGATCGCCGTTTTTAGCCGCTTCGTGAACCGTTTGGGTCACCTGGGGGCGCTCGACTTTCCACAAGTAGCGCAACTCCTCGCGCAATTTAGCAGCGCCCTCCGCGGTAATATAGGGTGAGCTCTTGGGTTGTGGAGGGCGATAGCGGGACATAACTCAGGAATTGCTGTGAATGTCGAGCTTAAATACGTGCTGGTAAAACGCCAATTCCGACTCCAGGGCACGGATAATATTTTCTGCCTTTCTAAATCCGTGGCCCTCGTCGGCAAAGGTAACATAGGCGACTTCAATGCCCTGATCCTCTAGGGCATCCACCATTCTCTTGGCCTGATTGGGCGGCACTACCTGATCCTCCAGACCCTGCAGGAAAATCACCGGGCAGTTAAGACTGTCGGTATGGTAGATCGGTGAGCGCGCAATATAGGTATCCCGCGCATCGGGGTAGGGGCCAACCAATTTATCTAGATAGCGCGACTCGAATTTGTGGGTATCCCGAGTTAGGGTTTCCAAATCGCCAATGCCGTAGAGACTGGCACCTGCTTTAAAGCTAGTGGTAAAGGTCAGAGCCGACAACACGGTGTAGCCACCGGCACTGCTACCGCGGATAATGCAGCGCTGACTATCGACTTTCCGCTGTTCAACCAGATAATCGATAGCGTATTGGGTGTCCTGTACATCGGCAATGCCCCAGGCTCCATCAAGAGCCTGCCTAAATTGGCGGCCAAAACCGCTGCTGCCGCGGTAGTTGATATCCATCACTGCAAAACCGCGGTTGGTCCAATACTGAATCTTGAGGTTTAAACCGCTGTGGGTAGCGCCGGTGGGACCGCCGTGGCAGATCAAGATTACCGGTGGTAGTTCGCCTTCCTGCCCCTTATAGAGACTGTGCGTGGGTGGATAGAAAAATCCCTGGACCTCCTGACCATCGGCGCTGGCAAAGCACACTGACTCGGGTTTGGCCAGATTGCCAGCCTCTATATCCAGATTGGCAGGGGAGTAAACAGATAGGCTGTTACCCGCGGTGTCCACACTGATAATTTGATCGGCCGCCGTCGGTGTGCCAGCGACCATATACAGTGCACCCTGATGGCAGCAGGCCGATAGCCTATAAGTATGCAGGCTTTCCATCCGAGTCAGCTTGCCGCTATCGACAGTCAGGGTGCCACAGTGCCAGACGCCCCCTTCAGTCCACAGACAGCCCAGGGTGTTGGTATCGATAAAATCATAGCTGGACATGCCCAGCTGCCACAGTGGGGTGGCAAACTCCGCTTGCATGTTGAGCAGCATACCGCTTTCAGCACTGTGTAGATTCCACCAATTATTGGCGTCGGAAATATAAAACAGTCGATTATCGGGTGACCATCGGGGTTGGAGGATTGCCTGATCATCGCTGCCGCCGGCCACTAGCATCTGATCAGATACCTTTCCCTCGCTGAGACTAGCCTGCCACAGCTGGGTACAGTCCCAGGGCATATGGGGATGACACCACTGTATCCAGCTCAGCTTGCGGCCGTCTGGACTGATGCCGGGATAGGCGTAAAAATCCGCTCCCGATACCAGTTTTTGAACTTGAGGGTGTTTGCTATCTAGGGGAATTGCCGCCAGATAATTTTCCGGCTCGCGGTCATCTCCATGGTCCTCGCATACCGCAATTAATTGTCGACGCTGGGAGTCCACCACCAGGTCGGCAAATCGCGGACCGCTGCTAGTCAGGGGGATGGGTTCATCAGAGCCATCCAGTTGCAACTGATAGATACGCTGATCGGCACCATTGACAAAGTAGAGTTGATTGTCGGCTACCGTATAAGCCTTGCCGCCATACTCGTGGACGCGGCTGTGATGACTAAAACCGCTGGGCAGCAGGTCTTCAACTGTGCCATCTGGATGGCGGCGCATAATCATATTGCGACCGCCGTCCCAGGGGCGACTCTCCACCCAGTACAGATATTCGCCATGGGCATAAAGGAAATTTAAACTTGGTGCCCCGCGGGTGATTAACTCAGCACTGATCTCTGCCGGCCAGGTGCCGTAGGGTCTCTGGGTTTTGCGCTGATCCATACTAGCCCCCCGCCAGCACAACCCTGTAGCCGCGCTGCTCTAAGGCTACTTTGAGTTTGTCGCGGTGATCGCCCTGAATTTCAATAGTGCCATTTTTTACCGTGCCGCCGGTGGAGCACAGTTGTTTCAGTTGCTTGGCGAGGGCCTTTAGCTCTGCGGAGTTGAGATCGAAACCACCGATGGTAGTCACGCCTTTGCCTTTGCGACCCTTGGTCTCACGGCGAATACGCACAATACCATCGGTTGGTGATGAGGTAGGCTCTTTGTTCTGTGGTTTAATACGACCACTGTCGGTGGAGTATACCAGTCGGCTAGTTTTACTATTCATTGAGCAAGTTTCCCAGTTGGATAGGGAATATAAAATATCAGCGTCGAAATGGCTATTTATTACAGCGGCTTATTACAGCGGCAATCCGTTTACAAAAGCCTATGAAGACTCAGGCAAAAACAGCGTGAGATCAATATGGCAGAGATGCAGATGCCAGCGGATAGCCTAATAGCTGGAGTGCTTAAAGCTACTGCGATAGCTCAATGCCTCCTGATACTGGGGGATATCCGGCGTTTCCAGGCCCGAGAGGTCGGCGATAGTGCGCGCTACCTTCAACACTCGGTGAAAGCTTCTAGTGGACAAGTGAAAACTATTGATGGCACCATCCATAAAATCTTGCTGCTGTTGGTTTAGGGGGCAGACTTCGATCAACTGTTGGTTATCCAAGCGGCTATTGATCACGCCCTGTCGCTGTAACTGCAGCGCGCGAGCATTGCAAACCCGCTGCAAAATTGTCTCATTACTCTCGCCGATTTGATGCGGTTGTGGTTGCAGTAGTTGATGATTATCAATGGGGTTGACTCGAACATGCAGGTCTATGCGGTCTAAGATAGGACCGGATATTTTGCTGTGATAGCGATTGATCTGCTCGGCAGCGCACTGACATCTTGCACTGCCTAGATAGCCGCAGGGGCAGGGGTTCATAGCCGCCACTAATTGAAACTGGGCGGGATAGGTCAGCTGTGCTGCCACCCGTGAAATATGTATCTCTCCCGTTTCCATCGGCTCCCGCAGTACCTCGAGAACGCTGCGCTGGAACTCGGGAAATTCATCCAGAAACAGTACCCCGTGATGGGCCAGTGATATCTCTCCCGGTTGCGGTGCGCTGCCGCCACCGACCATGGCTGCGGCAGAGGCGCTGTGGTGGGGTGAGCGAAAGGGGCGCTGCAAGATATGGGGGCGCAAGTCTCGGTTGACCAGAGAGTGAATTGAGGTCACCTGTAGGGCTTCGCCGTTATCCATAGTTGGCAAGATGCCGGGCAGACGGCTGGCAAGCATGGATTTGCCCGTGCCCGGGGGGCCAAACATTAGAATATGGTGGCCGCCAGCAGCAGCTATTTCCAGACCGCGCTTGGCCTGTTGTTGTCCGATAACTTCTTTGAATTGGGGGTAATCCACTAGGACGTTGACCCCAGTGGCTGGCCAGGGTGCTATAAGTTTGGCCTGATAGAGATGAGCCGAAACCTCTAACAGATGTTTTGCTGGCAGTACTGTCAGGGATTCCACTAGAGCGGCTTCAGTTGCATTGTGCTGACTGATGATTAAACCACGTCGCTGCTGAGCGCAGGCCATTGCTCCCGGCAGTACAGCCTCGACGCCGCGAAGCTCCCCCGACAGTGCCAGCTCCCCGATAAACTCATAGTCTGAAAGCTGATCTCCAGGGATTTGATTTGAGGCAGCTAAAATGCCGATGGCGATGGGTAGGTCGAAGCGACTGCCGCCCTTCGGCAGTTCCGCTGGTGCCAAATTGACGGTGATGCGTTGATTGGGAAACTCAAAGTGGGAGTTGATTATGGCGCTGCGCACCCGATCCTTACTCTCCTTGACTGCTGTCTCGGGTAGCCCGACGATATTAAATGCTGGCAATCCGTTGGAAAGGTGCACTTCCACAGAGACTTGGGGGGCACTTAAGCCCAGCTTGGCGCGGGTATTGATAACAGCGAGTGACATCCATTGTCCCCAGGTGTTAGTGGCAAAAGTTACGCGTTAGATTGCAGTGACTGCTCGAGTTTTTGAATCTGTTGCTCTAGGGAATCAATCTTCTCTCGAGAGCGTTTAAGTACCGCGGTCTGTGCGTCAAATTCCTCACGGGTCACTAAGTCCAATTGGTCAAATAGTTTGGACACCGCTACTCGCAAGTGAGACATAGCTTCTTGATTGATAGTCTGAGCGCCCCGCATGGTCTCATCTAGCTGGCGTTTTAAATTGTGATAAAAGTCGTCTGAATTCATAGTTTTCTGTGATATGGATAGGGTTCTACACAATCCCTACTTTAGCAAATGTTTATACCGAGAGGTGGATTACTTAACCGACTTTATATTTTCTGCATCCCGTTAGTTGTCGGCACAAACTGCCCGCAAGCTACCTGCACTGATTCTGTGCAACTCAGAATAGTATGTTTTTTTGTGCACCAAATAAATGCATTGACCCCCCATAATCGCCAAAAATTGGCCTAAATTACGCCCAAAATAAACTTGGCACGGTAAATGCATTGTTAGCATCGAAGTGAATAGATTAGCGTCTGCACTTTTATTATTTTTTCTGAAAAAAATTATGGGTAGCTGCCGCTGCCCAGCGGAGACTGAAAATGAAAATGGTGACTGCAATAATAAAACCTTTCAAGCTCGATGAAGTTCGAGAGTCACTGGGTGATCTGGGTGTAACCGGAGTGACCGTGACTGAAGTGAAGGGTTTTGGAAGACAAAAAGGACACACTGAGCTCTATCGTGGAGCGGAGTATGTTGTGGATTTCCTCCCCAAGGTCAAGGTTGAGATAGCGCTGGCTGACGACATGGTAGAACGCGCTGTGGAGGCAATTGTGAACGCTGCCCAAACTGGAAAAATCGGTGACGGCAAAATTTTTATTAATAGCCTTGACGAGGTTATTCGCATAAGAACCGGTGAAACCGGCTCGGATGCGGTGTAAGTGAGGATCTGACATGACTGATATATTTCAACTCCAATATGCACTGGATACTTTTTACTTCCTTATCTGCGGTGCTTTAGTAATGTGGATGGCAGCCGGCTTTTCAATGCTGGAAGCCGGTTTAGTTCGCTCTAAAAACACCACTGAAATTCTAACCAAAAATGTCGCCCTGTTCGCCATTGCTTGTACCATGTACCTAATCTGCGGTTATGCCGTTATGTACGGTGGCGAATACTTCCTCAGCGGTATTGTGGCTGATGGTGCCACCGGTGAGGCAGAGCCAGCGACCTATGCGCCCTCTGCAGACTTCTACTTCCAAGTAGTATTCGTGGCTACTGCTATGTCAATTGTGTCCGGCTCTGTCGCCGAGCGCATGAAGCTCTGGTCGTTCCTGCTGTTCGCCGTTGTTCTAACTGGCTTTATCTACCCTCTAGAAGGTTCTTGGACCTGGGGTGGAGCATCTGTATTCGGTCTGTACACGCTCGGTGATCTCGGCTTCTCTGACTTTGCCGGCTCCGGTATCGTACACATGGCCGGCGCCTCGGCCGCCTTAGCTGGTGTGCTCCTTCTCGGCGCTCGTAAAGGCAAATATGGACCCAACGGTGAAGTTAACGCTATCCCCGGTGCCAACATGCCACTAGCTACCCTGGGTACTTTTATCCTGTGGATGGGATGGTTCGGCTTTAACGGCGGTTCAGTGCTGGCCACTGCTTCCGTAGAGAGTGCCAACGCAGTCGCAGTCGTATTTATGAATACCAATGCTGCCGCCAGCGGTGGTTTGATTGCTGCGCTGATTGTTGCCAAATTGCTGTTCGGCAAAGCCGATTTGACCATGGCCCTCAACGGTGCTCTGGCTGGACTGGTTGCAATTACCGCTGAGCCCTCTACACCAACTGCACTTCAAGCAACCCTATTCGGTGCCCTAGGTGGTGTATTGGTAGTATTCAGTATTGTCACACTAGACAAGCTGAAAATTGATGACCCCGTCGGTGCAATCTCTGTACACGGTGTAGTCGGTCTGCTCGGTCTATTGCTGGTGCCATTCACCAACGACGGCTCGTCCTTCTCAGGTCAGCTGATTGGTGCTGCCACCATTTTTGTCTGGGTATTCTTATCAAGCTTTGTAGTTTGGTATGTAATCAAAATGCTTATTGGTCTGCGCGTCTCTGACGAGGAAGAATTTAGCGGTGTCGATATCGCTGAATGCGGAATGGAAGCATACCCCGAGTTTGTTAGCTCAAAATAGCTAATTAGCTCAACCTGCAAGTTTACCGGGGCCCCGTGCCCCGGTTTTTTTTGCCCTGTAACCAGCGCCACTTTGGATTGCCATCGCGAAAGCCTAATCTATTTTGCAAACCACTGATGAAATCTGCTGCGGAAACAGGTATCTTTAGGTTCAGAATAAAAAACTAACAAATGAGGATCCAATTATGTTTCTAGTTTCAGCAATCATTAAGCCGTTTAAACTGGATGATGTGCGTGAAGCGCTCTCTGATGTCGGTGTTCAGGGCATTACTGTTACCGAAGTAAAGGGGTTTGGACGCCAGAAGGGGCACACCGAACTCTATCGTGGCGCCGAGTACGTGGTCGACTTTCTACCTAAAGTGAAACTCGAGGTGGTTGTCGATGCCAAGTTATTGGATGCGGTTATTGAGTCCATAGAAAAGTCGGCTAAAACCGGTAAGATCGGCGATGGCAAAATATTTGTCACCAAAGTTGAGCAAGCTCTACGGATCCGTACCGGCGAAACTGGCGAAGCTGCTATCTAAAATTTTCAGCGATCTGGACTAAACTATCTACTTGTGTAGGGCATCCCAAGGGTGCCCTGTCAAATCTTTGTGACCTTAGGCGGATTTTGCCGTCAATAGAGTATCCACCCACTATCAAGGAGGTAATCAAGTGAAGTCTGGATTAAATTTTTTCAACCTTACCCCGCTGCTAACCGCATTAGTGGTGCTGTTTTGCACCAACTATGCGATTGCCAATCAGTCCGACCCCTCCAGTGAGCAAAATCGACAGCTGTTGACCCAAAAACTAAAAATCGCTCGGCCCGATCTGACCTTCACGGTGGTCAATCGAGAGCCGGTGGCGGAGTTCTATCAAGTACAGGTAGAGGGTGGACCACTGCTGTTTGTTCACAGCAGTGGAGACTATTTCTTTCAGGGGGATCTGTTGCAGATCCAATCTGGACAGATAGTTAATATTTTGGAAACCCAGTATATTGAGGAGCGTCGAAAACACTTTCAAGGTAGGTCTGCTGAGGATCTAATTGTCTTTAAACCTGAGGGTGAGACAGCGGCAATCATCAACGTGTTTACCGATATCGACTGTGGTTACTGTCGCAAGTTACATCGCGAAGTCCCCGAGCTCAATGCTAGGGGTATCGAAGTGCGCTATCTGGCTTTTCCTCGAGCGGGAATTCCCTCGGAGTCCTACAATAAAATTGCCACCGCCTGGTGTGCTGAGAATAAACAGGATGTAATGACCCAGCTAAAGGCCGGCAAGTCAGTGGCTACTGATATCTGTGAGAACAACCCAGTGGCCACCCATCTGGAGCTGGGCAGTGCAATGGGTGTGACTGGGACGCCAGCCATTGTTTTGATGGATGGCACTATGATTCCCGGCTATCAGCCCGCGGCGGATTTAGCTGCACTGCTGGGCCTGAATAGTCCCGATTCCTAAGCTTGAGTCGGTGATCCAGTGTCACCGGCCATCCAATATTAAAACAGAGTCGAAAATAACCCTGCATTATTTGTGTAATAGGTTAAAATTGCCCCTTGATTGAGCACCCTGATGGCTTGCGCCATCCAGTGGTCTATCCAAAGTGAATGTTTGAGGATTAAATGTGAGTGCAGTACAGGTCGGCATCTGCGGTTTGGGAACCGTGGGCTCAGGTGTTTTTAATGTTGTAAATCGCAATGCCGTTGATATTGGTGCCCGGGCCAACGGTGAAATCGCCATTTCTCAGGTGGGCGCCCGTCGGGATAATCCCCACTGTGACACCTCTAAAGTTGATGTGGTTCGCGATATTTTTGAGGTGGCGCGCAACCCCAATATAGATATTGTCGTCGAACTGATCGGTGGTACCACGGTGGCCTATGACCTGGTGATGACCGCACTGCAGCACGGAAAACATGTGGTCACGGCAAATAAGGCGTTGATCGCTGAGAAAGGTATGGAAATACTGGCCTATGCTGAATCCAAGGGGTTGGTTGTAGCCTATGAGGCGGCAGTAGCTGGTGGTATCCCGATTATCAAAGCGCTGCGTGAGGGCTTGGCGGCCAATCGTATTAACTGGTTGGCAGGGATAATCAATGGCACTACCAATTTCATTCTCTCGGAGATGGACAGCAAGGGGCGCGACTTCGCCGATGTTTTGGTGGAGGCTCAGGAGAAGGGCTATGCTGAAGCTGATCCTACCTTTGATGTCGAGGGTATAGATGCTGCCCACAAGTTGGTTATTTTGGCATCTCTGGCCTTTGCTATCCCCCTGAGTACCGACAACCTGTTTACCGATGGTATTACTCGGTTGCAACCCCTGGATGTCGCCTATGCCAGAGAGTTGGGTTACGCGGTCAAACATCTGGGTATTGCCCGTAAAACTCCGGACGGTGTGGAACTGCGTGTTCACCCGACACTGGTGCCGCAATCATCGCTAATTGCGGGGGTCAATGATGTCGCCAACGCGGTGATGATCAATGCCGATGCAGTGGGTACCACGCTATTCTATGGCCCCGGTGCTGGCGCGGAGCCCACGGCCTCTGCGGTTATTGCCGATATTGTGGATGTGGCACGATCAATCAATTGCGACAGTGATGCCAAGGTTCCTGCCCTGGGCCGCAGTCTATCGGCCATAGAACAGCGGCCAATTATGGCTATGGACGAGGTCGAGACCGGCTTTTACCTGCGTTTTTCCGCCTTGGATAAGCCCGGTGTGCTGTCGGCGATCACTGGTGTTATGGCCAGCTGTGGCATTAGCATTGAAGCGCTTATTCAGAGAGAGCAGCCGGCAGGTGAGGATTATGTGGATGTCATTATTCTCACTGATATCACCAGAGAAAAATTACTTAGCGGCGCGGTCGAGCGTATCCAACAGCTTGAAACCGTGCGCGGTCAGATTAATTTAATACGCGTTGAACATCTGGATCAGTAAATGAAATATATCAGCACTCGTGGGGGTGTCGAACCCCAGTCATTTGAGGATGTGATACTCACTGGATTGGCTCCGGATGGGGGTCTGTTTGTGCCCGAGCAGCTACCGCGGTTCGAGCTCGAGGAAATAGATTCCTGGCGCGAGCTCTCCTATCAGCAATTGGCATTGAAAGTAATGACGCCCTTTGTCGCCGGTGCCATTCCCGAGCAGGACTTGCGGCGACTGATCGACGACTCCTACGCCTCATTCCGCAACGCCAAGGTGGCTCCCCTAGTTGAGCTTGGCGACAACCAGTGGGTTTTAGAGCTGTTTCACGGTCCAACTCTGGCGTTTAAAGATTTTGCACTGCAGTTTTTGGGTAATCTTCTCGATTACCTGTTGGCTAAGCGCCAGCAGAAAGTGGTGATTATGGGAGCAACTTCCGGTGATACCGGCTCTGCGGCGATAGAGGGCTGCCGACAGTGTAAAAATTTGGATATTTTTATCCTTCATCCCCACCAGCGGGTCTCCGAGGTGCAGCGGCGCCAGATGACTACTGTGCTGGCAGATAATATCCACAATATAGCCCTGCAAGGCAATTTTGATGACTGCCAAAATATGGTTAAAGCCAGTTTTGCCGACCAATCCTTTTTGCCTGATGGGCGCCAGTTGGTGGCGGTGAACTCCATCAACTGGGCGCGAATTATGGCGCAGATTGTCTACTATTTCTGGGCTTCGTTAACATTGGGTGGGCCATCAAAAAAGGTCTCTTTCTCGGTGCCCACCGGCAATTTTGGCGATATCTTCGCAGGCTACTTGGCCCATCAAATGGGTCTGCCAATCGAGCAGCTGGTTATCGCTACCAACCAAAATGATATTCTGCACCGCTGTATCAGTGACAACGATCACAGCACCAAGCCACTGCAACAGAGCTTGGCACCCAGTATGGATATAATGATCTCTAGCAACTTTGAGCGGCTGTTGTTCGATTTGTACCAGCGCGATGGTGAGCAGATCGTGAAGCTAATGGCCGAGGCCAGGGCGGGATCAATGACGCTCAGTGATGCTGCGCTAGATAAGGCCAGACAGCTCTTCTCGAGCTACCGCTGCGATGATCGGGGTATGGTTGAGGTAATCCGCAGCACTTATGCTGAGAATCAATATCTGCTCGACCCGCACACTGCCATTGGCCTAGCTGCAGCGCGACACTGCCATAGCAATCAGCAGACACCGATGGTGACACTGGCGACCGCCCATCCAGCAAAATTCCCCGATGCGGTGATACGGGCTGGCTACCCCGGTGATCCGCCTCTCCCCGAACATATGGCTGACCTGTTCGAGCGCGAGGAGCGCTTTACGGTGCTCGACAATCACAGCACTGCGGTTCAGCAGTTTATGGCTGAAAATATCGTTTCCTAGAAATTGGGTGACGACTGAAAAGAGGGCATAAAAAAACCGGCAAAAGCCGGTTTTTTTTCAATCTGTAAGACGATCTAGCTAGCACCCAGCGCTTTCACCTGGGCATTCAGGCGACTCTTGTGACGAGCGGCTTTATTTTTGTGGATAATCCCCTTGTCCGCCATGCGATCAATCACTGGGGACGCTTCACTGTAGGCCTGTTGAGCTACAGCTTGGTCACCACTGGCTATGGCTGCATTGACCTTCTTGATGTAGGTGCGAACCATGGAACGCAGACTGGCGTTGTGTTGGCGTCTCTTCTCATTTTGACGCGCGCGCTTTTTTGCTTGTGCTGAATTAGCCACCTATTACTCCTCGCTATGGGATGTCTTCAAAGGCGCGGAAATATACAGGGTTATGGGGTGATATTCAACCCGAAACAAATGCTTTTGTCAGAGTTTTTGCAATTGGTGATTTTTCCTTTAACTTTCAGTCCAAACTCAGGGACTGGAAGACGTATATTCCCTTGGCCTAATAGGCCGCTACCGTTAAACTACAGACGAATATTAGATTGTCGTGCCTTTGGGGTGACAGTAGAGTGACAGAGACATCTTCACAACAAAAACAAGACAGTGGTCTGCTTCGCTCCAGTGGTCTGGTGAGCTTTTTCACTATGCTCTCCAGATGCATGGGTTTAGCACGGGATATTATCTTCGCTCGGGTTATAGGTGCAGAGGCGTTGGCAGATGCCTTCTTTGTGGCCTTTAAGATACCCAACTTCTTCCGCCGTTTATTTGCCGAGGGCGCCTTCTCGCAGGCTTTTGTACCTGTTCTGGCAGAATACAGACAACAGGGCAGTCGCGCCGCAGTCAGAGAGCTGGTCAGTCGGGTCAGCGGAACCCTCGGTTTAACACTGATGGCCTTGACGCTGGTCATTGTGGCTGCCTCGCCGCTGATGGCCGGACTTTTTGCTCCCAAGTGGTTTGTCGATGAGCCGGATAAATTCTTCGCCACCGCAGAGATGCTGCGGATTACTTTCCCCTACCTATTTTTTATCTCCATGACTGGCGTTGCCGCTGGGGTGTTAAATAGCTACGATCGTTTCGCCGTGCCGGCCTTTACCCCGCTGCTGCTCAATCTATGCCTGATTCTAGCGGCTCTTGTGGGCACCGATTATTTTCAACAGCCCGCCTATGCGCTGGCCTGGGGGGTGTTGATTGCCGGGGTGGTGCAGCTGATTTTCCAATTGCCCTTTTTGCGCAGTATCCATATGTTACCTACGCCGATTGTCGACTGGAAACATTCCGGTGTGCGGCGCATCTTGGTACTGATGGGGCCGGCCATTTTTGGCGTGTCAGTCAGCCAGATCAATTTGCTATTGGACACCGTGCTGGCAACTTTTTTGCCTACTGGCAGTGTCTCTTGGCTGTATTACTCTGATAGGTTATCGGAACTGCCTCTGGGAGTTTTCGGTGTGGCCATCGCCACGGTGATTCTGCCTAATCTCTCCCGCCACCATGCATCAGATTCCTCTCGGGCTTACTCCGAGACGCTCGACTGGGCATTGCGGATGATCTTAATCATTGCTGTGCCGGCGGCGGCGGCGCTTATGCTGTTAGCTGAACCCATTCTGATGACGCTGTTTTACTATGGCGAGGTGATGACAGTCAAAGACATCACCATGGCGACATTCAGCCTCCGGGCCTATGCCGCAGGCCTGGTTGCCTTTATGTTGATCAAGGTATTGGCCCCCGGATTTTTTGCCCGACAAGATATGCGCACCCCGGTGCGAATTGGCATTATCGCGATGGTGGCCAATATGGTTTTGAATCTGTTGTTGGTGATCCCGCTGCACAGCTACTGGCAGCTGGGCCATGTGGGGCTGGCCACGGCGACATCGCTGTCGGCATTTCTCAATGCCCTGTTGCTGTTGGTGAGTTTGCGCCGCGGAGCGATTTATCAGCCCTCTGCTCAGTGGGTGCGCTTCTCGCTGATGCTGTTGTGTTCAGTAACTGTTATGGTAGCGGTGCTTCTCTGGACATTGGGTCAGGTGGGTAGTGATCAGCTCTGGCAACAGGGCGCTTGGTGGCAGCGGGTGCTGAGAATCACCCTGCTGTGCGGTGCGGGGTTTGCTAGCTATTTGGTTTGCCTGTTGGCAAGCGGGTTTAGGCTGGCTGATCTGCGCGGGCCGAGCAAAGCCACCAGCCGTTTTAATTGATTAATCATGGGTTTGCCTGGCCGACAGAGCACAGTGTTCCACGCGGCAAAAAATGGCGGCATCACAGCTAGTGTATGATTGCTTGATAGCGACTAATCACTATAAAATAGTACATCTTGAGCATGCAAAATTTGGGATCAAAACTGGGCAGTGTAATCTTTACTCGCGACCCTCGAAAGTTGCGACTGGGCGGCCGACGTTCAGTGGTGACAATTGGTTCGTTTGATGGTGTGCACCGCGGGCATCAAACTATCCTAGAGCAGGTACGCAGCAGGGCTGAAGAACTGGATATACCTGCGGTGGCAGTGACTTTTGAGCCCCAGCCGCGGGAGTATTTTTCGCCCCAGCAGGCACCTGCCCGACTGATGCGAATGCGCGAAAAGATCCAGTCGCTACTGAATTTTGGCATGCACTATGTGGTCTGTCTGCAGTTTAACAGCAAGCTCAGAGACTTGACTGCTGAGCAGTTTGTTCAGTTGGTGCTGGTGGATGGTCTGGCCACCAAGCAGCTTATTGTGGGCGATGATTTTCGCTTTGGCTGCGATCGCACTGGTGATTTTAATACCCTGATGCACATGGGAAAGACGCTAGATTTTCAAGTCTGGGATACGCCCACATTGGTTGTTGATGGTGAGCGGGTCAGTAGCACTCGGGTGCGAAAATGCCTTGAGTGCGGGGATTTTCAGCAGGTTGCCCGGCTGATCGGCAGACCATTTGCGATTTCCGGGCGTGTGTTTCACGGCCAGCACCTGGGGCGAGAGCTGGGTTTTCCCACTGCCAATGTGCAGTTAAACCGCTATCGGGCACCGCTATCGGGAGTCTATGCAGTGTTAGTTCAAGTGGAGGGTTGTTCACAGCAGTACAGAGGTGCAGCCAATGTCGGGGTGCGGCCAACGGTGGGAGATCTTATTAGACCCATACTAGAGGTGCATCTTCTGGATTTCGATCAAAATCTCTACGGTCGGCGTATCAATGTGGAATTTCTGCACAAGATTAGAGATGAGCAAAAATTTACTTCAGTGGAACACCTAGTCAGCAATATTCGTGTTGATATAGAAAAAATTACCAACTGGTTCGACCAAGCTGGTCGCCCAGATACCTAACAAATTAGGGTCAAGATGACTGAAAAAACAGATTACAAGGCAACGCTGAATTTGCCGCAAACCCAATTTCCCATGCGTGCCAATCTCGCCCAGCGCGAGCCGGCAATATTAAAGCAGTGGCAGGACAATGATTTGTATGGGCAAATCAGAGAGGCTAGAGATGGCCGTGAGCAATATATTCTGCATGACGGCCCCCCCTATGCCAATGGTGATATTCATCTGGGCCATGCGGTCAACAAGACGCTGAAAGATATTATTGTCAAAGCAAAGACCATGAGCGGTTTTGATGCCCCCTATATTCCCGGATGGGACTGTCATGGACTTCCGATTGAGCACAATGTAGAAAAAAAGATTGGTAAAGCTGGGGTCAAAGTTGAGTACAGCAAGTTTCGACAGAAGTGCCGAGACTATGCACTGCGTCAAGTTGATGGCCAGCGAAGAGATTTTGTCAGACTCGGCGTTTTAGGCGATTGGCAAAATCCCTACCTCACTATGAACTTTGATGTCGAGGCGGATATTATTCGCGCCCTTGGCAAAATTGCCGAAAATGGGCACTTGGTCAAGGGTTACAAGCCGGTTTATTGGAGCGTGGTGGGTGGCTCTGCTCTGGCTGAGGCGGAGGTGGAATATCAGGACAAGACCTCAAATTCTGTGGATGTGGCCTATCCAGTCAGTGATCAGAGCCAACTGGAAAATTTGACAAAAGCCTTTGACGGTCTGCCCGGTCAGGGTGAGATCAGTGTGGTCATATGGACCACTACCCCCTGGACCCTGCCCAGCAGTCAAGCGATCGCTGTGGGTGCCGATTTGGAATACAGCCTAGTGCAATGCGGCTCAGGCGGTGATCAGTTCAGGCTGATTTGTTGTTCTGAACTCGTGGCATCGGTAATGGCGCGCATTGAAATGGATGAATACAGTATTTTGGGTTGCTGTCGTGGTGCTGACCTTGAGCACCTGATCACAGACCATCCTTTTTATCAGCGTCAGATACCGGTGTTACTGGGGGATCATGTGACCACCGAAGCCGGTACCGGATGTGTGCACACCGCGCCAGATCACGGTGTTGATGATTTTAATGTCGCCAGACAGTACGGCATTGGCACGCTGAATTATGTGCTGGGCAACGGTGTGTTTAGGGATGATGTGGTGCAATTTGCCGGCCAGCATGTCTACAAGGTGGACGATGCTATTATCGATCTGTTGCGATCGAAAGGGCGTCTGTTGAGTTGTGGCAAAATTACCCACAGTTACGCCCACTGCTGGCGAACTAAAACGCCGCTTATCTACAGAGCAACACCCCAGTGGTTTATCTCCATGGAGCAAAATGGCCTGCTAGAGCAGGCTGTGCAGGCGGTTAAATCGGTGAGCTGGCACCCCTCTTGGGGCCAGGCGCGTATTGAAGCCATGCTCGAGGCCAGTCCCGATTGGTGTATCTCGAGACAGCGTACCTGGGGAGTGCCTATTCCCCTGTTCGTCCATCGTCAAACCGGAGAGCTTCACCCCGATACCGCCGAGATTATGGGGCGAGTTGCTGACCGGGTAGAGCAGCAGGGTATGGATGCTTGGTTCGAGGCCGATGATGCCGATTTTTTGGGTGCGGAGACTGCCGATTATCAAAAGGTTACCGATACTCTGGATGTCTGGTTTGATTCCGGCGTGACCCACAGCTCGGTAATTGATGCTAGACAGGCGTTGCGCTATCCCGCAGATCTCTATTTGGAGGGCTCAGATCAGCATCGCGGCTGGTTTCAGTCATCGCTGAAAACGGCAATTGCCATCAATGGGTCGGCGCCTTACAAAGCGGTATTAACCCACGGGTTTACTGTGGATGAAAACGGCCGCAAGATGTCCAAGTCAATTGGCAATGTAGTCTCTCCGCAAAAGGTTATCAATGAACTGGGTGCCGATGTGCTGCGCCTGTGGGTGGCCAGTGCCGATTTTAGTGCTGAGATGACAGTCTCGGATGAGATCCTCAAGCGCGCCGGTGATTCCTACCGCCGCATTCGCAATACCGCGCGCTACTTTCTGTCCAATATTGATGGTTTCGATCCGCAACAGCACAGTGTGGAACATGGCGATCTACTGGCGTTGGATCGCTGGGCGCTGGACTGTGCAGCCCAATTGCAGGACGACATTATCAGTCACTACGACAATTTCCAGTTCCATCAGATCTATCAAAAATTGCACAACTTCTGTGTCCGCGATATGGGCGGATTTTACTTGGATATTATCAAGGACCGCATCTATACCTGTGGTGAGAACAGTCTGCCACGTCGGTCGGCGCAGACGGCGCTCTATCATATCGCCGAGGCCTTTGTGCGCTGGATTGCGCCGATACTCAGTTTTACCGCTCATGAAATCTGGGGCTTTATGCCCGGCGATCGACAGGGGTCAGTTTTTGTCGCTGAATGGCACCCATTGCCGCGCTTGACCACTCAGGAGAAAATTGACAAAGGGGACTGGGAGGTTATCTTACAGGCCAAGGAGGCGATTAATAAGGTGTTGGAAGCGCAGCGTGTTGAAGGCCTCGTCAAGGGTTCACTGCAGGCGAATATTCAGCTTTTTGCCGGTCCTGAGATTTATCAATCACTGGCCAAGCTCGGCGATGAGTTGCGCTTTGTGACCATCACTTCAAAGGCACAGCTGATGCCCCTGCAACAGGTTAGTGGCAATGCTCAAGACTCGACTCTGGAGCAGTTGAAGATAGTAGTTGATCGCGCTACCGCGGAAAAATGTGTGCGCTGTTGGCACTTTATCGATGATGTTGGTAGCCACCAGGAGCACCCGCAGATCTGCGGTCGCTGTATTGAAAATATCAGCACTGAGGGCGAGGTTCGCCACTATGCCTAAAAGCCGCTTTAATTTGCAGTCACCAGCTTGGCTGTGGTTTGCCATCGCAGCAGTGCTGTTGCTGGCCGATCAGCTCACCAAGTTATGGATCGTCGAAAATTATACCTATGGTACCGGTGATAGCATTACTGCATTTTTTAATTTGGTCCATGTGCGCAACTACGGCGCGGCGTTCAGCTTCTTGGATAATGAGGGCGGCTGGCAGCGCTGGGGTTTTAGTATTTTTGCCGCTGTGGTCAGTGTGGTGCTGATAGTTTGGATTGCGCGCCTATCGCCGCAGAAAAAGCTTGAAGGACTGGCTCTGGGATTGATACTAGGGGGTGCGTTGGGCAACCTCTACGATCGAGTGACACTGGGCTTTGTTGTAGACTTTTTAGACTTTCACTGGTCTGGCTGGCATTTTCCCGCGTTTAATGTAGCTGATTCTGGCATTACCTTGGGTGCCCTGTTGATACTGGCAGATGGTTTTTTAAACCGCACTGACCAAACTGATAACAAAGAGGTTGATGCCCCATGAGCATTACTATTGATACCGGTGTTCAAGTGACCCTGCACTTCTCACTAGCACTGGAGAACGGTGAGATTGTAGACTCTAATTATGACAAGAAACCGGCGACATTTACCCTGGGCGATGGCAATTTGTTGCCCGGATTTGAGCAAAAGCTCGTGGGGCTCAGAGCAGGCGATCAACGCGAGTTTACCCTGCCACCTGCCAGTGCCTTTGGTCAGCGCAACCCGGAGAATATCCAGCAGGTAGATCGCAGTCACTTCGACCAACAGGAGCTTGAGCCGGGTGCAGTGTTCTCCTTTCAAAATGGCGATGGTGAACTCCCCGGTGTGATTACCGAAGTTGGAACCGAACAGGTTACAGTGGATTTCAATCACCCCCTGTCTGGACACAGTATTATTTTTCGGGTGGATATTATTAATCTAGCACCCGCCACTCTGCATTAATTGTGAGGCGTTGATCCCGTGCAAGTGAAGCTCGCCAATCCCAGAGGCTTTTGTGCCGGCGTAGACCGGGCTATTGATATTGTTAATCTGGCTCTGGATCAGTTTGGAGCGCCCGTCTATGTGCGCCATGAGGTTGTACACAATAAGTTTGTGGTGGATGAATTGCGTGCTCGCGGAGCGGTATTTGTCGACGAGATTGAGGAAATTCCCGACGATGTGGTGGTCATTTTCAGCGCCCATGGGGTTTCTCAGGAGGTTCAACGCCAAGCTGCGGTAAGGCACTTAAAGGTATTCGACGCCACCTGCCCCCTGGTTACCAAAGTCCATCTCGAAGTCAGCAAGTACAGTGCTGAGGGCAGGGAGTGCGTTTTGATTGGTCACAGAGGTCACCCGGAAGTAGAGGGCACCATGGGACAATACGATACCTCTGCCGGTGGGCGAATCTATTTGGTAGAGAGTGAGGAGGATGTAGAGACACTACAGGTTTGTAATCCCGAAAAGCTCGCCTATGTCACCCAGACCACCTTATCTATGGATGATACCGCTCTGGTAATTGCCGCCTTGAGACGCAGATTTCCCCCAATTGTGGGTCCCCGCAAAGATGATATTTGCTATGCCACGCAAAATAGACAGGATGCGGTCAAGCAGTTGGCGCTGGAATCTGATGTAGTGCTAGTGGTTGGATCAGTGACCAGTTCAAACTCAAATCGCCTCAAGGAGTTGGCTGAGCGCTGTGGATGTGAGGCCTTTTTAATTGATGGTGCCGAGGATATACAGGCAGATTGGCTGCAGTCTGCAGGGACTGTTGGTGTCACTGCTGGCGCATCGGCACCAGAGGTCTTAGTGCGCGGTGTTGTCGATAGGCTGGTTGATCTGGGCGCCCAACCTCCTGTTGAGCTGGACGGTGTCACCGAGACCATTAGTTTTTCCCTGCCAAAAGAGCTCAGGCTTTAGGGGCTAGGTTCTTTCACTGATATAGTCAAATAGCGCTTCGGTAGAGGCATCGAAATTGGCTGTTTTGGATGAATCGCCCAGAAGTTCATTGGCCATTTTCTTGCCCAGCTCCACTCCCCACTGATCAAAGGAGTTAATATTCCACAGGCTTCCCTGAACAAAAACTTTGTGCTCGTACAGCGCTATTAAGGCACCGAAATTTTTTGGCGATAGGCGTTCTAGCAGCAGTACATTGGAGGGTTTGTCGCCGGCATAGTGCCGGTGTGGCTCTCCCTCATGGGCAGCTTGACCTAGCATCAGCGCCGATGCCTGAGCCAGCATATTACCCAACAGAACTCGATGATGTTCGGGGTTGCTCAGCGGGTCGGTCACGGCAGCGATAAAGTCAACCGGCGCCAATCTGGTACCCTGATGTAGCAGTTGAAAAAAGGCGTGCTGACCGTTGGTGCCGGTCTGACCCCACAGAATAGGCCCGGTTTGGTAATCAACTTGCTGTCCATCGAGGTTGGTAGATTTGCCGTTGCTCTCCATATCCAATTGCTGCAGGTAGGCCGGCAGTAGAGCCAGACGCTCACAGTAGGGGATCACCGCAGTGGACTGAATCTTTATAAAGTTGCTGTACCAAACACCCAGAAGTGCCAGAATCACCGGCATATTTTGCGCCAGAGGAGCCTCTTTAAAGTGTCTGTCCATTGCTCTGGCGCCGGCCAGCATCTGTTGAAAATTTTCGAAGCCAATGGCAATGGCAATGGAGAGTCCGATGCTCGACCACAGCGAGTAACGACCGCCAACCCAGTCTGAAAATTCCAGGATTTGCGATGGCGGAATGCCATAGGCGAGGGCGGCACTGGGATTGGCGGTTAGTCCGATAAAGTGCCGGCTGGTCTGGGGATTTTCTAATCCAAGGTGCTCCTTGAACCAGCTGATGGCGGTTTTAGCATTTAACAGGGTCTCTTGGGTAGTAAAGGTTTTGCTGGCTATAGAGACTAGGGTGGTCTCTGGGTTCAGTTTCTTCAGCGTGGAGAGAATCTGTGCGCCGTCCACATTGGAGATAAAGTGTAGATCAATGCCTGGATGCCGGTATTCCTCCAGGGCATTGCACGCCAGCTTGGGGCCCAGATCGGAGCCGCCGATACCTATATTGACCACATCAGTGATCGGCTTGCCGGTACTGCCCAGCCAGTTGCCACTGCGAATTTTTTCACTGACCTGTTTTACAGCTTGCAGTTGTTCAGTTACCTGACTGATACGCTGCTTAAATTCCCCGCTGTCGTCATCTTCCGTTGAGGCTCGCAGCGCCGTATGCAAAACCGCTCGGTTCTCGGTCCGATTGATGGGCGCACCAGCGAACATCGCGTCGCGGTGGGCAAGCAGTGGTGATTGCTCTGCAAGTTCCAGAAGGGATTGCCAGACTTGATCACTGACTAGATTTTTCGAGAAATCTAGCAGTAGCTCGCCGACTTGCAGGCTGTATTTGTCAGTTCTACTCTCATCATTGTCAAACAGTGCTTTAATGGTTGTAGGCGATTCCGGATTGTTGAGCTGGCTCGCCAGCTTTTCAAGTTGTTGCCATGCAGGGGTATTGATGGGTGAGTAGGCAGTGTTGTTCATCGGCGATGTCCTGTTTATCCGCGACGGGCGGAGGCGAAATGTCATTTAATTGAAAACTAGTACTAGAATACTACAGGGTTGAATCAGTGAGCAAAATACCACAGCAGATCACAGATAAGCTTTTGTCAGTACGGGATGTTAAAATTCTACCTGTCTATTTAGATTAATCCGATAGCAGTCCATTGGGATTATACGTTTTTTGTGTAATAAAATTACATTTTTTGCCAGAAACTAGGGGAATAACTGGTCAAAACCTGTAATTTTGTTACAATTAGACCGAATAAAATTGGGAGCAGATATGGGCCAAGTAAACAATCAGATCGCTATGGTTACCGAGCGCATCAGAGAGCGAAGTGCCAGTTTGCGCGCTGCATATCTGCATCGTTTGCAGGAAGATTTTAACAACCGTCCAGAGCGCGGAAAGTTGAGTTGCGGTAACCTGGCCCATGGATTTGCCGCCTGTGGTGAGCAGGATAAAAACAGCCTGCGCCTGATGGAAGCAGCCAATATAGGGATTGTGACTGCCTATAACGATATGCTATCAGCTCACCAGCCCTACGCGACTTATCCCGACAAGCTCAAGCAGGCACTGCGAGAGATTGGCTGTACTGCTCAAGTCGCCGGCGGTGTCCCAGCGATGTGTGATGGTGTGACTCAGGGACAGGACGGCATGGAGCTCAGTCTGTTGAGTCGCGATCTGATTGCCCAGGCCTCTGCGGTGGCGCTCTCCCATCAGATGTTTGATGGTGTGTTGGCGCTTGGGATCTGCGACAAGATTGTTCCCGGTCTATTGATGGGTGTCCTCAGTTTTGGCTACTTGCCGGCACTTTTTGTTCCCGCAGGACCCATGGAGTCGGGATTGCCTAACAAGGAGAAGCAGCGAATTCGTCAACTGTATGCGCAGGGCAAGATCGGCCGTGAAGAGCTGTTGCAGGCGGAGTCCGATTCCTATCACAGTCATGGCACCTGTACTTTTTATGGCACGGCTAACAGTAACCAAGTGGTTTTAGAAGCCCTTGGGCTGCAGATGCCGGGCAGTTCGTTTGTCAATCCCGACAATCCATTGCGCGACAAGCTGACCACAGAGGCCGGCTACCAAATAGCGCGGATCACTGCGCAGGGGAGCGACTATCGGCCCGTGGGCAGAGTTGTAGATGAGCGGGCGATTGTCAATGGCACCGTGGCGCTGTTGGCTTCGGGCGGTTCTACCAACCACAGTATGCATCTGGTTGCTATCGCCAGAGCTGCGGGGATCTTGCTAAATTGGGATGATATAGCGGACCTCTCCGCCGCCGTTCCACTGTTGGCTAAGGTGTATCCCAACGGACAGGCCGATGTTAACCACTTTCACGCTGCAGGGGGCACTAGCTGTCTGTTTAGGCAGCTGTTAGATGCCGGTTACATGCATGGTGATGCCAACACCGCCTGGGGAGATAGCTTTGCAGATTTTATCCAGGAGCCCAGCCTTGAGGAGAACGGAGACTTGGTTTGGAAACCTTCACCTCTGACACCTCTCGATACTGAGGTGCTGACCACCCCAGCAAAGCCATTTTCCACTGAGGGTGGGTTGCGACTGTTACAGGGTAATCTGGGGCGCGCAGTTATCAAGGTCTCTGCGGTGGCTGAAGACAATCAAATCGTTGAAGCCCCCGCCGTGGTTATCGATAGTCAGGAGCAGTTGGAGCCACTGTTTAAGTCGGGTGCCTTAGATCGTGACTGTGTGGTGGTGGTTCGCTATCAGGGGCCCAGAGCACTGGGTATGCCGGAACTTCACAAGCTCACGCCATTCTTGGGTACATTGCAGGATCGCGGCTACAGTGTGGCGCTGTTGACTGACGGCCGCATGTCCGGCGCTTCAGGAAAGGTTCCGGCGGCTATCCATCTGGTGCCAGAGGCCGCCAGTGGTGGATTGTTAGCAAAAATTCAGGATGGAGATATGGTTCGTCTGGATGCGACTACCGGTGAGCTCTCGGTATTAGTGGATCTCAACGAACTGCAGGCTCGAGATGCTGCACCCCAGCCCGCCGCTGGGCAGCTGGGCTGTGGTCGCGAACTGTTTGCGGTTAATCGGCAAAATATTAGCAGTGCCGAACAGGGCGCTTCATTTATCTTTCCCGAGGTCTAGATGATGCCCGTAGAGTGGAATTTAGTTGCCGATATTGGCGGCACCAATGCGCGATTTTCCGCTTTGCCCGTGGGTGCTTTGGAAAGTCAGCATATTTTCCAATACTCCGTTGAAAAACACCCGCAGTTTGCAGATTTATTGACTGATGTACTCAGCGATATCGCCGCTGCGACCGGCTGGGACAGAGCGCCCCAAAGTGCCTGCTTGGCCGTGGCCTGTCCGGCGGACAATGAGGAGATTGAATTTACCAACAGTCACTGGCGATTCACAAAAACTGAGTTGCAGCAGCTTCTAAACTGTGAACAGTTGGCAGTGATCAATGACTTCGAGGCGGTGGCTCACGGCATTACTGAGTTAGATGACCATGACCTGGTGCAGATCGGTGGTGACAAGCCGTTGATTGATAGGCCGATCGGTATTCTCGGGGCCGGTACCGGACTGGGTGTTGCTGGCCTAATACCTCGGGGAGACAGTTATCAGGTTATAGATACAGAGGGTGGGCATGCCGATTACGCGCCCATCGATAATCAGCAGGCTGCTGTGGTCGATGTGCTTCGTCAGCAGTATGGTAGGGTTTCCCTTGAGCGACTGCTATCAGGTAAAGGGCTGCTGAATATTTATCGGGCACTCTGTAGCTTAAACGCTGTTCCTCCAAGCTTTGAGACGCCAGCAGATATCGTGGCAGCGGCTCAGAGTCAACAGGACGTTCAAGCAGTGCAGACAGTGCAGATGTTCTGTGAGGGGCTGGGCGCTGCGGCTGGGAATTTGGCCCTCACCTTGGGTGCCAAAGGAGGTATCTATCTGGCAGGCGGAGTGGTGCCTAGGTTTCAAGCGTTGTTTATCGCTAGCCAGTTTCGCCATAAATTTGAAGACAAGGGGCGGTTTGTCAACTATCTCAAGCCCATCCCCGTGTTCCTAGTGGTCCGTGAAAATTTAGGACTTCTCGGAGCAGCAAAAAAATTGATTCATCGCTGAGCAAGGAGAAAAATTGTGCAGACCATGTTGGACGCCAACCCAATTATTCCGGTTATTACCATAGAGCAGGTTGAAGATGCTGTACCACTGGCTGAAGCTTTGGTCTCTGGTGGCATAAAGGTTTTAGAGATTACATTAAGGACGGATGCCGCTGTCGAGGGTATTCGTCAGATTATCAAGCATGTGCCCGAGGCAATTGTCGGAACTGGCACCGTCTGTGGCGAGGAGCAGGTAAAATTATCTGAGGATCTGGGTTGTCAGTTTATGATTTCACCGGGCATCACCAACCAGTTGTTGAGCTGGGCAGAAAACTCCTCCGTACCATTTTTGCCGGGAATATCCACTGTGGGTGAGCTGATGTGCGCAATGGAGCGGGGGTTTACAACCTTTAAGTTTTTTCCAGCCGAGGCCGCTGGCGGGGTGGCCACGCTAAAGGCTATGGCTGGACCATTCAGCAGTGCTAGGTTTTGTCCCACAGGTGGTATTGGGTTGCACAATGCAGCGGACTACCTGAAACTGCCAAATGTGCTTTCCGTAGGCGGATCGTGGATTGCCGAGAAACAGTTGATTCGGGATAAGCGCTGGGATGATATTCAGACTTTGGCGCGAGAGGCGGTCGAACTCGCAACCACCTGCAGAAAATAAGTAGCGTAGTATCATAGGGGAGAAGTACTCCATGAGTAGTAAAATTGATCTAGTTGTTTTTGGTGCGCGCGGTGATCTGGCCCGGCGCAAACTGTTTCCGGCGCTCTATCAGTTGGACCGGGCGGGGCTTCTGGACGGCGGTATCCGAATCGCCGCCGTGGCGCGAGAGGAGTTGGATACGCCCGCATTTCTGCAGTCAACTGAAGAACTGTTAAAGTCAAATCTGGCAAAAAGTTGGGATGAACAGGTCTGGAAGCGCTTTAGTCAACGCCTGCAATATCTGCGTATCGACTTTTCGCGCAAACAGCAATTTGAAGCGTTAAAGCAGTGGTCGCTCGCGGGGAGAACCCTAATTTTTTATATGGCCACCCCGCCCAGCATGTTCGGTCCAATCTGCAAGCATTTAGATAGTGCAGGTTGCGTCGATCAGCAGGCGCGCATCGTTCTGGAAAAACCCATTGGGCATGATTTAGAGAGCTCCCAAGAGGTCAATGACACGGTGGGTAAATATTTTCCAGAGCGCAATATCTACCGGATTGACCATTATCTGGGTAAAGAGACAGTGCAAAACCTACTGGCACTGCGCTTTGCCAATCGAATGATTAATTCGCAATGGGATAATAGCTGCATTGATCATGTGGAGATCACAGCTGCTGAGACGGTGGGTATTGAAGGTCGCTGGTCCTACTACGACAAGGTAGGTCAGCTTCGTGATATGGTTCAAAATCATCTGCTGCAACTTCTCTGCATGGTGGCTATGGAACCCCCAAATCGATTGGAAGCGGATGAAATTCGCGCAGAGAAAGTTAAGTTGCTCAGGGCGATGAGTCCGATCGACCGTCGCAATGTCACCGAACGAGCGGTGCGCGGGCAATACGCTGCGGGATGGATTTCCGGTGAGCCTGTGGTTGGTTATATGGAAGAAGAGGGCAGTGAGGCAGACAGTAGTAATACCGAGACTTTTGTCGCGCTCAAAGTGTTTATCGATAACTGGCGATGGGCCGGGGTCCCGTTCTACCTTCGCACTGGTAAGCGAATGAAAGAAAAAGTGACTCAGGTGGTGATCACCTACAAAGATAATCCCCACGGGATTTTCACGGATGATGATCAGGAAGCCAATAATCGCCTGGTGATTCGCCTTCAGCCCAATGAGGGTATTCAGTTGGAAATGGTGTCCAAAAAGCAGAGTATGGAAGAGCGTTTAAGCCTTGAAAAGCGCACGCTAAACCTCGATTTTCACGATGCAACTGGTGATTCACGTATTCCCGATGCCTATGAGCGCTTATTCCTTGAGGTCATCAATGGCGATCAATGGCTGTTTGTCAGCCGTGAAGAAATCGAAGCATCCTGGCAGTGGTGCGACAACCTGTTGGAGGCCTGGGCAGATAATAAAGTTGTCACCAGGTCCTATAGTGCGGGTTCCTGGGGGCCATCAAAGGCTGAGCTGTTGATTGAGAGTGATGATCGCAGCTGGTACGAAATGTAGGACGGACGGTTATCCGAGGAGAGCCACGGTGGAAACGCTAAAATTTGATAATGCGACGGCCTTAGATGTCGCACTGGCTGATCAGGTAGCCGCGCGACTCGAAAGTTCCTTAGAGCGCTGCGGATCTGCATCTCTCGTGGTATCTGGAGGTCGAACCCCACTGGGATTTTTTCATGAGCTGTCCCAGCGCAGTCTCGATTGGTCTAAAGTTCTAGTCACCCTGGCCGATGAGCGCTGGGTGGACAACAGTCACAGTGATAGCAACGAGAAACTAGTGCGGGAGAATCTGCTGATAAACAAGGCCGCTGAGGCAGAATTTGTGCCACTTAAAAATGGCGCGTCATCGGCCCAGTTGGGTCAGACACAGATCGATACGCGGCTAGCAGTCCTAGGTGAGTTTACCGTAGTCATTTTGGGTATGGGTAATGATGGTCACACGGCATCCCTGTTTCCGGGAGCTGAGGCTCTCAGTCAGGGGTTGGATATGGCCTCGGGCCGCAGTTGCCTGGCGGTAATGCCGCTTGAGGCGCCCCATGAGCGGATTAGTTTGACCCTGCCGCGTCTGCTGCAAACCGAGCACTTGGTGATTCATATTTGTGGTGCCGAAAAGCAAAAGGTTTTAGAGGATGCCCTGGGTGGAGACGACATCGCTGAGCTACCCATACGCGCAGTGATCCAGCAAAATCAATGTCCAGTAACGGTCTTTTGGGCGAGCTGAGCTAGTTTAAAGTTGGCCATCCCTGGCCAGGGAAGAGACGGTTTTTCAAGCTAGCGAATGGTTTCGCCAACTCGAACAATTTTTAAAGTATTGGTACCACCGTGTACATTCACAAAATCCCCCTTGGTAATCAGCACCAAGTCACCATCGGATACCACCTCGAGCTCTCGCAGTTTCTCCACCGCCGAGTGATTGACCTCAGAGGGGTCTAGCGCAGAGGCTTTAAAAGGAATCGGTACTACCCCTCGGTAAAGCGTGGCGACTTCACAGGTGCCGGGTTTCTCTGCCATAGCATAAATGGGTAGTGATGAGGAAATACGCGACATCAACAGCGGGGTGTAGCCGGTTTCAGTCATACAGATGATGGCCTTGACGCCCTGCAGGTGGTTGGCCACATACATTGCCGATAGCGCTAGGGATTCATCGATTCGTTGAAATATTTCATTGATACGGTGTTGAGAGCGCTGGGCTAGCGGGTGTTTTTCAGCGCCTTCAATCACTCTGGCCATAGCCTTAACAGTTTCAGCAGGATACTTGCCCACTGCAGTTTCCGCCGATAGCATCACGGCATCTGTGCCATCCAGCACTGCATTGGCGACATCAAAGACCTCAGCGCGAGTCGGGGTTGGCGCATTGATCATCGACTCCATCATTTGTGTTGCGGTAATAACAATTTTGTTGGCTGAATTGGCCGCCTCAATTAATTGTTTTTGCACGGCGACCAAATTGGCATCGCCGATTTCTACCCCGAGATCGCCACGCGCTACCATAATGCCGTCGGAATGGTCGATAATACCCGGAAGCAACTCATCAGTTATCGCCTCTGCACGCTCTATTTTAGCGATAATATGTGCATTGCTACCGGTCTCTAGTAATAGATTTCTGGTCTCGATTACATCCACTGCGGAACGCACAAAAGAGATTGCCAAATAGTCGGTATTGAGAGCCGCAGCAGTTTTAATATCTGCCTTATCTTTGTCGGTTAATGCACTGGCAGACAAGCCACCGCCAAATTTATTGACCCCTTTTTTACTCGATAGGACACCACCTTGAATAGTCACACAGTGTGCAGTGCGAGGAGATTTCTCTTCAACCCTGAGAGTTAATCGTCCATCGTCAAGGAGCAATGTATCCCCCTGGTTGATATCCTCCAGTAATTGCCTATCTAAATAGACACCCTGTTGATTGCCCAGCTGCGGATCAATAGTACTATCCAAGATAAACTTATCGCCTGGCGCCAGCAGAATATTTTCGCCATTGGCGAAGCTGCCGATGCGTATCTTTGGGCCCTGCATATCACAGAGGATCCCCACAGGGGTATTTAATGAGCGCCCCAGATCGCGGATGAGATTAGCCCGCTGGGTGTGCTCCTCGGCACTGCCGTGGGAAAAGTTTAAGCGGAACACATTGACACCGGCGCCGATCAGTTTGGCTATGCTGTCGGGGTCACTGCTCTGTGGTCCCAGGGTGGCAAGGATCTTAGTTCTGCGCGGCATCGGCGATTAACCTGCGTCTAACAGTACTAGGCTGTTGTCGAGCATGCGATTGGAAAAGCCCCATTCGTTGTCGTACCAGGCCATAACTTTGACCAGTGAACCATTGACTCTGGTTTGCAGGGAGTCAAAATTGCAGGAGTAGGGGATGTGATTGAAATCAGTAGAGACTAGAGGCAGGCTGCAATAACTCAAAACGTCAGATAGTTCACCCTGTGCTGCCTGCTTGAGGATCTCATTGACCTCGTCTGCGGATGTTTCGCGAGTTGCGTTAAAAGTCAGGTCTACCAACGATACATTGATAGTGGGTACGCGAACTGCCAGACCGTCTAACTTACCTGCCAGTTTTGGCAGCACCTCGCCAATTGCAACCGCCGCTCCGGTTTTTGTCGGGATCATTGACTGGGTGGCTGAGCGCGCGCGGTAGACATCTGAGTGATACACATCACTGAGTTGTTGATCATTAGTATAAGCGTGAACAGTGGTCATATAGCCACTCAAAATACCCAGAGAATCATCCAGTGGCTTAACCAGAGGCGCTAGGCAGTTGGTGGTGCAAGATGCATTGGAGATAACCTGATGAGAGCTATCCAGTTGATGGTGATTGATGCCGTAGACTACTGTCGCATCAACATTTGAGCCAGGTGCAGAGATAATGACCTTGCTAGCACCGCCAGCGATATGCAGGGCAGCCCTATCGCGACTGGTAAATACGCCGGTGCATTCGCAGACTAAATCCACGCCCAGTTCGCTCCAGGGTAAATTGGCAGGATCCCGCTCGCTGAACCACTGGATTGGCTGTCCGTTGACAATCAGTCGGTTGCTGTCAGTCTCGACCTGGTGAGCAAATCGTCCATGCACCGTGTCAAATTGCAGTAGATGCGCGCTGATATTGACATCGCCAAGATCATTGATAGCAACGATTTGCATTTTCTTCTGCAGTTCGGGCCTTTCATAGTAAGCTCTAACAATATTTCGACCGATGCGGCCAAAGCCGTTAATGGCTATCTTGTACATGAGAGCGCACCCAGATAGGTAGTAAAATTACATAAATTATAGATTTAATGGGGTATAATTTCAATTATAATAGTAAATATTTAGTAAAATTACATAAATTATGCCAGTTATCAAGGATACTAAAAATTGTCGGTGAATTTTCTGTTGACTGGATTAGTCTACAAAATAAGATTTCCCGCTACACAGTCGGTAACCCTATAATAGGAACAGCGTTAAGTGAGTACATGAGATGCAAAGCCAAAACCTGATCAATGTCATTACCGAAGAATTGCCGAATTTAAATAAATCGGAGAGTAAAGTAGCGGGCGTTATTCTCTCTGACCCCGAAGCTGCCACACAATCCAGTATCGCCAATTTAGCTGCTAGAGCAGGTGTCAGTGAACCCAGCGTCAACCGATTTTGTAAGCGCTTCAATGCGTCGGGATTCCCTGATTTCAAACTTAAATTGGCCATGTCACTGGCCAGTGGGGTGCGCTTTGTCAGTCGCAGTGTAGATCCCCAGGATGATGTCTCTAGCTACACGCCTAAGATCATTGAAAGTACCATCAGCAACCTCGCTCTGGTGCGCGATAGCATAAGTCACAGTCAAGTCGATAAAGTAGTCGATAAGTTGATTCAAGCGAAGCGGATTTATTTTTTTGGGCTCGGTGCTTCAGGGGCCGTTGCCAGAGATGCTGAGAATAAATTTTTCAGGTTTAACCTGCCGGTTTCCAGCCACGAGGATGTGTTGATGCAGCGGATGTTGGCATCCACAGGTACCACAGGAGACGTATTTTTTATCATCTCCCACACGGGTCGAACCAAGGAAATTGTAGAGATCGCTAGAATTGCCCGAGAGAACGGTTCAACTGTCATCGGATTGACAGCTGCCAACTCCCCTTTGGCAGAGTTTAGTAGTGTGGCGCTGGATATAGATATTCCTGAAAATACTGATGAATATATGCCTATGTCATCGCGCATTGTGCATCTGGTTATTCTCGATGTATTGGCTACTGGTGTGACATTGCGCCGTGGATCAGACTTTTTGCCCCATCTTGAGAAAATCAAAAGTAGCCTAAAGCCCACCAGATACAAAACTGAAAACACCCGATAAATTAATCCATTCCAGTTTTACTCAGGGTAAAAACCTCAACCTGCACCTACAAATAAAAATCTGAATATTTGCGTTTTCGTAAAGTTTAGACTCAAGCCGTTTATGATCTACAATAGCTTGTCGAAGAAAAACTTTATCTTTGCGATAACAATGATAAACCATAAAAACAGGTTTTCTGGAGCACCCGATGTCAGTACCCAAGGTCTATAAGGTCGATAGCCAATTCGCCGATAATGCGTGGATTGACCACCAAAAATATCAGGAAATGTACCGCCAATCCGTTGAGGATCCCGAGGAATTTTGGGCGCAGCAGGCCAACCAATTCCTGACCTGGGACAAGCCTTGGCAGACATTGACAAGCAGTGATTTCAGCACAGGTGAGGCCAGTTGGTTTGCTGGTGGCAAGCTCAATGTCACCGTCAACTGCATCGATCGCCATTTACCCGACAAAGCGCAACAAACCGCGATTATTTGGGAGGGCGATGATCCTGCAGACGAGGCTGCAATCACCTACGCAGAACTTCATGATCAGGTCTCACGGCTGGGAAATCTACTGCGTCAGCGAGGTGTCAACAAAGGCGATCGAGTCTGTATCTACATGCCAATGATCCCAGAAGCGGCCTATGCCATGTTGGCCTGTGCCCGCATAGGTGCGGTGCACTCGGTGGTATTTGGCGGATTTTCTCCTGAGGCCCTAAAGGATCGCATCTTGGATTCCGACTGTCGTGTGGTAATTACTGCCGACCAGGGTGTCCGTGGCGGTCGTGTAATCCCTCTGAAAAAAAATACCGACAAGGCATTGGAAAGTTGCCCCAATGTTCACAGCTGCATTGTGGTGCAGCGCACCGGCGGTGAAATTGACTGGCATCAACAGCGCGATGTTTGGTACCAGCAGGGCATAGAGTCTGTAGATACCCACTGTCAGCCTGAGCAGATGGATTCAGAAGATCCACTGTTTATTCTGTATACCTCGGGGTCAACCGGCAAACCAAAGGGTGTAGTCCACACCACCGGAGGCTATTTGCTAATGGCTGCTATGACTCACCAATATACCTTTGATTATCAGCCGGGTGATGTCTATTGGTGCACTGCAGATGTGGGTTGGATCACCGGCCATAGTTATATCATTTACGGTCCCCTGTGCAATGGTGCCATTACCCTAATGTTTGAGGGCGTGCCCACATATCCCGATGCTTCGCGCTTCTGGCAGGTGGTAGATAAGCACCAAGTCAATCAATTTTACACAGCACCCACCGCGCTCAGGGCACTGATGGGCGCCGGTGATGATTGGGTCAAACAGACCTCCCGCAGCTCCTTAAAACTCTTGGGGACCGTGGGTGAACCGATTAATCCAGAGGCGTGGGAGTGGTACTACCATGTGGTGGGTGAATCCCGTTGTCCAATTGTCGACACCTGGTGGCAGACCGAGACCGGTGCCCATATGTTAACCCCCCTGCCCGGTGCCACTGCATTAAAACCCGGCTCAGCGGCGAAACCGTTCTTTGGCGTGCAACCGGTTTTACTGGATGCAGAGGGCTCGGAAATTGAAGGCCCCGGAGAGGGGCTGTTGATGATAAAGTCCACTTGGCCAAGCCAGATTCGTACGGTTTTCGGTAACCATCAGCGCTGTATTGACACTTACTTTAGCGCCTATCCCAACTATTATTTTACCGGTGATGGTGCCAGACGAGATGCTGAGGGTTACTATTGGATTACCGGGCGGGTCGATGATGTGCTCAATGTATCTGGCCATCGCATGGGTACTGCGGAGATTGAGAGTGCCCTAGTGCTCCATCCGCAAGTAGCAGAGGCCGCTGTAGTGGGTTTTCCCCATGATATCAAGGGACAGGGGATCTACTGTTATGTAACCCCAATGGACAATGTGCAGCCCGATGAGCTATTAAAAGATGCACTGATTAAGCTCTGTTCTCGTGAGATTGGGCCGATTGCCAAGCCCGACAATATCCAGTGGGCGCCAGGTCTACCGAAAACTCGTTCGGGAAAAATTATGCGCAGGATCTTGCGCAAAATTGCTGCCAATGAGCTAGATAATCTCGGTGATACCTCCACCCTAGCCGATCCGGCTGTGGTTCAGCAATTGATTGAAGCCAGGCAAAATAAGCTTTAATTGATTGCCGGGTGGGTTATCTGATTTTCACCTGATAGACTTTGAATTAGGCCCTCTAGCCACCTGTCCATCTGTCAGATGGTACAGTGAGCTTGTACCGTAAAAATACCTTTTTACCCCCCTTTAATTAGCACAACAGAAGATCACTTAGGGATGCCCAGATGATCTAAGCTGCCTTGTTTATACCTTTTTGGGGAGCGAAAGCTTAATTGATTGCATCATCACTGTGACGACCCTAAGATTGCCGCGTTATTTTTAGGCCATAACTGGAAATTTCTCTAACCATAGTCTAAATAATACATACAAATGCAATTTTAATTTGCAGGCAACAAAAGAAATGTAGTTAAAGGGAGTACGCGGTGAGCAAATTAAGTATCAGCAAACAATTAGCATCATTAATGAAAGAACATGGGGTGTCCCAGAGTGGCCTATCCCGAGGTTGTGGGGTGCCTCAACCCACGATAAATCGTATCTTAAACGAAAAGACACGAGAACCTAGAAGAGACTCAGTGCTGCGTATTGCCAAATTTTTTGATGTGTCAGTAGAATCACTTTACAAGGAAGCTGACGAGTCTGAAGAGCCCACAGACATATTGTCGCGTACCTATCAGCAGATTATGGCGCTGAGGCCAGATCAACGAAAAAAGTTGGTGGCAAAAGTGCTCGAGTGTGACGAGTGACTTTTCCTTCTAACGCCCATTGATTTAAAAATTGTCAGACAGTTTTTGCGGTCAAGCTAACAGTAATTGATCGTCTCAACCTCAGTCGATTGACTACCGTCAGCGAGGTTTGATCCACTAATAATGCATGTCTATTAGACTTATAGATCAAGCCTAGGTGCTAGAGTGAATCTTTCTCATCAATGGGCGCATTTTAATGGTTGATAATCGCGGTCACCTACAGGGTGACTGCTATATCACCACATCCACAATCGGTGTTCCCTTAACTGTATGACTGCCCACAATCCTGTGCGCCTGATTTTTTTACCCTACCTTCATTGGATACCCACAGAATTGTGCCCCCTGATAATCGTATTTGGGCGATCTTCTGCTCTACCTGAACTCTGTCGATTGCCTGCTCTAACAGACAAATGCTAGAATAGAAATTCCTAAGGGGCGGCCACTATGGCCTGAGAAGCACCCTTTGAACCTGATCCGGATTATGCCGGCGTAGGAATAGGAACAATATTTCAATTCTCTTTCGCCACGTCTTTTCTGGGTCTTCGCAAATTGATGTTACCGAGGCCCCCTATGGTTTTTTGCAACAAAATTTCCTCCTTCACCTTTTCGTTGAAGAAATTGTTTTCGATGGTTTGCTGGTCCGCTTTATTAGTGATGACCCTAATGCCTATTTCTGATACCTATGCTGATGATCACTTCAACAATGGGACACTCAATGATGTAACGCTCAATGATGCAACGCTCAATGAGATTATTGTTAATGCGGACTTTCGCGGTTCAGAGCTACAGACGACTCCCGCGAGTATCTCTATCGTCGATGCGCAGGTAATTAACCAGCGCGGCAGTCGCCATCTTGATGAACTATTGGCTCTGGTGCCCAACGTAAACTTCGCGGCTGGTGCTTCCCGAGGTCGATATTTCCAAATTCGAGGCATTGGAGAGCGCGGTCAATTTGTTGCACCGATAAATCCGTCTGTTGGCACCTATGTGGATGGCATTGATTTTACTGGTCTTGGTGGTGCCGCCACCTTGCTTGATGTAGAACAGGTTGAGATTCTGCGCGGTTCCCAAGGCACGCGCTTTGGCGCCAATGCCCTTGCAGGTGTGGTGAATATTAAAACCCCCGAGCCCAGTGCTGAAGGTGAGGGTTATATAAAGGCCCAGGCTGGAACCTATAATAGCTATGGTTTAGAGGCTGCTCAAGGAGGCACGATAACGGATACATTGTTGTATCGAGTATCCTTTGGGCAAACAACCTCAGATGGATTTATTGATAACACCGCATTAAACCGAAAGGATACGAATAATCTCGATGAGCTGACCTCGCGCCTTAAATTGCGTTGGCTGGCTTCAGAAAACTTGACCCTAGACCTGTCCATGCTGTTATTGGATATTGATAATGGCTACGACGCTTTTTCGTTGGATGCCAATCGCAAGACTATGTCCGATGAGCCTGGACATGATCGCCAAGAGAGTAAAGCATTTGCCTTAAATACGGACTGGAATGTATCAAACGCACTCAGCATGCACAGTATTTTTACCACTAATCGCACTGATGCAGAATATGGCTATGATGAGGACTGGACAGACGCTGCATTGCAGCCTGACTATCAGGCATTTGACAACTACCAGCGTGATATTGCTCGAGACTCTGCTGAAATTCGATGGTTATCAGGCCCTGAGGGTCGTATTGCCAACAGTGATTGGTTAGTGGGTGTGTACACCCAGCAATCCACACTTGATCTAACCCGTGACTATACCTATTCAGGCATTTTTACTAGTCAATATAAAACAGAGTCCCTATCACTCTTTACTGAGGTGAATACCCAAATAAATAATAACTTAGTTTTAACCTCTGGGTTGCGCTTTGAGAACTGGCAGTCAGACTACACTGATAGCAAACAAATCAGCGGTGATAATGACGAGAACTTAAAGGGCGCCAAACTTGCCCTTGAGTACACCATTGATGCAGACGACATGCTCTATGTCAGTCTGACACGAGGATACAAGGCGGGAGGTTATAACGGTGAAGAAAACTTGCCCAGTGAATCTTTTAGGCGTTTTGATACCGAGTATCAGTGGAATTATGAGTTGGGTGGTAAGTTTCGTAGCCCAGATGGTCGTCTAACCCATTACATCAACCTATTTTATACGGATCGCCAAGATCTGCATTTGAAATCATCAACTCCACTCATTAATGCAAACGGTAGTGCCAGTTTTATTGATTTCACCACCAATGCGGGTGAGGGCTATAGCTATGGCTTGGAATGGGAGATGCTGTGGCAAGTTGGGGACAACTTGAATATTACTACCAGTTTAGGGCTACTAAAAACGAAAATTACTCAACACACCAACCCCGATACGGATGCATTTAATCTGCAGGGTCGAGCCGCTGCCCATGCGCCTCAGTTTATGTTTTCAACATCAGTCGAGTATGCAGTAAACGAGCAGCTTTCTGCCGCTCTGGAAGTACAGGGTAAGGATAAGTTTTATTACTCAGATTCCCATAACTATCAATCCAAAGCCTATAATCTTGTGAATGCGCGTTTGACTTATCGCAATCTGGGTTATGAGTTAGTGCTTTATGCCAATAATCTAATGGATGCAGAATATGGGATTCGCGGCTATGCCGGTTGGGATGCTGATCCGCGCACTGGCGCTGGTTTTGATGAAACACAGTTTCAGCAGTTAGGTGCACCAAGAGTTTTGGGTGTGTCATTTCGGACCAACTTTTAAAATGGCAAATACATAGCGGAGGCTGTGCATGCAGGCAACCATTGATATCAGTATGTATCCCAATCGGGAGGATTTTATTCCTCCCATTGATGGGTTTATTTCAAGAATTAATCAATTTGATAACCTTAAAATTACTACCTTTCCAACCAGCACTGTGGTTCAGGGTGAATATAATCACGCCATGCAGGCGGTGCAAAAAACCATTGCTGACTGCTATGAGGAATTTAATATGGCCGTCTATGTTATGAAAGTGATTCCCGGGTATGAGGCGCTCAACTAATGCCTGAGTGGTTTGGACTAGAAACAGTTGCCGTGGTTTTGGGTATTGCCTATCTGCTGTTTGCCATGCGTGAAAATAGTTTGTGTTGGTACTGTGCCTTTGTCAGCACGGGTATTTATATCTGGATATTTGGCGATGTTAACCTGTATATGGAATCAGCCCTAAACGCTTATTATATGGTGATGGCGGTCTATGGATGGTATCAGTGGCAGCGAGGAGGCACTGGCTCGGCGGGAGTTCAAATAAGCTATTGGGGGTTAAACAACCATGTAGCTGCCATTGGGCTAGTACTGGCTTTATCAGTTATCTCTGGCTATTTATTGTCACAAAGTACTGAGGCCAGAATGCCCTATGTTGACTCATTTACCACCTGGGGCAGTGTCATCACAACCTATATGGTGGCCCGCAAGGTTGTGGAAAACTGGATTTATTGGATTGTGATAGATTCAGTCTCCATCTTTTTGTATATCGACCGCGAGCTCTATCAAACAGCAGGACTCTACAGTGTTTACCTTATTTTGGCTGTAATCGGCTATATTACTTGGAGAAATGCCTATCTCAAGCAAAGCGCAGAAGCTAGCTGAGGTTGCTCTCAATGAGTGGCGTCATTGGCAGGCGCCTTTTCACTCTCAGCCTAAAATAATAAAGCTACTCGAAGGCGGTCTTACCAACACCAGTTATCTTATCGAGTCGGGTTCTCAGCGGGCAGTGCTTAGAATCAATAATCCCCAGGCTGCTATGCTGGGTGTTAATCGCCATACCGAAATCACTGTCCTTGAGACACTGCAGTCCACCAAACTAGTGCCAACAACATATTTTGCTGATAGCAATTATCTGGTCAGTGAGTATATTGACGGCGATGTTTTAGATGATAGCAAAGTCTCTGATTACGCCATAAAAAAACAGATTGAGCAGGGCATAGAGGTTATTCAAAGTCAGCAGTTAGTCGATCTAGAGGTGCGCAATTACGAGGCCTATTTACATGAATACTGCAAGCAAATTAGTACAAATTATCTTGATAAAATAACCAAGCAATCGCTACTTCAGATAGCTCGCAACATAGACTCGCAAGATTGGCAACCCGTACTATGCCATCATGATTTAATACCAGAGAATATGATTATGAGCTCCCGAGGCCTGATCATTATTGACTGGGAATATGCCTCACTGGGTCATCCACAATTTGATTATCTGCGTTTAATCAATAGCCACCATGTTGGGGATATCCCTGCCAATATGTGCAATTTAGAGGCGCTTCAGGCTACTTTGATCCAACTGTGGTACGCCATTCGCTATCCCGAGCTCAGAGAGACAGTGCAGCATAAATTAATCAAAATAATTGAGACAGTTCAGCCTCCGCCATGAGTAAATACAATCAATTAACTGCTGAAGAGCAGCGTATTATCGAGCATAAAGGTACAGAAATGCCTTTTACTGGGGAATACAATGATCACTTTGAGTCTGGTGTCTATACCTGCAAGCGCTGCAATGCACCGCTGTATAAATCTGAGAGTAAGTTTGCCTCCCACTGTGGTTGGCCGAGCTTTGATGATGAGATTGCGGGGGCAGTAAAGCGTGAGTTGGATGCCGACGGCAGGCGTATCGAGATACTCTGCGCTAACTGTGATGGACATTTGGGGCATGTGTTTGTGGGTGAGCAGTTGACCGCCAAAAACACCCGTCACTGTGTCAACTCACTGGCGTTACAGTTTACTCCCGAGGTTTGACCATCCGCCCAAAAAACACGCCAATTTCAAACAGCAACCACATGGGTATGGCCAGTAGGGTCTGAGAAATAATATCCGGTGGTGTCAGCAACATTCCCGCAATAAAGCACAGTACGAAAATATAGGGTCTTTTCCTTGCCAGGGCGTCGGGATCCACAGTCCCCAGCCAAGATAGGATAACCACGGCTATAGGTATTTCAAAGCTTAGCCCAAAGGCCATCAGTAGCTTGAGCGCAAAGTCCAGATAGGCGCGAATATCCGGCATTACGCTGATGCCCTCAGGGGCTATGCCAGTGAAGAACATAAACACCAGCGGAAAGACAATATAGTAGGCGAAGGCCATGCCGCCATAAAATAGCAGTACACTGGAGATAAATAGGGGCAGAGCTATGCGTTTCTCTCGCTGATAGAGAGCGGGTGCCACAAACGCCCAGAGTTGATAGAGGATAAACGGCATACTGACGAAAACCGCCAAAATTAAGGTCAGTTTAAAGGGTGTAAGAAAGGGTGAGGCGACCTCAGTGGCAATCATGGTTGAAGACGTGGGCAGGAATACCCTGAGGGGCTCCGAGATAAACAGGTAGAGCCCTTCACTAAAGGGAAACAGGCAGGCAAACACTATCAAGATCGCGATAGTGGTGCGCAACAGCCGGTTGCGTAACTCCAGCAAATGGCTCATAAAAGGCTGACTGGACAGGGTTTCACTCTCAGGCATTTTTGCCATTCTCAGCGACAGTTTCAGATTCCTCCGGCGGGACACTAAACTGTTTTTCAACGGAACTGACTTGATCTAAGGATGCCTCTAGATCCACTTTGCTATCTTGCAGATCGCGGAGTACCTTTTCGTTGTGCAGTTGCTCTCGCACCTCATCCATGCCCACCTCAGCTTCCAGTTCGCGACGGGCTTTACTAAATGCCTGTTTGAATCTTCCAACCCACAGGCTGATGGTGCGCACTGTTTCAGGCAGTCGCTCGGGCCCCATCACCACTAGCGTGATTAGTGCGATAACCAGCAGCTCAGACAGACCGATATCGAACATAGATTACTTTTCAGACGCTTGTTCTTGGTTTGCGTCGTCAGTGGTCGCTGAGAGGACTTGATTTTCCTCCTTGCCATCCTCCTTTGCATCAGAGACTGAGTCCTTAAAGCCCTTGACGGCACCTCCCAAATCGGAACCTATATTGCGCAATTTCTTGGTGCCAAATATCAGTGCTACGATCACTAAAATGATCAGTAATTCTTGCCAGCCAAATCCCATTATCCTGTCCTCATTTTTATCTTAAAAATAGCTACCGGTTGGCCTTTTCCTGCAGGCCAGACAGGCCAAATCTGCGTTCCAGCTCTTTTAGTACCGCGCTTGCATCCTCACCCATATAGGAGAGCATAACTAGGCTGTGAAACCAGAGATCAGCGGTTTCGTAGATAAGTTTTTCACTGTTGCCGCTACCCTCGGCAGCTTTTGCCGCCAATATGGTCTCTATGGCCTCCTCACCAACCTTCTCAAGGATTTTGTCCAACCCCTTGTGATGCAGACCCGCCACATAGGAATCCTCTGGCGATGCCTGTTTGCGAGCCGAGATAACCTCGGTCAACTGTTGAATAATATCCGCAGTCATGAATAAATTTCCCCCGGATCTTTAACCACTGAATCCACAGTTTGCCACTGACCGTCTTTTAGTGCTCGGTAAAAGCAGGACTCGCGCCCAGTGTGGCAGGCGATGCCACCCACTTGCTCTACCTGCAATATAATAACATCGCGATCACAGTCTAACCGAATTTCCTTGATCTGTTGTACATGCCCAGATTCCTCTCCCTTGCGCCACAGCTTTTGCCGTGAGCGCGACCAGTAGATAGCGCGTCCCTCATCAACCGTCAGCTCTAATGCCTCGGCATTCATCCAGGCCATCATCAACACACGCCCAGATTGGCAATCCTGGGCAATGACAGGAACCAGTCCATCAGTGTTCCAAGCTATTTCATCGAGAAAGGCATTCAAAGTAGTCTCCAATTATTAAGCGTCGGCAGGGTCACCCCTGAAAAAAAATAATATCTTTTGCCCCTATTTTTGCTCTGTGCAGTGCGCGCGAGTTACCCAGTGTGCCTGACTGTAGCTCGTGCTCAGAACAAAAATGCGCGCCTCTCAGCCCAGGCTCTTGGTTAAAGGCGTTATTCTACCTAAAAATTGCACTGCGCTAGAATTCTACGCTAAAAATAATGAGTCTTTATTAACTGTAAATCACTCGTAGAGCGATGCATTTTTTAATAGAGAAAAGAGCTTGGGTGCAATTATGGCAGTACTTTCAACACAACAACAGCGATTGTGTGGAGCAAAATCAGCGGAGAAGTGTTATCAGTAGCCCGGTGACTACCATAATGCCGCCTATGCTGGCCAAAGAGTCCACAGTCAGTAACCAGTGTGAAGCTACCAGACCGCAGCCTATGCTTGCAATCGTGGCGCCCGCTGTTTGAATGCCGATTGCGTGGCGTTTTCTCTCCGGCTCGACCTGCTCCGGTGGCGGCTTATTTTGCATATCTTGCAGGGCCTGAAATAGCATCGGGGGTATCTGCGGTAGATGTTCCAGTAGATCGGGCAGATGCTGCTTAAACTGCCGATAGATATTTTTGGCTGAGTAGCGATCCCGCAACCATTTTTCCAAGAAGGGTTGAGCCGTGTTCCACAGGTCGAGATCGGGATACAGCTGTCGACCCAGCCCCTCAATATTCAGCAGGGTTTTTTGCAACAGTACCAGTGAGGGCTGCACTTCCATATTGAAGCGCCTAGCGGTGCTAAATAGATTAATAAGCATATGGCCCAGGGAGATATCCTTGAGGGGGCGTTCAAATATCGGTTCGCAAACTGCGCGGATAGCGCCGGTAAGCTCGGCAATGGAGGTGTCCCCGGGCACCCAGCCCGAGCGCACATGCAATTCCGCGACCTGGCGGTAATCACGCTGAAAGATCGCCAGTAGATTGCGCGCCATATAGAATTGATCCTCACGAGAGAGCGATCCCATAATGGCGCAATCGATAGCCAAGTAACTGGGTTTTTCGGGATCTGAGGCATCGACAAAGATATTGCCGGGATGCATATCACCGTGAAAAAAATTGTGTTCAAACACCTGGGTAAAGAATATCTCTACACCGCGCTCTGCCAGGCATTTAAAGTTAACACCTGCAGCTTCTAGGGCAGGGATATCGGTCACCGGAATGCCCTCAATGCGCTCCATTACCAAGACTTTTTCATTGGAGTAGGGCCAGTGGACTTCCGGCACATAGAGCAGGGGCGAGGCATTAAAATTGTGCCGCAACAGACAGGTATTGGCGCCCTCGGCCTGTAAATTGAGTTCGCCAGTGATCACGCCCTCATAGTCGCGCACCACATCAACAGGTCTCAGTCGGGTGCCATCAATGCTGTAGTTAGCAACCAGTCGTGCCAGAACATACAGCAGTTGAATATCTTCTGTGATGGTCTTTTCTATATTTGGTCGCACCGCTTTAACCACCACTGGGCTACCGTCTTGCAGTGTCGCCCGATGCACCTGGGCTATGGAGGCTGAGGCCAGAGGTTGGGTTTCAAATTCGGCAAAGATCTCGTCCACACTGGCACCTAGTGCAGCCTCCACAGAGGCTTGGAAAACCGCGGGCGAGAAGGGTGGCACATTGTCCTGAAGCTGAGCCATTTCCCGGCAGATATCTTCGGGAATTAGATCCGGTCGCGTAGATAGCAATTGACCAAACTTGATAAAGATCGGTCCCAGCTCTTCCAAGGCAAGGCGCAAACGCTCGCCACGGGGAGCGCGATTGGCCCCAAATAACCCTGCAGGAGACAATGCCAGGCGCGCCGATCTGGGTAGACGGGTTTTATCTACCAGGTTATCCAGTCGATACCTGCCAATCACCCAGAGAATTTTGCCGAGACGGCGCAGCGGTAACACTATGGCGAATTTCCTGTTGTTTTCTGCTCAATACCCTCGAACAGTTTCTGAGCGCGGGCCACCAATCGGTCTGTATCTGCCGCCAGTTGTCGCACCTCTGTGGTAAATTGTTGCAAGTCAGTGGGGCTTGGGGTCAGTTTGAATTCCTCCTGCGCGACTTCAGCTAGCGCCGATCTTATCCGCTGTTGGCTTTCAGCCCTGTACCCAGCCGATTTGCGCACAGTTTCGCCGATAATATGGGCTGGAATATCACCCAGTAAATCCGCCAGTGCCGCCTCCCAATCTATGTCCAAGTTGGCGAGGATATGGTTTAACTGATGTAGGGTTTGCAGGTTGCCAGAAACTTTTACGCCAGAGTCGGTAAAGGCACTTGACTCCCTGCTGCTGATGGCCAGGTTGGTCAGCGCAACCAGAGAGCCACTAACTGTAATGGCCGCCTCCCCCTGCCAGTTTTGATGTAAGCAAATGTGGCCGCCATTGACCTCAATAGCCACCTGCAGTGGTGGCAGTGCGCAGTCTACCAACAGCACTTGGTGCTCGATGGCGCCAAGCTTTTCCCGACTGGCACTGTCATAGTTCAGGGCACCATTAATTAGGCCTTCGACCGCCTGCAGGGCGCCGGATTGCAGTGATGACCAGATCACTAGGGCTTTACCCCGCGATGCAGTGCGACAATGCCGCCGGTCATATTGTGAAAGTCGGTGTTGGCAAATCCCGCACTGTCCATCATAGATTGCAGAGTCTGTTGGTCGGGATGCATGCGGATCGATTCCGCCAGGTATTGATAACTGTCAGCGTCTTTGGCAAACAAATTACCCAGTCTCGGCAGTACATTGAAGGAGTAGCTATCGTAAAGCTTGGATAGCACTGTACTGGTCGGTTTGGAAAACTCCAGTACCAGCAAGCGGCCGCCGGGTTTGAGTACCCGCATCATCGAGCGCAGTGCCATATCCTTGTCAGTGACATTGCGCAAGCCAAAGGCGATGGTTACCAAATCAAAGGTATTGTCCGGAAAAGGGAGATACTGGGCATCGGCTTGGGAGAAGCGCACATTGCTGCAGATGCCTCGATCTATCAGCCGATCTCTACCCACTGTAAGCATGGATTGATTGATATCTGCCAATACCACCGTGCCCTCGGAACCGACCAGGCGGGAAAATTTGGCCGCCAAATCACCCGTGCCCCCGGCAATATCAAGAACCCTGTAACCGGGACGCACGCCCGACATTTCAAGGGTGATTCGCTTCCACAGACGATGGATGCCAGCAGACATTAGATCGTTCATCAAATCGTATTTGTCGGCGACCGAGTGGAAGACCTCAGCGACTTTGTCAGCTTTATCTTCCGTATTGATCGTTTGATAGCCAAAGTGGGTGGTTTTGTGCGACATGGGTTGATGCTTCTCAGAATTATGGCTGCCTATTGTAGCTCGAGTTAACCAAATAGGGTATTGGTGATAGATTACCATTGTTAGACTAATAATCAGTTGAGTTTGTGTCAGCCCTCAGTGCTGATTAAAAGAGCTCAATTGCCATTAGAAAATCATTGGTGATTAATCGCATATGGGGGTGTATTTCTTCCGCCAGTTTGAAGATTTCAGGTTAATACAGCTAGTTATTTCGGCGGTTGGCTATTATCAATTTTGACTCTTCTGGAGAATGGCTCTCTGGCTCAGATCCACAGGACTTTAAAGTGCCAGCATTATTTGGTTTAGGTTGTTGACAGCCCCTTTAGAACAGGGTTATATTTGAATTGCTATTCTACTACAAGTAGATGGGGCGCTTTTTGATTAAGGAAAGAGCACACTAGCTTAGGGTAAAGCTGAAGCGTAATGGGATTAACTAAATATAGTAGGAATTACGATGAAAGCTTTTACCCAACTGAAGGGTCGGTTAGTGCTAATACTATCCTTCCTTTTTATTCTGCCTATTAGTGGGGCATATGCTGCGGGTCCAACTGTGATAACAGCCGAGGACTCAGGTACGATTACCTATACAACTGAAGTTGATGAAGACACTGATGGGGATGGTAACCTCGATGTTGATGAAGACACCGATGGTGATGGTAATCTCGATGTTGCTGAAGACATTGATGGTGATGGCAATCTAGATGCGTCTGATGAAGACATTGATGGTGATGGCGTTCTAGACACAGCCGATGAAGATATTGATGGAGATGGCGTTCTAGATACGGTCAATGAAGACGTTGATGGTGACGGCACTCTCGATTCAAATGAAGACGTTGATGGTGACGGCCGGTTAGACATTAATGAAGACGTTGATGGCGACGGTACACTTGATACGGCTGAAGATCTCGATAATGACAATAACTTCGATAACGCTGATGAAGATACCAATGGTAACGGCATTTTGGATCCAGGCGAAGACCTTGATGGTGATGGTCGTCTAGACACGAATGAAGACCTTGATGGCGATGGTAACTTTGACGTCAATGAGGATGTCGACGGAGACGGAAACCTTGACGTTGCAGAAGATGTTGACGGCGACAACACTCTTGACGTCGATGAGGACATTGATGGAGATGGTAACTTAGATGTTAACGAAGACACTGATAGCGATGGTAACCTCGACGTTAATGAAGACCTTGATGGCGACGGTAACCTCGACGTCAATGAAGATGTAGACGGTGATGGTTTCCTGGATGCAGCTGATGAAGATGTTGACGGTGATGGCGTTTTGGATTCTGCCGAAGACATTGATGGCGATGGTCTACTAGATACTACTGATGAAGTAATAATGACTGTGCAAGGTGCCGACGGGTCCTCCACCCAATTAAATGTTGATGCAACAGATTTGTTACTTAATGATCAAAGCGTTGCGCTCGATTCTGATGTAGCATCTGAAGAAGCACGAGCCCTTGCTGCTGAAGCTGCAATCGCTGCCGATCTGGATACAGAAGA
>JBMZBJ010000001.1:260265-291305 GCA_049612225.1 Porticoccaceae bacterium | reverse complement strand
TGCTGAAGCTGCAATCGCTGCCGATCTGGATACAGAAGAAGCACGAGCTCAGGCTGCCGAAGCTGCAATCGCTGCCGATCTTGCTGCAGAAGTAACTAGAGCAACTAATGCTGAATCTGCTAACTTGAACCGCATCAATACCAATGCAGCTGATATCGCTACCAACGCAGCTGACATCGCTAACAACCAAGCGCATCTAAATCGACTGGATGAGGATGTTGATATGTTGCGCTCCGGTGTTGCCATGTCTATGGCGTTAGCTGGCATGCCTACAGTCAATGGTCAGGGTACAGGCTTTGCTGTTGGCTTAGGTAACTTTGATGGCGAGTCAGCAATCGCGATGGGTCTTACTCATAAGTCTGACAATGCCACCTACAAACTTGGTCTTACCCATTCCAATGGAGAAACAGGTGTTTCCGCTGGTATGGCATTCAAGCTCAGATAGTAGGGTATTAGCCTAAGTAAAAAAGGGTTGCCGTTCGGCAACCCTTTTTTTTTGATGAAAAAAATTCTTCTATAAGCGCCTAATAAAAATGGTTTCGGTTATTGTAGACTTGTAATTCTAGTGTGTGCGACTGAGATGGGAAGTTTCAAAGTGTTCAATAGTTTCTGGTTTTTTTTAGTTCAGTTAACATCGGCCTTTTCTTATCTGAATAAGGGGTTCAATTAGACTTGCTGTGGGCTGAAGTTGTTGTTGAAGAGTACAATAACAAAGTTCACATGACTCAGATCTGGGTTTGGATTGCCGATTAACCTGAGGAGCGGCATAGCTCTTTTTGAGTTGCCTAACAACTTTTCATGACTAGCAATGGTGCATAAAATCAAATCCTTATAGGTGAGAGTACTTGATTTCAAAGCGCATTAGTCTCTACTTCTTTAATAGCAAACTTAAAATTAGGGTGAGAGTCTTAATGGGCACTTTATGCTAGTGTCGAGCTCGAGATAATTGGTTTTAAAGGATGACTCTGCATGAAGCACTATGTTTTCTAAACGATTCACAATCTAGTTGTTATGACAGCGAGTCATAGATAATGACGGTCAATTGAAGAAGAGATGATGCTTTGACATAACATAGTTAAAATTTTCACTAGAGCAACTTAATGAGTTGAGTATCTAGATCACGACTTTTGCCGGCCTGATTGAGCTGGTCCAGATACTGTGCCCAATGGGATTGGTGGTTGACACCCAGATCGTAGAGATAGTCCCAACTGTAGATGCCTGAATCATGTCCATCATCGAAAATGATCTGTAGCGCGTAGTTGCCAGATTTTTGCAGGGAACTGATCAATACCTCCCGCTTGCCATACTGCAGTACTTCATTGCCCCGGCCATGACCGCGCACCTCAGCGCTGGGAGAGAACACGCGCAAATACTCTGCACTCAGGCTGTAGCTCAGGTTCTCTGAATAAGTCAGAGTCAGGGCATCCCTGCTCGAAGAGACGAGGATTTGGGTAGGTAGTGGCATAGACGACCCTAGATTAGAACCCTTTAGAGAATAAATCGTGTGAGATCTTCGTCGCTGGCGAGCTCACCCAGATGCTTTTCGACAAAGGCTGCATCCACGGCGATGGATTCGTCACTGGCGCCCAGATCCGACGCGTCGTAGGAAATCTCCTCCAACAGGCGCTCGAGAATGGTGTGCAACCGCCGTGCGCCTATATTTTCAGTGCTCTCATTGACCTCATAGGCAATTTCAGCAATGCGTCGCACGCCATCTTGGGTAAATGTCAGCTGCAGGTTCTCAGTAGCCATCAATTCGCTGTACTGCTTGGTCAGCGATGCCTTGGGTTCAGTGAGAATCCGCTCCAAATCGCCGATTTCCAGCGAGTTGAGTTCCACTCGAATAGGCAGTCGACCCTGTAGTTCAGGGATCAGATCTGAGGGCTTAGAAAGATGGAAGGCGCCGGAGGCGATAAATAGAATATGATCGGTTTTAATCATACCGTATTTGGTTGAGACGGTACTGCCTTCGATAAGCGGCAACAGATCGCGCTGAACGCCCTCGCGGGACACATCGCCACCGCTGGCGCCCTCGCGGCGGCACACTTTGTCAATTTCGTCGAGAAACACAATGCCATTTTGTTCTGCCGCCTCAACCGCGCTCAGTTTAATCTCTTCATCGTTGATAAGTTTTGCCGCTTCCTCGTCTCTGAGCTGTTTCATGGCGTCAGCCACTCTGATCTTGCGCTTGGCGGTATTGCCCTGCTGCATTTTGCTGAACATATTTTGCAGCTGTGAGGTCATCTCCTCCATTCCCGGGGGCGCCATGATTTCAACACCGGCCCTGATCTGGGTCAGTTCGATTTCGATCTCTTTATCATCCAGCGCACCCTCGCGAAGTTTTTTGCGAAAAACTTGTCTGGTCGAATTGCTCTTCTCCTGTTGACTATCTGCCCCCCTTGCCGGAGGCAACAGCGCATCCAGCACTCGCTCCTCAGCGGCATCAATAGCGCGCTGTTCCACCTTGACCATCTCCATTTCACGGCGCTGTTTTACCGCAGTTTCAACCAGGTCGCGGATAATCGATTCAACATCCTTGCCCACATAGCCAACCTCAGTAAATTTGGTTGCCTCCACCTTGACGAAGGGTGCATTGGCAAGGCGTGCAAGGCGCCGAGCAATCTCAGTTTTACCCACCCCTGTGGGTCCGATCATCAAGATATTTTTGGGCGTGACTTCATTGCGCATTTCCTCGTCTAGCTGGGAGCGACGCCAACGATTGCGCAGGGCAATGGCCACGGCGCGCTTGGCATCATCTTGACCAATAATATGACGGTTGAGTTCGTGGACGATTTCTCTGGGGGTCATTTGCGACATAATTATTCCTTGCAATTGCTGGGCTTAACTTTTGGCATCCAGCTCTTCAATACTGTGGTTGTGATTGGTGTAAATGCAGATATCGCCGGCAATGGTAAGACCCTGTTCGACAATTTCTCGTGCGCCCATTTGCGTGTTATCCAGCAGTGCGCGCGCCGCAGACTGGGCAAACGGGCCACCGGAACCTATGGCGATTAAATCGTCCTCTGGTTGAATCACATCGCCATTGCCGGTAATGATTAGAGAGACTTCAGCGTCTGCCACTGCCAGCAGAGCCTCCAGCCGTCTCAATATACGATCAGTGCGCCAGTCTTTGGCCAGTTCTACGGCGGCACGTGTCAGCTGCCCCTGATGCTTCTCCAGTTTGGCCTCGAAGCGTTCGAACAGGGTAAAGGCATCGGCCGTGCCTCCAGCGAAACCGGCAATCACCTGATCTTTGTAGAGTCGTCGCACTTTTCTGGCATTACCCTTCATAATGGTATTGCCCAAGCTCACCTGACCGTCGCCGCCAATCACGACTTTGCCGTTGCGACGCACCGATAGAATAGTAGTTCCACGATATTGATCCATTTCTGTATACCTCTTTTTACATTGCCCTTAGATGGGGTCTGTTGGTCTAAAAATCAATGGCGGCAGGGAAGATTGGATAAGTTTGGTCTGCTAACTAGGTAGATTGATCAAACTGCTATGGGTTGGTACCCGTGCTTTCTCATGCATCGCTCTATCTGTCCCGAGAGTATGCATAGTTGCGGTTTTAACGGTAACCCGGCTGTCATCAGACAGTAGGATGTCCAGTTATTACAGGTATTTAACAGTGAGTAAGTTCCCCGGGATTTAAAGAATTGGGTGCCACAGGATTTTTGTCTAACCAAATTGAGCTGGCCAGAGCTATCCAAACTAAAATGCCAACTGATAAATTGAATGATAGAGCTCAGTACCGAGCCGCTGATATCAATCGAGTAAATGCTATGTGCATCCCCATCAGCATCGTGGATGCTGTCAAGTTGCTGGATAGAGATCACCGAGGCAGTGGGCGTTAACAGTGCCTTTGCAGCTAGCCACAGGGGTTGATGATCGGCACCGTAATAATGGTAATCACCCCAGCCAATCTTTATTAACTTGCCGAGTCTGACAGTCTGATTCAGCTGAGGTATTCGATCAACTAAACTGGTACTGGGCAGTACCAGATAAGTGTGAATACCCTCAAAAATTAGGTGGAGTCTAAAGTCTGGCTTGTTGATGCTGCAAACCCTCTCAGTTGAATGCAATCAGTATTCTTGGACATTTTTACAGAGACGGTTATTCACCTCAATAGTTATTACTATCACAGGCTGGGTATTGTTATGCTAGCGGGCAGGTATTATGCTCCCGAGTTGATCCCAATGCACTGGGCTGATTTTACGCCGCTGACCAAAGCCCGCTAGATGTCTCTGGATTGTGGGCTTCACCGGTTGCCTATGAACACTGGTCGAAAGATATAATTACTATTTAATAAAAAACTTCTAACCCCGTTAAAGGACAATGCCATTTATGCGTATCAACCTATCAGATAGTAGCCTACTTAAAACTGCCGCCTTTATCGATGGACAGTGGGTCGATGCAGACGCAGGGGATACTCTGCCAGTCACCAATCCAGCCACTGGAGAAGTGGTAGCTAGAGTCGCCAACTGTGGTACCGCAGAAACCCGTCGCACAATTGCAGCAGCTGAGTTGGCACAGAAGGACTGGGCTAAATCCACGGCTAAGGAACGCGCAACCCTGTTGCGTCGCTGGTTTGATTTGATCAATGAAAATCAAGCGGATCTGGCGCAGATCCTCACTGCTGAGCAGGGTAAGCCTCTCGCAGAGGCTCAGGCAGAGATTGCCTACGGTGCTAATTACATAGAGTGGTTTAGCGAGGAGTCAAAGCGCATCTATGGCGATACCATTCCACAGCCCTCCAACGATAAGCGCATTATGGTAGTTAAGCAGCCGGTGGGGGTGGTGGCCTGTATTACTCCTTGGAACTTCCCTATCGCAATGTTGACGCGCAAGATTGCTCCGGCAATCGCCGCTGGTTGCGCGGTGGTCTGCAAGCCTGCCAACGCCACACCGCTGTCGGCTCTGGCTCTGACAGAGCTTGCTGATAGAGCAGGGTTCCCCAAGGGCTTGATCAATATAGTGACTGGGCGCACAGCTGAAATAGGTGCTGAAATTACCGCCAACCCGATTGTCCGCAAGCTGACTTTCACGGGTTCAACACCGGTGGGCAAACAACTGATGGCTGAATGTGCCGGCACTGTGAAGCGCACTTCCATGGAGTTGGGGGGCAATGCGCCGTTTATTGTCTTTGAAGATGCCGATATAGATGCAGCCGTTCAAGGCGCATTGATTTCAAAGTTTCGCAATGCTGGGCAGACCTGTGTTTGCAGCAATCGATTTTTTATCCAAGAGCAGGTCTACGACCAATTCGTGAACAAGTTTGCCGCTGCAGTTGAAAAGTTAAAACTTGGTAATGGTATGGAGCAGGGGGTTAATCTCGGTCCATTGATTGATCAAAAGGCGGTGAAAACTGTCTGTGAATTTATCGACGATGCAGTGGTCAAAGGCGCCACAATTAGAGCAGGGGGAGGCCCGAGCGAGTTGGGTGACTGCTTTGTTGCGCCGACACTGCTGACCGAGGTCAATCCATCCATGCGGGTGTTTTCCGAGGAGATTTTCGGCCCAGTGGCACCTATCTTTAAGTTTTCAACTGAAGACCAGGTGATCCAACTGGCCAATGATACCGAGTTTGGCTTGGCAGCCTATTTTTACTCTCGGGATGTAGGGCGCATTTACCGTGTGGCAGAACAGCTGGAATTTGGTATTGTCGGCATTAACGAAGGTGTGGTTTCCAATGAGATGGCGCCATTCGGAGGGGTTAAGGAATCTGGCAACGGTCGCGAGGGTTCCAAATACGGTTTGGATGATTACCTAGAAATTAAGTATATTTGTATCGGTGGTATTGATAATTAAACAATTTTTCCACGAGAGATACAGCGTCTAGGGCGGTTAAACCAAGGGAGAAATAACAATTTTTTGCCGAAATCGGCAATAGCTAACCGAAGCAGCGGAATGCTATCGGCAACATATAGGACATAACCATGAAATTTCACCCGCTTCAAGAATCACTCATCAGCGAGTTGCACAATCGGCCCTTTCCAGTGGTCAAGGTTCCAGCTCAAGTTTCCAGTTTAGTCGTGCTCCACTCCACTAGTCATCGGGATGAACTAAGTCATCTCAAAAGGCTTGCTGAGCGCCGGCAGGTTCAGCTGCCGGGGGACGATGCCGATTGCTACTACCAGAGTTTTGGAGACTTCGAGTTGCGCTGGGAGCGGCATAATGAGTTTTCCACCTATAGCGTTATCCGTCAAAACCATCCGACCCAAAAGTTCTGTGAAAACCTTTTCTCACTTCTGGATGAGGACTGGATTGAGGGTGTAGAGGGCGAAATTATTGCGGCGAACCATATCGAATTGCGAGCTGGTACCGAGCAGTCAATTACCCGAGCAGATGCTGAACAACTGTTTGCTGGACAACGTCTGATAGGAAGTAAAGTCTATGATGGCCTCGCCACCATTTGGACCCCTCTGAAAGTTGGTGAAGACAATTTTATTCGCACACTGGTCGTCGATGAAGGCATGGATCTGGCTCAGGCCGGCAGGGTGATCCGCAATTTGTTGGAGATTGCCGCCTACAGATCCATGACCCTGTTGGCACTGCCCATTGCCCGCAGGTTGATGCCCGAAGTGCGAAGTCTAGAACAGCAGCTGGTGGAGACGAATAATAAACTCAACACTCTGGTATCCATGGATGATGAACAGAATCTGATGAATGAGTTGATAGCTGAGGCTACCCAGCTGGAGAAAATTGTCGCGGATCACAACTTTCGTTTCTCCGCCACAGAGGCCTACTACAAGTTGACTGAGAGTCGGTTAGATATGCTGCGTGAACAGAAGATGCCCGCCATCAGAACCCTAAAACAATTCCATGTGCGCCGCTTTATACCGGCTTTTAACACCTGTATGTCAGTGGTTAAGCGCAAGGAGAATCTCTCCAAACGTATTAGTCGCACCAGTGAGCTACTACATCTGCGATTGCAGCTCTCGCTGGAGACGCAAAACCAGGAATTGCTGACCTCAATGGATCGGCGCAGCGGGCTTCAGCTGCGCTTGCAAAAAACGGTTGAGGGGCTGTCGGTGATCGCTATGACCTACTACAGCATCAGCATTATTAAATTGCTAATTCAACCCCTGCCCATCCGAGATTATCTGCCGATATCTCATGGTACGCTGCTGGCACTGGCGACACCTGTGGTTTTTGCCGCTGCAGTTATGGTGACTGTCAGAATTCGTCGAAGATTAAATCGTCAATGACAGCAGGTCCTGCTGGCAGATGGTTGAAGGCGAGAGCAACACTGGGTCTAACCTTAGCCATTGTTGCGATAGCTTTTTACTTCGACAAAATCCATCCCAGTCTTGTGCATCAAGATATTGGTTCAATAGATAAAATTATTGTACATAAGCAACAGCGCACAATGGCTGTTTACGAACAGGGCAAGTTGATTAAATCCTACCCTATATCTTTGGGCGCAGATCCCATCGGGCACAAAAGTCAGGAGGGAGATGGGAAAACCCCCGAGGGAAATTATGCCATCGACTGGGTACATCCAGACAGTTCCTACCATAAGGCGGTTCGGATTTCATATCCAAATGCTGCAGACAGGCACAACGCAGAGGAAAAAGGGGTAACCCCCGGCGGAGATATTATGATCCACGGTATGCCCAATGGATTTGGCTGGCTCTATCCAATCTTGGCGAAGATCGACTGGACTCAGGGCTGTATTGCGGTTTCCAACACAGCTATGGAAGAAATTGAGTTGGCGGTAAAGGTCGGTACGGCGATTACTATTGAGCCCTAGTTTTTCAAACCAAGCTGCGTTTTTTAGTTTTATCGGGCCAATAAAAAAGGCCACTTCTTGGGAAGTGGCCTAGATAGTAAATGGCGGACCAGACGGAAACCTAACCAGATAATTTTACTATCCAATACCTTTGAATAGTAAGCTCTTCCAACAGAGTTTTAGCTGCTTTCTGTGCCTTGTGTGTTGGGGTAAGTACCTTTGGTATACCTGTATTTACTGCTGAACTATAGTTTCTTAATCGGTCAGCGTAGGCAATTATTGCCCCTGCAACAAGTCGCATAACAGCAAGCTCTAATAGTCGTGATTCTGGTATTTGGTTTTGATATTTATTTTTGACCCTAACATTTGATAAAAGAGGCTCTCTCTTGATACGCTCATATGCTTTACCATCATATTTAGTACTTATTGCGATTTCTAATTTTGTTTTAACTAGCTTTTCAAGATACAGTTTAAACCAAAATCGCATATCCTCAATCCACAAAGAGCCTTCTAGATTCTTGTAGTCGCCATAAAAAAGAACCTCGAACTGTTCATAATGATCTATATATCTTTCGCTAAGATTTGCTAAAACATTTAAGCCCATTAAATGTATTAGTTGAAAGGTTAATATTCTTGGTGATTCAAAATTGAACCACCAATATATCAACTTCTTTAATCTGGGATTTTACCGTTTAAATCATAGCTTCTGAAAAAAGACCATATTTCTTCTGCCATATTAATATCGCTCTCTCCCGCAGACCCAGGCCATATATGCTGTCCACCTTCAATTCTTAAATGCTCAACAGATACACCGTTGGCTCCATTGCCGTACACATAACGTTGAACCGTGGTGCCATTATCAGGGAATGTGTCCTCTAAATCAGTGATAACAGGTTCCAAATCCGTTTGATTAAAGGCAATCCACCACTGCAACACAGTTTGAGCTTGGGCATAAGGGAGTTGCTCGTCTGCTGTGCCGTGAGTTTGCAGTATCGGGATTGGACGCTCTGGTGTGCAGTCGGCAGCCATATTTGGTGTCATCACACCGGAAACCGGGGCGATTGCCGCGAATGTGTCGCTATGCTGGCAAGCCAATTCAAATGAAAAGAAGCCGCCTAATGACATGCCCGCCGCATAAATACGATTGGTATCGATGTTATACGTTGTTGATAGCTCGTCAATTAAAGCATCTATGAAACCCAAGTCATTGGCATTGCCACTTAGCGGGAACCCAGTCACATTCCAGCCATCAATCGCTTGCGGAGTGACTAATATGAAGTTCTCAGTTTCAGCTAGTTGGTTGAACTGACTGTCACTATATTGCTGTTCTGCTGTGCCGTTTGAACCGTGAAAATCAAACAATAAAGGCGCGGGGGTATCGCCCGTATAATTGCTAGACACATTCAACAAATATTCGCGTTCAATACCTTCAAATAGAAAAGTCATTAGGTTATCAGGGGTGTCAGATTCGTCAGGAGCTTCAACGTCCTCAGATTCTGGAACGTAAGTCACACGCATTGGATCATCTAAGGCAATAATCACTGGCTCAAGATCTCGTGGGCCAGGGGCTGAGTAACTCACACCTTCAAAAGGGGTTCTCCCTGGACCACCTGGATTATAAAATGCTGAATAACCTTCTTCTAAACTTGGGATTTCAAGTATGGTAATGTTTCTCGCAGCTTCTTCATCGCCAACCAAAATGATGTCGATATAGTTATCCCTGTCTTCATCGTAACAATCGTCAAATATTGCTTCGGGACTTTCAGGCTGGCCTAGATCAGACAAACCAACCACTCTAAGCGTGCCACCCTGCACAGCATATTCCTCTCCTACTTTATCGATGATGACCGTGTTGCCGTCCACACCATTAGCATGAACTCGAAAGAAACGTTCATATTCGTTCGGTTGTAGACCACTTACACCGTCTGGTGAAAAACCACCAGTTGTTAACATTCTCAGCATAAAATCACCTTCATCGTATAAGGCTGTGGCATCATTCGCTGGAATAAATGTTAGTAGTGTACTGATTCCTTCTCCATCCATTTGTCCCTCGATGCGATTTAACTTCGCACCGACTAATCTTGGACCGTTATTCTCATCATACGGACTGGAATCGGTTTCCCAGGTAAGCCCTACGGCACTGACGATTTGACCGCCTGGGCCAACCATCATCAATGGCGTGTCATCTTCAACAATTTCAAGCTTTATCGGGAAGCGAGCATCAGGATGGTCGCTTGGTAATCTGTTGCCAAACTCGCCAAAAACTACCGGTGTATTTCGTTCATTTTCTTCAATGTTAGGTAAGGGTCCTACAGCCAACGGCCTTACAATGTCACCAGTGTTTAATGTAAATTGAAAATCAGTCAGACTTAGAGTACTGGTATCAATCGGCCAACTAAGCACAATGGGCAAACCATCAAGACCGATAGCGCCGTCTTTTAGTTCCCCATAAGGTGACTGATTAATAAAACCCCTAGCAACTTGATCGCGAGTTGAAGTTGCAGTGTGGTTTTGAGCGCCCTCACCACAATAAATGTCTGATGACCAAGCACCACCAGCCGCAAAGACAGAATCAATAGTTACTTCTGGGGCATCAATTCCGACAGTGCCATCAAAGCCCATGCCCGCCGACAATATTTTTGGCTCTTCGGACCAATAATCTGCACCTTTCAAAACACCGTCATAAAACAATGAAAACGGTGCTTGTGGCGTGGTAATGATTGCGCTTTGCGAGGTATCCTCTAGCACCACCACTGTTCTGGTAGCTTGAGACCAGTTACCACTGGCATCTGTTGCAGTATAAGTCAGCTTATAGGTGCCAGGCATGCTGGTATCGACGGTTCCTTGCGTTGTTACGGTGATTGCACCATCCGTATCATCATAAGCTTCTGCACCCAAGTCACCAAATACGGCGTTATACACAACTTCGATACTTTCGTTACCAACGAGAGTAATTACGGGTGGGGTACTGGTAGTCGTATCTGTTTCAACACTAATGTTATCGCTACCACAGCCAGTAAGTTGGCTTGCCAAGATAAGCGCAATACAGTTCAGGGGAAAAGTTACCTTGTTTATCATCTCTGTCACCTTGATTTGTTCATTTCAAATAAATCGAAATCCAATTGCGAACATCGAACTTAATGCGGAAATTAACAGAACTTTTTCCATTCCGCTGGGCAAAGTGCATCAAATGTAAACCGTGGTGTATGAGCGGTACATTAATGCGTATGTGTGGTATAGACGCTGTATTTCATTCTCAAAATATAAAACTATAATTGAGCCATTAACAATAACCCGCAAAGGCTAAATGGCATTGGATAAATTAGTCACACTAAAAGCGCAACAAGAGATAAATCGAAAACAGCTGCAAAAGCTCGTGTTTTTGGTTATCTTGCCAGTGACAAATCTGCTTTTTGTCTCTGCTGTGTTGTACGACATTGAAAAGCTCAATATTCAAACAATTGGGAATATTGCAATTCGAGTTTGGGTGGTCTTCGGATTGGCGTTTCTGATCTTCCAGTCGCTGGAAGAGTATCTACCTAGCGTTATTCGTAAAGACTGTTTTATTTGTCAATTAGCATTGCACATTCTCATTATTGTAGGCATTCCCTCATTTTTCGCACCTGTATCTGCCCCCCCTGACAGTCTCCCCCCAATGCTACCCCTCGTGGTGCCCAGGTTTTTTATCATCACTCTGGAAATTACTCTTTATTTGATAGTGTTGCGCACACTGGACGAGCAGACGAATGCTTTTTCTACAATGCTGGTACTCAAAGAATCAGAGTTAAATGTACTCAGATCCCAGAGTAATCCTCACTTTTTATTTAATACTTTAAATCTGATCAATTCGGAAATATCTGACGATCCAGACAACGCCAAGGAAATAGTGTATGACCTTGCCGATTTGCTTCGCAAGCATTTGAAAATGGCGCAACAAAGCTTCACAACTGTTTCTGAAGAATTGAAGTTGGTGAACTTATATCTGACATTACAACAAAAACGATTTAAAAATAGGCTTACTTTCGACATCCAGGTCGCGCATGAAACTCATCGATTTCAGATCCCAGCACTACTGTTACAACCTGTTGTTGAAAATACGATAAAATATGCCGTTGCACCCTACGCTGCAAAAGCCCACGTAAAGGTAGAAACGAATCTTACCGACAAAAATCTCGCTGTGGTTTTCAAAGATACGGGACCATTATTTGATGATAAAGCTATCGAAGAAGGGGATGGCTTCAGAATTCTGCGCAAGACTCTCGATTTACACTATGCAAACAATTATGAATTGAGCTTGAAATCAACCGAGACAGGTGGCGAATTTAAGGTATGTATTCCCGTTCGCACTTTGGAGTCAAACCGTGAGTGAATTAAATATACCGGTTAAACGCGTTATGTTGATCGATGATGAACCAGCAGCCATTAATCATTTGAGATCGGTTATTAATACCTTCGATGAACTGGAAATCATTGCCGAAATCGGTGATGGTCGAAGAGCAATCAAGGAGATTATCAAACAAGAACCCGATATCGTTTTTCTCGATATAGAAATGCCTGAAGTAACTGGTTTTGAGGTGGCGAAAGCAACGGCAGATGTTAGCTATCAGTTGGTATTTGTTACCGCCTACGACCACTACGCTTTGGAAGCCTTTGATACCAAAGCAATTGATTATTTGTTGAAGCCAGTTCGGCCTTCGGTGCTTAAAAAGTGCATCAACAAGATTTTGCATCAGGAAGATATGGCGCTCGAGGCACTTGAAGAACAAAAAGGACAAAGCGACAGTTTGGTGTTGTCGGATGGTAACGTCATGCGGGTGGTTAACCAAAGGCATATTACTTACATTGAGGGTATTGGACGCTATCGTTGTATTCACCTCAATCAGGCGGGGATTGGTCTGCACCGTATGCCCACCATTGTTTCTGGCACTACTTTAGACGACTTTGAATCTCAACTTTCAACCTCAGCATTTACCCGTTTGCACCGCAGCTTTATCGTGAGTATTGAACAAATTGTTGATATATCTGTCGAATCACGACGCCATTATGTAAGTTTGATGGAAAGTGATATGAAAATACCTGTCGCTCGCGCGAAAGTGTCAGAGTTAAAGTCGGCACTTAAATATGGGGCGGTGATACCCAATAATCTCGTTAAATAAACCCAGCAGGCGCTGCCTTTGAAAATCTCATCCGGCAAGTGGTTCTAACTCAGGGGAAAGGTCAGATTTGCTAAGACATTTAAGTCCATTAAATTCCCAAAATTTATAGAATAATCAAAGTCTAATCGTGAGAGATAAAAGTGCAATTTTTTTGAGGTGCATATTGATAAATCAGAACATGACTCTTTCGGGAGGGGGTGGCGTTAATTTCAGGGAATTTATTAATTACAACTGTGACTCTAATTGTAACTCTTGGGTATTTTTGGGGGGTATAAAACAAAAAACCCCTGTATAAACAAAGGTTTAGTGAAGATTAATGGCGGACCGGACGGGACTCGAACCCGCGACCTCCGGCGTGACAGGCCGGCATTCTAACCAGCTGAACTACCGGTCCGCAGAAAACCTTTTTGCAAGTGATCATAGCAGTCACTTAGCTATTTGGTGGGTGGTACAGGGATCGAACCTGTGACCCTCGCCTTGTAAGGGCGATGCTCTACCAGCTGAGCTAACCACCCTCTGAAAGAGAGGCGCATTCTACCGAACTGGCACTACCTGTCAAATATTTTCTGGTGCTATATACATATCTTGCACAGCCACCTAATATAGCGGCCTGTTTTAATCAGCTAACACTGAAAATATGCAATGTTCCAAACAGTTTAGTGTCGAAGGGGCCTGCCGTCTGCCCGATGCGCAAGATGCTTATAAATGCGCTCAACTGTATGCTGGCTCCCTTGAATATTTGGTCTGTTTGGGGGGCTAGTCGGTGATCACAAAGAGCCCAGAGTGCCGGAACTGCATCCAGTGCAAATTGAGAAAACCCTCGCCTGCAGCTATATTAATCATGGTTAGCATCGGCAGGGTTAATAGGCGTTCACTATGACCCTAGATATAGGCAAATTCAACCACCTCAAGGTTGTCAAAGTTACCGATCATGGGGTCTATCTCGACGCCATGGATGGTGACCCAATATTGCTGCCCAACCGCGATGTGCCCGAGGGGCTAGATATTGGGGATTGCATCGATGTATTTGTATATTTCGACTCCGATGACCGATTAATTGCCACCACGGCAACACCCAAGGCGCAGGTGGGGTGCTGTGCCTTTCTTAAAGTTATAGATACCAACCGAGTGGGCGCTTTTTTGGATTGGGGGCTGGCTAAAGATCTCCTGGTGCCATTTAGTGAGCAGCAACAGCGCATGCAAGTGGGCAGTGCCTACGTGGTCTATGTCTTTCACGACCATCAAACAGACCGTATTGTCGCCTCCTCAAAGTTGCGGCGACACCTCGACGAGCAATCCCTTTGGCTAAAGCCGCAGCAGGCGGTGGAGCTAATTATCTATGACAAAACTGAGCTGGGTTACAAAGCGGTTATTGATAACCAATATCTGGGGCTGATTTTTCATACCGATGCTTTCCGCTCTCTCGATATAGGAGAGCGACTTCCGGGATTTGTAAAGGCTATACGGCCAGACGGTAAAATTGACCTGCTTATTTCCCAGCATTCAGCTCAGGGCGACAACCAACTGGAAAATCAGATCCTCGAGCACCTTAAACAACGAGGTGGCAAGTCTCAGATAACCGACAAAAGCCCGCCAGAAGCTATCTATAAAGAATTCAAAGTTTCCAAGAAGAAATATAAAAATGCCCTAGGCGCACTTTATAAAAAAAGACAGATCCTAATTGCAGGAGATACAATTTCTCTGGTGGACTAGACTAATAGTTACCACTTAATGGTCATTATTGGATTAATTAAACACAGAGTTGATGCCCTAATGGGATTATGGGTGCCAGACCGATCCAAATTATGCTAGTCTCGCAAGAAAAAGGGTTGGAACGGCCACATCGGGCAACCTTATAGATTTGCCCTCAGTTACAGTTCCACCATTGGATGGCATTGGTTATGAGTGAGCATCGTAATATTACCCCCGAGGAGATGGCGGCACTGCTGCCAGATTACGAGGTAAGTCAGAGAAGTTGGAAGCGAGTAAAAAAACGCCTCTTGGGTCGCCTTGCAGTGGTCGCCGCTCTTTACGGTCTTCGTTTCTTTATCCTTGTCCTCTTTCCTGAATATAATGCTTACTTGACCGACCATTGGTCTGATATCGGTGAGGATACGCTGTTTGATATTGTTGTCTACAGATCAACGCTAATAGTGTTTTTACTCTTTGTCTACCTCTATGCTATTTACAATAATGCCTATTTGCGCACGGTGGCAATCATGGTATCAGTTGTGGCCTTTGCCCTGTTATGGAGTGATTTAGAATCGCTACTTTTTTATTCCTTGATTGAGTTCCAATGGTACCTAATACTCCCCTTTGTGGTGCGCATTGCAGTGATTTATCTGCTATTTAAAAATTATTTGGATATTCGCCAATAGGCACGCCGATGATAGTCGCCCGTTTTTTAACAGTCATTTTGTGCCTATGTTTAATCGGCTGCTCTACTTACAGGCCGACCCAGGTCAATAATGTCTGCGATATTTTTTGGGGTGAAACTGACTGGTACAAAGATGCAGTCAAAGCTAATAAGCGCTGGGGTACGCCGATTGGTGTGATGATGGCATTTATCAATCAGGAGTCCAGCTATCGCGCCAATGTCAGGCCAGAGCGACCCAAGTTTCTGTTTATACCGCTGCCCCGCAAATCCTCTGCCTATGGCTACGCCCAGGCTCAGGATCCGGCATGGTATGACTACCGAAAGGATACAGGCAACTGGCGCCACGACCGCGACGATTTTGGCGATGCCATCAACTTTGTCGGTTGGTATACCCATAAATCCCACAGCAGGTTGGGCATCTCAAAGTGGGATCCCTACCGGCAGTATCTGGCCTATCACGAGGGCTGGGGAGGTTACTCCCGGGGTAGTTACAATAAAAAACCCAAGTTGCTTAAGGTTGCCCAAAAGGTGAAGAGGCAGGCTGAGATTTATGGTGCGCAGCTTAAAAAATGTGGTCCTAAATTAGATCGGGCTACCAAGGGTTGGTTTTAAAGTTTGGCTCTGGTTTGTATTTCACCATCCATGTGTTTAGCTCATTGGTTATTCGCTAACCGCCTTGTGCAGTATTGAGTTAATTAGGGTTTGATAGGGCATACCTTCGCGCTTGGCTCTAAGCTTAAGGAGCTCTAAATCCTCGTTTGGCACCCTTATCGAAATTAATTTTCTTTGTTTTTTTTCAATACTGTTTTTAGCTATTTCCTGTATTTCACGTGCGCGTTCAGGTGTTAAAGGGCTTTTAACAGATTTATGGACATTACCTTCAATCGCTTCAATTAGTTTGCGCTCTTCATCGTCAATGTATTCGCCTATTGTTGGTTCCTGAACTGTAACTGTTTCACTCATTTTTTTACCTCAAATATATTTTGGTATATTTTCGACTTGGATAGACGGTCTTTAAAAAGATTGTATTTTTCGATCTGACGTAAGGGACAATGTAAGCATAATTATTTATTTCAATTATAAATATACGCTGCTCTCTATAAGCAGGTGAGGGATTGGGTATGTCATTAAGTAGTTTCCCTTCACTTAAGGCATTTTCGCAGTCATCAAAAGTTATCCCGCCACGAGTATTATCAAAACGCAACTTCTCAGCTTTTTCAACATTCCATGTTATATCCATAGAATACAGGATATATATTTTGTATATACAAATCAAGGGATATTTATTAAAAATACATCCCTGTATTTTATGTGTGCTAGTGCGCTCGGCTCGAACTGGGAGTCCGAATCAAATCTCCACGTGGTACCAATAAAAAACCCCAGCCAAATGGCTAGGGTTTTGAATTGGCGCACTCCTCGAGATTATTCGCGGCAAAGCCGCTCACCCCGTTGGGGTCGCCATCGCGTTGCTCTGGCGCTGTCTCGCGCTAATGCGCTCGGCTCGAACTAGGAGTCCGAATCAAATCTCCACGTGGCACCAATAAAAAACCCCAGCCATTTGGCTAGGGTTTTGATTTGGCGCACCCGGAGAGATTCGAACTCCCGACCAAGTGGTTCGAAGCCACCTACTCTATCCAGCTGAGCTACGGGTGCGGTTTGGGAAGGAAAGTATAACCTAGATTATCGCTCTAGATATTGTAATTTTTCGGGGACGCCATCCCACTCTGCCGAATCTGGTGCCGGATCTTTTTGCTCGGTAATATTCGGCCAAACATCCGCTAGTTCGGCGTTTAATTCCAAAAATACTTCCTGACCCTCGGGTATTTCGTCCTCGGCGAAGATCGCTTCCGCGGGGCATTCGGGTTCGCACAGCGCGCAGTCGATACATTCATCGGGGTGAATAACCAAGAAATTTGGTCCTTCATAGAAACAGTCTACCGGACAGACTTCAACACAGTCTGTGTATTTGCATTTGATGCAGTTTTCTCCAACGACAAAGGTCATGTTTTGAATCTCTTGGGTGGTGCGAACTAGTTTTGGCGCGGCATTATAACAGGATCAACAGCAGTTTGAATGGTTTGTTAATGCCCATTTGATCTAATTGCGTAGCGAATAGAATTAGAGCAGCTTTTTGAGTTGATAAAGGGTTTCCAGCGCCTGTTTTGGCGAAAGTTCATCGGGTTGCAAATCCTCAATAGACTGTTGCAGAGCTGTATTAATGCTGGTGTTAAATAATTCTGACTGACTCGGCTCAGGGGCAGAGTAACTCTGCTGGGCATCAGTGCCATTGGTTGACTCCAGTATTGCCAACTTGTGTTTAGCTTGCTGTAGCACCTGATTGGGTATACCTGCAAGTTTAGCGACCTGTAGGCCATAGCTCTGACTGGCAGGACCCTCCTGTACCCTGTGCAAAAATACAATGCTGTCGTTGTGCTCTGCGGCATCCAAGTGCACATTGGCAGTATTTTCTAAGCTGTCCGGCAGGGTGGTCAATTCAAAGTAGTGGGTGGCAAACAGAGTGAAGGCGCGGACTTTTTCCGCCAGATGAAATCCACAGGCCCAGGCCAGAGAGAGGCCATCGAAAGTACTGGTGCCACGGCCAATTTCATCCATTAATACCAGGCTGTGCTCAGTGGCATTGTGCATAATATGTGCGGTCTCGGTCATCTCTACCATAAAAGTTGAGCGTCCTCCCGCCAGATCATCCGAGGAACCTATGCGGGTGAAGATGCGATCTACTAAACCAATCTTAGCGCTGGTGGCGGGCACAAAACTGCCGATTTGCGCCAGCAGTACAATCAGCGCAGTCTGTCGCATATAGGTGGATTTACCACCCATATTGGGGCCGGTGATAATTAGCATTTTGCGCTGGCTATCCAGCGCTAAATCGTTGGCTATAAAGGGTTCAGAGGATACCTGTTCAACTACCGGATGGCGTCCACCATAGATGGAGATGCCGGGTTCCTGGGTCAGTTCGGGACGGCACAGATTTAAGTTTTGAGCGCGTTCAGCCAGATTTGCCAGCACATCGATCTCCGCCACGGCGGCGGCACACTGCTGTAATTGATGCAAATCCTGATTTAGGGTTTGCAATAGCTCAGCGTACAGCTGTTTCTCACGGCTCAGCGCGCGGCTTTTTGCACTTAGAGCGCGGTCTTCAAATTCTTTGAGTTCTGGGGTGATAAATCGCTCAGCATTTTTCAGTGTCTGACGGCGGATATACTCGACTGGCGCCTGTTCACTCTGGCCGCGAGATATTTCTATATAGTAGCCATGTACGCGGTTGTAGCCCACTTTGAGAGTGGATATGCCTGTGGCTGCTCTCTCTCGCTCCTCCATGGCCAATAGGAACTCGCCGGCATTGGTATTGAGGGCGCGCAATTCGTCGAGTTCACTGTCATAGCCATCGGCAATTACCCCGCCGTCACGAATAACCATGGGCGGGTTATCAGTGAGAGCTCGTGCCAGTAGGTCCTCCATATGCGGTATGGGCCTGGCCTGTTCTGTCAGTGTTTGAATATGGGGTAATTGACAGGCTTTTAGTGCAGCGGCTATTTGTGGAAGTACTGCGAGGGACTGATGCAGGCGGGTCAAATCTCTGGGTCGTGCAGAGTGCAGTGCCACCCGCGCTAAAATGCGCTCCATATCACCCACTTGCTTGAGTAGCCTGTGGAGATTCTCAAATAGATACTGGTTTTGCAGCTCAGCAATTGCCCCTTGGCGGGCCTGCAACACTGGCATATGTCTCAACGGTCGGTTGAGCCAGCGCTTCAGCAGTCGGCTGGCCATGCTAGTGGCGGTTTTATCCAGTACTGAAAAGAGAGTATTTTCCAAACTGCCCGAGAGATTGGTATCCAGCTCCAAATTGCGCCGGCTGGCGGCATCGAGAACCATGCCATCCTCGCGATTTTCAGCGCTGATGCTGTGTATATGGGGCAGTTCACCGCGCTGAGTATCTTTGGCGTACTGCAACAGACAGCCGGCGGCACAGATACCGGCCGGCAGATGATCGCAGCCGAAGCTGCTAAGGTCTTTAGTGCCAAACTGTTGATTTAATTCGCGACAGGCACTCTCAAAATCGAATAACCAGGGCGGTTGAGTTCTAAGACCCTTCAATTGATCCAACCAGATCACCGGCGGAAAATCCTCGGCAATCAATATTTCCACGGGGCACAGGCGCTGTAATTCGCCGCGCAATTCCTCCTCGTCCGCCACCTGCAGTAGTGAAAAGCGGCCACTGCTCATATCTAGGGTTGCAATGCCAAATTGGCCTTTAATCTGGTGTATAGCCAGTAGCAGGTTGTCACTCTTGTCGTCTAGTAGAGCCTCATCACTCAGGGTGCCCGGTGTCAATACCCTCACCACAGCGCGCTCCACAGGCCCTTTGCCAGCCTGAGGGTCGCCTACTTGTTCACAGATGGCTACAGACTCACCGTGCTTAATGAGCCTGGCGAGATAGTTTTCGGCGGCGTGGTAGGGCACCCCGCACATGGGAACTGATTGACCGTTGCTCTTGCCCCGAGCTGTTAGGGTTAGGTCGAGAATTTCGCTGGCACGTTTGGCATCCTCATAAAACAGCTCATAGAAATCCCCCATGCGGTAGAAGAACAGATCATCTGGGTGTTGCGCCTTCATTCGCAGATACTGCTGCATCATCGGTGTATGCGAAGAAATATCTTGGCTGCTAGTCATGGGGTTTAAGTTCTTATTTAATCTGTAATCTTAAAAACTAAGGATCTATTCGCTGTGCTGCAGAAGCGATTTTAGTACAGTATCGGTTGTATAGCCTATATTATTCGGTCTGCTAGTTACTGGCTAGCTTATCCCAGCTATATATTGGGGGATAAACATATTCGTATAGTCTATGCTAAACGCTAATCTAATTTATCAATAGGAGAACACTGATGTCGGAACTTGTGAATTACAAAATTGCTGAGGGCATAGCAACCATTGAGATGGATGATGGCAAGGCCAATGCGCTGTCCACCGCGATGTGGGACCAGCTGGGAGCTGCTCTAGATCGTGCGGAGGAGGCGGGAGCCATTGTAGTTCTCAAAGGTCGCAGCGGAATTTTTTCTGCAGGATTCGATCTCAAGGAGCTCGCTCTGGGGCCCCAGCAAGCTGTGCAGCTAGTTGACAATGGCTCGAAAATGGCGCGCCGGCTACTGGCGTTCCCGGCACCTGTTATCGCGGTCTCAACGGGCCATTGCATCGCTATGGGGGCCTTTTTGATGTTGGGCTGTGATTATCGCCTGGGGGTCAGCGGGGACTTTAAAATCGGCCTCAATGAGACCTTGATAGGTATGACTATGCACCACTTTGGTATTGAATTGGCCCGCTACCGATTGCCACTGAACTATTATGGTCGCTGTGTTATCAATGCTGAGTTACTGAGCCCTGAGTCGGCAGTTTGCGCCGGCTTTTATGATGAGGTCACCGCGCCAGAGCAGTTGGCTGCCAGAGCTGCCGATATTGCATCCGAAATGGCTAAATTGAATCTATCAGCTTTTGCTGCCACTAAGCGTAAATCTCGCGAGCAGCTATTCGAGCTGCTGGATCGCGCTATTGAAATAGACTATGAGACACCCATCCAGACATCATGAAGTAGCACAATTGGCCCAGCGGCTGGGAGATCAGTTGCTGCAGCGCCGAGCCAAGGTTGCCACAGCCGAATCCTGCACAGGGGGTGCCATCGCCGAGGCGATTACTGCAGTGCCCGGAAGTTCCCAGTGGTTTGAGTATGGCTATATAACCTATGCCAACAGCGCCAAGCACCGCTTGCTCGGCGTAGAAACTGGTGTGCTAGAAAGATACGGCGCGGTCAGTGAGCAGGTGGTTCAGCAAATGGCTCTAGGGGCTCAAAAAGCCGCTGCTGCCGACTATGCTGTAGCGGTCAGCGGCATTGCTGGCCCAGACGGCGGCACCGAGGACAAGCCCGTGGGTAAGCTATGGCTCTGTTGGGCGGGAAAATCGTCTGTTTACAGTGAGCGATTTCAGCTAGATGGCGATCGATTATCGGTGCGAGAGCAGGCGGTAGAAATTTGTTTGAAACAACTCTTGCAACAGCTGGACGAATGAGCTACTGTATAACCATACAGTATTGCTGTCGGTGCGAAAACTAGCATATTGCAACCGTTAGCAAATAGCCTAATAAACAGTTTAAGAGGACTTACAGATGGATGCCAACAAAGAAAAAGCACTCGAAGCCGCACTGGGCCAAATAGAGCGGCAGTTTGGCAAGGGAACAGTTATGCGTATGGGTGAGGGTGAGCGCGAAGCTGTACCCTCTATCTCTACGGGCTCCCTCGGCTTAGATATAGCGCTGGGTATTGGTGGTTTGCCGAAAGGGCGTATCGTTGAGATCTACGGCCCTGAATCTTCGGGTAAGACTACCCTGACACTGCAGGTGATAGCCGAGGCGCAAAAGGCTGGAGGCACCTGTGCCTTTATTGATGCCGAGCATGCACTGGACCCAGTGTATGCTGAAAAATTGGGTGTTGTGGTCGATGACCTAGTAGTTTCCCAGCCAGATACTGGAGAGCAGGCGCTGGAAGTGACCGATATGCTGGTGCGCTCCGGTGCCTGTGATGTGCTGGTGGTGGATTCAGTTGCCGCCCTGACCCCGCGGGCGGAGATTGAGGGCGAGATGGGCGATCATCACGTGGGATTGCAGGCGCGCTTGATGTCACAGGCACTGCGCAAACTTACTAGCAATATTAAGACCGCTAACTGCCTGGTCATATTTATTAACCAGATCAGAATGAAAATCGGTGTGATGTTCGGTAATCCAGAAACCACAACGGGCGGCAATGCCCTTAAGTTCTACTCCTCTGTGCGTCTCGATATTCGCCGTATCGGTGCGGTTAAAGAGGGTGACGAAGTGGTGGGCAACGAGACCCGGGTTAAAGTGGTTAAAAACAAGGTATCGCCCCCATTCAAACAGACTGAGTTTCAAATTCTCTATGGCAAAGGAATCAACCGCAATGGCGAGTTGGTGGATCTGGGTGTGAAGCATGACCTAATTGATAAATCCGGCGCCTGGTATGCCTACAAGGGCAACAAGATTGGTCAGGGTAAGGCTAATGTGTGCACTTATCTGAGTGAGAACCCAGAGGTGGCTGGTGAAATTGAAGGTCTAATTAGGCAAAAACAACTGGGTCACCTATCTCCGTCGGCACAGGCCTCTGAGCAGACGCCAGAGCAGGTCTAGTGCCAGCGCGACTCACTTTAAAGGGCTTTGAATGAGATAACTTGAGAGGAGCTTCTGGCAGACCTTAGACATATTAGAAAAATAAGGGCCTGAGAGGTTTTACGGTTAGAGGCAATGAACGAACAACAGCAACTTGCCAAAATACGGCTTGCCGCTATGGATCTTCTCACGGGTAGAGAGTATTCCAAAGAAGAGTTGCGCGTAAAACTCTCTAAGAAGTTTGAGGATCAATCGCTGATAGATCGGGCAATCGATCAATTAATTGCGGACAACCTGCAGTCGGATACACGGTTTGCTGAAGCCTTTATCAGATCCAGAGTCAATCGAGGCCAGGGAGAAATTAGAATACGCAATGAGCTTCGCCAGCGCGGCATCAGTGATCAACTTGCCGTGGAGGCAATTGAGGGCTGCAGAGTTGATTGGTTTGCACTGGCTCGAGACATAGCACTACATAAATTTGGTGCCGAACAGCCCAGTGATAACTCTCAGCGTGCAAAGCGTATGCGTTTCTTACAGTATCGGGGATTTACCTACGATCAGATTAGCAGTGCGCTGTCATCTTAGATCGAGCACCCTGAGCTATAAATTGCTGTGCTTCCGCAACAGCTCCACCAGATAGGATTCGATCCAACTCTCGCCGTTTAATCGAGTGATAAAACCACAGTGACCACCATTGCTTTGTACCTCTATGGAAAGCGCAGCTGGACAGTTTATTTTGGCGATATCCTCTATTGGAATAATGGGATCATTGGCACTGGCTATCAGGTGGCTGGGTATCGTTAGATATTGCAGTCTATCGCCGGTAAGGGCATAGGATTTCAGGTAGCTAATCACATCTGGAAATGGTGTGAGCTTGGGTGCCAGATGCTGATTCATGGCATCGATTGTTTTCAAGCTGCTGAGTTCGCCGGCAAAATCGTACTCGGGATAAAATTGCATTTTTTTCCGCAGTGAGTTTTTCCAGCGGTGCATAAAGTACTTTTGGTAAATAAATAGACCGCGATTAAGGGTCTCAGTGGCATTGACTGGATCAACCGGTGGACAGATCGCAATGGCTTTTGTAAGTCCCAAATCCATGCCTCGATCAGCTGCTATACGCAGGGTAAAGTTGCCCCCTAGTGAAAAACCCACTAGGAATCTGTTGGTATAATCTCGCTCATCTGTGAACCTCTGAATACAGTCTGCGACCTCCTCAGTCATGGTCGAGTTAAATATCTCTCTATTCAGGTGCTGTGTGTCACCGTGGTCGCGCAAATTTAATCTGAGCACATCGAAGCCGTTAGCCAAAAGTTTTGCTGCGGTTGTCACTATGTAGGCTGACTGACTGGAACCCTCCCAGCCGTGAATAAGAATTGCTACTGATGGTTTTTGTTCGCAGTTGAGATCGCTCCGATCGAATTCACCCTGTAGTCGTACGCCTTTATCCGTAGTGAAGGTAAGGGTTTCCGATGACATGGATTTAACCAGTGCTTTGGCGCGAAATTTACGAGGTCCAACACTGTTTAAAATGCTCTGAATATGAGCATTTTGTAAGTAAAAAGGTGGACGAAAATTGGGTTTGGTTTCCATTTGACTCGACGAGTTAGCAATACAAAGGCGATAGACGATAATCTCGGCTAACACAGTGGTTAAATTTTACTTACACTAGGGCTGGTAGCCAATAGACGAATTATCTAATGTTCCCTAGAGTTAATAAACATTAGAAGATTGATACTGACCATTTGTTAGAAAATATTTTTTGTTTATTATTTGATGAAGTTAGCTTTTTGCAAGGGCAAAACAAGAGGCTGGTGATTATGTCGATATGCAGATTGATAGATGTTCTAGCCATACAAAGTCGCGGTGAAAAGGATTAGGGATCCAGCAGATAATGATTACTAGAATTAAGCCATACAGCTTGTTGCTGGTGTTGATGACCCCTTTTTTAAGCTTTGAGGGTCGTTCAGAATCCGAGGTGACGCCGGGCTCGATAATTTTGGATCAGTTGGAATCCATTGACTCTATCGAGCCCGAGGGTTGGGGCATATACAATGGCTGTGTTGCTCTGCACAAGATCCGCGCTATTAATTTTCTCGATGATCAGGTCGCCATTATCGACTTGCGTCGCCGACGACAGGCAGTTCTTAAGCTGAGGCGAGAATGCAGGGGCATCGCTCAGCAGGGATTTACTTTTGATACGCGCTCTGGGCAACTCTGTGAGCGCTTTAGTCGGTTGACTCAAACGAGATCTGGAATCAGTTGTGAGATTGAGTCCATCGAGCCCCATGTGCGGCTGCCCGATGGGGCATCGAATAGCCACTAATCTTAACTCTACTAGGCAAACACTAATGAGTAAACAAACTATATGCGCAAAGAGTTTTCTCCATGGAGCCGGTTTATTGCTTGCGCTAAGTTTCGGGCACTTTTGGCAGCCATTGATGGCCCAACCCCTCAGTTTCCAAGGAAGTCTTGTGCAGGGTGGATTAGTGATGGGTAATGTGCCCTCAGGTTATAGCGTTTCCTATCAAGGTGAGGAGCTAAAATTAACTCCCGGAGGGCAGTTTCTATTGGGGTTTAATCGCGATGAGACCCCTGAGGTAACGCTGGTCATTACCGATAGCCAGTCGCGACAGCAGACCCAAATACTGCCCATCGATCAGAGAGCTTACAATGTACAGCGTATTGAAGGTGTGCCTCAAAAGACCGTGACACCCTCCAAAGCAGATAGGGAAAGAATTCGCAACGACGTCTCCCTTGTCAGGGCAGCGCGCAATCAGGTTACTGAGAGCACCGACTTTTTGCAGGGGTTTATAAAACCGCTCTCGGGGCCGGTAACTGGCGTATACGGCAGTCAGAGAGTCTACAACGGTACACCGGGCAGCCCCCACTACGGGATCGATTACGCCGCTCCCCTTGGCGCGCCAGTTATGGCGCCTGCGGCTGGTCTGGTCACCCTTGCCCACGAAGACTTATTTTACTCGGGCGGCACCTTGATTATGGATCATGGGCACGGTCTGAGCTCAACCTTCCTGCATCTCAGTGAATTACTGGTTGTCGAGGGACAGAGGGTGCAGCGCGGGGAGGTTGTCGCCAAAGTGGGATCTACTGGGAGGTCCACAGGACCACATCTTGATTGGCGAATGAACTGGCAAAACCAGCGTATCGATCCCCAGTTGGTACTGCAGACGCTGCCGGCCAAATGAGTGGTTGTCCGATGGCCCGATGCGGTCAGGGCAGTTGGGGTAATTCCAAGTTGCGATGGCAGTCCAGAGATATTTTGCGTAAACTAACCGCGATTTTTTAAGTGGATTATCGATGTGGATAAGCAACTACTCAGTATCTTAGTCTGCCCAGTTAGCAAGGCGCCTTTAGAATACGATGCCAAGGCTCAAGAGTTGATCTGTCGGGCCAGTGGTTTGGCCTATCCGATCCGGGACGGTATTCCAGTGATGCTGGAATCTGAAGCTCGATTATTGGATGTAGATGAGAAACTGCGCTCTAGCGATCAGTAGTTATCGCACCGCAACTGATGCTATTTTGATAAGAATGAAACTATGAGTGAGAAAAGTTTATTTACCCGTATCATTGATCGGGAACTGCCTGCAGATATTGTCTACGAAGACGATCAATGCATCGTAATCAATGATATTGCCCCCCAGGCACCAGTGCATATGTTGGTGATACCACGGCTCCCCATAGCCCGTTTAGCCGATGCCAATCAACAGCATCGAGATTTGCTGGGGCACCTAATGTGGGTAGCTGGCGAGATGGCGCGCAAGGTTGGAGTTGATGATGCCTTCCGGCTGGTGGTCAATAATGGTGAAGGTGCCGGACAGACAGTTTTTCATTTGCATCTACATGTGCTGGCTAACAAAAGCAGCGGTGAGACATTTTCAGAGCAAAATTTATAAACTCCAGCTGGTGAGTTGCTCAATTATCTAAGTAGTTAAAGTACTGGAAAGAATGAATGATGAAAAGCGCTGAAATCCGTGATGCCTTCCTGAAATTTTTTGCTAATCAACAGCATACGGTTGTGCCCAGCAGTAGTCTGGTCCCCGGAAATGACCCCACACTGCTATTCACCAATGCTGGCATGGTGCAGTTTAAAGATGTTTTCCTCGGCGCTGATAAGCGCGATTATGCGCGTGCTACCTCGTCCCAGCGCTGCGTGCGCGCCGGTGGCAAGCACAATGATCTAGAAAATGTCGGCTACACCGCTCGGCATCACACGTTCTTTGAGATGTTGGGTAATTTCAGCTTTGGGGACTATTTCAAGGAAGATGCTATCCGCTTCGCTTGGGAGTTTCTGACTCAAGTATTAAAACTCCCCAAAGAGCGTCTCTGGGTCACGGTACATATTAGTGATGACGAGGCTGCGAATATCTGGATTGACAAGATAGGTGTGGATCCCAACCGTTTATCTCGACTGGATGAAGATAACTTCTGGCAGATGGGTGATACAGGTCCCTGCGGGCCCTGTACAGAGATATTTTGGGATCATGGAGAACATATTCCCGGGGGTCCCCCAGGCAGCAAAGACGATGACTTAGATCGCTACATCGAGATTTGGAATCTGGTGTTTATGCAGTTTGAGCGCGATAGCAGCGGTGAGATGACGCCATTGCCCAGTCCCTCCATAGACACAGGTATGGGGCTCGAGCGTATTGCAGCGGTGATGCAGGGCGTTCACAGCAATTATGAAATTGATCTATTTAAGTACCTTATTGATGCAGCGGCTGATATCACCCAATGCCACGACAGGGAAAGCAACTCGCTTAAAGTGTTGGCAGATCATATTCGCTCCTGTGCCTTTCTGGTGGTCGATGGCGTACTGCCCTCCAATGAGGGTCGCGGTTATGTGCTGCGGCGTATTATTCGCCGCGCGCTTAGACACGGTCACAAACTGGGTGCCAGCGGACTGTTTTATCACAAGCTAGTGCAACCCCTGGGTGAAGTAATGGGTGACGCCTACCCAGAATTGGTGAGGCAGCAAAAACAGATCGTCGACACCATCCGAAAAGAGGAACAGCAGTTTGCCAAAACCCTGGACAAGGGCATGGGAGTCCTTGAAGCTGCCCTTGAAGATCTCGAAGGTGACACCCTGTCCGGCGATTTAATCTTTCTCCTCTACGATACCTACGGGTTTCCCACCGACTTAACCAATGATATAGCCCGTGAAAAGGGTCTTAAGCTGGATATGCAAAGCTACGAGTTGGCTATGGACCAGCAGCGTGCCAGGGCGCGATCTGCCAATCAGTTTGAATACGATTATTCAGAGACAATTGGTATCGAGGGCGACACTAAATTTAGTGGCTATCAGCAGTTAACTGATGATTCCCGGATACTCGGCCTCTACTCGGAGGGTGCAGCGATCGATTCCGCGGGCGAGGGTATGAAAGTTGCGTTGGTGCTCGAGAATACGCCATTTTATGCCGAATCTGGCGGGCAGATTGGAGACAGTGGTCACCTTAAAAGTGAATCGGCAGCCGTCGAGATTATAGACTGTCAAAAGGCGGGCAAACATCACCTACATATTGGTACTGTGGTGCGTGGTGAGATCAAAGTTGGCGATAAGGTTAGCGCACAGGTAGATGCTCAAGTTCGACAGTCTACAGCGCATAATCACTCCGCTACTCACCTGATGCACAAGGCGCTAAAACAGGTTTTGGGGGACCATGTAGAGCAGAGAGGATCGCTGGTGGATAGCGAAAAGTTGCGCTTTGACTTCTCACATAATCAGGCAGTTTCATCTCAGCAGTTGCGGCAGGTTGAGGAGATAGTCAATCGTGAGATCCACCGCAATACGCCCGTGGAAACTGAGTTGATGTCCATGGATCAAGCGCTGGAATCCGGGGCAACAGCCCTGTTTGGTGAAAAATACGGTGAACAGGTTAGAGTGTTGAGCATGGGTGGAGACTTTTCTGTGGAGCTATGTGGTGGTACCCATGCAGCTCGCACTGGAGATATAGGGCTGTTCAAAATTACCGCCGAATCCAGCGTGGCCTCGGGCATTCGTCGAGTCGAGGCAGTATCTGGTAGGCGTGCCATAGCGCATCACAACCGCACCCAGGACACTTTGATTGAAATTGCAGCGCTCACCCGTGCCTCAGGTCACAATATCGTCGATAAGGTTAAACAGTTAGTCGACGATAACCGCGCCTTACAAAAACAAATGGAGGCGTTGCAGCAAAAGCTTGCCAGTGCCTCTGGTAATGATCTGCTGTCTACCAGTCAGTCAATTAAAGGCGTCACTGTGCTGGCAACTGTAGTCGAGGGTGCAAATGCCAAGAGCTTGAAAACTGTTGCCGATCAGGTGCGTGCCAAAATTGATAAAGGTGTGTTTTTCCTGGTGGCGGTAGAGGGTGATCGCGCTTCACTGGTTGCCGGTGTCACCCATAATCTGACTGCCGAGCTCAAGGCAGGTGACCTGATGAAGCACATCAATTCCCAGCTGGGTGGCAAGGGTGGGGGTCGTCCCGATATGGCAATGGGCGCTGCCAGCGATCTGTCTGAACTGAAGCCGGCCTTGGAATCGGTCGCAAGTTGGGTAGATCAAAATCTTTGATCCTAATGCGCATGCACTTTTGGCTTTTAGGCTACTGCGGTTGACCGCCATTCCTCAGATAGCCTTGCGCAGATCTTCTTTTTTGGCGTTCCCGATGAGACCTAAGCAGGGTTAAGAGAAAAATATACTTAACATTAATGCCAAATTGCTGTTTAATTTGCGCCTTTTTTGTCTATTGCAAAGAGAATAATGAGCCTAATAGTCCAAAAATACGGTGGCACATCCGTGGGTACAATAGAGCGTATCCAAGCGGTTGCCGATCGCATCGCCAAAAATTACCGGGCAGGTCACCAGCTGGTGGTCGCAGTCTCGGCTATGAGTGGTGAGACCAACCGTTTAATTGACCTGGCGAACCAGATTGATCAGGATCCCTCTTCCCGCGAGATGGATGTATTGGTGAGCACTGGGGAGCAGGTCACTATTGCACTGCTGTGCATGGCGCTCAACAAAATTGGCATAGAGGCTCGCTCCTACACTGGTGGTCAAGTACGAATTCTGACTGATAATGCCCATGGCAAGGCCCGAATAAAAGATATTGACGGTCACCGTATCCAGCAGGACCTCAATGATGGACGTGTAGTGGTAGTAGCAGGTTTTCAGGGTATTGATGATCAGGGCAATATCACCACGCTGGGCCGTGGTGGTTCTGACACCACTGCAGTGGCCTTGGCCGCTGCCCTAAAAGCGGATGAGTGCCAGATCTATACCGATGTTGACGGCGTCTACACCACAGATCCTCGGGTTGTCCCCAATGCGCAAAGATTGGATAAGATAACCTTTGAAGAAATGTTGGAAATGGCCAGTCAGGGTTCCAAGGTGCTGCAAATCCGATCCGTGGAGTTCGCAGGTAAGTACAATGTACCACTGCGTGTAATGTCGAGTTTTGCAGAGGGCTCGGGCACGCTTATTTCGTTGGAGGAAGATGAGCAGATGGAAAAACCAGTTGTTTCAGGCATTGCCTTTAACCGCGATGAAGCCAAGCTAACAATCCGAGGTATTCCGGATCAACCCGGTGTTGCCTACAAGGTTTTGGGCGCTATCAGTGATGCCAATATAGAAATTGATGTGATTGTGCAGAATGTCGCCAAAGACAACTCTGCCTCTATCACTTTTACCGTTCATCGCAACGACCTGTCGGCAGCAGAAAAGCTGCTTAGTCAGATTGCTGATGATCTGGGGGCGAAGGAAGTCGAGGCCGACGCGGATATTGCTAAAATTTCCATCGTCGGTGTAGGCATGAGGTCCCATGCAGGTGTGGCTGCTAAGATGTTTGAAATCTTGGCGAACGAAGGGATCAACATCCAATTAATTACCACTTCAGAGATTAAAATCACTGTAGTGGTTGAGGAGAGATATTTGGAGCTGGCAGTGCGTTCACTGCATTCTGGCTTTAATTTGGATACTCCCATCTCATAAAGTTGGAGAACAGCTGACTACTCTGCTAGGTTTTTGAGCATCTTTGTGTACTCTTTGCAAAAGGACTTCACAACGCTGTTTTATGGTAAAATGAATAAACGCTGGGCTTGGCAAGTTTCCAATTTGTGGTTCAGTATCAAGAAGTAGAAATACTGAAAATAAAGGATGTAGTACAGGAGAAAAAATATGTTAATTCTAACAAGAAGAGTTGGTGAAACGCTGGTTATTGGTGATGAAGTTACGGTTACGGTCTTGGGTGTAAGAGGTAACCAGGTCAGGATTGGTGTCAATGCGCCGAAAGAGGTCGCTGTGCACCGAGAGGAAATCTATCAGCGTATCCAAAAGGAAAAGAGCCCTCAAGAATCTACTTAGGTCGTTTAGAGCAACAATAGCCTTTGAATTTTTTCTCGATATGATATTATGCCGCCCGACTGTTTAGGCGGCATTATTTTTTTCTAGCAATAGATTTTGCAATCCAAAATCATCGGTCTATAGTTCGGTAGAGAACTCTACACAGACCCAGTTATTACACTGATATGTGCTGCCGAAATTTAAAGTTTACGGAGAAGTGGCCGAGTGGCTGACAAGATGAGAATCATTTT
>JBMZBJ010000001.1:128954-260165 GCA_049612225.1 Porticoccaceae bacterium | reverse complement strand
AAGATGAGAATCATTTTGGGCGCCCGCAGGGCGATCTCGAAGAGACGAGAAGCGTAAGCTTCGAAGCAACGCGCGACCCGGGAGCGACTGTCTGACTAGATAGATGTTACCCAAATTTAAAGTTTACGGAGAAGTGGCCGAGTGGCTGACAAGATGAGAATCATTTTGGGCGCCCGCAGGGCGATCTCGAAGAGACGAGAAGCGTGAGCTTCGAAGCAACGCGCGACCCGGGAGCGACTGTCTGACTAGATAGATGTTACCCAAATTTAAAGTTTACGGAGAAGTGGCCGAGTGGCTGAAGGCGCTCCCCTGCTAAGGGAGTATACGTTAACAGCGTATCGAGGGTTCGAATCCCTCCTTCTCCGCCAATTAGGCTTCAATCCTTATTATAAAAACAAAAAAGTAATACGATGGATCTTCAAATTGCAGGCAAAACTGCCATTATGGCTGGTGGAAGTGCGGGTATGGGGCGAGCCACCGCGGAGCGCTTGGCTGAGGCCGGCGTGGAACTTTTCATTACTGCCAGACGAGAAGAGCGACTGAGGCGAGCCGCTGATGAAATCTCCGAGAAATACAATGTCTCGGTAACCCCAGTTGTCGCCGACTCATCCAAGGAACAGGGTCGACAAGCTCTATTCGACGCCTGCCCAAACCCTGATATTCTGGCGATTACCATCAAACCACCCGCGCCCAATGGCGATTTCCTGAAAGTCACTCCCGACATGTGGCGCGACTCAGTTGAAACGGCATTAATTGGTCCGGTTGAAATCATGCGGCACTACATACCGGTTATGACAGAGAAAGGATGGGGACGTATTGTAAATATCGCCACGTTCTCTGCGAAGAATCCAATGATCTGGCGACTCCTGTCAGGACCTGCGCGATCTGCGTTAATCAACTATACAGCGAGTGTGTCTCGACAAGTCGCTCAGCATGGTGTGACAATTAATAACCTACTTCCCGGTATGTTCCAAACCGAGGGTGCCAGCGAGATCATGGGAGATTATGCCAGTGCCTTTGGACTTGAAATGGACCTTCAGGTTATCGCCGAACACTTTGCGGCAAACAATCATATCCCCGCTGGGTTTATGGGTAATCCTGACGATCTAGCGCCCATGGCGGCCTTTTTATGCAGTCCACTTGCCCGCTTTATCGTCGGTCAAAATATTGTCATTGACGGAGGACAGCACGCGTCCTTGTTCTAGTGGCAAGCCGGTTAGCTCAGGCTTTTCCTCTTCAACTGGGTAATTATCTCGACGTGACTCCACAGGCTAGGTGTCTCACGAGAGGTTGTCCTCAGCGGTGATACAGCGATATATCCACCTTGGCTATCAACCTGATAAATAGTGGTAATTCCTGCACTGAGCAGGATTTAATTTTTATCCGTATATGCGATACTGAGTATGGTTGCCATCCATCAGCTTCCATATGCCATATATAAAAACAGAGAGATAGCGACTTGTCTGGAAGGTATTTTCATTACATAGTTTTAAGTTCTCTATATTTTCACCATGCTTGCAATGCTGGCTAACTATTGCATTGGTATCTTATTTAAAAACACCCAGTTTGCTTTGATTTTTTAAAATGAAATGCAGTTTTTGGTTGGATAAAACGGTTAAATTATGAGTTTTAAAATGGGAAATTTCCTAAAATTAATTGTTCTGCTTGCAGCTTTCAGTGGCGTGCCATTGGCCACCGCAGAGGTCTCGGAGATAGTGACTATTGCCAGTCGTCAAAACACCGAGCGCGCTGAGGTTTTGGCCTCTACGGCGGTGGTTGATCAGGATGATCTAGAGTTGCTATCCCATGCCCATATTCAACAGCCCCTCTCCAGGTTGGCAGGGGTCAATTTAAATCGCGGCAATGGTCAGGAATACCTGCCGGCGATTCGCTCGCCAGTACTGACCGGTGCCGGTGCCTGTGGTGGATTCTTGATGGCTGAAGATGGCATCCCACTGCGCGCCGCTGGCTTTTGTAATATCAATGAACTGTTTGAGGCCCACAGTGAAGTGGCCCAGCGTATTGAAGTGCTGCGTGGTCCCGGCACCGTGCTGTATGGTTCAAATGCGATTCATGGGGTGATTAATATCATAACGCCAACCATCGATGCAGTGGATAGCCTGGGCTATGAACTGGGTCCCAATGACTATCACCGACTGAAATTAACTGCTACAGCGAATGATTTTGCAGTTTCTACCAGCCTCACCAGTGATGGCGGTTACCGCGAGCAATCTGGATTCGATCAGCAAAAGTTATCGCTGCGCCATCGATCAAACTCTGGCAAGCTGTCGATTGACAGTGGCTTGACGGCAACCAATCTCAATCAGGAGACTGCCGGCTATATCAGCGGTGATTTCGCCTACAAAGACCGCGCTAAAGCGCAATCAAATCCTAATCCGGAAGCATTTAGGGATGCCCGTTCCCTGCGTTTATGGTCGCGCATGGCTTATCAGCTACCCGCAGCTGAACTGATAGTCACGCCCTATGTGCGCCATACCCAGATGGATTTTCTGCAACATTTTTTGCCCGGTACGCCACTGGAGCAAAATGGTCAGTTCAGTCTGGGCACGCAGATTTCCTATCACTTTTCACCAGCGGATAAACTTGAGCTGATTGTGGGCACAGATGCTGAATACAGTGATGGCTATCTCAGACAGTCTCAAGATTCTCCCACCGAGGGCTCTACCTTCCTGCAAAACACTGTTCCGGTGGGTAAACATTACGACTATCAGGTGGATGTTATGGTAGCGGCACTGTTTGCCAATTCTCAGTGGTCGGTGACGGATAACTGGACCCTTCATGCCGGAGCGCGCTATGAATCAACCCATTATGATTACCATAATCAGATGTTGGCTGGGCGCACTCGCGATGACGGCACGAGTTGTGAAAGCGGCGGTTGCAGATACAGCCGACCCCCATCGGGCTCCAACAGTTTTGATAACTGGTCGGGGGATATGGGGTTTATCCATAAGTTAAGTGATAGCCATAGTATCTATGGGCGCCTTAGCAGGGCATTTAGAGCACCTCAGGCGACGGAACTATACCGCTTGCAGCGCGAGCAACAGGTAGCCGATCTGGATTCTGAGAGTCTGGTTGCAACGGAGTTGGGCATTCGCGGCAGCAGTGATCGGGTCGATTACAGTATCGCCATATATAAAATGCAGAAGGATAACTTTATTTACCGAGATACGGAATTTTTCAATGTCAGCGATGGCCGTACCGAGCATTTGGGTGTTGAGGCGCAACTGGGCATTGCCATCACTGAGCAGATTGAATTTAACTTAGCGGCTACCTATGCGCGGCATCGCTATCGACAGGGTAATCTCGTAGAAGGTGTGGATATTGGCGGCAATGCTATGGATACCGCGCCGCGTCACTTTGGCAATGCCAGGCTACTGTGGCGACCCTCAGATCAAACTCAATTGGAATTGGAATGGCAGTTGATGGGAGAGTACTTTTTAGACCCGCAAAATCTCCACAGCTACCCGGGACACAGTGTTTTTAATGTAAGCGCATCCCATCGACTATCTGAACAACTTAATCTATACGCCCGGGTGCTAAATATTACTGATAGAGCCTATGCCGAGCGCGCAGACTACAGCCGTTTTTCCGGTGAACGCTTCTTTCCTGGGGAGCCTAGATCCCTTAATTTGGGTATTCAGTGGCAGTGGTGATGGCTAGGCCGATTGAGAGTTGTGTCAGTTGAGCGCTAGGGTTGCTGAGTGGCATTCCACTGAATACAGTCTGCCAGAGTAATACCAGATCCGCCAAAAATATCCAGGGCACTGCCGATAGTGAGATCGACTCTACCTTTGGAGAGCGAATCAACCTGTTGAAGATCCTGCAATGATCTGGCCCCGCCGGCATAGGTACAGGGCAGCGAGCAACACTGACCCAGCAAGCTGACCAGATCGCTATCAATGCCCGCCTGTAGGCCCTCGACATCCGCAGCGTGTACCAAGAACTCAGCACAGTGACTCTCAAGCTTCTCGATAGTTTGTTGATTGACCGGGGTGTCAGTAATGGTCTGCCAGCGATCGGTGGCGATCATCCAGCCATTGTCAGTTTTGCGGCAGCTTAAATCCAACACCAATCGGTCGGAACCAACAGCTGATTTGATGGCTTCCAATCGTGACCAAGAGAACTTACCGCTTTCAAACAGGTGTGAGGTGACAATAACATGAGAGGCGCCGGCTTCCAGAAATTCACTGGCGTTCTCCAAATTTACTCCACCGCCATACTGCATTCCCTGAGGATAGGCTGTCAGTGCACGCAATGCCGATTGCTGATTATTGGGCCCCAGAGAAATAATATGCCCGCCCTGCAAATTGTGCTCCCTGTAGAGACTGGCATAGTAGGTGGCATCTCTATCGCTAACAAAATTGGTCTCTGCACCGTTTGCGGTGAGACTGCCACCGACAATTTGCTTTACTTTGCCCTCGTGGAGATCAATGCAAGGTCGAAAGATGGTCAAGGGTGAATTCCTGAGGCGGTAAATAGATAACCATTATAATCTCCTCAGAGGGTTTTGTATTGTCCGCGATAATACAGTAAGGGAGGGAGCTGATTGTCTGTGAATTCGGTTACTCTGCCCACCAGAATAATATGATCTCCCCCTTCATACTGGTGTTCCATAGTGCACTGAAAACAGGCGCTGTAATGGGGTAGGATGGGGATTCCCGACAACCCTGTAGAGTACTGAATATCTGCAAATCTATCTGTCCTCACTGTGGCGAAGCGCTCTGATAGTGCCTGTTGATCGCTGGCCAAAATATGCACGGCAAAAGACTGTGCCTGGACAAAATCATCAAAGCAATTGGTATGGCGATCTAGGCTCCATAAAACCAGTGGTGGCTCAAGGGATACAGAGTTAAAGCTGTTAACGGTTATTCCTACTGGCTGTCGGCCTGTACCCAAGGTGGTAACAACAGTGATGCCGGTAGCAAAACTACCCAGTGCTTGACGCAATTCGGAACCGGTGAAGGTTTTAGACACTATTGCTCCTTTTATGACAATCTGGCTGCCATCAATGCGCACCATTGGGCAGGGTGCGCAATGATGGGAGTATTCTATCCCAGATGCAAGGTTTGGTTACGCCATAAGACAGTGGTGGCTTTAATTCTCTAAATTGCAGCAGCCAATCGTGTACCCTGATTAATAGCGCCTTTGGCATCAAGTTCTGCGGCAACATCGGCGCCACCTATCAAATGAAAAGGCATTGCGAGGTCAGCAACGATCTCTCGCAGTGGGTCTTGGCCAGCACAGATAATGATAGTATCAACTTCGAGCAGGGTTGGTTCATCGCCCACCCTAAGGTGCAAGCCCTGGTCATCAATTCGCTGATAATCGCAACCCGGCATCATACGCACATTTTTCATAGCCAGTCCCGCGCGATGAATCCAGCCGGTGGTCTTTCCAAGACCGGAGCCCACCTTAGATATTTTGCGCTGCAGTAGATAGACTTCCCGGGGTGAGGGCTGAGGCTGTGGCGTTATTCCCTCTATGCCGCCGCGCGCATTGAGGGACATGTCAATGCCCCATTCGCGCATAAATGCGGGGATATTTTGACTGGTGGATTCACCGCTGTGGGTAAGATATTCAGCAGTATCAAATCCAATGCCGCCCGCACCGATAATTGCGACTCGGTTGCCCACCGGTTTTTTACCGGCAATTACGTCGATATAGCTCAGTACACTGGGATGGTCAATGCCCTCGATAGTTGGTTTTCTCGGTGTGATGCCAGTGGCGACAAGAACCTCGTCAAATCCGCCCTGATTGAGCATGTCTGCAGTAACTGCTGTATTCAACTTAACTTGCACATTGGTTAGCTCTAACTGTCGGTTGAAGTAGCGCAGTGTCTCATAAAACTCTTCTTTTCCAGGGATCTGTTTGGCAATATTAAATTGACCGCCAATCTCGGCGGCCTTGTCGAACAGGGTCACTGTATGTCCTCGGGATGCGGCGGTAGTTGCCGCTGCCAGTCCTGCAGGCCCAGCTCCGACCACAGCAATATTTTTCGGTGTTGTGGTTGGCTCAATCATCAATTCAGTTTCATGGCAGGCGCGAGGATTGACCAGGCAGCTAGTCATTTGACCCTGAAACACATGATCGAGACAGGCTTGGTTACAGCCGATACAGGTGTTGATTTCATCGGCGCGATTTTCCTGCGCTTTATTGACAAAATCGGCATCCGCTAAGAATGGCCGTGCCATGGATACCATGTCGGCATCATTTCTCGCCAATACCTGTTCGGCCACCTCGGGGGTGTTGATGCGGTTGGAGGTGATAACCGGCACGGAAAGTTCCCGCTTGAAACGCGCCGTCACCCAAGTGAAAGCTGCTCTAGGTACTTTGGTGGCGATGGTGGGAATCTGTGCCTCATGCCAGCCGATGCCGGTATTAATTATGGTGGCACCCGCTTCTTCAATCGCCTTGCCCAAATGCACTACCTCATCTGAAGTACTTCCTCCTTCAACTAAATCCAGCATCGATAGTCTAAAGATAATGATAAAGTTTTCACCTACTGCTTCGCGAACCCGTCGCACCACCTCTATGGGAAGGCGAATGCGGTTTTCATAGCTGCCACCCCATTGATCATCGCGCTGGTTGGTTCTAGCAGCAATAAATTGATTTAAAAAATAGCCCTCCGAACCCATAATCTCAACGCCGTCGTAACCGGCTTTTTGAGCTTGTAACGAGGTGGTGACAAAATCATCAATTTGCTTGTATACCTCTTCATCGCTGAGGGCTTTGGGCACAAAGGGGTTGATCGGCGCCTTGATGGCAGAGGGCGCAACTAGCTGAGGCGAATAGGCGTAGCGACCTGTGTGTAAGATTTGCATACATATCTTGCCACCCTCAGCATGCACGGCATCGGTGATTTGTCTGTGTCCGAGAATATCCTCAGTAGTATTTAAGGTTTTGGTAGTAGAGTGGGTTGAGCCCTCAGTGTTGGGACCAATACCTCCAGTCACGATCAATCCAACGCCTCCTTTGGCGCGTTCTGCAAAAAAGGCCGCCATGCGCTCATGACCATCTTCGGCCTCTTCGAGTCCAGTGTGCATCGAGCCCATCAGTACACGATTTTTTAGTGTAGTAAAGCCCAAATCTAGGGGAGCCAGAAGGTTGGGGTAGGCGGTTTCTGTCATGATGTTCTCTCTTAGTTAATCGGCTAAGGCAAGTTGCCAGTGTTAGTTTGATGTAATTGCTGTATCCGTCGAATTGGAATTTTTGTAACGGTTTTGTTTCAAACCTTACGCAAATCATCTGAGTTAAGATTAAGTTGTTATTTTGACACTGTCAAGATGCATTGTTATAGTCGGTAAATGTCTAATACAAACCAGCAACGGATTAGCCGTTCCTCTTATCACCATGGGGATTTGCAGCGAACACTTTTGATTGCTGCCAAAGAATTAATTGCTGAGCATGGGATTGAAAATCTTTCCTTGCGCAAATTGGCACAACGAGTGGGTGTATCGCGAACCGCGGCTTACCATCACTTTAATGACAAAAATGATTTGCTCTGTGCTGTAGCCGCCGAGGGATTTCATCAGCGCTATGACTTTATGCTGAGTAGCTTTAACAATACTAACCTGACAGACAAACAGAAATTTGAAGCGTTTATCTGTGAATACATCCGCTATGCGGCTCAAAGCCCCGAGGTCTATGAGTTGATGTTTGGTCGCTGTATCTGGAAGCAAGCGAAGTGTTCACAGCAGCTCAAAGATATAGCCTATGCAACGTTTCAATATCAGTTGAAGATGATAAAGCATTGGCAAAAGGTAGGACTGATTCTCGAAGATGATCCTCTCAGGTTTTCGCAAGTGATATGGGGTGCCATGCACGGAATTGCCAAACTCTACATTGACGGAATTTACAAAGATGCTGCGCGAATTGAAGAAATTTCATCGATGGCAGTAAGACTATTTACAGCTCCCTTAGATACTCAAACTTGAGTCTTTAGCAGAAAAACTTCCACCCAGTCTAAAGTGGTTAAATTCTTACCCTGTAAACATGTTTTATTTTGTTGCCGATTGCGAGACGCTGTGGCAAACTTCACGCCTTTTTTCGGGGAGCTCATCCAAGTCCTAAACTTAGGGCGAAAAATCAGGGGTGATATTTCCAGAATTAAGTTTAAGCGAGTGTGGCGGAACTGGTAGACGCGCTGGATTTAGGTTCCAGTGGGGCGACCCGTGAGAGTTCGAGTCTCTCCACTCGCACCAAATTATATTAAAACCATCGAGCTGGGTATTACAGTCACTAAATAGTCCAAACTGATTGCCCAACCTATCTATATTGCAATGAGGTTATTCCATGCAGGTTTCCATTGAGTCGAGCAAAGGTCTTGAACGGCAGTTAAAGATCGGCGTGCCTGCCGACAAAATCGAAAGTGAAGTTTTGCAAAGGTTACAGAAAGCTACTCAAACAGCCAGCATCAAAGGTTTCCGCAAGGGTAAAGTTCCCCTCAGAGTAGTGCGGCAGTACTATGGCAAAGGTGTTCGTCAGGAAGTTGTAGGCGAAGTGGTTAACTCAAGCTTTTACGAGGCTATACAGCAGCAGGAACTCAGGCCTGTGGGTCAACCGAAAATCGACGATATTGTCGATAAGCCCGGTGAAGACTTGGAATACCGCGCTACCTTTGAAGTTTATCCCGACGTTAAGCTCGCCGATTTGGGTAAAGTCAGCGTCTCTAAGCCAACTTCAGAACTAACTCCTGCCGATGTAGATAAAATGGTTGACGTGCTTCGCGATCAGCAAGCCACCTTTGATAGCCAAGACAAAGCGGCAGAAGAGGGCGATCAGGTCAATATCGATTATGTGGGCACGCAAAAAGGTGAAGAGTTTCCCGGTGGCAAGGCCGATCGCCAAGATCTGCTGCTGGGTTCAGGTACTATGATTCCTGGCTTTGAAACTGGTCTGGTGGGCCTGAGCGCCGGTGATGAGACCGTTCTCAAGCTGAAGTTTCCCAAGGATTACCACGCTGAGGATCTAAAGGGCAAAGCGGTTCAGTTTGCAGTTAAAGTAAACAGTGTAGCGGTGAAAAATCTTCCCGAACTCAATGATGAGTTCTTTGAAATGTATGGTGTTGAGTCTGGCGGTGAGCCGAAGTTTCGCGAGAATATCGAGGCCAATATGGAGCGGGAGCTGCGCAACGCTATTCGCACCAAGGTCAAGAATCGGGTGATGGATCAGCTGTTTTCTCTGAATACTGTAGAGCTGCCGGAAGCCTTGGTTGCCAATGAGATTACACAGTTGAAGCAGCAAATGATTCAGCAGTTTGGCGGCGGTCAGCAATTTGATCCCAGTATGTTGCCGGATGATATGTTCAGAAGCAAAGCGGAACGCAGGGCTGCACTGGGGGTTATCATCTCTGAAATTGTCAAAGTTGAGTCCCTGGCGCCAGATGAGCAGCAAGTTCGCGCGCGTATTGATGAAATCGCTTCCACTTATGAGCAGCCCTCAGAAGTGGTAGACTACTACTATAGCAAGCCAGAACTATTGAGTTCGGTCGAGGCGGTTGTCTTGGAAGATCAGGTTACTGAGCTGGTGCTCTCCAAGTGCAAACTCAAAGAAGAAAACTTGGACTATGAGCAGGCAGTTAAGCCGGATCCTGAACCCGAAGCTTGATCCTGTGGCAGGTTGGCAAGTCCAACTCTCTCAAGAGTGCGTAGTTTAAGCGAGTATCGTCGCGCCAATGAGGGCCTCAGTTAAACAGATAACAGAGAGTATCTAATGACATTTGAATATTCCAACAAACCATCTGCAAATCTAGATATTCAGGCCAACGGCCTAGTTCCTATGGTGGTAGAGCAATCCTCTCGCGGTGAGCGCGCCTACGACATTTACTCGCGTTTACTCAAAGAACGAGTGGTTTTTCTGGTGGGTCAAGTAGAAGACCATATGGCCAACCTGATTGTGGCTCAATTGCTGTTTCTGGAGTCTGAGAATCCCGACAAAGATATTCATCTGTATATTAATTCTCCAGGCGGGTCGGTAACTGCGGGTCTTTCAATCTACGACACCATGCAGTTTATCAAGCCAGATGTTAGCACCATGTGTATTGGTCAGGCGGCTTCTATGGGAGCTTTCTTGCTGGCTGCCGGTGCCGAGGGCAAGCGCTTTTGTCTGCCCAACTCTCGAACCATGATCCATCAGCCTAGTGGCGGTGCTCAGGGTCAGGCTACAGATATACATATACAGTCTCAGGAAATTCTCAAAGTCAAAGAGCGGCTCAACAAGTTGATGGCCAAACACACCGGTCAACCGATGGATAAAGTTGAGCAGGATACCGAGCGTGACAACTTTATGAGTGCCGAGGAGTCCAAGGATTATGGTCTGGTGGACGAGGTGCTAGACAAGCGCAGTTAGGTTGAGTACGCTGAATTTGAAACCATCTAGGGAGCTAGCCTAAAATGCTTCTTAATCCAATCCCAGTCAATTGCAATTAGGGTGTCGAGATGAGTGACAACGATACATCAGGGGAAAATAGCAAACTGCTTTTCTGCTCCTTTTGTGGTAAAAATCAAAACGAAGTTCGAAGATTAATCGCCGGTCCATCTGTCTACATCTGCGATGAGTGCGTCGATCTCTGTAACGATATTATTTCGGAAGAGACCCATGTTGCAGATGAGCAGGAAGATGGTCATCAGCTGCCAGTTCCCGCAGAGATTAAAAGCCTTCTGGACGACTATGTTATCGGTCAAGATGTAGCTAAAAAGATTCTGTCTGTCGCCGTCTACAATCATTACAAGCGACTTCAAACTAGTCAATCTGGTAAACCGAACGCCGATGCGGTGGAGCTGGGTAAGAGCAATATCCTGCTTATTGGGCCTACCGGCAGCGGCAAAACTCTACTGGCTGAGACTCTGGCCAGAATGTTGGATGTCCCCTTTACCATGGCCGACGCTACCACATTAACCGAGGCCGGCTATGTGGGTGAGGATGTCGAGAACATTATCCAGAAGTTATTGCAGAAATGTGACTACGATGTTGATAAAGCGCAGCGCGGTATCGTTTACATTGACGAGATCGATAAGATCTCACGCAAATCAGACAACCCTTCAATTACCAGAGATGTGTCTGGCGAGGGCGTTCAACAGGCACTGCTCAAACTGATCGAGGGCACAGTGGCTTCGGTACCTCCCCAGGGGGGTCGCAAACACCCACAGCAAGAGTTTTTGCAGGTCGATACCTCAAATATCCTATTTATCTGCGGTGGTGCCTTTGCTGGGTTGGAAAAGTTGATTCGCGACCGATCGGAAAAGGGTGGGATTGGCTTTGGTGCTGAGGTGCACAGTGTTGAGAGCAGCAAGTCGGTCGGCGAGATATTGATGGATGTCGAACCCAGTGATTTGATTGGCTATGGTCTGATACCCGAATTTATCGGCCGCCTGCCGGTTGTTGCTACACTGCAAGAGCTTGACCGCGATGCGCTGGTCAATATTTTGGTGGAACCAAAGAATGCACTTCTAAAGCAGTATCAATCGCTATTCACTATGGAGAATGTTGAACTCGACCTGCGTCCTGAAGCCCTCGAGGCAATCGCCGATCGAGCCATAGCGCGCAAAACCGGCGCTAGAGGGTTGCGCTCAATCCTGGAAAATGTCCTGCTCGATACTATGTACCAGATCCCCTCTGCATCAGATGTGATCAAAGTGGTTGTCGACAAGGCAGTAATCAATGGCGAGAATGAGCCTCTGTTAGTCTATGAGCAAAAAGAAGCCAAAAAGATAGCTTCTGATGAGAGCTAACAAAAAGGCGGCCTAGGCCGCCTTTTTTGCGTTTTCACGGCCGCCCTGACCCGGTCAGTTTGAACCCGCCGGGCCAAATTGCTATTAACAGGTTGTATTTCCGCTGCGAGTCCCAATATATTTATTATTGCTTAAGCCCAGCTTGGGAAAATGACAACCTTTTTTGCTCCGATGAGGTAAAAAATAGTGCCTAAAAAGACAGCCAGTCAAACCGCTACCTACCCACTACTGCCACTGCGAGATATTGTGGTCTACCCGCATATGGTGGTGCCACTGTTTGTAGGGCGAGAGCGATCTATCACAGCCCTTGAGTACGCCATGGATTCGGAAAAGCAGGTGGTGTTGATTACGCAGAAAGATCCCTCTGAAGACAGCCCCAAAGTTGACGATGTCTATCAGGTTGGAACCCTGGCTAATATATTGCAGATGTTGAAATTGCCAGATGGGACATTAAAGGTTTTGGTTGAAGGGGTAACCCGCGTTGGATTGGTCAATCCTCAAGAGGGTGACGAGTTTATGCAAACCGCTGTAGAGCTGGTTGAGGCCCCTTTACCCGATAAACAAGAATCAGATGCACTTTCGCGCTCGGCGCTGTCTCTATTTGAACAGTATGTCAATCTAAGTAAAAAAATCCCCTCGGAAGTGGTTTCCACAGTCAGTGCAATCGAGGATTCAGAGCGTCTCGCCGATACTATTGCCTCGCATATGAGTCTGGACTTAGAGCAGAAACAAGAGATTCTGGAGACGGCCGATATTATTCAGCGATTTGATCAGCTGATGAACCTAATGGAATCAGAAATTGACCTTTCTCAGATAGAGCATCGAATCCGAGGACGGGTTAAAAAGCAGATGGAAAAGAGTCAAAAAGAGTACTACCTCAACGAACAGATCAAGGCCATTCAGAAAGAGTTGGGCGATGATGAGGGCGTATCCGACCTACAGCAGTTGCAGGAAAAAATCGATCAAGCAGGTATGCCTAAGTCGGCCCTTGAAAAGGCCAACTCGGAGATATCAAAATTAAAGATGATGTCGCCTATGTCCGCCGAGGCCTCTGTGTTGCGAAACTATATCGATTGGATGATCGGCGTACCCTGGAAGACCAAAAGCAGAGTCAAACACGACCTCAATAATGCTGAAAATACGCTGAACCAAGATCATCACGGGTTGGAAGAAGTTAAGGAGCGTATCCTTGAGTTTTTGGCAGTCCAGAAGCGGGTCAAAAAGCTCAAAGGTCCAGTGCTCTGCCTAGTGGGCCCCCCCGGTGTGGGTAAGACCTCGCTGGGTGAATCCATCGCCCGCGCCACCGGGCGCAAATTTGTCCGGATGAGTTTGGGCGGCGTGCGTGATGAGGCGGAAATACGCGGCCATCGCAGAACCTATATAGGCTCGTTGCCGGGGAAAATAATCCAAAAATTGAGTAAGGTTAAAACCAAGAATCCGCTATTTTTGCTGGATGAAATTGACAAGATGGGCATGGATCACCGAGGAGATCCCGCTGCAGCACTCTTGGAGGTATTGGATCCAGAGCAAAACCATACGTTTAATGATCACTACCTGGAAGTGGACTACGATCTCTCGGAAGTGATGTTTATCTGTACTGCCAACTCAATGAATATTCCCCGACCCCTGTTGGATCGTATGGAGATTATTCGCATTCCCGGCTACACCGAGGATGAAAAGGTCAAAATCGCGGAAAAATACCTGGTGCCCAAGCAGCGCAAAGCCAACGGGCTCAAGGAAAAAGAGCTGACCATCGAGGACAGCGCGTTGCGGGATATTATCCGTTACTACACCAAAGAAGCTGGGGTTCGTGGTCTGGAGCGCAGTGTTGCCAAAGTCTGCCGAAAAACGGTTACACAACATATCAAACAGGACGCGCAGTCAGAGGATCTTGTCACCAGCGACAATCTTGAAAACCTACTGGGTGTGCGGCGCTTTGATTATGGACGCGCCGAAGCGGAGAGTCAGGTCGGTCAAGCCACTGGTCTAGCCTGGACCGAGGTTGGAGGAGAGCTTTTGACCATTGAGTCCTCAGTGGTACCCGGTAAGGGCAATGTGATTAAAACAGGGTCCCTTGGTGATGTGATGCAGGAATCCATCCAAGCGGCGCTTACAGTGGTGCGAAATCGCTCCCAGCAGCTCGGAATCGCCAAAGATTTCTACCGTGAGAATGATTTGCATATTCATGTGCCCGAGGGGGCGACACCCAAAGATGGGCCGTCCGCTGGCATAGGTATGTGCACTACGCTAGTCTCGGTATTAACTGGCATACCGGTTAAGCCCACTGTGGCTATGACTGGAGAGATAACACTGCGCGGTCAGGTATTAAAGATTGGCGGCCTGAAGGAAAAGTTGCTGGCGGCCCATCGCGGTGGTGTGACTACGGTGGTTATTCCCCACGATAACGCCAGCGATTTGAAAGAAATCCCGGAGAATATTAAAAACGAGCTCGAGATCATTCCAGTAAAATGGATTGATGAAGTGCTCGAAGTTGCCTTGGAGACGCAACCCATACCCCTTAGTACAGAAGAGTACAATCGCAATCAAAGTGGTAAAAACCCCTCTGAACAGGGGCTCAGGCCAAGCACGCACTAGGTTTATTGCATTTTTTTTAAAAGTTAGCTTGACCAGACTGTATGGCTGTTGGTATAAAGTTGAACAGAGGATGCCCAACACTTACGTTGGTTCTAGTATGGAGTTTGAAGTAAATTCAAACTCGCCAAATTTAACTCCATAACAATAAGGGGAACACCGTGAATAAATCTGAATTAATCGATGCAATAGCTGAATCCGCAGACCTGTCAAAAGCTGACGCCACTCGTGCACTAGAGGCGGTCTTGGGTTCAGTGCAAGGCGCACTTGCAAGTGGTGACCAAGTATCTCTGGTCGGTTTTGGAACCTTCTCTGTCAAGCACAGAGCTGCCCGTTCCGGACGCAACCCACAAACCGGTGCCGAGATTCAAATCGCAGCTTCCAATGTGCCAAGCTTTAAAGCTGGCAAGGCACTCAAGGACGCCGTTAACTAATTTAACCGATGCTATGCTCTCTACTTGAAGAGCATCATTGTTTTTACAAAGGCGCATTCATATGCGCCTTTTTTTAGTTTGGGACTAATCAATGTTAGACAAATTTCGAAATAATCTGCGGGGAACCGCTCTGGCCATCACCATTTTTATTGGCGTTATCTTCGCTCTATCGGGCACAGGATCACTGTTTATCAGCACGCCCGACTCAGAGGCTGCCCTGATAGTCAACGGGGAGAAGGTCAGTACGCGGGATTTTCAGCTGGCGCTAGCGGCGGAAAAAAGCAGAATTCTCAATCAAAATCCCGATTTTGATCAAGCTCAGCTAGACGATGAACAGCTGCGGCCGCTGACGCTGCAGCGCATTATCTCCAGCAAGGTGATTGCCCAGACCTCGAGAGAGCAGGGCATGGGTGTTGCTCCACAACTCGTTAGCGAGCTTATCACGGGTGTCGAACAGTTTCAGACTGACGGAGCCTTCGATCAGGATAAATATCGTTTTGCTATCCGAACTCAGGGCTACCCTTCTAGCGGTAAATTTATAGACATGCTGAATGAACAATTTTTGGTTGAACAGCTCTCCAAGGGGATTATGGGTTCAAGCTTTGTCACCGAAGCTGAGTTGGCTGGGCTGGCAGCGATAACTGAACAGCAGCGAGATTTTTACTACACCAGATTACCCCTAGAATCCTTTAATGCCCAGGTGAAGGTCGGGGAGCAAGAGGTCTCAGATTATTACCAACAGAGTCTGGAGCAGTATGTAACCCCGCGGCTGGTAGCCGTTCAGTACATAGAATTAAATGGCAGTGAGCTAGTTCTCTCCACACAGGTTACTGAACAGGCAATACAAGCGAGATTTGAACAGGAGGCCGAGTCTGCTGAGACTTCGACCGAATTGCGCGCAGCGCACATTCTTCTTACTGATCCCTCACAGACATTGATCGAAGAGATTCAAGCTAAAATTGATAGTGGCACTGATTTTGAAGCCCTAGCTGCCGAGTATTCTCAGGATTTTGCCACTGCTAGCAGTGGCGGTGATCTGGGCTATACCGCCGGTAAAACCTTCCCCGAGGCTTTTGAAACTGCTCTGGCCAATTTGCAGGTTGGACAGATTTCCCCGCCGGTGACTACCGATGCTGGCGTACATCTAATTAAGTTGCTAGAGATCTCAGAATCGACCTTTACCCTAGAAGAACAGTATGACCGCATTGCACAGGACTTACGGGCTGAAGCAGCCGAGGATCTGTTGGTGGAAAAGCTGGAGATGCTAAAAGAGTTGAGTTTTAACGCTGAAGATCTCGAGCAAGTAGCTCAGGAGCTAGGTCTTGAAGCGCAGATTACCGAGCCTTTCCCTGAAACTGGTGGATCTGGTATTGCCGCATTGCCAGCGGTGGTAGAGGCGGCTTACAGCTCGGAAGTGCTCGAGGATGGCTACGCCAGTGAAGTGCTTGAACTGGGTGATGATAGCTATGTAGTCCTCAGGGTGGAAGATGACTTTCCATCGCGACAACAAACCCTCGATGAGGTTCGCGATCAAGTGACTGCGGCGCTGACAGCAGCCAGAGCGCAACAGCTTATCCAACAGAGTGGCGCGGACCTATTGGCGCGTGTTACTGGTGGAGAATCCGTTGAAGATATAGCCACTTCCCTTGAGCTAGATTGGAAGGAAGTCCAAGGCGGTAAAAGGTCAGCGGTCGATATAGATCCAGAAATTAATGCCTATGTGTTTGATCTGGCTGCTCCCGCAGCCAATGACGTTGTGGATGGCTTCTATACCAGAAACGGCGATTTTATCGCGATTCAGTTAACGCAAGTGACTCTGGGTGACTACAGCAGCCTGCAGGCCGAAGATAAGGCGCTGCTTCGCTCTGTGGTCGAGCTTACTCAAAGCGGCCGTGAACTGATTGCCTATCAGACAGAACTGGTTAATCGAGCGGAGATAGTCCAGTAATACTATCTCCCGAGGCTGTATCAATAGGCATTGAACTGGCGGAATTAATTGGACGGCCTAATTATTTTTTGTGAATAGTTAGGCCTCGCTATTTGCCGCTGAAGTGATATCTTTGTGTAGACGGGTTCTGCGCGTCCAGAGTGAAAAATCGCGCTAACTGTCTCTTGCTAGGAGAGACATCCAAGAACAGTGATCAGGGAGGTTAGCTATCCATGGAATGGTATCTGTCGGTTATGCTGTTTGCCGTATCTACATCAATAACCCCTGGCCCCAACAATATAATGCTTATGACATCGGGACTCAATTTCGGTGTAAGGCGAACTATTCCCCATCTGCTGGGAATTCTAGTTGGATTTCCGCTATTGCTGGTAGCAGTGGCAGCAGGATTTTCAGTCCTGTTTGTCGTATTTCCCCAACTCCATCATATGATTCAGATAGTCGGAGTGATCTATCTGCTCGTTTTTGCTTGGATGATAGCTTCCTCAGAGGTCAGTGATCTTAGCACCTCAAATAGAGAAGCGATGAGTTTTACTCAGGCGCTGACATTCCAATGGTTCAATCCCAAGGCATGGATCATGGCAACCGGTGCTATTGCCACCTATACCACAACGGATTCAGATTTTGCATTACAGGTTGCTTATATAGTGACCGCCTTTTGTCTGGCAGCTACTCCCTGCTTGGTTGTCTGGCTGCTGTTTGGTTCCTTTTTATCTCGCTACTTAGGAAGAACCAGCTATCGCAAAGTTTTTAATGTCACGATGGCCGGATTGCTGGTGGTCTCTATATTGCCAATTATCAGAGATCTGACCATTTAATGGGTATTGTTGTTTTGGAAGCCGAGGGTAATAGGGATTTTCAAGAGAACTAAATCCGCAGCGGATCTATAAAGAGTTTTAACTGCTGCCCCGGTTGTAGATATCGCTTGGGATCCAGTTTATTCCAGCGAGTGATGTCGGCGATCCTAAGATCAAATTTTTCTGCGATAAGATAGAGCGAGTCCCCGCGGCGCACGCGGTAAACGAGTTTTCTCTCGGTTTGAGATTGCACTGCCTGCCCCGGTGCCTGAATCTTGAGTGTCTGGCCAATTTGGATGTGATTGCCACTTAGATTATTTAACTGTTTGATACTGCGAATCGAGACTCGGTACTGTTCGGCGATCTCCGATAGCGTATCCCCTGATGCAACTCTGTGACTGATGGTTGCAAGGGTTTTGTACTCAGTTGCGCGGGCAATTTCACCGGTTGGCGGTAATCGTAAGATCTGCCCCACGCGCAAAAAATCGCCCTCTAGGTTATTGGCTTTTTTTATTAATGTCATGGGTAGCTGATGGCGCTGTGCTATATGAGAAAGGGTGTCTCCAGCTTTGACCTGATATTCTCGGTAGGGTGCCCAGAGTGAGGGGTTATGCTGTGCTAGAAAGGCATCCAGCGAGTCTCTGGCGCCTAGGGGCAGCAGTATATGATGGGCTCCCTCAGGCGGGGTCACCGAGCGTCTATAGGCGGGATTGAGCCTGACAAACAGGGACTTATCGACACCGGTAAGTGCCACAACCTTGGCGATCTCAATCTGCGATTCAATTGCTACCACGTCAAAAAATGCGCTGTTGGCTATGCTGGGCAATTGCACATGGTAAGCCTCGGGATCTGTCACTATGTCAACCAGTGCCAACAGCTGCGGCACATAATTTTTGGTCTCTCGCGGTAATTTAAGCGACCAGAAATCGGTGGGTCTGCCGAGTTTCTTGTTCCTGCGGATAGATTTTTTAACCGTGCCCTCACCGGAGTTGTAGGCGGCAAGAGCGAGTAGCCAATCACCATCAAAGCGTTGATGCAGGTAGCTGAGATATTTTACCGCTGCCTGAGTGGATTTAATCACATCCCGGCGGCCGTCGTACCATCGATTGCGCTCTAGACCCAGTGACTTGGCTGTGGAGGGGATAAACTGCCATAGACCCACTGCATGGCTGTGACTGTATGCCAGAGGATCGTAACCGCTCTCAACAATTGGCAACAGTGCCAGTTCAAGGGGCAAGCCTGCCTGATCCAACTGCTGGGTTACGTGGAAGATATAGGGTTCTGCGCGAGTGAATAAATTTTGCAGTTGGCGGGGATTTTTTAGGTAGCGTTTCCGCTGTGGTGATACTCGATTGGGCAGCGTCTCTGTTTGAATCGTGAAGCCAGAGCGCAGTCGTTGCCATAGATCCGGTACAACCTGAGCAGCTACCGCCTCTGCTTCTGTGTTCTGTTGATCAGCCGGATGCGCATCCACCGAATTGGCATCTGTATTTAATTCGGGGTCATTCTCTGGGACACTCACCTCGGGTTCATCCACGAATTCGCTTAGGGTATTAGTAATACTACAGCCGCCAATTTGTAGCGCAGCCAGTAGTACCAGTAACCGGAAGGGAGTCGATTTTACTTCGAGGGACACAGTGGGTTCACGATCGATTTGCAGTAACTATAAAGTTCAGTACGATTTTAAGCGCGCAATTGTAGCGGTGATGGCCTGCGTAGACAACAGGCCTGCAGTTCAGGGTCCGTTGACTGCTCAAAAGCCTGCTTGAGTCAGTCGGTGATCATGGTAGGATAGGATTTTCTACAGTTGCAAATCTGATGCTTATAAAATGAATGTCAGCTCTGATCGGTTGCGCAGAATCTGCCGCCAAATAACTGTTGCTAGTCCCTCAGCGGAGGCCATGAATCTCGGCAACTGGTCTGGACCCCAATTTGGTCGCTACCTGCTGCAGTCCGAGCAGCCATTATTGGATAAAACCTGTAGTGCCCTAGGCGGATATCACCTGATGCATCTAGGTGTCACCGCCGAGCAGTGTTGTTTTCAAGCTGCTAAGCAACTGCATCAGTTCTATATCAGACCGCCTGGCCAAGTACTGGGGTTTGATGCCGGCACCACGCTGGCAGATTACAGCGATTTGCCGCTGCCATCGGCAGTAGTGGATGTGGCGGTTCTGCAACATGCATTGGAGTATTCCAGTTCGCCCCAGGCTGTTCTGGCTGAGACTGCGAGAGTGATGTCGGCAGGGGCCCATTTACTGATCTTTGTGATCAACCCCTATGGCCCTATGGGATTGGCCAGAGTGCCGATGAGACTGCTGACGCAGCGCCCCGAATATCAGTTTTATGGGCTGCAAAAAAACCGTATCAAAGACTGGCTGGCACTGTTAAATTTTCAGGTGATCCAAGTTGCCAACGGTGCCTATCATATGCCCTTTGAGCGGTTAAATAATTTTGAGGGCGATTCGCTGTGGGCGCGTGGATGTAAAAAAATCCACTTTCCATGGGGAAATTTCTATATGATTCATGCGGTCAAGCGGGTGGCTGGCGGGATTCGCAAAACCAATCCCCTGTGGAAACCGGCAGTATCCAATGATTACCGGATGCCCAGTGAAGACAGGCGTATGAAAAACCAGTGATATCAGCACAGTGCTGAGAGTGAGTTTATGGACAATACTGAGCTTGTGGACAGCAGAGTAGAGATGTACACCGATGGTGCCTGTCGCGGCAATCCAGGCCCAGGAGGCTGGGGCGTGCTGTTGCGCTATGGCGACCACGAGCGCTCTCTGTTTGGCGGTGAAGCGGAGACCACCAATAATCGTATGGAGCTGTTGGCGGTGATTGAGGGTTTATCTGCACTGCAGCGACCCTGTATGGTGACCATTACCTCGGACTCCACCTATGTGCTGAAAGGTATTCAGGAGTGGATGCCTAACTGGAAGAAGCGCGGCTGGAAGACTGCATCCAAAAAGCCGGTAAAAAATGCAGATCTGTGGCAGCGTCTGGACGTGTTAACAGCTCCCCACCGTATAGACTGGCGCTGGGTTAAAGGGCACAGTGGTCATCGTGAAAACGAGATAGCCGATCAGTTGGCCAATCGCGGCATCGATCAGCTGTAGCGCTTTTTTGAAATTAATTGAATTGACTTAGTGATATGAGACAGATAGTACTGGATACTGAAACCACTGGCTTGGAGACCTCGCAAGACCATCGTATTATTGAAATCGGCTGTGTCGAAGTTATCAACCGCAAGCTCACCGGGCGCCATTATCATCAATATATCAACCCTCAGAGAAAGGTCGATGAAGGGGCGATGGAAGTGCATGGCATCACCGACGAATTTCTCGCTGATAAACCGCTATTTGCCGATGTGGTAGAGGACTTTATGGCATTTATAGGCGACGCTGATCTGGTTATACACAACGCGCCCTTCGATGTCGGCTTTATCAACCACGAATTGGCCAAACTGCCGGATCAGGGCGCGGCTGTTGAGGACCGCCGCAGAATAATTGATACCCTGTCTCTGGCCAAGCAAAAGCACCCCGGCCAGAGGAATAACCTCGATGCGCTGTGTAAGCGCTACGCTGTAGACAACTCCCAGCGCGAGCTCCATGGTGCACTGTTAGATGCCGAGATATTGGCAGATGTCTACTTGCTGATGACCGGTGGCCAGGTGAGCCTTAATATCAGCGATAACGGCAACAGCGAGAGCGGTGAGGTGACCAGTGCAACAGGTATTCGACGCCTCGCTAAAGATCGGCCGGCCCTCAGAGTAATCAGGGCTGATGATCAGGAGCTGGAAAGTCATCGTCAAAAGCTGGCAAGTATCCAGTCTGCCAGTGGCAGCTGCGTCTGGCACGACCAAGAGCGCTGAGGTCGGGTTTTTGGCAATATGAAATCTTTTTAGAGTGGGGGTGGGTATGGAGATCCCCACGGATTTCCCAATCAAAACTGAGCAGTTTCAGCAGCTCGAGCAGCAGCTTCCCGAGGTGGTAGCAAGTCGCGACTTGTATTCACTGACCACCAAGCTCAGACAGGTCAGTAAATTGTCTAGCGGCAGTGGTGAGACTGCCGATCGATGGCGCAAGTGGTCGACTGCTGTGGAGAAGTCCCAGCAGTGGGTTGCCCAGCGCAGTGCCAACTGTCCTCAGATAACTTTTTCCGACCTTCCCGATCTGCCAGTCAGCGATCATGCCGAAGAGATCGGCCAGCTGATACAGCGCAATCAGGTAGTGATTGTTGCCGGTGAGACCGGTTCGGGAAAGACCACCCAGTTGCCCAAAATCTGTCTCCAAGCTGGCCGCGGTCAGCGCGGTATGATCGGGCACACCCAGCCAAGGCGGATTGCTGCCCGCTCTGTCGCCAATCGAATTGCCGAGGAATTGCAATCCGAACTGGGCGATACAGTCGGCTATCAAGTGCGCTTTTCCGATCGGACCTCAGCAAATAGCCTGATCAAGGTGATGACCGATGGTATCCTGCTGGCAGAGATTCAGCGGGATCGATTTCTGAGTCGCTACGATACTTTGATTATCGACGAGGCCCATGAGCGCAGTCTCAATATCGACTTTTTACTGGGTTATCTGAAGAAAATACTGCCGGCGCGCCGTGATCTCAAAATCATTATTACCTCAGCGACCATTGATGTAGAGAAGTTTTCCAGCCATTTTGACAATGCGCCGGTGGTCGAGGTCTCTGGGCGATCCTATCCAGTGGAGGTGGTTTACGCCCATCAGGCTGACTTGGAGAGAGACACCGAGCAGTTAATTGTCGAGACAGTTCGGGAGATCAATGACAGAGATAGCAATCAAAAAGCTGGCGATATCCTGGTTTTTCTCAGCGGCGAGCGGGAGATTCGCGATACTGCTGAAGCCTTGAGGCGAGCCCAAATTCCCCACCTTGAAGTACTGCCGTTGTTCGCTCGCCTCAGCCTTGACGAGCAGCGGCGCATCTTTGCTCCTCACCGCGGGCGACGCGTGGTGCTGAGCACCAATGTTGCCGAGACTTCGCTGACGGTTCCCGGGATAGGTTATGTGATTGATACCGGCCGCGCCCGCCTCTCGCGCTATAGCTACCGGACCAAGGTACAGCGTCTACCTATAGAGGCCATCTCTCAGGCCAGTGCCAATCAGCGGGCTGGGCGCTGTGGACGGGTGAGTAGTGGGGTCTGCTATCGACTTTACACCCAAGAGGATTATCAAGGTCGCCCTGAATACACCGATCCTGAGATCCTGCGCACCAATTTGGCAGCGGTAATTCTGCAAATGTTAAACGCTCGCATTGGCGATATCCGCGAGTTTCCGTTTTTGGATCCGCCAGATAGCCGTCTAATCAACGATGGCTTCAAGCTATTGGAAGAGCTGCAGGCAGTGGATGGCAGGGGGAAATTGACACCGCTGGGTAAACAGCTTATTGCCATACCCCTAGATCCGCGGTTGGCGCGGATGCTGATCGAGGCGGCAGCTGTTGGCGCGCTCAGTGAATTGACTATTATTGCCACGGGTCTCAGTATCCAAGATCCCAGAGAGCGCCCTATGGACAGGCGACAGGCCGCTGATCTGGCGCATAAACAATGGCTCGATCCGGACTCGGATTTTCTCTCGCTGTTAAAACTTTGGCAGCATTTGGAAGGCCAGTATCAAAGCCGCTCACGCAATCAATTTAACCAATACTGCCGCACCCATTTTATTTCCCCCCTGCGGGTCAGGGAGTGGCGGGACTTGCAGTATCAGGTGCAAAGTGCCTGCAAAACCCTAAAGTTAACTGGCAACCAGCAGCCGGCAGACTATGCTGCCATCCATCAGGCACTGCTGTCCGGCCTGCTGGGGCAAGTGGCCAGTCGTGAGGATAAGTTTGAGTTTCTAGGCACCCGAAACCGCAAGCTGTTTATCTTTCCTGGGTCCGGCTTGGCCAAACAGCCGCCCAAGTGGATTGTCGCCGGATCCTTGATGGAAACTGGCAAACAGTACGCGCTCAATGTGGCCAAGATTGACCCTCAGTGGTTGCAGTCCCTAGCGGCCCATCTGGTCAAAAAAACCTACAGTGAGCCCTTTTATCACCGCAAGTCTGGACAGGTGATGGCCAAAGAGCGACAGATATTATTGGGTCTGACCATTGTCGAGGGTAAAAAGGTTGTCTACAGCAAAATAGCCCCCCAAGAATCGCGCCAAGTGTTTATACAGCAGGCACTGGTGGAATCTGGCTACAACGGCAAGGGCGCATTTATGGCCAAAAATCAGGCGCTACTCGAGGAAATACAGGCCCTTGAGGACCGTTTCCGCCGCCGCGATTTGCTGGCTGAGCAGACGGTGATATACGGCTTCTACGATGAGCGGGTTCCTCAGGATATCGGCAATTTGCCGGCCTTTGAAAAATGGCGAAAGGCCGCTGAGCGCGTCGATTCATCCCTACTGTTGATGGATCGTAACTTACTGCTGTTGCGCGGTCTGGGTGCCGATCAGCAGGCACAGTTCCCAAAAAACCTCCAAATCGATGGTCTCGAGTTTGAGTTGCGCTACAGGTTTGACCCAGGTCATCAGCAGGATGGCGTCAGTGCTGTGATACCCCTTGCGTTACTGCATCAGGTGCCACGGTTTTATTTTGATTGGCTGGTCCCTGGCATGCTCCGCGATAAGTGTATTGCCCTGCTAAAGACATTGCCAAAACCGCTTCGCCGTCACTTTGTGCCGGTGCCAGAGTATGTCGATAAAATCTTGTTGGCAGTCAAAGCTGAGGATAAACCGCTGACCGAAGTGCTGGCCCATCAACTAAAGCGGCTGTCCGCAGTGACAGTCGAAGATTCCGATTGGCAACCGCAGAATCTCGATCCCTGGTATCAAATGAATTTTATATTAGAAGATGAAAATGGTCAGACCATTGCTACCAGTCGCAGTCTGAGTCAGCTGCAGTCGGATTTTAAGCAGCAGATTAACCTTGGGCTCGAGCAACATGCCGCGGACGGTATCTCCAGAAAAAATATTACGCGATGGGATTTTGATCAGCTGCCAGAGCAGATTAGCCTGCAGCGTGGAAGTATGCTGATCAAAGCGTGGCCGGCGTTGCGGGATTGCGGCGAATGGGTTGATCTTGAGCTGTTGGACAACCCTTTGATTGCCGAGAATGTCAGCCGCTATGGGCAGTTGCGGCTGGCCCTTCTCAAGGGGCGAGAGCAGGTAAAATATCTCAACAAACATCTGCTAAAGGGTGCGGATCTGGCACTTAAAGCGGCGGCTGTTGGCGACCGTCAGACAGTGGTCACTGCGATTATAAGCGCCAGCTTCCAGCAGGGGGTCTTCCCTCGGGCCCAGGTGATCAGAGATCGCCTCAGTTTTGAAAGCTGTTTTAAACAGGGGCTCTCTTCAGTGGTTGGTATCGCCCAGCAACAGGGAGCGATTATTGAATCAACGCTGCCGCTATTGCATCAGTGTCGTCAGCAGATCAGTGCTATGAATAGCGCCGCTGTGACTGTGGCTAAAGACGATATTGATTGCCAGCTGGCGCGTTTATTTGCGCCGTCCACCCTGAGCCATATCAGTCTCGAACAAATAGGGCAATATCCGCGCTATGTGCGCGCCCTGCAAATTCGGCTGGAAAAAATGGCCGCTCAGCTGGCTAGAGACCGCCAGCATATCGAGCAGTTACAGGTATTTTTAGAGCCCTTAGCGGCGCTTGCAGAGCGCCGTCATGAATTGCCACAGTCCCTGGATCGCGAAATTGAGGATTTCCAATGGGCCTTAGAAGAGTATCGGGTATCGCTTTTTGCCCAACAGCTCAAAACACCCATGCCAATTTCCGCCAAGCGCTTACAAAAGCGCTGGGATCAATTGTTTGAGCAACTGCGTCGCTTTGATAGAAAGGTCTAGGCCTGCCAGGGGTGGTGATCATTCTTGCAGCGGTCTCACTTTGCTATTGAAGTTCTCAGTGTTGAGCTATTAGAATGACACGAAACAGGGGCGCTACATTTCTACACCAAGGGACTAGTATTTTGAAGCTATTGAAACTGACCTTTATGGTTCTACTCGCTGCACTGACAATCAACAGTCACAGCAGTCTGGCCAACGACATCGACGAGCAGGATCCCTTTCAGGGGTTTAATCGCGCCAGCCATAAATTCAACCAGGTCCTGGATGACTATATCGCCCGTCCCGCTGCGCTAGTCTACGCAGCCGTAGTGCCCGATCCTCTGGAGCGCGGCATCTCTAATGTGTTTGATAATCTCGGTGAGATTACCAATGTGGCCAATGATCTGTTGCAGGCTAAATTCGGCCAGGCGGCAAACGATTCGGGTCGCTTCCTAATCAATACCACATTGGGCGTCGGAGGATTGTTTGATGTGGCCCAATCGATGGGATTGGCAAAAAGTGAAGGGGAGGATTTTTCTCAGACTCTAGCTGTGTGGGGTGTGCCAGATGGTCCCTTCTTAATGTTGCCATTGCTCGGCCCCTCCAGTCTAAGGGATATACCGACAAAACTTGTCGATAGGCTCACCGACCCGATGGGAGAGATCGATGAAGTCGCCGCTCGCAATGCAGCAGCTGTATTGAGCCTGGTGTCCTCCCGAGCAGAACTCTTGGAATTTGACGATATGATCAGTGGTGATAGCTACATTTTTCTGCGCGATATCTATCTGCAGCGCCGGGAATTTTTAGAAAATGATGGCGTCATTGAGGACGATTTTGGCGATCTTGATGATTACTAATCAGTTGTCTATAGCGCTATTACTACCATTGCGATCCCTCGAGATTGGGCGCTGAGGAAATCGAGCCTTGATAAATGATTTGCAGGGTCCATTCATTATCTTGGACCGCAGTTTAGATGGGTCAAATCCTCTCATTGAAGTCTTGCAGTCACTGGGTCACAAGACTGTGACCATTGGCAGTCTGCACAGTCTAGAGAAAACTTGTCAGGATCCCCTTAATCAGCCGGTTGTGCTATCGGTCACTAGCGCGCCCATCGATAATCCCGAGGATATTCAGACTCTCAGCCAGTTGTGTGAACGCCATATTGTCGTGGTAACTTTTGACCCCGAGCATAGAGCAAGGGAGGCCGATTACTTTAGACTGGGTGTTGCCGATATTGTAGAGCATGACTTTCAACAGCCTGATATTGAGTTGATGATCGATCGATTGAAGGCCCTGGCTGAGAAAAGGCAACGAATCCAAGAGCATCAGCAGCAGCTTGAAAAGACCAACAATGAGCTGCAAAAGACGCTGAGAAATCTACAGCAGGACCAAAAGGCTGGACGCGAGGTGCAAAAGAGCCTGATGCCCGAAGGGCCTCTGCGATTTAATGACTTTGAAATTTCCCACGCTGCCGCGCCATCGCTCTATTTAAGCGGCGATTTTGTCAGCTATAACCTCGCTCTGGACCGCTATATTCTTTTTTACTTTGCCGATGTCTCTGGACATGGTGCCTCATCGGCATTCGTCACCGTACTGTTGCGTTTTATGATTGGCCGCGTGATACGCCGTCATATTCTTGAGGAGGATTACGCGGCATTGGCCCAAGCTCCCGAGGGGCTGGTTGAGTCGATCAATCAACAGATACTGGATACAGGGTTGGATAAGCATTTGACCATTGTGGCGGGTTCGCTGGATACCCAGACTCGGCAGCTGCGTTATGTGGTGGGTGCTCAACAGCCATCTCCCATCCTAATACATGAGGGTGAGGCAAAATTTCTGCCCGGTAAAGGCAAGCCAGCGGGAATTTTTGACGATGTCAAATGGCAAGTTGAGCAAATACAACTGCCGGATAAGTTTGCCTTAGTCCTGCTTTCCGATGGCGTCTATGATCTGCTACCGGAAAAACATATCGACGCCAAAGAAGCGACACTGTTGAACTATTTAAACCACAGCAACCAGAATATGGATGCGCTCAAACAGGCGCTGAAGCTAGATCATATCAAAGAGCCACAAGACGATATTTCTGTGCTGTTGCTCACTGGAGGACTGTAGAGTGAGCAGTGGCAAAATACTGGTAGCTGATGAGCGCAGCGATTATCTACTCAAATTTGTCGGCGATGTGCGCCTCAATCTCTGCGCCTCGTTAAATCGCTATATGCAGGCCCTGTTTAAGAAAGATAAAGTTAATCGGGTGGTCATTGATATGTTGGATGCCGAGGGGGTAGACAGCACCACGCTGGGCCTGATAGCCAAAATGGGTCTCTACTGTCGCACTCACTACCAGACAAATGTGCAGTTATTCTGTGATAACCCCTCGATTCTCAGAACCCTCACCTGTATGGGCCTCGATGAGATTATCGATGTACTGGATCGGCAACCGGATTGCGATCTGAGTAACTGCCTGCAGGAATCTGCTGACTCGAATGCCGCGGTTGACGAGATTCGCCAGCATGTTCTGGAGGCCCATCGGGTGCTCAGGCAAATCAACCCCAGCGGTGGCGAGGAATTTGCGGATTTAATTCACGCCCTAGAGCGCGATTCCTAGCCGTCCTGTTTTACCGCCCTACGGGGTTTGATCCAGCAGTTTTAAAAAGGCAATTGCGGCATTGGATAGGCTGCGTTTCTGATGGTGAATGTAACCCAATTCGCGTTGCACGGCGGCTTGCGCCACTGGCATAACATAAAGTCTTCTGACCAGTGTCTCCGGCAAAATGCTCCAGCCGAGACCAATTTCCACCATGGTGCTGATGGTCTCCAGATAATTAGTGGACATGGGTGATGTCAGTGGAATCTTCTGGGCGTCAAATAAGTTTTGGATAATACGACCGGTGTAAGTGTTGAGCCCGGGTAAAATAACTGGGTACTGCGCCAGATCCTCTAATCTGAGCGGCACAGTACCAGCCAGGGGGTGATCCTGCGCGCAGACAAATTGTAAGTTATCGGTCCAGATGCACTGGCTGTGAATGCGCTGATGGGGCTCCAGTGCCAAGGTAATCACTGCCACTTCCATCTTGCCCTGAAGTACCTGTTCATAGGCCTGTTCAGAGTCCATAAACTCGATATCCAAATTGACATCTGGATGCGCTTGAGCAAAGGTCTTTAAGATCGGTGGCAGTCGATGCAGGCCCAGATGGTGACTGATTGCCAGGCGCAGTATTCCGCTGACATCCCCTGACAGATCATTGATGGCCTGCAGTGCTGATTGGTGCTCTTGCATAATATGCTGAGCCCTTGGTAGCAGAGTGCGCCCTGCTTCAGTCAGGGAAACCCGCCTTGCAATGCGATCAAACAGCGGCTTGCCAACCTGCTGTTCTAGCAGGGCAATGCGCTTGCTGATGGCAGACTGGGTCAGGTGTAATTTCTCCGCGGCCACTGAAAAGGATGCGCACTGGGCTACAGTTAAAAAAGCTTTTAGATTTTGATTGTCCACAGCACCAAATGCCCGTGTTATATATTCTCAACAAGAATCTATAATATGAAAAATATGAATTTAATTCATAATAAAGGCTTAGTATAATTGCTGCAATCACTTTTTTGGAGCCTGCTATGACGGCAAAAACCCTTTACGACAAATTGTGGGACAGCCATCTGGTAAAAGAAAATTCTGATGGATCGGCGCTAATCTACATTGATCGGCATATATTGCACGAGGTCACGTCTCCCCAGGCCTTCGAGGGCCTGAGGATAGCGGGGCGCAAACCCTGGCGGTTGGATACCAACCTGGCCACTCCCGATCACAATATCTCCACCGATCCCGCCGAGCGCGCCGCCGGTGTCGCCGCTATTCCCGATCCCACCTCGCGTATTCAGGTGCAGACCCTGGACGAGAACTGTGATCACTTCGGCATCAAAGAATTTAAAATGAACGAATTGGGACAGGGTATTGTGCATGTGATGGGTCCGGAGCTGGGTGCCACCATGCCCGGTTTTACCGTAGTCTGCGGTGACTCTCATACCGCCACCCACGGCGCATTGGCCTGCCTGGCCCACGGTATAGGTACATCCGAGGTTGAGCATGTGTTGGCATCCCAGTGTCTGGTCAGCAAAAAAATGAAGAATATGCGAGTCACTGTAGATGGCACTCTGGGTTTGGGTGTGACTGCCAAGGATGTGGTGCTGGCAATTATTGGTGAAATTGGCACCGCCGGTGGGAATGGCCATGCCATCGAGTTTGCCGGGTCAGTTTTCCGCGAGATGTCCATTGAAGGGCGCATGACCGTCTGCAATATGGCGATTGAGGCCGGTGCGCGGGTTGGTCTGGTGGCAGTTGATGATAAAACCATCGAGTACTGCCGAGATCGTCAGTTTATTCCTCAGGGTGAACTGTTTGACCAGGCGACCCACTACTGGCGAACTTTAGTCAGTGACACAGATGCGGTTTTTGACAGAGAAGTAGTGCTCAGGGGAGAGGATATCGCCCCACAGGTCACCTGGGGTACCTCGCCGGAAATGGTAGTGCCGGTCACTGCCAATATACCCACAGTGAAACAACAGTCCGATGAGACTAAACGCAACAGTGTGCAGCGAGCACTGGACTATATGGGCCTAAAGGGAGGCGAGGCGATCACTTCAGTTGCCGTCGACCGCGTATTTATTGGCTCCTGCACCAATTCCCGTATTGAGGATATGCGCGCCGCTGCCGCGGTAGTCAAGGGTCGCACTGTGGCCGGTTCTTTGAAACAGGCGCTGGTAGTGCCGGGTTCGCAGATGGTCAAGTTACAGGCCGAACAGGAGGGGCTGGATAAGATATTTATCGAGGCCGGCCTGCAGTGGCGAGAGCCGGGTTGCTCCATGTGTCTGGCCATGAATGCCGATAAACTGGGAGCAGGGGAGCACTGTGCCTCCACCTCCAATCGAAATTTTGAGGGCCGTCAGGGCAATGGTGGGCGCACCCATCTGATGAGTCCGGCAATGGCCGCCGCGGCTGCGGTCACTGGACATATAGTCGATGTGCGTGAATTGGGAAGTACTGTAAAAGGGAGTACTGTGTAATGAAAGCCTTTACTCAACATCAGGGTTTGGTGGCGCCTATGGATCGCGCCAATGTGGATACCGATATGATTATCCCCAAGCAGTTTCTCAAATCCATCAAGCGCAGCGGGTTTGGTGTGAATTTGTTTGACGAATTGCGCTATCTGGATGAGGGGCAGCCCGGCCAGGACTGTAGTCAGCGGCCACTAAATCCAGATTTCCCCCTGAATTTGCCACGCTTTGACGGTGCATCGATTCTGTTGGCGCGGAAAAATTTTGGCTGTGGCTCCAGCCGTGAACACGCCCCCTGGGCGCTGGAGGACTATGGCTTTCGAGCGATTATCGCCCCTAGCTATGCGGATATCTTCTATAACAACTGCTTTAAAAATGGTCTGTTGCCGGTAGTTTTGACCGAACAGCAGGTGGATTTTTTGTTCGCTGAAGTCAATGCCAACCCGGGTTATCAATTGACCATTGATCTGTCGGCTCAGCGGGTCAGTTGTGCCAGTGGGCAACAGTTTGAATTTGATATTGACCAGTTTCGCAAAGACTGCCTGTTGCAAGGGTTGGACGAGATCGGCCTGACTCTGCAGTCCGCCGATGCCATCCGAGATTATGAAGCCAAGCGGGCACAGCAACACCCCTGGGTATTTGGAGCAATTAAATGAAAAAAGTACTGATCCTGCCGGGTGACAATATAGGCCCGGAAATAGTCACCCAAGCAGTGCGGGTGCTGGAGGCGGTGAATACCCAGTTTGACTTGGGTATTGAGCTGGACTATGCCCATCTGGGCGGCGCCGCCCTGGATGCGGAGGGCGACCCCTGTCCCCAGAGCACGCTGGACAAGGCCCGCAGTGCCGATGCGATATTGCTAGGCGCCGTGGGTGGGCCCAAATGGGATGATGTCGAGCGCCATCTGCGCCCCGAGAAAGGTCTGCTGACCATTCGCTCCGAACTGGATTTATTTGGCAATCTGCGCCCGGCGATTATGTATCCCCAGTTGGCCCATGCCTCATCCCTTAAACCCGAGTTTGTCTCTGGCTTGGATATACTTATTGTGCGCGAGTTAGTAGGCGGTATTTACTTTGGTGAACCCCGGGGCATTCGCACCTTGGAGGACGGTCAGCGCGAGGGCTATAACACCTACCAATACAGCGAATCTGAAATTCGCCGTATCGGCAAGCTGGCCTTTGAAGCTGCCATGGTTCGCAATAAGCGCCTGTGCTCGGTGGACAAGGCCAATGTGCTGGAGGCCACCGTTCTGTGGCGCGAGGTGATCAGCGAGTTGGCGGCGGACTACCCCGAAGTTGAGCTCAGTCATATGTATGTAGACAATGCCGCAATGCAACTAGTTAGACAGCCAAAACAGTTTGATGTGTTGGTGACGGGCAATATGTTTGGCGATATCTTGTCCGATACCGCGGCTATGCTGACCGGCTCTATCGGTATGTTGCCATCGGCCTCGCTGGATAAGAGCGGGCGCGGTATGTATGAACCCTGTCACGGCTCGGCTCCCGATATTGCCGGGCAGGGGGTAGCCAATCCGCTGGCAACGATCTTATCGGTGGCCATGATGTTGCGCTATTCCCTCAGTGCGCCTGAGGCCGCGGTCGCCATTGAGCAGGCGGTAAGCCGAGTGCTGGATCAGGGTTTGCGCACCGCAGATATTTTCACTGAAGGCAGCACCGAGGTAGGCACCGTTGAAATGGGTGATGCTGTGGTCGCTGCAATTAAAAAATAGGTATCTAATCAAATGAAAAAAGTCGGATTGATCGGTTGGCGCGGTATGGTGGGCTCGGTACTGATGGAGCGCATGACCGCCGAGGGTGATTTTGCCCTTATTGAACCCCAGTTTTTTACCACCTCACAGGTCGGCCAGGCTGGGCCTCAGGTGGGGGTTGAAACAGGGCCCCTACAGAGCGCCTTTGATATCCAGGCACTGTCGGCCATGGATGTGATTTTGACCTGTCAGGGCGGTGATTACACAAAACAGGTCTATCCTCAACTGCGCAACAGCGGTTGGCGCGGCTATTGGATTGATGCCGCCTCGGCGCTGCGTATGGAAGGCAGTTCTATCATTGTTTTGGACCCAGTAAATCGTGCTGTGATTGATCAGGGGCTGGCCGACGGGATCAAGGACTTTGTGGGTGGCAACTGCACCGTCAGTCTAATGCTGATGGCACTGGGTGGGCTGTTTAACGCCAATCTGGTGGAGTGGGCCAGCTCCATGACCTATCAGGCGGCCTCAGGCGCTGGAGCAAAAAATATGCGCGAATTAATCAGCCAGATGGGAGTGATTGAGGACGCTGTTGCAGCTTCCTTGGCTGACCCTGCATCGGCAATTCTGGATATAGATCGCAAAGTGACTGAAACCCTGCGCAGTGAAAGTTTCCCGGTCGATAACTGGGCATTCCCACTCGCCGGTAGCCTGCTACCCTATATCGATAGCCAGTTGGACAATGGTCAGAGTCGCGAGGAGTGGAAAAACCAAGCCGAAACCAACAAGATTCTCGGCTTGCAAAGCGACCCCATACCCCTAGACGGGCTCTGTGTGCGGGTTGGCGCCATGCGCTGTCACAGTCAGGCCCTGACCTTAAAATTAACCGCCGATGTGCCGCTTGATGAGATCCACTCGATCTTGGCGGAGGCCAACGCCTGGGTGCAGGTGGTCGACAATAATCGTGAGGACTCTATTCGCCACCTCACCCCAGCCGCAGTCACGGGAGAGCTCAATGTCCCAGTGGGGCGATTGCGCAAAATGAATATGGGCGATCAATACTTGTCTGCATTTACTGTGGGTGATCAGTTATTATGGGGAGCGGCAGAGCCTCTGCGGCGCATGTTGCGAATATTGATCGAGCAGTAAATGGGCAGTAGGCAGTGGGAAGCGCGCAGAAACCAACGGTTGCCCACTCTGCAATAGACAATTGAGAGAGGTTTAGCATGATAACTGGGGCTGCACGACGCTGGTTTTCAACTATCATTCGATGGGTGCTCGCGGCCGTCAGTATCGCTCCCCTTATGGTGGTGGCCCTCGACGTTAATCAGACCTCTGCATCCATCACGGCAGAAGCCCAGGAGCAGTCGCCGGTCGCCGTGCAGTCGACCAATCCAGTGGAAGCTGAGCGAACCCATCGGGTAGTAGATGGCGATACCCTGTGGAATGTGGCCAAGCGTTTGCGTCCCAGTTATATGAGTATCGCCGCTACCATGGACCTGCTATACGCCACCAATCCCGAGGCCTTTCTCGATGGCGATAGCACCAAGCTCCAGAAAGGCTATCTACTGAGTTTTACCCCCCCTGCAGTGCAATCTGCTGCAGTGACTGAAATCGCTGAAAGCATTGATACCAGCCCAGTAATCCCTAGGGTTGATAATCCAGTGCCGGCGCCTTCAGTGATTGTCGATAGTGCTCAAGCTGAACTTGAGTCTGGGTTGGTCAATGAGGAGACAACGATTGCACGAGAGACAATCCCAGTAACTCCTGAGCTAACGCCTGAATTAGCTCCTCAACAGGAATTAAGCGCTCAATCCAAAGCGCAGGCACAGTCTCAGCGCGAGCCTGACCAGGGGGATCTAATCTCCGTGGAGTCCAGTGATGGTTTTGACAGTCAAATAGATAAACGTCGGGAATCTGTCGAAGCGCTGCACAATCAACCCTCGCAACCGCAGATTTCAGATTCCGCGCTCGAATCTACAAGCGAAACCAGTACCGGAACCACTGTTTTAATCAGTGTTTTAACCAGCGCCGAATCCAGCGATAGCCAAAAGCCGAGCGCAGTGGTGCCAAGCGATGCAGCTGAGCGTCAAATAGATGCCAGTCAAGCAACTGTCAGTCCGCCGCTAGACCAACAGCTGCAACCGCAGAACCCAGTAGCCACCTCTGAATTTGGCAGCACTGGGGTTGAAACAAAGCCGCGATCGAGTGTCGATATGGCTGCGTTCAATGCGGTATGGGATGGCTTTCGCCGCAATCCACCCTATACCGCAATGGTGGCGGCGTTACTCGCCCTGGTATTTATTGTCTTAGGCGTGCGGCGCCTAAGAAAACCACTTGCCGCCAGTGAGGGCGTCAACAGGGTCGATCACTCGCAACCACAGCAATCAGACACAGCTGTTGATATGGGCAGTAGTGACGCTGTTGAAGGTGCTGATAGTCTGACGGATTCAGTGCTCAGTGGCCCGTTTGCCGCCGACCCTGCTGATGACTCCGGTATTTTTGCCGATGCCGATGTTGATATCGCCGAGAGCACCTCAAGCAAAAAACCTGCAAACACCCATAGCTCTGAGGCAGATCTTCCCGGTCAAAAAGCCCTGCAGGCGCAGATGGGTGATGAGCTCACCGAGCTTCCATCTACTGATCTGACCACTGACAGTGACACTGAGTACCTGGACTATATGGATCCCTTTAAAGTGAAGTTAGATATGGCGACTCTCTGTGCAGAGATGGGTGACAGTGAGACAGCCCGTGAGATTCTCCAAGAAATTATCAGCGAAGCTGACCAGGCGGGCAGGGCACAGGCCCAAGCTGTTCTCGATCAGCTCGACGACTAGGGAGTTCACTGTTGACCATGGCTGATTGGATTTACACGGCGGGTTGCAAGATACCCGAGGGGCAGCAGTTGCCTCAGGGTATCCACCGCTATGCCGCCATACTTCAGTATCAGGGTACAGCGTACTGCGGTTTTCAGCGGCAAAAGCACAGTCCCTCAGTGCAACAGGAACTGGAGCAGGCGCTGAGCTATGTGGCCGACAGTCCAGTCACTGTGGGCTGCGCCGGGCGTACGGATACTGGGGTACATGCCAGCCATCAAGTGGTTCACTTCGATTCCAGCGCACAGCGCACTGGCTATAACTGGGTGCAGGGGGTTAACAGCCAATTGCCCGACAGCATTGCCCTGATATGGGCCGATAGAGTGAGTGAGGATTTTCATGCGCGTTTTAGTGCCGAATCGCGCACTTACCGATATATTATTGATAACAGTCCAACCCGCTCCGCGATTATGGCTCAGGGGGTAACCTGGATTAAACAGTCATTAGATACTGCCGCGATGCAACAGGCCTGCCAGTATCTGCTGGGTGAGCAAGACTTTTCAGCCTTTCGTGCCGCCGGTTGTCAGTCGAACTCCCCGTTTCGCAATGTACTCAGTGCGAATATTTATGCCAATGGTTCGTTGGTGGTTTTTGAGATTGCAGCCAATGCATTTTTATTACATATGGTGCGTAATATAATTGGTTCACTGCTAGAGGTGGGTATGGCTCGACAGCAACCGATCTGGATTCAGCAGCTTTTGGCTGGCGCTGATCGGTGCCAAAGCGCCGCTACGGCAGCCGCCAGTGGGCTCTACTTAGTTGATGTTGAATACCCAGAGCATTTTCGACTGCCGCAGTTACCCAAAGGCCCGGTATTTCTGCCAGCGACATTAGGAAGCAATCAGTCATGACAGTACGCGTTAAAATCTGTGGAATTACCAGCCCCGAGCAGGCTGAGATGGTGCAACAGGCCGGTGCTGATGCACTGGGGCTAGTGATCTATGAACCAAGTCCCCGCTATGTGGACGTGGCAAAAGCGGCTGAGATCAGGTCGGCGATTAAATCACCTGCCCTGGCTGTGGCCCTGTTGGTCAATGCTACCGAAGCCCTGGTCAATCGGGTGATTGAGCAGGTACAACCGGATCTGCTGCAGTTCCATGGCGACGAGAGTCCAGAATTCTGTCATCAATTTAACTATCCCTTTATCCGCGCAGTGCGCATGCGACCTGGCTTGAATGTTGATTCTGAGGTAGCCGCCTACCGAGCTCAGGGGGGATTCCTTTTTGACGCTTGGAGCGATGACCTCTATGGTGGCACCGGGCACAGCTTTGACTGGTCTAGACTGCCTACCTCGAGAGATTACCCGCTTATTCTTGCCGGTGGATTAACTGCCGATAATGTTGCGGATGCGGTGTCTCTTATCAGACCCGCAATGGTTGATGTCAGCGGTGGCGTTGAATCAGCGCCCGGGATCAAAGATCGATCACTGGTGGAGGCATTTGTCCACCGAGCAAAAAATATTGATTAGATCGGTTATTTAATTGTCTGTATGGCTTAAAGAGACAGCTTTTCTCGTGTTAGAATTAACTAATTCGAATAGGGTACAACGCCCAGCATCATCAAATAATTTTAAGGTAAATCGATGGATTGGCTGAAACGAATTCGACCTGCGGGCCCTGCATCTAGCAAGACTGAGCGGTCTAACTCGGTCCCAGAGGGGCTGTGGAAAAAGTGCCCTAAGTGCGCGTCACCACTCTACCGTCCCGAACTGGAACGCAACCTAGATGTGTGTCCCAAGTGTGATCACCATATGCGTATCGGTGCGCGACGGCGTCTCGATGTCTTTTTGGATCAACAGGGTCGGGTTGAGATCGGCGAGGATATTGAGGCGATCGATAGACTCAAATTTAAAGATGTCAAAAAATACCGGGATCGTCTCACTGAGGCGCGTAAAAAGACGGGTGAGAGGGATGCCCTGGTCGCCCTATCTGGAAACTTAAAAACCATTCCTGTGGTCGCCTGTGCCTTCGAATTTGCCTTTCATGGCGGTTCCATGGGCTACGCGGTGGGTGAGAAGTTTGCCCGCGCTGCTGGCGTCGCCCTGGAACAACAGCGCCCATTTATCTGTTTTTCTGCCACTGGTGGCGCGCGTATGCAAGAGGCGCTGATCTCGCTGATGCAGATGGCCAAGACCAGCGCTATTCTCGAGCGCCTCAAGGCCGCGGGAATTCCCTATATTTCAGTGATGACCGATCCTGTTTATGGCGGTGTATCTGCTAGTCTGGCGATGTTGGGTGATTTAAATGTCGCCGAGCCCGGTGCCCGCGCCGGATTTGCCGGACCCAATATTATCGAGCAGACCATTCGTCAAAAATTGCCCAAGGGGTTTCAGCGCAGTGAGTTTCTGCTGGAGAAAGGCCATATTGATATGATTGTCAGCCGTCATCAGATGCGCGATCGACTGGGCAGTATCCTCTCAAAACTGACCAACCAACCAGAACCCGCCGATGGCTGACCGCTGTTTAGCGGACTGGCTGACCCTGCTTGAAGCGCGACATCCCAGTGAGATAGATCTGGGATTAGAGCGGGTATCAGCGGTATGGCAGAGATGCCAACAGCATCTGCTGAGAACAAATACGCCCAATCCCCGAGTAATCACTGTGGCCGGAACCAATGGCAAGGGCTCCTGTGTCACCAGTATGCAGGCGGTGATGCTCGAGCACGGCTACCGAGTGGGGTCCTTTACTTCGCCGCATTTTCTGCGTTTTAACGAGCGAATTTGTATTGCAGGCCAGCCGGTATCCGACCACAAAATTGTCGCTGCATTTGAACAGATAGAGGCGCTGCGCGAAGATATATCCCTGACCTACTTTGAATTTAACACCCTGGCCGCCCTGCTGATATTTAGTGGTGCAGCGTTAGATCTTATTCTGCTGGAAGTGGGTCTGGGGGGCAGATTGGATGCCGCCAATATTATCGATGCCGATGTCGCCGTATTAACCAGTGTAGATCTGGACCACCAGCAGTGGCTGGGTGATACAAGGACTGAAATCGCGGGAGAGAAACTGGGTATTGCCCGCTCCGGCCGGCCGCTGATTATTGGTGAGACCGACTATCCAGAAAACTTTGAGAACCTTGTAGCTAAAACCGCGGCTGATGCGCTGTGGATTGGCCGAGATTTTAGCTATCAGACAGGGGATAATAGATTTTCCGTTTCCTTAAGCTCCCCTCTTGATGAAGGGGTTGGCGCTGTCAATATGGAGAATTTGCCTGTTGCCGGTCTAATGCCAATCAATAAAACACTGGCGCTGCAAGCGTTGTTGTGTGCGGGCTTCCAGCTCAATGGGGAAAAGTGCCGCGTTGCTTTGGATAATATGTTCCTCAGGGGTCGACAGCAGCGCCTTACCTATCAGGGTGTCAATCTGATCCTAGATGTGGCCCACAATCCTGCTGCCGCTGCTGTTTTGGCCGCTGAACTGGCCGCTCAACAGGTCTCTCAACTATCCTCTGGCAAGGGTCGCTATATAGCGGTGGCGGCGGTACTAGAGGACAAAGACTGGTCGGCAATGGTAACTGCCCTCAAGCCGGTGATTGATGATTGGAAAGTTGCCCAATTGCAGGGAGTAACAAGATCAGCTGACGGACAATCACTGTTAAATCTGTTATACAATAGCGCCGCCGATGGCACATTGCACAACAGCGTAGAACAGGCATTTATTTCTGCCTTATCCGAGGCTGATAGTGGCGATACAGTGGCCGTTTTTGGTTCATTTTACACTGTGGCAGAAGTACTGCGCTTGATTTCAAAGGGAGAAAATAGTGAGCAATAGTATAAAACAGCGAATGATTGGGGCGATTGTGCTCGTCGCATTAGGCCTTTTACTGCTGCCTCTGCTGTTTGACTTTGCCGATCCAGAACCCATTGATCGACAGTCCCTAATTCCTGCGCCGCCAGAAATTTCTGCCACTCAGATTCCGGTTGCCGCGCGTCCATCTAGTTTGGTCGAGCCCCAGCAGGTGGCGCCACTCTTTGATGTTGATGCCTCCCAGCCCGATAGCATGGAAAATGCTGCTAACCATGGTTTAGAGGCGTCCGGACTACCTAGCGCCTGGGTATTGCAAGTGGGTAGCTTTGAAAAGCAGTCGCTGGCTCAGGAATTGATGGATTCGCTGCGAGAAAAACAGTTTAAAGCATTTAAAAAGCGAGTAGAATTGACCGACGGCACCATGTATCGCGTCTATGTGGGGCCGAAAATTGACCGGCGGCGGGCTATTGCGGCGAAAGCTGAAATTGACCAATTATTCAATACCGATTCGTTGCTATTAAAATATGTTCCTTAATTAGCTGAGCTATTGAAAATGGAAATAGCCACAGTAGATATAGCTATCGCAGTTATTGTTGTCATTTCTGGACTGATTAGTACCGTGCGTGGGTTTGTCAGAGAGACCATGTCGCTGGTTATTTGGATAGCGGCATTTGTGGTGGCAATGACCTTTAGTTCGGCGGTGTCGTCACTGTTAACCAATTTGATTGAGCTGGCCTCGATGCGTCAGCTCGCCGCCTGGGGTGGTCTGTTTGTCGGCACCCTGTTGTTGGGTGCGCTGATCAACTTCCTGCTGGGGAAATTGATCGACTCTACCGGATTGGGTGGAACTGATAAAACCCTGGGCCTGGTATTTGGTGTCTTTAGGGGATTGTTAATTGTTCTGGCCCTAGTGATAATGCTGCCCAAGGCAATCCCTGTAGAACAAGACCCCTGGTGGACAGAGTCTGCGCTAATTCCAATTTTTCAGGGTTTTGAGAGTTGGGGTAACCAGGCGGTAACTGAACTAAAAGAATTATTGACCAGTTGGATATAGATCATGTGCGGTGTAGTAGGTATTTCTGGGACATCTGAAGTCAATCTGCGGCTCTATGATGCATTGACCATGTTGCAACACCGCGGGCAAGATGCCGCTGGTATTGTTACCGATCATCAGGGTGAGTTGCATCAGTGCAAAGGTGAGGGACTGGTAAAGGATGTTTTCCAGCGCAATCATATGCTGCGACTGGTAGGCAGCTTGGGTGTAGGCCATGTGCGCTATCCCACTGCGGGTAGCTCCGGCCCGGCACTGGCCCAGCCCCTGTATGTCAACTCGCCCTATGGGATTTGCATGGCTCACAACGGCAATCTCACCAATGATGATGAGTTGCGGGAGCATATTTTCCGCACTGATATGCGCCACTTGAACACCGACTCGGATTCCGAGGTGCTACTCAATGTGTTTGCCCACGAACTACAATCCTGCAGAAAACTCGAGCCCGCCAGTGAGGATATCTTTGCCGCAGTAGCTGCAGTGCATCAGCGCTGTAAAGGTGCCTATGCGGTGGTTGGGCTGGTTGCCAATCACGGGCTATTCGCCTTCCGCGATGCTCATGGTATCCGCCCGCTGTGTTTCGGTGTGCGCGAAACCGATAAGGGTCAAGAGTATGCGGTGGTCTCCGAATCTGTGGTTTTAGATAGCTTGGGTTTTGAGTTGATTAGAGATCTGGAGCCCGGTGAAGCGCTGTTTATCGACAAACAGGGTCAGCTGCATCTGCAGCAGTGTGCCCAGCAACATGAATTGGTCCCCTGTATTTTCGAGCATGTCTACTTCGCCCGTCCAGATTCGTTGATGGATAATATTTCGGTGTACAAATGCCGTCTGAGAATGGGAGAAAAGCTGGCCGAGAAAATCCTCCGGCAGAGACCAGAGCATGATATTGATGTGGTAATTCCCATCCCAGATACTAGCAGAGTCTCTGCCCAAGCCCTAGCCGAGCATCTCGGTGTTAAGCTTCGTGAAGGCTTTATGAAAAACCGCTATATCGGGCGTACATTTATAATGCCCGGCCAAACTGAGCGCAAAAAGTCAGTGCGCCAGAAACTCAATGCGGTCAAGCTGGAATTTGCCGGCAAAAATGTACTGTTAGTGGACGACTCTATTGTGCGCGGCACTACCTCGAGAGAAATTATTCAAATGGCGCGGGAAGCTGGGGCTAAGAATGTCTATATGGCATCCGCTGCACCGGGAGTTCGCTACCCCAATGTCTACGGCATTGATATGCCCTCGGCCAACGAGCTGATTGCCCACGGTCGCAGTGATTCTGAGGTGGGTGAAATTATTGGTGCAGACTGGATTATCTACCAAGATCTCGAAGATCTAATCGCCTCGGGGGTAGAGGGCAACAAACAGATAAAACGCTTTGAATGCTCGGTATTCAACGGCGAGTATATTACTGGCGATGTGGATCAGTCCTATCTCAACCGCATCGATCAGCTGCGCAATGACAGTGCCAAACAGAAGGGCGACGCATCTTCGGAAATTAAGAAACGCTCGGTGATCGGCATACACAACAACGGTGTGGCTTAGCTGAGACTGGGTAATCCAATGACAACTAAAGATAATAAAACAAACTATCAACCAGCGACCTTAGCTATTCGCGATGGCTATCAGCGCACCCATGAAAACGAACACTCGGAAGCGCTGTTTTTAACCTCCAGTTACGTGTTTGATAATGCCGAGATGGCAGCTCAGTGTTTTAGCCAAGAGGCTGAAGGCAATGTCTACTCGCGCTATACCAACCCCACAGTGCGCAGTTTTGAACAGCGCCTGGCTACCCTGGAAGAGGGGGAGCAGTGTGTGGCTACCGCCTCGGGAATGGCTGCGGTTCTATCGGTGATTATGGCGCTGTTAAAGGCCGGTGATCATATTATTTGCTCGCGGGATGTATTTGGTAGCACCAAGGTGATGATGGATAAATTTATCGCCAAGTTCGGTGTCGAAATCTCCTATGTGGCGCTAACTGACCTGTCAGCTTGGCAGTCTGCGGTAAAATCCAATACCCGCATGCTATTCTGTGAGACGCCCTCCAATCCACTGTCGGAGATTGCTGATATTGAGGCACTGAGCCAGTTGGCCAAGCAGTCAGATGCGCTGCTGGTGGTGGACAATTGCTTCTGCACCCCAGCACTGCAAAAGCCCCTAAACTGGGGAGCCGATATTGTGATGCACTCGGCAACTAAATATATCGATGGTCAGGGTCGCGCCCTCGGGGGTGCCCTAGTCGGCAGAGCGGAGTTAATGGAACCGGTGCTGAGTTTTATTCGCGCGGCAGGGCCGACTATGAGCCCCTTCAATGCCTGGATTTTTCTCAAGGGTCTGGAGACTTTAAACCTCAGAATGCAAGCCCACTCAGCCAATGCGGCTCAGTTGGCGCAGTGGTTGTCTGAGCATCCCAAAGTCGCGAAGGTGTTTTATGCCGGTCTGGCTGAGCATCCGGGTCATCAACTGGCGAAAAAACAGCAATCCGACTTCGGTGGTGTAGTTTCCTTTACCATCAACGGTGGCCGAGAGGCGGCATGGCAGGTAATAGATAGCACTCAGATGCTCTCCCTAACTGCCAATCTCGGCGATGCCAAAACCACCATTGTGCATCCGGCTACCACTACTCACGGTCGCCTTACCGAGGCCGAGCGTGAAGATGCCCATATTGATGATGGGTTGATTCGGGTTGCGGTGGGGCTTGAGGATATCACTGATATTATCGCCGACTTGGCCTTGGGCTTGGATCAGCTTTAATCGGCCTTTATATGCTTGCCGTAAGCAGTTTGATCCAATTGCCGACAGGCTGATAAATATGTTTTCCACCAAAACCTACCAGATGGTTTCCCCCGAGCAGGCGCTACCGGGAAGACAGCAGGCTATGCAGATCGCCAATCGTCACTGGGTAACTGCACAGCCACTTAAACCTCCCTTTGCCGAGGGTTTGCAGTCTGCAATCTTTGCCATGGGCTGTTTTTGGGGGGCAGAGCGCCGCTTTTGGCAACAACCCGGGGTGGTATCCACCGCAGTGGGCTATGCCGGCGGCTATACCCCCAACCCGACCTACGAGGAGGCCTGCTCTGGTTTAACCGGTCACACCGAAGCAGTGCTAGTGGTGTTTGACCCCAAGCAGATCAGCTACCAACAGCTGCTAGCGGTTTTCTGGGAGTCTCACGATCCCACTCAGGGCATGGCCCAGGGCAACGACCGCGGTACCCAGTACCGCTCGGCGATCTACTGTATAGATAATGATCAATTAGAAGCCGCTGACCATGCTGCAAAAACCGTGCAGTCTCTATTGGATCAGAGAGGCTATGGCAGTATTACCACCGAGATATGTGAGGCGCCAGTGTTTTACTATGCTGAAGATTACCATCAACAGTATCTGGCCAAAAATCCTAACGGTTACTGTGGTCTGCGGGGTACGGGTATTCAATACCCACTGTGCTAGCTGAGCTTGCTTAACTGCCGTTGGAAGTTTCTGATTAATAGGAGTTTCTGATTATTGGTTGGCAACGATCGGGATAGCCTGTAACAGACTTTTTGTATAATCCATCTGTGGCCGCGACCAAAGTTCCTCGGTATCAGCCTGTTCCACCAATTTCCCGTGATGCATCACTGCCACGCGGTCGCAAATATGGCGAATCACCGACAGATCGTGGGAAATAAACAACAGGGTAAGATTGCGGCGCTCTACCAGATCGAGAATCAGGTCGAGGATCTGCGCCTGAATAGTTACGTCCAGCGCTGATACCGGCTCATCGGCGACAATAAACTCCGGCTCGGTGGCGATAGCGCGGCCGATAGCAATTCGCTGCCGCTGCCCGCCTGAAAACTCATGGGGATATTTGCGCAGGCTGGATCGCGCCAATCCCACATCATCCATGAGCGCGGCCACCTGCTGATCAACAGTCTTGCGATCGGCCAGGCGGTGGTAGAGCAGTGGTTCTGCCAGAGTTTGGTAGACTGTCATTCGCGGATTCAGTGAAGCGTAGGGGTCTTGAAAAATCATCTGCAGTTTGCGTCTAAACGGCAGCAGCTGCTGGGCATTTAAGCCAGTGAGTTCGGTGCCGGCATAGCAAACCGACCCTTCGGTGGTGGGTACCAGTTGCAGGATCGACCGTCCCAGAGTGGATTTGCCAGAGCCGGATTCGCCCACTAACCCCAGAATTTCACCGCGGTTAATGGTTAAAGACACATCCTCTACCGCTTTAATCAGATTTTCACCTCTGGAGCCGACGCCCTGAGCATTCTGAGAGCCTTGGGAAAAATCCCGAAAGTAGGTTTTAAGATGGTTAACCGTCACCAGCGGCGAATCGGCTTGGCTATGGTTTGGCGCCTGTTTTGCCCCTTGGGGGATAGCCGCCAGCAGCTTCTGGGTGTAATCACTCTGGCTGTGGTGAAAAATATTCTGGGTTTTGTTTTGCTCCTGCACGCTGCCATCACAGATCACCATGACGTTATCGGCAATGCCGGACACTACCCCTAGATCGTGACTGATAAAGATAACTGCCAGATCGCGGCTCTTCTGTAGATCTTTTATCAGCTTAAGGATCTGTGCCTGAATAGTCACATCCAGTGCGGTGGTGGGTTCATCACAGATTAGCAGTCGCGGTTGATTGATAAGCGCCATAGCGATCATCACTCGCTGGCGCATACCGCCGGAGAACTCATGGGGGTAACTGTTAAAGCGCTGTTCTGCATTGACAATGCCCACTTCATCTAGCAGGGCAATGGCTTGGCTGCGAGCACTGGTTCGGGACTGTCGCAGCGCACTGTCCGGATGGTAGATCAGCGGTTCTATAAGCTGTTCGCCGATAGTGAGAAACGGATTTAACGAGGTCATCGGGTCCTGAAAGATCATCGCGATATCATGACCGCGGTAGTGGCGCATTTGATCATCTGAACAGGTGAGCAGATCATCACCATCAAATAGGGCGGTACCACTGGCAATTACCGCCGGCGGTTTGGGTAATAGGTCTAAAATGCTATAGCAGGTAACTGACTTACCCGAGCCAGATTCGCCGACAATGGCCAGGGTTTCCCCCAGATCCACCGAAAAACTGACCTCATTGACTGCCTTGACCACCCCGTGGCGGGTGTGGAAGTGAACCGACAGATCCTTTACCTCAAGTAGTGCCATAGTTTGTCCTCAATTCACCGACTCAATCCACCGAGGCCTTGGGATCCAGCGCATCGCGCAATCCATCGCCGAGAAAGTTCAATGCAAATAGGGTCAAGGACAGGGCCAGCCCGGGATAGATCAGCAGCCAGGGGTATTCCTCCATGGTTTCCACCCCGTAGTTAATCAACAGGCCCCAAGAGCTTTCGGGCGGCTGAATACCCAGCCCTAAAAAGCTTAAAAATGCCTCTAAAAGCATAACACTGGGTATGGTTAGGGTGGTGTAGACAATCACTGGCCCCAGGGTATTGGGAATCAGATGGCGGCGAATAATGGTCCAGCGCGACAGCCCCATAGAATAGGCGGCCTCAACAAACTCCTGCTGGCGCAGCGCCATCACCTGACCGCGCACAATACGCGCCATAGTCAGCCATTCCACTGCACCGATGGCGACAAATAACAGCAGGATATTGCGGCCAAACACCACCATCAGCAACACGATAAAGATCATAAACGGCAGAGCGTAGAGTATATCCACAATGCGCATCATCACCGCATCCACCCGTCCGCCCAAAAAGCCGGCGGTGGCGCCCCACAGAATACCGATTACCAATGCTACCGAAGTGGCAATAAAGCCAACCATTAGCGATACCCGCCCGCCGTACATGATTCGCGTCAGCATATCGCGACCAAAGATATCCGTGCCCAGCCAGTGCTCGGAGGAGGGCGGTGCCGCCCCCAGCAACAGGTTCTGTTGCTCGTAGCCATAGGGGGCGATCCAGGGAGTCAGCAGGGAAATCAGGCACAATAAAACCAACAGGCCGAGGCCAAATAGCGCCAGATAATTCTTGCGCAGGCGCAGCCAGGCATCATTCCACAGCGAACTGCCGGATTCTGGAATTTGCGTGTTCTGGCGATCATTCACTAGGCCTTTCCTCGCAGTTGGTGACGCAACTTGGGATTGAGCCACAGCGCCAGCAGATCGGAGAGCAGATTAAACAACACAATTAACGTGGCAAAAAATATGGTCATGCCCAGTATCATGGTGTAATCGCGATTAAATGCCGAGGTCACATAGAAGCGCCCCAAGCCGGGGATTTGGAAGATAGTCTCCACCACAAATGAGCCCCCCAACAGACCGGCAAAGGCCGGGCCTAAAAACGCCACCACGGGAATCAACCCACCGCGCAGGGCGTGCTTGCCAACAATCACCCACTGGGACAACCCCTTGGCGCGGGCAGTGCGAATATAGTCCTGCGCCAGCACTTCCAGCATACCGCCGCGGGTCAGTCGGGCAATATAGGCGGCGTAGCCCGTACCCAGAGTGATAGCCGGCAGGATTTTATCCCCGGGAATATCCCCCCAGCCGGAGATTGGCACCCAATCCAGATGGATGCCAAATACCAATACCAGTATGGGCCCGAGTAAAAATGATGGCATGCAGATACCCAACATGGCCGCTGACATGGGAATATAGTCCTGCAGTGTATTGGGTCTTATAGCGGCAATCACACCGGCACTGATACCGATAAATAGTGCTACCAACATGGCATACAGCGCCAGTTCGGCAGTAACCGGAAATCCCGCGGCAATCAGTTCATTGACGGTTCGCCCCGAATATTTAAACGAGGGACCCAGATCCCCCTGTAATACATCGCCTAGATAGCTAATATATTGCTGCCACAGCGGCTGATCCAGTTGGTACTGGGCCTCCAGTGCCCGCGCCACCTCTGGCGGCACCGCTTTATCCGCTGAGAAGGGCCCACCCGGCGCGCTGTGCACCAATAAAAAGGTCATGGAGATAACCACCCATAACACCGGTATGGCCTGTAGCAATCGACTCAGAGCAAATCTCAGCATAATTACTGCGCCCCTGGGTTATGCACTGGTTCAGTTTGCAGATAAATCTCCCGATAGTTGGCCTGATTGAGAATATTATTGGTGAAATTTTTGACCGAGGGATGCACCAGATTTTTGGAGGTGTAGATATAAATAGGTATTACTGGCATAGCATCCATCAGCATGCCCTCTGCGCGCTTAAAAATAGCCAGTCGCTCTTTGTGGGATTTAGCTCTGGGTGCTTCTTCTAGAATAAGTTGGTCATATTCGCTATTGCACCAGTTGGTGCGGTTATTGCCGCCATCACAGATAAACATATCGAGGAAGTTATTGGGATCCACATAGTCGCCGATCCAGCCGGCGCGGGCAATTTGATAATTTTTGCCGCTCACTGTATCCAAGTAGACCTTCCACTCCTGATTAAGCAGGGTGACATCTATATTAAGATGCTCCTTCCACATCTGTTGAATTGCCACCGCAATTTTTCGATGTTCTTCAAAGGTATTGTAGAGAATTTCCGTGGTTGGGAAGCCCTCACCATTGGGGTAGCCGGCCTCGGCCAGCAGCTGTTTGGCTAATTCGGGGTTAAATGTAAGATCACTCTCAGGATAGTAGCCCATAGTGCCCGGTGGCGTGATGCTATAGGCGGGAATCTGTCCGCCCTTGGTAATCTGGGATACCAGCAACTCCCGATCTATGGTCATGCCCAATGCCTGACGAACGCGCTTATCCTTTAAATGGGGCGTGTTGACATTAAGTCGGTAAAAGTAGGTACCCAGATAGGGCTGAATACGCAGTGCGGGATTGTTGGCTTTTTTGTAAGTAGCAATTTTATCTGAGGGAACTTCGTTGGTGTGATGAAGTTGGCCAGCGCGAAACATACGCTCCTCGGTGGTGACATTTTCTGTGGGATAGAAAACTACCTGATTTAACCCCACATTTTCAGCATTCCAATAATAGGGATTGCGCTCCACAGTAATCCGTCGGTTAATTTTCCACTCTTTTAATTGGAAGGCGCCATTCCCCACTATATTGCCCTCATAGGTCCAGCGGGTGCCGCGCTGATCGGCGCTGCCAAACTTCTCCACTGTGGCTCGATGCACTGGGAAGGTACTGTAATGGTCCAACAGTTGCAGAAAATAGGGAGTGGGGTTGGCCAGTCGAACTTCCAGGGTAAAATCGTCTAGGGCTTTAACCCCCACCTGGGCAAAGTCACTGATCTCACCTTCATAATAGGCTCTGGCATTCTCGATCGGGAAATACATATAGGCGTAGAGATTGCCCAGGGCCGGCTGCAGTGCTCGCCACCAGGACCAGACATAGTCATGGGCATTGTGGGGGTCGCCATTGGACCAGCGGGCATTTTCCCGTAGATAAAATGTGTAGACCCGCCCGTCCTCGCTGATATCCCATGATTCAGCCACGCCGGGTCTTGGCTCTAGAGTCTCTTTATCCTTAAAGACTAGGCCCTCCATTAATGCCGAAATAATATGGTGCTCGGGAACGCCAGTGGCAATATGGGGGTCGAGGCTTTGGGGTTCAGTACCGTTGCCCCAGTGCAGCGTGCCGGTCTGATTGCCGGTAGTGACATTGTTTTGGTGATCACTGCAACTGACTAGAATTAACAGCAGCACAGCAGCTGCTGTTACCGATAACCGTTTAAGTTGATGCTGGGGATACGACATCCTGTTGTTCCTTAGTTTTACGCTATTATATTAGCGCATTGACAGAACGCTAGTCACATCTGCGGGTGAGTGAATAATAAGAATTGTGTTGCTTGCATTTCTTGGCTAGCGACTGCGGACTAGGAAAGGACCAAAAGTCAGGCGGAATACATAACAGCGAGCCAAAATAGTGGATGTCTAGCATTCATTGGCTTAGCACTTTAAGTGGTTTTGTAATTGCGGGTATCGATGCCTACGATACCCTTAATTTACATATATCCTAATATGCTCTCAGCTCTGCTCTGTTAGTAGATCTATTAGGGCTCTAATATCCTGGTTATTGATAGGAGCTTCACTAGCTTTACTGCAGGGTGGTGACCCATACTGCTCAAAGAGACTATTCATTTTTTCTTCTGAATTTATAGACACAGCTAATTCACAGAGTTCATCTCGTGTTTGGCTATACCAAGGTGCTAGAGGTGATTCAGACTGGAATAGTATCATCGCTTTATCAACACTCTTCCAGGTATTCTCATGCCATTCTGATTTAGATTGACGGGCATATAATTGGGCGAGAATAACCAATGGATAAGAAGTGAGTTGATATTGGTACTGCGACTCTAGAGACAATATAAGGCTGATCGCATCCGCTTGATATCCAGCGTAGTTGCTTCTTTCTGCAATATTCCATAACTCAGCGTAGAGGAGGTGTGAATCTTCAAGGGGGTTATTCTGTACTACTTCTTTTGCCAAATTCCAAGCATTTAATCGGACCTGATCTGGCGTCTCTGTTGAACGGACTAATTCCCCATTAACTAGCTTAAACCTGTATCCGAAGATGTTCTCATAACGTAAGCGCCTTATCGTATAGATGGGTTTTGGGTCGAGTGAAGAAAGTACGCTTAGCAGTTGTAGAGCCTCAAACTTGAAATCAAGATTACCAGCATCAGTCGAAGCATTGAACAAAGTGTTTGTATCAGCCAGACCTTGTATACCATAATCAATTAATTTTCTGAGGTTTTGCATCTTTAATGCTCGATTTACCTCTGGATCTGAGAGACTATCGTAAAGAGCGTTAATATCCTGGCTAAGGGCCGCTTCATTCTCTCCCTGTTTTAACAGGGCATCGATAGTTCCTTGTGTCACCTTCAACTTCTTTTGTGCAGAGGACAATTGTTCTGATAGTAAATCAGTTTCTATCACTATGCCTTGCTTATCTTTTAAGGTTTTATTTACTTCAAGTTGTGCAACTTTCATTACCTCTTGCCTCACGTCCTTTAAGCTGTCTATTCCGTAAAACACGCTGAAACCCGATGCGATAAAGAGAATCGTCGCCATCGCTGGAAAAATCATTTGCCACGTGGCCCGAATACTACTAATGGTCTTTTCAGATGAGTTTATTAATTGTTCAATTCTTAGCTCATGAGATGCAGCTAATCTGCCAATTAATTCAGTGTTATTTGTATCCATACAATTATCTCCTTTGAGTTTTCACTACAAGAATTTCTTACAATTGCCACAGCGCTCAGAACGCCTTGAGGCACCCTAACAGTCCATTTGCTAACCTAGGAGTAGCCGTACTTTCCAGATATGCACACAGGCTAACTTTACTAGGTATAGTAAAACTTAAATATTTCATCAATTAGACTTTTGTATAGTTTAAAACCATCAGCCAAAATCTATTTTGCCGATACCCTCAGATCTATATTGCACTTACTCGGTAAACCTCGCATAATCGCCCGCCTCAGCCTTTTATGGTGGCCCCCTCTGGTCCCCTCGCAACAGTCGGCTATTAACCCCGCCAGGCCCGGAAGGGAGCAACGGTAGTAGTTACACTGTGTGCCGGGGTGTGGCTATTGGGGGTCATCGCCAAACAGTCCTTGCCCGTGCGCCATATCAACCTATAATGGTGGCTTTGGTCCAGATAGATTTCACTATGAGTTATCAGGTTCTCGCCCGTAAATGGCGCCCCAATACCTTTGCCGAGATGGCTGGGCAGGAGCATGTGCTCAAGGCGCTGATCAATGGGCTGGACCATGATCGGTTGCATCAGGCCTACCTGTTTACCGGCACCCGCGGTGTGGGTAAAACCACTATCGCGCGGATTCTGGCGAAGTGTTTAAACTGCGAACAGGGTGTCAGTTCCACCCCCTGTGGTGAATGCGCCAGCTGTCGAGAGATTGCCGACGGCAGATTTATGGATCTGATCGAGGTGGATGCCGCCTCGCGCACGGGCGTCGATGATATGCGGGAATTGCTGGACAATGTCCAGTACAGTCCATCTCGGGGACGCTATAAGATCTATCTTATCGATGAAGTGCATATGCTCTCCAAGTCCAGCTTTGCGGCGCTGTTAAAGACCCTGGAGGAGCCGCCACCCCATGTAAAATTCTTGTTTGCCACCACCGATCCGCAAAAGTTGCCAATCACCGTACTGTCCAGATGCCTGCAGTTTAATCTAAAGAATCTCAGCCCAGAGCGTATCCACCAGCATTTGCAGTTTGTTCTCGGCGAGGAGAATATCAGTTTTGAGGAGCAGGGCATCTGGGCGTTGGCGCGAGCCGCGGATGGCAGTATGCGCGATGCTCTAAGTCTAACCGATCAGGCCATAGGTCACGGCGGTGGGAAGATCGGTGAAGCCGATGTCAACGCTATGTTGGGCACCATCGATCGCAGTTTCGCTATGGCTATTTGTCAGGCGATTATTTCTGGCGATGGCAGTCAGGTGTTAGCGGCGGTTGGGAAAATGGCTGAACTCAGTCCCGATTATCATCTGGTTTTGGCGGATATGTTGTCGATCTGGCATCAGGTGGCCATTGTGCAGACCGTTCCCGATGCTCTGGATCAATCGGTCAGTCACTATGCCGAACTGCTCGAGCTGGCGGCGGCGGTCTCCAGAGAGGATATTCAGCTCTACTACCAGATCTGTCTGTTGGGGCGCAAAGATCTACAGTTGTCACCGGATTTGAAATCGGGTTTTGAAATGGTAGTCCTGCGGGCTCTGGCGTTTCGCCCCCAGACCAATCCTCCTGGCAAATCTAGCCAGACGCCGCTGCAGACGAACAAAGATCAATCCCGTGCAACTAGGCCATCAGAGGATAAGCCGCCAGAGAATAAAGCGCTAGAGAACAAGTCACAAGGAGATCAGACGGCGGTAAAAAAGTCGCAACCTGAGCCAGTGCCCTCCGCTGAGGGACCTGCCCCGGACTCCAAGGCGGAATCCCCTTTATCTTCACATCCACCCATACTTGCAGAGATCACAGATTTCCAGCAGTCGATTTCAAATGGTGACGGCTCTGAGGCCAAAGATTTATTTTCTGAGAGAGAGCCTTTGGCTGATTTAGAGCCCTTAGCTGAACAAGAGCCCTCAGCCGAAAGAGAGCCCCTAGCTGAACAAGAGCCCTCAGCCGAAAGAGAGCCCTCAGCCGAAAGAGAGCCCTTAGCTGAACAAGAGCCCTCAGTCGAAAGAGAGCCCTCAGCCGATAAAGAACCCTCAGCCGAAAGAGAGCCCTCAACTGAACAAGAGCCCTTAGCCGATAAAGAACCCTCAGCCGATAAAGAACCCATAGCTGAACAAGAGTTCTTAGCTGATCAAGATCCGCTGGCGCGTCAAGAGCCCTCAGCGACCCTCAATGAACAGCCTCCAGCCTCCAGAGAGTCGCAAACACCTAGTGTCAGTGAAAAAATTGCGTTGCAAGATTTCTCGCCAGACAACTGGGTTCAGGTTCGCAAGCAGTTAACCATTGGCGCCTCTCTAGGGGAAATTGCCAGTCACTGCCTGTTTGCCGAGCGACAGGCACAGCATCTGTTGTTTGTGATCGATAGTCAGCAGACCAGTCTCTACGATGCGGCGCATCAACAGGGGTTGGGCCATGCGCTGAGTGATTATTTTGGCCAGCCATTGACCGTAGAGATTAAATTTGGCGTAGCCGACCAAGAGACGCCCAGGGCGGTGGATATCAGGGAGAAGGCAGAGCGTCTTGCTGCGGCTGTTGATACTTTGAATAATGATCCCCAAGTAATGGAGCTCAAACAGCTATTTGATGCGGTATTGGATGAATCATCGGTTCGACCCATAGACTGACTCCATAATTGGGTAATTCCCCGTATACTACTAGGCATAAGCGCTATGAGATTAAGTATAGCTGCAGAAGTACAGATATTAGAACATGTAGATCTTAAAAATTATGGATATTAACAAGCTAATGAAACAGGCTGCAGAGATGCAGGAAAAAGTCCAAGCCATGCAGGAACAGGCCGCCAATGCCGAGGTTACCGGCGAGTCGGGTGCTGGCTTGGTCAAAGTGGTGATGAACGGCCGCCATGATGTGCGCAGTGTCAGTTTGGACGATTCGCTGATGAATGAAAGCAAAGAATTCTTGGAAGACCTGCTGGCTGCGGCAGTCAATGATGCGGTGCGCAAAGTTGAAGCCGAGAGCAAAGATGCTCTCAGTTCTATGGCTGGCGGGATGAAAATGCCGCCCGGATTTAAGTTCCCCTTTTAGCGCCAAGCAGAGACTATTTTGTACGGTAAAACCATTGATCAGTTAATCGACGCGTTGCGCGTACTGCCCGGTGTGGGTGCCAAAACCGCTCAGCGGATGGCCCTCGATCTGCTGGAGCGGCACCGCGAGGGTGCTGTGGGGCTTGCCCGAGCACTGGATCAAGCGGTGGAGAAAGTAGGGCGCTGCCAACAGTGTCGAACCCTGACGGAAGATCCAATCTGTGTGATCTGTAGCGATGTTAAACGCTTGGATAACCAATTGTGTGTGATTGAAAACCCCGCCGATCTGTTTGCTTTGGAACAGGCCGGAGGTTATCGGGGTAGATACTTTGTATTGCTCGGTCATCTGTCGCCGATTGATGGGATAGGGCCGGAGCAGCTGGGTATCGATAAATTGATGGAGCGGCTGAGCGAAGGTGCTATCAACGAATTAATTCTGGCGACCAACCTGACGGTTGAAGGGGAGGCTACCGCCCATTTTATCGCGGAAAAAGCCCGTGCGCTGGGCGTTGAGGTCAGTCGTATTGCCTATGGCGTCCCCATGGGTGGCGAACTGGAATATGTGGATGGCGGCACCCTCAATCTAGCACTGCAGAGCAGAAAGACCCTGTAGATGGCCCAGTGGATAGACAGTGACAGTGCGCTTAGGCAGCTCTGTGAGCAATTGTCGGCACTCCCTACCCTGGCAGTGGATACCGAATTTATCCGCACCGATACCTTTTATCCGCAGCTAGCGCTGATACAAATTTCCGATGGGCAAAACTGTTATTTAATTGATGTATTGGCTATTGAACAATTTGAGCCGCTTAAGGCCCTGTTAGAGTCGCCCTTAGTGGTGCTTATCTTTCACGCCTGTGCCGAGGATCTCGAGGTGCTCGATCACGCTTTGGATATTCGTCCAAGGTCTATTTTTGATACCCAGATCGCTGCCGGGTTGGCTAATAGGGGTTATAACCTGGGCTACGGGCGACTGGTTGAATCAATGTTTGCTATCCAGCTGGATAAGTGTGAGACCAGATCTAACTGGTTGGCCAGGCCCCTGTCTCCGCGTCAATTGGATTACGCGGAAGTTGATGTACGGCATCTGCATTCCCTCTACAGCCAGCTGACGGAAGCGCTTGAAGCGCAGCAGCGCAGCGGTTGGTTGGATGAGGAGATGGAGCACCTGTATGTCATGGTGGAAAGTCGCAAACAGCAGCAGGATTACTATCGGCGTATCCGCGGCGCCTGGCGCCTCAACGCCAGATCGCTAACTGTCTTAGACCAGCTGTGCGACTGGCGAGAGAATATAGCGCGCACCCAAAACCGACCCAGATCGCGCATTATCAAAGACCCTGTGCTGTTGGAAATTGCCAAGCAACTGCCCAGTGCCAAGAATCAGCTGTTTGCCATTGAGGATTGGCATCCAAGATCAATCCATCGCTATGCTGAGCCGGTTTTGCAACAGATTGAGGCTGCAAGTGGAAAGCAGCTGTTGACCCCGCTGCCCCAACCGCTGAGCAAAGAGATGAATGGGGTTATCAAAACCATCAAGTCGGCGTTGAAAGCAGTTGCCGAGCAACAACAGATTCCAGCGGAATTCCAGTGCAACAAAAAAGAGTTAGAGGATATCTTGCGCAGTTGTTCTGAGGGCAGCTGTCAGTGGCCCGACCGCTTGAGGTGCGGTTGGCGCAGTCAGTGGGTTAAACCAACCATTGAGTCCGCATTGGCAGCGGCCAAATTGCTGTGAACTGGGTTGTCTGAGGTCGCTATGATTCGCTGTGATATCTACAAGGGTAGCAAACGGCAGGAGATGTATCTGTATGTACCCTCGGAAGCCGGTTTAAAACAGGTGCCAGAGCAGCTGTTGGAAACCTTTGGTGAGCTGCAGTTGGTGATGAGTTTAGTGCTGGATCAAACCAAAAAACTGGCTCGCGCCGACATCGCTACCGTGATGACTGAGTTGCAGTCTCAGGGGTACTACCTGCAAATGCCGCCCTCTAATTGGTCGCCAGCTAAGCGTTCTGAAAATGCTTGAGTTTTGGCGTTCAAAACAACTGCAGGAAATGACCGCGAGCGAGTGGGAGTTGCTCTGTGATGGCTGTGGCAAGTGCTGTTTGGTCAAGCTGGAAGATGAGGATACAGGGGAGATTTATCACACGGATGTAGCCTGTAAGCTGTTGAATCTTGATAGTTGCCGCTGCAGTCACTATGCTTCTAGACAGTCACTGGTAGACGACTGTCTGAAACTTGAGCGAGAGGCAATTGATACTCTCGATTGGCTGCCCGATACCTGTGCCTACCGTTTGATTGCGGCGGGAAAATCTTTGCCAGATTGGCATCATCTGATCACCGGAGATCGCCAGACCGTGCATCGCGTGGGTGCGTCAGTTAAGCATTTTGCCCTGTCTGAGTTAGAGGTTGATAGCGGGCGTATGGAAGAACATATTATTCGCTGGGTTGATTGATTATGTATACAGCTGAAAATTATCTGTGGGGTTGGATTGCCTATACCTCTGGGGCGCTGTGCTTAATAGGATTGAGTTGGCTGTTGATTAGAAAAATAAGCCTAGCTTGGGTGCGCCCCATATTGCTGTTGCTATTGCTAGTGGTCTTTTTTACCCCAGTGACCTCACATCCTGACAATCCCTATCTGGCCCCGGCTTTTTTTGTCAGTTTCTACGAAGGCCTTTTGGTGCGCAGTCCAGAGGCGGGCTTTCAGCGCGGCTTGGCACCTATTCTGGCCATCGGATTTTCCACCCTATTTATCTACACCATTGGTCGCTTGGTGCTGGGATGGGTATTGCGACTATTCTCTCCCAGGGTCACATCTGCAGCATCAGAGCTCGAGGAGAATCACTGAGGGATTTAGCCTGACGCCATTAATTGTGCTGAAGTCCTGAGCTAGTTAATACCGTGCATATGTTTTTTCAAAACCGGCGAGATCAGCAGTAAGATAATGCCCACGCCTATGCCTACGGCGAACAGAAAGCCAAATAATTCGTTGTAACTGGCCAGCGCACTGGCGATATCAATTGTCTCACTGGCGGCGCTGTCGATAGCGGCAATTTTTGATAGTTGCATGGCTACAAACTCTGAATAGGCAGTGGCCAAAAACCAGGTTCCCATCATCAGCCCGACCACACGGGGCACTGACAATTTGGTCACTGCCGATAGACCCACTGGCGATAGGCAGAGCTCACCGATGGTGTGCAGCAGGTAGGCCAATACCAACCACCAGCCGATCACCAGACCGGCCTCATTGACATTGCCTCCGCCCAGTAACAGCGCACCAAAACCCAGGCCGGCGAAAATAATTCCCAGAGAAAACTTTACCGGTATGCTGGGTTCCCAGCCGCGTCTACCCAAGAAGGTCCAGAGGCTGGCAAATAGTGGCGCCAATAGAATAATAAAGGCGGAATTAAACGAACCGTACTGGCTGGCGGTGAGATCCACGCCAAATAGACTGCGGTCAGTAACGCGGTCGGCGAATAATGTCATTGAGGCTGCCGACTGCTCAAATAGGGCCCAAAACACCACAGTTGAGAAGATCAACACCATCATTACTAACATGCGGCCGCGCTCCACTGCATCACATTTGCGCAAGATAAAATACAGTAGTCCACAGATGACCGCGAGGCCCATACTGTTTAGTAGCCACTCTACCAGATGGCTGTGCTGAACTATATTCCACACAACGGCCAAGGATGCGATGGCCGCCAGATAAATAGTCCACTCGGCACTCAGGCCGATTGCAGATTTCTGTTGCAAACGCTGGGGATCGGGCGGCTCGGCATAACCTTTTAAATGGGACTGACCGGCCTGAAAGACAATGAGCCCAAACGCCATACCGATGCCTGCGGCGCCAAAGCCATAGCCCCAGCCATAGGCCTCGCCCAGATAGCCGCACAGCAGAGTGGCGAGCAGGGCGCCCATATTGATTCCCATATAGAAAATGGTAAAACCTGAGTCGCGGCGCGGATCACTGTCCTCGTAAAGCTTGCCGACAATGGTGGAGATATTGGGTTTTAAAAAGCCAACACCTATCACGATTAGCGACAGTGAGAGGTAAAAGATATTCAATGCCTGCTGATCGCGCACCACTTCACCACCCACTCGGTAGGCCTGATGACCCTCGTAGGCCATACCCAGATGACCCAGCACCAGCATCAGACCGCCAAAGCTTACCGCTTTGCGCATACCCAAGTAGCGGTCTGCCAAAAGCCCGCCAAGCACCGGCATGGCGTACACCAATGCAGCATAGCTGGCGAGAACATCTAAGCCCATTGAATCGGTAAACAGATGGTATTTGGTCAGGTAGAGCAACAGCAGGTATTTCATCCCGTAGAAGGAAAAACGCTCCCAGAATTCGGTGGCAAAACAGACGTAGAGCCCTTTGGGATGTCCTAAAAAGTCCTGTTGTGTACCCATCATTTAAACCCTTTGCTAGCTTTGCGCTGCTGATTGTGTTGACAAGCATGCTATCAGGGGCACTTTTTGAAGTAAAACCACTTAATAGGTCTCAGCAGTATAAGAGTGGTTGGCGGACTGGCGCGTAATCACAAAGACTGTTTCATCTGACTATTTTTGTCATAGCCAATGTCAATTTTCGTTATTTTAATCCATATAATTGACCATTTTGATTAAAAAGTTACCACACATTGGATTATGATAGGCATTTAAATCATACAGATTACTATTGGGATAGCAGCTATGAAATTTACTGGGACTAAAAACTATGTAGCCACTGAGGAGTTGCAGATGGCAGTCAATGCCGCGGTAACCCTGCAGCGGCCTCTGTTGATCAAAGGTGAGCCGGGTACGGGGAAAACACTGCTGGCCGAAGAAGTGGCCAAATCCCTGGGCAAGCCGCTGATGGCTTGGCATATCAAGTCGACGACTAAAGCACAGCAAGGTCTGTATGAGTACGATGCGGTCTCTCGCCTCAGGGATTCCCAGTTGGGTGATGAAAAGGTTAAGGATATCGCCAATTACATAGACAAGGGCAAGCTCTGGCAGGCCTTTACTGCCGATGAGCAGGTGGTGCTGTTGATCGATGAGATCGACAAGGCAGATATCGAGTTCCCCAACGATCTGCTTTTGGAATTAGATCGCATGGAGTTCCATGTTTACGAGACTGGTGAGACGGTCAAAGCAGTACAGCGGCCGATAGTTATTATTACCAGCAACAACGAGAAAGAGCTGCCCGATGCCTTTTTGCGTCGCTGTTTCTTCCACTTTATCAACTTCCCCGATCGCGCCACTATGCAGCGCATAGTTGACGTGCATTTTCCCAAGATTAAGAAAAAGCTGGTGGATGAGGCGCTGGATATCTTTTTTGATGTTCGAAAAATTCCGGGCCTTAAGAAAAAGCCCTCCACTTCAGAGTTGGTAGACTGGTTGAAATTGGTGATGTCTGACGATATCCCTGAGGATATCCTTACCAATCGCGATCCTACAAAAGCCATACCGCCCCTGTATGGCGCATTGCTGAAAAATGAACAGGATGTTCACCTGTTAGAGCGACTGGCATTTATGACTCGCCGGCAGGGTGCCTAATCAACTGATCTGAAATTATTATGCTGATAAACTTCTTTGATACCCTCAAGCGCGCCAACGTCCCAGTCTCAATCAAGGAGCTGTTGGATCTGCTATCCGCTATGGAGCAGAACTTAGCCTTTGGATCCATTGATGATTTTTACCTACTGGCACGCACCTGTATGGTCAAAGATGAAAAGTATTATGACCGTTTTGACAGAGCTTTCGGTGCCTACTTTAAAAATCTGCAAGACTTAGATGGAATAATTGAGGCGCTGATTCCCGAGGACTGGTTGCGCAGGGAATTCGAAAAACACTTCAGTGAAGAGGAAAAGGCCAAAATTGAGAGCCTAGGCGGTCTTGAGAAGTTGATTGAGGAATTCAAAAAACGCCTCGAGGAACAGAAGGAACGCCATGAGGGCGGCAATAAATGGATTGGTACCAATGGTACTTCGCCCTTTGGTCACGGGGGCTACAACCCCGAGGGCATCCGTATCGGTGGGCCCGGTGGCAAAGGCAGTGCGGTTAAAGTCTGGGATCAGCGCCAGTATCAAGACCTTGACGATTCGGTGGAAATTGGTACCCGCAATATCAAAGTGGCCCTGAGGCGGCTGCGCGAATTTGCCCGCGAGGGTTCGGCAGACCAGTTGGATTTGGATGACACTATTCGCAGTACAGCTCGCAATGCCGGCCTGTTAGATATCAAGATGGTTCCAGAGCGACACAATGCGGTCAAGGTGCTGATCTTTTTTGATGTGGGAGGTTCAATGGACCCCTATGTTCAACTCTGTGAGGAACTATTCTCGGCAGCCAAAACGGAGTTCAAGCACCTTGAATACTTCTACTTCCACAACTGCCTGTATGACTATGTGTGGAAAAACAACTACCGTCGCCAACAGGAGCAGATGTCCACCTACGATATCTTGCACAAATACTCTTCAGACTACAAAGTGATCTTTGTCGGCGATGCCTCCATGGCCCCCTATGAGATTTCCAGCCCTGGTGGCAGTGTGGAATACAACAATGAAGAGGCGGGCTCCGTATGGATGCAGCGAATGGCTCAAACTTATGAAAAACTGATTTGGATTAACCCAGTGCAGGCTAAGTATTGGGACTATACTCCCTCGATTCAAATGTTGAGGGATCTTGTGGAGGGAAAAATGTTCCCGCTTACCCTTGGGGGGCTGGAGCAGGGCATGTCATCATTGACTAGATAATTCATCCATGGGTATTAATGCCCTTTAGCGATATATTTTTGTATTAACTTTTAGTTATCATAGACATTACAAGGGCTATAATTTAGTCCACGACCAAAAACCCTCCAAGAGTGGGATTATTCATGTTAGTGCAACAGGCGGTGACTCAAGGCCAGCAGCGTATTGGCCTTGAAACAACTCAACCCGCTCTCACAGCTAGATCATTAATCGAGTTGTGGTTGGGGGCAGTATCAGAATGCAGGGACCAGCCTGCCTTTAGCTGTCTTGGGCAGACCTTGAGTTACAGGCAGGTCGATCAAATGTCTCGTCGCGTTGCCCACTATCTGCAGAGGGACCTCAATCTTTCGGTCGGCGATCGAATAGCCATACAGCTCCCCAATCTTATCCAATATCCCGTAGTAGCACTGGCTGCCTGGCGTTTGGGCCTCGTGGTGGTAAATACCAATCCGATGTACACAGTTAGAGAGTTGGTTCACCAATTTAACGATGCCAATGTCAAGGCAGTAGTGGTGTTAGATCAGTTCTATGAAACCCTGTGCGAGGCGCTACCCAATACCAATATTGACCATGTAGTGGTGACTCGGGCTGTTGATCTGTTGCCACCGATCAAGAGACAGCTGGGTGCGCTGTTGATGAAACTGACTGGACGCCGCAAGAAACTTGAATCTGGGCACTGGATTCCTTTTACTGATCTAATTAAAAGTAGGGCGACCTTTAAGGCGCATATTCCCAAGCTGGATGATATCTGTGCACTGCAGTATACAGGGGGGACAACAGGCGCCTCAAAGGGCGTTATGCTCACCCAGCAATCGGTGCTGGCGAATATTGGCCAGTGCCTGGCTGTTCTCAGCAGCAAGGGGGAGTCGCTGAAAGGTTCCACTGTAATTGCCCCTCTGCCGCTGTACCATATTTATGCCAACTCACTCTGTCTGGGTGTAATACCGGCCCTCAGAGGTCACAGTGTTCTAGTGCCCGACCCCAGAGATATTCCGGGTTTTGTCAAAGTACTTAAAAAATACAGTTTCGATATCTTTTGCGGTCTTAACTCTCTGTTTGTGGCACTGTTGGAAAATCAACAATTTAGAAACCTCAGCTTCCCGCGTTTACGGGTCACGCTATCTGGAGGCATGGCACTAATAGAGTCGGTTGCCGATCAGTGGCATGCCACAACCGGCTGTGTGGTCAGCGAGGGCTATGGTATGACCGAGGCCTCACCAGTGGTATCCATGAATCCACTGGGTTATCAAAAGTTGGGCAGTGCTGGCATACCCGTACCTGGCACCGAGATTAAAGTAGTCGATGAACAGGGTGTTGAACAGCCAGTTGGCAAAGAAGGCGAGCTATGTGTCCGCGGCGATCAGCTGATGAGAGGTTACTGGCAGCGGCCGGAGCAGACGGCCGAGACCATCGTCGACGGCTGGTTGCACACTGGCGACATAGTTGTGGTTGATGAGCAGGGGTATATTAAGATCGTCGACCGCCTTAAAGACATGATTGTGGTGTCGGGTTTCAATGTCTATCCCAATGAGCTCGAACAGGCCCTCACCGCCCATCCAGATGTGGTGCAGTGTGCGGCAATTGGCGTCGCCGATAACAAGGCCGGTGAAGTGGTCAAGATGTTTGTGGTCAGTTCTAACCCCAAGTTGAGTGAACAGCAAGTTATTGATTTTTGCCGCGACACCATGGCCGCGTACAAGGTACCCAAGTTTGTCGAATTTAGAGATGAGTTGCCAACATCCAATGTCGGCAAGGTGTTGCGCAAGGATTTGAAATCCTAGGAATTAGTATGCGATTAATTGTCGGTATATCGGGTTCTAGTGGCGTAATATACGGTATAAGAATGCTGGAGAAACTAGCTGAGCGAGATGATGTAGAAGTCCATCTAATTCTCAGTAGTGCGGCGCGCATGAATATAGGTATTGAAACCGACTGGACTGTGGACCAAGTCGAGGCCCTGGCCGATGTATGCCACAACAACAAAAATATTGGTGCCAGTATCGCCAGCGGTTCATTCAAAACCGCAGGTATGATCATAGTGCCCTGCTCAATTAAAACCCTGTCTGATGTGGCCCATTGCCACGCCGATAATCTAATTGCTAGGGCTGCGGATGTGGTGCTCAAGGAGCGCCGCAGGCTGGTAATTGTCCCCCGCGAGACCCCACTGCACACCGGACATTGTGAGTTGATGCTCAAGGCCAGTCAGATTGGCGCCATTATCTGTCCGCCCGCGCCGGCGTTTTACACCAACCCCCAAACCATTGATGACCTTATCGACCACACAGTGGGCAGGATATTAGATCTATTCGATATTGAGGATATGAGTATTCAGCGCTGGGATGGCAATGGGTAAACGCAGCAGTTTTTCGCGATGACCAGTAACACCCAATGGCTTCAGAATTTTTTGCAGGCAGAGTCGGTTCTCACGCTAGCCACTACGGATGTCTGCGGTCCTTGGAGTGCACCGGTGCTCTACGCTGCCGATTTCAACAATGGTTGTCCTGAGCTCTATTTTCTCTCTTCTGCCAGCAGCCGGCACATAAGAAATTTGAATGACTGCACGGGTTCGTCGGGCTCTGTATACAGCAATTACAGTGGTGATTGGAAAGCAATTAAAGGGGTGCAGATGTATGGTCTAGTCTCTGAAGTTGTCTCAAATATTTCACAGGTTGAGTCTGTTTATTTTAAGAAATTTCCAGAGATTGCCAAAATAATTAACCATCCCGCGTCCCAGCAGGATAGACAGATTGGTCGCGCATTTGAGAAAAGTTGTTACTACCGTTTTTCAGCAACCTATGCCAGATCTACCGATAATTCCGGTAATTTCGCCTCCCGTCAAGAGTGGGAGTTTTAGCGTAAAACCAATAGTTTTGATAAATGCCTGACAGTGTTTTTTTAGTTGCGGTAAATTCGAGGAACTCTGGCAGGCATTCGAGTCAGTAGTTCATAGCCTATAGTCCCGCAGTACTCAGCCACCTCATTGACCGGCAGCTGGGGCCCCCATAGAGTGACTGGTTCGCCAATAGAGATCGAGCTTGGCAAATCGGTAATGTCCACCGTAATCATATCCATGGACACCCGTCCTACCAGTGGGCAGCGCTGTCCCTTAATTAATACCGGCGTGCCATTGTCAGTATGGCGAGGATAGCCATCACCGTAGCCGACACAGACAGTGGCTATTCGAGAATCTCTGGGCGCGGTCCAGTTGGCGGTATAGCCCACGCTTTCGCCAATCCTCACTTGGCGCACTGAAATAATGGCCGAGTTAAAGGTCATAACGGGTTTTAATTTATCTGCGTTGGCTTGGGGTCCCTTGAAGGGTGAGATGCCATAGAGCATATATCCCGGTCGCTGCCAGTCACTTTGGGCTTGCGGCCAGTTGAGAATTGCCGCCGAGTTGGCCAAGCTAGTGGCTATCGGGCTGTGATCAATATTGCCAACGGTGGCCTCAAAACGATCTATTTGCTGTGCAGTAAACTCTGACTCTCGGTTGTCGGCCCAGGCGAAGTGGGTGGCGATAACCAGTGTTTTGTCGACATTGGCACTGGCTTGTAGTTGTTGAAAAACCGATGGCGTCTGTTCTGGGGTAAAACCCAGTCGATGCATGCCAGTATCCACTTTAATCCAGACATTCACTGGTGTTTCGAGTTGAGCCTCGATAATCGCAGCCACCTGTTGGTGATTTTCTACCATCAACCAGAAATTCTCACGCGCCGCTATGGGCACCTCATCTGCACTAAAAGTCCCCTCCAGTAGCAAGATAGGTTGTTCGATTGCCGCTGCGCGCAATTCCAAGGCCTCCTCGATGCAGGCCACACCAAAGGCCGGCGCCCTATCGGCAAGGGCTTCAGCCACGGCTAGCATACCGTGACCATAGGCATTGGCCTTGACCATCGGCATGGTGCGCGAGTTGGGCGCTAGAGACTGGGCTAGGGAGAAGTTATCTCTGAGTGCCTGTAGATCGATAATTGCCGATGAGGGTCTGGACATGGGAGTATATGCGTTTAGTAATTATATTTATTGGTGCTAAACAGGGTCTGAGCAGCTAGCCACAGATCGCCAACTTCACCGTTGGCAACTGGCTTGCCGTCTATCTCCACTACAGGTGCTACCTCTTTGGAGGAGCTGGTGATCCACAGCTCGTCGGCATCATAAACTTCATCCATGGTTACTACCCGCTCCTGAATTGGAATACTGCCATCTTGACGCAGTATATCCAACAGCATAAAGCGGGTGATGCCGGCCAGTTTTTGATGGTCTAAAGGTGGCGTTGCAACGCTTCCATCTTTGACCACAAACACATTGCAGGCGCTGGCCTCAGTCAGTTGATTGTCGCGATTGTAAAGCAGTGTCTCGTTGTGACCCCGCTCATAGCCGTACTGGAAGTGCAAAACATTGCCCAGTAGGGCAGTGGACTTGATATGACAGCGCTGCCAGCGCAGATCTTCAGCGGTGGAAACTCGGAAGGGTTTAACTTTTGCTTTGTCTGCAACTGGCGAGGGGGCTATCTCAAAGGTAAATGCAAATACCGTGGGTTTCACCCCACTGGGGAAGGCGTGGAAGCGCGAGGTATCCGCACCGCGGCTCACATGAAGATAGATCCCCAAATTGCCCGCGCCATTTTTTTGGATAAGCTGGTTGCATAGCTCCGACCATTTTTGGTCCGACCAATTTAACTCGATACCAATAGCCTCAAGGCCCTGATGCATTCTGTGCATATGGGGTTTAAAGCCCACCATTTGCCCACTGTAGCTAGGAATCACCTCATAGATACCGTCACCAAATAAGAAGCCCCTATCTAATGGCGAGATTCTGGCCTCTTCCAGTGGCACATAGCTGTCATCTAAAAATGCAATACTCACGGGATTGACCTTGTTATGCCTCTTTTCATGGAAGTTACGATGGTATCAGTGGCGGGTAATTCAGGCAAAGTAAAATACGTTCAGATCAGTAAGCTCGATGGATAGTTTTTTATAAGCCTCAATCGGTTATCTCAATCAGCGGGGTGTTATGAAAGCGCCGTTCACTGAGATGAATCAGATTGTGAGCCCGCTCGATGCCTATGGGCTCAAAGCGGACTGTTGCCCCCGGTTGCAGTTGTGCCATCCTATCTAGGTCTATTGATAGCACTGAGCCAATTTTCGGGTAGCCACCAATGGTTTGACGGTCGCGCATCAATACGATGGGCTGTCCATCCCCGGGAAACTGGATTGCTCCCAGGCAGATACCCTCGGAGAGGAGACTGGTGGTTGAGCTGTTAATGGCTGCGCCGGCCAATCGAAATCCCATGCGATCACAATCTGCTGAAAGCCTGTAATCGGAATTAAAAAACAGCTGTTGCTGAGCTTGGCTAAAACTCGCCTGCTGATAGCCCAACACCACTCGCAAACTGGCCGTATTCTCCAGATAAGCCGGCTGATAGGCTTTATCTAGGGCTAAGCACTGGGTTTCCACACAGGGCGAGCAGGGTAGAATACCGCCAGCTTTCAGGGCTTGTCCATCTCCATTTGGGCCACCCAGTCCCTCGCGCACTACCGTAGCCGTACTCCCAAAGCCGGGTTTGAAATCAAAGCCACCAGTTGCCGCTAAATAGGCGCGACAGCCAGCGGTTGCATGACCTAGCTCAATCCTGTCTCCCGGATGCAGACAATGACTGCGCCAACAATCCACCGACTGATGGTTGATGGTCAGAGGAATTTCTGCACCGGTCACGGCAATCTGGGTGGCTATTTGGGCCTGCAATACCAAGCCGCCCATCAATACTTCAATACAGGCTGCAGAGTCATCATTGCCGCAAAGTCGATTGGCCCAGCGAAAGGCGCTGTAGTCCATGGGGCCACCAGTGGTCAGCCCGATAGCGTGGAACCCGAACCTGCCGCGATCTTGAACTAGACTCTGGATGCCGGGCTGTATCACTGCCAATCCCTTCACAATTCCCCTCATAAAATCTCACTCTTGAGATCAGTTTCGCAGCCGCCCATCTGCAAGAACTGTTGGCGGTCTATAGCGGTAAAACGCACGCTGTCGCCAATTTTAAACGGCATACTGGGTTCTAGGTTGGGATCGAATAAGGGTGTCGGGCAGAGTCCGATAATATTCCAACCGCCTGGCGAGGGTGCCGGATAGACGGCAGTTTGCCGGTCGGCAATTGCTACTGCACCTCGAGGTACTCTGGTTCTGGGGGTGGTCAATCTGGGTGCTGCTATCCTGGGGTCGACCTCGCCCAGATAGGCAAATCCCGGTGCAAAACCGATGGTATACACCAGATAGTCAGTTTGCCCATGGATGGCAATCACTTCCTCGGTGGATATTTGAGCGGCCTCAGCCAAGCGCGTTAAATCCGGTCCCGACTCGACGCTGTAATATACCGGCAACTCAATGGTGTGCCCCTCACTGTGGTCAGTGCTTGCCGGCGATTGCTGAATAGCATGGCGTATGGCGCGGCGCACCTGATGATGATCAGTTAACAGCGGGTCGTAGATTACCAGTAACGAGGTATAAGAGGGGACTAGATCAATTAACCACTCCCCAAATTGGTGGTTGAGATGTTCCGAAGTGTGAACAATTAGGCTAGATAGTGCGCTGCTGGGACGATCTGAGAAATAGATAATTAGGCTGTTCTCGCCAGCCACGGCAATTTTAGGGTATCCGTCGCTCATGGACTTAACAGTTGACGAATCTCTCCGATGGCGCCCGCTGCCTCGGGATTGTCGCCATGCACACACAGGGAGTCGGCGTTTAGCGCCAAGCGCATGCCACTGACCGTAGTGACGCTGCCGTCTTCCTGTAACTGCTGCACCTGATCGAGCATTTTCTCACGGCACAATACGGCGTCTGGTTGAGAGCGAGATAACAGCGCGCCACTATCGTTATAACAGCGATCGGCAAAGGCTTCAAATAGGGGTTGGATGCCAAATGCCTCGGCCTCTGCACGATGCATTTCCCAATCTGAAGTCGCTTGCAACATAAAGGCTAGGGGCTGGTGGCACTCGGCAATTGCCTGCATCACCGCACTGCGCAGTTGGCCGTTGACCATCATATCGTTATACAGCGCTCCGTGGGGTTTGACATAACTGAGGCTGAGGCCGATATTCTCTGCCATGCCGGCTAGGGCGGCAATTTGGTACTGCAGGATCGCAATCAGTTCACTGGCAGGTAGTTTCATTGAGCGGCGGCCAAAACCAGCCAGATCCGGGTAGCTGGGATGGGCGCCTACGGCAACCCCATGCTCTGCAGCCAGTGCCAGAGTTTGCTTGATTACCTGTGGATCACCGGCATGGAAGCCACAGGCGATACTGGCCTGATCTATATAGGGCATAACAAGATGGTCAACACCTTGGCTCCAGGCGCCGAAGCTCTCCCCCAGATCGCAGTTGAGTAAGAGCCCCATAAACTCAGTGCTCGTTAGTTTTGGATCCAACCGCTTCGCCGATAAACGCTTCCAGCGCCTCCAGCTCAACGGTTTGATTCTCAGAGTCACGCCGATGGCGGTATTCCACCACGCCCTCGGCTAAGCCGCGATCGCCGATCACAATGCGATGGGGGATCCCAATCAGCTCAACATCCGCCAGCATAGTACCGAGTCGGGCTTTTTCTACATCCATAAACAGCACCTCATAACCGGCGCCAGTCAACTCAGAATAGAGTTGTTCGCAGCGGGTTCGGACCGCCTCGGATTTGTGCAAATTAATGGGTACTAAGGCGATTTGGAAGGGGGCGATGGCATCCGGCCAGATGATACCGTTCTCATCGTGATTCTGCTCAATAGCGGCGGCCACCACACGGCTCACGCCGATCCCATAGCAGCCCATGCTCATAGGCTGTTCCCGGCCATTCTCATCCAGCGCGGTGGCGTTCATCGCCTCGCTGTATTTGGTCCCCAGCTGAAAGATATGCCCGACTTCGATACCGCGCTTGATCTCCAGTACGCCCTGGCCGTCGGGGCTTGGGTCGCCAGCTACCACATTGCGCAGATCGGCCACTCGGGGGATTGGGCAGTCTCTCTCCCAGTTGACATCCAGCAGGTGGAAGCCATGGCGGTTGGCGCCACAGCAGAAATCGGTCAGCACCGCGGCACTGTGATCGACAGTGATCGGGATATTGAGACCCACCGGGCCGATTGAGCCAATCGGACAGTCCAGTTGATCGTTAATTTGCTGTTCACTGGCAAAACGCAGTTCGGTATCCAGTCCCAGTACCTGCTGAGCCTTGATTTCATTGAGTTGATGATCACCCCGCAGTACTAGCGCGTGAAGCTGGTTATTACCCTCGTCATCTTCGGCGTTGACGATCAGTGTTTTGACTGTGGATTTGACATCAATATCCAGTAATTCACACACCGCCTCAATGCTCTGGGCATTGGGTGTGGCGACCTCGCTCATCGCTCTGCTCGGTACTCCTCGCTGATCACTGGAGGGCAGGGCCTCGGCCTTCTCTATATTGGCGGCGTAGTCGCTGTGGCTGGAGAATACAATGGCATCCTCGCCAGAATCTGCCAGCACATGGAACTCGTGGGAATGGCTGCCACCGATACTGCCGGTATCTGCCAGTACAGCGCGAAAATCTAGACCAGTGCGGGTAAAGATGCGGCTGTAGGTCTGATACATCAGATCATAGGTGTCCTGCAGTGACTGGGCGCTGTTGTGAAACGAGTAGGCATCTTTCATACAGAATTCACGGGTGCGCATAATGCCAAATCGCGGCCGTCTCTCGTCGCGAAACTTAGTCTGAATCTGGTAGAAGTTGCGCGGCAATTGCTTGTAGCTGCTAATTTCATTGCGCACTATATCGGTGATCACTTCCTCGTGGGTGGGTCCCAGACAAAATTCACGATCATGGCGGTCTTTAATGCGCAACAGCTCAGGACCAAACTGTCCCCAGCGCTGGGATTCCAGCCACAGATCGGCGGGTTGCACCACAGGCATCGACAGCTCAAGTGCGCCCGACCGATCCATCTCCTCGCGCACAATCGCCTCAACTTTGCGAAATACCCGTAGCCCCAGGGGGAGCCAGGAGTACAGACCGGAGGCCAGTTTGCGGATCATGCCGGCACGCAACAACAGTTGATGGCTGACAACCTCGGCATCGGCAGGAGAATCTTTTTTGGTGGTAATTAGGTAGTGGCTAGCACGCATAGTTTATTTTACACTTCTGTTAATTCAGACTCCCAGCGAGGGATTCATATTTAGAGACCTACGCACAAACGATCTTTTGTCCCCATACAGCGTTAAAATCGCACTCAATCGGTCACTTGTGACCCGAATGGGTTATTTATGACCTATAAACTCCCTCTGAGTCTGCCCCATGAGCGAAGCGAATGTTTTGGGCATTCCGTGTGATTTTACCTTGTCTGATAACAAAATCCCTATTCGTGCAAAGGTCTCATTTAGTCATTTGACTGCTTATTTTACGGTGCTGAGCCGTTATGGTACAGACCAAAGGGAGATCCAAACACAAAATGTTCAAGCTACATGAAACCCTAGCGCGCGACTGTCTGATCCTTGGAGAATTCGATCTCAGCTTGGTGCTGTTGAGCCGCGATGCCAATTACCCCTGGCTTATTCTGGTGCCACAGAGACAGGACATTAAGGAAATCTACCAATTGAATAACGCTGATCGGCAGCAACTGTTGCTGGAGTCCTGCCAGCTTTCAGAGGCAATCACGGCGCTTTTTGCCCCCGATAAATTGAATATCGCCACGCTGGGCAATCTGGTGCCGCAGCTGCATATGCACCATGTAGCGCGTTTCAAATCGGACTGTGCTTGGCCGGGCCCTATCTGGGGTGTTTCCGCCTGCAAATCCTATGATCCGCATATTTTTGATGAGCGCCGCGATGCACTGCGTCAACAGCTGCGAAGTTGTGGCTTAAGATACTCGGCGGATTGAGTTTTTTGATGTGCTAAAACTGCTATGTAGAGTGCTCGCCAGACACAACAGCTGATGTATAATGCCCGACTTTTGCCGATTTACGGCAGTTTAAAAGTGCGAGAAAACGGTTTTATGCCCATTTACGAATACAGTTGTCAGTCCTGCGGTCACCAGCTCGAAGCACTGCAAAAGATGAGTGATCAACCCCTGATCGACTGCCCTGCTTGCCAGCAGCCAAGTTTAAAGAAAAAGGTTTCAGCAGCGGGTTTTAGGTTGAGTGGCAGCGGTTGGTATGAGACCGACTTCAAGGGGTCAAAACAGAAAAATATCGCTGCAGAATCCAAGGGGACGAAGCCAGGTTCCGCAGCAAAAAGCACCGAGTCGGCTAAAGCCGCCACCGCTAACAAGGATTAGATTTACTATGCAACGAACAAATTACTGTGGGCTGGTCACCAGTGCTCATCTCGATCAACAGATTACTCTCTGTGGCTGGGTCGACCGCCGCCGCGATCATGGTGGCGTTATCTTTGTCGATCTGCGAGATCGCGAGGGCATTGTCCAGGTGGTCTTTGATCCGGATGCCGGCGATTTTTTTCAACTTGCCGATAAGGTGCGGTCCGAATATGTGCTGCAAGTGACTGGCAGAGTCCGGGCTCGCAGTCAGGCTACAGTCAATCCCAATATGGCCACTGGTGAGATCGAAGTCTACGGCACCCAGCTGGAAATCCTAAATACTGCAGCCACGCCGCCATTCCAACTGGATGAACATGTCAGCGTGGGTGAAGATGTGCGTCTCAAACACCGCTATATGGATCTGCGGCGGCCGGATATGCAACAGAGTCTGCGTTTCCGCTCGGCGATTACTTCATCGGTGCGCAACTATTTAGTCGAGCAGGGCTTTCTCGATATAGAGACACCGATCATGACCCGAGCTACCCCTGAGGGCGCTCGCGACTACCTGATTCCGTCGCGCACTCACCCCGGGCAGTTTTTTGCCATGCCCCAATCGCCCCAGCTGTTCAAGCAGTTGCTGATGGTGTCGGGCTTTGACCGCTACTACCAAATAGCCAAGTGTTTTCGCGATGAGGATCTTCGAGCGGATCGGCAGCCAGAGTTTACCCAGATTGATATCGAGGCCTCATTTATCGATGAGACCGAGATTATGTCGATCACTGAAGAGATGATCCGGCAGATCTTTGCCGAGCATAAAAATGTTCAGCTAGAGCAATTTCCCCGTATGACCTATGCCGAAGCCATGGCGCGCTTTGGCTCAGACAAGCCCGATCTGCGCATCCCGCTGGAGCTAGTTGAAATAAAAGATCTGCTCAAAGCTATCGAATTCAAGGTGTTTGCTGGCCCCGCCAATGATCCCAGTTGTCGGGTTGCCGCCCTGCGAGTGCCGGGGGGTGCCGAAATTTCCCGCAAACAGATTGACGACTACACCAAGTTTGTCGGTATCTACGGCGCCAAGGGTCTGGCGTGGATCAAGGTCAATGATCTCGAAGCGGGTATTGAGGGTTTGCAGTCACCGATTATCAAATTCCTCGGCGATCAGGTCACCATGGATATTATGCAGCGACTGGAAGCTGAAAATGGCGATATTATTTTCTTCGGTGCTGACAAAGCGGCCATTGTCTCCGAGGCGCTCGGGGCGCTGCGCTGTAAAATCGGTGCCGATCTGGCACTCTATACCTGTGATTGGGCACCGCTGTGGGTGGTGGACTTTCCAATGTTTGAGACCACCGATAGCGGCGCATTGACGCCACTGCATCATCCCTTTACCGCGCCCTCCTGCGATGCTGACGCCCTGCGCGCTGATCCCGCCGCAGCGCTGTCCAGAGCTTATGATATGGTGTTAAATGGCGTGGAATTGGGTGGTGGATCGATTCGTATTCACGATCAATCTATGCAGGCGGCTGTATTTGAGGTATTGGGTATTGATAAACAGCAGCAGCAGGAAAAGTTTGGCTTTCTCCTCGATGCCCTAAAATATGGTGCGCCACCTCATGGGGGTCTGGCCTTTGGTCTCGATCGCTTGATGATGCTGATGTTGGGTACTGACTCAATTCGCGATGTGATTGCCTTCCCAAAAACGCAGTCGGCGGCCTGTTTGATGACCGATGCGCCGGGAGCGGTAGATGGATCGCAGCTGCAGGAGTTGAATATCCGACTGCGCAAGAGGGATAATCAGCAGGGCCAGTCCTGATATTGGAGAATTTTTATGGCAGGTCACAGTAAATGGGCGAATATCAAGCATCGCAAGGCCGCTCAGGATGCCAAGCGAGGTAAGATCTTTACCAAACTAATTCGTGAACTGGTGGTCGCCGCTAAAGCTGGCGGGCCCAACCCCGATGATAATCCACGCTTGCGCGCTGGAGTGGACAAGGCCTTAGGGGCCAATATGAAGCGCGATACCATCGACAAGGCAATTGCCCGAGGCGCTGGTGCCGGCGAGGGTGAAAATTACGATGAGATCACTTATGAGGGCTATGCGCCGGGCGGTGTCGCTATTTTGGTTGAGTGCATGACTGACAATCGCAATAGAACGGTTGGTGAAGTTCGCCATATATTTTCAAAACGCGGGGGCAATCTGGGCACTGATGGCTCAGTTGCCTACCTCTTTAACCGCATTGGGCAGATAAGCTATGCTCCCGGCGTCGATGAAGAACAGCTGATGGAAGTGGCACTGGAATCCGGTGCTGAAGACGTAGTCTCTCAGGACGATGGGTCAATTGAAGTGACCACTGTTTTTGAGGACTATCTGGCAGTTAAGGATGGGTTGATCGCCGCTGGTCTTGAGCCCAGCCATGCCGAGGTGACTATGGTCGCCGATATCAATGTGCCTCTGGACAGGGAGGGTGCTGAAAAATTACTGGCAATGATCGACAGCCTTGAAGATTTGGATGATGTGCAGAATGTCTATACTAATGCAGAGATTTCCAATGAGGTGATGGAACAGTTAAATTAGTCCATCCCAGCTATTAAACGAGTAATCACAGCGAGGAAAAACCGATGAAAGTTATTAAAAGAACTAAAGAGTTTGTTATCTATCAAAAGAGCTCCGGTCGCTATGCGGTTAAGGATGCCGATAAAAAATGGGTTAACGCTGAAGAAAAAGTCAAAATTCTTTTGGCAGAGGGATTAATTAAAGCATTTGTACCACCAGCCCCAGAGGAGACCCCAGTAACGGAAGAGGCTCCAGCGGTGGAAGAAGCCCCAGCGGCAGAAGAAGCCCCAGCGGTGGAAGAAGCCCCAGCTGCGGAAGAGGCTCCAGCGGTGGAAGAAGCCCCAGCTGCGGAAGAGGCTCCAGCTGCGGAAGAAGCCCCAGCTGCGGAAGAGGCTCCAGCGGCGGAAGAAGCTCCAGTAGCGGAAGAGGCTCCAGCGGCGGAAGATGCTCCAGCGGCGGAAGAGGCTCCAGCGGCGGAAGAGGCTCCAGCGGCGGAAGAAGCCCCAGCAGTGGAAGAGACACCAAAAGCCAAAGCAGCGCCAAAGGCTAAAGCCAAGGCGGCTCCAAAGGCAAAAGCCAAAGCGGCTCCAAAGGCCAAAGCCAAGGCGGCGCCCAAGGCCAAAGCCAAGGCGGCGCCCAAGGCCAAAGCCAAGGCGGCGCCCAAGGCCAAAGCTAAGGCGGCTCCCAAGGCCAAGGCTAAAGCAGCGCCAAAGGCTAAGGCCAAGTCAGAGGACTAACCTGTCTTTTGATGCCTCCCAAATAAAGCCCTCTAGGTAAATCAGAGGGCTTTTTTGTAGTTGACTCACCTGCCTGAGATTGCAACACTGGTTATCTCGACAACAATAAGACTTCAAATGACCAGAATTATTGGTATAGATCCGGGATCACGGCGCACTGGCTACGGCATTATTGATATCACCGGGTCAAATATCAGCTATGTCTCAAGCGGGATTATTCGGCTGCCGGAGGGAGGGCTGCCGAGCCGACTAAAGCTAATTTTCGATGGAATTAGTCAACTATTGGATCAATACCAACCCGAGACCATGGCTGTGGAAGATGTATTTTTTGCCCGCGATCCCAAGGCAGCACTCAAACTGGGACAGGCCAGAGGTGCGGCCATAGTCGCCGGTGTCAATGCGCAACTGCCGCTTTCAGAATACTCTGCCCGCAGCGTCAAACAGGCGGTGGTAGGTACGGGTGCCGCCGATAAAAAACAGGTGCAAATGATGGTGACATCACTGTTAAAGCTTGCTGAAGCGCCAGCTGAGGACGCTGCAGATGCCCTTGCAGTCGCCATTTGTCATGGCCATAGTATGCGTACTGAGAAACTGTTGGCAAATCACGGATTGAGCAATTATGCCCGCGGACGGCACAGGTAAAAAAATGGGAAACTTGCTGGATTGAGAGATTTTTATGATTGGTAGACTAAAAGGCATAGTGCTTGACAAGCAGGCACCTGACTTATTGCTGGATGTCAACGGTGTGGGCTATGAGCTGCTGCTGCCGCTAAATACCTTTTTTGATATCCCTGAAGTTGGCGAGACAATAACCCTCCATACCCACTTTGTGGTACGCGAGGATGCCCAGCAACTCTATGGTTTTAGCCAGTTAGAAGAGCGGGCGCTATTTAGGCATTTAATCAAGGTCAATGGCGTAGGGCCGAAAATGGCGCTGGCTATACTCTCCGGAATGTCGACTGATCAGTTTGTCCGCTGTGTGCGCAGTGATGATCTCGCCGCCTTGGTCAAGGTACCTGGCGTGGGCAAGAAAACTGCAGAGAGATTGCTGATCGAGATGCGCGACAAGCTCGATAATATGGCGGAGGGCACTGAGGAGAATCTGCCAACTGCAAGCAAAGATATCAATGCCGAAGCCGAGAGTGCTCTCACTGCGCTGGGTTACAGGCCTCAAGATGCCGCAAAAATGGTCAATCGGGTAGCTGGTGATAACTTAACCACGGCTGAGCAGTTGATTCGCGCTGCCCTAAAAGCGGCGCTATGAGTCTTTAGTCAGACCTTTAGTGTAAATTTCCTTTCATCAATGTATCCTTAGCAGCAAGAGTAGAGGCGTGACCGAGATAGTGCCGATGATAGAGCCAGATCGTCTAATTGCAGCAGACAGTACCCCCGGTGAGGAGCGCATTGACCGCGCCCTGCGCCCGCTGTCGCTGGTTGATTATGTGGGTCAGCCGGTAGTCAAGGAACAGCTTGAAATTTTTATTCAGGCTGCTCGCAAACGGGGCGAACCCCTAGATCACTGTCTAGTATTTGGTCCCCCAGGGTTGGGCAAGACAACGCTGGCTCATATTATTGCCAATGAGATGGAAGTGGATCTCAAAACCACCTCGGGACCGGTGCTGGAAAAGGCTGGAGACCTGGCGGCGCTTTTGACTAATCTCGAGGCCGGTGATGTCTTATTTATTGATGAAATTCATCGACTGAGTCCAGTAGTAGAGGAAATTCTCTACCCCGCACTGGAGGACTATCAGTTGGATATTGTCATAGGAGAGGGGCCGGCAGCGCGCTCTATCAAACTGGATTTGCCGCCGTTTACCCTAGTGGGTGCAACCACTAGAGCCGGTTTACTGACCTCACCGCTACGCGATCGCTTTGGTATTGTACAGCGTCTAGAATTCTACTCTGTGGACGAGCTGACTAGTATTGTTCAGCGCGCCGGAAGTATCCTCAAAGTTCCGGTGAAGGCAGAGGGCGCCAGGGAAATAGCCTGTCGCTCACGCGGAACACCGCGTATCGCTAACCGCTTATTGCGCCGCGTGCGTGATTTTGCTGAGGTCAAAGGCGATGGTCAGATTACTGCCGAGATAGCCGATGCGGCCCTCAATATGCTCAGTGTCGACAAAAGTGGTTTTGATCACTTGGATCGACGCTTGCTGTTGACGCTGATGGAAAAATTCGAGGGCGGCCCCACCGGGGTGGACAGTCTGGCAGCCGCATTGAGCGAGGAGCGCGGCACCATCGAAGATGTTATCGAACCCTATTTGATACAGCAGGGTTTTTTGATGCGCACCTCGAGGGGGCGCATGGCCACGCGCATGGCCTATGAGCACTTCGGACTCAAGAGCCCCAAGTCTGTGCAGGCACAGTTGGATGCACTCGATGGTTGATGGCTCAAAGCCCTTCAGCTACAGCATCAGGGTCTATGTTGAGGATACCGATGCCGGCGGCATTGTCTTCTACGCTAACTATCTCAAGTATATGGAGCGCGCGCGCACTGAGCTGCTGCGAACCCTGGGTTTTGATAAGCCAGCACTTTTTGGCGATCTTCAATTTGTGGTGCGTCAGGTCGATATGCTATATCACCAGCCGGCGGTGCTAGATGACTTGATTGCGGTGACTGCGATATTGACCAAAGTTTCCAGGGTGAGCTTTGAGATGCAACAGCAAGTCTACCGCGGCGCTGAGCTTCTAGTTGAGGGTGGCGTAAAGGTTGCCTGTGTCAGCGTGGATAGCAAGCGCCCTATAGCCATGCCCGAGTCAATCCGCAATGCCTTGAGAAACTACCTCTGTTAAAACTTGGAGCCAATACTGTGGTTGAACAAAATCTCTCGATTCTTTCCCTTATATTAAATGCCAGCCTGCTGGTGCAGTTGGTCATGGCGATCCTTCTGCTGGCTTCGGTTATATCTTGGATTATGATTGTGCAGAGAGGCCTCTATCTGCGCAATGCCGAGGATGATTTTAGAAATTTCGAAGATACATTCTGGTCGGGCATCGACCTGAATAACCTCTATCAAGAGCTGACGGAATTGGTTCGTAAGGACGGCATGGGTGATGGTGTCGAAAATGTATTCCGCGCGGGATTTCAGGAGTTCCGGCGCCTAATACAGAGTGAAAAAGCCAATCCCGATGCAGTGATGGCCGGCACGGACCGGGCCATGCGCATAGCACTATCCAGAGAGGAAGAGAAACTCAGTGCCAATTTGCCATTTTTGGCCAGTGTCGCTTCAGTCAGTCCCTATATTGGCTTATTTGGAACTGTATGGGGGATTATGAATGCCTTCCGCGGTTTGGCTATGGTGCAGCAAGCTACTTTGGCGACCGTGGCGCCGGGTATTTCCGAGGCACTGATCGCCACCGCTATGGGGTTGTTTGCCGCCATCCCTGCGGTCTTGGCCTACAATCGCTACGCGGCTAAAGTGGAGGTTATCAGCGCCAGCTACGAAACCTTTGCTGAAGAATTCTCCAGTATCTTGCATCGTCAGGTCCATGCCCGTTGAGGGAGCTTAAATAATGTTAGGTTTCAAGGGCAGGCGAGCCAAGCGCAAACTAGTTGCCGAGATCAATGTTGTGCCCTACATTGATGTGACCCTAGTGCTATTGGTGGTTTTTATGGTCACTGCCCCGCTGCTGTTACAGGGGGTTAAAGTTGAACTGCCAGATGCCAATTCGGCACCGTTGGACAAGAAGCAACATGAGCCGCTGATTGTCTCTGTCAAAGCAGATGGCAGTTACTGGATAGATATCAAAGGGGAGAATAAAGCTCAGGCACTAGAGAATATTAAAGACCGAGTCGCCAAGGTGCTGCGCCAGAGCCCGGAAACACCTATTTTAGTATGGGGTGATACCGAGGTTGATTATGGTGTGGTGGTAGATTTGATGAGTGAACTACAACTCGCCGGGGCCCCTGCGGTGGGATTGGTTACCGAGCCGCCAAAGTAGCAGTTTGAGATTGATGACCAGTTATCTTATAGCCATCTTATCAAGCCTGGTGATCCATGGGCTGGTTATCTTTGCTCTGGTGATAAGCTGGGAGCCGGATACTCGTCAAATTGTTATACAGCCCCAGTATATTCAAGCGGAACTTGTTCAGCTCGCCGCAACTCAAAGGCCCGAGCCAAAAAAGATTGCACCAGTGGTACGCGCTACACCCAAGCAGCCAGTGCAGCAACAGCAGGCCCCTGCCAAGAAAAAGCAGTTAGAGGCTGAACGCCGAGCTGCCGAGGCTAAAGCACAGGCACTGGCACAGGCGCAGAGAGAGCGGCAAGCCGAACTGCAGCGCAAAAAACAGGCCGAGCAGCAGGCTGCTAAGCAGGCTGAGTTCACTGAAATGCTGCAACGCGAGCAGGCAGCTTTAAAGGTGCAAGAGGAGCAGAAGGTTGCCAATAGTTATATGCAGCTTATTCAGCAGCAACTCTCAGAAAATTGGAGTCGTCCACCCAGTGCGCGGCTGGGGATGGAGGTGGTGGTTGAACTAAGTCTGGTTCCAACCGGTCGAATAGCAGGTGTGGCTATTGTGAAATCCAGCGGCGACTTGGCCTTTGATCGCGCTGCCGAGCAGGCAGCTTTTAGAGTAGATCAGTTTACAGAACTGCAAAATATGCCAGCACAAATTTTTGAAAAGTATTTTCGTAGGTTAGTGGTTGTTTTTAGTCCCGAGGATCTAAGACTTTAACCATAGTGCAAGGTTAAAAAAGTTGAGAAAAGTTGAGAAAAGTTCAAAAAACTACAGAGAGAAAAGCTTGAAGGTACAGCAGATATTTTGTCTAGGGTTTTTTTGCCTGATGCTATCCACCAATGTCTGGGCAGAGTTGGTAATAAAGGTCACGCAGGGCAATGACCAGCCCACGGTATTGGCGGTGGCACCTATCAACAGTGCTAGGGGCGCTCTGCCAGAGGATATTGGTAGTATCGTCGAGGCCGATCTGCGGCGCAGTGGATTGTTTAAGACTATACCGCGAACGGATATGTTGGCCTTTCCATCAACAATTGAGGAGATCTACTATCGCGATTGGCGTATCCTCGGGGCTGAGTATCTTGTTGTAGGTTCCCTCGAGCTGCTGTCGAACGATCGCTATGAGTTGGCGTTTAGTCTGATCAACATCACCGCTCAGAAAGTGGAATTCAGAAGCCGTGCACGGGGAGGAATCAGCGATTTACGAGGCCTCGCTCACAGGGTCAGCGACAAAGTCTATCAGGCGATCACTGGGATCCCCGGTGCCTTCTCAACCCGCCTTGCCTACGTTAGCGCAGTGCGAGAAGGCGATAAATCCACCTATAGATTGCAGGTGGCCGATGCCGACGGTGCCAGAGAGAGGCTGATGCTGGAATCCTCTGAGCCAATTATGTCTCCAGCCTGGTCTCCGGATGGCAGGGAACTCGCCTATGTCTCCTTTGAGACCGGTCGGCCAGCAATATTCCGCCAGAATTTAGCCACAGCTGAGCGTCAACAGTTAACGGACTTCGAAGGACTCAATGGCGCGCCATCCTGGTCTCCCGATGGCACTAAAATGGCATTGGTGCTATCCAAAGATGGCAATCCGGAGTTGTATTTGCTGGATTTGGAAAAGTCCAAATTTACCCGTCTAACCAGGCATTTTGCCATAGATACCGAGCCCACTTGGATGCCAGATGGCAGGCATATACTGTTCACCTCAGATCGCGGTGGCAGCCCGCAAATCTATAAAATTAACATTGCTGATAAGTCGGTACGGCGCCTAACTTTTCAGGGAAATTACAATGCTCGACCCAGTCTGGCCCCCGATGGCAGGACGATGGCATTGGTGCATCGACAGTCAGATGTGTTTCATATTGCCTCGTTCGACTTAAAAACACGCCGCCTAAATGAACTGACAGAGACAACATTAGACGAATCTCCCTCTGTTGCCCCAAATGGTGCTATGTTAATGTATGCAACCAGGGACGGTGATAGGGGAGTTCTCGCTGCAGTTTCCCTCGACGCGGGGATTAGGTATATACTTCCAGCCAGGCAGGGCGATGTTCGAGAACCGGCCTGGTCACCCTTTTTGCGCTAGTGTTAACTCGTCTTAGTTGATGCAGGTTAAGACAAAAGATGTAAGTGCAAAAAATGTGCTTGACCGCAGTTAATACCAGTCCTTTAATAACGGTTTAAGGTATCAATCTTAAACCATCTTTTTGCATAACAGTTTAGCTAGGTAGCCGAGTAATCTCACTAGCAAGTCAATTCAACATGAGAGGAAAAGACGATGATGGCTCATTTTAATTTACGCGCAACATTACTGATCTTAGGTATGTCGGTTTTGGTTGGTTGCAGTTCAGTGCCTGTTGAAGAAGTTCAGGTGGATGTTGTGGATACCGCAGTTCAAGCGGTGGAGGTCAGTGCTACCGAAGTAGAGCAGGAGACAGTTGACACTGAAGTGGTTGAACTGACGACTGATGCCAGCACAATATTCTATTTCGACTTCGATAAGGCACTGTTGCAAGCTGAGTCGCGCAACGCCCTGCTGGAGCACGCACTGGTATTGAAGGCTAATAGTCGCTCTATTCGACTCGAAGGCCACGCTGATGAGCGCGGTACTCGAGAGTACAATATGGCACTGGGTGAGCGTCGAGCGCTAGCGGTGAAAGAGTTTTTAGTCTTTCAGGGTATCTCAGCCAATAGAATTGAAGTGATTAGCTACGGTGAAGAGCGTCCCGCTGCCTATGGCAGCAATGAGGCGTCTTGGGCATCGAATCGCCGAGTCGAACTCAAGTAGCTATCGCCTCTCGGGTAATTGTCGGGGCTGGGGGCTCAACCTCAGCCCGTTACTTGATTCTGATATCAGACTAAGTGGATAAGTTATGAAATTGAATCAATGGATACTGATTTTTCTTTGGTTTGCTGGATTGCACGCCAGCGCGCAAACATCATCCCCGGTAGTTGATTTAAATCAAAGCCAGAAAGCTGAGGTCAAGGATAGCGACCGGGCCGAAATGTTGCAGCGAAGTAATCAATATTATCAGATGCAGGTATTGCAAGAAGAAGTCAGGACTCTGCGCGGTACCCTCGAGGAAATCAACTACGAGCTGCAGCAAATCAAACAGCGACAGATGGATGACTACCTAGATATTGACCGTCGACTGACAGCCCTAGTTGAAAACACCGCTGAGGACAGTGGTGATCAAAACCCTGGCGTTGATGATGCCGGTATACTGCCTGTTGAGGGTCCTGAGTCCACAGCAGATGCGGCGGTTGTTAGAGCCGACTATGATCGGGCATCAGGACTGTTGTTAAAAAATAGGGACCTCGAAGGCGCTATTGAAGGATTTAGCCAGCATGTTGAGAAATATCCAGATAGTCCCTTTGTGGCAAATGCCTACTATTGGCTGGGTGAAATCTATGATCTGCGCGATGAGACTGAGCTCGCCCTTCAATCTTTTCGCATCGTTGTCGACAACTATGCCGATCACAGTAAAGCCATGGATGCGCAGTTTAAATTGGGTAAACTCTACCATAAACTGGGCCAGATCGACCTGGCCACACAACTCTTGCAAGATGCTGCAGCTGGTGAGGGAGGTGCTGCGGCCAAGGCCAGAGCCTATCTGGACACCAACGATCTCTAGTACCTCAGCGCTCATTCTCAATACACCATGAACTCCGATTCTCTACGCATTACGGAAATTTTTTACTCGCTGCAAGGTGAAAGCACCACCAGCGGTATACCAACCGTGTTTATAAGACTTACCGGCTGTCCACTTCGCTGTGCATACTGTGATACTGCCTATGCCTTTGAAGGCGGGGAAAAAATGTCATTTGCTGAGATATTGGATGAAGTTTCCCGCTATCAAACCCGCTATATCACTGTTACTGGGGGTGAGCCACTGGCACAGCCCCAGTGTATCGACTTGCTGAGACGACTCTGTGATATGGGTTTTCGGGTATCTTTAGAGACCAGTGGTGCTATCAGTGTCGAGCAGGTTGATCCGCGAGTGGTTAAAGTTATTGATTTCAAAACTCCGGCCTCCGCTGAAGTCGGCCGAAATCTCTACAGCAATGTTCAACACCTGACATCCCGAGATGAAGTCAAATTTGTGATCTGTGATCGCACCGACTTCGATTGGAGCTGTATGAAGATTGATGAACTGAGCCTTAGGGATAAAGCCTGCGAAATTCTCTTTTCTCCCAGTCAGGGGCAGCAGTGTCCACGACAACTGGCCGAATGGATTTTAGAGGATGGCCTCAATGTGCGGATGCAGTTGCAGATGCATAAAACTATCTGGGGCGATCAGCCGGGTCACTAGGAGATCACTATGCGTAAAAAAGCGGTGATACTGGTCTCTGGCGGTCTGGATTCCACTACGGTGCTAGCCATGGCAATAAAGCAGGGCTTCGAATGTTACACCCTGAGTTTTGACTACGGTCAGCGTCATCGGTCGGAATTGGCGGCAGCCCAATGGGTATCAGAAAGTATGGCGGTCAAAGCCCATAAAGTAGTTAAGCTAGATCTTGGCGCTATCGGTGGTTCTGCAATCACTGATACCGCGCTGGAGGTTCCAGAATCGGAGACATCGGGAATCCCCATCACCTATGTGCCGGCACGTAACACCGTTTTTCTATCCATAGCCTTGGGTTGGGCAGAAGTTCTCGGGTCTAGCGATATCTTTGTTGGCGTTAATGCCGTGGACTACTCCGGTTATCCAGACTGTCGTCCAGACTATATCAGCGCCTATGAGCGCATGGCGAACCTGGCTACCAAAGCAGGTGTGGAGGGTAATAGAATGGTTATTCACACGCCGCTAATTGATATGACAAAGGCGCAAATTATCCAAACTGGTATGGCTCATAATGTGGATTACAGCTATACAGTTTCCTGTTATCAGGCCACTGATGAGGGTGCTGCCTGCGGTCTCTGTGATAGCTGCAGATTGCGCAGACAGGGATTTGCCGAGGCAGGCATCAAAGACCCTACCAGATACAAAAATAGTGCTTGAATTTATCCTTGCGGTGAGTATGATACCCACCTTCTTTGAGGGCCGTTAGCTCAGTTGGTAGAGCAGTTGGCTTTTAACCAATTGGTCCCGCGTTCGAGTCGCGGACGGCCCACCATTTTTCAAAAGCGAGTTGTGGAGTTGGTTCTGTTACAACTAAAAATGGTGATTCCTCAGGCGAATACATCTTCTAGCATAGCTCATCCCTTTTATTAATAACGCAATGCACCGAAAAGTGCAGAATTTGAGGCCTAGTGCGTTATTATGGGAAAGCACAGTGATACGATGTGCTACCGATAAAACTGATTGTTGTGATAGTCCCAGTGAATGCTAGGTTTCTAGGCTTAAAAATTGCTGTTTGGGATTTTTGTTAACACCAACAGAGGCAGATTGAATGAGTGCAGTTGAAAATCATACCTATAGACTTGTTATCCACTGTCCCGACAGGGTGGGTATAGTGGCTGCAGTCAGTCAGTTTATTGCCGATCATGGTGGCTGGTTGTTAGAGTCTAACTATCACGCCGACTCTGAAAGTGGTTGGTTCTTTATGCGCAATGAAATCAAGGCCAGTTCACTTTCTTTAAATCTCGATGAGTTTAGCGCCAAGTTTGCCACGCTTGCCGAAAACTATTCGATGCGTTGGACAATCCATGATTCTATGCAGCCCCAGAGAGTTGTGCTGTTGGCCAGCAGTGCATCCCACTGTCTCGCCGATCTGCTCTACCGCTGGCACAGCGGGGAATTATTCTGTGAGATCCCCTGTGTAATATCCAATCATGAAAACCTGCGATCCATGGTTGAGTGGCATGATATTCCGTTTAAATATGTGCCGATTGATCAGCACAACAAATCATCGGCTATGGCAGAAGTTGAAGCTATTATTGATGAGCACCGCGCCGATACCATTGTTCTAGCGCGTTTTATGCAGATTATCCCGCCACAGATGTGCGCTAAGTATCGCGGCCGGATGATTAACATTCACCATAGTTTTCTGCCCTCCTTTGTGGGTGCAAATCCCTATGCTAGAGCTTTCAACCGCGGCGTTAAGCTAGTCGGAGCAACCAGCCACTATGTCACCGAGGACCTCGATGAGGGGCCAATTATTGATCAAGATGTGGTTCGGGTGGGCCATGGGCACAGTCAAGATGATCTTATTCGCCTAGGTAAAGATGTGGAGAAGTTGGTTTTGGCCCGGGCGTTGCGCAATCACCTCGAAGATCGCGTTCTGGTACACGACCACAAAACGGTGGTTTTTGAATAAACAGTCTGGTAGCGTCGCCAAGCCGCTTAGATTTAAGTCTCCAACAGCTTGGCGGCCACAGTGTCCCCATATATCATGAATTGATTGAATTAACCACCACCACATCAACATCCACAGCGGAGATCACCCGTTCAGCAGTATTGCCGCGACGGGTTTTAGTTAGACCGGTTTGTCCCAGGGTTCCAATAACCACAAGGTCAGCGCCTATCTGCTTGGCAACACTGGCAATCACTTCATCAGTATAACCCTGAGTGACATGGATCTTTTCAGCATCCAGTCCGGTCTGTTTGATCAGTCGCCCGCGATCTGGATACAACATTGAATCAATATAGCCATTCACCACATGAAAATCTGCGTTATAACTCTTGGCCAGATCTCTACCGCGTTCAATAATATTGCGATTGAGAATATCTTGATTAATCCTAGATGCTTGAAAGTTGACCGCCGCAAGGATGGTTTTGCGCTGGGGTTTAGCACCGTCTCGCACCAGTAGCACCGGACAGTCTGCCTCTTTTAGCAGAGCCCACTTCGACTCGGCAAATATAAATCGACGACTTTTGGCGGGCTTTCCAGCACGGATCATAATCCGAGTCGCTGCAAATCGCTTGGCTGCAACCATAATTGACTTCTGCCAATTATCGGACCAGGATATTTCAATACTGTATTCCAATCCGGCATCCTTTAGGGGCTGGTGGATTTGCTGCTCAAACCAATCAGTATTGCGATAGATTGCTGTATTGTTAGCGCTCAAATCCACAGTATTGCTGTCCACGGCGACAAAAACACGGATAATTGGATTTGGAGTCAAAAGTTTAGCGCTGATAATAGCTCTATCCAATGCTATCTGTTGATCCAGAGTAGGGTTTACAACTACAAATATTCGCTCTTGTTGCGACATAACGCACTCCGATTGACTTGGTTGGTAATGCATTTAGCTAGCATTATGCAATATAAGTATATTTCTATATTATATCATGCAATATATGCATAGTATAGGTGATTAGCATTCTTACGCCCGTTCTACCTATGGTTTATTTCAATAACCGACATACCATGATGGTTATTGTCATCTCATGCGGTTGTTATTTCTCTGCGATAAAACCAAGAGCTGAAGCACTATAAAATGACACAATCAAAGCGGTTATTTTCACACTTCACTGCGTTGCTTATTTTGTCCATAGCCACCACTATGCACTGCAATAAGCGCCTTGTGAATCGCAAAAATTCCTCCCTTTTCTTTATGCCATTTTATAGTGCTTCAGCTCTAACATTTAAAAGTTACAGTTTTAGGTAACAGTCGATTACAAGAGCCCGTATAATTTGCCAGTAAATGGTTAACAGTTGTCTGGCCAAAAAGTCAGCGCTTAATAGAGTTGGGTATCAAATGACCGTAAGAACAAGAATTGCACCATCGCCCACCGGCGATCCCCATGTGGGCACCGCGTATGTTGCCTTATTCAATCTGGCCTTTGCCCGCAGTCAGGGAGGGCAGTTTGTACTGCGCATAGAGGACACGGATAGGGCTCGCTCTACCTCCGAGTCTGAGCAGCATATTATCGATGCGCTTAAATGGTTGGGGCTGGATTGGGATGAAGGTCCGGATCAAGGTGGAGAAAAAGGTCCCTATCGTCAGAGTGAGCGATCGGAGTTGTATGCTAAATACGCGGAGCAATTGCTCGAGAATGGCCATGCCTTCCGATGTTTCTGTAGCTCAGAGCGTCTCGATGAGTTGCGTGCGTCGCAGTTACAGCAGAAACAACCTCTGGGCTATGACGGACACTGCGCGAAGCTCACTGAGGAAGAAATTGCCCAGCGACTTGCCCAACAGCAGCCCCATGTGGTGAGGATGCATGTGCCCAGAGAAGGGCAGTGCAAATTTAATGATATGTTGCGTGGTGAAATCAGTATCGATTGGGCGCAGATTGATATGCAGATTCTGCTTAAAGCGGATGGTATGCCCACCTACCATTTGGCCAATGTGGTTGATGATCATCTGATGGAGATTAGCCATGTTATTCGCGGGGAGGAGTGGATCAATTCGGCGCCCAAGCATATTTTGCTCTATCAGTACTTGGGCTGGAAGACGCCGGTATTTTGCCATTTGCCACTGCTGCGCAATGTCGACAAGAGCAAATTATCTAAACGCAAAAATCCAACTAGCATCCTCTACTATCAGCGTATGGGCTTCCTGCCCGAAGCCATGCTTAACTATTTGGCGAGGATGGGTTGGTCCATGCCCGACGAGCGGGAAAAATTTACCCTGCAGGAAATGCTGACAGAATTTGATATTCAGCGCGTATCCCTGGGTGGGCCGGTGTTTGATGTGGAAAAGCTCAGCTGGCTAAACGGACTGTGGATCCGCGAAGAACTCAGCGATGAACAGTTGGCCGATCGGCTTCAGGACTGGGCGCTTAACCGCGATAAGCTCTTGGCGTTTTTGCCCTTTGCCAAACAGCGTATGGAAACCCTCTCAGATCTCGCCCCATTGGCAAGTTATCTGGTTTCAGGCATGTTGCCAATCAGCACCGAGGATCTGTTATCAGCTGGTATGGACCAGGATCAGCTGCTGGAAGTATTGCAGTTCTCCCTGTGGCGATTAGAGGCGCTGCCGCAATGGCAGCGGGATAATATCTTTGCGGCGCTTAAGGAAGTTGCCGATGGCATGGGCATCAAACTCAAACCCTTCTTAGCGCCGCTGTTTATAGCCATTGCCGGTAGTTCCTCTTCGATCTCAGTGATGGATTCCATGGCGTTGTTGGGCGCCGAGATGTCCCGAGCGCGAATCCGTTATGCGCTTGAGCTGCTGGGAGGCGTGGGTAAAAAGAAACTTAAAAAAATGGAAAAGGCCTACCTGCAGTTGCAATTAAATGAGCAAATCTAGAGCTAACAGGCTTGACTTAAAAGAGGCTGATCCCTATTATGCGCCATCAATTTTGGGGCTATAGCTCAGCTGGGAGAGCGCAACACTGGCAGTGTTGAGGTCAGCGGTTCGATCCCGCTTAGCTCCACCAAATAAAAAACCCCCGCACTTGAGTGCGGGGGTTTTTTGCCAATTTGTGACCGATCCTCAGCGCACTTAAATAGTAACCCCTCCGTCGACAACAATGCACTCACCATTGGTGTAACTGGAGGCATCTGAGACCAGATACAACACGGTACCAGCCATCTCGCTGGGTTCTGCGTGGCGTCCCATGGGGATACTTTGAACAAATTGTTTGTACATATTTTCATTTTCAAATAGCGCGCCGGCAAATTTAGTTTTGGTCATACCCGGAAGCAGGGCATTGACTCTAATGCCGAGTCCGCCACACTCTTTAGCAAAGGCTTTGGTCATATTGACCACTGCGGCTTTGGTAATTGAGTAGATGCCCTGCATAGGGCCCGGTTGCAGGGCATTGACCGAAGCGGTATTGACAATAGCGCCGCCACAATTCTCACGCATTAATTTTCCAGCCTCCACGGACATGAAGAAGTAACCGCGGACATTGACATCTACAGTCTTGGTATAGGCACCTAAGTCAGTGTCGAGAATATGTCCAAAGTAGGGGTTGGTGGCAGCGTTATTGACCAGAATATCTAGCTTGCCGTGAATTTGTTTGATCTGTGCAAAACATTTTTCAATCTCATCCATATTGCCCACATGGCAGGCCAGTGCTTCAGCACTACCGCCTGCTTCAATAATTGCATCTGCTACCGCCTGGCAATCTTCCAGCTTTCGACTGGAGACAATAACATGAGCACCCTGTTCCCCAAGAAGTTTGGCGATGGCCTCACCTATGCCGCGGCTGGCGCCAGTGACAAGCGCAATCTTACCGCTCAGATCAAAAATGGTTGTACTCATAATGTGCTCCTATTTATTTTTTGAGATTGATATTTGTTTATTTGTATTAGTTGGAATCATTTCGAGCTGCAGATCAAATAGCTGATAGGCTGAAAAATAATGCTGAGTGTATCTATTAGGAACCCTTAGCTGAGGACGTTAGCACCTGCATGCAGGTAAATATTATGGCATTTAATGTGACAATATGTAAAGATACTCACCTGTTTTGGTCTATAAGCGGGTTTACTATAAACCTTAGCTTGCACTACTAACGAGACTGAAGTTATCGCCGCCTCACCTCAATTCAAGAGCTCAAAAGGTATCAAATCATGACTAAACCCAACCCGCTACTAACGCCTTTCTCAATGGCTGGGCTCGACCTAAAAAATCGCATCGTGATGGCGCCCATGACGCGCAATTTTTCACCGCGCAATGTCCCCGGAGATAATGTCGTCGAATATTACCAGCGGCGCGCAGAGAGTGATGTGGGTTTAATTATCACCGAGGGCACCTGTGTCAATCATGTTGCTGCCAGTGGTTATGAGAATGTCCCGTACTTTCATGGTGAAGAGCGTTTAGCGGGCTGGAAAAAAGTGGTCGATAGGGTGCATGCTGCGGGCGGTAAAATTGCGCCCCAGTTGTGGCATGTTGGGGCAGTGCGAAAATCGGGCACTCAACCCGAGGGAGATGTTCCGGGATATGGACCCTCCGGTATGGCAATGCCCGGTAAAGTCAATCGGCATATTATGACCCAACAGGATATAGATGATGTGGTAACAGCCTTTGCCAAAGCCGCGTCTGATGCCCGTGATCTGGGTTTTGATGCGGTGGAGTTGCACGGTGCCCATGGTTATTTGATCGATCAGTTTTTCTGGCAGGGGACAAATCAGCGGGATGATCACTACGCGGGCTCTATACAAAATCGATCCCGCTTTGCCGCTGAGATAATTACTGCAGTGCGTGATGCTGTAGGACCAGATTTTCCGGTGATTCTTCGTTGGTCGCAGTGGAAGATGCAAGATTACAGCGCCCGTCTGGCACAAAACCCCGCCGAACTGGAGGAATTCCTGACCCCCTTATGCGAGGCTGGGGTGGATATTTTCCACTGTTCACAGCGGCGTTTCTGGGAGCCAGAGTTTGACGGTAGTGACCTTAATCTGGCTGGTTGGGTGCGCAAAATAACTGGCAGGCCAACCATTACTGTAGGCAGCGTAGGGCTCAATGATGAGTTTTTACCGCTGCCCGGAGAGAGAGCATTTCGCGATGCAACCCCCGCCAGTATCGATGACTTAGCAGAGCGTATAGAAGCTGGTGAGTTTGATCTCGCCGCTGTGGGCAGAGCTTTGATATCCAATCCGAACTGGGTACAGATGGTCGCACAAAATCAGCTAACTAGTGTAAAACCTTTCCAAAAAGAGCACTTGGCCCAATTGGTCTAGGCTGATGACTATTGCATCATCATATCTCTGCTGGCATTTAGCAAATCCGGATATTTAGCAGCTATTTTTGTCATGTAGTAGTAAAACCAGTACTCAATTTTCTGCCAAAAGCTCATCTCAATCTTTTCCGGAAGCAGTTGCTGTTGGTGAGCCAAATAGGCGTGGATAGCTTCAACGTCTTCAAAATTGAGGGTTTCGTAAAATCCAATCATCCCCTTGTGAGAGCGACTGCCTCCGAGGACGATAGCAGTGAACTCATTGTGGGTTTGTTCGCTCATATAGCGAAGATCTGGAACTATATGGTTGCCTCTAGCACTGGCGCCATGACAGAAAGAACAGTTGCGTCCGTAGATGGTTTCCCCTTTTTGAATAACAGTGGCATCACTATTAATGGGGCGGCTGAGGGGTAAAATTGTGGCAAGACTCTGATCCGCAACTTGAGGGGGCAGTCCAAAATTCCCCAGTTTAAACACCAACAAGCGATTTTGGTTGACTCTATTGCGCTTAAGTTCTTCGCCATGACCTAACATGATCGCGCCGCCACTGCCCTGAGCTACCGCAATATACTGTTCGCCATCAATCATATAGCTGATAGGGCCTGCCATCACCGCACTATCTGATTTGTATTGCCAGAGGTTTTTACCCGAGTAGGCATCATAGGCAGCAAATGTACCGTCCCAATTCCCTTGAAACACCAAGTCGGCAGCTGTGCTCAATACGCCACCATTGGATGGCATCTCTTGACGGATTGACCATGCTCGTCGCTTCTTAACTGGATCCCAAGCCACGAGCTCTCCATAGGCCAAGACATCCATACCGGCCTTAGCTGCCACCCAATTTTTGGGATCTCGGCCCTCATTGAGATCAATGCCAACATTCCACCGATCAATTTTGTAACTGACCGATGGTTGTCCGGCATAATAGAAAGGGGAGTTGTGAACGGGAATATACATCAACCCCGTTCTGGTACTGAACGACATGGGGTGCCAATTATGGGCACCCACAGGTGCGGGCCAAATATAACTGCCACCATTGCTCTGATAGTCAGCATATTTAGTTTCAACTGGACGGCCAGTGTTCATATCCACATGGCTGGCCCAAGTGGCCTTGGCGAATTTCTCTGCGGACAGCAATTCCCCGGATTGACGATCTAGAACATAGAAAAATCCGTTTTTGGGCGCCTGCATAATAACTTTGCGAATTTCGCCATCAATAGTCAGATCGGCTAGAACTAGCTGTTGAGTGGCAGTGTAGTCCCAGTTATCCGCCGGAGTGGTCTGGTAGTGCCAGACATACTCTCCGTTGTCGGGATTCAGCGCTACGATGGAACTTAGATAGAGATTGTCGCCGCCGCCGGGACTGCGGAGTTCGCGATTCCAGGGCGAACCATTGCCAGTGCCAATATAGAGAAGGTCCAGCTGTGGGTCATAGACAATGGCATCCCATACGGTGCCGCCTCCGCCTCCCAGTTGATACCATTGATCACCGCCCCAGGTCTCAAGTGCGCGCTCCAGTGCAGGTTGCTCCTGAGGCTGACTCGGATCTCCAGGCACGGTGTAAAAACGCCATTTTTGCTCGCCATTTTTGACGTCATAAGCGGTGATAAAGCCGCGTACGCCCAGCTCTGCACCCCCATTGCCAATAATCACCTGTCCTTTGACCACACGAGGTGCACCCGTAATGCTGTAGTTGCTTTGTAGGGGTGTGGTTTGTACCGACCAGTTTTCACTTCCGGTTGCAGCATCTAGGGCAATCAGTCGGCCATCCAGCGCGCCAAAAAATACCTGCAATGACCCACTGGAGTCACCTTGCCAGATGGCGACTCCGCGGTTAACTGGGCCACAGCAAGCTTTGGCTAGGTGTGACTTGGGTACTTTGGCATCGTAGTGCCACAACTGCTCGCCGCTTTTAGCATCTAGCGCATAGACATGACTCCAGCCGGTACTGATATAGATTACACCGTTGTGAACTAGGGGTGTTGCCTCCATGCCGCGAGCGGTATCAAACTTGAACGACCATGCGAGATCCAATTGGTCGATGTTGTCGGCATTGATCTGGTCTAGAGGACTAAAGCGCTGTTCGCTGTAATCTCTACCATAACTTAACCACTGATTACCGGGATTGCTAATTGATGCTTGATCCACACCTAGTGTAGTGGATGCCCAGAGTAATGTGACAATAGCTAGGGGTTTGCTGACAGATCTGTGTGAAAACATGGTAATTCCTTACAGGTTAAGGATTACTACAGTCCCTGTAATTAATAGATATTCAGGCATATATGAATGTTGATAAGTTCAAGTACTGCTTATCAAACCCACAACAAGATTTTCCATGATAGCACTGCTCTGCTCAATGGTCTGTTGCTGGTGGTGGCGGAGTTGATACCAAAATTCAAAGGAGGTAACCGCAAAAATGGATTGCTGTATTTCAGGGGAGAGATCATCCATTTCAGGCAGTCGCTGCTGAAAACTCTTGCAGATGCCACTTTGGTGATTAGCATAATTTTTCTGCACGGTGGGAGAATTCCAATATCTGCTGCGGCCAGATAGCAGTATATTACCGAAGGTTTCATAAATTTTCACAGTCCGCTCTATGGCAAAAGTAATGCGTTGGCTCAGATTTCCCGTGCAACTGTATTCTGCATACAGATCGGAACTCTGTTTGCGTACCAGTTTGTCCACATTTTTAAAGATGGTTTCCATATCCTCAAAGTGGCGAAATACTGAACGGATACCCACATTGGCGTGGTCAGCTACCTGCTGAGCGGTGGGCTGTAGGTTGCCCTCATGAATAAGCGTTATCATTGACTCAAGTATGAGTTGACAGCTGCGATCACTGCGCAGTCGTCGACCGTCAGGTCTGTTTGTGGCTGGATTGTTTTTGCTCATAATTACAGCAACTTAAGTTGTCCTAATAAGATCTTGATTTTGGCATATCTTGGCATTTTCCGCTATAACTTATCTTGTGCTTAACGGTATTTTTCATTTATCAATAGATAGTCCTGCAAAAGTGTTTTAATCAGCTGTTGTGAGTAGCGCAATATCCATGCATTTGATAACATCTTCTGCCCCTGAGACTGACGAACTAATTGGTCAAACTGGCTTGGATATCTAGAGCGGTTGAATGAACCAACCACGCCGCACAGACCGGGTTCAAGTTATGCTATTGACATCAAGTTGGAGTTTAGATTCTTGTACCATTGAAGATGCAAAAAACTCAGTAAATTACCTATTTCCATAATCTGACCACCACGCATTGTGACTGGTTTACTATAAAATCGGGAGAAAACCATTGATCAAACCCCATGGCTCAGACAGCCTAAATCCGCGACTTGTCGATGGCCACAGACTAGAACAATTGTCCTCTGAGGCCGATATACTGCCCAGTGTTATTGTAAATTCCGCTGCTGCCGCCAATTTGGTGATGCTGGGAGCGGGATACTTTAATCCCCTCTCAGGATTTATGAATCTCACCGATGCGATGAGAGTATCAACCGAGCTGCACACCACAGAGGGTTTGTTCTGGCCGGTGCCGGTGGTGAATCTGGTAGACGATATTGATGCTATAAAAAATGCGAAACGTATCGCTTTGAGAGACCCTAATATTGACGGCAATCCAGTAATGGCGGTTATGGATGTGGAAGCCATAGAGTCGGTAGGCGATCGACAGCTCGAGACCATGGCTGAGGAAATATTTGGTACGCTGGATGGCGATCACCCGGGCGTGGCTACCTTTCTAGGTCTGGGACGGTATATGATCTCTGGACCGGTTGAAGTGCTCAACCTCAGTTACTTCCAAGCCGATTTTCCCGACACGTTTCGCACCGCAGTGCAAATTCGTCAGGAGATTGAATCTCGCGGCTGGCAAAAGGTGGTGGCTTTTCAAACCCGCAACCCCATGCACAGAGCCCATGAAGAGCTGTGTCGCATGGCCATGGAGCGCACCGGTGCCGATGGCACAGTGATTCATATGTTACTGGGTAAGCTTAAAAAAGGTGATATTCCCGCATCCGTGAGAGATGACTGCATCCGTAAAATGGTTGACCTGTATTTCCCCGAGAACTCGGTAATGGTCACTGGTTATGGCTTTGATATGCTATACGCCGGCCCCCGCGAAGCGGTGTTGCACGCAGTCTTTCGGCAAAATATGGGGGCAACCCACCTAATTGTCGGCCGCGACCATGCCGGCGTTGGCGACTATTACGGCGCCTTTGATGCCCAGACTATCTTTGATGAGCGGGTGCCGACCGGTGCTCTGGAGATAGAAATTTTTAGAGCGGATCACACCGCCTATTCGAAAAAGCTCGACCGTGTGGTGATGATGAATGAAGCCCAGGATCATGTAAAAGACGATTTTATTTTGCTCTCCGGTACCAAGGTGCGTCAGATGTTGGGTGAGGGCATTGCGCCACCACCCGAATTTTCCCGACCAGAGGTGGCGCAAATCCTGATGGATTACTACAGTATCGAGAACAGCTAGGTCAGGATAGTGAGCAACGCTGACTGGGATGTTTTTAATGGCGATGCCGATGGGATCTGCTCGCTAGTGCAGTTGCGTTTGGCTGAGCCTCGCGATGCTCGTCTAGTTACAGGTGTCAAGCGAGATATAGATCTCTTGAGGCGAGTCGATGCCCAAGTTGGCGATCGAGTGACTGTTCTAGATATTTCGCTAGACAAGAATCGATCCTACTTACAGGACATTTTGCATATCGGTGCTCAGGTCTTCTATGTGGATCATCACTATGTTGGCCAGATGCCCAGCTCTGCATCGCTGGTGTCGCTAATCAATGAAACACCAGATGTCTGCACCAGTCTGTTGGTCAATCAATATCTGCGCGGGGCCCATGCTCGATGGGCGGTGGTTGGCGCCTATGGGGATAACCTTAAAGCAAGTGCCGAAAAACTGGCAAAAAAGCTAAATCTGTCATCAGATGAACTGCCATTGCTTGAAAGCCTCGGTACCCTGATTAATTACAATGCCTATGGTGCCAATTTGCAGGACTTGCATTTTGATCCCAAGGAGCTTTTTAAACAGCTGGTTATCTATTCAGATCCCCTGGACTTTATCGCCGATAAGCACGAAATTTATCAGCGACTCGAGGCTGGCTATCAAGGCGATTTAAAGGCCGCCGAAAATGCTCAAGCACTGGTTGTCACCAGTGAGATTGCTGCCTATCTGCTGCCAGATGAGCCCTGGGCCCGTCGGGTCAGTGGTGTCTATGGCAATCAGCTGGCCAATACCAATCCCGATCGCGCACATGCGGTTTTGACAACCCAGAGTAACGGCGGTTTTTCGGTGAGTGTCAGAGCCCCTTTAAACAACAAGCGCGGGGCTGCAACCCTGTGTCGTCGGTTTGCCACTGGCGGTGGTCGAGAGGCGGCGGCAGGTATTGATGATCTGCCGGATGCGCAGTTGCCAGCTTTCCTTGAAACATTTGGGCAGATATACAAACAACTTTAAACCGAGGTAGGATTTGTTATGAGACCATTTTCCGTGCTGGGTGTGCAACAAATTGCCATAGGGGGTGCAGACAAACAACAGCTGCGTGATTTTTGGGTGGATCTTTTGGGTATCCAATACAAAGATACCTTTGTCAGTGAAAAAGAAAATGTCGATGAGGATATCTGTGAGGTTGGCAGTGGCGCTTTGGCTGTCGAATTAGACCTTATGCAGCCCCTTGACCCCAATAAATCGCCTCGCGTCGATGTCCCGGCGCTCAATCATTTAGGTCTTTGGGTGGATGACCTAGAGTCCGCGGTCAGCTGGTTGACTGAACAGGGTGTTAGGTTTACCCCCGGCGGCATTCGCAAAGGGGCTGCTGGACACAATGTTTGCTTTATTCATCCCAAGGGCAATGAGCAATTTCCTCTCAGCGCCCAGGGTGTGCTGGTGGAGTTGGTGCAGGCACCTGATAGAGTTATGGAAGCCTACAGCGTACTAGCTGGAGGATAAAAGAACTTACCAGTCAGCGATAACAATGGTTTAATGTTCAATTCACAATCACTATGCTCAATTATCGTACGATATGCAGGTGCCCATAGAGTCATGTCAATCAACCTGAAAAATGCCATATACAAACCCTTCCTAAAGCGCGCTATGGAGCGTATGGGTCACGGCCTGGCCCTCGAATACAAAGTTACTCGATTGGGTGGCGGTGAAGCCGAGATATTCTTCGACTACAAACCCGAGGTAATCGGCAATCCACTGACTGGTGTGGTCCACGGTGGGGTTATCGTCAGTTTGATGGACACCTGTTGTGGCACCGCAGCTTTCAGCTTATTCAACGGTATCCCCATGGCCCCCACCATGGATCTGCGTTTAGATTATATGCGGCCGGCAGAACCTCATAAACCCATTTATGTGTCTGCCAAGGTCTATCGCAACAGCTCCTCGGTAATCTTTTGTCGCGGGGTAGCCTGGCAGGATGACCGCGACAACCCTATCGCCCACTGTGTCGCCAACTTTATGAAACTGGAGCATTCTAAGGTCTCTTACACAGGTATCCTCAAACGCCAACTCAAAGGCTTGTTGAAAAGGAGCAAAACATCGGAGGCGGGAAATGAAAGCGGAAAATAAGCCGATTTTTGAGCAAATTAAAAGCGTTTTAGCGCAGGCGCGCAGAGAGGCTGAGCCGCAGAAAATCCTTGATATGATACCCTATGGCGCGTTTATTGGTGCCAGTGCCGAGATTGAGTCTAATTCGATTATCTATTGTCTAGAGAAAAGACCCTCCAATTTAGGAAATCCTACCTTACCAGCCCTTCACGGTGGCGTGATCGGCGGATTTCTCGAACTCTGTGCCGGTATCGAACTGCTCTACACACTGGATATTGAAAAAGTCCCCAAAGTAGCAGATTTTTCTCTGGACTACCTGCGCCCAGGGCGCTACAAGACTACCTATGCCCATTGCTCGGTGCTCAGGCATGGCAAGCGGCTGGCCAATGTTTCTGCGACCGCTTGGCAGGAGGATCCAGCTACGCCAATCGCCACCGCGCGCTGCCACTTTTTAATATCCTAGGGCTCAAGTCGCTGACGCTTGAAATCTCCACAATTGTCCCCATCTTACATCGACAACAAATCGGTTCCCTTAATGCGGTAGCTTGAGAGGCCGAAATAAACTAATTCAGCTGTGTAAATTAGGAGAACCAACGGAAATGACAGCCAGTACTAAAACCAAAGCGGAAACTCTGGGTTTTCAGACCGAAGCCAAACAGTTGCTTCACTTGATGATTCACTCGCTTTACTCCAACAAGGAGATCTTTCTTCGCGAGTTAATTTCCAACGCATCAGATGCCACCGACAAACTTCGGGTTGAGGCGCTGGAAAATGCCTCGCTCTACGAGAGCGATGGCGACCTTAAAATTCGGATTGCCGTGGATGAAGATGCCAAAACTATTGAGATCTCTGATAACGGCATTGGCATGTCGCGAGATGAAGTTATCACCAATCTCGGCACTATCGCCAAGTCTGGTACAGCTGACTTTTTGAGTAAACTTACCGGTGATCAAAAGAAGGATTCCCAGTTGATTGGCCAATTTGGTGTAGGCTTTTACTCATCTTTTATTGTCGCCCAGCGGGTTGTGGTTGAGACCAGACGCGCTGGTGCCGATGCCTCAGAGGCGGTTCGTTGGAGCTGCGAAGGCGAAGCAGATTTTCAAATTGAGGCCATCAGCCGCGATCAGCGCGGGACCAGCATTACCCTGCACCTCAAAGAGGATGACCATGAGTTTGCCAACAGTTGGCGTCTGCGCAGTATTATTAAAAAGTACTCCGATCATATCTCCATACCGGTAGAGATGCTCAAAGTTCAGCCTCCAGTGGCAGAAGAGGAAGAGGGTGTGGACGAGACAGGGCCTGAGTGGGAAGCGGTCAATGATGCCAAGGCGCTGTGGACAAAATCTAGAAGTGAAATTGATGACGATGAGTATAAGGAATTTTACCGAACTGTATCCCATGATTTTGCTGAACCTCTGAGTTGGAGTCACAACCGCGTCGAGGGCAAACATGAATATACCAGCTTGCTGTACATCCCCAGCATGGCGCCTATGGATCTCTATCAGCGCGAAGCCGCAAGGGGCATCAAGCTTTACATTAAGCGCACCTTTATTATGGATGACGCCGAGCAGTTTTTGCCGATGTACCTGCGTTTTGTTAAAGGGGTGCTGGACAGTGCCGACCTGCCTCTCAATGTATCTCGCGAGATACTGCAAAACACCCCGATGGTTGACAGCATCCGCTCAGCTCTGACCAAGCGGGTACTGGATATGCTTGGCAAACTGGCCGCCAATGAGCCAGAGAAATACGCCACATTCTGGAGTCAGTTTGGCGCCGTACTCAAGGAAGGTCCCGGCGAAGACCACAGTAATCGCGAAAAGATTGCCAAGCTATTCCGGTTCGCCAGTTCTACCAGCGGCTCCGCCGAGCCCACAGTAGGGCTATCCGACTATATCGAGCGCATGAAGCCGAATCAGGATAAAATTTACTACGTGACCGGTGACAGTCACTCGGTGGTCGCCAATAGCCCCTACCTTGAGATTTTCCGTGAGCACGGTATTGAAGTATTGTTGATGTCTGATCGTATTGATGAATGGATGATGGGCTATCTCAGTGAGTTCGATGGTAAGTCATTCCAGGATGTCGCCCGGGGCGAGTTGGACCTCAGTGCCATTATTGGCGAGGACAATAAATCTGACAGCAAAAAAGCCGATACCCAAGGCAAGGGCAAAACAAAATCGGATGACAAGCTGCTCGCGCGCGTCAAAACACTTCTCGGTGATCGGGTTGAAGATGTTAAGGCTACCAATCGCCTCACCAGTTCGCCCGCCTGTCTGGTAGTGGGTGAAAACGATATGGGTGAGCAGATGCGCAAGATTATGCAGGCCGCCGGTCAAGCAGTGCCTGAATCCAAGCCAATTCTGGAAATTAATACGGGTCACCCCTTAGTTGATAAACTGGCGGCGGAAAAAGACGATGAAAATGCGTCCAGACTGGCCGCGATATTATTTGATCAAGCGGCACTGTCTGCGGGCAGGCAGTTGGAAAATCCTGCTCAATTTGTGCAGGACCTCAATAAGCTGATGTTTGAATAATTACGCTGGCTAGAGCGCCGCGCCGACGGCGCTCTAGACTTTCGTAAGCTGACAGCATCCACTGCAATCTCTATAATGCCCTTATCAACTTACTGAACCCCGTTGGAGCAATCTAAGGTGGCAGATAATAATTATAAGGTTGCGGTGCTCGGTGGCGGCAGTTTTGGCACTGCGATCGCCAATATGATCGCTGATAAAGGCACGCCAACCACTCTGTGGATGCGCAGTGGGCCGAGAGCTAAACAGGTAGAGCATTCCAGAGAAAACAGTCATTACCTGCCCGGTTACAAACTCTGTGAATCCCTAAATATTACTGCTGATCTTGATCTGGCACTGCAGGATATCGATGTCCTATTCTTTGCTGTGCCCAGTAGTTCCCTGAGAGCACTGGCGCGCCAAGTCTGTGATTTTCTAAGCCCTAATACCCTGCTAATCAGCACCGCCAAAGGGATTGAAGCCGACAGTTTTCTACTGCCGAGTCAAATACTAGAGCAAGAGATTCCCCAGTGTACGGTCGGCGTGATCAGTGGACCTAATCTGGCCGCCGAGATAGCCCAGTTCCAAATTACGGCCACCGTGGTGGCCAGTGAAAACCCTCAGCTCTGCATAGCGGTTCAAGAATTATTGGCATCGAAGTATTTTCGTGTCTATGCCAATCAGGATCGCTACGGGGTAGAGTTAGCAGGTGCGCTAAAAAATATTTATGCCATTATTGCAGGTATTGCCGAATCCCTAAATGCGGGTCAGAACACCAAAAGTCTCGTACTGACGCGAAGTCTTGCCGAAATGAGTCGATTTGCTGCTAAGTTGGGGGCAAACCCATTAACTTTTATAGGTCTTAGCGGAGTGGGTGATCTCTATGTTACCTGTACCTCGTCACTAAGTCGCAACTTTCGAATTGGTCTAGCGCTGGGGCAGGGCGCTTCTCTCGATCAGGCGGTAGCCCAAGTTAAACAGACTGCGGAGGGTATAAACACCACGCGTTTGGTGGTTAATAAGGCTGAACAACTCGGCATCTACATGCCGCTGGCCTCGGCGCTCTACGCCACAATGTTTGAAGGTAAATCAATCCCAGATGCGCTCACAACCATGATGATGGCAGCACAGAATGCGGATGTGGAATTTACCCTGAAAGCAAACGACTGATAGTGTATAAATTTCGGTAATTAGCGATGCCCGAATAGGGATTTCCTAGGGGTTTCGCGCTGAGCATCGAATTCCCGAGGCGCCGATATCACTAGCCACACAGATGTTGTCATTGAACCACTTTTAGCTGTCTTAAGGTTGGTCTTTCCCCGAAAAAATCTGCAAGTGAACAGCACTAAAATTTAGCCCTTCAAGAGATAAGTCTTCAATACGCACGCCTGCATCATTTGACTTACAAGCCATCTGCTTTGAAAGAGCCATTTAGGCGGTTCTCATTATGTGATCAACATCACAAAACATAAAACAATTCTTACATGGATTGAGGTTTGCTTGAATTAGTTAAGAACTTGGTCGATATTTAAATGGAAAATGTGACAAGTTTTTAATGCTTGGTCTAACCTGTATTGGAAATCCTAGATGCAAGCGCAAATGGTTACATTAAAAATCTCAACTTCAAAGAGACTAATGCGTAACTGACAAGTCAACTTGAAATGAAAATATCAACGCATATCAGGTTCACAACTTTGCGCATTAATGCTAGGGCTAGCATCGGATTATTGCCGTTCAATAAGCAATGACTGGCAATATCAGCTTGTGGGTCGCTGAAACCTATACGGGCGTCAGCAAGTATGGAGTAGCTAATCCTGCTGAGTTCAAATTTATAACAACAGGGATGTTAAAAAATGACTAACTTAACAATACAACCATTTAGTATAAAGGTTGGTACAAGGCTCTGGATAATCAGTTATCTGTTATCACTCGGACTGTTGTTTTCTGCAACCCCTGCCAGTGCCTCAGAACGCTACATCGAAGCCCTTTGTCCTTACGGTTATGAACTTTTGGATTCACCTACTGGTCTTTGCTACAAAGAAGAGTGGACATGGAGAATGCATTATTTCGACTTCGGTTTCTGGAGCCTCTGGTTGCCCTATTATGGACCCCATATATTCTATGAGGAAACTTCTTGTCCGATTTCTGATTATCCTGTGATGACCGGAAACCTAAAATATTGTCAAGAGCACAATACGCCTCCGACCGCCATTAGCCAGTCATTCAAAACCTATGAAGACAGGGCTAAGCAATTTACCCTGAGTGCAACCGATACCGAAAACGATACGCTCTCCTTCAGTGTCATTGACGAGCCCGCAAATGGTACATTGTCTGGGTCTAGGTCAGGGTCCGGATCGGTAACCACTATGATATACACCCCTAACGCCAGATGGCATGGAACCGATTCGATTAGATTTGTGGCAAATGACGGATTGGCGCAATCAGAAGGGCAAATTACTATCGAAGTGGCACCTAGGATTGATTTGGGTACTGTACTGGACAATACCGGCTTGAATTGGTTAAGCAGCGGTGATGATGTTTGGTTTGGGCAGATTGAAACCGCTAATGACGGCACTGATGCTGCACAGGCCGGCTACATTGGAAGTAGTGAGGAAAGTCTTTTGGAAGCCACTGTTGAGGGGCCTGGTACCCTGAGCTTCTACTGGAAAGTTTCCTCGGAAACTAATTATGACTTTCTGTATTTTTCTATCGGTGGAGTGCAAAAAAATAGACAGTCAGGAAACACCGATTGGCAACGTCAATCTTTTGATATTACCGCTGGGGTACATACATTACAGTGGAAATACCAAAAAGACGGTAGTGTAAGTAACTATCAAGACACAGCCTGGGTTGATCAAGTGGTCTGGGATAGCGCTCCTGATCCATCACCTGATCCATCGCCCGATCCGTCACCTGATCCGTCGCCCGATCCATCACCCGATCCATCGCCCGATCCATCGCCCGATCCATCGCCTCAGCCCGGAGGCACCGGCCCGGGAGGTAATAATAAAACAGGGCTTTATGAGTACGGCACTGACTACGGTAACCTGAGCGTAGAAGTCTCTGCAGATGGCAACACCTGCACTATGGAAAATACCCGAGTAAAAACCATCGATCTGAATCACAGTACATCCAATTCGTCCTCTACGCCTTTCTCTTACCCTTGTATGCGCAATACTCACAAGGAAATTAACGGTGCTCATTCACCCTTGAATGATGCCCACTACTTTGGTGGCGTGGTTTACGAGATGTATGACCAATGGTACGACACCGCTCCTCTAACTTTCCAGCTACAGATGAAAGTACATTACAGCAATAACTACGAAAATGCTTTCTGGGATGGGTCGGCTATGACCTTCGGTGACGGTCAAAGTAGATTCTACCCGCTGGTATCGCTGGATGTTGTGTCCCATGAAGTCAGTCATGGCTTTACCGATCAAAATTCGGACTTGGTCTACCGTGGTCAGTCCGGAGGTATCAACGAGGCCTATTCAGATATCGCCGGTGAAGCGGCTGAATATTTTATGTTAAACAGTAACGACTTCAAGGTCGGAACTACAATCTTTAAAGCTGATGGCGCGCTCCGCTATATGTACAATCCACCCCTTGACGGTCGATCCATTGGTCATGCCGATGACTACTCCGATGGTATGAATGTTCACTACAGTAGTGGTGTATTCAATAAAGCATTCTACATTTTGGCAAATACATCTGGATGGGATGTTAGAAAGGCCTTTGAAATATTCCTGCGCGCCAACCAAAACTACTGGACCTCGACCACCGACTATGAGCAGGGCTGTTTGGGCGTTAGAGATGCCGCCAATGATGCTGGCTACAGTGCAGACGATGTAGAAGCAGCCTTTGCCCAGGTTGGTCTGTGCCCTGCCTATGTGCCTCCAGCACCTGTTGCCCTAGATATTGCTCTGGATAATAGTCAGCTCACTTGGATAACTAGCGGAGATGGCAGCTGGTTTGGGCAGACCATAACATCCTCTGATAATGAAGATGCCGCTAAATCCGGCGATATTACTCATGATCAAGAGAGCGTGTTGCAAACAACACTCGTGGGTCCTGGAACCCTAGGCTTCCATTGGAAGGTGTCCTCCGAAACCAGTTATGACTTTTTGAGGTTCTTTATTGACGGTTCTCAACAGGCTTTAAGATCAGGAAATGTAGATTGGGAAGCCCAATCCTATGATATACCCGCAGGCTCTCACACGGTGCAATGGAAGTACACCAAGGATGGCAGCGTTGACAGATATCAGGACGCCGGATGGGTAGACCGTATCCAGTGGTCAGGTAACTAGTCATGTTCAGGTGCTATTCATCTGGATTGAAAAAGTGCGTTGGCCAGCAAATAAGCTACATGGAGGTAGTTTGAATGAAAATTATGCAACTTAAATCTAACAGTAAACACCAGCATCGTGCATTAACAAAAACTGTCCTAGCGCTGACGGCAGTTCTGTTTAGTCCGCTGGTATTCAGTAATTCATTTGTCTTCCCCAATACGGTATCAATGGAGCGGAGTACATTGGCAGAAAGTTTTGTTGATAGCAATTTAGTGAAAAGCGTGGGCTTAAGAGAGGAATCTTCTCTGGCCGGTTTTGTCAAAGCTAGTATTCTCTCGCCCCAACGGAACCTGAACGGCACTGTTGCCAATGCCCTTGTTCTCACCAAGATAAGCGCTGATGGCAAGCATGCACGCTACAGCCAAAGATTTAATGGGTATGAGGTATTTGGTGGTGAGGTGATAGCGCATTTGGACAGGAAAGGTATCAGTCTGGATCAGGTGACCGGTAACTTTATCACTGGACTAGAAGGCGTCTCAATTGCAAAAAAAGCTACTCTCAAGCAAGACCAGGCTATAGGAAAAGCCAGGAAAATGATGGACCAATCCCATCAGTGGGACTATCAGAACGAGGATGCCAATTTGGTGGTTTACCATAACCCTGACATAGAGGGTTTTGAACCAACACTGGCATATGTCATTAACTTTCTCGCTGTCTCAGAATCCGCTGACCCTAGCAGACCCTTTATTGTTGTTGATGCCAAAACTGGGGACATTCTCGATAGATGGGAAGGCCTAAATACCTAATACCAAGCAGAACACCAACTAAACTGGCCGGCAACCTCTTCGAAAATCTGATTTGCCGGCCAGCACCTCTATTCAGCCCATCAATAAATAAACTGACAGATTAACTTTTCCGTCCCTACCCGGGCAAATGCTGTTGGCATAAAGATATTCCATACCCATTAAAATCACTACTACCCTGAATTGATGGTTATCTTGAAAGCACTCATACCGCTCTGGCAGCTGTTGCCGAATCATTCAGTGCAGGGCAGAATAGCAACACTTTTTTGCTCAACAGCAGCTCGGTTGAATTGGATTAGATGGCGATCAGTTGTGAGCAATTTCTCGGGCCGTGTCAATTGCCAGTGCTAGAGTGGATTGCCAGGGATGCTGATACACTGAGGTTGGCCGAGCAAAAAGTTAAAAAAATCGACTATTTTTCTACCATAGGTTGTGCCACTTTAGGCTACAATATCCAACCGTCGTCCTGTATCGGTGCTTCTCAAGATGCTGATACTAGTGAAACAACCTACTGATCTAGAATTTACGGTGAAACCACATGACTGATAGTAAAAAGACCCTGACAAACAGTAACACTTGGATAAGGTTCGCCTATATGTTGTTGTTTACCCTGCTGCTGATGGCCGCACGTTTAATAGTGGCTGTGGTTGTGGTGGTACAGTTTGTTATCGTTCTGGTTACTGGAAAAGACAATCAGAACCTGCGCAATTTGGGGCAGGGGTTAGGCAAGTGGGTCTATCAGGCGATTATGTTTCTGACCTATAACAGTGACAATAAACCCTTTCCCTTTGATGAGTGGCCAGTTTTAGACCCATCAGAGGGTTATTCGGTGTCCTCGCCAGAACAGGTGGATGACGCTGAGTTTGTCGAAGTTGAGGTCGATGACCAAGATATCCCATCCTTTACAGCCGGCGAAGGCAGTACCGACAAGCAACAATAACAAGATACTCTAAATTAACCATACCCGAGGGTCTTCGATGTTAAGCTCAGCTTAATGCTGTGGTGATTACATCTTTACCAAAATAGCCCGGGGATGATTGCACCAAACTGGAATAATTATGTCACTAGAATTTGTAACCGAGAGAACCTTTGAACATAACGGCATTCAGTTGACCGCCAAAGAGTGGGGTCGCTCTGGATACTCGCCAGTTATTGCCCTTCACGGCTGGCTGGACAATGCAAACAGTTTCGATCGCTTACTGCCGCATCTGGAAAATCTGCATGTTATCGCGCTGGACTCAGCTGGCCACGGTCGCAGCAGTTTTCGCTCTGCCGACTCTGGCTATGATATCTGGCAGGATATTGGTGATGTAATCGCTGTGGCAGATCAAATGGGCTGGGAGACATTTCGTCTGTTGGGTCATTCTCGTGGTGCGGTGATCGCAACGCTAGTGGCTGGAACCATACCCCAGCGAGTAAGCCATTGCCTATTGATCGATGGCTTTCCGCCGATTCCCGATAAACCAAAGAGCGCCGCTCAGCAAATTGCCCGAGCGCTTTACGAAAACCGGCGCTTTGGCGCCTCGGCGCCCACTCAATTTGCCAGCTTTGAACAGGCGGTACAGGCTCGAGTCAATGGATTTGTGCCACTGCAATTAGCTGCGGCCACCACACTGGCGGAGCGCGGTGTGTTCGAGGAGGGAGGCAGTTTTTACTGGCGCAATGACCAGCGGCTAAAGGCGGCATCTATGATCAAATTTACTGCCGACCAGTATCAGGATTTCCTGACCGCCATCACCTGTAGAATGATGTTAATTCGCGCTGAGGATAGCACCCTGTCCAACCGGCATATGCAGGATAACTTAACCCAGTGGCTGCCGCAGCTTCTGATCGAACCCATGCAGGGTTCCCATCACTTACATCTGGAAGATACTGCCCAGACAGTGGCAGCAAAGGTTCAGCCTTTCCTCGAGTGACCCAAAGGCTATTAAGTCGAGTTTACTGGTTATTCAACAGTGCTAGGAATTCAGTTCGGGTCGCTTGGTCGGTGCGAAAAGTTCCCAACATCGCCGATGTCTTCATCGAGGAATTCTGTTTTTCGACTCCGCGCATCATCATGCACATATGCTTGGCTTCGACGATAACGCCCACACCGCGGGCGCTGGTAACCTGCTGAATCGTTGAAGCTATCTGCTGTGCCAGTGCCTCCTGTATCTGCAGGCGACGAGCGAACATATCCACCACGCGGGCAACCTTGGAAAGGCCCAGTACCTGCCCATTGGGGATATAGGCGACATGGCATTTGCCAATAAAGGGTAAAAGATGATGCTCGCACAGCGAGAACAGTTCAATATCCTTAACAATCACCATCTCCTCTGAATCCGAGGGGAACAGCGCATCATTAATCACTTCATTTAAATCCATATGATAGCCGCTGGTCAGGTATTCAAAGGCCTTGGCAGCTCGTTGCGGCGTATCCAGCAGTCCCGGACGATTGACGTCCTCACCTGTGCTCTCGATGATTTTAAGGTATTGATCTCTCATTGATGATCCTTGGGAGTTTTAGAATTATTTTAAAATGTTATTTTCCATTAAACTGCAGACCATTACCAGTTTGCAGGTTAAAATGACCACAATTAATAACCCCGAGCGCTACCGTTGACCCTACAAACTCCCACCATAGAAGATTTGTTAAAACAGGGCTGTGCGCTGTTCGAGGAAAACAATCTCTACTATGGACACGGCACCGACAACCCCTGGGATGAAGCGGTCTTTCTATTATCTGCTGTCCTAGATCTGCCCCCTCAAGCCGATCGCTCGCTACTAGATCAGAGGGTGACCCATGAGCAGCAGCAACAGGTACTGGCACTCTATACGCAACGAATTAATCAACGGGTTCCAGCGCCCTATCTCATTCAGCAGGCCTGGTTTTGTTCACTGCCATTTTATGTGGACCAGCGGGTTATTATTCCCCGTTCGCCGATTGCGGAACTAATATACAACCAGTTTAGACCCTGGTGCACTATTGTGCCCGATCGAATACTCGATCTCTGTACCGGCAGCGGTTGCATCGGTATTGCCTGCGCTTACGCGTTTGAAAACGCTCAGGTAGTACTCAGCGATATCTCCACCGATGCCCTTGCCGTAGCGACTAAAAATATTGACAGCCATCAGTTAAAGCATCGAGTGACAGCGGTGCAATCAGATCTGTTTGACCAAGTAGCTGAGGCAGGCAGCCCGGGTTTTGATCTAATTGTTAGCAATCCCCCCTATGTGGATGCCGAAGATCTGGCCAGCATGCCCGAGGAATACAGACATGAACCCAGTCTGGCACTGGCATCCGGTAACGATGGCCTAGATATTACCCGTAGGCTGTTGCGCGAGGCCGCCGATTACCTCAGTGAACAGGGAGTGCTAGTGGTAGAGGTGGGCAATTCGGCAGTTGCGCTGGAACGCGCTTTCCCCACTGTGCCCTTTACCTGGTTAGAGTTCGAGCAGGGCGGAGAGGGTGTTTTTGTGCTAACCCGCGAGCAGTTGGCAGAGTACAGGCATCTCTTTAGCTAGTATCAGCAGTCTGTACTAATTTCTGAAAACCCCAGCTAATTTGCGTATAATCGCCCTCAACACTTTATACAAGAATCAAAACAATGGCCGGCAATAGCATAGGAAAACTGTTTACCGTCACCAGCTTTGGCGAAAGCCACGGGCCGGCAATTGGCTGTATTGTCGATGGCTGCCCTCCCGGGTTGGAAATTAGTCCTGCCGACCTACAACCTGATCTAAACCGTCGCAAGCCCGGCCAATCGAGATATACCACCCAGCGCCGTGAGGACGATGAGGTGCAGATACTCTCCGGTGTGTTTGAGGGTAAAACCACGGGCACCGCCATTGGTATGATCATTCACAACAAAGATCAAAAATCCAAAGATTACAGCAATATCAAGGATTTATTCCGTCCTGCCCACGCAGACTATACCTACCATCAAAAATATGGCCAAAGGGATTACCGTGGCGGAGGACGCAGTTCCGCGCGCGAAACTGCAATGCGTGTGGCAGCTGGAGGCATTGCTAAAAAATACCTGCGCGAACAGTTGGGCGTAGAGATATTTGGTTATGTGTCCCAGTTGGGGCCCATCAAAGCCGAGGCATTTGATCAGGCGCAAATAGAAACTAATCCGTTCTTTTTCCCCGATGCTAGCAAAGTACCAGAACTGGAAACCTATATGCAAGCCCTGAGTAAAGAGGGCAACTCTGTGGGTGCCAAAGTCAGCGTGGTAGCCCGAGGTATGCCAGTGGGCTTGGGAGAGCCGATCTTTGATCGACTGGATGCCGATATAGCCCACGCCATGATGGGCATTAATGCCGTAAAAGGTGTCGAATTAGGAGATGGTTTTAATGTGGTGGCGCAAAAGGGTACGGAACATCGCGATGAGCTGTCACCCGAAGGATTTCTCTCTAACAACGCCGGTGGTGTGTTGGGGGGGATCTCCTCTGGACAGGATATTATCGCCCATTTAGCGTTAAAGCCCACATCCAGTGTGCGTATTCCCGGTCAGTCCATAGATACTGCTGGACAATCTGCCGAGGTCGTCACCAAAGGCCGTCATGATCCCTGTGTAGGTATTAGGGCGGTGCCCATAGCAGAGGCCATGTTGGCGATCACGCTGATGGATCACTACCTGCGTCACCGCGGGCAGAATGCCGGCGTAGAATCTGGATTAAAGCCAATCTAGGGCCAAAGTTTGTTGGCCCCAAGTTAGTCGCGGGCTGAACAACTAGTCTCTAGCATCCAATTTGCAGCGAATATACTCACTGTGGCGGATATGCAGTAAGTCCGCCACACGGCGAATAATACCTTCCTCATGCTTATCTAAGTGCCCATCGGCATAGGCCACCCGCCACATTGAGGTTAACAGTTTCATTTTGCCCTCAAGATCAAAGTTGTCGTTTATCTCTCGGGTAAACTGATAGAGTGAAGTAGCCTCTGCCACTTCCTCGCGGGACAGTAGAATTAACTCCTCGACTTGAGCCTCGCTGAGATCGAGAATTTCACACAGAGTTCGGCTGATTGACTGCAATTCTTGATCGTCTAGATTGCCGTCAATAATCATCACCTCAATCAGCAGTGCCGCCGCCGCCAAATGCTCAGTGGCCAACTGTTCCTGTTCAGGTGTATCCGCTTTCTTGGCAAATAGCTGTCTTATTTTGTCCAGCATTATTAGTTGATATCCCGCAACCAAGTTTCCAGTTTGATTTGGTCAGTAACAAAGCTACGGATGCCCTCAGCTAACTTCTCAGTGGCCATGGCATTCTCATTGAGCTCAAAGCGGAAGTCGCTTTCTGCTCCCAACCTGTAATTGTCTCTGGGGCCAGTATTGGCTGGGTCTAATTTGCGCTGCAAGCTGCCAAAATCCTCATCCAGAGCCTGAAGCAACTGAGGGCTTATGGTTAACCGATCACAGCCTGCTAACTCGGTGATCTCGTCAGTATTTCTAAAGCTGGCACCCATAACCACCGTGGCAAAGCCACGCTGCTTGTAAAAATTATAAATGCGCGTTACCGACTGCACGCCGGGATCATCGGCAGGGGCATAATCGCTCAGCCCAGTAGAGGCTTTATACCAATCGAGAATACGACCCACAAAAGGCGAGATCAAAAAGGCGCCGGCCTCAGCGGCGGCAACTGCCTGAGTGAAGCAAAACAGCAGGGTAAGATTACAGTTGATACCTTCTCTCTCGAGTTGCTCAGCGGCGCGAATACCCTCCCAAGTGGAGGCCATTTTAATGAGTACCCGTTCTTTGCCAATACCCGCTTGCTCATACAGGTCGATCAACTGCCGAGCTTTCGCCACAGAACCCTGGGTATCAAAGGACAGGCGCGCATCCACCTCGGTGGACACCCGACCGGGAATAACCTCTAAAATCTTCTCGCCGAAGCGCACTGCCAACTTATCGGTACAGGCGGACATCTGCTCATCTGAGGATAGCTTGCCATCGGTAACTGACTTGATGACCTCGTCAACCAAATCTCGGTAAACAGGCATTTGTGCCGCTTTTAGCAGCAGGGAAGGGTTAGTCGTTGCATCTTCGGGTGAATACTGAGCGATGGCATCAAAATCACCGGTATCTGCCACCACGGTGGTCATTTCTTTGAGTTGAGCAAGTTTACTCTGTTTAGTCATAAAGCAGTTTTTCCTGTTGTTTTAGCCAATGCCTCGATAAGTACATCCACCGTTGCACCAGTTTTATGGGCATTTTCGCTGATATGCCGTCTAAATTGCCGCGCTCCCGGCATGCCATGAAACAAGCCCAGCATATGTCGGGTCATAGATTGGAGTCTGGTTTGCTCAGAGAGTTCACTGGAAACATATTGTACAAATTCCTCAGCAATTTGTTCACGACTTTTAACCGGCTCAGCGCTGCCGTAAATCAGTTGATCCACGGTGGCCAATAAGTAAGGGTTAGTATAGGCCTCGCGACCAATCATTACCCCATCTATATGCTCAAGGTGCTGCCGAGCCTTCTCTAGGGTGGTGATGCCGCCATTGATCACAATTTCAAGCTGCGGGAAGTCACGCTTTAACTGATACACCCGATCATAGTTCAGTTCGGGGATTTCGCGGTTTTGTTTCGGGCTAAGCCCTTTTAACCAGGCCTTGCGCGCATGCACCACAAAGGTACTACACCCGGCATCGGCTACACTGCCGACAAAATCACAGAGAAACTGATAGGAATCAAAATCATCCACGCCAATACGATGCTTAACCGTTATTGGTAAATCTACAGCCTCTACCATCGCCGCCACACAGCTCGCAGTGGTATCGGCATGTTTCATCATCACCGCGCCAAACATACCATTCTGCACCCGATCACTGGGGCAACCACAATTAAGGTTAATTTCATTATAGTGATAGGCACTGGCAATTTTGCACGCCTTGGCTAAATCATCGGGGTTGCTGCCCCCCAGTTGCAACGCCACCGGTTGCTCCGACTCGTGCATCTGCAAATGGCGCTGGGCATCACCATGGATAATCGCCCCGGTGGTAATCATCTCGGTATACAGCACCGCCTGCGCACTGATAAGCCGCATAAAATAGCGACAGTGGCGATCCGTCCAGTCCATCATGGGAGCCACACAAAGTTTTCTATTAACTTTCACAAATTCAACCTGATATAAGCGCGCTCTTGTTATGTATGGCAATGTGCCGAGAGGCGGAGCAAGATTGCATTTTTAGCCTGCGCTAGGATCTAGAGTAAATCCTAACCAAACGCAAATTATAACAAATATGGGGTAGGTATGGATGGTCAAAAAAGTTTTGATTATTTTTCAACTTGGCATATCTTTTTGCGTTGCATATAGCGTTATTTAGGTAAACTTTTTGACTGTTAACTGGCATGAGTAACCTATCTTTGTAAACAATTTAAACACTGCAAGTTGTTTGCTTAGAAAGCCTTTTGTAAGTTATGTTTGTTAGGTTTGCTACCACATTGTTAAGAATAATAAGTAAATTATGAATTTAAGAGTCAAATCCCAGTTGTTTATCCTGTTGTTAGCGCTTATCTCTCCGCTGAGCGTTGCAAAAGAGCGCCTGCATTTGCTGATCCCGGGCGGTGCTGGGGGCGGTTGGGATACTACGGCTCGGGGTATAGGTGCTGCGCTGTCGACCTCTGGGCTGGTCGATGTGGTCTCTTTTGAAAATATATCGGGTGGCGGTGGCAGTAAAGCCATGGCTTATTTGATTGAAACTGCTGAGCGTCAGCACAGCACGTTGATGATTAGCTCGACGCCGATTATTCTCAATGCGCTAAAGGGTATTTTCCCCCAGTCCTACAAAGATTTGGTGCCTGTCGCGACCGCGATTGCCGACTATGGGGCGTTTGTGGTCAAGGTGGATTCGCGGTACCAAAATTGGCAACAGATGCTCGATGACTACAGGCTTGACCCGCGCAATGTGAAGGTGGCGGGAGGCTCGGTGCGCGGCAGTATGGATCATCTGGTTGCTGTGCTAGCGTTTAAGAAATCTGGAGTGGATGCCCAGCAGTTGCGCTACATACCCTACAATGCAGGCGCTAAGGCGATGGTCGGTCTGTTGTCCGAGGAGACGGATATGTTATCCACTGGGCTCAGTGAGGCTATAGCATTGGCCGAGCAGGGAGAGGTGCGTATTTTAGCCATGACAGCGCCGCAGCGTGTTGCCTATGCGCCAACTGTTCCGACTTTGGTTGAGCAGTCTGTGGAGGTTGAGTTTACCAACTGGCGCGGATTTTTTGCCGCCCCTGGCGTACCCGAGGCGCGTTTGGCGTATTACCACAATCTGCTGTCATCTATGTATAAAACAGCGGAGTGGGAGGAAATTCGCCAGCGTCGTGGTTGGAGTAATCTCAGCATTACGGGCGCAGATTTTGTGGATTTTCTCGCCGGGCAGGAATTGGAGTTAGCCCAAGTTATGGTTGATTTGGGGATGAAGCCTTAAAAGATCGCGGTCTCTTTGGGGCTGTGGAGATATTTTTATGACCAATATTTTTGATAATCGCGATAGGTTGGGCAATCTGTTAATACTGACCTTTTCTCTGGTATATCTGAGATATATTTTTGATATACCCGTTGATACCAGCATCCAAGATCAGGTTTTTACCGCGCGCAGTCTACCTTTTGGTCTGGCTGTGCTGGCTATTTTGTGTTCGTTGTTTCAGCTGGCCTCGCCATCGAATGATCAGCCTAAAGTGAGTTCTCTGGTTGCCAATTTGCAATGGAAATCAATGTTTCTGCTGACCATTTTGATGCTGACTTATTCGCTGGTTTTTAGTTTCTTGGGTTTTGCCATAGCGACTTTCTTGTTCTTGGTTATTGGTTTTGTCATTTTGGGAGAGAGACGCCTGTGGCTGGGCGCCTTAGTGGCAGGTGGTTTGGTGTTATTTTTGTGGCTGGTGTTGACCCAATTATTAGATCTCTATTTGGATAATGGCACCTTGTTAAGCTTATTATTTGGAGTTGCCTCATGATCGAGGGAATCCTATCGGGGCTCTATACCGCCTTTACCCCCACCAATTTAATGATGGTGTTTATCGGCTGTTTTGCTGGCACGTTTATCGGCATGTTGCCAGGTCTGGGGCCGGTGTCAGCGATTGCGCTGATGATCCCTATAACCTATGGCTTTGATCCAGCATCTGGCATGATTTTGATGGCCGGTGTCTATTACGGCGCTGTGTTTGGCGGCTCGACGTCAGCTATTCTGATAAACGCTCCGGGTGTTTCTGGTGCGGTGGCAACCGCTTTTGACGGTTATCCCATGGCGCAGCGAGGGCAGGCGGGTAAGGCCCTAGCTACAGCGGCCTACAGTTCATTTGCCGGTGGTACGGTGGGTGCGGTTTTACTGTTATTGGCTGTGCCTATTTTGGCTGACGTTAGTCTCAGTTTTCAGTCCAGTGATTATTTTGCCTTGATGCTGTTTGGCTGTACCGCGATTGCTGCTTTTTCAGGTAAGGGTCAGGTCTTAAAAGCGATTTCAATGACGCTTTTAGGGTTGATGTTGGCAACCGTAGGGGAGGACCCATCGGGTATGCAGCGTTTTACTTTTGGCGTCCCTGATTTATATGACGGCATTAGTTTCCTGCTGCTTTCAATGGCCACCTTTGCTATGGCTGAGGCGCTGTTAATTGTTCTGCGTGGTGATTCCGGAAAAATTGAGCAGAAATCTGAGGATCTTTCAGCGGATAAGCTGGGTTCTATGAAACTGACCAAGGAGGAGGTGAAGGATATGGCACCTGCTGTGGGTCGCTCTTCTATTTTCGGTTTTTTTGTCGGTATTTTGCCCGGTGCAGGTGCGACTATTGCGTCTTTTCTCTCCTATGGTATGGAGCGAAATATGGCGCCGCGGGAAAAACAGCGCGAATTTGGTAAGGGCAGTATTCGCGGTCTTGCCGCTCCAGAGACGTCTAATAATGCCGCCTCAACCGGTTCCTTTGTGCCGCTACTGACATTGGGTATACCGGGTTCGGCAACTACGGCTGTGATGTTGGGAGCACTGCTATCTTATGGTGTGCAGCCGGGTCCGAGACTTTATATTGATCATCCGACGGTCTTCTGGTCGGTTATTATTTCAATGTATGTGGGCAATATGATCTTACTAGTGCTCAATTTGCCACTGATTCCCTACATATCAAAGTTATTGGATATCCCCAAGAAACTGTTGGTGCCAATTATCCTATTTTTTTCATTGATAGGTGTTTATCTGGTTTCTTTCAATACGGTTGATTTGACCATGATGGTTATTTTCGGTGTCGTGGCAGTGGTATTTCGACTTTTGGATTTCCCCTTAGCGCCGTTGCTTTTGGGCTTTATCCTGGGGGGGATGATGGAGGAAAACCTGCGTCGAGCACTGTTGATATGGGACGGTTCCTGGGCATTTTTGTGGGAGCGACCAATTACAGCAACCATTGTGTCCCTGTCACTACTAACCATAACTGTTCCTGTGATTTCCTCATTGCTGCAAAAGCGCAGAGCCAAGGTTGCCAATCTGACACCAGATTGATTGTCTGGTTGCGCCAGTTGGGTTGGCAAAACAAGGCGCGCTCAGATGGCTGGAAGCGGGTACTTGATAGTATGCTAGGTTGGTGTCTACTGCGTTCCGCTTTGCTTTTAGGGTTCATTGCTCTCAACAGTTAATTATCAGTACCGATTTTTCACATCACGCGAGTTGAGGGTTGCGAGCATTTATCGACTGCGATCTTGTCTATCTTGCACCAAGAACTGCTCAATTCTCTCGTCACTGAGAATCGATACTATCCCGTCCACGCTTAAACTTGCTCCTGCGGCTATCAGGGAGGTGCAGAAGCGCCTAACCGAAAGCATTCTGTAAGGTAGCTTTGCTATTGTTCTCACCATAAACAACCAGATAATGCCGGCTGTGAAAGCGATTGGCAGTTGTTGCAGCAGTCTGTAGGAACTCAATGTCTTAGTAGATTTTGGACGGTTCCCCGCTGTGACAGTGGCTTATTTTGAGTTGCGAAAAAAACGAGTGCGTTTTGGGGGTCACCACAGCTTATTATATGGATACTGCTCCAGAGCTAATCTGCGTCCGGTCGATCTGATTTCTCACTAACGACGCCATAATATAGGGGTATTTGATGACTTTAACTTTGAGAATAACGAGCAGGTTACTGATATGCCTGTTGCCGTTTTATGCAGTCAGTGCCGTAGCCGGTGCCGCCGCTACCTCCTGTGTCGCAAGTGATGCAAAACTTCATGTTATTACCTCTGGGGGATTTGCCGCTGCCTACCAACAACTTGCACCACAGTTTACTGCCCTGAGTGGCATTGAGATTGACACAAGTTTTGGCTCTTCGTCCGGTGGAGCACCGGATTCCATCCCAGAGCGCTTAAAGCGCAGCGAGCAGTTTGATGTGCTGATTCTGTCACGCAGATCCCTCGATCGTTTAACCGCGGCGGGTTATATTATTCCCGACTCCCGAACCAATTTAGTTGAATCGCTAATTGGTATGGCGGTCAAAGAGGGCGCGACCAAGCCGGATATCGCGACCCAGCAGGCCTTTATAGATCAGCTGATGCAGGCTGAATCTATTGGCTATTCCGCCAGTGCCAGCGGCACTTATCTGTCTACGGTGTTGTGGCCAAAAATGGGCATTTGGGAGCAGATCCGTCATAAAAGTCGTCGAATTGAGAGTGAAAGGGTCGCTTCGGTAGTTGCTCGCGGCGATGTTGAAATAGGCTTTCAGCAGATCAGCGAAATATTGCCAATCGAGGGAGCAGCGTTTGTGGGCCCGATTCCCGACAGTCTCCAGAAGAGTACGCTGTTTTCAACGGCCATTACCAGTAACTCTGAGAATGTTGCGGAGGCGAAGTGCTTGATAGATTATCTGTCCTCATTAGAGGTTGCTCCTGCCATTCGTAGCGTAGGGCTGTCGCCGGTTGCCGAATTGGAGTCGGTGAATGATTAAACGATGGCGGCTGTTTGCGGCGAGCCTGCTGTTGCTTTGTCTATCAGTGGCGGCGGAGGACTACCCAGATCAGCCCATCACCATGGTGGTGGGCTTTGGTGTGGGGGGTAGTGCGGACCGAATGGCGAGAGCCATGTCATCATTTCTGGCAGATGAACTGGGCCAGCCTGTTCAGGTAATCAATAAAAAGGGCGCTGGAACACTGCTTGCTTCCAATTATGTTCTCAGTCGGCCCCACGATGGCTATACCATCTATGCATCGACATTTTCCCCCTATATGACCAATACGATTATTGAGGGCAATGCACAATTTAGTATTGATGACTTTTCCTATATTAATTTTCAGTGGTTCGACGAGGAGTTGATCGCCCTAAGCAAGAGATCAAAATACCAAAGCTTAGCCGAGCTCATCGAGGCAATACGGGAGAAACCGAAAACCGTGCGGGCCTCTGTAGTGCGCGGCTCTAGTGGTCATTTGATGGTCAAGCTGATACTCGAGAGCTTGGGGATTCCTCAAGAAAATCTCAACTTGGTGGCCTACAACTCTGGGGGTCAGGCACGGGCTGCCGTGGCAGGTGGGGTCGTTGATTTTATCGTTATTAGTGCAAAGGGCAGTGAGAGTATCCGTGAATATATACTTCCCCAGGCGGTGGTTAGCGATCAACCCAGTGAGAGCTGGGGGGTTCGGACGTTGAATCAGGTAATGGCGAGTAAAGCTGTGGATATACCTGTTTTACCCGGCTCGATTAGGGGATTTGCGACCTCTGCCCAATTTAAGCGCGACTACCCTGAACGGTTTGAAAAAATCACTAGGGCGTTTGCAAATGCCCTTGCCAATCAAGAGTTGCAAGCGTTGCTTGATAGAGGTGATATAGGGCGGCGCTGGGTGGGCCCAGAGCGTTCCTCGGCAGTGATTAAAACCAATTTTGAGCTGATATCAAAATACAGTTATTTGATTCAATAATAGAATACGGCTGACAAATGTGATGAAAACAACCCGTTTTAATAGTCATCAGATGGCAGATCTTGCGGTGCTTCTTACCCTCTTTTGCTTGGTGCTATGGTACTTCTGGGATGCCTATAGCGCCTCAAATGAGGTGTTAAATCTGATTTTGATTCTGCCAGTGACATTCATTGTACTGGTATTGTGTGCCATAGAATTTATCGGCCAGATCAATAATAGGGATGTTGAGCAACCGGAACTTGATCCTGTTACAACGATACTGCCCGTGGTGTCATTATTTGCGGGGTATGTTATTACGCTGCCGTGGTTGGGTTTTGATGTAGGCACTTTTTTGTTTATCTCGCTTTTCTTGTGGTTTCATGGCGAGCGCCGTTGGCAATGGGTATTGGGCTATGGTCTTTGTGCCGCTACTCTGATGGCATTGTTTTTCGCAGCAATGTTGCCCTATCCGATGCCAATGTTGTTGATGGCAACGGATTATTAAGGAGCCGCTATGATTGATTTTGAAGCACTCAATAGCGGCTTGGATCTGCTGTTTACCAGTTTTACTCCCTGGCTAATTGTTATCCCCGGCATCCTTATTGGCCTTATATTTGGTGCCATTCCCGGTTTGCAGATATCTATGGCGATGGCGATATTCTTGCCGGTTACCCTGTATATGAGTTTTATGCAGGCCATGCTATTTTTAACGGCGATATTTACCGGCGGGAGTTTTGGCGGCAGTATTCCGGCGATTTTAATGAATATTCCCGGTACATCCTCCGCTATAGCCACGGCATTTGACGGTTATCCCATGTCTCGCAAGGGGCAACACAATGTTGCGTTGGGTATTGCCCTCGGCTCCTCCTGTATTGCGGTAATCATCGGTTACACCATATTATTTTTCATGATCCAGCCGATTTCTGAAATGGTGCTTCGAATGGGCCCAGCGGAAATGGCGGCGGTAATCCTATGGGGCATCACACTGATAGCCAGTCTCAGTGGTGCGCAGGTTACCAAAGGTATTATTGCCGGACTTATAGGATTGCTGGTGGGTACAGTGGGTTACGGGGAAGCTGGGGTGGCCAGGGGCACCCTAGATAGCGTCTACTTGCTTGATGGTATTCCTGCGATTCCAGCAATGATGGGCATGTTTGCGGCATCTGAGCTGTTCAAGCTGGTGAATACCCAATATCTGGTTGCCGATAGCAGTGCTCGCAAAGTCAGTGTGAAAATTATTTTCGAGTCTTTTAGAAAAGCGGTTACCTACCCCTGGGTTATTTTGCGCGGCAGTTTTATCGGTGTGTTTGTCGGCGCTGTGCCCGGTGTGGGCTCATCCGTTGCCAATCTACTTTCCTATATAGAAACCAAGCGCAAGCACAGTGAACCTGAGTCCTTTGGTCAGGGTAATCCGGCGGGAGTTGTTGCGTCTGAAGCAGCCAACAGCACCTCGGAGGCGGGTTCGATGGCAACGCTGTTGGCGTTGGGTATTCCCGGTGGCGGCGCAACTGCGGTAATGCTAGCGGCATTTGCTATGCATAATATTACCGGAGGCCCGCAGTTTATTCGTGAACAGACAGATATTGTTTACGCCATCATTTTTGCAAACCTCGGGCAGGCTTGCTTGCTGATTATTCTCGGACTTCTCTTTATTCCGGTGCTGGCCAATATTGTGAAAGTGCCCATGACTTACCTGATTCCCTCAGTGCTGTCACTGGCGGTATTTGGTGCCTTCGGACTGACTGGAAACATGACGGGTCCGATTACTGTGATGGTATTTGCAATTATTGGCTGGTTGTTCAAGCGCTACAACTATTCGGTGCCTGCCGCAGTGATCGGTATACTGTTGGGTAATATGGCTGAGAGCAACCTAATCTACTCCTACCAAATCAGCGGTGGGCAGTGGTCTTATCTGTTGGAGCGACCTATTACTATGGGCATCATAGCGCTCCTGTTTGTCTCGTTACTGGGTGGTAAGTTGGTGCATTGGTTGACCAGCCGAGTCAATACTCAGGCTGATGCTTGAATTTCTAGGAGTTTCAGAAACCGTCCTGCTGGTAATTGCGCTGGCCGCTTTTGCAACCGGCGCCCTGCATGGCGCTACAGGCTTGGCAGGTGGCGTCACAATGACGGCGATTTTGTCTCATATAGTTGGCATCAAAGTAGCTGTTCCGATTATGACCTGTGCGCTGTTATTTAGTCATGCCAGTCGCATTGGGTTGTATTGGAATGATACAGACTGGCCAATAGCGCGGCGGGTGTTATTGTTTGGCTTGCCGATGACTGTGGTTGGTGCATTGATGTTCACAGTAATTGACCCCCAGTTAGTAGCGCTTATTTTTGCCGGCGTGCTGGTGTTATCTTTTCCGATTAAATTCTGGGTCAATGCAAAAGGCATGAAGACTGGTCCGAAAACCCTTGCCGCCGCCAGTAGTGTATGGGGAATTCTGGCGGGCAATGTGATTGGGCCTGGTTTTTTTCTGGCACCCTTTCTGCTGGGCACTGGCATGAACCGGCTGGCCTTTGTCGGATCGATGGCGATAATCGCTTTAAGTATGAATCTGCTCAAACTATCGGTATTTGGTTTTACCGAGTTTATGGATGCGCGAATCTTTACCCTGGGTGTATTTATTGGATTGATATCCATTCCGGCAAACTGGGTGGGCAAGGCAGTGCTTAAGCAAATGAGTGATCGCCATCACAGTTTAGTAGTCGACGGGCTCACTCTGCTGCTGATCTTTAATTTTGTCTATTTGGGACTGTGATAGATACCAAGATAATTTGCCTGAACCGGCTTAGTCTGGGGTGTGTTGAAATAGGCAGCGAATGCAGGTGCCCCGATTGTTGTCTCCACTGGTGATTTCCATCATTCCATGATGTACCAGAGTAATCTCTTTTACAATTGCCAGACCCAGGCCTGAACCGTCTTCGTCATCGTGTGCGCGAAAGAAGCGCTCTGTGACTAGTTGGCGCAGTTCTTCGGGGATGCCCGGGCCTTGATCTTTGATTTCGAGCAGTGCTTGGTTGCCCTCGGTTTTTGTAGAGACAGTCACATCACCCTGATCGCCGGCGTATTTGCTGGCATTTTCCAAAAGATTGGTCAGCAGTTCGAGCAGTAATTGTTCGTTACCTTCTATAGGGGCATAGCTTATATCAGTTGTGATCGTAAAATTTGGCACTTGTTGGCGGAAACGATCAACGCTCTTGCGAGCCACTGCGGCAAGGTCTAATCGTTCTCGTCGTGTTTCACCCCAGGATTCCGATTCCGAATAACTTAGCCGTAGCAGCTGGTTGGCGAGTCGAGCGACTCGGTCGGCATTCTGTTTGATTTTGAGTGCATCGCTGCGGTCGCGTTCACTCTGTGCGCGGCGCACAGCAAAATCACACTGTAGTGTCAAAGCCGTGATGGGGGTGCGCAACTGGTGGGAAGCATTTTCCAAAAAGCGCTTTGATAGGGCAATTTGGTTGGCCAGTCTTTCAAACAGATCATTAATAGTTTGCGCTAGGGTGTTTATTTCCCGGGGAAGATGTGCTGTTTCAAGCTTGGTTAAATCATGTATATCGCGGGTATCCAGTATTTTCTGGAGTTGTTTGAGTGGCCGCAATGCCAGGGATATTCCAATAGAAAGCAGCACTGTTACGATAATGATCAAGATTAATAGCCGTTGCGTGTTATCAACAATTGCATCCATCACATAGTCGTTTCTGTCCTGAAGCGTCTGTGCAACAAAAGTACTGGACCAGCCACTAAATCCCGGGCGTTCGGAATACATGGAGGCAGCTATAACCCGCACCGGTCTTCCAAGGTATACGGCATCATACAGTTCTATATAATTATTAATTTGCTTTAGACCGCCCTGTGGGGCCGGCATATCATCATAACCGACCACAAAACTGCCATTAGGACCCAAAACTTTGTAATACAGCTTGTCGTTTGTCGCCTGTCGAATAAGCTCCAGTAAATCTCCGGTGAGTAGGTCGCCCTCTGATGCGATAGCGTATTCTGAAATGGTAAGCGCTAGCGCAACCAACATCTTGTCGTGCAGCTCTGTGGACGTGCTTCGGGTCTCTATGTAGGTGTTGGCGATATGGGCTATGGAAAGCAGTAACAGCGGAATGAGCAGCCAGCCCAGCAGTCGCGATCTAAGCGTATTGTAGTGGTCACTAAGGCGCATTGATTTCAAGGGCGTACCCAATCCCTCGATGGGTCACAATAGATACAGAGGAATCCGTCAATTTCTTACGCAGTCTGTGGATATAAATTTCGATGGCCGATGTGTCGGCTTCATCGTCAAAATTAAAGATATGCGAAGCGATAGACTCTTTGCCAATGGCATTGCCCTGTTTCTGGATCAGCATCTCAAGTACAGAGCGCTCGCGACCAGATAAAACCAGATTCTTGCCGTCCACGGTAAATTCTCGCGTGGTCTGGTTTAAGGATAATTCTCCATAATCAATAATAGGCGAGCTAGATGAAAACTTACGGCGCAGTAGAGCCCTTACCCGGGCTTCAAATTCATCGAGTTCAAAAGGTTTAACCAGGTAATCGTCTGCTCCCAGATTCAGCCCGGATACTCTGTCGTCAACCGAAATACGCGCGGAGATAATCAGCACCGGGGTATTGCCGCCGTTTTCTCGAAAAGTCTTTAATACCTCAAAACCGTCTCCATCAGGTAGATTGAGGTCGAGAATTAGAATATCGTATTGGGTTACGGCGAAGGCACTGGTGACATACTTCCCCTCATTAAACCGATCGCTGACGATATCCATATCACTGAGTGACTGCACAATACATTCAGCAATATCGTTATTGTCCTCTATGACGAGAGCTTTCATAATTATTATAGTGCCCTTTGTTGATTGCCAGCTAGGTACCTCATATTAGTGGAATTGAGGACAATTTTGAACTATTCTCGTTTACTATAAAAAGTTCGAGCGTTTAATCGCACGATAGATAATAACAATATTGCGCAAATGTTAATCACGGGGGTATGCAGGGTCTGTACTTAAAAACCTTTTTTTGCATGGCTTTAATAGCGGTGGTTTGCAGTGCTCCATCTCGAGGTGAGACTGAGTCAGCGGCCGTTGACTTTAGCGATAAAACCATTGAATTTATTGTGCCCTATGTAGCTGGTGGGGGAACCTATGCGTGGGCGGAATCGGTATTGCCCTATTTTGCAGAGTATCTGCCCGGTAATCCCAAGGTGGTTATCACCAGTAAGCCTGGCGGTAATGGCAGTAAGGCGGCTAACGAGTACTCGGAAAAGGCGCCACTGGATGGCTCTTCGGTGTTGGTTACCGCGGCATCTAATCAACTTTCGTTTCTGCTGGGTGATTCTAGGGTTCGCTATGACTTCTCCCAGTGGCGCCCCTTAATGGCTTATCGATCAGGGGGGGTTATCTACACCTCCGATGAAATGGGGGTCAAAAATATCCAAGAATTCCTGGATATGCCTGACAGGCATCTTGTTATCGCCAGTATGGGGCCGACATCGGATGATTTATTTGTGCTGATGGCTTTTGACCTCCTGAATATTAATGTCAGTTCAATTTTCGGTTCGCCAGGGCGGGGTTCGGCGCGCAAAATTTTTATGCGTGGTGAGGCCAATATGGACTTCCAGACTACCGCCAGCTATATGGCGAATGTCAAGCCGGACGAAAATAGGGGCAAGGCTGTGCCACTTTTCACCCTTGGGTCTTTTGATAAAGATATGAATTATATTCGTGATCCGATGTTCCCCCAGCTGCCCAATGTTCTTGAGGTCTACGAAATGGTTCATGGCGAGCCTCCCAGCGGTGAGGCCTGGGAATCCTGGCGATCACTGCTACGTGCGGGACAGGGTTCGCTCAAGTTATTAGTGTTGCCACAGGAGACGCCAGAAGAAATCGTCAATGCCTATCATTTGGCGGTACAGCGAATGCTCGATAATCACGAGTTTCAAGCAACGGTAGTACCCCGTCTTGGCAAAAGGGCTATGTTGGGTGGAGAAGATGCAGAAAAACTTATGCAGGACCGGAGCATAATATCCGCTGAGCATCGCAACTGGATAACCCATTGGATCTACGGTCGATACGGTGTGCGACTCTAAATCATCTGATTTTTAATGAAAAATAGAAAGGTTACTGAAAGCTAATTCCCGCTAGAATTTTGAATCCGGTAGTTTAGCTATGGCAAATACTGCGCCGGTGAGATATTAAAATTAAATATAAATGGGGGATAGCTTATGTCTATCAAATTAGCAAAACCTCGGTATACCCAAACGAAAATCGCGATGGCACTATTACTAGCTGCCACTGGTATGCCGACGATTGGAGCAGCTCAAGACAATGTAGAGGTGGAAGAGGTTGTTATAACCGGTTCAAACATTCGGCGTAAGCGGGATTATGATACACCGTCACCTATCCAAACTTTGGGTTCAGAAGAGATTCAGGCAGCTGGTGCTGGTCAAGTTCAGGATTTACTGCGAATTTTACCCGCTAACGCCGGTTCTGAGTTGAGCGCTAGTCAGAGTCTTAGGCAGGGCACATCGCAATTTAGCTTAAGAGGTCTCGGATTTGGCGGTACACTCACATTGCTTAATGGACGCCGTGCTGGATTATCAGCAATTGCCAGTGACCAAGGTTTCTTTTACACCGATGTGAATCAGTTCCCAACCAATATGATTCAAAATATTGAAGTGCTAAAAGATGGTGCTTCTGCGACCTATGGATCTGAGGCGGTTGCTGGGGTAGTAAATGTTATTACCCGAACCGATTTCGAAGGTCTTGAGATTGGCGCAGAATACAGAGATGCTTCCAATGAAGCCATGCAACTGAATGCCGCATTTGGCACCAGCTTTGATGGCGGTCACTTTTCTACCTTTGTCACCTATTATGATCAAAGCATTAACTATCGAGGCGACTTTGACTGGCTGGCTGAACGATCTAATGCGGCTTCTACTAGCCCTAGCCCCAATAAGTGGGATTCCTCAACTGGCGCTGGACGCTACCAGTTAGCGACAGCAGATGCAGCTGGTAACTACACGCGTTCTGGAAATACTGTTGCTGATCAGTACTGTGGGCAACCCAATGCCATTAGCGGCGTGGTTAACACATTTGAGGACACCTCAAACAATTGCCGATATATCTTTCTCAATCAGCGATCGCTGATTCCTGAAGAGAGTCGTCTGCAGGTGTTTAGTCAATTTGACTATGACCTGTCCGATGATGTGCAAATATTCGCTGAATTCAGTTACTCCAACAATCAGGTAGTAGATATCATGGGCGGTAATGTGCTGCGGAAAACTACAGATGACGGTGGTTTCTATATTCCAGCTGATCACCCCTTTAACTACTTTGTAGCTGATGGAGACGGTATAAAGTGGGATGAAGCTGCAGTTACGGCTGATCCATCGCTAGCCGTTGATGTAATCCAAAGAGGTCGTCCACTCACCACATTTGACGGTGACTTGGCTGATGACAATGTTCGGGATTTCACCAATACCCGCATTATGTTTGGATTCGATGCTGCTCTCAACGAAGATTGGGGTCTGTACAGCTACTATCAGTACGCCAGATCAAACTTCGTTGATCTTCAACCGCGAAGCTATAACGCTGATGCCTACAAGGCTGCAATTGGTTCCCATGACTGGAATCCGTTTGGTAGCGCCTGGGCAACTCCTAATGCAGTTTCAGCTAAAGACGGTGTGACCACTGCGGGTAACACGCTCGATGGTGCTGCAAGCGACTTGGCGAAATTTGCTACCTACAATACGGCTATTGCGAGTTCCGAACAGCAAGTGCTAGAGGTAATTCTCAGTGGTGATCTGTTTGATTTGTCAAATGGCAATACCGTTACCGCCGCTTTTGGAGCACAGTATCGAGATTTCACCTACAACGATACGGCAGATAGTCTGGAGTATTTCCGACTAGATGGTCGAGCGGATCCTGTGTTTAATATCAGCGAGGCCACTCAAGATGTCTATGCGCTGTTTGCCGAAGCTAGTGTGCCTTTCACGGACAGCTTAGAAATGCAATTGGCATTGCGTTACGAAGACTACGGTGACGGCGAGGGTGGCAGCACCACCGATCCCAAAATTGGATTGCGTTTCCAGGCTTCTGATGCATTAACCCTAAGAGCTTCAGCCGGTACATCATTTCAGGCACCCTCTGTGAGAAATATTGCTGGATCTGTTGGGTCCGGAGCACTGGCCGATCCGATCTCGGTACTCAATTCTCCTGCTGCGGGTGATAGCTGTAATTCAGGCGAAACTGGTTCATTCAACGCCGCACAGATCGTGGTTGGTGGTAATTTGGATCCTCAATCCGCGACCAATTTCAACTTTGGTGCGGTATATGAGGGAGATAGCACTACCACTTCAATCGATTATTTCTCCTATGATTTTACTGATCTAATAGGTCCAGGTCAGAGCGCTCAGGATATTGTTGCCAATGAGTGTAACGATGGTGTTTACACCCCGGATTCACGGGTTGTACGCGATGCTTCAGGCCAGCTTAACAGTGTGACCACTAACTTTATCAACCTGGGTAGTGTCGAGGTTCAAGGTATAGACTTTGGGTTAAACAAAGTTTACGAAGAGGTACTTGGTGGTGAGCTAAGTGTTGACTTGCAAGCGACATACCTGACCAAGTTTGACGTCGATGAAAAGGGTGATGGAACCATCTTTAATGGTGCCGGCAACCGTAACAGCTTTATCGATTTGTTAGGTTCTGTGCCAGATTTGCGAGCCAATTTAGGCTTTACCTGGAGAGATGAAGATCAGAATGCTGGCTTGTATGTACGTCATATTGGCGCCTACGATGATCGTACCCCAACCAAAGTCAATAGCTCCATTGGAGCCCAGACTGTTCTTGACGTGCAGTATGGTAGAGGCTTTGAAATGGGTGGTGGAATTACTGATGTTACAGTTGGTATCAATAATATTACCGACGAAGATCCACCTGCAATTGACTTAGGTTCTGCAAATGGTCGTCTGGGATATGACAACCAGGTTCACGATGTTCGTGGCCGCACTATATACCTTCGTTTGAAGCATACTTTCTAAGGATTAAGATAGCGTGAATAATTTAAAGGGTGACATCCAAAAATATAATAGGATGCACCCTTTATCTCTCGCAAGAGAATTTTCACTGTATATCTTAGGGAAGCGATTAGCCGCAATCACAATGATTGCGGCTTTTTTCTTTTTACACTCACAGACAATTTATGCTGCTTCCAGCAGTATCTTACAACAACTCAATCACTGTGCTGGCATTGCCAGCAATCAGTCGCGCCTTCGTTGCTACGATGAAATTACTCAGATTAAAGATGCTGATGCCGATTTGAGTAATCAGCCCTTAAAACCTATGGCAGCAGCAGACAAGGTTGCCTCTACAGAATCGACAAAAACCTCATTTGGTGAGAAGTACCTGGAAAAAAAGGCATCTAAAACCCAGGATATAACCGTTTCTCTCACATTGAATAAAGCCTACAGAAATAAACGCAAACTGTGGGTATTTGAATTTACTAACGGTCAGATTTGGCAGCAGCTTGAGATTCAATACATTAAGGTACCAAAAGCGTTAAATACTACGGTCACTATTTCTTCAGGCATATTTGGCAGCTATGACTTGAGGGTAGGTGAAAATGGACGACCTATAAAAGTTAAGCGGCTCAAATAAAGGGCTTAAACTGGAGTCCTGTTGATTTAGTAAAGCCAAAATGTAGCTTGATAGTCAATTTACTATCTAATGCATAAAGCTGAAATTTAACCCGATAATTTATTCTAAATTTTCCCCATCCAATACCAGTGTAATAAAGCGTTTTCGTTTATTTTTAGTCGTTTTTTACTATTAGTATTTTTGTCTTATGGACTGCATTTAACTGATCAATGGTGAGGGTAGTTCCATCTCAGTCCTACAGGGATAAGTTTACAGTCTGACACAGGGTTAAATCGTCACTAAAAACCGTTACAATCAACCCATGGCTTTTGACTCCCAATCTCTGCTGAAATCCCTTACGCGAAGGCCGGGTATCTATCAAATGCTCGATAGCAGCGGTGCGGTGCTCTACGTGGGCAAGGCAAAGAACCTCAAGAATAGAGTCAGTAGCTACTTCCGAAAGTCCGGTCTGAGTCCCAAAACCGCAGCATTGGTCAAACGCATAGAACAAGTGGATGTCACGGTAACCGAGACTGAAACAGAAGCATTGATTCTTGAGCACAATTTAATCAAACAGTATCGCCCGCCATTTAATATTTTGATGCGCGACGATAAAAGCTACCCCTATATCTTTCTCTCCGATCGCGATCAGTGGCCGAGACTAGCCTTTCATCGCGGTCCGAAGAAAGCAAAAGGAAGCTACTTTGGCCCCTTTCCCAGTGTTAACGCAGTGCGCGAGAGTATGGGCTTTTTGCAAAAGACTTTTAAAGTTCGCCAGTGTGAGGATGTGTTCTTTAAAAATCGCTCGCGTCCCTGTCTGCAGTATCAAATCAAGCGCTGTACCGCGCCCTGTGTGGATTTGGTCAGCGAACAGGACTACGCGGCGGATGTGGAGTTGACTCGCCTGTATCTGGATGGCAAGGCGGATAAAATTTTAAAACAACTTGAGACAGAGATGGAGCAGGCTTCCATAGACCTCAATTTTGAGCGCGCGGCAGAATATCGTGATCAGATCTCAGCGTTGCGCCAAGTTCAGGCACAGCAGGTTATTGAAAAGGGCAAGGGTACCATCGATGTGGTGGCTGCCGCAGTCACCGAGGGTCAGGCCTGTGTGCATATTTTGTATGTGCGGCAGGGACGGATTCTCGGCAGCCGCAGCTACTACCCCAAAGCTCCACTGGTCAGTCATCCACAGGAGCTACTGGACGATTTCCTGCCATTTGTATACTTGGAGGGCGGTGCGCGCCCCGATTTGCCAAAGGAAATTATTCTCAGTCACCAGATAAATACCGCAGATATCCTATCCGAAGCCCTGCAGCAACAGATAGGGCGCAGAGTGGATATCCGATACGCAGTGCGCGGGTTTCGCGCCAAGTGGTTGGAGTTGGCGCTGCGCACTGTAGAGCAGAACCTCAGTGCTAAATTGGCCTCCAAAAAGACCCAGGAGCAGCGATTTGAGTCACTGCGTGACACCTTGGGCATGGACCAGTTGCCGCAACGCATCGAATGCTTTGATATCAGTCACAGTAGCGGTGAGGCCACCGTGGCCAGCTGTGTGGTGTTTGATCCCAGCGGTGCGGTGAAAACGGATTATCGGCGCTTTAATATAGAGGATATACAGCAGGGAGACGATTATGCGGCAATGGCTCAGGCGATCCGTCGGCGCTTTACTCGACTCAAGCGCGGTGAGGGAAAAATTCCGGATATCTTGCTCATTGATGGTGGCAAGGGGCAGCTTAGCTCGGCACAAGATGTGCTCACCGAGCTGGGTGTGGTGGGGGTTATGCTGTTGGGTATTGCTAAGGGCACAACCCGAAAATCCGGTTTTGAGACCTTGATTATCGCCGATGAAAACTATCGAGTGATCAACAGTCCTCAGCAGTCAGCGCTTCATCTGTTACAACAAATCCGCGATGAAGCCCACCGCTTTGCGATTACTGGCCACAAACAGCGCCGAGATAAGAAGCGCCGCACCTCACCCCTAGAGGGAATTCCGGGCGTTGGCCCCAAGCGTCGCCGCGATGTATTGAAACATTTTGGCGGTATTGCCGAAGTTAAGCGAGCCAGTGTTGCAGATTTACTGAAAGTGCCTAATATTAATAAAAAGGTTGCTGAAGCAATTTACAGTGCCCTGTACAATGACTGAGTCGTGCACCAGAAGTCCTGCTCATTTGACCGTTCGGAGTATTAAATAAACCATGTGGAATTTGCCCAATATACTGACCCTGTTGAGAATCGGCATGATTCCCCTGTTTATCGTGGTCTACTACCTGCCGTGGAGCTGGGCGCCGCTGGTATCGGCAGCGATTTTTGGTATCGCCGCTCTCACCGACTGGGTGGACGGTTATTTGGCGCGCAAGTTGGGGCAGGTTACACCCTTTGGGGCCTTTTTGGATCCAGTGGCGGATAAGCTAATTGTGGTCGCCGCGCTGGTGATGTTGCTGGAAATTCACTCCACCCCATGGTTTGCGCTGCCCACCGTGATTATTATTGGTCGTGAGCTGGTGATCTCAGCACTGCGCGAGTGGATGTCCCAGAGAGGTGTTGGCGAAGCGGTTGCGGTGTCAATGTTGGGTAAGGTTAAAACCTGGGTGCAAATGGTGGCGATTATTTTATTGCTATTGGCCACACCAGACCACCCGACACTATATGCCCTAGGCATGGTGGCCATTTATATAGCGGCACTGTTAACACTCTGGTCAATGATAGTCTATCTGAGGCAAGCTTGGCCGCAGCTTCAGGGACAGAAGGGCGATTGATTGTCGCTATCGAAGACCTCCCTAGATCAAGCTCAGAGTGGCGAGCGCGCCATTGTGAATTAAAGTTGCCCATAAATTAAATCAGATAGCATTGGCAGTTGATTTATTGCCGTTATTCCCTAGAATAGCGGGCTCTTAAACGGCCGGCGGATTGAGACGCCTTTTCGCCATTTTAAGTACTAAGGCGCAGTAGCAAAGTGGTAATGCAGTGGACTGCAACTCCGCGATCGTCGGTTCGATTCCGACCTGCGCCTCCATTTCAATCAGTCTATCCAGATCAATAATAATTAAAAAGGTGACTCGCAATGCCAGAAATCATACCTTTGGGCTGGTTCCATACAGTCTGCGGAATTTTAGCTATCCTTGTTGGTGCTAAATCGCTTTTTTCTCATAAAATCATTAGCTTATCCACTAGGTCAGGTCGTTCTTACATCCTGTTGACTATTCTGACAGCGGCTTCGTCGCTGGCTATATACCAGCAGGGTGGGTTCAATATAGCGCACCTGTTGGGAGTCTTTACGCTGATCGCAGTTGCCCAGGGTGTTGTGTTTGAACGCACTACTATAATGAAAGGGTTTTCTTCCTATTTGCAGGCTGCTAGCTACTCTGCTACTTTTTTGTTTCATATGATTCCTGCGATTACTGATGCCTTGCGACGTTTACCTGTGGGTGATCCCTTTATAGATAGTCTTGAGCACCCAATATTAATGCAGTTTTATTTAGCCTTTTTAGTCGCCTTTGTTGTTGGCGTTGCCCTACAGTGGCGATGGCTTTATCAGTCAACAAAAAATAGCTAAGTAAATAGAGTAGAAGGACTATTGCCAGTCAAATTGGTCGGTTACGGCTAACAGATGCCAGAGGCTAATCAAGCCACCAACCACTGTTGCAGTTTGGGGACTAGCTGATCGCGGGTAACCGGCTTGCTGAGATAGTCACAGGCGCCTATTTGTAACGCCGTATGCAGCCTGTCCCCACTGTCGGCGGTTATGGCAATAATAGGTATCGGCTGATTGGTGGCACAAGCTGTTGTCTGCTGTTCACGCACGGTTTGAATCAATGCCAATCCATCTATTAGCGGCATATGTATATCGGTAATAATCAAATCACAGGATTGTGACCTCAACAAATCCAAAGCCACTTGACCATTCTCTGCCTCTAGACAGTTTATGCCCTGTTTTTCCAGCATGGCTTTAACAATCCTGCGACTGAGTATATCGTCCTCTGCTAGCAATATTGTCTTAGTCACTAGCGATATAGGTGGCTGCGGTGCTCTCTTGGTAAATGCCACCTGAGGTACTTGCTCTTGATCGCGAGGGTGCTGCTCTCGGTTGTGCGGCTTCTGTTGGCGATCAATGATCGTCCTCTGTTGCGGTGCCGCTACCACCGGAAAAAACAGGGTAAAGGCGGTATATTGACCCAGTTCCGATTTACAGCGGATGTCACCCCCCAGGGCATCCATGGTGCGCTTGCAATAGGAGAGCCCCAGACCGCTGCCGCCTTCTTTACCTGAGGTGTAAAAGCTGTCAAATAACTGGGAAGTGGCATTGGGGGCAATGCCCGGGCCGGTATCCCGCACTTCAATCTGATTAAACTTGCTTTGCGGAGCTTTCAGCAAGATAACAATCCTGGCATCGGGCAGGGTTTTGATATACCAGAGGGCATTCTGGATTAAGTTATAGAGCACATATTTCACCATCACTGGTTCAGCCTTCAGCTCAAAGTCCTCACCTTGTACTGATATGCGTTTGCTATGTTCGACTCTTTCATAGGCATAGTCTGCCACTGCCTCCTCAACTAGGGCTTTTGCCGAAAGTGACTGAAAGTTATGGATGTTGACCGGTCTATCAGCAATGGCATCCATAGTGATATCAATTACTTGCAGGCCGCTCTGAATCACTCGCTTGGCGTTGTTGATATGTTCAGCGACAATGGGTTTGGCGGCGTAGAGGTAGGGGATTTGTTTTTGCAGTTCCTCAATCAGATAGAGATTGCCATGAATCTGGGCCAGGGGATTGCGCATCTCATGGGCGATAGAGCCGGCTAAACCACGCATAAGTCTAATTTTTTCTCGAAATTCTGCCAACTTATGGCGATGGTTAGCCACAATACTACCTATCAGAACAAATAGCCAAATAGGCAAATACTCCGGTCTGAAATGTGTCAGATGGACAGTACCATCAGAAAACCAAGCCAATGCATAGGCAATAATAAAACCCAAACCAATCATTAAAGACACTAGAAGCCAGTCATATATTATGATTACTAACAAACATAAACCTGATATGTAGGACATTGCCCACACCATAGAGAACTCATTCTTGAGAAGCATAAAGCTGAAGAAAAAGGGCATGCAGATAAAGCTTGAGCAGAAGAAGTAGATAGAGAAGAAACTTTTATACTTGAAGAAGAAGGCTCTGTAAAAAAGCCATGGAATCGATAGTAATGAGCAAAATAATCTTAAACCCAGGTTCTCATAAGTCTGGGGAAACCAATAGCTCCATACTAAGAAACACGAGGGAAAACCAATGATGCCTAATAGGCCGATAACGACTAAATTGGTTTCCGCATAATCCAAGACCTCTGCAAGCCGCTCCCTTAGATTGTTCACAATAAACCTCCACTGTTTCAATCCCCCACTAATAACGGACCTAGACTTAATTTTGGGCCTGCGTTTTCAGGTCATAGCCACTGCCAGTGAAACTCAATTTTTGTACACCAAGCTATGCTGAGAGCGAAATTGCGTTGTAGCTGCCTCGGGCCTTATACCCTAAACAATTGGGGGACCTTTCCATGTCAAATCACGAAGTTATTTTCAACCAAGTACGCAGTGAGTATAGAACACCAAAAGTTATCTGTCCTATGAGAAGCTATGCTAAAAAAGCCTGACGAGTTCTATTGGGCGTAAAATTGAAGCCTATAAGGAATGGCTATTCTTTTATATCATCACTAGATCTCAAATCAGCAGCTCAAATGACTCCTTGCAAGCCACTATTACGTTAGAAGCTTCCCTCCATGTGGATTTATCAAAAGACTAGCTTGAAGTCACTACAGCTAGTTATGTGACAATTGGTAAAAAGCCCGCTTTTGTAGTTTATCCTTAGGTGGTAGAATGCGCGCGCGCTTTGCACTTAGACGGTTCAGGCCAGCCCAGAGGGCTGGTGATGTTGAAA
>JBMZBJ010000001.1:0-128854 GCA_049612225.1 Porticoccaceae bacterium | reverse complement strand
AGAACAGTTTTATTTAAGTCCACTCAAAATGCCCGGGTGGCGAAATTGGTAGACGATGAGCAGTATGCTCAAGTGTCGCGAGAGGCGGAACGCCGCTGCGACCGCAAGGGCCAGCCCAGAGGGCTGGTGATGTTGAAAAGAACAGTTTTATTTAAGTCCACTCAAAATGCCCGGGTGGCGAAATTGGTAGACGCAAGGGACTTAAAATCCCTCGGTGGCAACACCGTGCCGGTTCAAGTCCGGCCCCGGGCACCATTCGCCTCATCGCCAAAGTGCTTAGAATGCACCTTACTATAATGCTATGCAGAGATTGTTAAGATCAAAGGATATGTTGTAACATTTCTCAGTATCAAAAATAGCGAATACAAACCTCAGGCGTCACTTGTGGCGACTATTTATTTAATTGAGTACGGGTCGGGTGAGCTCTATGCGTCTTAAAAACAATAGTGGTCTAGTTGTTAATATTTTTTCTATGCTGATGGGGTTTTCTGGGTTAGCCCATGTTGCTTATGCAAGCCAGCAAAGCAGTAGCCTAGATGCTCATGTCCATGGGCTTTCAGAGCTCACAATTGCAATGGATAATGATGTTTTAGAGATTCAATTTGCATCTCCCGCTATGAATCTACTTGGCTTTGAATATAAGGCCAGTAGTCAGAAAGAGGTTGCCACTGTTAAAAAGGTTGAGTCTTTATTGCTTCAGCATGACCAGCTTTTTTCACTATCTAACGCAGACTGCAAGCATGTGAGTACCAGCGTTGATCTGTCCGACCAAATTGATAATGATGATCATGAATACCACGATGATCACCAAGAGCACGATGATCATAAAGAGCATCATGGTCATAAAGGTCACCAAGCCGATAATGACCACCATAATGATTATGACGACCACAGTGATCATAAAGAGCATGACCACAATGAGAGCCACAGCGAAATTGTGGTGACCTATAGTTATCAATGTAAAGACGCCTCTGAGTTGTCTTCGCTCAAAGTTTCTTTATTTGAGGCCTTTGCGGGTATTGATGAGCTTCAGGTATTGTGGGTAATGCCAACCAAGCAGGGCTCGATAATGCTTAAGCCAAGCAGTTCTGTTATCGATTTCAAATAAATAGCTTTAAGTGCTTTTTTAGTAAATTGTTACTGATCATTGCTTTCAACCAGTTCTCATTTTGCTATAAAATTCCACCCCCTTGGCACCTGACAGAGAAGTAAATATGGATAAAGGCGAAATCACAGCACTGTTTGATCAGTGGAACAGCGCGCTCCAAACTGGTGAATCAAAGAAGGTTGTATCGCTTTACGCAACCGATGCCATACTGTTACCTACAGTTTCCAATCAGGTTCGTCACAACCATGATGAAATTGAAGATTACTTTGTTAATTTCCTTGCCAAGGGTCCTCAGGGAGAAATTGATGAGTCAAATGTGCGCATCTTTGACGATTTATCAATCAACTCTGGCGTCTATACATTCACATTTAATGATGGAGCTAAGGTTCAGGCCCGTTTTACCTTTGTGTACCGCTGGAATGGAAAGCGCTGGTTGATTATTGAGCACCATTCCTCTGCGATGCCCGAGTAAGCTTCCCGAATTCCTCAACCCATCTATTGATAGTGTTTCCCATGGCTCGATTGTTTGTAGACAATTTGACGGTTATCGATTTTTCCTACCTCGATATTGAGCGCGGTGTGGTAGGCGAGTCATGGATTGTTGATATTGAGCTGGTTGGTGGTCTCGATGATCAGGGAATGGTATTTGATTTTGGCAAAGTGAAAAAACAAATTAAGCAATTTATTGACACCGAGATTGATCACCGTTTGTTAGTGCCCACTGTTTCACCGAGCTGTAAAACTAATCACTCAAATGATCAAATTCAGATCGAATTTCCGTTAACCACAGGTGAGGTTATCACTTATCAATCCCCAAAAGACGCAGTTTTGCTGGTTGACGCACCCAACATTGATAGTGAAAGCCTCGGTAGAGATTTACAGGACCGAATCAAAGCATTTCTACCCGACAATGTAACCGCGGTACTAGTAACTCTGCGCATTGAGGATATCAGGGGTGCTTACTATCACTATACCCATGGCTTACAAAAGCATTTAGGCCAATGCCAGCGAATCGCTCATGGCCATCGCTCCCGCATTGAGATTAGAATCAATGGCAGTCGCAACGCGCAACTCGAAGCGCACTGGGCAGATAGATTGAAAGATAGCTATATAGCCACTGAGGCGCATATCACTGAAGAATTTGAGCTCAATGGTATTCTGCACACAGGTATGGCTTACACCGCACAGCAGGGTGAGTTTGCTATGAGCCTGCCAAGCGCCCGAGTGTTTGCTATGCCGATGGAAAGTACTGTGGAAAATATAGCGAAATATCTGGCGGCTATAATCGCAAAAGAAAATAAATTGGATGTAGTTGTTAAAGCCTATGAAGGGCCTGATAAAGGTGCCTTTGGCGAGGCCAATTATCTATCAGATATCAGTTGATCATAAGTTGTTGAACAATGAGCGTCTAGGTGGCTAAGGTTAGTGCTGTTGACACCAATATCGCCACTCGCTCTCTGCATTTTCCTGCCTAACCTAATTTATCCATCATAGGGCTTATAGCTGTGCATCTCTAGGCTATATGCTGCGACTGCCATATCATTTTCCACTAGTGCGGTGCTGATAACCCCTGAAATCCAGAAGGGATAGGACAGAAACTCCAGTGTTAAGCCCTGAGGGGCACTGACATAGATAATCTGATTCGGTGGCGGTGGTGGGGTATGGATACAAGCGCCAAAGTAGGGCACCAGGAAGAACTCAGTGATAACTTGTTGGTCATCAAATTCTAGGGGCACAACAAACCCTGGGATACGAACTGCTTGTCCATCCATTTCCGGTATAACTCTGGTCGAGACTAGGGCTTGTTGATAGCGGCTATCGCTGTCACTGGCAATTTGATTTAAAATTTGCCCGCTTATCTGATCTTCAAATGAGCCGTCCTCTATCTCATCTAAGCTCAGAGGCGGGTTGACCAGTGCATCTAAATCATCTTCTGGTATCAAGTCATCCCAATGAGCAGCTGTGTAAGTAATGTTATCCGATGATTCGTTGCTAGCTTTGGCTGAGTTTGTCTCTTCAGCAACCACAACTCCACCTGCAAATACAGCTGAGAGCAGTATTGCCATAGAGGGGAAATCAATCAGTTGCAGCATGAGTTTTTTCAATTTTATCGGCTATCTTTACGCGCTTTTGATAAGACTTGCAGTTAATACAGAGTTTACTCAGTATATCACTCCAGTTTTGCCAGTGTTAGCGTGCCGGTGCTTAATTTAAAGGCGTTAATGTTATTAGGTATTAACTCAGTGTATGATTTATTCTTTGAAATTCCATACAAACTTTACACCTAAGGTTGCCGAGGAGCACAATGGCCATTGATTTTGCCAATATTCGCTTTAGCTACCCAGGTCGACCTGATCGTCCCGTATTAAATATACCCAGCTGGTGTGTGACCACTGCTGAGCAAGTATTTGTTTGCGGCCCCTCTGGCGGCGGAAAATCAACGCTGTTGGGTCTTCTTAGTGGTCTGCTTCAACCCGTCGAGGGTGAGCTAACGGTTCTTAATCAGCGCCTCGACCTTATGACAGATCGGCAACGTGATCGATTTCGCGCAGCCCATATAGGTTATGTGTTTCAGCAATTTAATTTGATGCCCTATCTCAGTGCAATGGACAATGTTTTGCTGGCAACGCGTTTTTCGTCGTCTAAAGGCAAAAGCGCATTAAAGAATGAAATCAAAGCACTTTTTAGCACCTTAAACATAGATGAAACTCTGTGGTACACAGCGGCCAGTCAACTCAGCGTAGGGCAACAACAACGGGTAGCCATAGCCCGTGCATTGATTAACAAGCCGCAGTTGCTGATTGCGGATGAGCCAACTTCATCTCTTGATCAAGCCAACCGCGATGCATTTATGGCGCTCTTGATGTCGACGGTCGCGGAAAACCAAATGACCCTAATATTTGTAAGCCATGACCTGTCTCTGTCCGGCTACTTCAGTCAAGTTCAGCAGCTCAGCGACTTTAATCAATTAGAGGGTGCTAAATAATGCTCGCTAGACTCGCATTGCATAGCTTAATTAACCGCAAAGGCTCGGTAATGCTTTCATTGGCGGCAATGACTGTGAGTGTATTTGTGTTGTTAGGTGTGGAACATATCCGGCACCAGACCAAAGAGAATTTTTCCAGTACCGTATCTGGTGTCGATCTAATTGTTGGCGCTCGAACGGGCAGCCTAAACCTGCTGTTGTACTCGGTGTTTAGAATTGGCTCGCCAACTAATAATATCCGCTGGGAAACCTATGAAAATATCGCCAGCGATAACAACGTTAAATGGGCCATCCCTATTTCTCTGGGCGATTCACACCGGGGTTATCGTGTATTGGGCACCACTAAGGATTATTTTAAACATTTCAGTTATGGCAAAAAAAACCGACTAGCGCTAGCTAGTGGGCGTGAGTTTGATCAGTTGTTTGATGTGGTACTAGGTGCTGAAGTTGCTAGAAAGCTAAGCTATCAGTTAGGTGACAAAGTGGCTCTAGCTCATGGCATCGGTGCAACCAGTTTTAGTAACCACGACGATAAGCCCTTTACGGTGGTGGGTATTTTGGCTGCCACCGGCACCCCCGTTGATCAGACTCTGCACGTGAGCTTGCAAGGTATAGAAGCCATCCATATTGATTGGCAGCAGGGTGTAAAGGTATCTAGAAGCAATCTCACCCTAGAGCAATTGCAACAGGCTAACCTACAACCTAAAAGTATCACCGCATTTATGCTTGGCTTAAATTCAAGAATGGCCACTTTTAAGGTTCAACGATCAATTAATGCCTATGCACAGGAGCCGGTGGTGGCCATTCTGCCAGGGGTTGCCTTATCTGAGCTCTGGCAGATGATTGGTTTGCTAGAAAATACCCTGTTATTGGTTTCTGCCCTAATCTTTGTTGCCGCCTGTCTGGGTGTCAGCGCTATGTTACTTGCATCAATTCGGGAACGTCGCCGTGAAATACAGTTACTGCGCATTATTGGCGCGCCAGCACATTTTTTATTCTTGTTGATTGAGTTAGAAGCGCTGTTAATTACGATGCTAAGTTGTGTTCTGGGTGCTGGGCTTCTGGCATCTTGTTTAATGATCTTTCGGGATTACTTAATAGGCCAATTTGGGCTGCATATCGAAGTTAACCTGCTCACTGAACAGAGCCTGTTGCTGATTGGAATTATTTTGCTCGCTTCGATTATTGTGGCTGTTATCCCCTCTCTGAGTGGGTTTCGTAAAGCAAAGTCAATTTGGGGGTAGGATCGCATTCTAGGACCAGTAAATCTGCGCCTTGAGTGAGGGGCGGCACATTTTGATTAATAGACTTTGCTGTAGTAATGCAAATATCGTAAGTTCTCCAGATACTATCCAGAGTTATTTGATTAGCGTAGTTAGGTTAAATAACTCAAATCAGATGGCTTTGACCTCATTGATTCTTGTTTTAGGGCTCCACTGATTTTAGCCTTCACTTCACTGAGTCTATGACTCTGGACCCATTGATTTTGCTGACCGCATTGATTTATTATTAATTCATTGGTTAATAATTCAACTGATTGATTCTTGGTTTTCTAAATTTACATGGACAAGCAAAGAAGGAATTTTCATGAAAAACACTATCTTACTAAAAGTTTGGCCCTTTGCTGTTGCAATACTTCTGGCAAGCAGTGGGTGGGGCTTTACCACCAATAAAGACTCTCAGGTAACAGGCGCTGATTTCAAAATAACAAAAGGCCCTGATAGGGGAGGCAATCTCACCTTTGAGAACGGTCTTATTTTCGATCCGCCGCCTGATGTTGGAGCAAATACCGAGCCTTTTATATTAAAAGGCACGGGCACGAACGATACACCGGTTCCGTTTAAAATCATAAGAACCACCGGTGAGAATCATGCCCTTGGCGGCTGGAAAATGCAGGGAATAAACGAAGACTTTTATATGGCTTTTAAGCTTGGTCATGATGGTGCTGATAATATCTTGGACCTTAAGTCGCATGGTGATATAAGATTTTTTACTGGATCAACTATTCCAAGCATGTTAATTACTTACTCACATAATAAATCACAGGTACTGATGCGAAATCGCGTGCGTGTGACCAACTCTGATAGTGATCTTAATGGGATTGACAGCAACATTTTACTACATGTGTATGGTGGTCCCTCGATATTCGAGAATTCTTCCGTGACTATTGGCCAATCTGCCCCTCTTACTGGTAAAGAACTATCTGTCAACGGTCATGTTGGGATAATTGGTGATCTGTATGTTCAGGGTAAAGTATATGCTCAAGATGCAGATTGGGGGTGGTCGGGGGATTGGTCGTCAGATCAACGCTGGAAAAAGGATATTAAAACATTAGATAACAGCCTCAGTAAAATAGCCGCATTAAGGGGCGTAAGTTATCAGTGGAGACAGGATGAATTTCCCGATAAGAACTTCTCTAAGGGTGCACAGATAGGGGTTATCGCACAAGAGATCGAACAGATATTTCCAGAGTTGGTTAGTGAAGACGATCAAGGCTATAAGTCAGTGTCCTATGCTAGCTTGGTTGCGCCACTCATTGAGGCGGTTAAGGCACTCAAACAGCAAAATGAGTCCCAACAGGCCGCAATTGATGACCTAGCTGCAAGGTTGGATGCGCTGGAAAATAAGTGAGAAATAGCAACCTTTGGACGCACAGGGTAAAAGTATAGGGATAGACACCTAACTAGTGGCCATTATCTTTATGTCGTGCTGCGCTGTGGTTGCTATTTGTAAGGTGATTCTCGGGGATCAGCGGCATTGCAGGTGCCTGTGTAGTGCATTGAGGGGAGACCTCGGGCATCAAACAGCAGTCAGCCTAAGCTCAATCCATTGATGATAAATCCGCATCCTTTATCAGTGTTTAATAGGTGTTGGGTTCAGCCGCCGCTCTGCGCCGCGCCTTTTTCTCAGCGCGTCTTCGCTCGGTGTCCTGTTGGGCGGCACTGCCGATATGGGATTCTCCCCGGGTTTTGGCCAATTTGACCTGTTTTTGCCGCTGGGCAAATCGCTGTTTCTGTTGCTCAGTCAGTTTGTCGTAACAATGTAAACAGGAGATACCCTCCACGTAGCTCTCCAGTGTCTTTTGCTGTTCAGTGATGGGCATACGGCAGGCGTGGCATTGATCGTAGGATCCAGATTTTAAGTCGTGATCCACAGTGACACGGTTGTCGAACACAAAACACTCGCCCTGCCATAGCGATTGGTCGACGGGGATTTCTTCAAGGTATTTGAGAATGCCGCCCTGGAGGTGGTAGACCTCGTCAAAACCCTGTTCTTTGAGGTAGGCGGTGGATTTTTCACAGCGGATACCGCCGGTGCAGAACATGGCAATTTTTTTATTTTTGTCTGGGTCGAGGTTGTGTTGCGCCCACTGGGGAAATTCGCGGAAAGTTTTGGTTTTGGGATCTACAGCATCCTTAAAGCTGCCGATCTGTACCTCGTAGTTATTGCGGGTGTCGACCACTGTGACGTCAGGGTCGGCTATCAGCTGATTCCAGTCCTGAGGTTTTACATAGGTGCCCACGGTGGTTTTGGGATCTATGCCCTCGACGCCCATGGTGACAATCTCCCTCTTGAGTTTGACCTTAGTGCGGTAAAAGGGGATTTTATTGTCGTAGGACTCTTTGCAATCGATATTTTCCAAGCCCGGCTGTTGATCCAGCCATGCCAGTAAATTATCAATACCTGCTCTGGTACTGGAAACCGTGCCATTTATACCCTCACTGGCCAGTAGCAGGGTGCCGAATACCTGATTGGCGTTCATCACCTCGAGTAATGGAGCGCGCAGCTGTTGGTAATGGGGGAGTGCCACAAATTTATACAGGGCACAGGTGACGTACTGCGTGGACATAATTGACCCTCGATGGTTTTCTGCTGAACCGGAGCGTAAATCCGGCGCCTGCTCACTGGAGCCGCGCAATTATAACAAAGTTGTAACGCCACAGCAGCGTTGTGTAGTTCTAGGTTTTTTGTCTGTCTAACCAGTAGTCACCCGAGTTCAAAGCCGCTAACATGGCGCCATTGAATTGAACTGGCCGAGAAAGAGGTTGGCAATGGAGCCGCTCGCAGAAGATTTCCAGGAAAACGTAGATCGCTTAATTGTCGAGAGTCTCGAGAATGGCTGTATTTGGGGGCTCAGGGACCAGCAGGGTCAGTGGGCGCTGGTGGATTCGGATCAGGTTGCCGAGATTGGCGTGATACCGTTTTGGTCAAGTCGGGAACTAGCTCAGGCCTTATGCTCCGAGGAATGGCAAATTTATACCCCGGTGGCGATTGATATCGAGGAATTTCTCGAGGACTGGCTGCTGGGCATGCATCGGGATATTGTCAGGGTAGGGGTCAACTGGAATACCGATCTCGAGGGATTGGAGATGGAGCCATTGGATCTTTTGCAAGAATTTGAATCGGAGTTGCAGTAGATCCATTGGTTGGCGAATGATTGGCGAACTTCTTACCTTCAAGTTTGCAGCAGCTTTTTCAGAAACCGCCCAGTGTGGGAGCCTTTCACTTTGGCTACCTGCTCCGGTGTGCCGCTAGCAATAATTTGACCGCCACCAGAGCCACCCTCCGGCCCCAAATCGACAATCCAATCCGCAGTTTTAATCACATCTAAGTTATGCTCGATAACCACTACGGTATTGCCGTGATCGCGCAGTCGGTGCAATACGCTGAGTAGCTGTTCGATATCGTGAAAGTGCAGCCCTGTGGTGGGCTCATCCAGTATATACAGGGTTTTGCCTGTATCTCTTTTTGATAGTTCTTTGGACAGCTTAACGCGCTGGGCCTCGCCGCCAGAGAGGGTAGTGGCGGCCTGCCCGAGCTTGATATAGCTGAGGCCGACATCCATCAGAGTTTGCAGTTTGCGCGCTACCGCGGGGATCGAGTCAAAAAATTCTCTGGCGTCTTCAACGGTCATCTCCAGCACTTGGTGGATATTTTTGCCTTTAAAGGTAATATCGAGCGTCTCGCGGTTGTAGCGTTTGCCGTGGCAGACATCGCAGGGCACATAGATATCTGGTAAAAAGTGCATCTCCACCTTAGTGACGCCGTCTCCCTGGCAGGCCTCGCAGCGTCCGCCTTTGACATTAAAGCTAAAGCGTCCTGGCGTGTAGCCGCGGGAGCGCGCTTCCTGGGTGCCAGCGAATAACTCTCGAACGGGAGTGAATATTCCGGTATAGGTGGCCGGATTTGAGCGCGGCGTGCGGCCTATAGGACTCTGGTTGATATCAATGCATTTATCTAGCCGGTCGAGACCGCTGATCTCGCGGTGAGCGGCGGGCTTTAAGGTGGTGGCCTTGTTTAAGGCAGTTGCGGCGGCCGGGTACAGCGTTTCATTGATCAGAGTAGATTTGCCGGAACCGGATACGCCAGTGATACAGGTGAACAGGCCAATGGGTATCTCCAGATCAACAGTTTGAAGATTATTGGCGCTGGCACCGCGTATGGTCAGGTTTTTGCCTTTGGCTGGATGACGGGTGCTGGGAATCTGAATAGCGCGGGCGCCGGACAAAAACTGGCCGGTAACAGATTTTTTATTGGCTGCCAGTTGTTTGGCTGTGCCCTTGGCGACCACGGAGCCACCGTGAACCCCGGCTCCCGGGCCTATATCAATAATGTGATCGGCGGCTTTAATCGCGTCCTCGTCGTGTTCGACAACGATCACTGTATTGCCCAGATCACGCAGGCGCACCAGGGTGTTGAGTAGTCGCTCGTTATCCCGCTGATGCAGTCCAATACTGGGTTCGTCGAGAATATACATCACCCCAACCAGTCCGGCGCCGATCTGGCTGGCCAATCGGATGCGCTGCGCTTCACCGCCGGACAGGGTCTCGGCACTGCGGTTTAGGGATAGATAATTAAGTCCTACATCGACCAGAAAACAGAAGCGCTCACGGATTTCTTTGACAATCTTCTCGGCGATTTCCCCCTGGCGTCCCGGCAAGTCTAGGGCCTCGAAATAGGCATGGCAGTCACCCACCGGCATGGAGACGATATCTTCGATGCGGCGGTTGTCGACAAATACATTTCTGGCGGATTTGCGCAGTCGGGTGCCGGCGCATTCCGGACAGTCGGAGGTGGCCATATACTTGCTGAGATCTTCCCTGACCGAGTTCGACTCGGTCTCGCGGTAGCGGCGTTCCATATTGTGGATCACCCCTTCAAACCTATGTTGGCGGCGAAACACAGTGCCGCGATCATTGACATAGTTAAAGGTAATCTCCTCATCATCACTGCCAAACAGGATTTTCTGTTGGTGAATCGGCGACAGCTTCTCCCAGGGTTGATCTATATCGAAGTCGTAGTGGTCGGCGAGGCTGGTCAGCATGTTGTAGTAGAACAGATTGCGCCGGTCCCAGCCGCGAATGGCACCCTCGGCGATAGAGGCATCGGGATGCTGTATTACCAGATCTATATCAAAGTATTGATGAATTCCCAGACCATCACAGGTGGGGCAGGCGCCGGCGGGATTGTTAAACGAGAACAATCTGGGTTCCAGCTCAGTCAGGCTGTAGTTACAGATCGGGCAGGCAAACTTGGCACTGAATATCTGATCGGGCTGTTCGCCGTCCATATAGCTGATTACCGCAATGCCATCGGCCAGTTCGAGGGCGGTCTCAAAGGACTCGGCCAGTCGCAGTTTAATATCGGGTTTGACCTTGAAGCGATCTACCACCACCTCAATACTGTGTTTCTTTTTCTTATCCAGAGCTGGCGCCTCATCGAGGTCGCAGACCAGGCCATCGATCCGCGCGCGGATAAAGCCCTGACGGCGCAGGTTGTCAAACACATGCAGGTGTTCGCCCTTTCTGTCTTTGATCACCGGTGCCAATAACATCAATTTTGAACCCTCGGGCAGGGCTAGCACCTGATCCACCATCTGGCTGACAGTCTGAGCATGAAGCGGTTGGCCATGGTCTGGGCAGCGCGGCTCTCCAGCGCGGGCAAACAGCAGTCGCAGATAATCGTAGATCTCGGTGATGGTGCCCACTGTGGAGCGGGGGTTGTGACTGGTAGATTTTTGCTCAATGGAAATCGCCGGAGATAGCCCCTCAATATGATCTACATCGGGTTTTTCCATCATCGACAGGAATTGCCGTGCATAGGTGGACAGTGATTCCACATAGCGTCGCTGGCCCTCGGCGTAGAGGGTATCGAAGGCGAGAGAAGATTTTCCAGAGCCCGATAGGCCGGTGATCACAATTAATTTGTCCCGGGGGATATCGAGGTCGATGTTTTTGAGGTTATGGGTTCTGGCTCCGCGAACCTGAATACTGTCCATTAGTGCTTCTTAATGTAGGGTTAAAGGATCGATTATAGTGCTCGACGGGGTATAGGAGCAAAACGTATGTACGAGATTTACGAAAATTAGGTAGCTTTAGACTTGCGGTAAACTTTTATTAGAAAAGTGGAATATGTATTTTCCCCTGCCAGTCACGCTGTTACTATAAGCGCCTTATTAAAGTTTGCTGTTGTTGTCTTGCCTTGAACCAAAATTCTCAGACTAGAATCGATTTTCCGAACCTAGAGAAACGCACTGTCGCGACAGTCGCTAGCCTCTACGGTCTGCGCATGTTGGGTCTGTTTATGGTGTTGCCGGTCATGGCCCTGTATTTCGGCGATTATCGGGGTGCCACGTCCTTTTTGCTAGGGGTGAGTCTGGGAATCTATGGCTTTACTCAGGCAATTTTCCAAATACCCTTAGGTTTGCTCTCAGATAGGGTAGGCAGACGTGCAGTGATTATTGCTGGACTGGTGTTATTTGTTTTGGGCAGTGTGGTTGCGGGGCTTGCCGACTCTGCTATGGAGCTGATTATTGGCCGCGCACTGCAGGGTACAGGGGCCATAGCCAGCACCCTGATGGCGCTGATAACGGACTTTACTTCGGAGCAAAACCGCACCAAGGCGATGGCTGCTGTGGGTGGAACCATAGGAATCTCCTTTGCGCTAGCCATGGTAATTGGTCCGGCGATTGCCGCTACTACCGGTTTATCTGGGATATTCTGGTTGACAGCTGTCTTTGGTCTGCTGGGTATAGTGATTGTTTTGGTTGCAGTACCTAGGGCTGTGCCGATGCGTCAAAATCGTGAGACCCTAACCGATCTGAGTGCTATGGGTAAGTTGTTTAAGGACCCTGTATTGCAGCGCTTAAATCTGGGTATCTTTTGTCTTCATCTGGTGTTGATGGCAGCTTTTGTGGCTGTTCCGGGTATTCTAGCGTGGGAGTTGGCAATTCCTGAAGGGGACCTGTGGTGGGTTTATATAGCCCTTCTCGGAGGCGGTTTTGTGATTATGTTGCCGGCGGTGATTGTCGGCGAAAAATACGCCAGACAAAAGCAGTGCTTTGTCGCAGCGATTGCCTTGATGGCACTATCTATGCTGGTGCTTGGACTGTACCGCTCAGATTGGGTAACGCCATTGATGTTGCTGATGTTCTTCAGCGGGTTTAATCTTCTCGAGGCCTCGTTGCCGTCTTGGTTGAGTAAAGTCTGTCCCGCTGGCAATCGGGGTACCGCTATGGGTATCTATTCTACTTCTCAGTTTATGGGTGCTTTTGTCGGGGGGGTTATCGGCGGCTGGGCTGTGGATGGCATTGGTGTTGGTGGTCTGTTTTTTATCCTGGCAATCATTTTGTTGATCTGGCTTTTTTTCGCACTGGGTATGCAGTCACCCAGACCATTGCAAACACTGGTTTTGCAAGTTGGTGACAGGGATCCTCGGGAAGTGGTAAAAATAATTTCTACTATCACTGGTGTAGAAGATATACTCTTAATTGAGGGCGAAGAACTGGCCTATTTGAAAGTCGACAAACAAACCGTCGATCTGGACAGGTTAAAACCCTTTTTAAACAACACATAGACAGGGGAACAATATGGCACGTGGAGTCAATAAAGTAATCTTGGTGGGCAACTGTGGGCAAGATCCAGAGGTGCGTTATATGCCTTCCGGGGGTGCGGTGACTAATCTCAGTTTAGCGACCTCCGAATCCTGGAAGGATAAAAATACTGGCGATCAACAGGAGCGCACTGAATGGCACCGCGTCGTGTTCTTCAACCGCTTGGCAGAGATTGTTGAACAATACGTCAAAAAGGGCACCAAGCTGTATGTTGAAGGCTCCTTGCGCACCCGCAAGTGGCAGGGACAAGATGGTCAAGATCGCTACACCACTGAGATTGTTGCCAGTGAAATGCAGATGTTGGATAGCCGCGGCAGTCAGGGTGGCTACGAGCCGGCTCAGAGTGCACCCTCTGCGGACTTCCAGCAACAGGCCCCGCAAGCGACACCAGCGAGTCCGCAATCTCAACCGGCACAGTCCGGCAGCATTGTGGATGACGATATACCTTTTTAGGGTTTTGAGTAGAACTTTAAGTTTGGTATTAAACGGGAATATTAATAAGAGGTATCTATGATCAAGATTGGTGACAAAATGCCTGAGGGCGCGTTCGGAGTGATGGGGCCTGAAGGGCCTACCGAACTCAGTAGCACAGAGCTGTTTAGTGGAAAAAAAGTGGTTTTATTCGCTGTGCCCGGCGCCTTTACCCCGACCTGTTCAGCTGCCCATCTGCCTGGCTTTGTGGTTCAGTACGATCAGCTTATCGCCAAGGGAGTAGATACGGTGGCCTGTATCTCCGTCAATGATGTCTTTGTGATGAATGCTTGGGGCAATAGCGCCAATGCAGAGAATCTAGTAATGCTGGCGGATGGCAATGGTGCCTATGTGTCGGCATTGGGATTGGAGATGGATGCCTCGGGCTTTGGTATGGGTGTGCGCAGCAAGCGTTTCGCTATGATCATCGATGATGGTCAGGTGCAACTGCTCAATGTGGATGAGGGGAAATTTGAAAGTTCCAGTGCCGAAGCAGTACTGGCGGCCCTGTAGATCCAACTGCTGAGAGGCGCCCTCTGCACAGTTTTAGGGTGCCTCCGATCTCACTTTAAATTCTCAGCCTGAGTACTTTTCCATGACTAGGGTGGCATTGGTGCCGCCGAAGCCAAAGCTGTTAGACATCACGCGGTTGAGTTGTTTATCTTTGCTCTCAAGCAGTATGGGTAGGTCAGCAGCCTTTTCATCGAGCTGGTCGATGTGCGCTGAACCAGCGACAAAATTATCTTCCATCATCAGCATGCAGTAGATGGCCTCATGGACACCTGCAGCCCCTAAGGAATGGCCTGAGAGGGATTTAGTGGAGCTGATATCTGGACACTGATCGCCAAAAGTATTGCGGATCGCACCCAGTTCTGCGATGTCGCCAACCGGTGTGCTGGTTCCGTGGGTATTGAGGTAATCGATAGGGCCGGAAACTGTCTCCATGGCCATTTTCATACAGCGCTCTGCACCTTCGCCAGAGGGAGCCACCATATCGGCCCCGTCGGAGGTTGCGCCATAGCCGGTGATTTCACAGATAATATTGGCGCCTCGAGCCAGCGCGTGCTCAAGTTCTTCGACCACTACAGTGCCGGCACCCAGTCCGGGGGCAAACCCATCGCGTTCAGCGTCATAGGCTCTGGAGGCAACCTCTGGGGTATCATTGTATTTGCTGGTCAGAGCACCCATAGCATCGAACATACCGGCCATTGACCAGTGCATATCTTCCGAGCCACCAGCCAATAATATGTCCTGTTTGCCCAGTTGAATCAGTTCTAGTGCGTGTCCTATACAGTGAGCACTGGTGGCACAGGCAGACGCCAGCGAGTAATTGACACCTTTGATACTAAAGGGCGTGGCGACACAGGCGGATACAGTGCTGGCCATAATCTGAGTGACCCTGTAGGGACCTGCTCTTTTAATACCGCGATCGCGCATCACATCGATGGTCTCGGTGAACATCTCACCAGAGACGCCACCAGAGCCCATTACCAGTCCGGTTCTGGGGTTTGAAACCATGTCTTCGGTGAGGCCGGCATCGGCAATGGCGCGTTCAGTTGCCATATAGGCATAGGAAGCTGAAGGTCCCATAAAGCGCAAAATTTTGCGATCAATATGATCCTTGGGGTCTATATCTAAAACCGCGCCAACATTGCATTTGAGACCCATCTCAGCGAAGTCCTCGCGGTGGCGAATACCTGAGATACCCTCGCGCAGTGAATGAGAGACGGTTTCCCTATCGTTGCCCAGACAGGAAATAATTCCAATTCCAGTGATTACAGCGCGTTTCATCGAATGTCCCCGGTAGCTATACAGTCAATATGTTTAGAAGTTATCGGTATTTTCAAACAATCCAACTTTGAGATCTTTAGCAGTATAGATTTCCCGGCCGTCGACCTCAACGCTGCCATCGGCAATTCCCATAATTAGCTTGCGTTGAATAAGCCGCGTTATTTCCAGCTTATAGGTTACCTTGCTGGCATCGGGCAGAATCTGGCCGAAAAATTTAACATTGCCCGCCCCTAGGGCGCGGCCCCTGCCTGGATTGCCATTCCAGGCCAGAAAGAATCCAACCAGCTGCCACAGCGCATCGAGCCCCAGGCAACCAGGCATCACTGGATCCCCTTCAAAATGACAGTCAAAGAACCATAGATCTGGTTTGATATCAATTTCGGCGATAATTTCTCCAAGACCCTGTTTGCCACCGCTGTTGTTGATTTTAGTGATGCGGTCAACCATTAGCATATTGGGAGCTGGAAGTTTTGCATTGCCGGATCCAAAAAGCTGACCGCGGCTGCAGTTTAGAATTTCTTCCTTAGAGTAGGAAGATGCAGGTATGAATGACATGATTTCCTTAGAGCTACTACACAAGCGCGCATCGTAACCACTTATAGGTCTTGCTTCAATAGTAAATGCGCTAAATTTAGTCAAACGCAGGTGTCGAGGTGCCACGGCAGATTGTATTGAGGCTTGACAGTCACTGGTACGCTCCCTAGCATTCCGCCCTGTCAATAAATGTTGCAATCCAAATCATGGCTTTTTACCACAATGTAGTGACCGACGAATTTCGAGCGGTCGATCAATTGATTATCGATAACTTAAAGTCCGAAGTTGGACTAGTTGAGGATATGGGCAGCTATATTGTCAACGCAGGCGGTAAGCGGATCCGCCCGGTTTTGGTATTGTTAAGTGCTCTGGCCAATGGCTATTCCGGTGGAAATAAACACCTTAAAATTGCCGCGATAATTGAATTTATTCACACTGCAACGCTACTGCACGACGATGTGGTGGATCTATCGGAGCTGCGCCGCGGTCGTCAGACCGCCAATACGATTTGGGGCAATGCGCCAAGTGTCCTAGTTGGTGATTTTCTCTATTCCCGGGCCTTCCAGATGTTAGTTGAACTAGCGGATTTGCGCGTTATGGGGGTTATTGCCGATGCCACTAATGTTATCTCCGAGGGCGAGGTGCAGCAGATGACCAATGCCGGCAATGGCGAGCTCGATGAGCAGACTTACCTAGCCGTTATCTACCGAAAAACTGCTAAATTATTCGAGGCGGCCGCCGCGTGTGGAGCGATCCTGACAGATGGCGATAGCAGGGCAATGGCTGACTACGGCAAACATCTAGGTATGGCCTTTCAAATTGCCGATGATGTCCTGGATCTACAGGGCGATGTGGATGCTATGGGTAAAAATATTGGCGATGATCTGGCGGAGGGCAAAATGACCCTGCCCATAATATTTGCTCGAGATCATGTATCCAGCGATCAGAGCCAGTTAATTCGCAACGCCGTAGAATCTAAAGCGGTGGATAAACTCCAGCAAATTACAGAGATTGTTAGCGCATCTGGAGGGCTTGCCTACAGCCTGGATCAAGCCCGCGTGCACGCAGATTTAGCCAAGCAGGCACTGCAGGCAGTTCCGGACAATAAATACAAGCAGGTGCTACTCAAAGTCGCTGATTTTGCGGTGACACGCAGCGTCTAGCAATGAGGGATATATAAGCTGATTTGATAAATAATCAAAAAGCAATAGCTAAGAGTTATTGTGGTTATTGGAACTCTCTGATAGTTTGAGTCGATGTTTTTGCTAGAATCCGTAGATGACTATCATAAACTGTCGTTCGTAGTTAGCAACGCATTCATAATTAACCTTTAAAGTTTAAGGAGTGTTGAGTGATTATAGGGATCACAAAGGAATTGGTGGGAGGAGAGAAGCGGGTTGCAATGTCCCCGGACAATGTCAAATCCCTGACCGATTCGGGCGTAGAAGTCCAGATACAACAAGATGCAGGCAAGGCTGCAGGTTTTGCCGACAGCGATTACACCGCGGCAGGTGCTGCGATCGTCAGTGATCGCGATGCCATATTTGAGGCCGCCGATATTCTCCTTCAGGTTCAGAGCTTTGGCTCCAATACCGAGAATGCTGAGCAGGATTTAAAGCGCTTGCGGCCCGGTCAATTGGTGATTGGAATGATGGACCCTCTCGCCAATCCTCAGGCTGCCAAACAGGTAGCTGATACGGGTGCAACTGGCATTGCGCTCGAACTGGTGCCCCGTATAAGCCGTGCACAGAGTATGGATGTACTGTCCTCGATGGCGACCCTCGCCGGCTATAGAGCGGTGCTGCTCGGTGCTGAAGCCGCACCGCGCATTATGCCCATGTTGATGACCGCAGCCGGTACCTTACAACCCGCGCGTGTGCTGATTATGGGTGTGGGTGTTGCCGGACTCCAGGCCTGTGCTACCGCCAAGCGCTTGGGTGCGGTGGTGGAAGCCTATGATGTCAGACCCGCGGCTCGCGAGCAGATACTCTCTGTGGGTGCCAAGCCAGTGGAGCTAGACCTGCAGACTGAGTCCTCTGAGGGTGCTGGCGGTTATGCTAAAGAGCAGAGTGAAGAATTTTTGCGCCGCCAACGGGAACTGATGACTGAGGTTGTGGCGCAACAGGATATCATTATAACTACAGCGGCGGTGCCCGGTGCCAAGTCACCCATTTTGGTTACCGAAGATATGGTTAAAGCTATGAAGCCCGGCTCGGTAATTGTCGATTTAGCTGCTGAGCGCGGTGGAAACTGCGATCTCACCAAGCAGGGTGAAACTGTAGTTGCCCATGATGTCACTATTCTGGGGCCGGAGAATGTACCCTCTGAATTGGCTAACCACGCCAGTCAGATGTTCGGCAAGAATATGCAGACGCTACTGGAGTTGATTATCCAAGAGGGTCAGATCAATCTCAATTTTGACGATGAAATTGTCGCCGGTACAGTGGTAGCTCACGCTGGTGAAGTACCTCATCCCCACATGCGCAAACTGCTGGGCATAGACTCGGCTGACGCACAAAAATAAAGCGATTAAAGGAGTTAGTTCATTGGAAATTCTTATTCTGTTACTGGCACTCTTTGTGCTGTCGTTGTTTTTGGGCGTGGAGCTTATTGTTAAAGTCCCACCCACCTTGCATACACCCCTAATGTCTGGAACCAACGCTGTCTCTGGCATTACTCTCGTCGGGGCACTGTTAGCCGCTGGTTCCGAGGGTTCACCCATGGTGGTCAATATTCTCGGTTTTCTGGCCGTGACCTTTGCCTCAATTAATGTGATTGGCGGCTATTTGGTCACCAACCGCATGTTAGCCATGTTTAAAAGGAAGTAACCGATGAATGCGAATTTAGTGAATTTGGTTTATTTGTTTGCCGGTGTTCTTTTTATACTCGGCATTAAAGGTCTGACTAAGCCCGCAACTGCAGTGCGCGGCAATATGCTCTCAGCACTGGGTATGCTAATTGCAGTGGTGGTCACTTTGTTGGATGGCAATATTATCGACTACACCTATATCATCGCCGGGGTTCTGACTGGAGGTATTGTGGGTGCAGTGATGGCTCTGCGCATTCAGATGACTTCAATGCCACAGATGGTGGCGTTGCTCAATGGATTTGGTGGCGGTGCCTCCCTGACCATTGCACTGGCGGAGTACTTCTCAGTGCTGGGTGTAGATGCACAAAGTCTGTCTGAATTATTAGTCCCCGTCACATTGGATAGTAGCGCTTTTGCCGCTGGCGATGCGGGGATAGTCGCGCTGGTCTCCATTGGACTGACCGCACTGATTGGCGCCGTGACCCTAACCGGTAGCCTGGTGGCCTTTGCCAAGCTTCAGGAGTTAGTTAAAAAGAGTTTCGCACTGCTTGGCGGGCCCTTGGGTAATGGCATTTTACTGGTAGCTGCGCTAGTTGCGCTGGGTTATGTGATCGCCGAACCCGGCAATGCGGCTGCGGTGATAGCGCTGGTTGCTATCGCACTGTTGCTAGGTCTGTTCTTGGTAATGCCCATAGGTGGCGCCGATATGCCGGTGGTGATTGCACTGCTGAATTCCTACTCTGGAATAGCCGCAGCGCTTGCAGGCTTTATCCTTGGCAATACAGTATTGATCGTTGCTGGTTCACTGGTGGGTACTTCGGGTCTGATTCTAACCAAGATTATGTGTGTGGCCATGAACCGCTCGCTGGTCAATGTGCTGTTTGGCAAGATGGCCGAGGGTGGTGAAACGGTTGATGCCGACGAAATTTATGCCGGCAAGGTTACCAGTGCCCAGCCCGATGAAGTGGCGATGATGTTGGAGATGGCCAAGCGCGTGGTTATTGTGCCCGGTTACGGTATGGCTATGGCTCAGGCTCAACACGCCGTGCGCGAACTGGCCGACGCCATGGAAGCCCGAGGTACGGAAGTCGAGTACGGCATACACCCAGTGGCTGGTCGCATGCCCGGCCATATGAATGTACTGCTGGCCGAGGCGGAGGTGCCCTACGACAAATTGATCGAGATGGACAAAATTAACCCCACCTTTGAAGAGACCGATGTGGTGATTGTGATCGGCGCCAATGATGTTACCAATCCTATGGCGCGGGAATCCGAGGGCAGCCCAATCTATGGTATGCCTATCCTCAATGTCGACAAGGCCAGAAATGTGGTGGTAATCAAACGCTCCCTAAGTCCCGGTTTTGCCGGACTGCCCAATCCGCTATTTGCCATGGATCACACCCTGATGGTGTACGGCGATGGTAAAAAGGCGGTGATTGATATGACTACAGCGTTAAATCAAGCTTAGCTTCCCATCAACTTAAAACACTTTAAAAGCCCCGCTATTGCTAGTCGGGGCTTTTTTTGTCCCTAGCATTCCTCCCTATCCGATCCTGAGATATCAAGGCTACAAAAGTTGAAAAATCCACCGCCGGACCCCAATTACATTATTTATAGAAAGTAATAGTTATCTGGTGATTATTAATGCGTATGGAAAAATTAACCAATCAATTACAAACCGCACTGGCTGAAGCCCAGTCCCTCGCAGTGGGGAATGACCACACAGCCATTGAACCCATCCATTTATTGTTGGCGCTGCTCAATCAACCGGGCGGAAGTATTCGACCTATACTCAATCGCGCCGGCTTTGATGTCAGTGGATTGCTACAGGCACTTAAAGCTCAGTTGGAGAATTTACCTACACTCAATACTCCCTCAGGCGAAACCAACCTATCAGCGGATCTGGGGCGATTGCTCAATTTGGCTGATCGCGCCGCTCAGAAGCGCGGGGATCAGTATATTTCCAGTGAGATAGTGCTATTGGGAGCCCTAGATGACAGCGGTGAACTGGGCAAAATCTTGGCTAAATATGGCGATATTGCACGCGCCAAAGCTGCGGTGGAATCACTGCGCGCTGGTGACAATGTGGACAACCCCGATGCAGAGGCCCAGCGTCAAGCGCTAGAAAAATATACCATCGATCTCACTGAGCGCGCCCGAGCGGGGAAGTTGGATCCGGTAATTGGGCGGGACGACGAAATTCGTCGTACCATACAGGTACTGCAGCGCCGCACCAAAAACAATCCAGTATTGATCGGCGAGCCCGGTGTAGGTAAAACCGCGATTGTTGAGGGTTTGGCCCAGCGCATAGTCAACGGCGAAGTTCCCGAGGGCCTAAAGCGCAAAGCAGTGCTCACTCTGGATCTCGGTGCACTGTTGGCAGGCGCGAAATTCCGCGGTGAATTTGAAGAGCGTCTCAAAGCAGTTCTCAAAGAGCTGTCCCAACAGGAGGGGCAGACTATATTATTTATCGATGAAATCCACACTATGGTTGGGGCCGGAAAGGCCGAGGGCGCTATGGATGCTGGCAATATGCTCAAGCCTGCCCTAGCCAGGGGGGAGCTGCACTGTGTGGGGGCCACAACACTGGATGAATATCGTCAATATATTGAAAAAGATGCGGCCCTTGAACGGCGCTTTCAAAAGGTCTTGGTGGAAGAGCCCACGGAGACTGACACCATCGCTATTTTGCGCGGACTCAAAGAGCGCTATGAGGTCCATCATGGCGTGGAGATCACTGATAGCGCTATTGTCTCTGCTACCAGACTTTCGCAGCGCTATATCAGTGATCGTCAGTTGCCGGATAAAGCGATTGATTTGATTGATGAGGCTGGCAGTCGCATCCGTATGGAGATTGACTCCAAGCCAGAGCAGATGGACCGTCTTGAGCGACGCTTGATACAGCTAAAAATTGAGCGCGAGGCGGTTAAAAAAGATCAGGATAAGGCAGCGGCTAAGCGCGAGAAAAAGCTTGAGCAGGATATAGCCGTGCTGGAGAAAGAGTACGCCGATCTCGATGAGATTTGGAAAGCTGAAAAAGCCTCCGTGGAGGGCGCTACTCACCTAAAAACTGAACTGGAGCAGGCAAGGGTAGACTTGGAGGCGGCTCGACGTGAGGGCGACCTAGAGAAGATGGCGCAAATTCAGTACAGCGTGATCCCCAAATTGGAGGAACAGTTAGTCAAGGCTGCATCAGAGGAGCAGGTGGAAAAACAGTTACTGAGAAATAAGGTAACCGAGGAGGAGATAGCTGAGGTAGTTTCCAAATGGACAGGTATTCCGGTAACTAAAATGCTTGAGGCTGAGCGAGATAAGCTGTTGCGTATGGAGCAGTCCCTGCATCAGCGAGTTATGGGTCAGACAGAGGCGGTGATAGCGGTTGCCAATGCCGTGCGCCGTGCCCGCGCTGGATTGTCCGATCCCAATAGGCCCAACGGCTCCTTTCTATTTTTAGGGCCCACTGGGGTTGGCAAAACTGAGCTGTGTAAAGCACTGGCGGAATTCCTGTTCGACAGTGAAGAGGCCATGGTGCGCATCGATATGTCGGAATTTATGGAAAAGCACAGTGTGGCGCGATTAATTGGTGCCCCGCCCGGTTATGTGGGCTACGAAGAGGGGGGGTATCTCACCGAGGCAGTGCGCCGCCGTCCCTATGCGGTGCTATTGCTGGACGAAATTGAAAAAGCCCATGGCGATGTCTTTAATATCCTGTTGCAGGTGCTAGACGATGGCCGGCTCACCGATGGTCAGGGGCGCACTGTAGACTTTAAAAATACCGTGGTTGTTATGACCTCCAACTTGGGTTCCGATGTAATTCAGATGCTCTCGGGTGAGGAAAACTACAGCACCATGAAATCTGCGGTGATGGATGTGGTAACCGGACATTTCCGGCCGGAGTTTATCAATCGAGTGGATGAAACCGTGGTGTTCCATCCCCTTAGTAAGGAGCATCTACAGGGTATTGCCAATTTGCAGTTGCAGGGTTTGAGCCAAAGGTTATCGGAACAAGAGCTCTCCCTCAGTGTTAGTGATGAAGTTATGGGGCAGCTGCTAGAGGAGGGCTTTGATCCGATCTATGGCGCTCGGCCGCTAAAGCGCAGTATTCAGCAGATGATTGAGAACCCCTTGGCGGAAACTCTACTGGCCGGAAACTTTGCTCCCGGCGCCAAGATCACTGCCAATCTGGAAGACGGTGTTGTAGTTTTTCGGTGATTGAGTGAGGGCGTGGTCCTCGAGATTTATTAGCTAATAAATTGCTCAGGGGGCATAAAGATTAGCCGTACTACCAATTTGTCTGCGTTGGGGTCAACTGCCATCATCAGCACATTGATATGCTCGTCAATTTGTACCCCGCTGGGTATATTAAACAGGATGCCGCCGGTCTCTTGATTGGTCAGGGTATTGAGCTGTTTGAGTTCTCGATCTTTGCGAATTTCGGTCTCAAATTTCTGCAGTAGTGCCTTGACTGATACCTCGAAGTTAGGGAAGTTAAACTGGCCGCGATACATTTCGCGGTCCAGTTCTAGCATCACCGGGATAGCCGCCCCTGAGCTCTCAGCACTCAATTGACCGCCCTTGACCGTCTCACCCTGTTTCAGTTGTTTAAATAACTTTTTGGCACCCTCGGGTTTCTGCTTAAAAAATCCTGCAGTGATTAGGTTGGCCCCGAGATTAAACAGTTTTCGAGTATCTATTTTGACGGTTTGATCTTCGCTCATAACGCTACAGGATGATTTTAAACAATTAGGTTATATCGCTCGCTGAGTATCTGGATAATCTCAGCCTTGGGGTTGTCCGATAGTGGCAGAGGTTGTCCGGTAATTTTTTCCGCCAGTCCCACATAGGTATCGGACACTTGCATCATTACCGATTCGGGCAATTCATTTTCTGCCGCCAATTGATAGCGTTCATCCATACGGCTTTTGTCTAACAGAATATCGGGATCGGGGAAGTGTTGCAGTAGCAACTGACGGAAACCCTCTTTGGAATTTTCCACTACCTTGCCCTCTCTGAATTGAGGCCCATCCCAGATGCGCGAGGAATCGGGAGTCCCCACCTCATCCATATAGATCAGTTTGCGGTTGCCGGCGCGGTCATTGACATAGCCAAATTCAAATTTGGTATCCACAAAAATTTGATCTAATTTAGCCAGTTCATCGCTGATTACATCAAAACCCTGCTCCAGTAGCTTCTCGTAGAGGTCGATGTCCTCGGGGCTGCGGAACTTAAAGGCACTGTAGTTCTGCTCAATATCAGATCGAGAGATATTCACGTCATCCACCTCAGGAACGCCAGGAATGCCCTTGAGAATGCCTTTGGTCGAAGGTGTGATCAGTAAGTCGGATAATTTTTGGTCCTTGCTCAGGCCGTCTGGTAGTTCTATACCGCAGAACACGCGTTCACCCTTGGCATAGGAGCGCCACATAGATCCGGTGATATATTGGCGACAGATGGCCTCAATCATCACCGGTTGCGCCTTTTGAACAATCCACACCAAGGGGTGGGGGATATCTACTATATGGCTGTCGGCGAGATTATTTTCCCGAAAAAGCTTAAACCAATGATTTGAAATAGCGTTTAGGGCCGCTCCTTTGCCGGGTACACCGCGCATACCGCCCTGACCCTGCCAGATGCATTCAAAGGCGGAGATCCGATCACTAATCACCATAATGGCTAGGGGTGAGTCCTCCGCCACATCATAGTTATTCTGTTGAATTAAACGCCGACTATCCGCCTCATTCAGCCAGTAGACGGAGCGGACTTTACCGCTGTGCACTGGCAGATCGCTGCGAATCGGCAAATCATTGTTTACAGACAATACTTTATCAGCAAGGTTTGACATCTTATTGGACCCAGTTATCTAATCTAAAAGGTTTTAAGAGACGTTTGCACAAATGATCTTTTGCCCCCATACAGCGTTAAAATCGTACTCAATCGGTCATTTATGCCCTATAAACTCCCTTATTCCGTGCGATTTTGCCTTGTCTGATAACAAAATCTCTATTCGTGCAAAAGTCTCTTTAAATTAAAATTTGTTTTCAAAGCGCGGTTTGAAAAGACTGTCAGGCGAAGTTTCGAGGCCTCATGTGACTGGAATTATTCTACCAATTCAAGGATTAGCAGGCAAAGATATTCAATGCATGCTTGGCACAAATAGATAATTTATGAGTATGAAAAAAGATTTAGCATCAATAGACGTTTCGACTGCGTATAGTGCTTTAAATAAACCGCCCAAAATAGAGATAAATTTATGAAAACCATTTTGCTATCGGGAGGAAGCGGCTTTATCGGCACTCATTTCTGTCGCGCGGCAGCCGCCAAAGGTTGGCAACTCATTGTCTTAACTCGAGATACTGCTGCCGCCGCAAAGCGACTGCCGGTACAGACTGCCCTGATCGAAAGCCTCGATCAAGTAGATAATCACCCACCGATCGATGTGCTGATTAATTTGGCGGGTCAATCACTGGCAGATGGTCGCTGGAATCAGCGCCGCAAACAACAAATTATTGACAGCCGCATTGGTACCACCCAAGCCCTGTTCCAGCACTTTAAGCACCGCCCCGAAGCCGCTCCCAAAGTGGTGATCAGTGGCTCTGCAATTGGTTACTACGGCGGCGGTAGGGGCGGGGATTTGGAGGTTGGTGAGGATGGATCCAAGGTGGATAACTTCTCCCATCAGCTCTGTGCCGCCTGGGAAAACAGTGCCAAGCCCTTTATTACTCTGGGTTCAAGAGTTTGTCTGTTAAGAACCGGTATTGTTCTCGGCGAGCAGGGGGCTTTAAGCAAAATGCTCCCCGCATTCAAATTGGGTTTAGGTGGCCCAATGGGTGATGGCGGTCAATGGATGCCTTGGATCCACATTGAGGATATGGTTGAGATTATTATGTACTGTATTGAGCAGGAACAGTTGCAGGGGCCAGTTAATGCCACTGCACCACAGCCATCTACCAATCGAGATTTTGCGGCAGCATTGGGCGCAGTTTTAAACCGCCCCTCAGCACTGGCGATGCCCGCAGCTGTAGTTAAACTGCTGTTTGGTCAAATGGGCGATGAATTATTGTTGCAAGGGCAGCGAATTGTACCCAAGAAATTACAGGATTTTGGCTTTGAATTTCACTATGATAACCTTCAAGTTGCCTTAACCCATCTGTTAAAACAATAAGTAAAAATTATGAACAACCTTTTTAAGAATAAAACCGTGGTGATTACCGGCGCCTCGGCAGGGGTCGGTGCCGCCTGTGCTCGCGCTTTTGCCGCTCAGGGAGCAAACTTGGTGCTGGTAGCTCGAGGACAGTCGGGTCTGGATGCAATAGCCAGTGAATTGGCGTCGAGCTGCCAAGTTCACACCTGTGCTATGGATGTGGCTAACACCGGTCACTGTCTGAAACTGCTGGATGAAGCGGTGCAGCAGTTCGGTACTCTCGATATATTGGTCAATAATGCCGGCATGCACAGCCGTGGTGACGTGGAAAAAGTCCCCTGTGAAGAGGTTGCGGCTATGGTGGATATCAATCTCAGGGCACCGCTGGTGTTATCTGCGGCCGCCATACCCTATCTGCGCCAATCCGCAGCGCCAGCTATTGTTATGGTGGGTTCCCTAGCCGGCAGGGCACCCCTTCAGGGTGGGGCCACTTATTCCGCCACCAAAGCTGGACTGCGAGCTTTTACCTATGCCATTGCCGACGAGCTGAAAGGCTATGGGATCAATGTGGGCGTTGTATCTCCTGGCCCTATAGATACCGGTTTCATTATGGACCAAATTGATCAGGTGGAAGATATTGTGTTCTCTCAACCCATGAGCACCGCTGATCAAGTGGCTGAGGCGGTGTTGAAGCTTGCCGCGGGAGGGCGTGAAGAGATCTGTATGCCCAAATTTAGTGGGTTCCTCACTACGCTGAGCTACCTGTTTCCTGGTCTGCGACGGGCACTGCGGCCGCAGATGTATAAAATTGGCCGCAAAAACAAAGATAAATACCGCGATCGCGGCTAGAAATTTGAGGAGTACTTTACGGAGTTACTTTGTTCGATCATATAGGGGTAAGAATTTTTAAGACTACTAAAATAAAAATATATCAATAAAATACCCTATATTTATAAAGTAATTTATAGATAAAAGGCTGTGCTGGCTGACTAAACCTGATCAATCTGTTCAATTCACTTACCCTTCTTTAGTAATCAAAAAATCAAAGTCGTTTATTGGTTGATTTCCCTATAAATCTCAATCAACATAAGGGCATTCACTGTTTAGTTTTCACAACCTTGAACCTCGCGCAGCAACAATGAAGCTTAATTTCACCCAGCAGGGCGCCGGTGCGCCGATAATTCTTTTACATGGTATGTTTGGTTCCCTGAGCAATTTGGGTAACTTGGCCAGAGTGCTCGCGGGCAATTATCGGGTAATTAGTGTGGACTTGCGCAACCATGGCGAATCGCCCCATGAGCAGAGAATGGATCTTGAGGTCATGGCGCTGGATATTGTTGAGCTATTAGATGCTCTAGAGATTGATAGTGCTGCCCTGGTTGGTCACTCTCTGGGCGGCAAGGTGGCGATGCAGGTGGCTATGAATAATCCCTCCAGAGTTTCCTGTTTGTTGGTAGCTGATATTGCGCCTGTTGATTATCCGCAGCAAGTCAATGATGCTGTGCTCAGTGCCCTTCAGCAATTGTCTGGACAAGTTATAGACAGCCGCAAAGCCGCCGATGCTGTGCTGGCTAAGTTTCCGATTGATGCGCCGACTCGGGGTTTTGTACTCAAAAATTTGCGCCGTTTAAATGATCGCCAGTTTGATTTAAAGCTCAATATGCAGTCTATATCTGCCAATTACGCTACGGAGTTGACCAGGGCCCCAGTCGGGCAACCCTATTCGGGGGCTACCCTGTTTGTAAAGGGAGAAAATTCAGCCTACATACAAGCCAAGCATAGGGTGACAATCGAGACACTTTTCCCCTGTAGCAATATTGCGGTTATAGAGGGGGCAGGTCACTGGTTGCATGCTGAACAGCCGGAGCGGTTTAATAACTTATTATGCAGCTTTCTCAGCGCAAATTTATGAACAATTGATTCAATCCATTGTAGAATTCACTTTTTCCCTTTTGGAGTTCAGGAAACCGAGATGTTTGAGCGTTTGAAACCTATTGCAGGAGATCCTATTCTGGGTCTGATGGCGGCCTACAGAGCCGATACCAGAGAGCAAAAAATTGATTTGGGTGTAGGTGTCTACCAGGATAATAGGGGTCAGACGCCAATTATGCAGTCGGTAAAGCGCGCAGAATCGCTGTTGATGGATTTGGAGCAGACCAAGTCCTATCAGGGAATAGCCGGTGACGAAGTCTATAATCAGCAGATGATGGCACTGTTGTTTGGTGCCAATCACAGTATCCTCAGTTCAAATCGTCTAGTGACGCTTCAGGCTCCCGGTGGGTCCGGTTCGTTGCGTGTAGGCGCTGAGGTTATTCGTCGAGCCAGACCTGAGGCGAAGTTGTGGGTTGGCGTGCCAACTTGGCCCAACCATGTGCCTCTGTTGGGCAGTGCGGGCTTTGAAATCAAAGAGTATCCCTACTACGATTACAGCACCCACGGTCTAAATATCGATGCAATGCTGGAGGCGCTCAGTAAAGTGCCCGCCGGTGATGTGGTGCTGCTTCACGGCTGTTGTCATAACCCAACTGGTGCCGATTTAACTCCGGCCCACTGGGATCAGATTGCCGATTTGGCCTTGGAGAGGGGGTTTGTGCCATTTATTGATATCGCCTATCAAGGCTTGGGTGAAGGCTTGGATGCCGACGCCTATGGTTTGCGAATGATGGCTGATAGACTTCCCGAATTAATCATCGCCTCCTCATGTTCTAAAAATTTCGGCCTGTATCGCGAGCGCACTGGTTCAATTACGCTAATTACCGAGAATGCTGAAACCGCCGCAAATGTTAAAGCTCTGTCGATGTCCATTGCGCGGCAGATGTACTCCATGCCCCCGGCTCACGGTGCGCTGTTGGTGGGAATGATTTTGGCTGATGACAAACTGCGTGGTGCCTGGGAGGCAGAACTGGAGATGGTTAGGTTGCGAATCCAGTCGATGCGAACCCTGCTCACCGAGGGTATTCAGGGTAATTCCGCCGGTGTGGATTTCAGGCATATTCAGCAACAGCGGGGGATGTTTTCATTTTTGGGCATTAGCGCCGATCAATTGCAGCGACTGCGAGAGGAGTTTGCAATCTATATTGTCGGTTCGACCCGAATCAATCTGGCTGGTATCAATGGTAATAATATAGATTATCTCAGTCAGTCTATGCTGACCGTGCTCAATCAATAGCGCTGTCCTGCACAGGGAATAGATCCCCGACAATTTTTGCCAGTGTCTGCGCTGGGGTCTGGTGATCGCAATCAATGGTAATATCCGCATACTGTTGATACAGCGGTCTGCGCTCTGTAAATAGATCTGCGAAGCTCTGATCAGGGCGGCAGGCAATGCCGCGCTGATCAAAATCGGTCACCCGCTCTGTCAATGTTGTCAGACTGAGATCGAGGAAAATCACTGTGCCATTGGCTTTAAGCTGTTGCATGCCGGCCTCAGAGTAGACGGCGCTGCCGCCAGTGGCAATCACCTTGCCGTTGCCGGATAAGTTGATTAGCACCTGTTGTTCAAGACGGCGCAAATTCAGATAATCTGTAAGCTCGAGGATTTCTTGTAGAGTGGCGCCCTGATCGACTTGGATTAAAATGTCAGTATCCACAAAATCCGTGCCCAGTTGCTTGGCAAGCAGAATACCCAGAGTGCTTTTCCCAGCTCCAGGCATACCGATAAGTACAATATTTTTTGCTATCAATGTATTCGATTACCTTGTTAGTATCACACTGCCGCTGAGGCAAAGCTGTCTTAACTGCAGCGCCGTTTTGCGCAATGATTGAATCAGCAGGCGACATATTAACCGAATTGTGCGACAAGCTTGTATAATTAACAGACTATGAACAGTACCAACCCAAGTAAACCTCATTTCCAGCGGATCGGTCTGCTTAGCAGCCAAAATCGACCTCAGGTGAAAATGGCTATCCGCAAGTTGCAGGACTTGCTAAATGCCGAGCAGCGTCAAATTCTTTTTGAAGAGCAGACTGCACAGCTCGTCGACGGGCAGGGTCAGCAGACAATGCCCCTGGATGAGTTATTGCAGTTTGTTGATTTAGTCATCCTGGTGGGTGGTGATGGCAGTATGCTCAGTGCCTGCCGCAAGATCGCTTCCAGCAATGTGCCACTGTTGGGCATTAACTTAGGCCGCCTTGGGTTTCTTACCGATATTTCTCCCGATGAAATAGAGCAGCGAGTAAAACCGGTGCTGGAGGGTCAATTTAAGAAAACCCAGCGCTTTATGCTCAGCACCCAGATTTCCAGAAATGGCGTCGAAATAGGTTCTGGCGCAGCATTGAATGATATTGTTTTGCACCCCGGTATGTCAGTGCGCATGATGGAGTTTGAGCTCTATGTAGATGGAGATTTTGTCTACAGTCAGCGCTCCGATGGGCTGATTGTGTCAACTCCCACCGGTTCCACTGCCTACGCGCTGTCGGCGGGTGGGCCACTGCTATTTCCCGAGCTGGATGCGGTGGTGGTGGTGCCCTTAAATCCTCATACCCTGAGTAGTCGGCCCATAGCACTCCACGGCAGTGCACAAATAGAGTTGCGAGTCAGTTCGAGGAATGAGTTACATCCCCTAGTAACTTGCGATGGCCACAATGACTTCAATACGGAGCCTGGAGATATTATTCGTATCCGCAAGCATCCCCACGCGATCTCACTAATTCACCCCGCAGACCACAACTTTTATGATGTCTGTAGGACAAAGCTGGGCTGGGGTAGCCGTTTGGATGCGAAAAATAGTGCGGCGGAGGACTGACTGAACACAGATTTTCTATGGCGATAATGAACGACAATCACTGGTGGTCGCTGGTCAAATCGAACCCTATGGTGGCGCTACTTATCTGTGGCTCCGCTATCGGCGCTCTGGTGGTTGAAGTGAGTCAACCCATCCCCAACTATCTGTTTTATAACGGCTTGCAAGAGAGTAATTATCTGCGCCTGATTACGCCAATATTCCTGCACTTTGGCCTGGTACATCTGGTGTTTAACTGCCTGTGGTTAGCGATATTGGGGTCGAGAATTGAGACCCAGCAGGGCGCTTTACATTTGTTATTTCTCATTCTATTGAGTGGTGCAGGCTCTAATATGCTGCAGTACAACTGGTCTGGCTCGATGTATTTTGGTGGCATGTCGGGAGTGATCTACGCATTGCTGGGCTATCTGTGGATTCTGCATAAATTAAAACCCCATAGCTATACAGCGCTGCCCAGCGGACTGATGGGATTTATGCTGGGTTGGTTGCTGCTGTGTATGACCGGTATTCTCGAGGTGGCATTGGGGATTGCGGTCGCCAATGCGGCCCATGCTGGTGGCCTGGTGATCGGGTTAATCCTGGGGACAGTATTTGCTCTAGTAGGTTCGGACAAGAATATGAGTCCCTGAGGCAGGTTCTCAGGGCGAACAATTAATGGTTAGCGAGTGGGTATGGATTTTAAGCAGTTAATAGATGGTATTACCCCTGAGGTTTATCAGCAACTCCAGCGGGCGGTGGAAATTGGTAAATGGCCGGATGGACGAACTCTGACCGAGGAGCAGCGATCTCTTTGTATGCAGGCTATTATTGCCTTCGATCAGCGCCAGCCAGCGCAGCATCGCACCGGTTATGTGCCGCCCAAAAATACTGATTGTGATATCCCTGACGGCCAACAGCCCCTGAAGTGGAAGCACTGATGGCAGTTTCAGTTTCGGGACACTTGGCCAAAATGCAGACCCAGTTAGGGCCACAGGTGCGGTATTCACTGCCTGTGGATGATCAGTTGTTGCCGCTCAATGACCTGCTGGGCAAGCCTGTCACGCTGGAGTATTTGGGGGAGATCCACTGCATTCACTGTGGTCGTCGCAGTAAAAAGAGCTTTAATCAGGGCTACTGCTATCCCTGTTTCACCAAGTTGCCCCAGTGTGACAGTTGCATTATGAGCCCGGAAAAGTGTCACTATCATCAGGGTACTTGCCGCGATCCCGCCTGGGGTGATAAATACTGTTTTACCGATCACTATGTCTATTTAGCTAATAGCTCTGGGGTCAAAGTGGGCATTACCCGAGGGTCGCAGGTGCCTACTCGCTGGATCGATCAAGGTGCTACCCAAGCACTGCCTATTTTTCGCGTGCAGACCCGCTATCAGGCAGGACTGATCGAGGACTGTCTGCGCGCGCATATTGCCGATAGAACCCACTGGCAGAAAATGCTAAAGGGCAATGCCGAGCCGGTGGATCTGGCAGCGCTGCGCGACCAACTGTTTGCGCTGTCTGAAGCGGACTTGAGTCTGTTGGAGCAGGAGTTTGGTCTGCAGGCACTGCAGCGACTCTACTCGGAGGCCACCGTGGAAATCAGCTTTCCGGTATTGCAATTTCCCGAAAAGGTTAAAAGCTTTAATCTCGATAAGCAGCCGCTGATCGAAGGGCTGTTGCAGGGCATTAAAGGTCAGTACCTAATCTTTGACACCGGCGTGATTAATATTCGCAAATACACCGGTTATCGTGTGCAATTTAGCGCCGACTAACCCTTAACCATTTACTCTACGACCCGTCACTAAAAGGAACCAAACATTGCGAGATGCAACACCCCAAACCATCTATCTCAAAGACTACCAGCCCGCTAATTTTCTGATCGACCAAACTGATTTGGTGTTTGATCTCAGGGATCAGCACTGCGAGGTAACCGCCACCCTACATCTGCGGCGCAATCCACAGGCTGACAGTGTCAGTGATCAAGGGAACAGGTCACCTCTGGTTTTAGATGGTGGTGCCAATGTTGAACTGCAGTGGGTTGAAGTGGATGGTCAGCGGTTGGCCGACAGTGCCTATCAGCGCACTGAGGAATCCCTAATTATTCCCGAACTTGCCGATCACTGTGTTATCACTACCCGGGCAATTATCAAACCCCATCTGAATACCACCATGATGGGACTGTACCGATCGCGCACTATGTACTGCACCCAGTGTGAAGCCGAGGGCTTTCGCGATATCACCTTTTACCTAGATCGCCCTGATGTAATGTCAGAGTTTACCACCAAGGTAATAGCTGACCAGCAGGCCTACCCAGTATTGCTATCCAATGGCAACCCTATCGAGCGCGGCACTCTGAATGATGGACGGCATTTTGTTACATGGCATGACCCCTTTAAAAAGCCCGCCTATTTATTTGCGCTAGTAGCTGGTGATCTGGCCACCGTGGAAGATAGTTTTACTACTCAGTCGGGCAGGGAAGTCAGCCTGCAGATATTTGTCGAGGAAAAAGACCTCAATAAGTGCGATCACGCCATGCGCTCTCTAAAGAATGCTATGCGCTGGGACGAACAGGTCTATGGCCGCGAGTACGATCTGGATATCTTTATGATCGTCGCTGTCGATGACTTCAATATGGGGGCAATGGAAAATAAAGGCCTGAATATATTTAACACCTCAGCGGTGTTGGCCAACCCAGAGACCACTACCGATGCCGCCTTTCAGCGGGTTGAGGGCATTGTTGCCCATGAGTACTTCCACAACTGGTCGGGTAACCGAGTGACCTGCCGGGATTGGTTTCAGCTCAGTTTAAAAGAGGGCTTCACTGTCTATCGAGATGCCCAGTTCTCTGCGGATATGAACTCGGCGGTAGTCAAGCGCATTGAAGATGTGGTTTATCTGCGCACCCATCAGTTTGCCGAGGATGCCGGCCCTATGGCCCATCCAGTGCAGCCCGATTCCTATATGGAGATCAATAATTTCTATACCCTGACAGTGTATGAAAAGGGTGCGGAAATTGTCGGTATGATCCACAGCCTGCTGGGCGATCAGCTATTTCGGCAGGGCAGTGACCTGTATTTTTCTCGCCACGATGGGCAGGCAGTAACTATCGAGGAATTTGTCGGTGCTATGGAATCGGTTAGTGGGAGGGATCTCCAGCAGTTCCGCCGCTGGTACAAGCAGTCTGGTACACCGCGCGTTGAGGTGACAAGCCATTACGATGCCAAGGCGCAAACCTATGAGTTAACCTTTACCCAGAGTTGCCCAGATACCCCCGGGCAGACCGATAAAAAACCCTTTGTGATGCCAATCAAACTGGGCTTGGTTGGCGAAGATGGCGAGGATTTGCCACTGAATAGCGATGGCGACACCACGCTAGTGGTAGCACTTCAGGAGCAGACGCAAACGGTGGTTTTTGACAATATCCATCAACAGCCAGTGCCCTCGTTGTTAAGAGCGTTTTCTGCGCCGGTTAAACTCAGCTATGACTACAGTAATCAGCAACTAGCCCATTTGATGGCCCATGATGCCGACGGCTTTAACCGCTGGAATGCCGGTCAGAGTCTCAGCTTTTCTGTGTTAGACCAACTTATTGAGGCTGAGCTCAAGGGGGACAATTTGCCAGTGAACCCCCAGTTTATCCATGTGTTTGCGGGGCTGTTAGCAAATCCTGATCTGGACCCAGCCATGGTGAATTTGATGATGCAGTTGCCCAGTGAGGCACAGCTCCATGAGCGCGCACAGCCGATCCATGTCGAAGCTATCCATGCCGCCCGTCACAAGGCCCGCGCCGCCATTGCCAGTTCGCTTAAAGAGCCGCTGCTAGCGGTCTATCAGCGATTGACGGAGGAGCGGGATTACGCCCCAGTCGCCGAACAAATTGGCCCCAGAGCACTGCGCAATACTGCTCTCAGCTACCTGATGTTGACCGACTGCGGCCCCGATCTGGCATGGCAGCAATTTAATAGCGCCACCAATATGACCGACCGCGCCGCCGCACTGGCCAGCTTGGTTAACTGTCCGGCCGCTGCAGACTACGCCGAACAGGCGCTGGCGCAGTTCTATCAGCAGTACAGCCATGAAGCACTGGTAATCAACCTATGGCTACAGGTTCAGGCCACCAATTCTCAGTCCGACGGATTGGCTCGAGTGCAGGCACTGATGGAACATCCCGCCTATAGCGCCACCAATCCCAATAAGATCCGCAGTCTGGTAGGTGCATTCTGTAGCGCCAACCCGATAAACTTCCATAATCCCGATGGCTCAGGGTATCAGTTTTTGCAAGAGCAAATTATTGCGCTCAACAAGGTGAATCCTCAGGTTGCCGCGCGCTTGGTTACCCCACTAACCAAATGGAAGAAGTTTGCCGAGCCTAATGCGCAACTAATGCGCGATGCGCTGGCGCAAATAGCCAGTCAAGAGGACTTGGTGGTGGATGTGCGGGAGATAGTGATTAAATCCCTCTGATAGAGATCAATGCAGTATCTCACCTGTGCTTTGGATACAGAGGCTTAAGATCAATAGCTGATGTTTTGCTGCTTTTAGTTTGTGAGGGTTTAAAAGCCTTCAAGCTGGCAATAATCGTCCCTGCATCAAATTGACTGGAATCCGATTGGGGGTTAAATAAGTGCTGATCCAACTGAGCAAACTGCGCTGACAGTTGCCTGCCTTTACCTTCGCCTTCCATCAATTCCGCCAGCTGTTCTAGGGAGGTTAGGGAACTATTGGGAAATACTAGTCGCCCCCATTTAAGGATGCTGTCACGCATTGCTTTAAGATCGCGATCTGCTGCCTGTTTCTCGATCAACTTAAGGGATTGTCTGAGATCTGGATTATCCTGATTGCTAGCATTTTTACCGGGAGGGGTATTGTTAGTTGGCCAGCGGCGCAGATAGAGCAGTGCCACTAGAGCCGCTATCAGCAGCGCATTCAGTGCTAGCGACCAGCGGATTAGTTGAGAGGGCTGTTGCTGTGGGTCTCCAGCTGGCGTTTGAGTGTCAGGGGCGTTATGGGTTATATCCCTATCGATTACCTCATTGCTCTCAGAGGTCGGTGTCACTGGGGTATCCGCTGCTATAACCTGAAAAGATTTAGCCGGCAGGGTGCTGGTCTGCATCCGCTGATTGTCGGTGTCCCACCATCTGACTGCTATGGCGGGCAGGGTTAACGCACCCGCGCGGTTGGGGACAATAGCCAGGGTTTCTGTGCGCAGACCCAGCACGCCGCCAGTATTGATTTGATCTTCCAGCTTGGCCTGGTCGGGGTATATTTTAAAGTCATCGCCACGCAGTTCAGGTAGGGGTTGAATCTGTGCCGCGGTCAGCCCCTGGGCGCGGATATTGATAGTTCGGGTAATCGGTTCGCCAACTTTGAGGCGGTTGCTGTTATTGCTCCAAGTCTCGGTAATCTGAAGTTGGCTGCTGGGCATCCACTGATCCACCGCTATATGAGCCGGCTTGGGCAGTACATCGATGGTCTTTTCCTCGGTGAGGCGAATAATGCGGTTGCCGCGGGTAGAGAAGCTGCCAAATTGGCTAAAACCGCGCGCTTCATAGGCGCCGATACGCAGGGCGGGAATGGTCAATTTGCCGGCGACTTGGGGGAACAGGGCGAACTTAATTTCTAGCACCAGATGGTTTTTGCCATTGATAACTTTTTGGAACTGATTTTCGCCAACCCGCTGCACTAGTGCATCGGTAATATCCAGCTCCGACAGCGAAAAATCTTGCAGTTGCACCGATGTGATAAGGCGCACTGTGAGGATAATTTGCTCTTGGATATGTACCGAAGTTTTGTCTATAGAGGTCTCAGTGTAGACGGGCTGAGCCCTGCCACCCGGGGATTTGCCGGGCGCGCGTACCATGATCTTTTGAGCTTGACTGCGCTCCCCCTGATAGTTCAGGGCAGGTAGGTTGAGTTGGCCAGTGCGCTTGGGTAGCAATAGCATTTTCCAGTCGGTGGAGGATTGACTTTGGCCATTGATCAGGCTGTACTGCTGTTGGCGACTGGTGGAGAGGATTTCAAAGTCTTTTTCTATTGGGCTAAAGTCTGGATCACCGCCAGAGCTGCTGCCGCTGTAGCGAACCACAGCCTGCAGGGTTTCATTGGCTTCCAGTTCACTGCGGTCGACAATTAGCTGTAACTCTGCCCAGCTCAGGCTTGAGCCTAAAATAATCAGTGAAATAACAATGTTTAAAAAAATCGCTCTCATTTACCAGCGCTCTTGTTGATTGGGCGGTTTGGGACGCTGCTGCTCCCTAGCTCGCTGTTGGGCTTGATAGTGAAATTTGCGCCGCAATAGACCGCCGGGGTCGTCGGGTACGCGGCGCAACCACTGTTCTAATTCTTGTTGCTGTTGTTTTGCCAGTTCATCTTGTTCCTCAGTCTGTTGGCTCTCAGCCTGTTGCAACGGGTTTTGCTCTGACTGTTGGTCGTCTGGATTATTCTGATGGTCCTGTGGATTTTCGGCCACTGATTGGTCCTGTTGCTGGCTGGATTCTTTCTGTTCAGAGTCTTTCTGCTCAGATTCTGACTGTTGGGATTCCGATTGCTCGGGTGAGGCTGGCTCACTCTGGTCTCTACTCTGGTCTCTACTCTGGTCTTTACTCTGCTCCTCATTCCAATCTTTATTTTCGGCCTGTTGAGATTGTTGTTGGCTCTGCTGATTTTGTTCAGATTGAGGCTGGCCCTGTTGCGATTGGTCAGATTGATGATTCTGGGATTGGCTCTGGCTCTGGTCTTGGTTCTGGCCTTGGTTTTGCTGCTGCTGGCTTTGTTGCTGTTCTTTGAGCAGTTGCTCGATCAGCTCGCGATTGGCCAGGGCATCTTCCATAGTGGGCTCTAGGTTTAGGGCTTGATTGTAGGCTTCAATGGCGCCATCCAAATCTCCGAGTCTGGCCAGGGCATTGCCGAGATTATACTGCGCATCGGCACTGTTGCCCTCCCTGTACCGGTCTGCAGCGGCGCCATAGTCGCCACTTTGATAGGCGGCACTGGCCTGCCATTGGCGGTCTTCAAATAGGGCTGCAGCGGACTCTGGATCCTCTTGTTGCATAGCCTGATAACCCTGCTGATCGGCGGTAAGCCACAGATCCTGCCAAACTGAGGCCTGTGCAGTGGATGGATCCAGTAGTGCCAGAGGTAGCGCCACAGTAAATACCAAGCCGCGGCGAAAACTGAGTAGGAGTAGGGGGATAATCAGTAAGATCAACCAGTGTCCCTGATCTTGCCATAGATCAAAGGAGCGCTCCAGTTCAGTGGTTGCGCTGGGAAGTTGTCCCTCGATTGACGCTATTAGGCGATTGATGTCGCTGTCATCGGCACTGACTGTTTGGTAGCTTCCGCCACCTAGGGCGGCGAGAGATTGCAGTGCGGCAGTGTCGAGCTTGGGGATTACTATGGCGCCACTGCCATCTTTGACAAAACCGCCGTTGCCCATGGGGATGGGTGCGCCCTGTGCAGTGCCTATGCCCAATATCGACAGACGCATACTGGGGCTGTCAGCCAGTTGGGCGCGAATATCGGCAAAAGCTGATCTTGAGACCCCATCGGTGATCAGGACCAGGTCGGCTTCGCTGTGTCCGCCATCCTCTGCGATAGCAATTGCAGTGGCCAGTGCGTCTTCGGTGTTACTGCCATACTCTGGCAGTAAGCTGGGATGTAGTGTGGGTATCAGATTGATAATGGTATCTGTATCTTCGGTCAGTGGCGATACTGCATGGGCCTCGCCCCCATAGACCACGAGACCGGTAAAGCCCTGCTGACGGAGCGCTAGAATATCCATCAACTTATATCTGGCCCTTACTAGTCGGCTGGGGGTCATATCCTCTGCCAGCATCGAGGGGGAGAGATCCAGTATCAGCACCAAGGCTGAATCCTCTCGGTGTACCGGTTGCGGTAATTTCTCCCACGTAGGCCCAGCCAATCCGACACAGAACAGCGACCATGCAAGCAACAGTGCCGAGAATTTCCCCGGCGTGCGACCACTGGAATTGTTGTCATCGGTCTGCAGTAGGTAGGGGATTAACTGGGGATGGATAAGCTTTTCCCAGTTGCCGGCACTCTGGGTGCTATTTCTGACAATCAGCAGACAGATAGCTGCGGGAATCAGGCCCAAGAACCACAGCGGGCGCAGGAAGTGAAAGTCTGTCAGCAGGGAGAAATCAGGCATAATCTCTCCTCGGGTGCCGCAGCCATGCTATCAGCAAGCTCAGCACAAAAGCCAAGCCCAGCGGCCAGTGGAATAGAGAGATGGTTGGTCGCAGCATCTCGGCCTCTTGATCCACCGGTTCCAAGTGGTTTAATTCCTGATAGATGGCGTTGAGCTCTCTGGGGTCTCGCGCCCGAAAGTACTGGCCACCGGTGACCTGCGCTATACCAATCAGTTCCTCCTCGTTTAGATCGGCACTGGGGTTGATGGTGCGCATTCCAAATAGGCCGAAACTCTCCTGAGATTCGGCACCTATGCCAATAGTGTAGATTTTAACCCCGGCGCGTTGAGCCAGTTCGGCGGCCTGTTGTGGCTCCATTTCGCCGGAGTTGTTGGCGCCATCGGTCAGCAGGATAACCACTCTATGGTTCTCCGGACGCTGTTGCAGGCGTTTCACTGCCAGACCTATGGCATCCCCAACCGCGGTGCCGCGACTGCCAGCAAAGCCGATTTGCGCTTCATTTAGCAGGGTTTGCAGGCTGTTGGTATCGAAGGTTAGGGGTGTCTGTAGATAGGCTCTCTCGCCAAATAAGATCAGTCCAAGGCGATCTCCCTGGCGCTGAGTGACAAACTCGCCAACCACCGATTTAACTGCCATTAGGCGATTGACTGTGGTGCCGCCCATCTGCATATCCTGTTGCTCCATACTCCCAGAGATATCCACTGCCAATAGCAAGTCGCGGCCATTGGTTGGCAGAGCCACTGGCTCGCCTATCCATACTGGTCGTGAGAGGGCGAGTAGGGCGCTCAACCAACAGAGTGTCAACAATACTTTGAGAAGCTTCCTGCGCCAGTTGCTATTGACTGCAGAACCCTGTTGGCCATCGGCAATTTCCACCAGTGCCGGTGCTCGCAGTGCCCGAGTGCCGATAGTGACAGGATTGCGCAGTCGCCGGTAGATCAGCGCGGCGGGAGCTATCGCAAGCACCCAGGGCCAGAGTAGATTTAGCATGCTGAGGGCTCCCGATGTATTTTGTCAGGATGCCGCTGTACCCAGACTCTGGCGCTGTTAAAAATAGCCTCTGTCAGCTCTTGAGAGGGAGTTTGATCAGCGTAGAGAAAGGATTCAATAAAGTTACTATTATCTAATAATATCAATGATCTATGCTGTGTATCTAGAAAAGATATAAATTCATTAATACTCAGGTTGGCCAGTGGTTCTCGAGGATAGGCGCTAATCGCAGTGCGACGTAGAATTTCAAAGGTAGCCATCACTTTGGGCTGGCAGGGTAGCTGTTCTATCTGTCTTAGCTCAGCCATAGCCTGACGGCGGTAAAGTCGGCGGTTATAGCGTTTGATCGCCATGGCTCCCAGGTAGCAGACAGCGGTAACTATCAACAGCAGGAGTAGCCACCACCCCGGAGCAGGAGGCCACCAAGATATGGGATCCGGAAGATGGATATCGCGCAAATTGGCTAGGGGATCAGTAGTATTCATGCCGATTTAAGATAGTTTGGTGCGTTTGCTGCGCTGTTTGCCGTAGGCTTTGGCCAACACATCCATCACTGGATCTGTAGTATCAAATTTCAGCAACCCAGCGGACAGCTGTTCGCTGAGTTTGCGCAGTCGCTTAGTTCGCTGTTTAAACTGTTCGGCAAAGCGCTGGCGCAGCTGTCTGTCAGCGGTATCGATACGCGTCTGCTGTTGGCCATCGCTGACTGCATAGACCGCTGGCGTGGGCAGCTCGGTTTCCAACTGATCATAGATATGGCAAAAGTTTAGGTTGCAGTGGCGGGCCAATTCAAACAGGTGGCTCTCGCATTCGCGATCTAGGTCATAAAAGTCACTGACGATAAAGACTGTACTGCCCGGCAGAGTGAAGCGCCTTGACTCCTCCAGCATAGCGGCCAGTGAGTAGTGATCCTGACGATTTTCCAGCAGTGCCTCGCTAAATTCTTGAAGACTGTGGATAAACTGTAGTACCGCGTGATGACTGCGGCGAGCTTTGATATCCACTTGGGTCTCGGCGCCAAAGATAACACCGCCGGCGCGGTCATTCACTGCCAGTCCCGCCCAGGCCAGTACTGCAGCGACTTCACAGGCCACCACCGACTTTAAGCGCTGACTGCCAAAAAACATTGGATTGCGAAGATCGCAGATAATTAGAACGGGACGCTCGCGCTCTTCGGTGAATAGTTTGGTGTGGGGCTGTTGAGTGCGTGCCGTAACCCGCCAATCGATGCTGCGTACATCGTCGCCCGGCTGATAAATTCTCACCTGATCGAAATCCATGCCGCGCCCGCGAAAGCGCGATTTGTGGCCGCCGGCCAATAGCTGGCGCGCCTGAATTTTCGGGAACCCGGTGAGCTGCTTCGCGCCATGGCGCAGCTTGATCAGAGCATTGGTGTCGGCGATAGCCGGATTGGATTGTTCGGCCTGAGGCTGATTCATAGTCTGCCAGAATTTATGCTGCGGGCACGCTGGCCAGTAGTTTGTCGATTACTTGGTTGGCACTGATGCCACTGGCCTCTGCTTCAAAGCTGAGAATAATGCGGTGACGCAATACATCATGGGCTACGGTACGCACATCATCGGGCGTCACAAAGTCTCGTTGATTGAGCCAGGCCACTGCTCTGCTACAGCGGTCTAGGGCAATGGTTGCCCGCGGGCTGGCGCCGTAATCCAGCCAGTTGGCCAGATCGCCGCCGTAGGCATGGCTATTGCGGGTAGCCAGAATCAGCTGTACCAGATATTCCTCCACCGAGTCGGCCATATGCACCTCGAGCACCTGTTGTCGAGCCGCAAGTAAATCCTCTTGTGTCACTAATTCCGGCGTTTGCTGCTCGCCGACCACTTCTTCTCTGGAAAGTTTGAGAATGGTTCGCTCAGTTTCTGGATTCGGATAGTCCACCACTACATGCATCAGAAAACGGTCCATCTGTGCCTCTGGCAGAGGGTACGTACCCTCCTGTTCGATAGGATTCTGCGTGGCCATCACCATAAAGAGTTGCGGTAGCGGGTAGGTGGTTTTACCCACCGAGATCTGCCGCTCTGCCATGGCCTCCAGCAGTGCAGACTGCACTTTCGCTGGCGCTCGGTTGATCTCATCTGCCAAAACCAGATTATGAAACAGCGGGCCGGCTTGAAATTCAAAAGTACCCTGTTGCGGTCGGTAGATGTCACTGCCGGTAATATCCGCCGGCAGTAGATCAGGGGTAAACTGAATGCGATGAAAATCTGCCTCTAGTCCCTGGGATAGGGTTTTGATCGCCTTGGTTTTTGCCAGTCCCGGTGCACCTTCAACCAGCAGATGACCATCGGCGAGCAGGGCGATTATCATGCGCTCCACCAGTTGCTGTTGGCCGACAATATTTTGGTTAAGCCAGGTTGTTAGATTTTCTATGTTGTGTTGCAAGGTAGACCTCTGTAGAAATTTTTGGTGTCAAAATTAAATGCATAAAAAAAGCGCTGGCAGATTCTAGTGAGTCTGCCGGCAAGTCTCAAATACTATTGAAACCTTAAGTTGATCGGACTAGCGGCTAGTTGGCTGGGGTTCTAAGCGCTACTGGCTACTGTTTGTTTAGCAGTATTGCTGCTAGTACTAGCTAGAGCTAAAGGTTGCAAGCCTTCTGTTGCAATGTCGCCTGACTGAAACCGCTGTAGTAATCGTTGTGACCTAGCTGCCAGCCATTAGTCCAGGCAATATTTAATGGTGACCCCTGTTGGTAGGGGCAAAGTGATTTTGCGCGACCTCGAATAGCGACTTGATAACCGCGACAATAGGCGCGGTGAGACAGATCTTTTTTATGCTTTCTCATAGGTTTCTCCGACTTTTCACACTGAGTGGATGTTGGTGCTGACAATATCCACCAGCAAATTGAGTGGAAATGACGATACAATAGGCACTCGAATTCAGTATAGACCGGCAGATTAGACTTTTGCACAACAGTTAATAATTTTGATTTGCTAGCAGCTGTTTTGTTCCCCTAATCCCATAAATGTTTAGGAAGGTAATCGCTTGCAATCAACAACAGTATCAACTGCCTGGATAGCCACCTGTCCCAAGGGCATGGAATCTCTGTTAGTGGACGAGTTGACGGCGCTGGGTGCAGAGGCAGTTAAACCCACTGTCGCTGCCGTGCACTTTGAGGGCACGCTAGAAATAGCCTATCAGGCCTGTCTTTGGTCGCGTATTGCCAATCGAATTCTGCTGCCGCTGCACAGATTTAAGTTGCAGAGTGCCGATGATCTCTACCAGCGCTGTAATGAGATAGCATGGGAGCAACACCTGACTGCCGATCAGAGTGTCGCTGTAGATTTTGTCGGCACCTCCCAGTATGTGACTAACAGTCTTTATGGCTCCCAGCGGGTCAAGGATGCCTTGGTAGACCGTATCCGCACCCTGACGGGATCGCGACCCAGTGTAGATACCAGAGAACCCGATATCCGCATTCAGGCGCGCCTGCACCGGGGGCAGGTGACAGTCTCACTGGATATTTCCGGAGAGAGTTTACATCGCAGGGGTTACCGCACTGGGCAGGGCAGCGCACCCCTCAAGGAAAATCTTGCGGCAGCACTGTTGTTGCGCGCCGCATGGCCGCAGTGGGTCGAGCGCGGCGGTGCGCTTCTGGACCCCATGTGTGGCAGCGGTACGCTGTTGATTGAGGCGGCCATGATAGCTGCCGATATAGCGCCGGGGATAGCTAGGCAGCGCCACGGATTCAGTGCCTGGTTGCAGCATGATGGGACATTGTGGGAATCCCTGGTAACCCAAGCCGAAGAGCGAAAAAACGCTGGCCTTGAGACGCTAGATTTGGATATTCGCGGTTACGATGCCAACCCGCGAATCCTAGAAGTCGCCAGAAAAAATATAGAAAATGCCGGCCTCGACGAGCATATTCGAGTCGCCCACAAGCCGTTGGATCAGTTTGGTAAGTCGACTGCGGATGTGGGATTGTTGATTACCAATCCCCCTTACGGTGCCCGTCTCGGCGAGCTGGAGGGCCTGATACCGCTCTACCAAAAATTAGGAGCGGTGCTACAAAAAAACTTTAGCGGTTGGAGAGCCGCGGTTTTCACCGGCAATTTGGATCTGGCAAGACAGATCGATCTCTCCCCCAGCAAGCAGTACAGTCTGTTCAATGGCGCAATAGATTGTAAGCTATTGGTATTTGATAAGATGCAATCAAAGTCGCAACAGATTGCCGAGCGCCTGAGCAGGCCTGCACCGGTTAAGCCCCTAGATGAAGATGCGCAAATGTTGCTCAATCGGCTGCGCAAGAATGCTAAGCGACTCAGTGGTTGGTTAAAAAAATCTCAGGTTAGCTGTTATCGACTCTACGATGCCGATATACCCGAGTTTGCCGCGGCTATCGACATCTATGATCAATCCATTCATGTGCAAGAGTATGCAGCGCCTAACTCAGTTAGTGAAACCCTTGCTCGACAGCGCTTTGCCTCAATCAAGCAGGCGGTCAAGGCCTATGCACAGGACAATCAGGGCAAGGTTTACTACAAGGAGCGGCGCCGGCAGCAGGGCGATGCCCAGTACCAACGATTGGAGCAGGCGACTGGAGATGCGTTTGAAGTCCAGGAGGGCAGGGCGAGTTTTGAGGTTAACCTCGCCGATTATTTGGACACCGGGCTGTTTTTAGACCACCGACCGGTACGCAAAATGGTTGCTCAAATGGCTAGGGGTAAGAGCCTGCTGAATTTGTTCTGCTACACGGCAACGGTCACTGTTCAGGCGGCACTTGCAGGTGCCGAGAGATCCCTGAGTATTGATATGTCGAATACCTATCTAGACTGGGCCCAGCGCAATTATCAGCGCAATGGTCTAGACAAAGCTGCCCACCAACTGGTGCGCGCCGACTGTCTGCAGTGGTTGGATGGCGAAACTGAAAGCCAGACCTATGATGTTATTTTTCTCGACCCGCCAACGTTTTCAAATTCAAAAAAGATGGAGACCGTTCTCGATATACAGCGGGATCATCCGCAGTTGATTCGCCAGGCTATGGCCAAATTGACCCCTGCGGGCACCCTGATTTTTTCCAATAATTTCCGCCGCTTTAAAATGGATGAATTGATAGCTCGCCAATTTGACTGCGAAAATATCACCGCGCAGACACTGGATCCAGATTTTCAGCGCAATCAGCGTATTCACAATGTCTGGTCAATTACGAGGCGCAGCAGTTTTGATGGCTAATTTTTTGATAGGTAATTTGGGAGATCTGAGATAACTGTGGACACAACTACCACTATAACCCTGGTGACTGGATCTCATTGCCACCTCTGTGAACAGGCCAAGGCAGTGCTATACCCGCTGATCGAGGCGCGTCAAATCCAGCTCACAGAGCGCAGTGTTGATGAAGATCAAAGCCTCAAAGACCGCTATGCACTCCGTATTCCGGTGCTGTTGTTGCCCGATGGGCGGGAGAAGGGTTGGCCTTTTACCGCGGCTCAAATCGACAGGATGCTGAATCAGCTAAGCTGAGAACTGCCTGATATAACGATCCAGCGCATTGGCAAACTGCATGCGGTCCTGTTGACTTAAAGGCGGTGGGCCGCCGCCCACTTGCAGGCCACTGGAGCGCATGGAGTCCATAAAATCGCGCATATTTAGGCGAGCGCGAATATTGGATTGAGTATACATCTCGCCGCGGGGATTAAGTGCCGCCGCCTGTTTTTCAATTACCTCAGCGGCCAGAGGGATATCCGCAGTAATTACCAGGTCATCTCGCTCTACCAAGCTGACGATGTGGTTGTCGGCTACATCGAACCCAGAGCTGACGCGAATGGCACGCACGGTTGGGATACGCGGCACAGACAGGGTCTGGTTGGCGACTAAAATGACCTCGATTTGGGTGCGCTGGGAGACGCGGTAGAGGATATCTTTAATCACCGTGGGACAGGCATCGGCATCGACATAAATTTTCACGGTTGGTGAGGCTCTGCAATAAACTATTGAGAATCCGATTATAACCCTAGAGTTAGATTGGTGTGCTGAATTTTAGGACTTGTAATGACTTTTACAGCAGGTAAAATGCACCCCCCATTATTTGATTAAATCATGTGGCCTCTAGTATGGGTCACCACTGAAAGGAAAAACTATGCCTACTATTACCCTTCCCGACGGTTCCCAACGCGATTTCAGCGAAGCTATTTCCGTGCTCGATGTAGCCGCCGATATTGGCCCTGGATTGGCCAAGGCCACCCTGGCGGGTGTGGTCGATGGCGAGCTGGTAGATGCCTCTTACAAAATGACCGAGGATGCCACTCTGTCAATTGTCACTGACCGCTCTGACGAGGCATTGGAAATTATTCGCCACTCTTCGGCCCACCTGTTGGCGATGGCGGTCAAACAGCTATTTCCCTCAGCGCAGGTGACCATAGGGCCGGTGATTGAGGACGGTTTTTACTACGATTTCTCCTTCGAGCGCACCTTTACTCCAGAGGATCTGGAGGCTATTGAGAAGCGCATGCAAGAGCTGGCTAAGCAGGATTTTGCGATCTCCAGAGAACAGTGGGATCGGGATGAGGCAGTGGCATTTTTCGAGAATATTGGTGAAGCCTACAAGGCAGAAATCATTGCCAGTATCCCCTCCGATGAGGCTATAGGACTGTATCGGCAGGGCGACTTTATCGATCTGTGTCGCGGCCCCCATGTGCCCTCTACCGGCAAGCTATCGGCCTTTAAATTGACCAAGGTGGCCGGTGCCTACTGGCGCGGGGATAGCAACAATGAAATGTTGCAGCGTATCTATGGCACCGCTTGGACCAACAAAAAAGATCTCAAGGCCTATATCAATCGGCTGGCAGAAGCCGAGAAACGCGACCACCGCAAAATTGGTAAAAAACTGGATCTGTTCCATCTGCAGGAAGAGGCGCCGGGCTCAATTTTTTGGCACCAGAAAGGCTGGTCTATTTACAGCGCCATTGAGCAGTTTATGCGCGATAAGCAACGTGAGCACGGCTATCAGGAAATCAAAACACCACAGATTGTCGACTACAGTTTGTGGCAGAAATCAGGTCATGCGGATAAATTCGGTGATGATATGTTTTCCCTCGACACCGAGGACAGGCAGTATGCTATCAAGCCTATGAACTGCCCCTGTCATGTGCAGATATTTAATCAAGGACTGAAAAGCTACCGCGATCTGCCATTGAGAATGTCAGAGTTTGGCTCCTGTCATCGCAATGAGCCCTCGGGATCTCTCCACGGTATTATGCGGGTCCGCGCCTTCACTCAGGATGATGGGCATATCTTCTGCACCGAGCAGCAGATACAGTCGGAAGTCTCGGAATTTATTGATTTTCTGCATCAAATATATTCGGACTTTGGCTTCGATGAAATTATCTATCGCCTCTCGACCCGACCAGAGCAGCGAGTCGGATCAGATGAGAGCTGGGACCGCGCCGAGCGCGCGCTGGCTGAGGCGCTAGACGCCAAACAGCTTGAATGGCAAGAGCTACCCGGAGAGGGAGCTTTTTATGGCCCCAAAATAGAGTTCTCCCTCAAAGATTGCATAGGCCGGGTGTGGCAGATGGGCACTATTCAAGTGGATTTCTCGATGCCGGGCCGCCTCGATGCCCAATATGTCGCCGAGGATGGCAGTCGCCAAACACCAGTGATGTTGCACCGCGCAATTTTGGGCTCTTTCGAGCGTTTTATCGGTATTTTGATCGAACAGTACGAGGGGGCATTTCCATTTTGGTTGGCACCACAGCAGGCTGTGGTGATAAATATTACGGACTCTCAGGCCGAATATGCCCAATTAGTCGCTAAATCATTGCAAAATAAAGGTTTTAGGGTCAATTGTGACTTGAGAAACGAAAAGATCGGCTTTAAAATCCGCGGTCACTCAATGCAACGGGTTCCATACTTGATTGTGGTTGGGGATAAAGAGATAGAATCTGGCACTGTGGCAGTTCGAACGCGCGACGGCGAAGATCTAGGCAGTATGTCCCTAGACGCATTGATCGACAGGTTTGAACAGGATGCCGAGAGGCGTAGCAGAGCTTTTGACAATACAGCGGAGTAAGGCTAATTAACAAAAACAGTAAGCGGGCAAACCTCAATGAGGATATCACGGCTCCTGAGGTGCGACTGATCGCCGCCGATGGCGCTCAAGTGGGCATAGTTGCCATAGAAGAAGCGCTTCAGGCGGCACAGCAGGCATCCTTAGATCTGGTGGAGATCTCGCCAGATGCCCAGCCGCCAGTTTGCAAAATCATGGATTATGGCAAGCACGTTTTTGATATCAAGAAAAAGCTTGCCCTGCAAAAGAAGAAACAAAAGCAAACTCAGGTCAAGGAGATGAAGTTCAGACCCGGGACCGATGAGGGTGATTACCAGATAAAACTGCGTAATCTGACTAGATTTTTGGAGAATGGTGACAAAGCCAAGGTGACCCTGCGGTTTCGCGGTCGAGAAATGGCTCACCAAGAACTGGGAATGGAGATGATGCAGCGCGTGGAGGCAGATCTCTCCGAGCTGGCTCAGGTCGAGCAGTATCCCAAGCTGGAGGGCCGTCAAATGACTATGGTACTGGCGCCTCTCAGCAGGAAGAAGTAGTAACAGGCAGGAAGCAGCGAAGTACACCCAGCAAGATATCAGCGCGACCCGCGTTCAGCCAAATTTTTTGGCAGGCTGTCCGGGCGGCTCTTGCTGCAATTTAAACCCTAATATTTAGGAGAATAGAAATGCCAAAAGCAAAGACTCACAGTGGAGCTGCAAAACGCTTCAAAAAGACGGCTGCAGGCTACAAGCACAAGCATCAGCATAAAAGCCATATCCTCACCAAAATGACCACCAAGCGCAAGCGACAGCTGCGGGGTACCAGCATCTTATCCAAGGCTGATTCACCTCGAGTGGACCGCATGTTGCGCAGTGTTTAAGTCGTATTAAGTTATCAAATTTTGGTAGGAGAGAATTATGCCTAGAGTAAAACGCGGGGTTGAAGCCAACCGCCGACACAAAAAGATTTTAAAACAAGCCAAAGGTTATTACGGTGCTCGCAGTCGCGTCTATCGTGTAGCTGTGCAGGCAGTGACTAAAGCCGGCCAGTACGCCTATCGCGATCGCCGCGTCAAGAAGCGCACTTTCCGCAGACTGTGGATTGCCCGTATCAATGCCCAGTCGCGAGTTGAAGGCTTGTCCTACAGCCGCTTGATCAACGGTTTAAGCAAGGCGGGTATAGAATTGGATCGCCGTGTATTGGCTGATCTGGCCGTTTATGACAAGGCTGCCTTTGGCGCAGTGGTTAAAAAGGCCAAAGCTGCACTAGCTTAATTATTGCCCGAGTTTATATTTGGGATATCAGCGAAATAGGGAAGGGGCAGTTGCTCTTTCCCTATTTTTTTAGGTTAAGCTCTCAGTTCCGGGATAAACATCCAGTTTATTGTGGGCAAATAAACCGATAAAATTTGAAGATCGGGTGATGGTAAAGGATTATTTTTTGCAAAAGTCTCAAGTTTATATAAACAGTGCTCAATGCCTTTGCATTATCACTGGGGGCACTGTAGGTAAAACAAGGCTATCTGGAAGTTTGAAATGGTTGAATTAGAACAAATTGTGGATCGAGCACAGACGGCAGTGGCAGCTGCCAATGACCTGTCCAGCCTAGAGACACTCCGGGTTGAATATCTGGGCAAAAAGGGCCAGTTGACCGGTCTTTTGAAAAGCTTGGGTTCCCTTGACGCAGACCAGCGTCCCGCCGCCGGAGCCAAGATCAATGAAGCCAAGCAGGCGCTGTTGGCACAGATTGATCAGCGCAAGACAGTGCTAGAAACTGAGGTGCTCAACCGGCGGCTCGCCAGCGAAACCATCGATGTCAGTCTGCCTGGACGAGTACAGCAGGGTGGCGGTGTGCATCCGGTCACCCGCACCATGGCGCGTATTGAGGCAATTTTTTCTCGTGTTGGTTACCGTGTCGAAGTGGGACCAGAGATTGAGGATGACTACCACAACTTTGAGGCGCTGAATATCCCCAGCCATCATCCTGCTCGCGCCATGCACGATACCTTCTATATTAACCCCAGCACGGTACTGCGCACCCACACCTCCCCCGTGCAAGTGCGTACCATGGAAACCCAACAGCCGCCGATTCGAGTGATATGTCCCGGGCGCGTCTACCGCTGCGATTCCGATCTTACCCACACCCCGATGTTTCATCAGGTCGAGGGATTGGTGGTGGACAGAGATATCAGCTTTGCTGACTTGAAGGGTGTGGTCGATCAGTTTTTAAAAGCATTTTTTGAAGCCGATTTGCCAGTGCGCTTCAGACCCTCCTACTTCCCATTTACCGAGCCGTCCGCCGAAGTGGATATCCAGTGTACCAACTGTGGGGGCGAAGGTTGCAGAGTCTGTAGTCACACCGGGTGGCTGGAGGTTATGGGGTGCGGCATGGTTCATCCCAATGTGCTTGCCAGTTGCAATGTGGATGGAGAAAAATACAGTGGCTTTGCCTTTGGTATGGGCGTTGAACGCTTGGCCATGCTGCGCTATGGGGTCAATGATCTGCGCTTGTTTTTTGAGAACGATCTGCGTTTTCTCAAACAGTTTTAGGATTGAGCATATGTCTGGGTCTGACAATTACAGCTTGCTAAGCGCCCTGTGGCAATGCGCAGCAACGAAGTATAAAAATATCTCCATTGCCTATTTAAATAAGCATAAACCCACCTGGGCTGTTGACTGGAGTTTTGCCAGTACAGCTCGAGGCCTTCAAGTGGGTGTAAATTTTGCGATCCAACTGCGGAGTAAAGGATGAAATTTAGTGAATCATGGTTGCGGCAATGGGTAGAGCCCAAGATTTCAACCGATGAACTGGTGGCGCAGATCACCATGGCCGGCCTGGAGGTTGATTCCGTAGACCCTGCAGCACCGCAGATTAGCGGTGTGGTGGTGGGTGAAATTCTGTCGGTTGAGCAGCACCCCCAAGCGGATAAGCTAAAGATCTGCCAGGTGGCTGGTGCCGGTGATTCGCCGGTACAGGTGGTCTGTGGCGCTGCCAATGCCCGTTCCGGTATCAAAGTTCCCTTTGCTACAGTGGGTGCCCAGTTGCCCGATGGTCTTAAAATCAAGAAGGCCAAACTGCGTGGTGCTGAATCTCACGGCATGCTCTGCGGTCAAACTGAACTCAATCTGGGAGATGATGACAGCGGGCTATGGGAACTCCCCGAGAATATGCATACCGGTGAGGATCTAGTCGCTGCCCTGCAGTTAGATGATCAGATCATAGAAGTCGATTTAACACCTAATCGCGCGGACTGCCTGAGTATTCGTGGTCTGGCCAGAGAGGTTGGGGTCTTGAATCAGGTGGCAGTAGCGGAGCTGCAGGTCCCAGCTGTTGAGGCCGTGATAGACGACTCTGTAGGTGTTTCTATTGAAGCACCAGAAGCCTGTGGTCGCTATGTGGGGCGGGTTATAAAAGGTGTTGATCTCAGTCGCAAAACCCCGCAGTGGATGCAGGAAAAACTGCGGCGCAGTGATATTCGCTGCCTGGGGCCTGCTGTAGATATCACCAACTACGTAATGTTAGAGCTCGGACAGCCAATGCACGCCTTCGATAGATCAAAAATTGAGGGTGATATTGTGGTGCGAATGGGTCGCGATGAGCCCCTTAGACTACTGGATGATTCAGAAGTCAGCCTTGCCGCCAACACCGTGGTGATTGCCGATCAGGTCAAACCACTGGCGATGGCGGGCATTATGGGCGGATCGGATTCAGCAGTCTCCGATGACACTGGGGATATTCTGCTCGAAAGCGCCTGGTTCAACCCCATTGCGATCGCTGGAAAGGCGCGTAACTATGGCAAACACACAGATTCCTCCCATCGCTTTGAGCGAGGTGTCGACTCCGAGCTGCAGATTCAGGCTATGGAGCGCGCTACCCAGCTAATGTTGGAGATCTGTGGAGGCCAGCCCGGGCCGCTGTGCCTCTCTGAGCAAGCGGATAATCTCCCCCAGCCGGCTATCATCCAGTTGCGTGATCAGCATCTGACTAAGCAGCTGGGCGTTGCTATAGCCGCAGATCAGATTGATAGAATTCTGTCTGAACTGGGTTTAACCCTGCAAACTCGAGACGATCAGATAGGTGTTTGGCAGGCGCCCAGTTGGCGATTTGATCTAGCTATCGAGCAGGATTTGGTGGAGGAGATTGCAAGGATCTACGGTTACAATAAATTGCCAGTAACCACGCCAGCTATGGCGGTTGAATTAACTGCTGATCAAGAGACAGTTAGGCCAGCCCATGTACTTGCCAGCCGCTTGGTGGCAATGGGCTATCAAGAGGCCATCACCTACAGCTTTGTCGACCCCGACATCAGACAGGCCCTTGATCCAGATAGAGAGGCGGTCAAAGTGGCCAACCCGATTTCCCAAGACCTGTCCGCTATGCGAACCAATCTATGGCCGGGATTGCTGACCACCGCTATTTATAATCTCAATAGACAGCAGAGTCGGGTGCGGCTATTTGAAATAGGGCAGTGTTTTATCCCCTGCGATGATTCCGATGCTGTGGCTGGGTGTAGTCAAAACTTGGCGCTGGCCGGTTTGATCTGTGGGTCTCGTACTCCGGAAAGTTGGGCCTCGACTCGCGAACCCGTTGATTTCTATGACCTAAAGGGCGATCTCGAATCGCTGTTAGCTGACAGTTGTGATTCTGATAAATTTAAATTTACAGCTGCCAATCACCCTGCGCTTCATCCAGGGCAATCGGCTGAAATTACGCACAATGACCAATCTGTTGGCTGGATTGGCAGACTGCATCCGCAGCTAGAAGCGCAATATGATCTCAATAAATCGATTTACCTCTTTCAGGTAGATGTCGACAAGATATCCGAAGTTTTCCTTCCAAAGGCTAAAGATATCAGCAAGTTCCCCGAAGTTCGCCGAGATTTGGCATTCGCTGTCGATCCCTCTGTGACTGCTGATGACCTACTGTCCGCTGCTCGAGAGGCGGCGGGTGAAAATCTCGCTGATTTAAAGCTATTTGATGTTTATCAGAGCAAAGATCTTGATAACAAAGGAAAAAGTATCGCATTGGGCTTGACCTTTCAAAATGCTTCACGCACTCTAACGGATGAAGAGATCAATCTCGCCGTCAACGCTGTAGTCAAAAAGCTGGCGGATATTTATAGTGCTGATTTAAGAAGTTAGGTGGCAAAAGTATGGGTGCTTTAAGTAAAGCTGATTTGGCTGAAATGCTGTTTGACGAACTGGGTCTCAACAAGCGAGAGGCCAAAGAACTGGTTGAAATGTTCTACGGTGAAATTGTTAAGGCCCTAGAAAATAATCAACCGGTGAAACTGTCGGGTTTTGGTAATTTTGATTTGCGTGACAAGAACAGCCGCCCGGGAAGAAACCCCAAAACGGGAGAATATGTGCCGGTCTCGGCGCGTCGAGTGGTTACCTTCAAGCCTGGGCAAAAACTCAAGGCCCGCGTAGAAACCCATGCTGGAACCAAGTAATAACAATCAGTTGCCGGCAATTCCGGGCAAGCGCTACTTTACCATTGGTGAAGTCAGCGAATTGTGTGCGGTAAAGCCTCATGTCCTAAGGTATTGGGAGCAGGAATTTCCCAGTCTCAATCCGGTTAAACGGCGGGGCAACCGACGTTACTATCAACGTGAAGATGTGATTCTTATTCGTCAAATTCGATCGCTGCTCTATGATCAAGGTTTCACTATTGGCGGCGCTAAACAGCGTCTAGAGGGAGAGCCTGCCAAGCGAGAGAGCACGCCCTATAATCAGTTGCTGGAACAGACGATCTCCGAACTTGAAGATATCCTCGAGAACTTGAAGCTCAGGTGATACAGGCTTGGGAAAACGGTATTTCAATGTTGCAATAGCACAGGCATTCTGTATCATAACCGACCTTAAATCGGGGCGTAGCGCAGCCTGGTAGCGCACTACACTGGGGGTGTAGTGGTCGCAGGTTCAAATCCTGCCGTCCCGACCAATTTCTAGCGCTACAGGTCGTTGATAATACTTTGTAGCCACCCTAGCAAGTCGCCGTATACCGCATCCCTCTGAACTTCCTTGAGCATTTCATGCCGGCCATTTTGATACAGGCGCAACTGCACATCGGAGACGCCATTCTGTAACAAAATCTGTTTGAGTTTTTTCACGCCAGCACCCTGATTGCCAACCGGGTCCTCAGTGCCTGAAAAAAGATAGATAGGAAGGTCGCTGTTTAGCTTTTTCAACTGTTTCCTGGCAAATATTTCGCGCAAACCCGCAGTGAAATCACACCAGGATTGTGTGCTAATTGCACCGCCGCAAAATGGATCTTGCACGTAGTTATCTACTGCGACTGGATCGCTTGATATCCAATCGTGGTCAGTGCGAGTGGGCTGGAATGGTTTGTTAAATTGACCAAAAGATAAATATTCCAAAAGCGGGCTAGAGGTCTTTCCGCCCAGTCTCAGGCGCTCAAGCTGTGCGATATATTGCCCAATACCGCTTATCAATGGATGCCTGTAGCCAGATCCTGAAAGCGCCAGCCCCAATAATCCCCTGGGTAAGTCACTGTCGAATCTAGTCCCATACCTCTGACACAGGTCCAGTGCCATGTAGGAACCCATACTGTGTCCCAAAATAATAAGAGGTACTTGCAGATTCTTTCCAATATGCCTAATTAGATGCCACTGATCTTCGATAAGTTGGTTCCAGCCGTCGTTGTCAGCCAGATGGAACAGGCTGTTAGCGCGATTGCCGGTCAGTCCGTGACCCCGATGATCGTCTGCACTGACGGTTATGTTCTGGGCATTGAGAAATTTGGCCACCTCAGAGTAGCGACCGCCGTGCTCTGACATGCCGTGCATAATATGAACCCATGCCAGGGGATGCTGCGTATCCCAGACATGGCAGTAATGGTGATCTGCGCTATTATTAGGTAGCGGTAGGCTGAAAATTCTTTCTTCTGCCAAGGCGTACTCCTTAGTTACCTCAATTGACTGATTTACCCCTAATGCTGCGCCTCTGGGCCAATACTGACTGTCATAAAAATTTCATATTTGGAGATTATGGTCATTTGAATGCTTCTATACACCAAATAGATATCGCCTAAACTTATGAAACTAAAAAAAATAAAAGCGATCGAGACGCCTTACACTGATATTTCAGAGGAGGAGTATCAAATTGAAAAGCGCAGATTACAAGTGGAGTTGCTTAAAATTCAGCAGCGCTTAATTAGAGAGCAGCGGCGTCTGGTGATTGTATTTGAGGGAAGGGATGCGGCTGGTAAGGGTTCCACGATCAAGCGATTTACGGAAAACCTGATGCCCAATAACTTTAATGTGAATGCCTTTGGAATTCCCTCTGAAGCGGAATCGCGGTTTTGGTTTAAGCGGTATGAGCAACATTTTCCTATACCCGGGCATATTGCCTTCTTTGATCGCTCTTGGTACAGCAGAGCGCTGATTGAGCCGACCATGGGTTACTGCTCTGAGGCCAGATATAAACGCTTTATGCGCAAAGTACTGGACTGGGAGCACCGTCATATTGACAACGGTTTATTATTGACCAAATTTTATCTCTCGATTGATAAAGAAACCCAATTATTCCGTTTTGAAGATCGCCTGAGCAATCCGCTAACCTATTGGAAATTTTCTGAAAACGACCTCCATGCTCGAAAGAAATGGGAAATTTTTACCCGCTACAAAGAGCAGATGTTCAATCACACCTCTTCGGAAAAATCGCCCTGGGTGGTGGTAAATGCCAACAGCAAGAAGGCGGCGCGACTGACCAGTATGCTGTATTTAATCAGGGCAACTGGGCGGCGCGGTTTTGAACCCCTTACCGGTGAGGATGTGCGGTTGAGTCATAGTATTAAAGTGGGGGGAGTAAAGTTTCGTGGCCTGACCTTTCAACAGCATGCGGTGTTGCGGGAGCTAAAAGAGCAGGAGAGACTCTTTGTGGAGTTGGATGAATAGCCTTACAATGAGCAGCTGTTTAGCAAACCTCTACAAATCGCTGTTATACAGGAATATTACTATCAAAACTTATCCGAGCAATCTGCGTGAAACCATCGATTTACCTGTGATTGAGTCTGCTGGTGGCCTGGTCTGCAATGACAAAAATCACCTGCTGCTAATGTTTAAACGCGGCAATTGGGATATGCCAAAAGGGCGTATTGAAACTGGACAATCCCGTGAATCCTCGGCACTGCGCGAGGTTTGCGAGGAGACCGGTTTAAGTCAAGATAAGCTTCTAATTAAAGGCAAGCTGGTGTCCACTTGGCATACCACCCGCCATGAGAACACCAAGTACTTAAAGAAAACGCACTGGTATCTGATGCATTACAGGGGCGGCGATGACGATACCAAACCTCAAGTCGAGGAGGGGATTATTCAGTGTCGGTGGGTGCACCTCAGCGATTTGCCTACTTACCGCCAGCTTATGCGTGTGCGGGTGGATTATGTGGTCGACTTCTGGCATCAGAATTTGGCATATCAATCCTAATTTTTTCAACTTCGGCATAAAAAAAGGGCGACTTGAAGTCGCCCTTTTCTATTGCCATATGAAGATTAGAAGTTTTTACGTAACGTAAAACCATATGTGCGAGGAGCATTGGGATATCCGCTCCAACTTCCCGGTTGTGCAGGAGTTACAAATGCGGAGATCAAGCTTTCATGGTCGGTTAGATTACGACCCCAGAGCATGGCATCCCATCCACCATTCTCACTGCTAAACCCAAGGCTTGCATTTATATTATCAGAGCCACGATTCGCAATACTATATGGAATTAAGTCAGCTACTTTTACGTCATCTTCATATAGATATTCAAGGCGTAAGAAACCCTCTATGCCGCCGGATACTTCAAAGCTGATGGTGGCATTAACATTGTAGCTAAGTTCATGCACACCTGCTGGCGAACGACCACTTAGGTCTATAGTTGACTGACCCGCAGGACATGAATACTCTGGCTCGGCAAGACCTGTGTCATCACATGTGCCATTAAGAAATTCATCATAAATAGCATCTATATATATCGCTGAGAATCCCAATACCACATTCTCTGACAGTGCTAACATGCCATCTAATTCGACACCTTCATGAGTTTCCTTACCAGCATTTTCAAGATTGAATCCAGTACCACTAAAGATATTAGATTGGAAACCCTCAATTGTCTGGTCAAAATACGCGATATTAAGGTAGCCATTATCGAAAGTAGTTTTTAGGCCAAATTCAATATTAGTTGCTTCTTCAGGATCAGCAGTACGGTTACCTGGAGTACGCCCATCAACTGACAGATTGACCGACGCCGCTTTAAACCCTGTTGAGTGACTAGCATACACAGTCGTAGAGTCATTGATGTCGTAGGCTAAGCGGAATGTATGTGTCAAATCATCTGATTTAAATACCCCTGATTCGTCAGCAGTGCCGCCATATTGAGTGAATGGAGGAAAAAGCTGTAGCCCTGTTAAATCATCAAGAGGTCCACCGGCAAGGGGAAGCTCTGCAAATGGATCAATTACTAACACATCAGAGATAACAGTTTTCTTATCTTCGGTGTAGTTTAGTCCTAAAGTAACAGTCATATTTTCACTGAGGTTGTAATCAAACTGAGTGAAAATAGATGTTGCAACTCCCTCCATATCGAAGTCTTCAGCCACATTGCCAGTGCCTGGAACAAACCAGGTGTCAACCATTTGTCCTGGCATCTCAGTGAGGCCGTTAGCTACAAGGAAAGCAGTGACAGCTGCTGGATCTTCGAGTGAGGCCAAGGCTTGTATCTGCTGTGCGGCTGCCAAATTGCCCGCCTCAGCCTGTGCAGAGGCTGCCCCCATTAGAGTCAATATTGTTGCCACTGGCTCAAGACCGCCGGGGATTAGATTAGCAGGAGTCCCTGGTGGTGCCAGTGCGGCGCCAATCAGGAAGTCAGCAAATGGAAAAACTTGATCACCGTATTTTACGGTACGGAAACTGTCTACAGACTCATCTGAGTGGAAAAGACCAACCATCCATTGTAAGTCACCGTCTCCGTTGGAACTTAGTCTTAGCTCTTGGGTGAACGTTTCAAAATCATAGTCAACCCGATTTTCTCCCAAAATCTCTGCAGCTGAAAAGTCTGCATCGAAATTAGATCTCAGTGATTGATCTCTTGTCGAGGTGATTGAGGTCAAAGTGGCAAAGCCTAGATCCTTATCAATTTGCAGCGAAACTCCCTTACCCTCTAATTGGTTAGTAGGGTTATAGTTCATGTTCAATTCTCTTGCCCAGGGATTAATCGCTGTCGTGTCGAAACCACTCTGTGCGGCAATCATTGCTGCAACACGAGACGCATCGCCATATGATAAAGCGCTAGCAGCGCAACAAACTTCATCAATTTCATTGTAATCAGCAATTAAGCGAATGGTTAAATCATCTGCAGGTGTATATAACAGCTGACCACGAATTGCATAGCGATCGCGGGTGTTTACCGAGTCACCTGTAGTAATATTTGTCCCATAACCATCGGATGAATTGTCGCTGGCAGATAGCCTGAAAGATAGGTTATCAGTAATTGGGCCCGTTAGGGTGCCTTTGATAATCCGTGAGTCATAATTGGCCGCGGTGGCTTCTAACATACCTCCGAGCTCATCTTCGGGCAGCATAGTGGTAACGTTGATAACACCTGCTGAAGCATTTTTTCCGAATAATGTTGACTGCGGACCACTGAGAACTTCGATGCGCTCTACAGTGGGCAGGTCAGCAAGCATTGCAGAGGAGCGAGTTCTTGGAACGCCATCAATATACACGCTGACTGCAGGCTCAATGCCTGGGTTATTTGCGCCGTTGCCATAACCTCGGATAACAAAATTTGTTTGAGCGGAGCTCTGCAGTTGATTAACGCGCAGAGAAGGAACTGATGTCTGAAGGTCAATCAGATCGACAATACTGGCGCGCTGGATAGTTTCACCAGTTGTAACCGACACCGAGATAGGTACCTCCTGAAGTGTTTGCTCGCGCTTGTTGGCAGTTACTACGATTTCATCAATCTGCGCCTGCACTGCGCCAGCCGACAGCAGAGTTGCTACTGCCAGTGGGAGACAGGATTTTTTAAACGTAAATTTACTCATACTTTATACCCCTATTTTTAATAGTAAAACTCGACTGAGTTGGCGATTTATCGTTTATCAGTCTGCTTGAAATAAACCACATTTCTAAGCATATAAAATATTATTAGTTACTTATACCTAATAATTAAGAGCTAACTGTAGCACCGATTTAAAGACAATCAAGTTGTAAATTGTTTTTTTCAGGACTCAACTTGGCCAATTTTCGCACAATTGATACAGCTGACACGCGAAATCGTAACAGGAGGGTTGTGTAATTAATGGAGGCTTTGATGCTGGGTAAATATTTTTATGTAATCCTATCTCTGGCTGTCATGCCAATAAACACTCCCAAGGCAGAGGTTATGATAATTGACGATTTCACTGATATTACGCAGCGTAGATGGGAATTTATTAGCGATCAGGTGATGGGGGGTGTCTCCACAGGAATCGTGGAGTACAAAAGTGAACAGGATATTTCCTACGCCCTTTTAAAGGGTCAAGTCAGCACCGCCAACAACGGTGGATTTATTCAAATTAGGACAGATATTGATCAGCCAGAAACGGGTGCTTGGTCAGGCCTATATATCAAGGCGAGAGGCAATACCCAAACCTATTACCTATTTCTGCGAACTGCTTTTACTCTGTTGCCCTGGCAGTACTATCAGGCTAGTTTTGATGTTACCGAGGACTGGACAGTCTTTCAGCTGCCATTGAATGCATTCGCTCCATCAAGTCGCTGGCTGCCCAATCAGGTGCAGTTCAAGTCCATTCGCAGTCTTGGTATTGTAGCCTTTGGCAGAGATCACAGCGCAGCTGTAGAGGTGGCTGAGGTGGGATTTTTTTAGATAGTTCCAATGGGCGCAATCTTCCAAACCATTGTATTCACAACTAACTATTAGCTTTCAATGAAGAGTAGGAATTTAGCTTTCTGCCGTAGCTAGATAAGGGTATTAGCGAGTTCTATGGCAACCCGTTGAAGTACTGGTCAAGAAATTCGCGCCATCAGAGAGGATGGCGCTTAAAATCTACTGCAGGTTTTCGGAACGCAATTTGAGCAGCCAGCTGTCCTGACGGCGTTCCGCTTCAAAGAACACAGCTGCGGTGAATGTGACCATTGCGAGTAGGATAAAGTGCGCGGCCATACTGATTCCCATATAGATTACACTGCCGACATAGATCCCAAAAACTACTGACCACATCCATGCGAGAACCGTCATTATCCACATTCTGGAAAGCGGATCTGGTATGTGACGCAGGGGATTCTTGTTGTGATCCATCACGGAGCAATAGCAATCATAAAACCATAGAAAAAACATTTTTAGTTTCATTGTTACACCCTCATTTAGTTGTATTCCTTTTTTCTACGGATAGAAATAATAGATTGGATGAACAATTCTGAGATCATGCCAAGCACAGTCGGCTGGAGGTCAATTGTCCACAGGTTCTATTTGCACTGAGTAAGGGTTAGTAGGGTATTTATATATTTCGCGCTCCAACGGGAATTAATTGACACTTAGCCACAGTCGATATTGACTCCACCTCGCTGCTCACCTATAGTACGCGCCCTTGATAACTAGACCAATACGCACTCGTAGCTCAGCTGGATAGAGTACTCGGCTACGAACCGAGCGGTCGGAGGTTCGAATCCTCCCGAGTGCGCCATTTTCCCAAGCTTTTATATTTATATCAGGTCGGATTGCCGGCCGCCAAGCACAGCGTGGCGGCGTTCGCCTGCGCTCAAAGCGGTGCTTTGAAAAACGCTGGTCTCACCCTCCCGAGTGCGCCATTTTCTACCCTTGGGAAAGAGAGCTTGGATTAGAGTTGGTGTCTTAGGGGGCTTCGGCTAGAAATATGGCTCGCAGTGGTGCTGGATGGCCCTCTAGGGTTTTATCCGGATCTGCTGGATCGAGAAAATCCGCCAGGGATTCAAATTTCATCCACTCAGTAGTGCGCTGTTCCTCGGTGGTTGTCTTACAGATATCCACCAGCCTCGGGTCGCGAAAGCCCAGTTTGCGCATCCAGCCAACTAAGCTATCCGCTGAAGGCAAAAACCAGACATTTGGCATTTTTGCATAGCGCCCCTCGGGAACCAGCACTTCGCCTTCTGTCCCTTGAATAATCAGTGTCTCGAGGATCAACTGTCCCCCCGATCGCAACAGCTCCTTGAGTTCCAGTAAATGCTCTATAGGCGAGCGCCGATGGTAGAGAACACCCATCGAAAAGACGGAGTCAAAAGCCTGCAGCTTGTTTGGCATCTGCTCAATGCCAAGAGGTAGAACATCCACCGGGTGATGAGCGCCGGCAAAATGCTTAATAGCATGGAACTGGAATACTGATTTGGGTGAGGGATCTATGCCGATCACTCTATTAGCCCCGGCACCTAACATACGCCAGCAGTGGTAGCCATTGCCACAGCCTACATCCAAGACAAGACGGTTGTTTAGTGATGATATGTGGGGTAGCAGTCGCTCCCATTTCCAGTCAGAGCGCCACTCGGTATCTACAGGCAGGCCAAATAAATTATAGGGGCCTTTGCGCCAGGGATGGAGCGCCATCAGTGTTGACTGTAACTGACTTCTGCGTCCCTTATCCATCAAGCCGGGATCGCCAATGTTAACTGATGAGGTGAAATCTGTAGTCAGGGGATCAATATCTGGCAGCTGTTCTAGGCACGCGGCCCAAGTGGACAAATCACCCCAGCGGGTCGGGTTTAGCTGCTCACGCAATAGGTTGGGCAGCGTTTTCCGCCAATCGGCGAGAGGGGAATCTGTCATCCAGTCCAGCAGAGACTGATAGTTCAGCATAGGAGCAGCTCTATTAATCCAGTTAATTCTCGGTGCGATTATAAATGATTTCTGTTAAGCTTCAGCAGCGATTTTAATGGTGATTTCAGCAGTAACACATTTATATATGAGTAATCAAAGACTCGATCAGCTCGAGGAAAAACTTGCTTATCTTGAGGCTGCTAATGCAGAGCTCAGTGAGGAGATTTTTCGGCAACAGCAGGAGATTGCCACCCTTACTAACGCGCATCACCAGTTGCTAGAACGGTTTGCAGAGCTGCAGCAAGCAGATTCTGATGCCATACCTGGGTCGAAACCCACAGCAATTGAACAGAGACCGCCGCACTACTAATTATAATTTACAAGCGCTACAGCTTTTACTGGGAGGAACACAATGTCCGAATTAGAAACCAATACAATGGCCGATATTGATCAGGCGTTTGCGCTCCAGCAACAGCACGCGATTGCGCTCAGGAAATCTGATTGGCGTCAGAGATTGGACGCACTGGAGCGGTTTGAGCGAGTGTTCAAGGCCTCCTACAGTGAACTGTATAGAGCTGCGGCAGAGGATTTTTCCAAGTCTGAGACAGAGGTGGACACCGGTGAAATAATGCCAGTGGTTTCAGAGCTAAAGCACACCTGTAAAAAACTGAAAAGCTGGATGAAACCCAGATCTGTGCGCCCAACCTTGGCCACCTTCGGTACCAGTTCAAAAATAGTTACCGAACCCAGAGGTGTCTCGTTAATTATTTCCCCCTGGAACTACCCCTTTAATCTCACCTTTATTCCCATGATCTCAGCGATTGCTGCGGGCAATACAGTGATTATTAAACCCTCGGAGATGACCCCGGCAATGACTGCGGTGATTGCAGATATTGTCAGTCAGGCATTTAGACCCGAGGAGGTCTGTGTGTTTGAAGGCGATGCCAGTGTTGCCAGTTACCTTACAAGCTTGCCTTTCGATCATATCTTTTTCACCGGCAGTCCGGCGGTGGGTAAACATGTCATGGCTGCAGCAGCTAAAAATTTGACTTCTGTGACCCTAGAGCTGGGAGGCAAGAGCCCAGTGATTGTTGACCAATCGGCAGATCTCAAGAAGGCCGCGGCCTCTATCTCCTTTGGCAAGTTCTCCAATAATGGGCAGACCTGTATTGCGCCAGATTATATCTATGTGCATCAATCGGTGAAGGATGAATTTCTCGCTGAATTGTCCTCAGCAGTCGGTGACCAGTATGGCGATGAATCCGCTATGGCCAATAATCCAGATTATTGCCGGGTGGTGAATCAATCCCATTATCAGCGCATTCAAAGTTTGTTGCAGTCTGCCGTAGCGGACGGTGCCAAGGTTATAGCCGGAGGGCAGTCGGTGGACGATGAGCGTTTTATTGCACCCACATTGCTTGCTGATGTCAGCACCGATTCGACAATTATGCAACAGGAAATATTTGGTCCAGTATTGCCGATTATGACCTATTCAAACACTGATGATGTTATTGCGTTTATCAACAACAATCCTAAGCCTCTGGCCCTGTATCTGTTTAGTTCCGATAAAAAGCTCAATGCAAAAGTCCTGCAGGAAACCAGTGCGGGCGATACCTGTATCAATGCGACTATTCTACATATTATCCACCACAATTTGCCATTCGGCGGTGTCAATAACAGCGGCATTGGTAAATCTGGCGGGTACTGGGGCTATATGGCTTTCTCCCATGAGCGCAGTGTTCTCGAGGACAAATTTAGTTCAGCGGCGAAGATGTTTCCGCCCTATACAGACAAAGTCAAAAAAATGATAAAAATGTCGCTCAAGCTGCTCTCTTAGCTCTTGAGATTAGTCTTAGCACTACTTGATAGCTACCAGAGAGCCAAAGTTAAAGCATTGGAACCAGGGGCTGACCGTTTTGAAGCCACAGGACTGCAGACGTGAAATATGAGTCTCTAAGGTCTCTGGAACCAGTACATTCTCAATGGCGTCGCGTTTTTGGCTGATTTCGAGGTCGCTATAACCCTGATCGCGTTTGAATTGGTGGTGAAGCTCATTTAATAGGTGGTTTAATGACGCCGGTTCAAAGTGCAGCTTTTCTGAGACAATCAGGCAGCCCCCGGGATTCAGCCCTGCATAGATGTTTGTTAGCAATGCAGTGCGCTGATCTAGGGGGATAAACTGCAGGGTAAAGTTCATTATTACCAGCGAGGCATTGTTGATCTCGACTTTACAAATATCCTCATGCACCAATTCGATTCTGGTATTTGATGGTTCTGATGCGAGGTTGGCTGCGCATTTCTTGAGCATGGCGCGGGAGTTATCCACTGCGTAGAGGGCCACATCGCGACCTTCAATTCGCTGTCTGACCGATAGGGTCGAAGCGCCTAGGGAACAGCCCAGATCATAGCAGTTGGTGTCTTTTTGGACAAAGCGTGCGGCCAGTTCGCCAGTGTGGTGAATGATCGCCTGATAGCCGGGTATAGAACGCTGTGCCATATCTTGGAAGACCTCGGCCACCGATTGATCAAAGGTGAACTCGGAAACCACATCCATCGGCTGGGCGAACAGGTTGTCTCGGTTGCTAGAGTCCATGTCGGCTATTCTCAAATACCCTTAATCGCTAGCGGCAGATCCGCAGCCAGGTCGGCGTTGGTGATTACAGCAGTCTGTGCTCTCTCAGGATTTAGATAAGCCTGGGCGACCCGCTTGAGGTCCGATTCTCCAACTTCTAGCACCTGCCTCCTGAATTCTCTGTGAACCTGTTCGCTGCGGCCATTTAGTTCGCCATGAAAGGCTTGAATCGCTTCACCGGCGGGAGAGCCAGGTTTATCCAAGCTGCTGACAACGCCCAAAATTGCCTCATCGATTTGCTCCCTATCCAGTGGTTGACTCAATAGCCAGTCTACAGATCGATCAAAATCCGCCAATGTCTCAGTAATTCTGGGATCTCTGTAGGAGAAAAATTTGAAGGCTCCCGACTGATTATCTTGAGAGGCGCCGCCACCATAGGCACCGCCTTGCTCGCGTATTGCCCGGTGCAGATAACCATTGCGCAGCACGCCACCCAGCACGGTTAGCGCAGGCGCATCGGGGTGACTGCTGGCCACAGTGGGAAAGGCTCGGGCACAAAAACTGACCTGAGTATTGGTTGTCCAGCTGTGGTTGATCGACTGTAAGCGAGGAGAAAAATCGATTAGATTGTCGGCCGGTAGCTGATGGTTATTGGATGCAAATGTAGCCGCAATAACCGGTTTAAACTGTTGCAGTTGTTCACTTTCAGCAACCACAAGGTACTGGCGAGGCTGCTTGATAAATAGCTGATGAATCTCCTCTAGCTGTGTTGCGAGTTGTCTCAAGTTCTCCTCAGCAGATAAATTGGTATTCAAAGTAGTCAAGTTGCTAAGTCCAGTCATTCCACTCCATCGCTGACTTAGGGCGCCATAGCTGGAGAGCCCGCTAGTCGCTGAGGTCATCGCCAAAATATGGCCGTTGCCAACCACACTGGACTGTCGATAAGTGAGTATCTGTGCCACCAGTTCTTTTAATCTCGACAGTTCGTCAAACCGCACCTCACTAAAGGATTCCTGCATCAGTTGGCTGATTGCTGATTGATTGCTGGCTAACCCTTTGCTGCTGAGGGTGAAATTGCCGTGGAGTTTGGATAGATCATCTTTGTCAGTGCGCACGGACGCGGACGCCGAGTAGGCACCGACAATTCCAGAGTGCCAGAGTTGGGTCTGTTGATAACTCCTCGAGCCCACACCCATCTCAGTCACACAGCTGCTATAAAGCGGCAGGAGATCCATCTGCTCAGCGCTCAGATTGGGAATTGGCATAATTATTTGTTGGTAGACTAGGCCATTGGTGCCGGCAGCATAGCTAGTCAGCGGCAGAGGCGCCTGTTGACTATCAGTGGCTCGCGGGTAATGAATATCGCTGGGCACATCCGCTATGCCCACCTTGGGCAGTACCTCCAGATCCTCCTGCATTTCCTGACGCGCCTTGAGGGCCGAGGCCGCATCAATAATCGTTTGTTTTTGTTGTTCACTTAGAGAGTCTTTGATTTTCGCCAGTCGTTCAATCTCGCGGATTTCAGTATTTTTTGCCAATTCAGCATCCGGCTTCAGAACCAGGCGAATACGGTGGGAGTTGTTAAGCAACAGCTCTCGCGCCAGTGATTTGATATAGTCAGGGTCGAGGATTTTTTGTTGCAAACTTTTCAACACCGGATCGAGATCTAACAGCGAAACTGGATCGCCGCGGTGGGTGGCGCTGGTCAAGCAGGTTAAAATCAAATTGAGTCCATAGGGGTAGCTGTCGCCACTGATTTCTCTCTGCGCTAATTCCAGCTGGTGAAGACTGGCGGCAACCTGTTCCTGTGGGATTCCATGAGTTGCCACCTCCTCGAGAACTTTTAGAATCATTTGTTCAACATCATCGGCAGATTCGGGGTTGGAACCCTCAATACCGCACACAAAGCACAGTTCTTTTTGAGAGTCCTCAAGCCCGCACATCGGCGATGGCGAAGTACCCAGCTGAGTGGTTTCAAGGGCTTTTTGCAGTGGTGATCCGCTGTTATCCATCAGTACACTGGCCAAAAGACGTGCACCCATAGTCTCCTCTGCATCCGTGGACTCTCCGAGTAGCCAGGCTAGGACAATATGAGTTTTATCACTCAGATCACAGTCTTTATCGGCGCTGTCAAAGGCATAATGATCATTAAAATACTGGGGTTCCCGATAGCGCTTTTCATTGCAGACCTGGATTTGTCCCTCGAGGTTTTCAAAGTGTTGCAGCGCTTGGTCTTGGAAGCGCTGTTGATGTTCCGCTGCGGGTATGTCGCCAAAGGTCAGAAAGATGGCATTGCTGGGATGGTAGTGGGTCTTGTAAAACTCAACAAATTGCTCATAGGTTAAATGGGGGATTTCCTCTGGGTCACCGCCACTGTTGTAGTGATAAGTGCTGGTCGGATACAGATATTTGGTCACCATCTGCCACAGCACAGAGTTGATTGAGCTCATAGCACCTTTCATTTCGTTGAAGACAACGCCCTTAAAGGTCAGGGGTGAGGTGCTGTCATCAGCTTTGGCAAACTCCAGTCGGTGCCCCTCCTGAGCGAAGTCCAAGGGGTCGAGTCGGGCGAAAAACACCGCATCCAGATACACATCTAAAAGGTTGTTAAAGTCCTGCTTATTTTGGCTAGCAAAGGGGTAGGCGGTCCAGTCGGAGCTGGTAAAAGCATTCATAAAGGTGTTTAGAGAGCGCCGAATCATCATAAAGAATGGATCCCGCACAGGGTATTTTTCACTGCCGCAGAGGGCTGTGTGCTCCAGAATATGCGCCACGCCTGTGGAGTCCATGGGCACTGTACGCAACGCCACCAGAAATACATTTTCACTGTTGTCGCAAGCCAGATGGATATGTTGCGCACCGGTGACTCGATGGCGGTATTCCTCGTAGCGAACCTTTAAGGAGGGTATAGATTCGGTGCGCACGTGTTCAAAAGCTGGATGAGCAATCTGTGTCATGGGAAAGGGTTTCTCAATAGGATTTCAACTGACCCATTCTACTAGACTGGGCTTTTATGCGCAGTATTTGATTGGGTAAATGTCTGTCTGTGGCGCTGTCGGTATTCTATCGGGGTGACACCTTCCCAGCGTTTAAAGGCGCGGTAAAAAGTGCTGGGTTCAGAGAAGCCCGTCAGGTAGACAATTTCGCTAATCGCCTCATCAGTCTGCGATAACAGTCTTTTCGCCAGTGATCTGCGGTGCTGGTTGATTAGGCGTTGCAAGCTAGTTCCTGCCAGGTTTAACTGGTGCCTGAGTTGCCTCGAGCTAAGTCCCAAGCGCAGTGAAAGCGCATTCAAACTGATATCGCCAGTTTCCAAAAGAGCGCCAATATGACTGCGAATGTCTGCAATTAGGTCCTGTTTCTGCAGGAGTTCGAGATGTTGTTCGGCACTTTGTAAATGCAGATTCAACAGCTCTGGTTCAGCGTGGAGGGAACGATAACTGAGCATCTCTTTGGGGAAATAGAGCTTGAACGATTTTGCCTGGAATTCCACGGGACATTGAAAGATGCGCTGATATTCATCCATAGGCGCATTGGGGCTGTGCGTGAAAACAATTTTCCCTGGCCTAAAATGGTTATCAGTTGCTGACTGCAGAAACCGAATTAAGCTGACAACCATGGCTTCGGCAAGATGGGAAGTGACATGTTGATGCTCAGAAAAATAGTTGGTCAAGTAGGGTTCAGGTCCCTGGGTGAGATCGCCGTGCATTGCATCGCTGATAAGACGCTGATACTCGAGAACCCGGTTTAAACCTTCAGCAAAAGTCTGACTGCTCAAAAGTAAATATTCAAGAATTTGACCTTTGTACACAGGCATTTTTTCGCCTAGGTGCAAACCAATACAGCGGTCTCCGGAAAGATCAATAGCCGCCTGCCAAAACTTGGGTTGAGCGGAGAACTTGGTGCGTAAATTGGGCTGATAGAGCTTGTCCGGCTGCAAGCCCGCTCTGCGCAGTATTTCATCGGCGTCAATACCCATGCTGCGCAGACCGGCATAGGCCATGCGCACCAAAGTACCTGAGTCAGTCAAAATCGGCATTTAGCAAAACCATCAAAATAAGTAGTTATAATACACAATTGGCCGAAATGACAAAATGTATTTTACTTATGCCAATGTAAACAATATGAAGGGAACTCACTATGAACGACTTATTAAATCAATCTAACACAAGTGCATCAATGCAAGACAACGCTCAGACAATTTCAATGGAGCAGATGCCCAGCCTACCGTTATTGCTGGGAAAAGCTGCATTTAAATCTGGAACCTACCGGTTGGGGGATGTATTGCCCAAGCTCGAAGTCAGAGTAGGGCAGTTACAGTTGGACAGTGATCATGTGCAGCGTTATCGAGACATCTGCGGCTTCACATCTAATCGGATTCCGGCCACCTACCTGTTTGTGATTGCCTTCCCCCTCTTTATTCGGATTATGCTGGATAAAAATTTCCCACTTCGTGCTATGGGGCAAGTACATCTCCGCAACAAGATAACCATGCATCGCCCAATTCCCATTGATTGTCCGTTGAGTGTCTGTGCCTCGGTGGGTAGCGCCGACCTGACATCCCGGGGTCTAGAGTGGAATATTGACACCACAGTGGAGGCCAAAGGGCAGTTGGTTTGGTCTAGTCAGTCGACCTTTCTGTATCGCTGCAACACACAGATAAAACCGCAACCTATTGTTAAAACGTCCCCATCTGGAAATTTTCAGCAATGGTCATTTTCCGCCGATATGGGGCGACGCTATGCCTGGATATCCGGTGATTTCAATCCCATTCATCTCACCAACACCTCAGCAAAGTTGCTGGGTTTCAAACGGGCTATAGCCCATGGGATGCTCAGCAAGGCCCGATGTCTTGCAGCCCTGGATTCGATGATTCCCGATGCGGATTTCGCGGTAGATGTGGGTTTTCACAAGCCACTTTTCCTCCCGTCCACCGTTCAACTCTATTCCCAGCAATTAAACAGTGGCCGCCAATTTTCGCTTTTTAACAGTTCAGCAAGTCAGATGCACCTAGAGGGTGCTATTACGCAGGAGTAAAACCATATGCCAGATTTCAAAGTCCCAGTAAATGACTACTTATTTCTCTTTAACCATGTTTTCGATATGCAGGGCAACTACCAACAAGTTGAGGGGGGCGATCAAGCAACCCCAGACATGTTGGAATCCATATTCAGTGAAGCAGCTAAGTTTTGTGATAATGAATTGGCACCTATCTATCAATCGGGAGACGCTGGTTGCCAGTGGAATGATGGCGAAGTTACTACCCCCAACGGGTTTAAAGAGGCCTATGCAAAGTTAATTGAAGCTGGATGGACCTCGCTGTCAGGCAATGTAGAGCTGGGCGGGCAGGGATTGCCAGTCTCTATCAGCACTGCGTTTAATGAAATGATGACTACTGCAAACTGGGGGTGGGCAATGTACCCTGGCCTCAGTGAGGGCGCCATGGCCACGTTAGAGGATCATGGTACCGAGGAGCAGAAACAGGTCTATTTGACCAAGCTGATAAGCGGTGAGTGGAGCGGTACCATGTGCCTCACTGAACCTCACTGTGGCACCGATCTGGGGCTGATGAAAACCAAAGCAGTGCCAGACACTGACGGCAGCTACAAAATCAATGGAACCAAGATCTTTATCAGTGCCGGCGAACACGACATGACCGAAAATATCGTCCATATTGTGTTGGCGAAATTACCTGATGCACCCAAGGGTACCAAAGGTCTATCACTGTTTATCATCCCCAAATTCCTACCTAACGCAGAAGGTGCTGTCGGCGAGCGCAATGGAGTTAGATGCGGCTCAATCGAACACAAGATGGGTATCCACGGCAATGCTACCGCCCTTTTAAATTTCGATGATGCCACTGGCTTCTTGATCGGTGAGCCCCACAACGGCCTCAACGCCATGTTTACTTTTATGAACGTGGCCCGCATTGGCACTGCCAGTCAGGGTTCAGCCGCCGCCGAGCGCTCCTACCAAGGTGCATCTGCCTATGCGGTTGAGCGATTGGCTATGAGATCCCTGTCTGGCGTCAAAAATCCCGATGGTCCAGCGGATCCGATTGTCTGCCACCCCGATGTGCGCAGAATGCTGCTCACTCAGCGGGTAATAGCCGAAGGTGGTAGGGCCATGGTGACCTATGCCGGGCAGTTTGCTGACCTGTACACCAAGGGCAAGACAGAACAGCAGCGACGCTATGGTGAGGAACGTCTGGGATTCTGCACGCCCATTTTAAAAGGGTTTATTACCGAACAGGGCGTGATTGCCGCCAATCACGGTGTTCAGGTGCTCGGTGGACACGGTTATATCCAAGAGTGGGGCATGGAGCAAATCCTCCGCGATAGCAAGATCGCAACTATTTACGAGGGTACTACAGGTGTACAGGCCCTCGACCTGATTGGCCGCAAGACGCTGTTAAATCGCTTCTCGCAATTAAAGATCTTTACCTCAGAAATGCTGAAATTCTCAATGAAGTCACTGCCCTGGCCGCGCGGCAGTAAAATGACCCGCAGACAGGCCTGGAAGATCGCCAAGTTGGCAATTAAATGGCGTTACTTGGGTTTCCGAATCGGCCTGCAGGCCAAGCGCAATCCCGACGCTGTGGGTGCCGCCTCAGTGGACTTTCTGATGTATTCAGGCTATGCCTATATGGCCTATATGTGGGGAATGATGGCCGCCACAGCGGAGAAACAACTGGCCGCAGGTGAGGGAGATAGCAATTATCTACAGGATAAGCTTTATACAGCAAACTTCTTCTTTGAGCGCTTTCTGCCCCAGGCCGATGTGCACGCCAAGACCATTGGCGCCAACCTCGATTCACTGATGGAAATGCCCAATAGCTACTTTAACCCCAGATAGCTAGAGGGTTTGTGCCGTCTGGCACCGCAAAACCCTCAGTAACACTGGGGGTTTTTTTTGCGTGGTTTGAAGCTACACTGTGATCACCATAACTTTTAAAGCTTGAGGAAAATTTGATGGAGTTTGCTACCGCGGTTCGCTCGCGCCACTCCTACCGTGGCTTTCTGCCCAAACCGGTAGATCAGGCCACGCTAGAGAATATCTTTGAACTGGCCAACTGGGCACCATCCAATTGCAATGTGCAACCCTGGCATGTCCATGTGCTGTCGGGTGCCGCCTGTGACCGTATGCGTGAGAAAATTAAAGCCCAGGCCGCGGTGGATGCCGCAGGCAATCCGGACTTCCCCTGGCAGGGAAAATTTTCCGGCGACTACAAACAGCGGCAAATCTGTTCGGCGCTGGGACTCTGGGAGCAGCAGGGTGTCACCCGCGATGACCGCGAGCGGCGCGCCTGGTCCTGGATGCGCAATTTTGAGTTTTTTGACGCGCCCCATATCGCCTTTATCTTTGTCACCGATCAATTTCCCGAACTCACTCGTCTAGTGGGCGATGCGGGCATGTACGCCCAGACTCTGATGTTGGCTATGACCGATGCCGGCCTCGGCTCCTGTCCTCAGACCTCAGTGAGCTGTTATCCCGATCTAGTGCGCGCTGAACTGGGCATTGATAGCCACTACAAATTGCTTATGGGACTCTCATTTGGTTATGTAGATAGCAGTGATCCCGCCAACAATCTGCGAACGGAGAGAGAGCCACTGGACAAAACCACTTTTTTCCACAGTAGCTAATCGCGCGCTGCGTTCTATGAGTTCGCCGCCCCTCGCCCTAGAGCGACAGCCCGATACCCATACAGCTGGTGGCGAACAGGATACAACCTATCAGACGATAAAAACTGCCAGTATCCGCCTGAATAAGGCGCTGATAAGCTTTTAGTCCGATAATGTGACCAATCCCTGCAAAGGGCAGCAGTAACAGCGCATTCCATAGCTGAAGATCCACACCAGCCATCGCGAAAGCAAACATTTTGATGCTCACCAGAACGAACCAGATAGCAAACAGTGTGGACCTGAATTGGTTGGGCTGAAGATAGCGCATCGCCACAGCCATAATCAATGGTGCTCCGATTAGCGAGGTGCCACTGATATAGCCGCCTAGGGCCAGAAACACAGTGTCCATAATGCGACTGCTACTGCGCATGGGCTTGTTAATTATGTAGGTCAGTGCATAGCCGCCAATCAGCACAAAAATCACTCTGTTCATTAGCTCTGCAGGCAGCACCAACAAACCGACAACACCGATAATCTTAGGAATTAACATAATGCTCATGCTGTAGCGTATAAACCCCCAGTTGATCTGGGACTGAATGCCATGGCTACCAGCGGTATTATCGACTTTGCGCAACTGTTCGCCGATTAGCGTAATACTGGAAAAAAACAGCAGGTGAACGGAGATAATTGGCAAAAATAATAGCGGATCATTCACTACCAAAAGCAGAAAAGGCAGAGTGAATAGGGCGCCACCGAAACCCAGTCCGGATCGAACAAAGCCGCTCCAGGCAAATATCAGGGCAATCAAGCCGAGTTGAACTAAATTGAGATCGAGCATTTTTACAGTGGATTTAAATTATTTGGGAAAATGCTATGCTGAAATCTGTGTAGCATAACTAATTCAGGCAGATAAAATTCTTGCTGTGTCTGGGCTATTACAGGCAGCATATTAACTTAATTGAGGCCTTGGGAGTACCACTAATGTCGTCGGAAAAAGATGATTTGCAACAAGCTAACTTTAGCGACTTATTGGGTGACGATGTGCAGCCGCTGGTCGGCAAAGGTGCCCACAGAGCGGTGGCACCGGTAAAGATTACACCGGGAATGGAGGCACGTCGCAGAGCGGCACAGGCCGAGTCCAGTGCAGCCGCAAATCCATTGGATAGCGATGCGGTGATAGCCCAGGTCGATCCCTATGATATTCTCAGCTTCAGTCGTCCAGGGGTACAGCATGGGGTATTTAAAAATCTCCGCCAGGGTAAGTATGAAATTCAATCCGCCCTCGATTTACATCGCAAAACGGTAGAGCAAGCTCGTCAAGCGGTATGGATGTTTGTCGCCGACTGCCACAACCACGGCGTGCGCTGTGCGCTGATTACCCACGGCAAAGGGGAGGGGCGCCAGCAACCAGCTCGCCTCAAGAGCTGTGTCAACCACTGGTTGCGGCAGATTGATCTAGTGTTAGCCTTTCACAGCGCCCAGAAATTCCATGGTAGTGCTGGTGCCACCTATGTTTTAATCAAAAAAAATAACCAAGCTCGCCAGCCTGCCAATAATAAATCGTCTGCTAAAAAGCATTCATTTTAGAAGCGGCTAGGGGTAATTGCGATTATGGATCGGATTGATAGTTTGCAGAGTATTTACCACTTCAATGTGGCAATTCTGGAACTGTTGCACTGGGTGAATTGATCCCTTTACCACCTAGTGGCGTAGCTGGCATAGCAACAATTAAAAACCTTAAGTGCAGAATATCCATGAATCTACTCCTTAATGTTGGGTTATTTAAAATCGGCTGGTTGGCCTGCGTAATGGGTGCCGCCAACAATATGGCACTTCAGGGTTGCCTATTGGCACTGCTTATAGCAGCCATCTCTATTAAGCAGGCGTCCAATCCTCGTTCAGAGATAGTGTTTGTCGGTACTGTGGCGGCGATTGGTCTGCTGTGGGAGACACTGGTGGTCTCTCAACAGTGGATGGTCTATGCCAGTCATTCAACAGCGGGCGATGGGATTGTTTTCGCACCCTACTGGTTGGTAGTGATGTGGATACTATTTGCCACCACCATCAACCACTCCCTTAGCTGGCTGTTGCATCGTCCTCTGGTTGCCACGCTGATGGGCGCTGTGTTTGGGCCCATGGCCTTTATAGCCGGCGAGAAATTGGGCGCTGTAGTGTTTACCGATCAGCTCGCTGCAATGCTATTGTTGGCTCTGGGCTGGGGAATCTTGATGCCCTTACTCTGCGTCCTGGCCAAGAACATGGTAAATACCCCTGAACAGGCGAGTTAATTCCGATTGGCTGGTGATATAGGGTGGCATCACATACACCAGCTTGCCGAAAGGGCGTACCCAAACACCCTGATCGACAAATTTCTTCTGTATCTCTGCCACATTAACCGGTTCTTGCATCTCGATTACGCCGATAGCACCCAGTGCACGAACATCGGCGACCGCGGGTAACTGGGCAAAGGTTTCTAATTCAACGCGCAATTGGTTTTCCAGTCGTTTAACGTCTGCCGCCCAGTCTTGGCTGAGCAGTAGGTCGATACTGGCATTGGCCACTGCGCAGGCCAGAGGATTGCCCATAAAGGTCGGGCCGTGCATAAAACAGCCAGCCTCACCTTCGCAGATACCGCGACTGACTCGGTCAGTGCACAGGGTCGCAGCCAGAGTCATATAGCCACCGGTCAGGGCCTTGCCGAGACACATAATATCCGGTGCTATCTGCGCCCACTCACAGGCAAATAACTTACCGGTGCGACCAAAACCCGTGGCGATTTCATCGGCAATCAGCAGCACGTTATATTGATCGCATAGTTCCCGAACCTGTTTTAAGTAATTGGGGGAGTAAAAGCGCATACCGCCTGCGCCTTGGACGATCGGCTCGAGAATCACTGCAGCCAACTGCTGGTGGTTGGCTTCAATGATTGATTTAAATTCCGCGATATCGCGGTTATCCCAAGGCTGGTCAAAGGCGATCTGGGGTATGGGTGCAAACAGATGGGCAGGCATGACCTGTTCAAACAGATGATGCATGCCATTCACCGGATCACAGACCGACATGGCGGCGAAGGTATCGCCGTGATAGCCACCGCGCAGGGCCAGTAGTTTATTTTTATTGGTTTGTCCCTGAGAGATCCAGTACTGAAAAGCCATCTTGATAGCCACCTCAACACTCACCGAGCCGGAGTCAGCCAAAAATACCTTGTCCAACCCTTTGGGGGTCAGTGCCACCAGCTTCTCACACAGTTCCACCGCGGGCTGGTGGGTGATGCCGCCAAACATCACATGACTCATTCTTTCCAGCTGCTGTTGGGCGGCACTGTTGAGTACGGGATGGTTATAGCCGTGAATCGCACACCACCAAGAGGCCATACCATCTATCAAAACCCGTCCATCGGCTAGGTGTAGATTGACGCCCTCCGCCGAGACTACTTCATAGGCGGGAATTGGTTGAGTCATGGACGAGTAGGGGTGCCAGACATAGGTTTGATCTTTAATTAGCGTCGAGGAGAGTGGTTGGGGGGATGAGTTCAAGGTAATTTGGCTCCACAGTTTGCGGGTAGGCACCGGCTGGTTTGCAGAGAGTAACCAAATAGCCTACCTAAACCAAGCAAAAATTGCCTATTGACATTCGGGCCTGAAAAATGAGAATTTTTTGTTTTAGGCAAGGCGCACGAGAAGCTGGAGCGCAGTGTACATAGGGTACATGAGCATTGGAAGTCGCAGTGCAACACAGCCTAGGGTAAAAAAGGCCTTTTTTCAGGGACGACTTGATAGGGTTTTTAGGCTGCAACAGTTGGTGATAGCCAAGTAAATCTCTACAATAAGCGCCTTATTATAAACCGGTGTAAATAGCAGTGGATAATCGACGGGACGAACTGGAAGCCAATAAACTGCAGAAGCGCCTCAGGCGCAATGTGGGCAAGGCGATCGAGGATTATAAGATGATCGAAGCGGGGGACCGCATTATGGTGTGTCTGTCCGGTGGCAAGGACTCCTATGGCATGCTGGATCTTCTTAGAAGTCTACAGCGCAATGCGCCGATTGATTTTGAGCTGGTGGCGGTCAATTTGGACCAAAAACAGCCCGGATTTCCAGTGGATGTGTTGCCCAGCTATCTGGACAGGCTGGCTATTGAATACCATATATTAGAAAAAGATACCTACAGTATTGTCACCAGTAAAGTCCCCGAAGGTAAGACATTCTGTGGTCTCTGCTCGCGACTGCGGCGCGGCACACTCTATGGATTTGCCCAGCAGATTGGCGCCACTAAAATTGCCCTGGGGCATCACCGCGATGATATTGTCGAAACCCTGTTTCTCAATATGTTCTATCAGGGCAAGCTCAAGGCCATGCCGCCCAAGCTGCTGGCAGATGATCAGAAAAATATCTTGATTCGACCACTGGCCTACTGCCGCGAGGCCGACCTTCAAGCGCTGGCGGAGCTCAAACAGTTCCCGATTATTCCCTGTAATCTCTGTGGTTCTCAGGAGGGCCTGCAACGTCAGGTGATCAAATCGATGCTCGGTGAGTGGGAGCGCCAGTATCCGGGTCGCATCGATACTATTTTTAATGCCATAAAGCATGTATCCCCATCCCAATTAGCGGATACCGATCTATTTGATTTTGCTGGGTTGAAATTGCAGCGGTCCGATGAAATGGGTTCTGAGCAAGAAGCTGGCGCACAGATTCCAATGCTTAATATTTAACAGCCCCACAATGGCTTCTTGGCATTGTGGGTTGAAGAACTTAAGTGATGCGTGGCATCACATCTTTTCCATTACTTCAATACCCAACAGCTCCAAACCCTGAGCTAGCACCTGAGCGCTTAGGGCGCTAAGTTGTAGCCTACTGTCGGCAATTTCCTGAGGTACACCGTCTTTGAGAATAGGACAGTGCTCATAAAAGCTCATAAACTGGCTGGCCAGTTCGTAGAGGTAGCTGCACAGGGTATGAGGATAGCAATCTGCCGCCACTTGATTAAGGGTGTCGTTAAACTGCAGAAGTTTTAGTGCCAATTGCTTTTCATGGGAGTCGCCAATGATTATTGGCGCCGAAAATAGTTCACTGTCTATCTGCGCTTTGCGGAAGATGCTGCGAATTCGGGTGTAGGCGTACTGCAGATAGGGTGCTGTATTGCCCTCAAAGGAGAGCATCGCATCCCAGTCAAAAATATAGTCATTGGTGCGGGTCTTGCTGAGATCGGCATATTTGATCGCGCCGATACCCACTTTGCGAGCGATAGACTGAATTTCTGTGTCGCTGAGCTCGCTATTTTTCTCCCTGACCAGCTGAGTGGCGCGCTGTTCAGCTTCCACTAGCAGTTCTGCTAGTTTCACGGTGCCACCGCTGCGGGTTTTGAAGGGGCGGCCATCGCTGCCCATCATGGTGCCAAAGGCGTGGTGCTCAAGACTGACGCTTGGTGGCACAAACTGCGCTTTGCGACCGGTGGTGAACACCTGCTTCATATGCAGCGATTGGCGGGCATCAATAAAGTAGAGAATGCGGTCCGCCTGCAGTTGCTCAACGCGGTATCGCAGGGCGGCCAAATCGGTGGTGGCGTAGAGAAAACCGCCGCCAGACTTTTCAACGATCATCACCGAGGGATCGCCATTCTTGTCTGCCAGCTCCTCGAGAAACACTGCTTTGGCGCCTTCGGAGTCTATGGCTATATCCAGCTTGCAAAGCTCGTCCACCACTTGCCGCAGATCGTCGTTGTAGGCACTCTCCGGCTTGATATGCTCTGGCCCCAAGCCGACATTGAGCTGTTTATAAATAGCCAGATTATGTGCCACAGAGATATCGATAAACTGTTGCCACAGTTTGCGGCACTGGGCATCGCCAGACTGCAGCTTAACCACGTAGGATCTGGCGGTATCAGCGAATTCTGGGTCTTGATCAAAGTGCTTTTTGGCTTGTTGATAGAACAACTCCAGATCGCTGAGGGCCAGTTCCGCCTGCTCGCCTTCGCCCAGTTGCAGTTCCAGTTCGGCGATCAGCATGCCGAACTGCGTGCCCCAGTCGCCCATGTGATTTTGACGGATAACGCGGTGACCCTGATGTTCTAGTAGGCGCGCCAGTGCGTCGCCGATAATCGTTGAGCGCAGGTGACCCACATGCATTTCTTTTGCTAAATTTGGTGCCGAGTAGTCGACCACAATGGTCTGTGGTTCGACGCTGGATTGCTCCGTGCATCCGAGAACCGCCTTGGCTAGGTAATCATTAGCCAGGGTTATATTGATAAAACCGGGGCCGGCGATCTCCAACTTTTCGGCAATGCCCTCGAGATCCACGGCATCTACGATCTGTACTGCCAGCTCTCGCGGATTGACACCCAGCCGCTTGGCTGCACCCATGGCTCCATTGGCTTGATAATCACCGAATTGGGGCTTGCCGCTGAGATTCAATAGCGGAGAGCATTCCTCTGGAATGCCAACAGATTGCATGGCCTGTGTAAATCGGCTGTTGAGTAATTGTTTTGCGCTCATGGATAGGGGTCAGTTTTTTCCTTTAATGCTAGGGGCTGAATTGTAGGTTTTGATAAGCTGAAAGCAAGGATAACTTGCAAAAATTACGCTTATTGATATTATTTATGGGTCTTGTCATCATTCAGATGGCGCTCAGTTTATCTTTGTCAGTTTCACGGTGTTGTTAATGGACTCACTTTTGATTTCCCAAGGGCTGGACCTAATGCTCTTTGGTATGGGTACTGTTTTTGTATTCCTCACGCTGCTGGTGGCAGTTACTGGTGCCATGTCGACCACAGTATCCAAGTTTGCCACCCCTCCAGTTGCTGAACCTGCCGCAACAGCACCGAGCGCCGCTAATCAGGCGGTTGATCCCAAGGTGATTGCGGTGATTCAGGCGGCAATTGATCAGCACCGCGGCCGCTAGGTCAGTCAATTCGAAGTAGTTTTTATGTTGTCAAAAACCCGTTAGTTTATTTTAAGGACACTGATATGCCCTCTAACAAATCTGCCGTTGGTATCACTGAAGTTGTACTGCGGGATGCCCATCAATCGCTGTTTGCAACCCGTATGCGCATTGATGATATGTTGCCGATCGCCGAGAAACTTGATCAGATTGGCTATTGGTCGATGGAGTCCTGGGGCGGCGCGACCTTTGACGCCTGTATCCGCTACTTGGGTGAAGATCCCTGGGATCGTATACGGGAGATCAAGAAGGCGATGCCCAACACGCCTCAGCAGATGCTGTTCAGGGGGCAGAACATACTGGGCTATCGCCACTATGCCGATGATATGGTGGAGAAATTTGTCGAGCGCGCGGCTATCAATGGCATAGATGTATTCCGGGTATTCGATGCCATGAATGATATGCGCAATCTGGAGACCGCGTTGCGCGCAGTCAAGCAAGTGGGCAAGCACGCTCAGGGCACGATTTCCTACACAGTTAGTCCAGTGCACACCATCGACCTCTGGGTCGATCGGGCGCGCCAACTGGAAGATGTCGGTGCAGATTCGGTGTGTATCAAGGATATGGCCGGCCTGTTAACGCCCTACACGGGTTTTGAACTGGTGACCAAGCTGAAAAAAGCCCTGTCAATTCCAATTCAGTTGCACGCCCATGCCACCACCGGACTATCCACTACCACGATTACCAAGTGTATAGAAGCGGGGATTGACAATGTGGACACGGCGATTTCATCCATGTCTATGACCTATGGCCACTCGGCTACCGAATCGGTGGTTTCAATTTTTAAAGGTCAGCCCCGGGATACCGGCCTAGATATTGAGAAAATCGAAGAAATTGCCGCCTACTTTCGAGAAGTGCGCAAGAAATATGCGCAATTCGAAGGCTCACTGCGCGGTGTGGATTCGCGAATTCTAGTAGCTCAGGTGCCCGGTGGTATGTTGACCAATATGGAGTCTCAGCTGCGCCAGCAGGGTGCCGAGGACCGTCTCGATGAGGTGTTGGAAGAAATTCCCCGCGTGCGTGAAGATTTGGGTTATATACCCTTGGTGACGCCGACTTCGCAAATTGTCGGTACCCAGGCGGTTCTCAATGTGTTGACTGGAGAGCGATACAAATCGATCTCCAAAGAAACTGAGGGGGTGTTGCGCGGTGAATACGGTGCCACTCCAGCGCCAGTTAATTTGGAACTGCAAGCCCAGGTATTGGAAGACGGTGAAGAGACAATAACCTGTCGTCCTGCCGACAACCTGGTTCCGGAATTAGAAACCTTGACCGCGGAATTGCAGGAATTGGCGGTAGAGAAGGGCATCGAGCTGACCTCGGGTGAAGGTGAGATTGACGATGTGCTCACCTATGCGCTATTCCCCCAGGTGGGATTGAAGTTCCTGCAAAATAGAGGCAATCCCGATGCCTTTGAGCCAGTGCCCACTGGCGCCGCTGCAGTGCCCACCAATGATGCGGGAGAGGAGATTTACACCGTTGAAGTAGAGGGCAAGTCCTATACCGTAACCGTCGCAAATGGCGGTGATATCAGTGGCATAGTCTCACTGGATGGCAGCCCATCCGAGTCTGCTGCCGCTGTGCCCGCTACTGGCGGTGAGCCGGTCAATGCGCCATTGGCGGGTACCGTGGTCAAGGTGCTGGTCAAGCCCGGGCAAAAGGTCGCTGAGGGAGAGACTATTTTGATTCTCGAGGCCATGAAGATGGAGACCTCAGTCAGTGCGCCCAGTGATGGCACCATTGTTGAGATCAAAGTGCAAAGCGGTGATAGTTGTGGGGTAGGTGACCCACTGGTGACATTGGCATAGGAAAACAGCATCGATGGATAATCTACTGAGTTTATGGGCCAGCTCTGGCCTTGCCCAACTGGCAATGGGTCAGATCGTGATGATGTTTGTCGGGCTGGGTTTGCTATTTTTGGCAATTAACAAGGGCTTTGAGCCGCTGTTATTGGTGCCGATTGGTTTTGGTACTATTTTGGCCAATGTACCGGGTGCCGGCTTTGATGCCGCGCCAGTCTATGACGCGCTGGGTAATTTAGAGAGCCCCGGCGGGTTGCTCTACTATATTTATCATACAGGGATTGAGACCGGTCTTTTCCCCCTGATAATTTTTATGGGAGTCGGGGCGATGACTGACTTTGGTCCGCTGTTGGCCAACCCCAAGACACTGCTGCTGGGCGCCGCTGCTCAAGTCGGTATCTTTACCACTGTTGTGGGCGCCGTAACCCTCAGTCACTTCGGTATATTAGATTTTTCTATTCGCGATGCCGCTTCAATAGGCATTATTGGCGGTGCCGATGGGCCCACCGCTATTTTCGTAACCAGTAAGCTATCTCCAGATCTGCTGGGTGCGGTTGCAGTTGCTGCCTATTCCTATATGGCACTGGTGCCGATTATTCAGCCGCCGATTATGAAGGCGCTGACCACGCCCGCCGAACGGCAGATTACTATGCAACAGTTGCGACCGGTAACCACTGCTGAACGCATTGTATTTCCGCTGACGCTGCTGGTGTTAGTGGCAATGTTGTTGCCAGATGCCGCGCCGCTATTGGGCATGTTCTGCTTTGGCAACTTGATGCGCGAATGCGGCGTAGTCAACCGTCTCAGCGACACCACGCAAAATGCATTGATCAATATTGTCACCATCTTTCTGGGGCTGGGTGTGGGTTCAAAAATGAGTGCCGACAAGTTCCTCAACCCCGAGACTATGGGTATCCTGGGGTTGGGTGCGGTAGCGTTCTGTATCGGCACTGCCTCTGGGGTGTTGATGGCCAAATTAATGAATGCACTTTCCACCAATAAGGTGAACCCTCTGATTGGTGCCGCAGGTGTGTCGGCAGTGCCAATGGCGGCGCGAGTGGCCAATAAAGTCGGTCTGGAGGCCAATCCGCAGAACTTCCTGTTGATGCATGCCATGGGCCCCAATGTGGCTGGTGTAATTGGCTCTGCAGTGGCTGCCGGGGTGATGATTAACCTTGTCAGCGGTATGTAATGGGTCCTGTCGAACAAGTTATCAGGCAAAAGCTTGAGGATCAATTTGCCCCGGCTGTCCTTGAGGTAACCAACGAGAGCTATATGCACTCGGTGCCGGCCGGCTCGGAAAGTCACTTTAAAGTGGTGATTGTCGCCGATAAATTCCAGTCTATGCGCGCTGTTCAGCGCCATCAGTTAATCTATGAAGCGCTCGCTGAGCAGTTGCAACAGTCTGTGCATGCTCTGGCGCTGCATACCTATACCCATACAGAATGGAAGCACAGCCCTCAGGCTGCGCCCGCCTCCCCAGATTGTATGGGCGGCGAAAAACAACCCTAAGTCAGCGCCAATACTGCCTGCCCTCTGTCAGCTAATAGGGTCAGAAATCCCTTCAAGCTGACTATTCATTCTATCATTTATTTGCAATTCCCCTTTGTCTCATCAAATTCGCATTTCACCGAATAGCTATGGAGCTCGATTAATTCAACAGTAATATAGATTATGAGAACATTTATTGTTGTACTGCCAGTTTTGTCAGTACGCAATAAATCTAAAAATATAACAGATTAACTTTTGTAGTCCCGGAGGGGGAGTTATGCGCTCATATATAGCTGCTAAGATTGGCTTGTTATTTTCACTAGCTATCAAAAAACACATTGGCGTAGTTTCTGCGTTGACCTTTTCATTAATCTTATCTGCCTGTGGCGGCGGCGGGACTTCCAATCCTGGGCCTGCAGTTGATGGTGCGCCAGAGCTTACTGAGGTCAGCATGGCATCTGGTGATAAAACCACGGTGACAGTGGGAGATACAGTTACAGTAACTATTACTGCCAGCGAGGCCATTCAAGCGCCCTCGGTAACTATTGCTGGTGTAGCTGCCGACGGAGTGACTGGTTCGGCTACAAGCTGGACTGCTAGCCGCGTAATAACAGCTGATGATGATGCAGGTGCAGTAACTATCAGAATTACCTTCTCGGATACTGGTGGTCAGAGTGGTACTGCGGTTACCGCTACTACAGATAATACTTCGTTAACCATTGAAGCTGCTGCTGATAATGGTGATGGTACTGGTGATGGTACTGGTGATGGTACTGGTGATGGTACTGGTGATGGTACTGGTGGTGATACCGGTGGTGATACTGCGATTGACACCATTGATTTTGAAGATCAATTGCAGGTTCTAAATTTTCAAGACATTGGTCCGGACGCTATCCCCGGTGTTAATTCAGAACTAGTTGCAGATCCCGATGATGCTACCAACACTGTGGTTAAATCAACCCGTGTTGGTAATACCACTGTATACAATGGACTGCTGTTTGTGATTGGTGCAGATTCGGGCAATCCCGATGAAGTGTTTGTCTTTAAGGAGAATGATTCTGTAGTTTCTATGCGTGTTCGTTCAGCGGCTGCAGGCAAAACTGTTTTGCTCAAGGTAGAGGATCTTACGAACCCCAATACTGCAGTTACCGCGACCACGACAACTACTGAGGTTGATAAGTGGGAGACGCTTTACTTCGATTTTACCAGTAGTGGATTTACCGTAGGGCAAGAATACGCCAAAATTATTGTTATTTATGACTTTGAAGGATCTAAGGATCAGCCAGATCAAGTTTTCTATTTTGATGATATTACCTATGGTGGTGTGGAAGATCCCAATGCCAGTGATGGTGGAGGCGCTGGTGCAACCATTGCGCTTCCAGTTGACTTTGAAGAAGCAGCTAATGATTACGAGATTGCTGGCTTTGATGGTGGTACAGCAACTGTAGAAGCAGGTCCAGATGGTGCTGTATCACTTAAGTACGTCAAGGGTGCTGGCGAAAATTGGGGTGGTGTATGGATCAACTTAGATACAGCGGTTGATCCAGCTAACGGTGAAGTCATGACAGCTGCAGTCCACTCAACAGTTGCTAGAGATATTACACTCAAGTTTGACGTAGCAGGCGTCGAGCGTTTAGTCAGTCACGGTGGTACTGGTTGGGAGACATTGACGTTTGACTTCACTGGTGCCATGCCAGCGGATCAGACTAAGATTGCGTTCTTCAACGACTTGACTCAGCAGGGTGATGGCAGTGCAGACTGGACGATCTATATCGATAATTTAGCCCAGACTAGCGGTGGAAGCGCTGGTGCAACCATTGCGCTTCCAGTTGACTTTGAAGAAGCAGCTAATGATTACGAGATTGCTGGCTTTGATGGTGGTACAGCAACTGTAGAAGCAGGTCCAGATGGTGCTGTATCACTTAAGTACGTCAAGGGTGCTGGCGAAAATTGGGGTGGTGTATGGATCAACTTAGATACAGCGGTTGATCCAGCTAACGGTGAAGTCATGACAGCTGCAGTCCACTCAACAGTTGCTAGAGATATTACACTCAAGTTTGACGTAGCAGGCGTCGAGCGTTTAGTCAGTCACGGTGGTACTGGTTGGGAGACATTGACGTTTGACTTCACTGGTGCCATGCCAGCGGATCAGACTAAGATTGCGTTCTTCAACGACTTGACTCAGCAGGGTGATGGCAGTGCAGACTGGACGATCTATATCGATAATTTAGCCCAGACTAGTGGTGACTCAGGTAATTCAAGTGACTCATCTATTCCGGATTCACCCACACCTGTACCTAGTGCTAGCAATGTTCTATCACTTTTTAGCAGCACATACGGTAATATGGAAGGTGCCAACTTTAATCCTGATTGGAGTCAAGCAACGGTTGTTACAGTTGGTGATGTACTGACCTATGCAAACTTAAACTATCAAGGTACAGAATTTGCCTCTTCAGATGTATGGGGCTATGAATATCTGCATGTTGATTTCTATACTGAGGATTCAACGGCACTTGATGTATACCTTATTAGCCCAGGAACTGAAAACGCCTACAGCTTAACTGATCAGATTGTTCAAGATCAGTGGGTAAGTGTTGATATTCCGCTATCTTCCTATAACGCTGATAAAGCGATGGTTAATCAGTTAAAGATCGTAGGTAACGGAACTGTGTTGCTTGATAACATCTTCTTCGGTGGGAGTTCAGGTTTGTCTGCGCCAGTAGCAGCAGCAGCAGATGATTACTGTGAAGCTCCAGTAACCCATTTCTTCATTGCAGCTGAAGTTGCTTCCGAAGTATCACTTACAATCGAGCGCGTTGATGCGAACAATGTTGATGTATCGATTGTGTCAACTAACGCGGATCCGGTTGACGATCTTATTATCGGAGCTGAGGAAGATCCAGCATCCTCGAAAAGTGCAATGACATTGGATAATGGTACAGCGACTATCAGATTAACCTATGCGAATGGTGCGCCTGACTCGTCGAAGTTCGAAGTTTTATGGAGCAAAGTCTCCATGGGGGGTAACTGGATGATACGTACCGGAGATTATCCCGCACCTATTAATACCGCAAAGGTTTGCCCGTAAGCCGACTTATCGCCTCTACACTAGCTACTTGAGTGTAGGGGCGATCACAATAATTTAATAACTTTTGGGGCTATCTATATATGTTTAACCAAAAACATAAGTTTACTAAAAGCATGCTTGTTGCCGCTGTAGCCATTAGCGTTTCAGCTCAAGGGCAAGATACAGTTGCCGATGACGAGTCTCTCGATGAGATTATTGTTACCGCTACCAAACGGGAAACCTCATTGATGGAAACCGCGGTGGCTGTTTCTGCCTTTGGTCAGGAATCATTGGATAATCAGGGCGTTAAAAACCTATTAGATCTAGATGATATGGTACCTAACCTACAGATTGGGCTATCACCTACCGACTCCGGTGTTCAGGTGGTGGTTCGCGGATTAACCTCGAATAACTTCACCGAGATCGGTGACCCCACAGTGGCTATGCACTTTGATGGTCTCTACTCACCGCGTCCCCAAGCCGGCCTTGCATTGATGTACGATGTTGAGCGGGTTGAGATCAGCCGTGGCCCTCAGGGCACACTGTTCGGTCGAAATTCTACCGCAGGTAGCGTCAATGTAATCAGTGCTCGCCCTAACTATGATATTCCCGAAGGCAAGATTGAAGTTGAGATGGGAGAGTACAACCAGCGCGCCATCAAAGGTTGGTACAATTTACCCGTCAATGACAAGGTGGCGCTACGCGCTAGCGTTTTGGTTGACCGTGCGGACACCTGGTACAACCAGACTCAGGATTTTTACGATCTCGAGTTTGACGTTAATGGTGATGGTGTGATCTCGGCTGCTGACGGTGATATTGAGAAAGACGGTATTCCCAATGTGGATCAGCGTCGCAATCGCCCGGTTGGTGCCGATGAAGCCTATGGCTCTATCGACCGCTATGGCGCACGAATCGGTATGCGATTTGAGCCCAACAGTGAGGTCAGCTGGGATCTGATCGCCGATTATTTTCAGGACAATTCGCCCGGTGGTTTGAGTCTGAAAGATTGTGAAAAAGCCGAGGGTACTTTCTTTGCCTGTGATCATGATCAGTGGGACGTTAAAGTGAATGTTCCCGGTGAAATGGATATGTCTATACTGGGTCTGCGCTCGGTGTTGACATGGGATCTGACCGATGACGTGGTGATGGAACACCGTATTGGCTACTCGCAGCAAGAGCGTTCACAGGTCCATGATGCATCGATTGCTTATGCCCATCCCGATCACCCGGGGTATGGTTTCATTCGCACTTGGTATGATGATGGCGCTCCGCCAGCTGGGTGCACAGGTGGTAATGGTTCAATGGTTGAATGCCCCGATCTAGTTAAGGATCTTGGCTTGGTTCAATCTGTTGATAATGGTCAATTTGAGTCTATTGTTCTACAGCCATTCAATGATTTAGCCATGAGTACCAACTACTCCGATTACCGCTCATTGGTCACCGAATTGCAGTTTAGTTCCAACAGTGACGCCCCCATTCAGTGGATTGGTGGTTTGTTCTATATGAAAGAGGACAATGAGATTCGCTTTGATATTGAGGATCCTTTTTGCTGTGGAATCGTTTTGCCGTTGGCACAGTCATTTGTGCAACCAGAGCGTATTGTTGAGTCTAAGGCAGCCTTTGTGCAGTTTGATCTCGCAGTCAATGAAAAGCTTAATTTAACCGCTGGATATCGTTATACCAAAGATGAAAAAGAAGATATCGGCGGTCGAAACTACATTACATCGGGTTACCGTCAGCCCAATATCGGTCTTTACGAAACGGAAGGCGCCTTCTGGTATGAACAATGGACCCGACTGGGTATTAATGGTGCAGGTGGTGGCTATCAGTCTGATGTGTTAACCGCTGATATGGGCACCTTGGGAAGTGACTTCCTTAGCCCGTCTCGACAAAATGCCGCTGGTGAATCCAAAGCATTGCAATATTCAGATAATTCCCATTCTGGTGCCTGGAGCAGGGGAACTTGGAAGCTTGGATTTGATTATCTAGTTAATGATAACCTGTTTGTCTATGGTTCGATTGCAACTGGCTACAAGTCTGGTGGTTTTGGTGATGCAGTAGATATCTGTGACTGTAATATCACTGATACCTTTGACTATGACCCAGAAGACAATAAGACCTATGAGCTGGGTTTCAAGGCCACTTTATTGGATGGGGACCTAAATCTGCTGGGTAATGTATTCTTGATGGACAATACCAATCTGCAGGATACCTTCTACGCAACCATTACTTACACCGGGCAAGAGATCCGTGTGACCGAGGATTATAATGATACTGAAGGGCGTACTTCGGCTTGTACCAATGGTGAAGGTGACTGTGTAACCATAACTCGCGATATTGGTACATTAATTACCAGCAATATCGGTGAGACCCAAAGCGTGGGTGTGGAACTTGAGTTTGACTGGTACCCCTATGACGGCGGTCGTATTAATGGCTGGCTGGCTTACCTAGACTCGGATATTAAAGAGTTTGATGGTGCTCAGGATGACTGGTATTGCTTTGAACGTGCCCTTTTGGGTATGACGCCTTGTACTGCTGAGGTCACCAATGATGATGGATCTAAAACACGTCCAACTAGCTTTGTTGGCAATGCGATGCCCTGGTCCCCAGAGTACTCGTTGACAGTGAACTATGAGCACAACTGGTACCTAGATAACGGTTTGCGTTTAAGCCCCTATATCTCTGTTCACTGGCAGGATGAAATGTACTTTGATAAGTCCAACTTTGATGAGGGTGCGCTGCACTCAGGTCAAGAGGCCTATGCATCTGCTAGTTTTGCCCTGCGTCTGATTAATGAACAGAAACGCTGGGGTGTAGAAGCCTACGTGCGCAACGTGACTGATGAATTGATTCGCAACTGGGCTGATCGAGGTCCCGGTTATATGCGTGGTTCATTCGGCAAGCCGCGGCACTACGGTATTAAGTTTAATATGGCTTTCTAATGCCAGCTTAGTTGTTCGCAAACTAAAAAACCGCGTTGCCAGCAACGCGGTTTTTTTTATGTCTTTAAATAACTAAAATGTATTTTTCAGTTCGCCAGGGCGCTTCAAGTCTTCGCGTTACTACGTCGCTGTTAAACTTTCTGGCACAGAGATCAACTAATTCCCAAAAGGGCGGTCGCCCCGGATCGGCAATCAGTATGGTATTTACCCCACCTTTGCGTGCCCGAGTGATTAAATTTAATAGAGGTAGGGCCATTTCATCCCAAAAGCAGATATCGGCGCCAATCAGGTAGTCGTAGTGGGTTAACTCTGCTGTTTTAAAGGATTCAAAACTGCGCTTCTGAAACTGGATATCGCAGTTATTTAGCTCGGCTTGAAGGGAGAGATAGGGGACTACAGAATCGTCAATATCAATCCCAGTTACCTGCGCTTGAAATCTCTTGGCCATATAAATAGCACTGAGCCCCCAACCACAGCCTATATCCAGCACTTGGCAAGCTGATTTGGGTGGATAGGTGCTCAGATAATCCATCAGCACAAAACTGGATCGCCAGTTCTTATTGCCATGGGCGCTGTGTCCCTGTTGCTTGCGCTTTATTTTTCTGATTTCGGGATGGGTTGATTTCAGTGCCTTGACGCCCAGATACTCAATGTAATGATGAGCATTGATAGTTGCTTGCATTTAAAGCATCTCAAAGTTGTTATTTGTGGCTATTTCGGTAGTTGTATTAAATAGGATTTTGCTGTGGCATTATGTCATAAATTAATGCTCTGTTAGAGCAGGACAATCGCTGTGAATATTTACTCCAACCCAATCAGCATAGTTTATGGTTGAATCCAAGTTCCATCCTTACTTATCGCTGTTTTACCGCAATACCAACCTACAGTTTTGGGTGCTGCAGTTGGTGGGTTGGTTTGGCCTTTCTCTAATCAGTTTCCTCAGTCTCACCCTCTGGTACAACCAACAGAGTCCCGCTTATATTGCTCATACATTGTTACAGTCGGCGATGGGAATTATTGTGTCATGGCCTCTGCGTTCACTGTTTAATTTTTTCTGGAATGATAAGTTAATTTTTCGGTTGTCAGCCGCAATGGCGGGAATTATTGGCTGTTCCCTAGTTTGGACCATTCTGCGAATCATTACGTTTATGTCAATGACCCAGGAGGAGGGTGTCTGGTCTGATTTTGGTGGTTGGTTATTTGGATCCCTGTTGATTTTTTTATGCTGGGTGGCGTTCTATCATGGGATTAAGTACTACCAGCTGTTGCAGGATGAGCATAGGAATCTGTTACAGATAGCCTCAGACAACCAGTTGGAGCAGTTAAAGCGCTCCCAGGCAGAGACGGTGGCACATGAGACACAGTTGAAGATGTTGCGCTATCAGTTAAATCCCCATTTTTTGTTTAATACCCTCAATGCTATCTTAGCCCTAGTGCAGATGAATCAAAACGACAAAGCCAATACCATGATTGTGCAGTTGAGTCATTTCTTGCGCTATTCACTGGATAATGATCCTATTCAGAAGGTGCCACTGCGGCAAGAAATTGAAACATTAAAACTCTACCTAAATATACAGCAGACTAGATTTGGTGACCGACTGCAACTAGAATTTAATGTAAGCCAGCTCTGTGAGGATATAGGGGTTCCCAGCTTGATTCTCCAGCCACTGGCGGAAAATGCGGTAAAGTATGCAATCTCACCCTGTGAAGCTGGGGGTAAGCTTACGGTGAATGCTAGTATTGCGGATAACTACTTGGTTATCGATATGATTGATACGGGTCCAGGAATCGGACATGAAGAAGCTCGAATAAAATCCTCTGGAGTGGGGCTGAGTAATACGGTGGATCGTTTGCAGGCATTTTATGGCGATAATCACGAGTTTAGCCTAGATAATCTAGATATGGGTGGCTTTAAAGTGAGCATGAAGCTGCCCTTAGCTGAGGATATTGCTTAACCACTAAAAGAAATCTATGGAAAAACTAAAAACTATTATTGTTGATGACGAGCCACTTGCTCTGGATCTAATGCGCACATTACTCGCAGAGTTCAGTGATATTGAGATAGTCGCCGAGTGCAGTAACGGTAAGCAAGCTGTGCAAGCTGCTGTAGAACTTCAGCCCCAGCTATTATTCTTAGATATCCAAATGCCAGGTATGAATGGATTTGATGTGATCAAGTCTCTGCAGACAGACATCATGCCCATGGTAGTGTTTGTAACTGCTTATGACCAGTACGCAGTAGATGCCTTTGATCTTCATGCTGTGGACTATGTGCTAAAGCCTCTGGACGCGGAGAGACTTACTAGATCGGTGAATCGTGCACTGGATAGACTGAAGAATGATGTGGATCGAAGTTTCAAAAGTCCACTTATTGGCGCCATTGAGGATATCACCATTAGGGCCGCTCAGCTCGAGGTCAATGAAGTAGCCAATGATAATCTACCGGATGGAATGAAAAGAAAGCTACTAGTTCGCGACTCTGGCATTCTCAAGGCAATTCCCTTCGATGATATTAATTGGGTCGACGCTGCCGGTGACTATATGTGTGTTCATGCAGCAGGGGAAACCCACGTTATCCGGTCTACCCTGACCGATCTGTTGGCTAAGTTAGACAGCGAATTATTTATCCGTATTCACCGGTCGACTATAGTCAACATTGAGCGAGTCGTCAGTGTCAGTCCAGTGAAAAAAGGCGGCAGCATACTGCTGCTGTCAGGTGGAGAGAAGCTTAAGGTGAGCAGAAATTATCGTGAGGCTATTCGCAACCTGTTCCAATAGTTCAACCTAGTCTAGTTAAATTTATATGACCCCTAATAGACACTATTAGTCGCAAATATAGGGTCGCATAACGCTTTTCTTCTTCCCAAATTATTACCCGCGTGTCAATCTTAAATCAAGGTATACACTCCCATATATAAACTACAAGTTTGAATCCATGCAGTGGTTCAAGCTAGGGTAATTTAATTCTACAAATAGAAAAATCATGATCATTTTCCACACATTTCGTAATCTTCGTCGTGCCCTATTTGCCCCTTTATTGGCCTCAATAATTGTCCCTGCCTATGCAGATAATGATATTGAAGCGCGAGTAAACAGCCTTTTAAAAAGTCTGTCTCTCGAGCAAAAAATTGGGCAAATGATCCAGGGGGAGATTCAGTCAGTTTCTCCATCAGATGTATCTAAATACCATTTGGGCTCGGTTCTCAATGGCGGTGGCTCGTTTCCTGATAGTAAAAAGTCTTCATCCATCGATGATTGGTTGAAGTTGGCCGATCGTTACTATGAGGCATCAATTAATAGTAAATCTGGTATTCCTCTGTTGTGGGGTACGGATGCTGTGCATGGACACAACAATGTTATGGGCGCCACTCTGTTTCCCCATAATATTGGCTTGGGCGCTGCCAATGATCCAGCCCTGATACGAAAGATCGGTAAAATCACGGCAGCCGAAGTGGCTGTTACCGGTATAGATTGGGTTTTTGCGCCTACAGTTGCCGTGGCTAAGGATTTTCGTTGGGGAAGAACCTATGAAGCCTATAGCAATGATTCAAAAATTGTCCGCTCCTACGCGGGTGAAATTGTCACTGGGCTCCAGGGTGAAGTCGGACAGTTATACAATGATAGTCAGCGAGTGATTGCAACAGCCAAGCACTTTATCGGCGACGGTGGTACCTATCGCGGTGTTGATCAGGGAAATACGGTTATGTCCCTCGAACAGCTGTTAGAGGAGCATGGTCAGGGATATACAGCCGCTATAGCGGCTGGCGTGCAGACGGTAATGGTGTCGTTCAATAGTTGGAATGGTGAAAAGTTGCACGGCCATAAGCAGCTATTGACCGATGTGCTCAAGGGCCGGATGGGTTTTGATGGGTTGGTTGTCAGTGACTGGAACGGTGTTGGTCAAGTCAGCGGCTGTACCAATCAGAGCTGTCCACAGGCTATCAATGCTGGTGTGGATATGATTATGGTCCCCCACGACTGGAAGAAGTTCTACCGCAATACCCTCAGACAGGTTCGCGATGGCATGATACCCATAGAGCGGATTGACGATGCGGTCACTCGTATTTTACGCGTCAAGATGCGCGCAGGCCTTTTTGAGAAAGGCAAGCCCTCTAGTCGGGAGGTCGCTGGTCGCGTCGCACTTTTGGGTGCTGCTGATCACAGGCTAGTAGCGCGTGAAGCAGTTAGAAAGTCCCTGGTATTGTTAAAGAATGACAAACAGCTTCTGCCTCTCAATCCCAAGCAGCACCTTTTGGTAGCTGGCGATGGAGCAGATAACATTGGCAAGCAAACCGGTGGATGGACGCTCACTTGGCAGGGCACTGAGAATAGTAATGAGGAATTTCCAGGCGCCACCTCCATATATGCTGGACTTAAGGATGTGATTGAGACCTCTGGTGGTTCAATTGAGCTCAGCACTGATGGCAGTTGGAAGAAAAAGCCTGATACCGCAGTGGTAGTGTTTGGTGAGGACCCCTATGCTGAGGGCGTAGGTGACCGTGAATCGCTTCACTTCAAAGAAGGCTATATGGGCAATTTGGAATTGTTGAAAGATTTAAAAGCCAAGGGTATTCCTGTTGTGTCGGTATTCCTCACCGGTCGCCCGCTGTGGATGAACGCAGAAATCAATAGCTCCGATGCCTTTGTGGTGGCCTGGTTGCCCGGTTCTGAGGGCGGTGGCGTCGCCGACGTAATTGTTGCTGATGCCAATGGTAAGCCGCGTTATGACTTTGTGGGTAAGCTGTCCCTGGACTGGCCGGCAGAGGCCATCAACACGGCGGGTGAGGGTTTTCCTGTAGATCAAAGCTTATTAGCCCGCGGTCAAGGTTTATCCTATGGCCAACCCCCTATTATCGCCGCTAACCTCAATGAAGATGGCATGGTTACTGAAGTATCTAATGAGTTTGTAGTTTTTAGTGGAACCACCAGACCACCGTGGAAATCCTATGTTGGAGATTCCGGAAACTGGCGCAAATTGGCCAATGGCAAGTCAACCCTTACCACCCATGGTAGTTTAAAGGTCTCAAAAGTTGATGGCGCAGTGCAGGAAGATTCGCGGCATGTTGAATGGACCGCTGGCGAAGAGAGTCAGTTTTATTGGCAGACAGATCAGCCCGTCGATCTGCAGTCTATCAATGGAGAAAATCCGGCCCTGATGATGATTTTTTCAGTCGACAAACATCCTAAAGGCAGAGTGACCATGCGAATGGATTGTGTGTGGCCCTGTCGAGGTGAATTAAATTTCACGCGAATTTTTCGCGCCCAACCTGAGGGCAAGTTAATAAAACTCGGCGTGGGTTTGGACTGCTTTAGAAAAGCCGGGGTGGATCTAAGAAAGGTAAGTTCACCGCTGGTGATAGCCACTGCAGATGAATTCTCCGTTACTTACAGAGACGTTAGGATTGTCAGTGATGCCTCCTCAAAACACACTCTCAACTGTAGTTAGAGGACAATGCCTGATCAGAACTTGTAGTATCTGATTGTTTTGGATCGAAAAAAATTATCAGTTGTGGCGAATAGCCGACTATTTTGATACCTTAACTTTTTCGAAAGTGAGAGGGTAATTTTTATGAAGGCATCATTTAGCAAAATGTCGGAGTGCACGGCGGAAGACTGGCAGATCATTATTCCTCAGCAGCTAGCGTATTTTCAAAAACTACCTGATCGCATTTTAGAACACTTGCAGTTGCTGTCTGGTGATTTTGGCGGTTTTGCTATTGATCGCCTCCAGCACTGTCTGCAAACTGCCCATCGCGCCGCTGAAGCTGGTGAAGATGACGAATATGTGGTCTGTGCACTACTTCATGATATGGGAGATACACTGGGAAGCACCAATCATGCGGATGTCGCTGCTACCATCCTCGAGCCCTTTGTGTCGCCTGAAAATCACTGGATGGTCAAGCATCACGCGATTTTTCAGGGATACAATTTCTTTCATTTTCTGGGCATGGATCGCAATATGCGCGATCAATTTAAAGATTCTGATAACTATAAGCGCACTGCCAGATTCGTCGCCAAGTATGATGACCCCTCGTTTGACCCCAAAATGCCCAAGTTAGAGGTAAATCTATTTGAGCCCATGGTGCGCTCGGTATTTAAGCAGCCCAAGCGCAGTCTCTATGCTGGCCAGATGGAAGGTTAGCCTATTCTAGGTGCTGTAGGGGTTTGCCAGCAAAGTAAGCTGTCATTGCCCCGCGTTGATTAATATTGCGTTGCCGCTAGGTTAATAAGGGTAATATTCAAGTCATGATTTGGTTGTTAATAATCCTTACTCTAGCTGTTGTCGTATCTCCGCTTATGATGATGAAGAGCTCGCCGCGGCAACAGCAAATTAGTGACTGCCGCCAAGCTGCACGCAGTCTATCTATCAATGTAAACCTGCAACCGCGCCCCGACGCTCGAGAATCGGAAAACAGTTTAGTGGCCACCCTATACTGGCTGCCCTGGCAAAATGACCGCAGACCCGAGCCCTGGGTGCTCCACTGTTGCAGTAATAGGGGCTTGGAATCCCCTTGGCCCAAATGGTACTGGCTTCCCAGTCGAGCTGGATCGGAGTGGCACGATGTTCTCGATGAAACTCTGTCTCAATTGCCCTCGGGAGCCAGTGCTGTGGTGTTAAACAGTGCGGGCGTGGGAATCACCTGGGACGAGCGCAATGACGCCTCGACAGTGAGTATATTGCACAGTTGCATTGAACGTTTGCGAAAAAAAGGTGAAGAAATTTCGCTTTGAGGGTTGACCAGAGGGCGGGGAAACCAGTATATATGCGCACCTTTGATCGCTTTTAGATTGAAAAGTTTTTATAAAATTGTATTAGAAAGGTTTGTTGTGCGCGTTTTTGGCGTTACAAGGAGCCTCAATCAAGCAGGGTAAACAGCCTTTATGGGTAAGTCACTTGTTATTGTAGAATCGCCAGCAAAGGCTAAAACAATTAACCGCTATCTCGGCGATAACTATATTGTTAAGTCCAGTGTCGGCCATATTAGAGATTTGCCCACGGGTTCTAGCAGAGCCCCCACCGATCCTAAGCAGCGTGCCAAGCAGGCGGCGCTAACCCGCAAGATGTCTCCCGAAGAAAAAGCCGAATACCGCGAGAAAAAAGCTAAAACCCAGTTAATAAAGAGCATGGGAATAGACCCGGAAAATGGCTGGAAGGCCGAATACGCGGTATTGCCCGGCAAGGAAAAGGTTGTCAGCGAGTTAAAAAAACTGGCTGTGAATGCCGATCATATCTATCTGGCCACTGATATGGATCGCGAGGGAGAGGCCATCGCTTGGCATCTGACTCAAGTTATCGGTGGCGATGACAGCAGATACCGGCGAGTGGTGTTCAATGAAATTACCAAGAAGGCTATCCGCTCGGCATTTGATGAGCCGGGAACAGTTGATAGTCACAGGGTAGATGCGCAGCAAGCGCGGCGCTTTTTGGACCGCGTGGTGGGCTTTATGGTATCGCCCTTACTGTGGGAGAAGGTCGGTCGCGGCCTCTCTGCGGGACGGGTGCAGTCAGTAGCCCTGCGAATGATTGTCGAGCGCGAGCGCGAGATCCGCGCCTTTATTCCCGAGGAATACTGGACCGTTCAAGCCGATCTCGAGCCCGAGTTACTGGCAGGTCAGCCTGAAGATGCGACCAATCCAGCGGTCCGCTTTGATATTAAAAAATACCAAGGCAACAATTTCCGGCCTATTAACCAGGCCCAGACCGATACCGCCCTAGCCGCACTGCGTGAGGCTTCCTATACAGTCACCAAGCGCGATGATCGGCCCACTAAGTCCAAACCGCCAGCACCATTTATCACCTCGACGCTGCAGCAGGCAGCTAGCACCAAACTTGGATTTGGCGTTAAGAAAACCATGATAATGGCCCAGCGTCTCTACGAAGCCGGCTATATCACTTATATGCGAACCGATTCGACCAATTTGAGTGATGATGCAATTAACACCTGTAGAGACTATATTCAACTGCACCATGGTGATAAATACCTGCCTGAGAAGGCAGTTATTTACAGCAGTAAATCTGACGCTCAGGATGCCCATGAGGCGATCCGTCCGTCAAATATAGATATAACACCCGGTAATCTCAGTGATATGGAGGTGGATGCCCGCCGTCTTTATCAATTGATCTGGCAGCAGTTTGTCGCCTGTCAAATGGCGCCTGCTGAGTTTACGGCGACCACTATTACGGTGGCAGCAGGGGACTATGAGATGACCGCCAAGGGTCGGGTAACGCGGTTTGATGGTTATCTCGCGGTTATGCCCGCGCGCGATGACGACACTGAGTTGCCGGATATGCAGCAGGGTGATTGCATGGGTCTGTTGACTTTAATTCCCCAGCAGCACTTCACTAAGCCACCAGCCAGATACTCCGAGGCGGCGTTGGTCAAAGAGCTGGAAAAGCGCGGTATCGGCCGACCCTCCACCTATGCATCAATTATTTCCACGATTCAGGATCGCGGTTATGTGCGCATAGAAAACAAGCGTATGTTCGCTGAAAAAATTGGCGATATAGTCACTGACCGTCTCACAGAGAGTTTTAGTGATCTGATGGATTACAGTTTTACCGCTACTATGGAGTCCCAACTGGACGGCATCGCCACCGGCGATCTCAATTGGAAGCAACTTCTGGATCGCTTCTATGCCGACTTAAGTGGAAAATTGGCAGCAGCTAAGGATGCCGCGTCCGGCATGCGGCCCAATACGCCGTCTATGACCGATATTGAGTGTAATCTATGTGGTCGCCCGATGATGATCAGAACTGCCGGTACTGGGGTTTTCCTCGGTTGTTCCGGTTACGCACTGCCGCCAAAGGAACGCTGTAAAAATACGCTAAATCTGACCGCTGGTGATGAGGCGATCAATATTGAAGAGGATGATGAAGCCGAGTCAAAACAACTGCTGCACAAACATCGCTGTGCAAAGTGCAACACCTCGATGACCAGTTTTCTGCTGGATGAATCTCGCAAGTTACATGTCTGTGGTAACAACCCGGATTGTGATGGCTATGAGGTGGAGTTTGGCCAGTATGTGATTAAAGGTTACGAGGGACCCGTACTCGACTGCGATAAGTGTGGCAGTGAAATGCAGCTTAAAAATGGCCGTTTCGGCAAGTACTTCGGCTGCACCGCGGATGACTGTAAAAATACCCGCAAGCTGTTGAGAAATGGCGAGGCGGCACCGCCCAAGGTCGATCCGATTCCCATGCCTGAACTGCGCTGTGCCAAAGTGGACGATCACTATGTGCTGCGAGATGGCGCTTCGGGTATCTTTCTAGCGGCCAGCCAGTTTCCACGGCATCGCGAAACCCGCGCGCCCATGGTTGAGGAGCTGCTGCCCCATAGAGAACAGATTGATGAGAAATACCGCTTTCTGTTGAGTGCTCCAGCCCGAGATCCCGATGGCAATCCAACGGTGGTGCGCTACAGTCGCAAAACTAAAGAACAGTATGTACGCAGTGAGGCCGATGGTAAACCGACGGGTTGGAGTGCCTTCTACGCCAATGGCAACTGGTCGGCGGCGCAGAAATCAGGCGGCTGATTTGACGGTTTCCAACTATCTGTCAGCGGTCAATCAAAAGCTGCTATTTGCCGAGCAATTATCTACACTATTGGATAAGGCCACTAGCAATCACCATGTTGAGATGGCCGTCGCGCAGTCGATCACGGTCCAGCTCCATCAAGCTTGGGTATGGCATCTGCAGGATATGGCCAGCAACTACAAGTTAAAAGATCCCGCTGCTGTTTCCAATACATCAGATCTAGTAAAGGCTCTTCAAGGGGAGGGCAAACAGCCCACAGAGGCCGCCGAGTTACACAATTTAGCTTCTCAGCGAGGCTCTTGGGTAATGAGCTTGTTAAATGCCCACAGACAGCTGTACCTATTGCCAGAGCTTCGACGCGCGCAGATGGATGCAGATCGACTTCCTGTTTTGGCAATTGATACGCTATCCTCTGTATCTGCTGAAACAGGCAACTGGGATCTTGCAGAGGTAAGAGATTGGATGGTCAAGATGCGTGAGTTGGTCGAGCGTCATCGCGATATGATGGTCGAATTCTAGGGCGAGTAACTATTAATTTTGGACGAAAATCAGAAACAGGTAGCAGAATGTCAGTAGCAGAGTTCGAATTGATTGTATTGGATAACGGTGATGTCGGTTTGCGGCGAGTCGGCGGCGATGAGGCTCTGGTGCGTGTCAACTTCTCTCCTGAGGTCAAGGAATATCTCGGTGACCAACAAATAGCGGTTGCCAAAAGTATGATTGACGAAGGCATAAAGACGGTCTACCAACTGGAGCGGGAAGTGCCGGAGGATGACGAGCTAGAGCCCCATCCCACTGTCCACTAAAACTCGCGGATACTCAGTATTGAAAGATAATAAATCACTAAATCGCCTCGCCACAGGCAGAAAAATTGCTTCTCAGCGGCAGCATCTACTGCTGTGCACAGCCGGAAAATGCTCATCGGCAACCCAAGCTGAGACATCTTGGAACTATCTTAAGAAACGAATCCGCGAACTGGATCTGATGGATGTGGAGAGCGGCGTATACCGGAGCAAGGTAGATTGTTTGCGGATCTGCAAACAGGGCCCGATTATGGTCAGCTATCCAGACGGTACTTGGTACCACAGCTGTTCACCTGAGGTGCTGGAGAAAATACTGCAACAGCATGTTCTGGGTGGGGTGCCAGTAGAAGAATATCGCTTTGCCGAGGGCAATCTCCTGTTTTCCAGCGAGGCTGAAATTTAAATCGCTACTCTCACCACGCCGACGGCCAGTCCTTCAATAGCAAAGTCCTGGATGCGCAAATCGACTTTAATGGGCGAATAATCGCTGTTTTCAGGCAACAGCTGAACCTCGTGTTTGCTGCGCATGGTTTTTAGACGCTTAACGGTAACCTCACCATCGACTCTAGCAACCACTATTTGCTGATTGTCTGCTGTGGGTTGCTGGTGTACCGCCAGTAGATCGCCATCCATAATGCCCACATCGACCATGCTCTGCCCCTGTACTCGCAGGAAGTAGTCCGCATGAGGGTGGAAGGTATTGGCCGGTACCTCGCGGTAGTCCTCGATATTCTGCTCGGCGAGAATCGGCTCACCAGCTGCCACTCGACCCACTATGGGCAGTCCCTGGTAGTGATTGACAATGCGGATACCTCGAGAGGCGCCGGGAATCATTTCAATCATGCCTTTGCGCGCCAGGGCGCGAAGGTGATCCTCGGCCGCATTTGCCGACTTAAAGCCCAGCTCTAGGGCTATTTCCGCCCTGGTGGGTGGATAACCTGTATCATCGAGCTTTTCTTTGATCAGATCGTAGATTTGCTGTTGCCTTGCCGTCAGACCCTGCATGATTAACTCCTGTTAATAAATACAGCTGTTATTATATACAGTTAATTGGTCGGTGCAACCATTCATAGCGCTCTACACCAAGAGGCTTTGTCTGATAGCAAAACCGCTATGGGTGAAAACCCGCCCATTCTTTAGGGATAGGCTAATTCAGGGTTGCCAGTTATTAAATCGAAGTTCTCCTGTGAGCAGATTATCAATAAGTTTAAAAAGATCATTGGTGCAGTGAGGTCAAATAGTTAGAATGGTGGCTACTGGTGATCAATGCAGAAGCATTTAGTTTATGGCAAATCATTATTTTGGCCGCCTAATGCTGGATTTACAGGGCCCCACACTGTCTCCAGCTGAGGCGCAGCTACTCCGCAACCCCGATGTCGGCGGGGTGATTTTATTCTCACGCAATCTGACATCCCGCGATCAATTGATCGATTTGGTAGCCGACGTTCGAAAAGCCGCCCCCCAGTTGTTGATTGCTGTAGATCAAGAGGGCGGCAGGGTGCAGAGATTCCGCGACGGCTTTACCCCGCTGCCGGCGATGCAAGTTCTCGGTGATATGACTGCTGACCAGCCCGATAAAGGTTTGGCTCTTGCCCGCGATGTGGGTTGGTTAATGGCCGCAGAGATTATTGCCTGTGGCCTCGATATCAGTTTTGCACCGGTATTAGATATCGACCGCTGCACTAGCAGCATTATTGGTGATCGCGCCTTTGCCGATCAACCCCAGTTGGTAATTGAAGTGGCGCGGGCGTTTATCGCCGGTATGGGCGAGGCTGGGATGAGGGCCACTGGCAAGCATTTTCCCGGTCACGGTGGCATAGCTGCCGATAGTCATCTGGAGGCGCCGGTTGATACCAGAACCTTTGATCAGTTAAAAAACCGCGATATGCAGCCGTTTATCCAGCTGTCTGAGCAGCTGGGTGGCATTATGCCGGCGCATATCACCTATCCCGAGGTCGATTCTTTGCCAGTGGGGTTCTCGGCATTTTGGCTACAACAGGTGTTGCGTCGACAATTGGGGTTTCAAGGGGTTATTTTTAGCGATGATCTCAGTATGAAGGGGGCTGATATTGCCGGGAGTTATGCCGATAAAGCCAGACTGGCTCTCAGCGCCGGATGCGATATGATACTGGTGTGCAACAATCCACAGGGAGCGCGAGAGGTGCTAGAATTTATGGCGCAGAACCCGGTTGAACCCAGTGAAAAGATTGGCCTAATGCAGGCATCAAAGGTCTTGGATTGGAATCAGCTCATTGATAAAAGACGCTATAGGGATATTAAAAATAGACTTAAGGACGTTGTTTAAATAAAGTTTATGGTAGCAGACCGCTTGGTCTGTCTGGTTTTGGGGAGCACTGATATGAAAACGCTAGAGTCTTGGCTGGTCAATTTGACCGGCGAGCAGTATCTGTGGATTGGCGAGTTGTTTTTGATCGTTTTAACAGTACTGCTGCTAGGTTATGGGCTTAATAGGCTTATCGATAGATTGGAAGCGCGAGCCATGAAGTCGCCCACGGTCTGGGACGATGCCATACTCGAAGCCTGTCGAGTGCCAGCAATCTGGTTGATCTGGATTCTAGGTATTAATTTTGCTGTCAGCATTTCTGCTCAGCGTATTGATGCACCACTGCAGGCGATGGTTGAGCCGGCAAATCGCCTGGCCTTTATTGTCCTTGGAACTCTATTTATAACCGGTTTTATCAAGCGCGCTGAGCGCAATCTGCTTCACCCCGACTATATGTCGAAACCCCTGGACCCTACCACCGTTAGTGCGGTGGCCAAGCTGCTGCGTGCCGCGGTGATTATCACCGCTATTTTGGTCGCCATGCAGTTATTTGGCTACAGTGTCTCTGGACTGCTGGCCTTTGGTGGTATCGGGGGTATCGCGGTAGGTTTTGCCGCCAAGGATCTGCTGGCCAATTTCTTTGGTGGCTTGATGATCTATCTGGATCGCCCGTTTTCCGTAGGTGACTGGGTGCGCTCTCCAGACAAGGAAATTGAGGGCACAGTGGAAGATATCGGCTGGCGCCTCACTAGAATTCGAACCTTTGATAAGCGGCCCCTGTACATACCCAACTCGGCATTTGCCAATATATCCGTGGAAAATCCCTCGCGCATGACCAACCGCAGAATCTATGAGACCTTGGGTATTCGCTATCAGGATATTGGCAGTATGCAGACTATTGTCGATCAGGTGACGGTTATGCTGCGCGATCATCCCGCTATCGATAACCAACAGGTGTTGATCGTTAACTTCAATAAGTTTTCCGCCAGTACGCTGGATTTCTTTGTCTACACTTTTACCAAAACCATTGATTGGGTGGAATTTCATCAGGTCAAACAGGATGTGCTGCTCAAAATTGGCGAGATAATCGAAGCCAACAATGCTGAGATTGCTTTCCCCACCTCTACCGTCCATGTTGCACCGCCGGGGCTGGGTATTGAGCCAGAGTAGCGATCTCGACTCTTGACTACGTTGAGTGAACTTCGGCTGCCCAAACGCTGGGCTTTTCTGCTGTGGGCAACCCCGCTGCTGACCGGCTGTCTGGGCGTGCCTCAGGGCGTTGAGCCGGTGAAGAATTTTCAGGTGGATCGCTATCTGGGCGAGTGGTACGAAATAGCGCGACTCGACCACTCCTTTGAGCGAGGGTTACAGCAGGTCAGCGCTGAATACTCGATTCGCGAAGATGGTGGAATTCGCGTTATTAACCGCGGTGTAGAGCCCGGCGGTGATCACAAACAGGCTGAGGGCAGGGCGTATTTTGTCGATAATCCCAGTATTGGCCATCTCAAAGTATCGTTTTTCGGACCCTTCTTTGGCTCCTATATTATTTTTGAGCTGGATGCTGAAAACTATCACTATGCCTTTGTGGCAGGCAATAGCACCGATTACCTGTGGTTACTGGCCCGCACACCGGTAGTAGCGGATGATCTGGTAGAGCGCTTTGTCGAGCGCAGCCAAGCGCTAGGCTTTGATACTGATCAGCTTATCTGGGTACAGCATCCCGTTCAGTAGCTATAACGTCTAACGCAGTTACTTCAGGAGATTGACTATCTTTCGGCGCTGCTGATGGGGGATTTAACAATGGGGGTACATAGGCTTTGATAGTCACTAGGGCACCTATCTGCGGATGGTCTAGGTAGTAAACCTGATCCTGTTGCAGACGCTGAGATTTATTCATAACCCAGACTGCCTCGACGGGGTATTCACGGTCTACAGCCCTCTGGTCTACGCTGGGATTGTCGTCATGATCTGGGCTGGTTGACACAGGGGCGAGACTCGCCAGTTGTTCTGAAAATACCTGTGCATTTAACCTCACTGTTTGATCGGCGCTCAGCGGTGCTCTGGGTATTTCAGGCAGTTGCAGCCAATTAGATTGATCGTTGGCAAACTCCAGATGCCACAGATTGGTCTCAAAATGCAGGAATCTGGATTTGTAGAAGCGCACTGCACCCTCAATCAGATAGCGGCTAGTCGCTGTAGTGCCAGCTTTAATTAGAACCCAGGGTGATGCCTCTGATTGATCAATTGGCATCCGCCAGGCCTGATGCAAGACTACATTGTACTGCCGCCTATTCAGGGCAGCGGCACTTTCATTGAGGTCTCTATATTCGGCTTCAAGTATTTGGTACGGCTCCTCATACTGAGGGACAAAGGGTTCCGGTGATGCAGTCGGACTTTCAAGGTCTGTCTCATTAGCAACTGCCAGCTCACCAGTCACTGATTGATGGTGTTGGTAGGGGATAGACGCCTCTGGAATGGGTCTGAACAGCCCGGGATCGTCGAGGGTTTCCTCAACAGCAGCCAGAGTTAATTCAGTTGAAAATAAGGGTGTGTTTCTGACTGTGAAGGCTGCTTTGCCATTTAGTAGTTCGGTGGCAGAAATATCGTCTATTAACGGAGAGGAAATGCCCGACAATGGGATATTTCCCTGCGCAAGCTCACGCCAATTTTCGGGAAATTGAAGACGGTAATCTTTAGGGGGTGACTCTGAACCCCCCTGGCGCTGCTGGGTAAATAATACTATCTCAACTTGGTACCAGTTGCTGGGTGGCTCTGGAATTAACGGGTCGGCAAGTTCCAGCGACCCAGAGGGTTGTGAGCTTTGGGACATTGATGCGGCGAAAAGCCACAGCAGGGAAGTCAGCAGACTTCCACGTAGAAATGCATTGTCAGTAGGCAATTTCATAGGTTGTTTCTTGTTCAGTCCTCTGCAAAAGTCGATAAGTCCCTAAAATGCTAATTGATGGATCCACTGGGATCAACGATTAACGTTGATCTAGTTTATAGGTATCTTTGCCTAAGTCCAGAACCCCTAGGCTTGTGCCACAGCATCCTGTCCAACAGTGGACTCAATACTGTCTAATAATAGATTTAAAATAGCATTAACCGTTGAGAAGCGAGCTTCAGCACTTTCCATGGGTACATTAAAACTTAGCTGATCGTTGTTTTGTAGGCGATAGGTAGCAGGGTCCTGTTGAACCATTTGCACTATAGTGATGGGTTTTATCTTGGTGGTCTTGGCAAACTGTAATCTCCCGCCCTGTGGGCCAGCCTCAATTTTGGTCAGCCCCAACTGCTCGCCAAGGTGGCGTATTTCGGTGATCTGGAACAGCGTTTTCACTGGCTCTGGCAACAGTCCAAAGCGGTCGATCATCTCTACCTGTAAATTGTGTAGTTGGGTTTTGTTCTGGCAGTTGGATAACCGTTTGTAGAGGGTGAGACGCATATTAATATCGGCCAAATAATCCTCTGGGATTAGTGCCGGCAGGTGTAGGTTTACTTCCACACCCTGTTCAAAGGCCGAGCTCTGATCGGGATCTTCACCATTGCGCAATGCTTTTACTGCATGGTCGAGCATCTCCAGGTACAGAGTGAAACCAATGGTCTGAATATGACCGCTCTGTTCTTCTCCCAGCAACTCTCCAGCACCGCGGATCTCCAAGTCATTGGTAGCCAGTGTAAAACCAGATCCCAGATCTTCGGCGGCGGCGATGGCTTTTAGCCGTTTATTGGCTTCCGCGGTCAATTTTTTCTCACCTGGTACCATTAGGTAGGCATAGGCTTGATGGTGGGATCTGCCAACGCGACCGCGCAGTTGGTGCAGTTGAGCCAGACCAAAACGGTCTGCGCGCTCGATCAAGATAGTATTGGCGCTAGGTATATCAATGCCCGTTTCGATAATGGTTGTGCACAGCAGAACATTAAAGCGCTGATGGTAAAAATCGGACATTATCTGCTCTAACTGCCGCTCGCGCATCTGACCGTGGGCGATTTCAATGCGCGCCTCGGGGACTAGCTCGGCAAGCTCTTCAGCAGTTCGCTGCATGGTTTTGATATCATTGTGCAGATAGTAGACCTGTCCGCCGCGCAGAATTTCCCGAAGAATAGCTTCGCGTGTCAGTCTGGATTCTTTTTTGCGAACAAAAGTTTTGACCGACAACCGCCTGGCCGGCGGTGTGGCGATAATCGACAGGTCGCGAATACTGTGCATCGACATATTTAGGGTTCGGGGGATGGGGGTTGCGGTCATGGTGAGCATGTCCACAGAACTCCGCAGTGCCTTGATCTGCTCTTTTTGACGTACCCCAAAGCGATGTTCTTCATCAATAACCATTAGTCCTAGGTTGTTGAAGTCGATATTCGCATGAAGCAGTTTATGGGTGCTAATCAGAATATCAACTTTTCCCGATGCCATATCTGCAACCAGTTGTTGTTGCTCTTTTGCCGAGCGAAATCTCGATAGCTCCTCAATGCGCACCGGCCAGTTGGAAAATCGATCGCGAAAGTTTTCAACATGTTGGTGAGCCAACAGGGTTGTAGGAACCAGTATCACTACCTGTTTGCCGCTGGAAACCACCATAAACGAGGCGCGCATTGCCACTTCAGTCTTGCCGAAACCGACGTCGCCACACACCAGCCTGTCCATGGGCTGGGGCGACAGCAGATCGCTGCGCACTGCCTCGATGGCGGATTGCTGATCTGGCGTTTCTTCGAAGGGAAATTCACTGCAAAATTGCTGATACTCTGCGTGGTTCTCGCGATGGGAATGACCCTGTTTTGAGGCTCGTCGAGAGTAGATATCCAATAGCTCAACGGCAGTATCCCGCACCTGTTTCTGCGCTTTTTGCTTGGCTTTGTCCCACTTGTCGGTGCCCAGGCGGTGCAGAGGTGCAGCCACTTGATCGCCACCACTGAATCGACTGATCAAATGCAGCGAGGAAACCGGCACATACAACTTGGTATCACCCGCGTAGATCAATTCTAAAAATTCCTGAGGGGATCGATCGACAGTCAGTGTTACCAGTCCCTGATAGCGACCAACACCGTGCTCAATATGCACCACTGGAGACCCAGGTTTCAGCTCCGCCAAGCTCTTAAATAAGCTATCTGGCGACTCTGAGGCTGCAGATCGCCGCCGGCGTTGCAACACCTGCTGCCCAAATAATTCGGTCTCGGTGATCAGGCACAGATTACTTTCTTGATGATGAAGTCCATGGTCAACGCCACAGATGGTTATGCCCAGTAAGCTGTCAGATTGTGTAAATTGCTGCCAGGATGAGAATTGATCCGGATGCAGATCAGCTTTGGCTAGAAATTCCAACAGAACTTCCCGACGGCCTGCGGATTCGGCACAGAATAAAATTTTCGCAGTTGGCGGTAGGCCGTCGATAAACTGTTGCAGTCCCTGCATTGGATTATTGAGTTTGGCATTAACCCCAATATTGGGGATATCGCCGATATTCAGATTGTGGCGATCACCGCCAGTGTCTACAGCATCAGCGTAAACGACGGTTAATGGGTGTTGCTTGAGTTGGTGAAAGAGCACCTCGACCGGCGTAAAGACCTGGCGTGGCGGCAAAAGAGGGCGCTGGGGGTCCACGGCATATTCCTGATAGCGACTATCTATGTCACCCCAAAAATCTCTAGCTGCCTGCTCCAGACCGGATTGAATAAAAATGTTGGCATTTTCGGGCAGGTAATCAAACAGGGTCGCTGTCTGATCGAAGAACAGACTCAGATAGTACTCGATTCCCTGCGGTGCGATACCCTCACTGATATCGCGGTAGATCGGACACTGTTTTGGGTCCTGATCGAAGTGTTGATGCCAGTTGTTCAAAAAGGTGTTAATACCCTGCTTATCCAGTGGGAATTCTCGCGCTGGCAGGAGCTGCAAATGCTCGATATTGTCCACTGTACGCTGGGTCTCTGGATCGAAAATCCGCAGCGATTCGATTTCGCTGTCGAGAAGATCAATGCGAAAGGGTTTTTGTTCACCCATGGGAAAAATATCGATCAGTGATCCGCGGAAGGCGTACTCGCCATGTTGATAGACGGTATCCACCCGTTGATAGCCGGCATGGTTCAACTGTTCATTGAGTCGGTCTCGATCAATATCATCACCCAGATTGTAGTTAAATATCCGCGATGCAATAAAGTTTGTGGGTGCCAGCTGATGCATCAGAGTGGTTACAGGAACGATCAAAACTGCCTGTTCCAGCTTGCTCAAACTGGCGAGACAATTAAGGCGGTTGGAGATAATATCTTGGTGTGGTGAGAACACATCGTAGGGCAGGGTCTCCCAGTCGGGAAATGTCATTACCGGTATGCGGCTGTGGTCGAGAAAAAAACTGATGGCCCTGTCCAGAATGCTGGCATCCTGAGCGGTTTTGGCGATTGCCAGGGTAATTCCTCGATGCGCCATGGCGCTCTCGGCAATACACAGCGCTTGACCGGAGATGCAGAGCTCCCCCCAGTGTGCTTTGTGGCCGGTGGTGGTCGCCGGTGAGTGATTCAGTAGCTTCATAGGTGTGGATGTAATTGGGATCAGTCTGTACTCTCTAGAATTGGCGCTGATTTTACCTAGGTTCGGCAATTGGTTACACGAATAATCTGTATAATTTAATTTGGATCAATAGACATTGTAACCCTATCAGGTCTGCTCGATAATACGCGCTCTTGAGCACAAGGAGTAGAAGAGTGAGCGATACCCAGCGTCCGTCCCCCGATGATTTTTTTCTAGATTGGAAAGAGCGTGAAGCTCTGGCCGAGTCCATGATACCAATGATTGGTGGCCTCTACCGACAATCCAATGTCTCCACTTACATGTACGGAAAAAATATGGTCAACAGATCGGTAATCGATCTGATGAAAGCGCACCGTTTTGTTCGCCAGGTGGAACAAAATGAGCTCTCCGAATTTGATACTTTTCCTATGATAAATGCCATCTCCAAGCTGCGCTTGGGTCCCGCGCATATAGATATTGGCAAGATGGTAGTCAAATATCAGCAGCAGGCCGGCGAGCAATCTATCGATGAATTTGTCAGTCGAGAGCTTTCTGATATTGTCGATTCTGACTTCAAGCCGCTGCCGGAACCCCAGGATGTTGTGCTATACGGGTTTGGTCGGATTGGTCGGTTGGTGGCCAGAATTCTGATTGAAAAAGCTGGCGGCGGCGATGTACTGCGACTTCGCGCTATCGTTATTCGCAAAGGCAAAGGGGATAATGACCTTGAGAAGCGCGCCGCGCTATTGCGCCGCGATTCGGTTCACGGATCGTTTAAAGGCACTATCCGCGTGTTGGCCGATGAGAATGTTCTAGTGATCAATGGCAATCCAGTGAAAGTTATCTATGCCAGCAGTCCAGAGGATATAGATTATCGAGAATACGGTATCGACAACGCGCTAATTGTCGATAACACCGGAGTCTGGAAAGATCGCGCTGGTCTCAGCGGTCACTTGCGGCCCGGTGCATCAAAGGTGTTGCTGACAGCGCCGGCGGGTGACGATATTCCCAATGTGGTCTACGGTGTCAACGACGATCAAATTACTAAAGATCGACAAATTATCTCGGCCGCCTCCTGTACAACCAACGCTATTGTGCCCATCCTAAAATGTCTTCTCGATGAGTTTGGTATCCACAGTGGTCATGTGGAGACAGTGCATGCCTATACCAACGACCAAAATTTAATCGACAACTATCACAAGGGCGATCGCCGCGGTCGCAGCGCACCGCTCAATATGGTTTTGACCTCTACCGGCGCTGCCAAGGCGGTGGCCAAAGCGATTCCCGAACTGAAGGGCAAATTGACCGGTAACGCCATTCGGGTGCCAACCCCCAATGTGTCGATGGCGATTCTCAATTTGCAGCTGGGTCGCGATACCACGGTTGAGGAGCTCAATGAGTTTCTGCGCCAGAAGGCGTTGCACAGCAGTTTGCAGCAGCAGATCGGTTATACGCTCTCTCCCGAAGCGGTGTCCACTGATTTTGTCGGCTCTCGACAGGCCTGTGTGATGGATTCCAAAGCCACTATTGTGGATGGCAACAACTGTGTGTTGTACTGTTGGTACGACAATGAGTTTGGCTACAGTTGCCAAGTGGTCAGGTGTCTTGAAAAATTTGCCGGCGTGGTCTGGCGCACCTATCCGCTTGAGGCGGACTAACCAGAGATCGGGCAGTCGACTATGTTGATTGAGCAGATTTGGATCGATAATCCCTGGCGCAATTTCAACTATCTTGTGGCCTGCCCTGAAACTGGGGAGGCCCTAGCTATAGATCCTCTAGACTCCCAGAGGTGTCTGCAAGTTGCTTCCACCCAGGGTTGGCAGATCAAGCAGGTTCTCAATACCCACGAACATTTCGATCATATACAGGGAAATGCGGACCTGATAGAGGCCACTGGGGCTGTGTTGTTAGCCCATCACAATGCCGCAGACAAAATTCCTCACATCGATATCCCGCTACAGGCAAATTCCCTAGTCAAAGTTGGCCGTTCGGTAGCGTTTAGGGTGTTGGATACACCGGGGCACACCATGAGCCATATCTGTCTGTTTTCCGACGCCCAGACACCGGTCCTTTTCAGTGGCGATACGTTGTTTAATGCGGGTGCTGGCAATTGCCATAATGGCGGACACCCTCGAGAGCTCTATGCGACCTTTTCGGAACAGCTAACAGCACTTCCAGATGCCACGAGACTCTATCCTGGCCATGATTATATCGTTAACAATCTGCGCTTTACCCTAGACAGAGAGCCCAGCAATCAAAAGGCGGCTGAACTGCTTAGCCAAGTGCAGAATCAGGATCCAAAGCGCGCCTTAGTCACTACCCTTGGACTTGAAAAACAGGTCAACTGCTTTTTTAGATTGGATAATCCTGAAATTATCGAAAACTTGAAGCTTGTGGTGCCAGAATTTCCGAAAAATCCTGATCCTCAGGCAGTTTTTTTAGCCCTCAGAGAACTGCGCAACAAATGGTAGTGCCTCCGCTTTGCGTCGAGTCTGTCGCAGTGCAGTAATTTTTGCTAAAAAAACCACAAACAAATAGCTATTTTTGACTTTCTGGCTGGAATCAGAAGGGCAACAATATTATACTCGCGGCCTGATCTTTGGGGTTGATTTAAGCTTCTCGGGAGGCGGTCAACCGGACTGGGATCCAGCTCGTAAAAAAGCTATTGCTAAGCTAAATCAAAATCAACCGCTGGCGTATTTTTTCACTACTGAAAACATGCGGCCTTATAAGTTAATCAATGGTAACTTCTATGGTAAAGATTCGCCGAGGACTTGATCTGCCAATCGCAGGTGAGCCAGAGCAGGCTATTTGCCCAGGTCCGAAGATAAGTCAAATAGCACTTGTGGGGCCTGATTATCAGGGCATGAAACCAACCATGGCTGTGCGAGTCGGTGACAAGGTCAGTGGTGGTCAAGTGTTGTTCACTGACAAAAAGAATCCCGGGGTTAAATTTACCTCCCCAGCCTCAGGTGTGGTTGTCGCCATCAACCGAGGCGCACGCAGAGTTTTTCAGTCTATTGAAATCGATCTGCAGGGCGACGATTGTGAAACCTTTGTCTCCTATGATGATCAATCCCTATCCCAGCTCACCAGACAGCAAGTGGTGGACAATCTAGTCAACTCCGGACAGTGGGTAGCTTTTAGAACGCGACCTTACTCAAAAATTCCAGCGATTGATGCTGCACCGGCATCAATATTTGTCACTGCTATGGATACCAGCCCTCTGGCGGCAGATCCACAGGTGGTTATCAATGAGCGTCAACAGGATTTTATCGACGGACTTAGGGTGATCTCCCATCTTACTGAGGGTGCGGTCAATCTGTGCACGGCCTCGCAGAGCACCCTAGCACAGACAGTTGGCGAAAAAATTGCTGGGATTGCACAGGCTAACATCAATACCCACCAATTCTCTGGTCCCCACCCCGCTGGATTAGCGGGAACCCATATCCACTATATTGATCCGGTCAGCGTTGACAAGACAGTGTGGACCATCGGCTATCAGGATGTTATCGCCATAGGCGCGTTGTTCACCAGTGGGAAAATCGACAACAGTCGTGTGATTGCGCTCGGGGGCCCCCAGGTCAATGAGCCGCGGTTATTGCGAACTCAGCTGGGTGCCAACCTCAATCAGCTGGTAATCGGCGAGCTCGCCAACGATGATAACCGTCTGATCTCCGGCTCGGTGCTATCCGGTCGCAAGGCCGTGGCAGAGTTTGCCTTTCTCGGCAGATACCACAATCAGGTGTCTGTAATTAAAGAGGATCGCAGTCGTCAATTTCTCCATTACTTGCGGGCCGGTACTAACAAGCACTCCGCGCTGCCGATCTTTGCATCCAGACTGACCAACAAGCTTTTTAATATGACCTCGAGCACCAATGGTAGCGAGCGCGCTATGGTGCCCGTAGGTGGCTACGAGGATGTCACCGCGCTGGACATACTGCCGGTTCAATTGCTGAGATCGCTGATTGTCGGCGATACCGAAATGGCACAGAAGCTCGGTTGTTTGGAATTGGATGAGGAGGATGTCGGCCTCTACACCTATGTCTGTGTCGGCAAGTATGAATACGGACGAATTCTGCGTGACAACCTGACACGCATTGAGAAGGAGGGCTGATTCAATGATGCGCAGTTTTCTCGACAAACTAGAGCCAAATTTCAAAAAAGGCGCCAAGTGGGAAAAGTGGTATGCACTTTTCGAAGCCGTTGACACGGCCCTTTACAAGCCTTCGGATGTAACCAAAAACAGTTCTCATGTGCGCGATAACATCGACCTCAAGCGGGTGATGATCACTGTTTGGATGGCCACATTTCCCACATTGTTCTTCGGCATGTGGAATATTGGTTTTCAGGCCAACAGCATTATGGCCGATATGGGTATGGCCAGTCAGGAGGGGCTGCGAGGCCTGTTTATCGGCATGTTGGCCGGTTATGACGCCAATAGTATCTGGGACAACTTAGTCCATGGTGCAGCCTATTTTCTGCCCATCTACATGGTCACCTTTGTGGTCGGTGGCTTCTGGGAAGTGCTGTTTGCCAGTATCCGCGGTCACGAAGTCAATGAGGGCTTCTTTGTCACTTCGGTGCTATTTGCTCTGACCTGTCCCCCCGACTTGCCCCTGTGGATGGTGGCAGTGGGCATCAGCTTCGGTGTGGTGATCGGCAAGGAGGTGTTTGGCGGCACCGGTAAAAACTTCCTCAACCCGGCACTTACCGGCAGAGCCTTTCTCTACTTCGCCTATCCCGCCTATATGAGCGGCGATATGGTGTGGACTGCGGTTGATGGCTACACGGGTGCTACCATGCTGTCAGTGGCCGCCGCCGATGGCCTGGTGGCCATGCAGCAAACCGCCTCTTGGATGGATGCCTTTATCGGCACCGTGCAGGGTTCTATCGGCGAGACTTCAACCCTGGCAATCCTGATCGGTGGTGCGGTGCTGTTGACCATGCGCATTGCCTCCTGGCGAATTGTCGCCGGTGTGCTGATAGGGTCGGCTGCATTGACAACCCTGTTTAACAGCATTGATTCCAGTAACCCCATGTTTGCCCTGCCATTTTACTGGCACTGGGTGATTGGTGGCTTTGCCTTCGGCGCGATCTTTATGGCCACTGATCCGGTCTCGGCAGCCATGACCAACACCGGCAAGTTCCTATTCGGCATACTAATTGGGGTTATGGTGATTTTGATTAGAGTGGTCAACCCAGCGTTCCCCGAAGGCATGATGTTGGCTATTCTGTTTGCCAATTTATTTGCCCCGCTGATCGATCACTTTGTGGTGCAGGCAAATATACGAAGGAGGCTCGCCCGTGGCTAGTGAATCTGTTGCCAAAACCTTTAAAGTAGCTTTAGCGCTGTGCATTGTTTGCTCCGTGGTAGTTTCCAGTTCAGCAATTATCTTGCGCCCCGCCCAGCAGGCCAACAAATTACTGGATCTTAAAACCAATATTCTCGCCTCGGCCGGCCTGCTGCAACAGGGAGTTGATGTTGAGACGCAATTTGAACAGATCAGCGTCAAGGTGGTTGATCTGCAGACCGGCCGCTACAGCAGCGCGGTGGATCCGGCGGTCTATGACCAGCGAAAAGCCTCTAGTGATCCAGCTATGTCTATAGCGTTGGAGACAGCTGAGGATCCCGCAAAAATTAAAAGACGAGTTAATTTAGCAACTGTGTATATCCTAGAGACAGCTCAGGGTATTGAGAAGGTTATTCTGCCGATCAATGGCTATGGTCTTTGGTCCACTCTCTATGGCTTTATTGCATTAGAGGCCGACTTGCAGACGGTGGCCGGAATCGGATTTTATGAGCACGCTGAGACGCCGGGTCTCGGCGGTGAGGTGGACAATCCCAACTGGAAATCCAGCTGGGTGGGCAAGCAGGCCTACGATCAAAGCGCATTGGTGATCAATGTGATTAAAGGTAAGGTGGACAAGAACCGCCCCGAATCCTACGCGCAGATCGATGGTTTGGCTGGAGCTACCCTGACCACTAAGGGTATCGATAACCTGGTTAGGTACTGGCTGGGCGATCAGGGCTTTAAGCCATTTATTGATAATCTAAAGGCAGGGGAGGTGTAGCGGATGTCCAAGACCAAAGATATTATACTGGAGCCTATAGCTAGCAATAATCCTATCGCGCTGCAAATTCTGGGTATCTGTTCGGCTCTGGCAGTGACCTCCAGTATGAAGGTAGCCTTTGTGATGTGCCTGGCCCTGACCACCGTGATTGCGTTCTCCAATCTATTTGTATCCCTAATCAGAAACCATATCCCCAACAGCATCCGCATTATTGTGCAGATGATTATTATTGCCTCACTGGTAATTGTGGTAGATCAGGTGTTAAAAGCCGTCGCCTACGAAATCAGTAAGCAGCTGTCGGTATTTGTCGGTCTTATTATTACTAACTGTATCGTCATGGGTCGGGCCGAGGCCTTTGCCATGAAAAATCCGCCGCTGGCGAGCTTCTATGACGGCATCGGCAATGGATTGGGCTACAGCGCGGTGCTGATGTTGGTGGCATTTTTCCGCGAACTGTTCGGTACTGGCAAACTCTGGGATTACCAAATTATGCCGGTCAGCACCGAGGGCGGTTGGTATGTGGCCAACGGTATGATGCTGATGCCGCCCAGTGCATTCTTTTTAATTGGTCTGCTGATCTGGGTGCTGCGAGTGTGGAAGCCCGATCAAGTGGAGAAGCCAGATTTCAAAATCACCTCCAATAGTCAACAAGTTGAGGTGAAATGATGGAGTACTATCTCAGCTTACTAGTGCGGTCGGTATTTATCGACAATATAGCCCTCAGTCTGTTTTTGGGGATGTGTACCTTTATTGCACTTTCAAAGAAAATTGATGCCGCTATCGGCTTGGGTATTGCGGTTATTGTGGTGCAGACCATCACGGTGCCAGTCAACAATTTACTATTGACCTACTTGCTTTCCGAAGGCGCTCTGTCCTGGGCCGGTTTGCCTGAAGTTGATCTCAGCTTTTTGGTCTATCTGTGCTTTATCGGCGTAATTGCTGCGATGGTGCAAATCCTTGAGATGGTATTGGATAAGTATGTACCAGCGCTGTACAACGCCCTGGGCGTGTTCCTGCCGCTAATTACGGTGAACTGTGCGATTCTCGGTGGCTCCCTGTTGATGGCCCAGCGCGGCTACGGTCTGTCTGAGAGTGTGGTCTACGGCTTTGGCTCCGGACTGTCTTGGGCGCTGGCGATAGCGGTGCTGGCAGGTATTCGCGAAAAGCTTAAATACAGCGATATCCCCGAGGGTCTGCAGGGACTGGGCATCGTATTTATCACTGTGGGTTTAATTTCCCTGGGCTTTATGTCGTTTGGCGGCATCGACCTATAACTGGAGAGATAGCTAAGCATGACAACTGAGATTATTTTAGGCGTCACCATGTTTACCGCGGTAATTATCGCGCTGGTAGGATTTATTCTTGTAGCTCGCAGCAAACTGGTGGCGGCTGGGGATGTCAGCATTGAGATCAATGGTGAAAAAACTATCACCGTGCCCGCTGGTGATAAATTGTTGCAAACCCTCTCCAACGCTGGACTATTCCTGCCCTCTGCCTGTGGTGGTGGCGGTAGTTGTGCCCAGTGTAAATGCGTGATTGCTGAGGGCGGCGGTTCGATGTTGCCCACTGAAGAGGCTCACTTCACTCGCAGAGAGGCCGCTGAAGGTTGGCGACTGTCCTGCCAGACACCGGTTAAGCAGGATATGAAAGTCGAAGTGCCCGAGGAAGTCTTCGGTGTCCAGCGCTGGGAGTGCACTGTGGAATCTAACGAAAATGTGGCCACTTTTATCAAGGAGCTCACCCTAAAGCTTCCCGAGGGCGAAGATGTAAATTTCAGGGCAGGCGGTTATGTGCAGTTAGAATGCCCGCCCCACGTGGTCAACTACGCGGATTTTGATATTGAAGCGCAGTACCGGGGAGATTGGGAGCGCTTCAATTTCTTTGATCATCAGTCCAAGGTAGATGACACTATTATTCGTGCCTACTCCATGGCCAACTACCCGGAAGAGAAGGGTATAGTAAAATTCAATATCCGTATTGCCACGCCTCCTCCAGGCAGTAAAGACATCCCCCCCGGACAGATGTCCTCCTACGTATTTAGCCTAAAGCCTGGTGATAAAATTCCTGTCTATGGACCCTTCGGCGAGTTTTTCGCTAAAGATACCGATGCCGAGATGATATTTGTCGGCGGCGGTGCAGGTATGGCGCCGATGCGATCCCATATCTTCGATCAGCTAAAGCGTATTAAATCCAAGCGCAAGATCAGCTTCTGGTATGGTGCTCGATCGCTTCGAGAGTGCTTCTACGCTGATGAATATGACAAGCTGGCCGAGGAAAATGAGAACTTTGAATGGCACTTGGCGCTGTCAGACCCTCAACCCGAAGATAACTGGGATGGACACACAGGCTTTATTCACAATGTGCTCTATGAGCAGTATCTCAAGTCTCACGAGGCCCCAGAAGACTGTGAATTTTATATGTGCGGTCCGCCCATGATGAATTCAGCAGTGGTCAAATTGCTGTTGGATCTGGGCGTAGAAGAGGAAAACATCCTCCTCGATGACTTCGGTGGCTAACATCCTGTTATGGCTCCACAAGCCATCCAGTTTCAATCGTGCAGCTAACAGAATAATTCTCACCCTGTTGCTCGCTCTAGTAGTGGGTTGCGGCGCCAGACCGGAAATTATTCAGCTTGAGGGTACCAAAATGGGTACCAGCTATCGGATCACCGTGGTCGCCGATCAATTGGCGCCCGATGATCTGCATCAGCGTATTGATGATCTGCTGTCGACGGTGGATAATTCTATGTCCACCTACAAGTCGGACTCCGAGCTGAGTCGCTTTAACCGCCTGCCGGTGGGTCAGCAGATGCAGATTTCTCCAGAGTTTGCCCGTGTGCTGCAAATTAGCCGCGATATCTGGCAGCGCAGTGGCGGTGCCTTTGACCCCACTATCGGACCTCTGGTAGATCTCTGGGGATTTGGCCCAACGCTATCAGATAATACCGCCCCCTCTGCACAGCAAGTTTCTGTGGCACTTGAAAGTACCGGTTTTCAGCATATAGTTTTAGCCGAGCGGCAGCTGTCCAAGCGTCATCCAGTGCAGCTGGATTTGTCTGCGGTTGCCAAAGGCTATGCGGTGGATCTGGTGGCAGATCTACTGGAGATGCTGGCGCTGCCCGACTATCTGGTTGAAGTTGGCGGCGAGATTCGGGTCAGCGGTCTAAATCCCGATGGCCAGCCCTGGCGCATTGCTATAGAGCAGCCCGCGCTAATATCCTCGGTAGACCGGATTATCTCGGTGGCAGATAGGTCAGTTGCCACCTCGGGCGATTACCGCAATTACTTTGAGCAGCAGGGCGTTCGATACTCCCATATTCTCGATCCCAGAACCGGCTCGCCAATTCAACACAACCTAGCTTCGGTAACGGTGTTGGCAGCCAGCTGTGCCGAAGCCGATGCCTGGGCTACGGCGTTTTTAGTTATGGGTCCAGAGCAAAGCCGGACCCTAGCCGATAAATTAGGTATTCCGATCTATCTATTAGTGGGCCGAGGTGATACCTTTGAGCATATGAAAAGCGATCAGTTTGCGCCCTATATGCAGCAAGCTGAGCCTATTTAGGGATTGAGGAGAGCAGGATGATTGAGATATTACTGGCAGTTATTCTCGTTGCAGCGCTAATCGCCGCTATGGCAGTTGGTGTGCTATTCGGTAAAAAGCCGATCTCCGGTTCCTGCGGTGGTGTTGCCGCCGCCTTAGGTGAGCCAGACTACAGCTGCGAAATCTGCGGTGGTGATCCGATGAAATGTGATGAAACTGTTAGTGAGATTGGGGCTGATCCTTTTTATACTGAGATTTCCGCTAACAAGAAAGACAGCTAGTTATACTTCAGCCGCCAATATCGCGCTACTAGATAAACTTTTACTTAATAAAATCCTCTCGGCTTGATATTTGAACGAGGTTCTAATGCTCAATTTGGACTGATTTGCAGAGCATAGGCTTATTTAGAGCCATGCAGTGGAGTTGCCAGTTGTCTGCTAACTAGCTTTACTGTTTAATCCCTCCATGAGCAATAATATCTCCCTTTTTATCGGACTGCGCTATGCCTTTAGCAAGCGCAAAAATGGCTATCTCTCATTTATTTCCGGATTCTCTTTTGTCGCTATGGCCCTCGGGGTGATGGCGCTGATTGTCGTATTGTCGGTAATGAATGGGTTTGATCGTGAGATTAAAGGGCGGCTACTGCAGGTTCTTCCTCATATTACCGTAACTCGTGCCGAGGGCTATAGCCCACAGCAAATCGATGAATTTAAACAGCTTTTAGCACCCTTTGATTCAGAGGTCAGTGGGGTTTTGCCTCTAGTGCAAACCTTTGCCATGGTCGCCAGTGATTCAAGTCAGCAGGGCCTTATGGTGCGGGGTATAGACCCTAGTTGGGATATCGCCATGGATCCGGGTAATCAACTGTTTGGCAGTCATCTGTTGCGGCTGCAGGCGGGTGAATTTGGTATTGTCTTGGGCAGTCAGGTGGCCCGCAAACTCAATGTATTTATCGGCGATAGTTTGGAGCTGATCCTACCTAAAATATCTATTACCCCGCTTGGTGCATTCCCGCGGTTAAAGAAAATGCGCGTGGTGGGCGTATTTGAGGTGGGGGCCCAGGTCGATGCCTCGATGGCTTTTATCCATCAACAGGATGCGCGGATGCTGTTGCAACTGGGCGATAGATTTCAGGGTGTGCAGATCCAGTTGCAGGATGCCTTTATTGCCGATAGTTTGATCGAACAATTTTCGACTCTCGCTTCGGAGGGATCTCGGTGGCAGCCCTGGACTCAGGTGATGGGCAGTTTATTCCAAGCTATGCGCATGGAAAAAACCGTCGTCGGCTTGCTGTTATCGGTAATTATAGGGGTGGCTGCGTTTAATATTATTGCCAGTCTGGTATTGATGGTGTCGGATAAACGCAAGGAGATTGCCGTACTGCGAACCCTGGGAGCTAGCTCCGGTCAGATAATCCAGTTGTTTGTGGTGCAGGGCACCGCGATTGGATTCTTTGGTATAGTTCTGGGTGCGCTTTCAGGTTGTCTAATCGCCTTGTTTATTGGTGATATTATCGCTCTGTTTGAAGGGTTAACCGGCAATTATCTGTTCGACCCTTCTATCTACATGATCAGCGCACTGCCCAGCTACATACTGCCTATGGATGTGGCGCTGGTGGTTGTCGCGGCATCGCTTATCAGTTTTTTGGCAACCCTTTATCCCGCCTGGCGCGCTGGCCAGGTTCTACCCGTAGAGGCACTGCGCTATGACCAATAATTCAGTTATTCTAACCGCTCGGGGATTGGTTCGAGATTATCAGCAGGGCTCCGATGAGGGTGCGTTGGCGGTTATTCGCGGTGTCGACTTGGATATCTTGCGCGGCGAAAAACTGGCGATTGTCGGGGTGTCTGGCTCCGGTAAAACAACGCTGCTGAATTTGTTGGGGGGGATCGATGATCCTAGTGCCGGTTCGGTGACCGTCTGCGGAAAAAATTGGCAGCATTTAAACCCCGGCGAGAGGGCTGCATGGCGCAATCGTCATTTGGGCTTTGTCTATCAATTCCATCACTTACTCGGCGAGTTTTCTGCATTGGAAAATGTCGCTATGCCCTGTTTGATTGGAGGTGACTCCAAAGCAGAGGCTCATGATCAGGCCTCTGAGTTGCTCAGCAGAGTGGGACTTGGCAGTCGATTGCATCATCGCCCGGCTGAGTTATCCGGTGGTGAACGCCAGCGGGTGGCTATTGCCCGCGCTTTGGCTAGAAAACCCGCCCTAGTATTGATGGATGAACCCACCGGCAACTTGGACCCTAAAACAGCCGAGTCAGTACTGGATTTGCTGGAGGATTTAAATAGGGAGTTTGCCATTAGCTTCGCCATAGTGACCCACGATTTGCAAATCGCCCAGCGTCAGGATCGCGTTGTGACTCTGGCGAATGGGCGTCTGGAGTCACAGTCTTAATGCGATCTCTACCTGTTGCTATAGGTCTGCGCTATTTTGCGTCGGGAGGGCGCGGTAGTTTACTGGTGTCTTTTATTTCAACGCTGGCAATCTCTGGATTGATCCTCGGGGTAGGGCTGTTGATTGTGGTGCTGTCGGTGATGAATGGCTTTGATCGCGAGATGCGCCAGCATATTTTATCGGTGGTACCCCATGTGCAACTGATCCATGCCGATACTGTCAGTGATTGGCAGAGTCATCGGCAACAAATCGCCAGTGTGGCTCAGGTGAGCGAGGTGACACCCTTTAATCAGATTCAGGGGTTAATCTATACCCCACAGCAAACTAGACCGATACAGCTTCTCGGTTTATCTGGTGAGGCGGCACCGGACGGAATTAATGCTGTGCTTCGCGAGCAGAATCTGGCGATTCCCAGAGCCGGTGAACTGCTGCTGTCTGAACCTATTGCTTCGATGCTTAACACAGTGGTGGGAGACAGTGTCAATTTGGTGTTTCCATCGGCCGACAACCGCCGCGCAGAGATCCGCGTTTTTAGGGTAGGGGGCATTTTTTCCACCCACACGGAAATTGATCAGTTATTGGCCATAGCCTCGCTAGAGCAGGTTGGGCAAATACTGGGTATCGGCAGTGCTGTGCAGGGATTTCGAATTCAAGTTGAGGATCAATTTAATGCTCGCTCTGTAGGACATAGCTTGGTTGATAGGCTGCCCAATGGCTATGGTTTTCGAGATTGGTTTCAAACCCATGGCAATCTCTATCAGGCGATTCGTCTATCCCGTAATCTGGTGGGACTGTTGATCTTCCTGATTGTCGGTATCGCGGCGTTTAATGTGGTCGCTATGTTAATGATGTCGGTGCTGGATAAACGCCGAGATATTGCGGTTTTAAAGACTTTGGGCTTGTCTGAAAGGCAGGTCTTACAATTGTTTCTGGTACAGGGGCTGCTAATTGGTCTGCTGGGGATTTCCCTGGGAATATTGTTTGGCGTGATTGGTTGCTATTGGGTTGGCGATCTGGTTACTGGCCTTGAGGCACTGATTGGCGCTCAATTTTTAGATACAGCGATTTATCCCATCGATTATATCCCGGTGGACCTGCGCTGGTCCGATGTGGTGATGATCGCCTTCAGTTCGCTTGGTTTGACGCTGTTGGCAACCATTTATCCAGCCCTCAGAGCCAGCCAGACAGCGCCTGCGGAGGAGTTGCGGTACGACGGTTGATTATTGCTTTCTTCGCGCCTGGTTTCTGCGCTCCCAATTTTTGATCACCTGCCAGCGCCATAGATACAAGATGGTAAAGTAACCAGCTACCGAGAAAACCGCAGCGCACAGTAGACTCCCCAAGAACAGCGGCATAAGAATCTCAGTGCCCAGGTTTTTGAACCATTGCCAATCTAACTCTACAGTTAAAGTGAGTGGCTCAGTCCCCAGTATTAGAGCGCCCAGCTGATAGGTGAGGTAGAACATTGGGGGGATAGTGATGGGGTTGCTGATCCAGATAAATACAACACCTAGAACTAGATTAGCACGCAATTGGTAGCATAAAAAAATAGCAATTAATGTCTGCCCGGGTAGTGGGATAAACGCACAAAAAATGCCGATGGCCACCGCCAGTGATACCGATTGGCGATTTAGGTGCAAAAGATTGCTATCGGCAGCAATTGATCTGGCCCATGCCATAGCTGGCTTGGCTAAAAGCTTGTCTATATCAGGCAGATAACGGCGGATAAATCTTCGTGGCATAGGATGGAGCTTAATTAATTTTTATGAGCGTTTTTAAAGGTTAGCTTAAAGCGCTTCTTTAATTTTAGCACTATTATGCCTCTAGCTGGTTTGAGTCACTAGAAATAACTGCAAAAGACGGACACTGAAGACATTGCAAGATACAATAGAGACTTCGTAAATTTAACATCACTGCAGGCATCAAGTTGAAAGAAACTCAGGAACAGGCGCTCTCTATCACCGGCCTCAATAAGACCTATGGCAACCAATTCGAAGCCTTAAAAAACGTGGATCTAAGGGTTGCTCCCGGTGATTTCTTTGCCCTATTGGGGCCCAACGGGGCGGGTAAATCCACGACCATAGGGGTTATCTGCTCCTTGATTCGTAAATCCAGCGGAAAAGTGAGCATCTTTGGCAAGGATATAGACCAAGACTTTAGCGGGGCAAAGCAATTTGTCGGGGTTGTTCCTCAGGAGTTTAATTTCAATCAGTTTGAAAAGCCCATCGATATATTGGTCACCCAAGCCGGTTACTATGGTATACCGGTAGAGATTGCTACTAGTCGTGCGGAAAAATATCTCAGGCAACTGGGTTTGTGGGACAAGCGCGATGTCGCCTCGAGAAATCTCTCTGGGGGTATGAAGCGCCGCCTGATGATCGCTCGAGCGCTAATTCATCAGCCCAAGTTGCTAGTTCTGGATGAGCCCACAGCTGGGGTGGATATAGAGCTGCGGCGCTCCATGTGGGCATTCCTCAAAGAAATCAATCAGCAGGGTACCACGATTATTCTGACCACCCATTACTTGGAGGAAGCGGAGAGTCTATGCCGTAATGTGGCGATTATTGATCAGGGAAAAATTATTCAAAATACTAGCGTTAGGGAGTTGTTAAAGCAGCTTAACAAAGAGACCTTTATTCTTGATTTAAAACAAAAAATTACCATCTGCCCCGAGGTCAACGGCTATCCGTTAACTATGTTAGATAGCACCACGCTAGAGGTCAGTGTCGAGAAGGGTAAATCTTTAAATGGATTATTCCAGGCGCTGACGGATCAGGGGCTCTATGTGGTTAGCCTGCGCAATAAGGTCAATCGCCTTGAGGAGTTATTTCTGGATATGGTTGAGAAAAATTTGACTACTACTGAGGCAGATAAAGGGGGTGCACACAATGGATAATCAGCAAAAATGGATTGCATTTGTGACTATTGTACGCCGTGAAGTGCGCCGCTTTATGCGTATTTGGCCGCAGACATTGGTGCCACCGGTGATTACCATCGTGCTGTACTTTGTTATCTTCGGCAAGCTGATCGGTTCGCGAATTGGCGAGATGTCAGCGCTTCCCTATATTCAATTTGTGGCGCCTGGTCTGATTATGATGTCAGTGATTACCAACTCCTACTCCAATGTCGTTTCGTCATTTTTTGGCTCCAAGTTTCAGCGCAATATCGAGGAGTTATTGGTTTCGCCGACACCTAACTGGATCATTTTACTAGGCTATGTGGTGGGCGGTATGTGCCGGGGGCTGGGAGTAGGGCTGATTGTCACGCTGTTGTCGCTGTACTTTGCCGACTTTAGCCTGCACAGCTTGGGAGTGACGGTGGGTATTGTGCTAATGACCTCATTGATGTTCTCGCTGGCAGGGTTAATCAACGCAATTTTTGCCAACAGTTTTGATGATATCTCAATAATCCCGACCTTTGTGCTTACGCCGCTGATCTATCTCGGTGGCGTGTTCTACTCCATAGACCTGTTGGGAGAATTGTGGCGCACGGTTTCGCTGTTTAATCCCATACTCTATATGGTCAATGCCTTCCGCTACGGTATGGTCGGTATCACCGATATCAACATTGTCTGGTCATTTTCCATGGTGGCACTTTTCTCCCTGCTGTTATTTGCGGTAGCGCTGTATCTGTTGGAGAAAGGATCGAGGTTGCGAAGCTAATGGCTGACTACAGGGATACTCAGCTAGGTCGAGAGACTAGCTACACTGATCGTTATGACCCCAGTCTGTTGTATCCAATACCCAGAACTAAGGCGCGTCAGGATAAAAATGGCAGAGATGAATTGCCGTTTAGAGGTGTGGATCTTTGGACAGCCTACGAAATTTCTTGGTTGAACGCCGATGGCCTGCCGCAGATCGCCATAGGGGAGTTTATGGTTCCCTGTACCAGCGAGTTTATAATCGAGTCTAAGTCACTGAAGCTCTATTTAAATTCGTTTATTCAGACGCAGTTCGCATCTCAGGAGCAGGTGCAACAACAGCTTAGCAACGACTTGTCCTCAGCCGCAGGTACTCAGGTTGAGGTGATTCTCTATCAAATTGCCGAATACCATGGTTTTAAGCCCATCTCAGAGCCCGATGGGCACTGTATTGATGATTATCCGGTGTCGATTGAAACCTATCAGCCAAACCCACAATTGCTGCGGGCTGACCCAGATACTATTGTCGAGCAAACCCTGTACTCCCATCTGCTCAAGACCAACTGTCCAGTGACTAATCAACCGGATTGGGCCTCGGTCTATATTAGCTATCAGGGACCAAAAATAGACGCCTGTGGGTTGCTTGCATACCTTATCTCTTATCGTCAGCATCAGGATTTTCACGAACAGTGTGTTGAATCGCTATTTACCCATATTCAAGCAGCATGCAATCCCGAAAAACTCTCCGTCTATGCCCGCTATACTCGCCGCGGTGGTTTGGATATTAACCCCTTCAGAAGTACCTGGCTGGACAGGCCGCCGCTGCAGTATCGTCATGTACGACAGTAGTGCGTTCGCTCTAGTTTCGGTGATGCATCCAGTAAGTTGCTGCTAGGCAAGCCCAGTGCGAAGAGATTCCGCCAACAGATGCACCGCCTGATCACTGCTCTTGTGATTGACAACTGACAGGCTGATACCCACGCGACCCAGGTCGGGAAAGCGCTCTGAGGTGGGCAGTACTTTAAGATTCTGTGGCACAGTGCTCGCGGCTAGCACAGTGACCCCCAGACCCTCTTGAATCGCCTGTTGGATCCCGGTGAGATCTGGGATGTTGTAGACAATCTGCCAGGGCTGCTTAATTTTACTCAGCACACCAGTGGCCCGCTGCCGATAGATACAGCCCTCTGGCGCGACGATCAGCGGCACCTTGGAAGACTTTTGAGCTTCGTAATTAGCGCTTGAAACCCAGACTAGGCGGTCGATTTTAACCTGGGTGTTGGAGGCTTGGTCGGGATTGTTTTCCAGTGCCAGCACAATATCATGATTGGCACGGCCGGCCTTGGATAGCAGGTTTTTGCTCAGTTCACAGTTTACCTCCAATGTCACATTGGGGTAGGCCTTGGCAAAGCGGCCGACAATCTTGGGAAGCAGCACTGTGGCAAACTCACTGGGAATACCCAGCCGGACCTTGCCGGCAACACTGCTCTTGGCAAACTGACTGACCGCCAAATCGTTGAGTGAGAGTATTTGAGTGGCGTAGTCGTAGAATTGCTGTCCGGCATCGGTGAGATGGATATTTTTTCCCTCTCGAATCAGCAAGCTGGCATCCACCAACTGTTCCAAGCGCCGGATCTGCAAGCTGACGGCAGGTTGCGATCTGCCCAGCAGTTCACCCGCTTTGGTAAAGCTGTCAAATTGCACTACCGTGACAAAGGCGCGCAGCAATTCCATGGGTAGATTTTTCATGCGGTTGCTTCCAATTTCTAGGATTTAGATCTCTTTAAAAGGCATTTAAAATATTTATGATCTTATTATATCTATTAATTTAACTAATTTCATTTACCGCCGTATTATTAGCTTTTAATCTGTGTCAGCCGATAATTAATGTCTAGTTCCACTGATCACCACCGCACCGTTTTTCACCCCTATCATCTAGTACAGGGCGCTAAGATGGTGCCCTTTGCCGGCTACTCAATGCCGGTACATTATCCCCTGGGTATTATGGAAGAACATTTGCACACCAGGTCCAATGCCGGACTGTTTGATGTCTCCCATATGGGGCAGTTAGTGATCTCCGGTGAGGGTGCCCAGCGCGGTCTGGAGCGATTAATTCCCATTGATCTAGACAATCTCGGGGTCGATCGACAATCCTATGGCCTACTGACCAATGAGCAGGGCGGGATTCTGGACGATCTGATTATCACCCGCTGGGACAGTCAGCGCTTTTTTGTGGTGGTCAATGCCGCCTGTGTTGAGCAGGATATCAACCATTTGCGTCAGCATATGCCGGATGCCGAGATCCAACATCTCAGTGGTCGTGGACTACTGGCACTACAGGGCCCCAAGGCCGCGGCAGTTCTCACCCAGTTAGCACCTAAAGTCAGCGAATTGCGCTTTATGCAGGGCGGTAGATTCAATGTGCAGGACATCGACTGTTATATCACCCGTTCCGGTTATACCGGCGAAGATGGGTTTGAAATTTCCGTCGATGCCAAGCATTGCCAAGCGCTAGCTGATCAACTGCTGGCCTATGATTCGGTGCAGTGGATTGGTCTAGGTGCCCGGGATTCGCTGCGTCTGGAAGCCGGTCTGTGTCTCTACGGCCATGATCTAGATCAGCAGACTACGCCAGTTGAGGCCGGCCTCACTTGGAGTATCAGTAAATCCCGTCGCCAGGGAGGAAGCAAAGCCGGTGGATTTTTAGGTGCTGAGACTATCTTGCCGCAAATCGCCAAGGGGGCAGCCAAAAAACGCGTGGCCTTTGAAGTGGGTGGACGCGCGCCAGTGCGCGAGGGCGCAGAGATTGTCAATCTCGCTGGAGAGACGGTTGGCAGCATTACCAGTGGCGGCTTTGCCCCCAGTCTGCAACGACCGATTGCCATGGGCTATGTCAGCGCCGAATCGGCGGCACTGGGCACTGAACTCAGGGCCATGGTGCGAGGCAAACCGAGAGAGATCAGGGTGGCGGCAATGCCGCTAGTGCCCCATAACTATCAACGCAACTAGTTGGTTAGAAAACGACCAGATTACAGACGACTGTTTAAACTTATTGGAGCCCATTGATGTTACAACAGAAACGCAACCTCGATCAGCTGCTTAACGCAGACGAATTTGTCTCCCGCCATATTGGGCCAGACTTGCAAGATCAGCAGGCGATGCTCAGTGCACTGGGCTGTAGCAATTTGCAACAGCTAATCGATCAGGTGGTTCCGCAGTCAATCATCAATCTCGAGTCTCTGGATCTTCAAGCCAGCTGTACTGAGGCTCAGGCACTGGAAGAATTGCGGCAAATTGCTAAACAAAATCAGATTTTTAAAAATTATATAGGTCAGGGTTACTACGGAACCCTGACCCCCAATGTTGTCCAGCGCAATATTCTAGAAAATCCGGCATGGTACACCGCCTATACACCCTATCAGCCGGAGATCTCGCAGGGTCGATTGGAGGCGCTATTTAACTTCCAGACGATGATTGCCGATCTCACCGGTCTGGAAATTGCCAATGCTTCGATGCTCGATGAGGGTACAGCCGCCGCTGAGGCCATGGCGCTCTGTCAGCGGGTGTCGCGCTCCAAATCACCGCGGTTTTATGTTGACAGCGACTGTCTGCCTCAGACCATAGAAATTCTGGCAACCAGAGCCGAGCCACTGGGTATTCAGCTTGAAGTGGGCAGGCCCGAAGACTGCGATGGCGAGGTGTTTGGTCTACTGCTCCAATATCCCGGTGCCAGCGGCGAGATTCGCGATTATCGACAGGTGATTGAGAGCGTTCAGCAGCATAAGGGTAAGGTGGTTATGGCGGCAGATATTCTCAGCCTTACCCTTTTGCAATCACCGGGATCACTGGGTGCAGATATCGCAGTGGGATCCACTCAGCGGTTTGGCGTACCCATGGGTTATGGTGGCCCCCATGCCGGCTATATGGCTACTAAAGAGGCCTACAAGCGCAATTTGCCCGGCCGCTTGGTGGGGCTGTCTCAGGACGCCGCCGGCAATCCGGCCTACAGATTGGCCCTGCAGACGCGAGAGCAGCATATACGCCGCGAGAAGGCCACCTCCAATATCTGTACCGCCCAGGTGCTACTGGCGGTTATTGCCAGTATGTACGCGGTCTATCATGGGCCACAGGGACTTGCGCGAATCGCCCATCGTGTGCATCTATTGACCACAGTGTTGGCCGAGGGACTTGCCCAACACAACCAAAAATTAACCAATTCCAGTTGGTTTGATACCTTAACTCTTGAAACCGGCGGCAACACCCAGAAAATACTCGACCGTGCCCAAAGTGCCGGCGTCAATCTGCGGCAGATCGATGCCGACCACCTGGGAATCGCTATCGATGAGACCACGCAGCCGGAGGATATTGCTCAACTTTGGGATATTGTCCTCGGCAAGCACAGCCTCTGTGCCCATCAGTTGTCCCAGGAACTCTCTCAAAATCTGCCTGGCAACCTGATACGCACCGATGCGTATCTGAGTCAACCAGTGTTTAACTGCCATCATTCGGAAACCGAAATACTCAGGTATATCCGCAAGCTGTCGGATAAAGATATTGCTCTTGACCGCAGTATGATTCCTCTGGGCTCCTGCACCATGAAGCTCAATGCCACCGCAGAGATGCTGCCGATTACCTGGCCGGAGTTTGCCAATATTCATCCCTTTGCGCCGGCTGAGCAGACCTTGGGCTATCAGGCCATGATTACACAGTTGGAGTCTATGTTGTGCAAAGTGACTGGCTACGATGCCATGTCACTGCAGCCCAATGCCGGCTCCCAGGGTGAATATGCCGGTCTGTTGGCCATTCGGGCTTATCACCAAAGTCGCGGAGACACCCAGCGTAAGGTATGTCTAATTCCCAGCTCTGCCCATGGCACCAATCCGGCATCGGCGCAGATGTGCGGTATGGATGTAGTGGTGGTGGGCTGTGATGATCAAGGCAATATTGATCTTGAGGATCTGCAGGTTAAAGCTGCCGAGCACAGGGATAAATTGGCCGCCATTATGGTCACTTACCCCTCGACTCACGGGGTGTTTGAAGAGCATATAGCCACAGTTTGTGAAATTGTCCACGATCACGGCGGCCAAGTATATATCGATGGCGCCAACCTCAATGCCATGGTTGGAGTCTGCAAGCCGGGTAAATTTGGCGGCGATGTCTCCCATCTCAACCTCCATAAGACCTTCTGTATCCCTCACGGCGGCGGTGGTCCCGGCGTTGGGCCGGTTGCAGTTGGCAGCCACTTGGCGGCCTTTCTGCCCAAGGATTCCAGTGATGGCCAGAGAACAGGGGGGCTGATATCTGCCGCGCCCTTTGGTAGTGCGAGCATTCTGCCGATTACCTGGATGTACCTGCGGATGATGGGCGCCGAGGGGCTTAAGCAGGCAACTCAAGTGGCGATTCTCAATGCCAACTATATAGCCCAGCGCCTTCAATACCACTACGCTATTTTATTTACTGGTGCCGACGGCCGCGTGGCTCACGAATGTATTATCGATACCAGAGATATCAAGACCGACACAGGTATTAGTGTCGATGATATTGCCAAGCGTCTGATCGACTATGGTTTTCATGCCCCGACTATGTCATTTCCCGTGGCTGGAACCCTGATGATCGAGCCCACCGAGAGTGAATCCAAACAGGAAATTGACCGCTTCTGCGACGCGATGATCGCCATCGCTGAGGAAATTCAGCAGGTGGATCAGGGCACTTTCTCTATCGAAGACAATCCCTTGGTGGGTGCCCCCCATACTGCGGCCGTAGTTACTGCAGATGATTGGCAGCGAGGTTACAGCCGCCAGTTGGCCGCCTACCCATCGAAATCGACACTGGAAAACAAATATTGGCCGCCAGTGGGGCGATTGGATAATGTCTTCGGTGATCGCAATCTGGTTTGCTCCTGTCCGTCGATCGCTGATTATGAGTGATTGATTCAGTACTGCACCCAATATCAGGCCCCCACAGAGACAGAGTTTTGTCTCGCTGTTTGCATTGCTTTTAAACACTGGGTTGTGTAAAGTTCCGGCCCTTATTAATCACTGCCTAGAAACCAGTATGACAGTGATTAACTGTGCTTAATCAGCCCTACCCACGGCATCCAGTGGGATTAAAATTAAGTGCAGTAACAGTCTAGGAGAGGTGTCCGAGTGGCTGAAGGAGCACGCCTGGAAAGTGTGTATGCGTTAACAGCGTATCGAGGGTTCGAATCCCTCTCTCTCCGCCAAAATAACAAACCCCCGAAA